>NZ_JCAQOY010000015.1:0-10102 GCF_059567925.1 Paraburkholderia sp. BGA-UO-ETr-F21 | reverse complement strand
CCGCGTCGATAACCTCAGCTTCCATTCATTAGCCCCCTGTTGCGCTTCACTCTTGAAACCGCCCAGTCAATCCTCACCCCGGCCATTGATCCCGGTGTTGCGCTTCGCTCTTGAAACCGCCCTTAAAGGGATTGTGCGTGCCGGGCGGTGCGTCATCAACATCCGTGCCCGGCTCGTCGTCGGGGGCGGCACGAAACGAGGCACGGGTTGCGCAGGCTGAAATGCCAGACGCTCAAACCGGATAATGCGCGTTGCATGGCTGCTCATGCGCACGAGCCCGTCTTCAACCAGTGTGCATAGCATGTCGTTCATCTGCGCGGTCGACGTGTCGAACCATTCGGCCAGCTCGCTCGCGCGATATTCGCGGCCGGGGTCCATCGACCGCAGCAGTTTTCCTGACGTCAGTCTCATCGTGGTCCACCATTTTCACAGCATCGGGAAGTGTACTTCCGTCGTTCTCGATTGACTATCTACATCTGTCACGCACAGTTACGCAAGGCGTTGAAGACACGGTTGACGTCCCGCTGACCGTGCTCGCTCAGTCCGGACGCGGCAGCCTTCCTCGAATCGAACGTGACGGACGCGAACTGGAACGGTAGTTCTCTCCACATCGGCTCGCGGGCGACCTGCAAATGCGCGATCACGCGATTGCAGTCAAAGCCAAGCAGTTCAATCGCGAGGCGAAGTGCAGCGTGGTCTTTGCGCCATGTTTCATCTGTCGGGGGCATCGTCGGTTCTCCATAAAATGCTCGTATGGTCCATCTGTGAACAACTTGAAAAAGGGTGCGGGCCGCAGCCCGCACCGTAAAAAGTCCTGACTTCCGAGGGCAAATCTTCGTCAAGACCTGAGAGAGCGGCTGCGCGTCACGGACCAGATTGAACGTTTCCGTATCTGTCGTTCACACCTTTCTTCGTATCCGGTCCGACGCTCTTGCACTGGTTGGTGAAATCGCGACGGGCATTCGTCGTGCCTGTCTCATCGAAGTGGCCGTGGTGGAATTTCACGATGGAAAAGTAACCGGTCATATAGTTTTTGCAGTCCCCGCCGGCGCTGCCACCGGCGATCAGGCCGGCGAGACACAGGACGGCACCGCAGGCGGACGGGTTGTCGTCGTCGGCCAGCGCCACCGTCTGGGTGGCGACCGCGCCGCAGATCAATATTGCGATCAGTCGTTTCATGAGATCTCCTGTCAGGTGGTCAGAAGGCGCAGCGCCGCAAGGGCTCCGACCGTGAGCGCCGCCGAGCCAAGCATGGCGCACACGGTCCATGCGGCCAGTTCGATCCGGCCGATACCAGGACGGCGGCCGCGCTCCTCGCGCAAAACGTCGCGTAGCAGATCGCGGCTTCGTCCGTTGGCTTCGTCGTACTGCCTGAGCGAGATCTCGCCAAGCAGTTGATCGCGGGCCTCCGAAAACCGTCCCGCTTCGGCCAGCACATCGGTGCTCGATGCTGCGAACTGGTTGAGGAACCGTTCATAACGCGACGTGAATCGCAGCAGCGTCAGCTCGCCGTCGTCCTTGAACTGCTTGCCGCTCGCCTCGAGGAGTTGCGACAAGTCCTTCACGTCGCGGCGCAAAAGCGAGAGTTCGCCCAGCACCGCGCCGATCAGTTCCTCACGGATCGAATCTTCCGGCGCGCCCATCAGTGCACCAGAAGCCGGAACGCGTCGTCATGCTCGCGTGTTACGCGCGTGGCCAGTCGTTTGATGGCGACCATCTGACGAATATGGGCTCGCTGGGGCTCCGGCGTATCGTCCTCCATTGACCGTGCGTTCCACGCAACATAATCAGTTGTGTCGCTGTTGACGTCAGTAATAGTCTTGCCGATCGTCTTTATCTTTTCGTAAATCGGATTTTCATAAATGACTGCGGACGGATCGAGAACAAAGCCACCCACTGCCGCATGACGCGTAAACAGGCGACCAAAAACCTTATCCAGATTGCTCTTCGGATCAACGCAATTGAACAGCAATCTGATCCGGTCGGACGCTATGCCCAAGGCGCTCAACTGATCAAGCGTGGCTATCGTATCGAGCTGTTGCTTCAGAGGCGGCACGGTCGGAACAATGAACATGTCGAAGTCCTCGTGTGACCCGTCGTAGCTTTGCATCAACGCGACAAAGTCTTCGACGTTGGATGCCCCCACATCGACGACAACGTGTCGCATGGTCATCATCCGGTCCTGCAATTCATCGAACTGTTTGCCGCGCAAGGCGGCCCTCTCGGTACCATCCGAGTTGATCGACTCGATCGATATAACCTCAGCGCCTTCCAGTCGAGGCGCTAGAAGGTGATGAGCAATGGTAGTTTTGCCGACGTTGCCCGAGAAATTGATGACGGCGATTTTCATGGTGCGTCTCTCCGTTTGTTGTGTGAGTTGAGTCGCGACCGTGCGCGCAGCGTCGGTCACGTGTTCGTTACGGTTCGATCTCGAGCGTTGGCGCGTCATGGCCGGCCTCCTGGGTTTGCGCTGCGGGCTGTGCCTGTTCACGTGACGGTTGCTGCCCATCTCTGCCCTGCCGAGCGCGTTCGCGCTCGATCTGCTCGCGCACAGCCTCGATCGTTGCTTCGCTTACCTGAGGCATGGGCACGTCCAGTGGCCGGTTAGCCGCGCGCGCCTCGGCCACGGCGCTTTCGAACTCCCCCATCAGCTTCTCCTGCTGCTGCTCCGGCAGACCCTTGATCTCGTCACGCAGCACCTCGCGCGCGGCCTGCGCCTTGATGCGCTCGCGTGCTTCATCGAGCGTCTTCTGCTGTTCCTTCGAGTATTTCCAGTCTCCGCTCAGGAACCGCTCGCGTGCCTCATTGATCCGACGGCGATCATCTACTTCCCGGCGGACACTGGCCAGCGCCTCGCGCTGCTCACGCGTGGGCAGACCCGGTACATCCGGCGAGGACACCAGCCATTCGTTGCGCCGGCTCTCGACTGACTTTGGAGCGAGTTCGGTACCCTTCTCGTCGAACTGGCGCTGCAGCGCTGTTACCGTCTTGCTGCCTCCCTTTTCCAGCTCGATCCGCTGACCGGGCTGCACACCGCTTTCGCCGATCGCGCGCTCGAGGTCCAGTCCCCAGACGGTGCGCTCGCCGTCCTGCGTCCGTACGGTGGCGTAGTAGCTGTCGTTCTGCTTTTCATCATGGTTGAACGGGGCTGGCCCTTGTGCCACCAGTACTCCCGCCGTGACACCGGCCGGCGTTGGCGTGCCCTGAACGGGGCTCGCCGGCGCAGCCGCGGAAGGTTGCGCGGCGTTCGTCCGGGCGCCTCCGGGCGCGCCGTTTTCACGCCCCGGTGTGGCGGCTTTCGCCGATTCCGGCGCGGCGGGCTGCTTTTGCCCCGCTGCGTCTGTTGCCTCCATCTCATTCGTGCGCGCCTTGTCCGTATCATTGGATCTGTCGCCGGCGCCGATGCGCATCGCCTCGCGCGCAGCAGTCAGTACCGCCCGATCCTGCGCACCAGGCTTGAAGCCACGCGTCGGAACGCCGGCGAGTTCGGCCGCGATCCACGCCTGCCGACGAAACTCTTCGCTGCCCTTAAGCTGCAGCTCACCCCAGTTCTTCGCCTTCGCGACTTCGACCATGTGTGCGATCACGTCGCGGTCCTCGCTGGCCGTCGACAGCGAGCGGCCCTTGTCCTCGAAGTGCACCGTCTCGCTTTTGCGATCGAGAAACTTTCCTTCATGCGCCACATACTGGTTAGTGACCGACTTTGGCACGTCATAGCCAGTCTTCTCGAAAACCGGTTTCGGGCGGATCGTGTTCTCCGCATCGTTCCCCTTCTTCCCGAGCGGCTTGCCGGTGCCGGCGGCCGGCTTCACCGACTCGTCGGTGGCTGTGCTGGTCGCTGCGTCGGTCGATGAGTCGCGCTTGAGCAGCTTCTCGACCTTCTCGCGATCTGCCGCACGGATCTTCTTCAGGCGCTCTTCGGTTGCGTCATCGACCGGTGTTTCCGGACTGCCGGGCACGGCGCCCGCGTCCGGCTCGTTCGCCGGCGGCGTGACGCGCGCGCGGATGGTCGAAGCATCGTCGGCGTTTGCCGCGTCGCGTTCGCGGTAGTCGATCCGGTCGGCGGGAAATTCGATCTCGTTCATACGGTCACTCCTTGCGGTTCAGGCTGTGATTGAGGTGCTGCGGTTTGCGCCGACACGGCGGCGGCCGCGTCCGGCAGGACTTCTCGCAGATAAGGCATCAACTGGAATAGAGATGCGCGGATGCTGTTACGGTTGGCCAGGTGCACAGGCGCGAGGACACCGATCTCGTGCTCGCGGACGTCACGCGCCGGACCGGCCGACTGTCTGGCTGCGTCCGCGGCTGCAGCGGCCTGCTGCGCGCGGCGGGCCGCGTTCTGCGTCTGCCACCACTGCTCGACGTCGATCTTTGGCACGGGTGCGCACAGTTCGCGCGCGACGAACGCAGCGTGTTTCATCTGTGTTTCGTCCGGAAACTTCGGACCGAAACCGAACCAGGCACGCCGGCGGTTGGTCGTTTCCAGCTTCGCCATCACCCCCTGCAGGTAGGGGCTTTGCCGCACGAGCCGGTCGACGAGATCGGCGTCTTCATAGAAAAACGCCTTCTCGCACAGGATCGGCTCACACCCCTCCATCGTGATGATCTGTTTGTTGTGCTTCAGTGCACGCAGCTCCTGCGGCATCATCAGTGCCCTGCCGTGTTCCGACTCGTTCGTGCTGGTCGACGAACTGCGGCCGCGACTGCGGCTGCGCGAGCGCGCCATCAGCGTGAAGGTCCCCAGCATCTTCGAATATTCTTCTGACTCCTTGACCGTGCGCGGCGCATACAGGCTGCGCATCTTGCAGTTGATCGCCAGCGTTTCAGTGCCGTGCTTGCCGTACAGCTTCGGATCCTCGAGCTGGGACATGCCCTGAAAGATCAGCATCAGTCTGAGGTTGTAGCCAGCAATGAACGGGTTGGCCGTATCGATGATGTCGATCTTGCCGGGCGCTGCAAACTCGTCTAGGATCAGCGCGCACTGGTATTTGAGCGCAGGATTCTCGGCAGGCAGCTCACGCGTGTTCAGGTCGATCAGCTGCGAGAAAAAGAGATTGACCAGCAGCGCACCGGCCTTCAGGTCGCCCGGCTTGATGCCCACATAGATCGACATACGCTTTTTGCGCACATCGGCCAGATCGAAGTCCGAGCGGCTGGTTGCCGCGTCAACAACCGGATTGCTGAAAACGTTCAGCGGCGCGGTCATCGTCGATACGATGTTCGCGAAGGCTTCCTTCGATTGCGACAGGAAGCGGTTCAGCGCGTCGAGACATTCGAACGTGAGCGCCGGCAGTCCCTCAGTCGCATGCGCTGCATCGGCGCGCGTGCTGACGATCGACGCGATGTGTTCACGGATCGCCCTGCCCTTGCCGGAGGCCTGCCGCAGCACCTCGCCGAATGTGCACGGCAGCGAGGGCGTTTCCAGCAGATACAGCACGATCCCGATGAACAGGTTGCGGGCATTGTCGTTCCAGTACTTCAGACGTGCGTCGACGTTGGACGGATACAGGTGTTCGCCGATCGTCATCACGTCGCCCACGCGCGCATAGGCGGGTCGGCCGGCGATGTATTCGAGCGGGTTGTACGCGTGCGAGCGTCCGTCTTCCGAGAACGGCGCCCACAGATAGGTTTCGTGACCGCATGCCCGCCGGTAGCCGGACGTATAGTGGTAGTTCTCTTCCTTGATGTCCTCAACGACGACCGAATCGGGATAGGTGAGAAGATTCGGGATCACGAGCGACGTGCCCTTGCCGGAGCGGGTGCCGGCAGCCGTCATCAGGAAATCCTGGCCGTAATACTTCAGGTATTCGCCCTTGTACTTGCCGACAATGAACGGCGGATACAGATGTTGTGAGGTCGTCATGGTTATTTCTTCTCCAGCAGACCGGCTTTCACAATGTCGTTACGGGTTGCGAACCGGGCCTCGCCAAACTGCGCGAGGCGCTTGCGGCCCGACACGAGCGCCATCGTGATCACGACCACTGGCAGGCCGGTGATGACCACCGACAGCAGCGTGCACACCTTGAGCGCGCGCACAACCGCAGGCACGTCGCCGTAGGCATGCCAGTAGTCGTACAGCGTGAACACGCCCGCGCTGCCCTCCGGCAGCTTCTGCATCTTCGCGAAAAGCTGGCCGCCGGCGAACTGGCCAAGGAACGCGAAGCCGCACAGGATCAGCAGGAAGACCACAACAGGGATCAGAATTCGAAGCGGTTTCGGCATGGTCGGCCCTCAGTGGGTGGACGCGCCGATATGGACGCGGAATCCGGCTGCGTCGAATCGGAAGTTCACATGTGCCTTCATCGGTATTCTCCTGTTCAGGTGGTGAGCGGCATCGCGTCGTGAAGACGGCCGTCCAGCAGCCGTCCGGCAGCACGCTTGCCCACATTGACGAACCCGGTGCATTGGCCTTCGCGCTCGCGCGGCAGCCATGCCCCCCATTGCTTGAAGCAGTACGGCAGCCCTGCGCCCTCGCACCAGTCGCGCGTCGCCCGATGCCACTCCGGCCGGGAGATCCGGGCCTTCGGTCCGCTCTCGCCGCCTGACACCATCCAGTCGATGAATGACCAGCCCGACCAGTCCACCGCACCGAGGGCGGGCTCATAGCTCACCCAGGTTTTCCAGCCAAGCTGGCTCACGTCGTGCAGCGCGTCCCGGCGCGCATCCGCGCGGCGCTGGTCCTCGACGCTTGCGCCGAGCAGGACATTCGGCAGGGGCCACCGGCCCGCGCTCGCGACACCACGTTGAGCCGTCGGCGCGAACCGTTCCGGCAGGGCTTCCACGTGCACCAGGAACATCGTGATGCACAGACCTTGTGGGCCGCTCACGCGGGATCCTTCATCGGCAAGCCACTGGCAGAATTCACGCATGCGACTCGCGCGCTTCGTCAGGATCTGGAACACATGCGCCGGCGCGAGGGCCATCGCGCCGAACACCGCCGCGATGTACTCGAAGGACACTGCCGGGTGAAAGAGATCCGACATGCTGTTGACGAATACCGCCCGCGGCCGCTTCCACAGCAGTGGGGCCCCCAGTTTTTCTGGCACCGGCCTGACCACGCCGGTCCACTTCGCCCCTTGCGCAGTGAACTGGATCAGCCCTTCGTAGGGCTGGCCCGTGCCACTGAACCGACGCGCGACCTGCTCCGCGTAGCAGTGCATGCAGCCCGGCGACTCGCGGCTGCACCCACGCAGCGGATTCCAGGTTTCGTCAGTCCATTCGATCGTGGTTTTACCCATCACTCACTCCATTTCGTGCAATGCAAGCTGCCGGTGCATCGGGAATCGGGAGATCCGCCTTCATTGCGTGCGCCTTCCGGCTGCATGGGTGGAAAGAATCCGCAGTGCATCGCGCTGCGCGTCGTCCAGCCCGGCGTCGGTGACGCCCTCGCAGCCGTGTGCGATCACGGCGCCGTAGAGCCGGGCCAGCGCGCGAGCCTCTGCGCTCCCAGCGAATGCTTCGTCCGACGACGAACGCATGCGCCACCCCTCGATCGCCGCCTCGATGTCGCTGATCGCGAAATTCATAAGGCATCCTCCCTGCGTACGAGCCAGTGCGCCGTGAAACCGCGCGCCCACGACGCCGCGTAGACCAAGCACAGCGCAAGCACGCCGTACTGATGCGCTCGCCACGCCATGTCGAACCAGAACGGCTGCGCGGCCAGCCCGAAGATGCAGGCCCAGCGCCGCCAGTGCACACGCCGGTCCTGCGACAGGAAAACGGCGAGCGCACCGCACAGGCTGATCACGATCTGTTCGATCATCTGCGCCGCGGCATCGGCGCTCATGAGACACACCCCAGCAGTTGCGCCTTGCCGATCGGGTCGTACCAGATTTCGGTGAGCCGCTTGTTGCGCATGAAAATGACGAGATCAACCGTTACGCGCACCTGTTCCATGATGAATTGCCAGTCGAGCGTCTGGCCGACCGCGCTTTGTTTGACCAGCGTCGCGATGCGCGAATGTGCCGAGCGCGCATCGTTGCAATGCACGGTTGTGATACCGCCGGGCGTGCCCGTGTTCAGCAGCGTCATGTAGTCCCATGTCTCGTCGCCGCGACACTCGGCGAGAAACACGCGATCGAACTTCATGCGCAGCGTGGAGCGCACCAGTTCCTTCGCCGGCAGCGTGTCGCTGAAAAACATGTGTACGCGGTTCGGGTGGTTCGGCAGCGACAGTTCCGGCGTGTCCTCAATCGTCCCGATCCGTTCATCGGACGGCACGAGGTCCGAGAGCGCCTTGTTCAGCGTGGTCTTGCCGGAGCCGGTGCCGCCGGCCAGCACAATGTTCAGCCGGTTGGCGACAGCGAGCTCGAGCATGCGCGTGACGTTGCGCTGGGCTTTCGCCTCGAGCATCTCCAGCTCGAACGGCTGCAGATCCAGCGACACCGACGTGTCGCGGCGCGGCGACACGTCCCGATAACCCTCGAACCAGCCGTTGCGCTCGTACTCAGCGACCGAGAAGCGCACGTCTGACGGGATCCGGATCGTGATGGAGATGGTGTCCTGCTCGCAGGCCGGCTGCATCAGCACGTGTCCGCGCTGGCCCTCGGGCAGGACCACCGGATGAATCGGCTCCTTTGTGGAGAACTTGCCGCCCTTCATCACCGTCAGGGCGTTCGCGAGCTTGAAGCACGCATCGAGCGAGCAGGCCGGTGCATCGTGCCGTCGCCATCCGGCACTCCCCTGTGTCCAGATCTCACCGGGACGGTTGATCGCGACCTCGGTGAGGCTACCGTCGAAGAAGTTCGAGATGCCCATCTGCTTGAGGAAGCTGCGGGCGATCGTGCCCTTCTCGATCACATCGATTACGACTGCACTCATTCGTACTCCTTTCTGGTTTAGGGTCACATCCGTTAATCAAAGTGCCGTGCAGAATCAACGAGGCGTGGTTCCCGTATCCTGCGGCTCGATCTGCACGGACACGCGATACGGGCGTCGATCGTCCGGCACGCTGCTCGCCAGCTCGCGGAGCGTTTGCGCCGGCGACGTGGAAACCACGGTTGCACTCAGGGGCACGGCCGGCCGGGTCAATTTCCAGCCCGCACCGCCGATTGCCACGGCTGCGCATAGCCCCGTTGCAAGCCAGATGCGCGCGATGCGTCGCGTCTGGTGATCGGGAATCGCCGGGGTTTCGACGGGTTGACGGTTAGTTGCGTGCGTTTCCATTGCGTGATCGACCGCATGATTGGCTGGCTCGTCGAGCGACGGCAACGCACTGTCGCCCCACTCCGAGATCGTCAGCCCGATACGCGCCCCGACGTTACGTAGCAGGTTGCGTCGCAGCGGCGCTGACATGTCGTCGATCCGGCACCCGTCGAGGGTCATGCAATCCTCAAACGCGTGCTCGTCGGCGATCTGCCTAAGTGGCAAGGCATCGGGAACCACACGCGCACGCCGTGCATCGACCCGTTCGGCCAGCTGCCGGATCGTGTTGCCGTAGAAACAGAAACGCAGGGCATCGCGCAGCTTCGTCTCGAACATGTCGCGATCGAGCCCATGCAGCGGGAAGTCGTCCGGGTAGGTGATCTTCAGGTTCATGGGTCCGTTCCTCATTGCTGCCCGTTCTGGCCAACCACGTTGCCTTGCGCATCGACGTTCTCATACACGCCACTCAGGTCGACGTCGCGCGCCACAAAGATATTGATGACCGAGCCCTGGTTCGAATACGCCGTCGGCGGGATGTTGATGGTGTTACGCAACGTTTCGGCGGCCACATCCTGCGTGGCGTTCGAACTGTTCGAGAATGTGATCTGATTGCCGCTGCCGCTCGCCTTGTTCGCCAGCGCCTGGCCGAAGTCGCCAATCAGGCTGACCATCAGCGCGCCCTTGAACCGCAGCCAGAAGTGCTCGTCGACGTAGGCTGGGATACCGGCGGCACCGAGCGGATCGGTAGCGGGCGAGTTCAGTGGAATGTGCACGTCGCCGTCGTCGATCTCATCCCAGATCGCGCCGATCACGCCCTGCCCCTGGATCACCGCATCGCGCTGCTCGCCCTTCGCCATCGCACCCTTGCGAACGAGCAGCGTCGTGCCATCGTCGGACCACACGTCCTGCGCGATCGGGCACCCGATCAGGCCCGGCCGGTCGGTACGGATCGCCGTCG
>NZ_JCAQOY010000014.1:0-167699 GCF_059567925.1 Paraburkholderia sp. BGA-UO-ETr-F21 | reverse complement strand
AATTTTTAAAGATCGAGTCCGCATTCACTACCGAACCAGCACCGTATCGCCAACCTCGCAACACCCGGCACCGCTTCGTTCTGCGTCGCTGCATCAGCAGCAGAGAAACGAGATTATGAAGAACTTTCGCTACGTCGTCAACAGGTTTTTCTAACTTTCTCAACCCGCCCACTCCGCTGAAAGCCTTGCCACTACTGGCTCTCCCGCCCCCCGCGCTCCGTTCTCCGAAGCACGAAAGAGCGAGATTCTAGCGAGCCGGTCAGCGCCTTGCAAGCGTTATTTTGACAAGCGTATTAACGATGCTTGAAAACCGGTTTGCGCTTCTCCACGAACGCAGCCATGCCTTCCTTCTGATCGTCAGTAGCAAAGAGCGAATGGAACAGGCGGCGCTCGAAATGCACGCCTTCCGCAAGCGTTGTCTCGTAGGCGCGGTTGACCGATTCCTTCACCATCATCACGGCTGGCAACGGGAATTCTGCGATCGTGGCAGCCGCTGCTATCGCCTCGTCGACCAGAGCAGCAGCCGGAATAACACGCGATACCAATCCAGCGCGCTCGGCTTCGGCGGCATCCATGAAACGCGCGGTCAGGCAGAGGTCCATTGCCTTCGCCTTGGAGACGGCCCGCGGCAGCCGTTGTGTACCCCCGGCGCCCGGCATGATGCCCAGTTTGATTTCCGGCTGACCGAACTTTGCCGTCTCGGCGGCAAAAATGATGTCGCACATCATCGCCAATTCGCAGCCACCGCCGAGTGCGAAGCCGGCCACCGCAGCAATGATCGGCTTGCGGATGGAGCGAACCGTTTCCCAGTTGCGCGTGATGTAGTCACCCTTGTAGACATCCATATAGGTATAGGTGGACATCATGCCGATGTCGGCACCGGCCGCGAACGCCTTTTCGCTGCCCGTCACCACGATCGCACCGATCGCGTCGTCAGCATCGAACTCGCGCAGCGCGGCGCCCAATTCGTCCATCAACGCATCGTTAAGCGCGTTCAACGCCTTCGGGCGATTCAATGTGACCAACCCGACCCGACCCCGCGTCTCAACCAGAATGTTCTCGTAAGCCATGCCGCCTCCTTAAGGTAGAAAAATCGCGCGCGAAAACACTTCGCGCGGCCATCTTAATAATGCTAACATTCCCCAACCAACCGGTCGGTCAATTATTCGACAGGCTTTCCCCAACGTATAAGCCAAGCCCCTCTGCCATGACACATCCGCTATTCACCAAGCACGAAGACACGCTGCAAAAGGCACTCACCGCGATTGAAACGCGCGGCTACTGGAGCCCGTTCGTCGAAATGCCCAGTCCGAAAGTGTACGGGGAAACAGCTAACGCAGACGGCGAAGCCGCATTCAAGGCGCAACTGAACAAGACGTTTGAGTTGGACCAGCCGTCGACGGGCGAAACCGTCGGGGCCGAAGTCTCGCCGTTCGGATTCCCGCTCGGTGTGCGCTACCCCAAGGCCGCCCCGGCCACCCTGATCGCGGCGGCTGCCGCTGCCCAGGGCGACTGGCGTGCGGCTGGCCCGCAGGCATGGATCGGCGTGTGCCTCGAAATTCTTGCACGCGTGAATCGCGCCAGCTTCGAGATTGGCTACAGCGTGATGCACACGACCGGTCAGGCATTCATGATGGCCTTCCAGGCCGGCGGCCCGCACGCCCAAGATCGTGCGCTCGAAGCCGTCGCGTACGCATGGGACCAATTGCGCCGCATTCCCGGCGACGCCCACTGGGAAAAGCCGCAAGGCAAGAATCCGCCGCTCGCCATGCACAAGCGCTACACCGTCGTGCCGCGCGGCACCGGCCTCGTACTCGGCTGCTGCACATTCCCGACGTGGAACGGCTACCCCGGACTCTTCGCCGATCTGGCCACGGGCAACACGGTCATCGTCAAGCCGCACCCGGGTGCAATCCTGCCGCTCGCTATCACCGTACGAATTGCACGTGACGTTTTGCGCGAAGCAGGCTTCGATCCGAACGTCGTCACCTTGCTGGCCACCGAACCGAACGACGGCGCGCTTGTCCAGGAGCTGGCTGTGCGCCCGGAAATCAAGCTAATCGACTTCACGGGCAGTACGCAAAACGGCACGTGGCTCGAGCTCAATGCTCACCAGGCGCAGGTCTACACCGAAAAAGCCGGCGTGAACCAGATCGTGATCGACTCTGTTGACGACATCAAAGCCGTTGCCCGCAACATCGCCTTCTCGCTCGCCCTGTACTCGGGCCAGATGTGCACCGCGCCGCAAAACATCTACGTGCCGCGCGGCGGCATCCGCACCGCGGAAGGCACGCTCGGCTTTGACGAAGTCGCGCAAGCCATTGCCGGCGCCGTGCAAAAGCTAGTCTCCGACCCGGCCCGCGCGGTCGAGCTACTCGGCGCGATTCAGAACGAAGGCGTAGCCCGACGCGTGGATGAAGCCGCGAAACTTGGTCGCGTTCTCGTCGAGAGCCAGACGCTCGAGCATCCCGCTTTTACCGGTGCCCGCGTGCGCACACCGCTTGTGGTTCAACTGGATGCCGCGACCGACCACGCGCAATTCACCAAGGAGTGGTTCGGCCCGATCTCTTTCGTGATCGCGACAGACTCCACTGCGCAGTCCCTCGACCTCGCCGGTGCAATCGCCGCCGAACATGGCGCATTGACCCTGTCGGTCTACAGCACGGACGAAGCGGTGCTCGAACAGGCGCACGAAGCATCGATCCGCGGTGGCGTGGCCCTGTCGATCAATCTGACAGGCGGTGTGTTCGTCAATCAGTCGGCGGCCTTTTCGGACTTTCACGGCACGGGCGCGAACCCGGCGGCCAATGCCGCGCTGGCTGACCCAGCCTTCGTTGCAAATCGCTTCCGCGTAGTTCAGAGCCGCGTTCATGTTGAACCGAAAGCGGCGCCGGCGGTAGCTGGCTGAATGGCATAAGACAAAGCACGGCTTTGTCCTATACCGTTTGGCCGAATGGACCGGGCCGTGCGCCCCAACTAACATGAGACATCGGATCGGCATCTCTCGCCGATCCGCCTTGGCAGGAATCCACATGAACGACGCCTTCATCTGCGATGCGATTCGCACCCCAATCGGCCGCTACGGCGGCGCCCTGAAAGATGTCCGCGCCGACGACCTCGGCGCCGTGCCGATCAAGGCGCTGATCGAACGCAATCCCGGCGTCGACTGGCGCGCTCTCGACGACGTGATCTACGGCTGCGCCAACCAGGCCGGCGAAGACAACCGCAACGTCGCGCGGATGTCGGCATTGCTGGCCGGCTTGCCCACCGAGGCGCCGGGCGCCACCATCAATCGCCTGTGCGGCTCGGGTATGGACGCGGTCGGCACCGCAGCGCGCGCCATCAAGGCGGGCGAAGCACGCCTGATGATCGCCGGCGGCGTCGAAAGCATGACACGTGCGCCGTTCGTCATGGGCAAGGCTGCTAGCGCATTCTCACGTCAGGCTGACATTTACGACACGACGATCGGCTGGCGCTTCATCAATCCGCTGATGAAACGTCAATACGGCGTCGATTCGATGCCTGAGACCGCGGAAAACGTTGCTGTCGAATTCAGCGTGAGCCGTGCGGATCAGGACGCGTTTGCCTTAGCGAGTCAGCAAAAGGCGGCTCGCGCGCAGCAGGATGGAACGCTGGCCCAGGAAATCGTCGGCGTCGAGATCGCACAGAAAAAAGGCGACCCTGTCCGCGTGCTGCTGGACGAACACCCGCGCGAAACTTCGCTCGAAAGTCTCGGCAAGCTCAAGGGTGTGGTTCGGCCGGACGGCAGCGTGACGGCCGGCAATGCGTCGGGCGTGAACGACGGCGCCTGCGCGTTGTTGCTCGCGAACCAGCAGGCAGCCGATCAATACGGCCTGCGCCGCCGCGCCCGCGTGGTGGGCATGGCGACGGCGGGGGTCGAGCCGCGCATCATGGGTATCGGTCCGGCGCCGGCAACGCAAAAGCTGCTGAAGCAACTCGGCATGACGCTCGAACAACTCGACGTGATCGAATTGAACGAAGCGTTCGCGTCGCAAGGCCTGGCGGTTCTGCGCACACTCGGTCTGCGCGACGACGACCCGCGCGTCAATCCGAACGGCGGCGCTATCGCACTCGGCCACCCGCTGGGCGCGTCGGGCGCACGTCTGATCACGACCGCGCTGTACCAACTGGAACGGATCAACGGCCGCTTTGCGCTTTGCACGATGTGCATCGGCGTAGGCCAGGGCATCGCCCTGGTCATCGAGCGGCTCTAACGCCAACGCTACAGCGCCCATCGGCCAAGAGACTTTGAGGAGACACCCAATGTCATATGAAGCGATTCGTCTCGACATCGACGCATCGAGCCATGTCGCCACCATCACGCTGAATCGGCCGGACAAACTCAACAGCTTTACTCGCGCGATGCATCAGGAACTGAGCGCCGCGCTCGACCACGTCGAAGCGTCCGGTGCCCGCGCGCTTGTGCTAACCGGCGCGGGCCGCGGCTTCTGCGCCGGCCAGGATCTGGCCGATCTCGACTTCACACCCGGCGCCATGACCGATCTGGGTGAACTGATCGAACAACATTTCAATCCGCTGATTCGCCGCCTGCAAGCATTGCCGTTGCCGGTGATCGCCGCGGTAAACGGCACGGCGGCCGGCGCAGGCGCCAATCTCGCGCTAGCGTGCGACCTCGTGCTCGCAGCGCGTTCCGCCAGCTTCATTCAGGCGTTCGTGAAGATCGGCCTCGTGCCGGACTCGGGCGGCACGTGGTTTCTGCCGCAGCGGGTCGGCATGGCTCGCGCCATGGGACTTGCCATTACCGGCGACAAACTCAGCGCGGAAAAAGCCGAAAGCTGGGGTTTGATCTGGCAAGCAGTCGACGACGCGGAGCTTGCCAACACCGCGACGAAACTCGCATCCCAACTCGCGCAGCAACCCACGCGCGCCATTGCCGCAATCAAGCAGGCCATGCGCGCTGGCGTGACCCAAACGCTCGACCAGCAACTCGATCTGGAACGCGATCTGCAACGCGAACTGGGTGCCTCCCACGACTACGCGGAAGGCGTGCAAGCCTTCGTGGAAAAACGCGCGCCGCGCTTCGAGGGACGGTGACATGTCGACTCAAGCAAACCATCCCAGCCAGATGACGCCGGATGAACTCGCCCGCGCTACCGCGGCCGCGATGTACGAGAACGATGCGTGCAGCCGCGCCCTCGGCCTCGAAATCGCCGAAGTGCGCCCTGGATACGCGCGCCTGCGCATGGTCGTGCGCGACGACTTTCTCAACGGCCATCAGATTTGCCACGGCGGCCTCATTTTTACGCTCGCGGATTCCACGTTCGCGTTCGCCTGCAACACGTACAACATCAACACGGTCGCAGCGGGCTGCTCGATCGAGTTCTTGCGGCCTGTGCAAGGCGGCGACGTGCTGACGGCGGAAGCCGTCGAACAGACGTTGAGCGGCCGAACCGGCATTTACGACATTCGCGTAACCAATCGTGCCGAGGAAACCGTCGCGATGTTTCGCGGCAAATCGGCACAGATTAAGGGGAACCTGATTCCTACAGGCGACTGATATCGGCAAACTCGCGGCAAACTCGCGGCCAACTCACGGCGAATTCGCCGCAGCTCCGCAGTGACTTGCGACAAGCCCGCAACAGATTCGTGGCCTAGTGGCGCTCTCTGGCGCCACGCCGTTAAACAGCAGCCCGCCCCGGTTTTCGCGCACAAGCGCACGTACACCAGACCCAAGCATTGAGGCAGCAAGGAGACATTCAATGACCACCGCCCTTCCGCTCGATCCGATCGAGACCGCCAGCCGCGACGAACTTGCCGCGCTTCAACTTGAACGGCTCAAATGGTCGCTGAACCATGCCTATGAAAACTCACCCGTTTATCGACGCAAGTTCGATGAAGCCGGTGTTCACCCGAGCGAAGTGAAAAGTCTCGCCGACCTGGCGCGTTTTCCCTTCACCACCAAAAAGGATCTGCGCGACAGCTATCCGTTCGGAATGTTCGCCGTGCCGCAGGATCAGATTTCGCGGATTCACGCATCGTCCGGGACCACGGGCAAGCCGACCGTGGTGGGTTACACCGCGCGCGACATCGACACGTGGGCGAATCTCGTCGCGCGTTCGGTCCGCGCCGCCGGCGCAAGGCGCGGCGACAAGGTGCACGTGAGCTACGGCTACGGACTGTTCACGGGCGGTCTCGGCGCGCACTACGGTGCCGAGCGCGCCGGGCTCACCGTGATACCGTTCGGCGGCGGCCAGACTGAAAAGCAGGTCCAATTGATCCAGGACTTCCGGCCCGACATCATCATGGTGACGCCGAGCTACATGCTCTCGATTGCGGACGAACTCGAGCGTCAAGGCGTGGACCCGGCCAATTGTTCGCTGCGCCTCGGCATTTTCGGCGCTGAGCCGTGGACCAACGACATGCGTCAGGCGATCGAAACGCGCATGGGCATCGACGCTGTCGACATCTATGGCCTGTCCGAAGTCATGGGACCCGGCGTCGCGTCCGAGTGCGTGGAAACGAAAGACGGCCCGACCATCTGGGAAGACCATTTCTATCCCGAGATCATCGATCCCGAAACCGGCGAGGTGCTGCCGGACGGTGAACTGGGTGAACTGGTGTTTACGTCGCTGACCAAAGAAGCGCTGCCGATTATTCGGTACCGGACCCGCGACCTGACACGCCTCCTGCCAGGCAGCGCCCGCACCATGCGCCGGATGGAGAAAATCACCGGCCGCTCGGACGACATGATGATCGTGCGCGGCGTGAATGTGTTCCCGACGCAGATCGAAGAACTGCTGCTCAAGCAGCATGCACTCGCACCGCACTATCAGATCGTGCTGACCAAGGAAGGCCCGCTCGACGTGTTGACGTTGAACGTCGAACCTTGCCCGGAATCGGCACCGGACACGGCCGCGCTGAACACGGCCAAGCAGGCATTGGCCTATGACATCAAGGCGCTGATCGGCGTGAGCGCGGTGGTGAATGTGCTGGGTGTGAACGGGATTGAGCGTTCAGTGGGCAAAGCCCGGCGTGTGGTGGACAAGCGCCAGTCGGGGCTTTAACAAACGGGAAATACCGAACGGGAAACAGCAGACGGGAAGTAGCGCGCGACGCGGCGTATCCACGCCGAGCCATGCGCTACTCGCACCGCAGGTCAGGAATTCGGCAGCAACAACCACATCCGGCCGCCCTGCTTCATCTTGCCGGCCAGGTCGCCGGCGTCGTCGCCGAGGCCCCAGAAGTAATCGGCGCGCACGCCGCCCTTGATCGCGGAGCCCGTGTCCTGCGCGAAGACGAGGCGATTCATCGGCGAGTTTGTCAACGGACGCGTGGTCTGCAAAAACACCGGCGTACCGAGTGGAATCGCCGTCGGATCGACCGCGATCGACCGCTCAGGCGTCAGCGGTACGCCCAGTGCGCCAATCGGACCGTCCGCGCCGCCGCTCGGCACGTTTTCGCCAGACGGCATCTCACGGAAAAACACAAAACGCGGATTCGTATCGAGCAGCGCATCGACGCGGGCGGGATTCGCTCGCGCCCACGCCTTGATGCCCTGCATGGTCGCCTGTGCGGGCGTGAGTTCGCCGCGATCCAGTAGCCAGCGTCCAATCGACTTGTACGGCTGATTATTGGTGCCGCCAAAGCCTAGACGCATGACGCTGCCGTCTTCCATCACGATGCGTCCGGAGCCCTGCACCTGCAGGAAGAACGCTTCGATCGGATCGTCGACCCACACGATTTCATTGCCGTTGAGCACCCCCGCGCGTTCGAGTTGCGCGCGCGCCGGCAGCGGTGCGCCCGCGCGATACCCGGACGGCCAGCGATACAGCGCGGTCTGATACACGCCGTGCCGCGTACGCGAACCACGCAGCAAGGGTTCGTAGTACCCGGTGACCAGACCGTCGACTGTGCCGTCGGTATTCGCTAACTGAAAGGGCGTGAAATAGGCTTCAAAAAAAGCCCGCGCACTGGTGACATCGAGATCGTCGAGTTGCGAGGCCGCGGCACATGCGCGCGCCCAGTTCGGCTGACGCGCCAGCCGCGCGCAATTTTGCCGCAATGCAGCGGTTGCGCCGATCAGCGAGTCGTCCTGCCAACCCGGAACCTGCTGCCAGGCAACGGCTGTCAGCCGCGTCGCGGCAATCTGGCCGGGTATGATCGCGGCACCCGTGGGTGGCGCAACGGAAGGCCGGACCGCGCCGCTGCCACCGCAGGACGCCAGCAATACCGCAACCGAAAGCGCGCCGAGCCACCCTGCGGCCGTGCGGGCGAAACGCATACAATGTTCGTTCTTGATGGAAACCGCCATGTCTGATCTGTTCGACGAATACCCGATGCTTATCTTCGCGCTGGAATCGCTCCTTGCGCTCTTCCTGCTCGTCTTTATCGTTGTATGGACGTCGTCCGGCAAGAAGAAAGCGACGCGCGCCCACGCGAGTGAACAGCAAAAGCAACAAAAACAGCAAAACCCGCAGTAAAGCCGCAAGTTGAGCTTTCTAAAGACCGCGGGCCGCGCCTCCGGTTCAATGCAATGTGCGCGGCATGCGCAGGATGAACTCCGGCACCGGCGCATCGAACCGCTCGCCGTCCTCGGCCACGCAGAAGTACTCTCCGCGCATGGTGCCGACCGGCGTGGCGATCACCGCCCAACTCGTGTACTCGAAATGCTCGCCCGGTTTGAGCAGCGGCTGATGGCCGACCACGCCGAGGCCCTTCACTTCCTGCACATTCTTGTCGCTGTCCGTTATCACCCAATGACGCGCGATCAGCTGCGCGGGCACCTGGCCTGTGTTACGGATAGTCAGCGTGTACGCGAATGCGTACTGGCGGCGCTCCGGGTCCGACTCTTCGGGCAGGTATTGCACCTGCGAGGAGACGCTGAATTCGTACTGGCTCATCCTGATTCCGGTCTGCTGAAACGGGGCGTGAAAAATCGCGGGAAAGCCCGAACGCCAATGGTTTGCGGGCGCATTGGCGAAGCGGCGCTGATGGTGTTGGCATTCTGCTTGATGCGCGACACGCCCGCAACCGGACAAATCCCTTTGGCCAAGGGCTACTAAGGGGTTTTGTCACATTCGCTGCTCGAATCGAGGCCGGACATGGAGCCGGACTCAAAGCGTCCGCGAACCGCAGCGCCCGCGCACAAAACGGTAAAATGGCGCTTTCCCGCTTGCATCCTCCCCCGCCATGACGCAATTCCGCATCGCCCCCAGCATTCTGTCCGCCGATTTCGCCCGCCTCGGCGAAGAAGTCCGCAATGTCGTCGCCGCAGGCGCCGACTGGATTCACTTCGACGTGATGGACAATCACTATGTGCCGAACCTGACCATCGGCCCGCTCGTCTGCGAAGCGATCCGCCCGCATGTCGACGTGCCGATCGACGTGCATCTGATGGTGCGTCCGGTCGACCGGATCGTGCCGGACTTCGCCAAGGCCGGCGCGAACCTGATCAGCTTTCACCCGGAAGGCTCGGACCACATCGACCGCACGCTGTCGCTGATCCGTGACCACGGTTGCAAGGCCGGGCTGGTGTTCAATCCGGCCACCTCGCTGAATTATCTCGATCACGTAATGGACAAGGTCGATCTCGTGCTGATCATGTCGGTGAATCCGGGCTTCGGCGGCCAATCCTTCATTCCGGAAGCGCTCAACAAGCTGCGCGAGGCACGCCAGCGCATCAACGCCTACACGGAGCGCACCGGCCGCGAGATTCATCTGGAAGTGGACGGCGGCGTGAAGGTCGACAACATCGCGGAAATCGCGGCGGCCGGCGCGGATACCTTCGTGGCTGGTTCGGCGATTTTCGGCCAGCCGGACCACAAGGTCGTGATCGAAAAAATGCGCGCGGCACTCGCCAACATCCAGCACTGAGAATCAACGCATAACCGGCCCGCACATGACCACTCCGTTCCCTGCCCCAGCTTTCACGGGCCCGCGCCTGCAAGCCGCGATCATCGACCTCGACGGCACGATGATCGATACCGCCGACGACTTCACCGCCGGCCTGAACGGCATGCTCGCGCAGCTCGACGCCGAGGAGACTTCGCGCGAGGAAGTGGTCGGTTATGTCGGCAAGGGTTCGGAGCATCTGATCCGCAGCGTGCTGGCGCCGCGCTTCGAAACGGAGCATGCGCAAGAGCGCTTCGACGAGGCGCTCGCGATCTATCAGGAGGAGTACGCGAAGATCAACGGCACGCACACGCGTCTCTATCCCAACGTCGAAGCCGGCCTGAAGGCCATGCGCGACGCCGGACTCAAACTCGCCTGCGTGACCAACAAGCCGCATCGGTTCGCGGTGGAGTTGCTGCAGCAGTACGGGCTCGCGCAATATTTCAGCGTCGTGATCGGCGGCGACAGTCTGGCAAAGAAGAAGCCGGATCCGCTGCCCATGCTCACCGCCGCAGCGCAACTGGGCGTCGAGCCGCAAGCCACGGTGGCCATCGGTGATTCGGAGAACGATGCGCTGGCAGGCCGCGCAGCGGGCATGGCCACGCTAACGGTGCCCTACGGTTACAACCACGGCCAAGCTATACAAACAATAAAATCCGATGGTATAGTTGACTCGCTGCTCGACGCCGCCAAGGCGATCGCAGCGCACCAATCCACGACTTGAAAAGTCCTTCATCCTCATGTTTCTGAATAAAAAACGGAGTCTGATTAGCATCGACCGGGGAGCCTGGCCCTGGCGTCGCTGGTCGCGCTAACCTCGCCTGAGGTACGCTGAAGCTCGTCTTCGGCAACCGTTTTTTACTTCGCTGCGCTCACGCGTTTTTTCCATCACTTTGTTTCGCTGCATCGGTTGATTCGGCCTGCGTGTACCCGCAAAGTACATCTGTGCGCTGAAATCCCTTGCACGCGTCGATGGGAAACTCGCGCCGGTCGGTATCATCGTGTCGAAACGTCGAACGAACGCCTGACCGGGCGCGCTACGCCCCGCTTTGTCCGACGCACGCCGCCGGACCACCGTACAGGATCGGAACATGACCGAACTCGAATTCCAGTCCCTCGCCAACGAGGGTTTCAACCGCATCCCGCTGATCGCCGAAGCGCTCGCCGACCTCGAAACGCCGCTCTCGCTGTACCTGAAGCTCGCGCAGAGCGAGCGCAACGGTGCCAACTCGTTCCTGCTGGAATCGGTGGTGGGCGGCGAACGTTTCGGCCGCTACTCGTTCATCGGCCTGCCGGCGCGCACGCTGCTGCGCACCCGTAACGGCGTGTCGGAAGTGGTGCGCGACGGCAAGGTCGTCGAAACGCACGAGGGCGATCCGCTCGAATTCATCCAGCAATTCCAGGGCCGTTTCAAAGTGGCACAGCGCCCAGGTTTGCCGCGTTTCGCGGGCGGTCTGGCTGGCTATTTTGGCTACGACGCGGTGCGCTACATCGAGAAAAAGCTCGCGCACACGGCGCCGAAAGACGATCTGAATCTGCCCGACATTCAATTGCTGCTGACCGAAGAAGTCGCAGTGATCGACAACCTGGCGGGCAAGCTCTATCTGGTGATCTACGCCGACCCGACGCAACCGGAGGCTTACACCAAAGCCAAACAGCGTCTGCGGGAATTGCGCCAGCGCTTGCGCACCACCGTGCAGCCGCCGGTCACCTCGGCCAGCGTGCGCACCGAGACCTATCGCGAGTTCGCGAAAGACGATTATCTGGCGGCCGTGCGCAAGGCGAAGGAATACATCGCGGCCGGCGAACTGATGCAGGTGCAGGTCGGCCAGCGCCTGATCAAGCCGTACCGCGACAATCCGCTCTCGCTGTATCGCGCGCTGCGCTCGCTGAATCCGTCGCCGTATATGTATTACTACAACTTCGGCGACTTCCACGTGGTGGGTGCATCGCCGGAAATCCTGGTGCGCCAGGAAAAGCGCGGCGAGGATCGCATCGTGACGATCCGGCCGCTCGCCGGCACGCGTCCGCGCGGCAACACACCGGAACGCGACGCGGAACTCGCGACCGAACTGCTGAACGACCCGAAGGAAATCGCCGAACACGTCATGCTGATCGACCTCGCGCGTAACGACGTGGGCCGCATCGCGCAGATCGGCTCGGTGGTCGTCACCGACAAGATGGTGATCGAAAAGTACTCGCACGTGCAGCACATCGTGAGTTCGGTCGAAGGCAAGCTGAAACCCGGCACCACCAATTTCGACGTGCTGCGCGCCACCTTCCCGGCCGGCACGCTGTCGGGCGCGCCGAAGGTCCGCGCGATGGAACTGATCGACGAACTGGAACCCGTGAAGCGCGGCCTGTATGGCGGTGCGGTCGGTTATCTGTCGTTCACCGGCGAAATGGATCTGGCCATCACGATCCGCACCGGCGTGATCGCGAACGGCAATCTGTACGTGCAGGCGGCAGCGGGTGTAGTCGCGGATTCGGTGCCGGAATCCGAATGGCAAGAGACCGAGAACAAGGCACGCGCCGTGTTGCGCGCCGCCGAACAGGTTCAAGACGGCCTCGATAGCGACTTCTGACCGGAGACACACCATGCTGCTCATGATCGACAACTACGACTCGTTCACCTACAACCTGGTGCAATACTTCGGCGAACTCGGCGAAGACGTGCGCACCTATCGGAACGACGAAATCACGCTGGACGAAATCGCGAAGCTCAACCCAGAGCGCATCTGCCTGTCGCCTGGTCCGAGCAATCCGCAACACGCCGGCATCACGCTCGACGTGCTGCGCGAATTCAGCGGCAAGACGCCGATTCTCGGCGTCTGTCTCGGCCATCAGGCGATCGGCGAGGCTTTCGGCGGGCGCGTGGTGCGCGCGCAAACCATCATGCACGGCAAGGTCAGCACGATCGAAACCGACTGCAAAGGCGTGTTCGCCGACCTGCCGAAACACTTCGTCGTGACCCGCTATCACTCGCTCGCGATCGAACGCGAATCGCTGCCCGATTGCCTCGAAGTGTCGGCATGGACTGAAGACGGCGAGATCATGGGCGTGCGTCACAAGGAACTGGCCGTGGAAGGCGTGCAGTTCCACCCGGAGTCGATTCTGTCCGAACACGGCCATGCGCTGCTCGAAAATTTCGTGAAGCAGTCGAAGCTCGCCGGCGCGCAAACGGCCAATCGCAACGCTTGATGAAGAGAGACGACATCATGACGATTACGCCCCAGGAAGCGCTGCAACGGACCATCGAGCACCGCGAAATTTTCCACGACGAAATGCTGCATTTAATGCGGCTCATCATGCGCGGCGAACTCTCGCCGGTGATGGCGGCGGCGATCATCACCGGCTTGCGCGTCAAAAAAGAGACCATCGGCGAAATCACCGCCGCCGCCACGGTGATGCGTGAATTCGCCCGGCACGTCGACGTGCCGGACAACTCGAACTTCGTCGATATCGTCGGCACCGGCGGCGACGGCTCGCAGACCTTCAACATCTCCACGGCAACCATGTTCGTGTCGGCCGCGGCGGGCGCCAAGGTCGCGAAACACGGCGGCCGCGGCGTGTCGAGCAAGTCAGGCAGCGCGGACGTGCTCGAAGCGCTCGGCGTGAATATCGATCTGCAGCCGGAACAGGTGGCGGCTTCGATTGCGGAAACCGGCATGGGCTTCATGTTCGCGCCGAACCACCATCCGGCCATGAAGAACATCGCGCCGGTGCGCCGTGAGCTCGGCGTGCGGACCATCTTCAACATTCTCGGTCCGCTGACCAATCCGGCCGGTGCGCCCAACCAGCTGATGGGCGTATTCCACGGCGACCTCGTCGGCATTCAGGTGCGCGTGATGCAGCGCCTCGGGGCGAAGCACGTACTCGTGGTGTACGGTATGGACGGCATGGACGAAGTCTCGCTCGGCGCGGCGACGCAAGTCGGCGAGTTGCGCGACGGCCAGGTCCACGAGTACGAAATCCACCCGGAAGACTTCGGCATGCAGATGGTGTCGAACCGCACCCTGAAAGTGGCCGACGCCACCGAATCCAAAGCGATGCTGCTCGACGCGCTCGACAATAAACCGGGCGTAGCCCGCGAAATCGTCACGCTGAACGCGGGCACGGCGCTCTATTCGGCGAACGTGGCCTCGTCGATTGCTGACGGCATCCAGTTGGCGCGCGAAGCGATCGCGAGCGGCAAGGCGCGGGCGAAAGTCGACGAGCTGGTCCGCTTCACCCAGCAATTCAAGCAGTAGTCACGTAGCGAGACACTTATGAGCGACATCCTCGACCGTATCATCGCGGTCAAACGCGAAGAAGTCCGGGCGGCAGAACAAAGCGCGCCGCTCGAAGAGTTGCGCCTCGAAGCGTCGTCGCGCGACATCCGCGACTTCGTCGGCGCATTGCGCGCGAAACACGCGGCGGGTCTTGCCGCAGTGATCGCCGAAGTCAAGAAAGCGAGCCCGTCCAAAGGCGTGTTGCGCGAGCACTTCGTGCCGGCCGAGATCGCGCGTTCGTATGAAAAGCACGGCGCGGCCTGCCTGTCCGTGCTCACCGACGTGCAGTTCTTCAAGGGCAGCGTCGCGTATCTGCAGGAAGCGCGCGCGGCCTGCAGTCTGCCGGTGCTACGCAAAGACTTTATCGTCGATCCGTATCAGATCGTCGAAGCCCGCGCGATGGGCGCCGACGCGATCCTGCTGATCGCCGCCGCGCTCGAAACGTCGCAGATGCAGGACCTCGAAGCGCTCGCGCATTCGCTGGGTCTGGCGGTGCTGGTGGAAGTGCACGACGAGAACGAACTGATGGAATCGCTCACGCTGAAAACTCCGCTCATCGGTATCAACAATCGCAACCTGCGCACCTTCGAGACGTCGATCGAGACGACGATCGGCATGCTCGAAGCGATTCCGGACGACCGCATCGTCGTGACGGAGTCGGGCATTCTGTCGCGCGCCGATGTGGAGCGCCTGCGCGCAATGGACGTGCATACGTTCCTGGTCGGCGAGGCGTTCATGCGCGCGGACGAGCCGGGTGTGGAACTTGCGCGGATGTTTTTCTGAGCGCTGTGTCGACACACGACGCAGGGCACGCGGCATAGGTAGCGGAGCAGTCATGGGTATGGAACGCGAAATCAAGCTGGCGCTGCCGCCTGCGCAGGTGCAAGCAGCGACGCAGTGGTTCGTCGCGCGCACCGGGGCGCAGGGTGGTCCGATCAAGCTGGTGAATATTTACTTCGACACGCCTGAACTGATGCTGGCAAGCTCGAAGAGCGCCTTGCGTTTGCGCCAGACGCCCGACGGCTGGCTGCAAACCTTCAAGACGGTCGGCAAGTCTGAAAACGGCATGCACAGCCGGCATGAATGGGAAATGCCGGTGGCCGGTGAAAAGCTGGAGATCGACGCGCTGCTGCGTGAGTGCGACGAACCGTCCGCCGCGAGCGCTTTGCGTCAAGCCGCGCCCGAACTTATCGAACTCTTCCGCACGAATTTCACCCGTACGCTGTGGCATGTCCAGGCGGACGGTTCCGAAGTCGAAGCGGCGATCGATCAGGGCGACGTGCTCGCCAAAGTTGACGGCGAGGCACGCCGCGCACCGATCTCGGAAGTCGAACTCGAGCTGAAGTCCGGTGACGAAGCCGCGCTCCACACGCTTGCCGCGGAGCTCGGCAAGCAGATAGCCGGTCTCGCACCCGACGACATCAGCAAGGCTCAGCGCGGTTATCAATTGCGGGCGGGTTGAGCCGCGTTAAGGCCGCTATCCCTGCCGGCCGGCACAGAGCCCGACTTTCGCGAATGACTTCCTCCCGGCGGCCGCCGGCTCGTGCAACGCAACGTCAGGTGTCAGGCGGGCGCTCGCCTATCCTGCAATCTCGTCGAACAGGAGCGCCTATCCTGCGCCCACGCTGACCAGATACGACACGCCGCCGCCACACCTTGAGCAACACCCCGATTGCTGCGACACTTCCCCGCCATGACCTCTGCTTCCCGCACCCGTTCCAATCCGTCGCAGGCTTCGCTGTTTGGCGAAGCGGCCCCCGAGCCGGCCACTGACATGACGACCACTGCGCCGCAGCAATCCGGTGCCAGCGCGCCGCCGCCAACGCTCGAGGCGCAATTCGAAGCGCTGCCGCCGGCATGGCGCGCGCATCTCAAGCCGTTTATCGAAAGCGATGCGTATGCACCGCTCTGCCGTTTCGTCGACGGTGAGCGCGCCGCCGGCAAAACCGTCTACCCCGCCGACGTTTTCCGCGCACTGCGCCTGACCAGCCCCGACGAAGTGAAAGTGGTAATCCTCGGCCAGGATCCGTATCACGGCGAGGACCGCGGCACGCCGCAAGCGCACGGACTGGCGTTTTCGGTGGCGCCGAATGTGCGCACGCCGCCGTCGCTGCGCAACATCTTCAAGGAAATCGCCGCGAGCCTCGGCCACGAGACGCCGCGTCACGGCTGTCTCGACACCTGGGCGAAGCAAGGCGTGCTGCTGCTGAACACGGTGCTGACCGTGGAGCGCGATTCCGCCGCCAGCCACGCAAAACGCGGCTGGGAAAAATGCACCGACACGCTGATCCATGAACTGGCGATGCGCCACGACGGCCTCGTGTTCATGCTGTGGGGCGCGCATGCGCAAGCCAAGCGCGCGCTGCTCGGCGGCAAGTCGCATTACGTGCTGGAGGCGCCGCATCCGTCGCCGCTGTCGGCGCATCGAGGTTTTCTCGGCTGCGGGCATTTTGCCAAGGCCAACGAATATCTCGCGCAGCACGGCCGCGAGCCGATCGACTGGCGGTTGCCCGACGAAGCGCAAATGCTCGCCTGAATGCGCCACCAACGGACAGGGACGAAGCAACCGCGACACATCGGCGCCACAAAACAAAAACGCCACGGATTCAGAACCCGTGGCGTTTTTTCATTCCAGAACACTATTCGCCGCAGCTTGAAGCGGCGCGGCCGGCTTTACGCAGCGGCGATCGCTTCGCGGGCGGAAGCCAGCGCGGCGCCGGCGGCGTCCGGGCCCATGTTCAGGCCTTCGGCGTAGATGAAGTTCACATCGGTCATGCCGAGGAAGCCGAGGAAGCTCTTCAGGTACGGCGTCTGGCTATCGTTCGGCGTGCCGAGATACTTGCCGCCGCGTGCCGACACGACGTACACCTTCTTGCCCTTCACGAGACCTTCCGGACCGTTCGCCGTGTACTGGAACGTGATGCCGGCGCGTGCGATGAAGTCGAAATACGTCTTCAGTTGCGACGAGATGCCGAAGTTGTACATCGGCGCACCGATCACGACGATGTCGGCGGCTTGCAGTTCGGCGATCAGCGCTTCGCTGCGCGCAGCGATCGCGGCTTGCTCGGCCGTGCGTTGGTCAGCCGGCGTGAAGAACGCGCCGAGGACGGCGTCGTCCAGATGCGGCAGCGGTTCGGCTTGCAGATTGCGGACGACGACTTGCGCGCCCGGATTCGATTGTTGCAGCTTTGCGGTCAGCTCGTTGACGAGTAGCGTCGAGTTCGCGCCTTGCGAGCGGGCTGCCGAGTTGATTTGCAGGATCGTGGTCATGGTTGACTCCAGTTGGGGCGCGCTGTGTTGCGCGAGTGGAGCCATTGTGTTTTTTTACCGACCCGGGAAAAAGCCATCCGGCAGCGACGGATTGTTGCACTGGTAGGACAATCCGCCGCGCCCGGCCGTCCATTGTGGACGGCCCGGATGACGATCAGCTTTCCAGCCAGCGCTCGCGCGCCTTGCGCGCGGCGGCCCGCTTGTCGCTGACGGCGAGCTTGTAGCGCGCGACCTCAGGCCCGTCCAGCTTGACTTGCGCGACGCGCAGTTCGTCGCGGCGGAACGCATGAACCTCGACTTTCGCGCCCGGCTGATAGCGCGCGAGCAACCCGTCAAGATTCGAGCCGGTCACGCGCAGGCCGTCCAGCGCGATCAGCACGTCGCCAGCCGAGAGCCCGGCTTTTTGCGCGGCGCTGCCGTCATGAACGGCCGCGAGCGTGCAATCCGCGCCGCCGCGCACGCGTGCGCCGAGCGACGGCTTGCCGTTCTTTTCGAGTTCCGGCGCGATTGCTACGCCGAACGGCGCGAGCAGCGTCTCGAGCGGCAGATCGTGCGTGCCGTGCACGGCTTCGGCGAACAACTCACCGAGTTTCGCGCCGGTCGCTTCCGCGAAAAGCGCCTCGATCTCGCTTTCGTCGACGCCAACCGGTTTGCCGCGATAGAAGTCACGGCCGAAGCGCTGCCAGAGCAAGCGCATCACGTCGTCGAGCGATTTGCGGTTGTTGGTCTGCGCGCGAATCGTCAGATCGAACGCCAGCGCGACGAGCGAACCCTTGGTGTAATAGCTGACGATCGCGTTCGGCGCGTTCTCGTCCTGCCGGTAGTATTTGACCCACGCGTCGAACGAGCTTTCGGCGACGCTCTGCTTCAAGCGCCCACTGCCGCGCTGCACGCCACCGACCACCTTGCCGAGCAGGCCGAAGTAGTCGTCCTGCGTGATCAGGCCGCTACGCACGAGGATCAGATCGTCGTAGTAAGAGGTGAAACCCTCGAACAGCCACAGCAGCGACGTGTAGTTTTCGACGCTCAGGTCGTACGGCGCGAACACGGCCGGCTTGATGCGCTTCACGTTCCAGGTGTGGAAGTATTCGTGGCTGCACAAACCGAGATAGGTCCGGTAGCCTTCGGTGAGCGCCTCGCGCCCTTCCACCGGCAAATCGCCGCGATTGCAGATGAGCGCGGTCGAAGCGCGGTGTTCGAGGCCGCCGTACCCATCCGTAACGGCCTGGGTCATGAATACGTAGCGATCCACCGGCGCTTTCTTCGACTTGGGCTCGAACAACGCGATCTGCGCTTCGCAGATGCGCTTCAGGTCGGCGGACAGACGCGCCATGTCCAGCCCGACCACGCGCCCGGCGATCACGACGTCGTGCGGCACGCCGTGCGCCTTGAACGTCGCGAGCGCGAATTCACCCAGCGTGACGGGATGATCGATCAGCTCGTCGTAGTTCTGCGCGCGATACTCGCCAAAACCATAACGCTTCGTGCCGCGCGCTTCCGGCAGCGCGGTGGCGACACGCCAGTTGCGATACGCCGCGCCTTCCGGCTTCTGGATATCGACCACGCACTGCGCTTCCTCGTGACCGAGCGGCGAGAGAAACACGCTCGTGCCGTTGAAAAAGCCCGTCGTATCGTCGAGATGCGCGGCGCGTACCGAGAAATCCCACGCGTAGACCTCGTAGCGCAGCGTCAGCGCGCCTTTGACCGGCGCGGCCTGCCAGGTGTGCTTGTCGGTTTTTTCGACGCGCACCTTGCGGCCCGCGTCGTTGAAGGCACGCAGCGTCACGATGTTGCGGGCGAACTCGCGCACCATGTAGCTGCCCGGAATCCACACCGGCAGCATGAAACGCTGACCGGCCGGATCGGGATCGGCGACGGTCACGGTGACTTCGAACAGGTGAGCGGCGGGTTGCTTGGGAACGATGGTGTAGCGGATCGGCTTCATCGGCGGCGATTAGGAGAGGTGAGGCGGGAATAGTTGGGCTTGATGCGAAAGGAGGCGCACGTCGCGCCTCCTTTGTTCGATGTGTTCCGTATGCTCAGCGCACTGCGGACATTTCCTTGTCCAGCCGGTCGGCCGGCACGGCGCCGGGCAGGCGGCGGCCGTCGGCGAGGAACACCGTGGGCGTGCCGTCGACGTTCATGGCGTGGCCGAGCGCGAGGTTCTTGTCGATCGCGGCGGTGTCGCAGGTGCCGGCGGCGGTGGGCGCCTGATGGTCCTGCATCCACGATTCCCATGCCTTCGCACGGTCCGTCGAACACCAGATCGACTTCGACTTCGCGGTCGAATCGGGCGACAGCACCGGGTACAGGAAGGTATAGATCGTCACGTTGTCGATCGATTTCAGCGACGTTTCGAGCTGCTTGCAATACGGGCAGTTCGGGTCGGAGAACACGGCGATCTTGCGCGCGCCGTTGCCCTTCACGACCTTCACGGCGTTGGCGAACGGCAGGCTCGCGAAATCGATACGGTTGGTTTCCGCGAGGCGCGCTTCGGTCAGATTCTTACGGGTCTTCGCGTCGACCATGTCGCCGAGCATCAGATAGTCGCCGTTCGCGTCGCTATAGACGATCTGCGAGCCGAGGTTCACTTCGTACAGGCCGGCGATCGGCGATTTCGTCACGCTCTTGATCGTCACGTCCGCGAGGCGCGTTTGCAGCGTGGCTTTGAGCTTGTCGGTAGTCTGGTCGGCCTGTGCGGAGCAGCCGATCGTGACGGCTGCGATTGCAAGCGCGGCGGCCGCCACGCGGAAAGTCTTTTTCATGCTGAATTCCTGGGTTCAATCGCGCTATTGCGCGTTTCGTGACGTTCCCGGTCTGACCGGAACGGCGTCCATCCGTTCATGATACCTGCCTGGCCGGCCGCGGCATGCCGGGCCGGGCGCGTCACCCCAACGCGGCCGACACCAGCCAGCGTTTGATGAACGGCTGTGCACCGACGAAAGCCATGCCGGTATTGCGTAGCGCCTTGGCGAACGGACCGGGAACGGAAAAGAGTTTTTGCAAACCGTCGGTGGCGATCATCAGCGCGCGAATGTCTTCGCGGCGTGCGCGTTCGTAGCGACGCAGCAGCACCATGTCGCCGAGATCGCGGAACGACTCCTTGCCGGCGACGGTCTCGACAAGCGCCGCGACGTCGCGCAGGCCAAGGTTCATGCCCTGCCCGGCCAGCGGATGGATCAGATGCGCGGCGTCGCCGACCAGCGCGACGCGTGGTGCCACCAGCCGGTCGACCGTTTGCAGCGCCAGCGGGAAACCTTGCGCGGGCGTCACGCAGTCAAGTGCTCCGAACTGGCCGCCCGTCACGCGTTCCACTTCAGCAGCGAGCTGCGCCGGATCGAGCGCGACCAGTTGTTCGGCGTGCTCGGTGCGCGCCGACCACACCAGCGAGACGTGGCCGTCCGGCATGGGCAAGAGCGCGATGATCTCGCCGTCCTTGAACCATTGATACGCGGTTTCGCTGTGGGGCTTCTCGGCCTTGAAATTGGCAACCACGCCGGTTTGCTTATAGTCGCGCCGCACCATCTTCGAGCCGATCTGCGCGCGCACCCACGAATGCGCGCCGTCTGCGCCAACCACCAGATCGGCTTCGAGCACATTGCCGTTGGCGAGGCCGACGCTGGCGCTGTCAGCGGTGAAGTCCAGCGCCTGGGCGCGCGTGTCGATCCAGGTAAGATTCGGCTGGAAGCGCAGCGCGGCGTCCAGTGCGCGCTCGATCACCGACGACTCGACGATCCACGCGAGTTGCGGCACCGAAGCCTGAAACGCGGAGAAATGCAGTTCGGCGTGCGCGTCACCGTAGACGCGCATGTCGTAGACCGGCCCGAGCCGCGTCAGATCGAGCGCCTGCCAGACCCGCAAACGCTCCAGCAGAGCCTGCGAGCTCGACGACAGCGCGTAGACTCGCGAGTCGAAGCTGGCGCCGTGGGGGAGCGCCGCGCAGGGCTGCGCGAGCAGCGCCACGCGCAGTCCGCCTTGCGTCAGCGCCAGCGCCGCGGTCTTGCCGACGAGCCCGCCGCCGATCACGGCGGCATCAAAGGTCTGGTGGTGTGCATTCATCCGCGCATTATAGCCGTGGGGGTTGCGAGGGACGGATCGACACGCTCGGCGTTTGCGCCCGAACAAGCGCGCCGATACTCGCAGACGACCGTCCGCCGCCAGCGCCGCGTCCGCTTCGCGCAGCCGCGTGAATTCGCGGTCTGAAGACAGGAACGCCATGCGCCCGCCCGGACGGCAAGCGCCGCTCTCCGTCTGCCGCAGCAGTGAGCCGATCCGAACGGGTTACAATTACGCTTTCCGTGAAAACTCGCACCCGGTCGTCGAGCAACGCCCCGATCCGGTGTCTTGTCCCGCTCCGCTGCATTTGTCCGCCACGCCACACGCGAAGGCTTCTCGAATCCTGCATATAGCGTCGAGCGCGTCACGCAACTTACTGAATCAATGAAGGATTTCCATGAGCCTCAAATGCGGCATCGTCGGCCTGCCTAACGTCGGCAAGTCCACCCTGTTCAATGCGCTGACCAAGGCGGGCATCGCCGCCGAAAATTACCCGTTCTGCACGATCGAGCCGAACGTCGGCATTGTCGAAGTGCCGGACGCGCGTCTGAAGGCGCTCGCTGAAATCGTCAAGCCGGAGCGCATCCTGCCGGCCGTGGTGGAATTCGTCGACATCGCCGGTCTGGTGGCCGGCGCGAGCAAGGGCGAAGGTCTGGGCAACCAGTTTCTCGCCAACATCCGCGAAACGGATGCGATCACGCACGTGGTGCGCTGCTTCGAAGACGAGAACGTGATTCACGTCGCGAACAAGATCGATCCGCTGTCCGATATCGAGGTGATCAACACCGAACTGGCGCTGGCCGACCTCGCGACCGTCGAAAAGGCGCTGGCGCGCTATTCGAAGGCAGCCAAGTCGGGTAACGACAAGGAAGCCATCAAGAACGCCGCCGTGCTGGAAAAAGTGCGCGCGCAGCTTGACCAGGCCAAACCGGTCCGCGCGCTCGACCTGTCCGACGAAGAAAAAGCCACGCTCAAGCCGTTCTGCCTGATCACCGCGAAGCCGACCATGTACGTGGCCAACGTGAAGGAAGACGGTTTCGAGAACAACCCGCATCTGGACGCGGTCACGAAGTTCGCGGCTGCGGAAAACGCGCCGGTCGTCGCCGTGTGCGCCGCGATCGAAGCGGAAATCGCCGACCTCGACGAAGCCGACATGGAAGTGTTCCTCGCCGACATGGGCATGGAAGAGCCGGGCCTGAACCGCGTGATCCGCGCCGGCTTCAAGTTGCTGGGCCTGCAAACCTACTTCACGGCGGGTGTGAAGGAAGTGCGCGCGTGGACGATCCATATTGGCGATACGGCGCCGCAGGCGGCCGGCGCGATTCACACGGACTTCGAGCGCGGCTTCATTCGCGCGCAGACCATCGCGTTCAACGACTACATCACCTACAAGGGTGAACAAGGCGCGAAGGAAGCCGGCAAGATGCGCGCGGAAGGCAAGGAATACGTCGTGCACGACGGCGACGTGATGAACTTCCTGTTCAACGTGTAAGTTTGAGTTTGAACCTCGGCTTCAGCGCGAGGCGGCCACGGGTGGAAACCTGAACGCCGCCATCCGCGCAGCCGGTGACATTGAAAGAGCCCGCTTTGAGCGGGCTCTTTGCTTTACTGCCCGCCACTTGTGCCGGCGCGCCCGCACTGCAGCGGCAACGCGATACCGTTCCTGACGGCCGTCATCTTCGACGGCGAATCCGCGAGCACGGCGTCGATGCCGAGGCACGCAGCCGTGCGGTAATCGTCCGCGTCGTTCACGGCGATCGCAACGATTCGCACGTCCGGCTTCTGCCTGAAGCACGCGACCGTGGCAGGCGTCCATAACATAGCCTGCACGTCCGAGCGCCCTTCGCCCAGCGTGAACTTCTCGACCACCGTCAATGCGCGACGCAACTCGAACGCGCTCATCGCGTGTTCGGCCGGCGCGTCCACACAACCCTGATTCAGCAGGACTCGCACGAGCCGCCCACGCGTGGCATCGCGCGATTCGAATAGCCGCGCTTGCGGATACGCGGCAAAGCTCCGTTGATAGTCCGCTTCAGTCGAATAGATCGACACGCGCCGCCATGCGTTTTCTTCATCGAGTACGCGCGCGACGGCCAGCGTCTGCGGTTCGGCGGGCAGCGCCTTCATATCGAGGATCACCGGCATGCCAGCCGGCATGATGCGCAGTGCTTCGCGCAGCGTCGGAATGCCCACAGGGTGATCGCGATACGGATAGCCATCCGCGCGGCGGAACGTCCACCCCGCATTCACGCGCGTGAGTTGAGCCGCCGTATACGCGGACACTGGCCCTTTCGCGTCGGTCAACGCCGACAGATCGCCCGGCCGATAAAGAACCGGTACGCCATCCTTGCTCAACTGCACGGTGAGCCACATCGCGTCGGCGTGATTCGTGATGGACAGGCGAATCGCTTCGAGCGTGTTCTCGGGCGCATCGCCCGTGCCACCGCGATGCGCGATGATCGCCGGCAACGCGCTCACCTGCGTGACGGCATTGTTCGGCGTCAAGGGAGGCGTGAGCCAACAACCCGCCAGTAAAAGGCCTGCAATAAAGCTGCCTCCCGTCAATCGTACTGAACTCAGCATCTGGAATCCTGATTAATACCCACCGTGGCGTAACGTACACGAAGCGGGCACACGCGCAACGGACGTCTATCATGCCCGCACGGGAACGGCCGCGTCCACCGAACGAGCTCAGTCCCCGCTCCCACGCAAACTCGCGCATTCATCGCCCACTCAATGGGCATATCAACACCCGCTGTTTCCGTTTTGTGACACCGATGTTAAATTGCGGCATTCGGCGACCGCCAAAAATGGTGCGCGCCGTCCGGCCGCCGACGCCGGACTGTCATCGAACACAACTAGAATCGCGCGATTCGCATCCGCGCCCGTTCCGACACTGGAGACAAATCGATGAGTTTGAAGCCGCTAATCCGTTCGCTATCCGTTGCCGCCGTGTTGAGCGCCGGCCTCACTCAGGCGGCCTGCGCCGCAACTGAAATCCAGTTCTGGCACGGCATGGAAGCCGCGCTGGGCGAACGGCTGAACGACATTGCCAACGCGTTCAACGCGTCGCAAAGCGACTACAAGATCGTGCCGGTGTTCAAAGGCACTTACGACCAGACCCTCGCCGCCGGCATCGCCGCCTATCGCAGCGGCAATGCGCCGGCCATCCTTCAAGTCTACGAAGTCGGCACCGCCACGATGATGCAGGCGAAGAAGGCCGTGATCCCCGTCTCCGAAGTGTTCAAGCAGGCCGGCGTGCCGCTGGATGAAAAGGCCTTCGTGCCGACCATCGCTAGCTATTACAGCGACGCGAAAACGGGCGAGCTGATCTCAATGCCGTTCAACAGTTCGACGCCGGTGCTTTACTACAACAAGGACGCCTTCAAGAAAGCCGGCCTCGATCCGAACCAGCCGCCGAAAACCTGGGCGGAACTGCAGGCCGACGCGCAGAAGCTGAAGGCGTCGGGTATGGCGTGCGGTTATTCGTCGGGCTGGCAGAGCTGGATTCAACTCGAAAACTACAGCGCCTGGCATGGCGCGCCGTTCGCGACGAAGAACAATGGCTTCGACGGCCCGGACGCGCAACTGGAATTCAACAAGCCGCTGCAGGTCGCGCATATCCAGTTCCTGCAAAACATGCAGAAGGACGGCACTTTCACCTACGTCGGCCGCAAGGACGAACCGGTGTCGAAGTTCTATAGCGGCGACTGCGGGATCATCACCAACTCGTCGGGGTCGCTCGCCACGATCAAGAAGTACGCGAAGTTCAGCTTCGGCACCGGCATGATGCCCTACGACGCCAGCGTGAAGGGCGCGCCGCAGAACGCGATCATCGGTGGCGCGAGCCTGTGGGTGCTGTCGGGCAAGGATCCGGCGGTCTATAAGGGCGTGGCGAAATTCCTCTCGTATCTGTCGTCGGCGCCGGTTGCGGCCAAGTGGCATCAGGACACCGGCTATCTGCCGGTCACCACCGCCGCCTATCAACTGACGCAGCAACAAGGCTTTTACGAGAAAAATCCGGGCAGCGACACCGCCATCAAGCAGATGCTCAACAAGCCGCCGCTGCCGTACACGAAGGGCTTGCGTCTGGGCAACATGCCGCAGATCCGCACGATCATCGACGAAGAACTCGAACAGGTTTGGGCTCAGAAGAAGACGCCGCAACAGGCGCTCGACGCGTCCGTGTCGCGTGGCGATGAACTGCTGCGCCGCTTCGAGAAAGCCGGCAACTGAGCCGGCAACTAAGCCGAAAACTGAGCGGAAAACTGAGCGGAAAACTGAGCGAACGAGGTTCCGGCGCGCCCGCGCCGGAACCCGTGGTTGCCGCAGAACCTTGGATATCATCGATGGAAAAGCGCTCCAGCTTCGGCACCAGCCTGCTGCCCTACCTGCTCGTCGCGCCGCAACTCGCGATCACGCTGCTGTTTTTCCTGTGGCCGGCCGGTGAGGCGCTGTGGCAATCCACGCAAAGTCAGGACGCGTTCGGCACGTCGAGCGAGTTCGTCGGGCTCGCCAACTTCAAGCAGCTCTTTGCCGATCCGCTCTACCTGTCGTCGTTCTACACGACGCTGATCTTCTGCGCGCTCGTCACGGTGTCCGGCCTCGTGATCTCGCTGTTGCTCGCAGTCTGCGCCGATCGCGTGACCCGCGGCGCCAAGACCTATCAAACGCTCCTGATCTGGCCGTATGCCGTCGCGCCCGCGATTGCCGCCGTGTTGTGGTCGTTTCTGTTCAACCCGAGCATCGGCCTCGTCACCTACGCGCTGGCCAAGTACGGCATTGTCTGGAATCACGCGCTGAACGCAGGTCAGGCGATGTTCCTCGTGGTGCTCGCGTCCGTCTGGAAACAGGTCAGCTATAACTTTCTGTTCTTCTATGCCGGCTTGCAGGCGATCCCGCGCTCGCTCATCGAAGCGGCGGCGATCGACGGCGCCGGCCCGGTACGGCGCTTTTTCGGCATCGCACTGCCCCTGCTGTCGCCGACCAGCTTCTTCCTGCTGGTGATCAACATCACCTACGCGTTCTTCGACACCTTCCCGGTGATCGACGCAGCAACCGGCGGCGGCCCCGCGCAATCCACTCGCACGCTGATCTACAAGATCTTCGCCGAAGGGTTTCAGGGGCTCGACATTGGCAGTTCCGGCGCGCAGTCGGTGATCCTGATGGGGATCGTCGTCGCGTTGACGGTCGTGCAATTCCGCTTTATCGAACGCAGGGTTCAATACTCATGATCGAGAACCGCCGCGGTTTCGACCTCTTCTGCCACGCGGTGCTGATTCTCGGCGTCGTGCTGGTGGTGTTTCCGGTCTACGTCGCGTTCTGCGCGGCGACCATGAGCGAGCAACAGGTGTTCAGCGTGCCGCTTTCGCTGGTGCCGAGCACGCATCTGTTCGAGAACATCGCGACGGTCTGGTCGCAAGGCAGCGGCAACGCGGCGGCGCCGTTCGGCCGCATGCTGTTCAACAGCCTCGTGATGGCGCTGGTGATTTCGATCGGCAAGATCGCGGTCTCCATGATCTCCGCTTACGCGATCGTGTTCTTCCGTTTCCCGTTTCGCAATCTCGCGTTCTGGCTGATCTTCATCACGTTGATGCTGCCGGTCGAAGTGCGGATCTTTCCGACCGTGCAGGTCGTGTCGTCGATGCATCTGAGCAATACGTACAGCGGTTTGACATTGCCGCTGATCGCCTCGGCCACCGCGACATTCCTGTTCCGCCAGTTCTTCATGACGCTGCCGGACGAACTGATGGAAGCGGCGCGCATCGACGGCGCGGGCGCCATGCGGTTTTTCTGGGACGTGGTCCTGCCGCTGTCGAAAACGAACATGGCGGCCCTCTTCGTCATCACCTTCATTTACGGCTGGAATCAGTACCTGTGGCCGATTCTGATCACGAGCCAGCAATCGCTGACCACGGCCGTGGTCGGCATAAAAAGCATGATCGCCTCCGGCGACACCGCGACCGAATGGCATCTCGTGATGACCGCGACGCTGCTAGCGATGCTGCCACCGCTCGCCGTCGTGCTGACGATGCAGCGCTGGTTCGTGCGCGGACTCGTGGACGCGGAGAAGTAAGCGGCGCCCGTTTGAGCGAGCTTATTCCGGCATTGAAATAACAACACCGCACGACGCGCGGCAAGCAACGAAAGGCTAAAACGGCATGGCTGCACTGACTCTGCAAGGCGTGAAAAAAACCTACGACGGCAAACAGTTCGTGTTGCACGGCATCGACGTGGACGTCGCCGACGGCGAGTTCGTCGTGATGGTCGGCCCGTCCGGCTGCGGCAAATCGACCTTGCTGCGGATGGTGGCGGGACTGGAGCGCATCTCCGAAGGCAGTATTTCGATCGCCGGCAAAGTGGTCAACCAGCTCGAACCGAAAGATCGCAACATCGCGATGGTGTTCCAGAACTACGCGCTCTATCCGCATATGAGCGTGGCCGAGAACATGGGTTACGCGCTGAAGATCGCGGGCGTGGACCGGGCGCAGATCAGGCAGCGCGTGGACGCCGCCGCGCAGATTCTCGAACTCGAAGCGCTACTGCAACGCAAGCCCCGCGAATTGTCCGGCGGACAACGGCAACGTGTCGCGATGGGCCGCGCGATCGTGCGCGAGCCGGCGGTGTTTCTGTTCGACGAACCGCTGTCGAATCTCGACGCGCGCCTGCGCGTGCAGATGCGGCTCGAAATCCAGCGTCTGCATGCGCGGCTCGCCACCACGAGCCTGTATGTGACGCACGATCAGATCGAAGCGATGACGCTCGCCCAGCGCGTGATCGTGATGAACAAAGGCCACGCCGAGCAGATCGGCGCGCCGACCGAAGTCTATGAGCGGCCCGCCACGGTGTTCGTCGCGAGCTTTATCGGCTCGCCCGGGATGAATCTGCTGGAAGGCCGCGTGTCGGACGACGGCTCCGTTTTCGAAGTGGCGGGCAACGGTCCAAAGCTGCCTTTGACGGGCGTGGCGTCGATCGGCCGCGAAGTCGTCAAAGGGCGCGAGTGGACACTCGGCATTCGTCCGGAACACATGAGCCCGGGTCAGGCGGACGCGCCTCACGCGACGCTCACCGTCGATTCCTGCGAACTGCTCGGCGCGGACAATCTCGCGCACGGCCGCTGGGGCAAGCATGACGTGACGGTGCGCTTGCCGCATGCGCATCGGCCCGCGGCGGGCGAAGCGCTGCACGTGGCGCTGCCCGCGCAACATCTGCATTTCTTCGACCCGGCCAGCGGCAAGCGCGCGAACTGAGGCCTGATAAATCGCCCGGGCAGTCAGAATAACAAGCACTCGAAAGACCATGATGGGCATGACCCGTAAGACCTTGCGATCCTGCGCGGTAGTCGCAGCGCTGCTGTTTAGCGTCTCGTCGGCGTTCGCGTATGTTGCGGGCACGACGCCGGACGAAGCGAACCTCAGCAATCACAACACCTACACCAATCGCGACGGCAACACCGTGCACGCGCCGGCCCGCTCGTTATCCGGCAAGGCGCCGGAAGGCGCCACGGCACGTTGCCGCGACGGCACCTACAGCTTTAGCCGCCACCGCAGCGGCACGTGTTCGCGCCACGGCGGCGTGGCGGATTGGCTCTGAGCATCCGGGCGGGACCTGGCCGAACGGACACCCACTGCCGTGCCCTGCCCCTGCCGAAGTACAATGCCATTTGAAGAACCCGCCCGCGCGCGGGGCGTCGCGAAGTTCGACGCCACGCTCCAAGCCGCGCCGGCCGGCGCCGGGCGCTCTGCCCGGCCATAACACCGATTACCCATCCACCCACGACTGCCCGCCCCCTCGCGGCCGGCGTCGTCAACGTCTATTGCAAGCAAATGGCCCAATACGTTTTCACCATGAACCGGGTCGGCAAGATCGTGCCGCCCAAGCGTCAAATCCTCAAGGACATCTCGCTGTCGTTTTTTCCCGGCGCGAAGATCGGCCTGCTCGGCCTGAACGGCTCGGGCAAGTCGACGCTGATCCGCATCATGGCCGGTGTGGACAAGGACATCGAAGGCGAAGCCACGCCGATGCCGAACCTGAACATCGGCTATCTGCCGCAGGAACCGCAACTCGATCCGAACAAGACGGTGCGTGAAGCCGTCGAGGAAGGTCTCGGCGATGTCTTCGGCGCGCAAAAGAAGCTGGACGAAATCTACGCGGCCTACGCCGAACCTGACGCCGACTTCGACGCGCTCGCCGCCGAACAGGCGAAGTACGAAGCGATCCTCGCCACCACCGACGGCAGCGCTGAGCAGCAAATCGAAATCGCTGCCGACGCGCTGCGCCTGCCGGCCTGGGACGCAAAGATCGAGCATCTTTCGGGTGGCGAAAAGCGCCGCGTCGCGCTGTGCAAGCTCCTGCTCGAAAAGCCGGACATGCTGTTGCTGGATGAGCCGACCAACCACCTGGACGCGGAATCGGTCGACTGGCTGGAACAGTTCCTCACGCGCTTCCCGGGCACCGTGGTCGCCGTGACTCACGATCGCTACTTCCTCGATAACGCCGCCGAGTGGATTCTCGAACTCGACCGCGGCCACGGCATTCCCTGGAAGGGCAACTACAGCAGCTGGCTCGATCAGAAGGAAGAGCGGCTGAAACAGGAAGAATCGTCGGAATCGGCGCGTCAGAAGGCCATCAAGAAGGAACTGGAGTGGGTGCGCCAGAATCCGAAGGGCCGTCAGGCGAAGTCGAAGGCGCGTATCGCCCGCTTCGAGGAACTGAACAGCCAGGACTATCAGAAGCGCAATGAAACGCAGGAAATCTTCATTCCGGTCGGCGACCGTCTCGGCAATGAAGTGATCGAGTTCAAGAACGTCAGCAAGTCGTATGGCGATCGTCTGCTGCTCGACAACGTCAGCTTCAAGATTCCGGCTGGCGCGATCGTCGGCATCATCGGACCGAACGGCGCGGGTAAGTCCACGCTGTTCCGCATGCTCACCGGCCGCGAACAGCCGGATTCGGGCGAGATCGTACAAGGCCCGACCGTCAAGCTCGCCTACGTGGACCAAAGCCGCGACGCGCTGGACGGCTCGAAAACCGTGTTTGAGGAAATCTCCGGCGGTGCGGACGTGCTGACGGTCGGCAAGTATGAAACGCCGTCGCGTGCGTATATCGGGCGCTTCAACTTCAAGGGCGGCGATCAGCAGAAGATCGTCGGCAATCTGTCGGGTGGCGAGCGCGGCCGGCTGCACCTGGCCAAGACGCTGATCGCGGGCGGCAACGTGCTGCTGCTCGACGAACCGTCGAACGATCTCGACGTCGAAACGCTGCGCGCGCTGGAAGACGCGTTGCTCGAGTTCGCAGGCTCCGTGCTGGTGATCTCGCACGATCGCTGGTTCCTCGACCGGATCGCCACGCACATTCTCGCGTTCGAAGGCGATTCGCAAGTCACGTTCTTCGACGGCAATTACCAGGAATACGAAGCCGACAAGCGCGCGCGTCTGGGTGAAGAAGGTGCGCGTCCGAAGCGTCTGCGTTACAAGCCGATCGCGCGATAAGGTCGAACCGGGCCGCCTGCTCGTCGGCTGGGCTGACGCGCAGGCCGCCTCGACGGCCGCGCTCTTGCGTGCGCGCGTGCCCACGTGTGCTCGCGCGGGCGAATTTTGCGGCGCCGCGTAGCAGGTTCCGCGAACACCTGGCGTCGCCGAGATGAGCAGCAGGGCACACACCTTGCGTACCATGGCGTGATACATGTCATCGCGGCGGGGCGCGTGCGGTCCGCCGCGATGATCCAATTCAGGCGCGCGCCCGCCCGTCGAGTGCAACGGCCGATCACTGCCACACCGCCCGGAACGCGGTGACGAGGAGGTAAGCATGACGATGTCGAAGGGCAAGCGCTGGGCCGTGGCCGTAGGCGGCGTGCTGCTGGTGCTGATCGTCGTCGTGGTCGGCGCCTTGCAGTTCGCGCAACGCGAGGTCAAGGAGCGCGTGATCGCGGCGCTCGGGCCACTGGGCAGCGCCGAAACCATCGACGTCGGCCTGACGTCCGTCCGTCTCACCAACGTTCTTCTGAAAGCACCGCCTGGCTGGCCGGCCGGCGATCCGCTCAGAGCGGACGAAATCACCCTCACACCCGACATTCGCGATCTGATCGCGCGGCGCATGCATGTCCGCAGCGTGGTGGTGCGCGGCTTCGATATCGCCGTGCTGCGTACCAAGGACGGTGCGATTCGCCTGATGCCGAATCTGCGGCAAACGGTGAACCAGGCCGAAATCGACGCCAGCGGCGCGACGGTGCCCATTACTCGCGAAAAGCAGGTCGATCACATCCGTTTCGAACAGGGCAACTTCCACTTCTACGACATGACGGTCGGTCCACCGGCGTTCAAGGTGACGGTCAGCAATGCCAACGCAACCGTCGACAATCTGCGCCTGCCCGCCCTCACCGAGCCGACCAGCGTCAATGTCACAGGCTCGATCAAAGGCCCCGCGCACACGGGCAGCGTGTCGTTCGGCGGCTGGATCAAGATCGCCAGCAAGGATTCGCAGACCACCAGCAAACTGCGAGGCGTCGACGTCGTGATGCTCGATCCGTACCTGATCAAGAAGGCCGGCGCCAAGGCCCAAGTGGCTAGCGGCACGGTCGACCTGACCGTCGAATCGACGGTGCGCAACTATCAGCTCCACGCACCCGGAACGTTGACGGTCCACAATCTGCAACTCGCCGACAGCGGCAATCCGCTCGACACCTTCATGTCGATTCCGACCAAAGCCGCCGTCGCGGCGCTCAAGACGCACAACGGCGATATCACGCTGCATTTCGTTCTGGATGGGAATTTGCGCGACCCGAAATTCTCGGTGCAGGAAGGCCTGATGCAGCGCATCGGCACCGGCTTTGCGAAGGCGCTAGGCGTGAGCGTCGAGGATGTGGCGAAAGGCGCGGGACAAACCGTGAAAGGTCTGGGTAATGCGTTGAAGAGTCTGCTTGGCCAGTAAGTCAGTCAGCCAAGGCGCAACGCGCGGACACATGCAGGGGTGAAGCGGCGCTTCTCGAAAACTGACGCACCGCCTTGCCGCCAGAACAACGCCCGCCTCAAACCGGCAGCCCCAGCTCGCGTAGTTTCGCTTCGGTTTGCCCGGCGCTGGTGTGATGCACGCCGTGCCAACCGAGCGCCGTCGCGGCTTCGGCGTTCTTCTGATTGTCGTCGATAAATACGAGTTCGGCCGGTTCGATGCCCGGCAATTGCGCCTCGATCCGCTCACGCATGGCCGCGAAGATGGCCGGATCGGGCTTCACCAACTGCACCCGCCCCGACACGACAATGTCGCGAAACCGCCGCAACACCGGGTAATGCTCCCACGCATACGGAAAGGTCTCCGCCGACCAGTTGGTCAGTCCGAAGAGCGGAACTTCGGCCGCTTCGAGCTTTTCCATGATCGCCACGCCCTCGTCCAGCACGCCGGCCACCATCTCGTGCCAGCGTTCGTAGAACGCGCGAATCAGCGTCTCGTGATCGGGAAATTTCGCGACGAGTTCTTCGGTGGCCTCGACGATCGGCTGGCCGCCGTCCTGACGGATTACCCAGTCCATCGAACAGACGTGCGTCAGAAACCAGCGGCGCTCGGTTTCGTCAGGGATCAGTTCCCGATACAGGTACTCGGGGCTCCAGTCGATCAGCACGCCGCCGAAATCGAACACCACTGCCTTGATGGCCATGCACGCTCCGTGAGCAGGTTTCCTGGGCGATCAGATGGGTTGCGTGCGCAACTCCAGCCACGCTTTGGCCTCGCCCGACACATGCGGCGACAGGCGCGTGCGGACCGTCTCGTGATACGCGTTTAGCCACGCGCGTTCGTCCTCGCGCAGCAGCGACAGGTCGAGACAACGTGTGTCGATCGGGCACAGCGTCAAGGTCTCGAACTTGAGGAAGTCACCGAACTCGGTCTGGCCGGCAGGCACGTTCAGCACCAGGTTCTCGATGCGCACGCCCCACTTGCCCGGACGATAGATGCCGGGCTCGACCGAGGTGATCATGCCTTCTTCCATCGCGGTCCACGGTTCGGCCGGCGCATAGTGCGAAATGACCTGCGGGCCTTCGTGCACGTTCAGGAAGTAGCCCACGCCGTGACCGGTGCCGTGGCCGTAGTCGGCGCCCGCTTCCCAGATCGGCGCGCGGGCGATCGCGTCGAGCATCGGCGAACGGATGCCGCGCGGGAACTGCGCGCGCGAAAGCGCCATGGTGCCCTTGAGCACGATCGTGAAATCGCCCCGCTGCGCTTCGCTGATGGTGCCGATCGGCACCACGCGCGTGATGTCGGTCGTGCCGCTCAGATATTGCGCGCCGGAATCGATCAGCAGCAGGCCGTTGCCCTCGATCACCGAATGGGATTCCTCGGTGGCGCGGTAGTGCGGCATGGCGCCGTTCGCGTTGAAGCCGGCGATCGTCGCGAAGCTCAGCGACACGAAGCCGGGACGGCGCGCCCGGGCCGCCGTCAACTGTTCGTCGATAGTGAGTTCGGTGATCGTTTCGCGGCCCAGCGCGCCTTCGAACCAGGCGAAAAATTCCGCCAGCGCCGCGCCGTCCTGTTCCATCGTCTCGCGCACATGCTCGGCTTCCGCCTCGGTCTTGCGCGACTTGAAGAAGGTTGACGGATTGACGCCCTCGACCACCGTGACCGTGGACGGCACCGATTGCAGCGAGCCGAACGTGATGCGGCGCGGGTCGATCAGCAGCGTGCTGCCGGCGGGCAGCGCGGCCAGCGCGTCCGCAGCCTTGGCATAGGGCTCGACGCTGATGTTGTCTTTCGCCAGCGCATCGGCCAGCGCCTGCGGCACCTTGCCGTCCGCGACAAAGAGGGATGCGTGATCCGCGCCGATCAGCGCGTGCGCCACGAATACCGGGTTGTAGCTGACGTCGGCGCCACGCAGATTCAGCAGCCACGCGAGGTCGTCGAGCGTGGAGATGAAATGCCATTGCGCGCCTTTGTCCGCCATTGCGCGGCGAATCTGCGCGAGTTTTTCCGAACGGGCGACGCTCGCGTGCGGCGCGGCATGCTCGAACACGGCGGCGGCCGGGAGCGACGGACGCTGCGGCCAGATCGCGTCGAACAGATCGACGTCGGTGCGCAGTTTCACACCGCGCGCGCTCAGCGCCTGGTTCAAGGCACGCGCCGCCGCCACGCCGAGCACGGCGCCGTCCACGCCCACGGTGCCGCCGGCCGGCACGTTCTGCGCGAGCCATTCGAAATGCGGCGCGGTCTGCTGGCCGCCGGTCATCTTCATCAACTGAACGCCGGTACCAGCCAGTTGGGTATTGGCCTGCTCCCAATAGCGGCTGTCCGTCCAGACGCCGGCGAAGTCGGCGGTGACGATCAGCGTGCCGGCCGAACCGGTGAAGCCGGACAGCCACTGTCGGCCTTGCCAGCGCCCGGGCAGATATTCGGATAAATGCGGATCGGCGGACGGCACCAGGTAGGCAGCAACGCCTTCGCGCGCCATTGCGTTGCGCAAAGTCGCGAGCCGTTCGGGAATGGAGGAAGTTTCGGGAAGTCGGGCATTCATCGGAGTTACCTGCAAATATTCATCGACGGGAAAGCAAGCCGACCGTCACGGCAACGGCGATCAACGCAATGGCGGTGCATACCGGCCATTCGAGCGTATCACCGTCATGAAAGAGACCAATCACATTGCCGGCCATGTGCGCGACGGCCGCACCCAGCACGCCCGCCAGCAGCGCCAGCCACCACCGGGCTCGACTCGCGCGCCGCAGCGGATGCAACCACCAGCCCGCGAGGCCAATCACCGCCCCCAATACCACGAGCCCAGGCCACCCCATTAGCAGCAGGCCTCGCGCAGTTTCGGATTCGTCTCATGGGCGCAAGGGGCCAATACAGCTAGCATTTTTGTCTCATTAACTATAGAAGTTCAGCACGGCGCTTTCCGCATAGCGGTTGAGTTTAGGGGTCGGGGTGATGTTAGGCAAGCTGTAAGCCTTACGGAAAAGCCTGGTCCCCGGTCATTGCCACGCTGAAAGCGCGTCATGCGAATCGCCCTTATCGAGCCGGACCTGCGGCACGCTGAACTGGTTGGCCGGCTGGTTTTCGCCGGCGGCCATCTGTGTCAGCACTTCACCGCGAGCGTCCCGTTTCTGACTCGCGCCAACGAAGAATTCTTCGACCTTCTCATCACCGAAAGCTGGGCCGGCGACCATTCCGCCGAAGACGTCATCCCGCGCGCCCGCGTCATCCTGCCGGGCTTGCCGGTGATCGTGCTGATGTCGGCCCCGCGCGAAAGCCAGATTGTTGCCGCGCTGCACGCCGGCGCCGACGACTGCCTGACCAAACCGGTCCGCGGCCCGGAGATGCTGGCGCGGGTGGACGCGCTGCTGCGGCGCGCGGGCTTGCGGCGGCCGCCCAACCGAAGGCGCGACATCATCGGCGAATATGCGTTCGACGCGGCGCAGTTCGCCGTCACATTCCGTAACCGGACGGTCACGCTCACGCCAAAGGAATTCCGCCTTGCGCTGCTGCTCTTCAGCAATCTGTCCCGGCCGGTGTCGCGGGCGCATATTCTTGAAAACGTCTGGGCACGCCGCCGCGACGTAAGGTCGCGCACCGTCGACACCCACGCGTCGCGGGTGCGCAGCAAACTGCAACTTCACCCCGAACACGGTTATTGCCTGACGCCGCTGTACGGCTTCGGCTACCAACTCGACGCAATCCCGCCGGAAGCCGTCATGGAGGCCGAATGACACCCTCACAATGTAAGAATCGTGGAAACGCTATAATATTTAGCTAAACCATAGCTCTCCCAAATGCAGCTTCTAACGATCGGAATCAACCACCACACTGCGCCTGTCGCCTTGCGCGAACGCGTGGCGTTTCCGCTCGAACAGATCAAACCTGCGTTGGACACCTTCAAGAGCATCTGGCTCGGCCCGTCGGCCAGTACCGCGCCGGAAGCGGCAATTCTGTCCACCTGCAACCGCACCGAGCTCTACTGCGCGACCAACGACCAGGCCGCGCGCGAAGCCGCGATCCAGTGGCTGTCCAAATACCACAACCTGCCCATCGACCAACTCGCGCCGCACGTCTACGCGCTGCCGCAGTCGGAAGCCGTGCGCCACGCGTTCCGCGTTGCGTCCGGGCTGGATTCAATGGTGTTGGGTGAAACGCAAATCGTCGGACAAATGAAGGATGCGGTGCGCACCGCGTCCGAAGCCGGCGCGCTCGGCACCTATCTGAACCAGTTGTTCCAGCGCACCTTCGCCGTGGCCAAGGAAGTGCGCAGCACCACCGAAATCGGCGCGCAGTCGGTTTCCATGGCCGCCGCCGCCGTGCGCCTCGCGCAGCGGATTTTCGACAAGGTCTCGAACCAGCGCGTGCTGTTCATCGGCGCGGGCGAAATGATCGAGCTGTGCGCCACGCACTTCGCCGCGCAGCAGCCGCGCGAACTCGTGGTCGCGAATCGCACGGCCGAGCGCGGCACGCGTCTCGCCGAGCGCTTCAACGGCCGCGCCATTCCGCTAGCGGAACTGCCCTCGCGCATGCATGAGTTCGACATCATCGTGTCGTGCACCGCGTCAACCTTGCCGATCATCGGTTTGGGCGCGGTCGAGCGGGCAGTGAAAGCGCGCCGCCATCGGCCAATTTTCATGGTCGATCTGGCCGTTCCGCGCGATATCGAACCCGAAGTCGGCCAGCTGGAAGACGTGTTTCTGTACACCGTCGACGACCTCGGCGCGATCGTGCGCGAAGGCAATGCATCACGGCAAGCCGCGGTCGCACAGGCCGAAGCGATCATCGAGACGCGCGTGCAGAATTTCATGCAATGGCTGGACGCACGCAGCATCGTGCCGGTGATCCGTCATATGCACACGCAGGCCGACGTGCTGCGTCGTGCTGAAGTGGAACGCGCGCAGAAAATGCTCGCTCGCGGCGACGATCCGGCGGCCGTACTCGAAGCGCTGTCGCAAGCGCTCACCAATAAATTGATCCACGGGCCCACGCACGCGCTCAATCGCGCGAGCAGCGAAAACCGTGACACGCTCATCGAACTCATGAGCGGTTTTTACAAACACTCCGGTTCCACGGAGCGTTAGCGGCGCAGCCAGCACCGCGCTGTCCGGGCCATCCGCTAATGGCCCGCGACGTGCTTCCGACCCAAGGGCATCCGCCCATTCCCCTAGTCGTCGTCCTCACCGGAGCCCGCTCCGATACCCGTCCGATGAAAACGAGCATGCAACGCAAGCTCGACCAGCTCACTACCCGGCTGGCCGAACTGAACGATCTGTTGAGCCGAGAGGACATCACCTCGAATCTCGACCAATACCGCAAGCTCACGCGGGAACACGCCGAGCTTGGGCCGGTGGTCGAGCACTACGCGCTGTGGCGCCAGGCCATGAACGACGCGGCCACCGCGCAGGAACTGCTGGCGGATGCGTCCATGCGCGACTTCGCGGAAGAAGAAATTCGCGCGGCCCGCGAGCGCATGGACAAGCTCGGCGCCGAGTTGCAGAAAATGCTGCTGCCGAAAGACCCGAACGACGATCGCAACATCTTTCTCGAAATCCGCGCCGGCACGGGCGGCGATGAATCCGCGCTGTTCGCGGGCGACCTGCTGCGCATGTACCTGCGCTTTGCCGAGCGCAACCGCTGGCAAGTGGAGATGATGTCGGCGAGCGAATCCGATCTGGGCGGCTACAAGGAAGTGATCGTGCGGATCGCCGGCGAGGCCGCTTACTCGAAGCTGAAGTTCGAGTCCGGCGGCCATCGCGTGCAACGCGTGCCGGCGACCGAAACCCAGGGCCGCATTCACACCTCCGCATGCACGGTCGCGGTAATGCCTGAAGCGGACGAAATCGGCGAGGTCGAGATCAATCCGGCCGACCTGCGCATCGACACGTTTCGCGCGTCCGGCGCGGGCGGGCAGCACATCAACAAGACCGATTCCGCGGTGCGCGTCACGCACTTGCCGACCGGCATCGTCGTGGAGTGTCAGGACGATCGTTCGCAGCACAAGAACAAGGACCGCGCGCTGAAGGTGCTGGCCGCGCGTATCAAGGACAAGCAGTCGCACGAACAGCAGGCGAAGGAAGCCGCCACGCGTAAGAGCCTGATCGGCTCGGGCGACCGCTCGGAGCGGATCCGCACTTACAACTTCCCGCAAGGACGTCTGACGGATCACCGCATCAATCTGACGCTCTACCGCCTCGACGCAATCATGGACGGCGATCTGGACGAGCTGATCGCGGCGCTCGTCAGCGAGCATCAGGCCGAATTGCTGGCCTCGCTGGGCGACGCGGACTAACGCGCGCATGACTTCGGCCACACCTGCTACGCCGGCCACGCCCGCCACGTTGCTGCGCGGCTCGCCGCTGCCGTCGCTCGAAGCGCGGATTCTGCTCACGCACGTGCTCGGCTGGCGGCCCACGCAGCTGATTACGCGCAGCGACGAAGTGCTGGGCGCCGAGCTTGTCGAACGTTATCTGGCGCTGCAAGCGCGGCGCGCAGCCGGCGAGCCGGTGGCGCAACTGGTCGGCGCACGGGAATTTTTCGGACTGGACTTCGAGGTGACGCCGCACGTGCTGATTCCGCGCCCCGAAACCGAATTGCTGGTCGAAACCGCGCTGGCGGCGCTCGAAAACAGCCCGCGGCCTCGCGTGCTCGATCTTGGCACCGGCACCGGTGCGATTGCCGTCGCGATCGCCTCGATGCGGCCGGACGCGCAGGTTTGGGCGCTCGACCGTTCCGCCGAGGCGCTCGCGGTGGCCACGCGCAACGCCGCGCGCCTACTCGACGCGAAGCGTCCCGGCGGCGCTGTCGTGTTGACGCAAAGCGACTGGTACGACTCGCTCGACGCCACGTTGCGCTTTGACGTGATCGTCAGCAATCCGCCGTATATCGCGAGCGGCGATCCGCATCTGGATGAAGGCGATCTGCGCTTCGAACCGCGCGGCGCGCTCACCGACGAAGCCGACGGGCTCAGCGCAATTCGCGCGATCGTCGCCGGCGCGCCCCCACGGCTCGCGGCCAACGGCGTATTGTGGATGGAGCACGGCTACGATCAGGCCGAAGCCGTTCGCGCGTTGCTAACGGCGCACGGCTTTGCGCAAGTCCGCTCGGAACGCGATCTTGCCGGCATCGAGCGGATCAGCGGCGGGCGTTTGGCCGGTTGACCCGCATCGCCTAATATCCACAAGCGCGGAACGGACATCGCGGCGCTCGGCCGGCTGTATCGAAATCCGCTATCATTTCAGCCTATTCCCTACACATACCGGAACCGCAAGGTCAGTCATGGATACGCAACAACGCATCAAGCAAATCGTCGACGACAACGCTGTCGTTCTCTTCATGAAGGGCACCGCTCAGTTCCCGATGTGCGGCTTTTCGGGCCGCGCCATCCAGATCCTGAAGGCGTGCGGCGTCGGTGAAATCAAGACCGTCAACGTCCTGGAGGACGACGAAGTCCGCCAGGGCATCAAGCAGTTCTCGAACTGGCCCACCATTCCGCAGCTCTATGTGAAGGGCGAATTCATCGGCGGCTCGGACATCATGATGGAAATGTACGAATCGGGCGAACTGCAACAACTGTTCGCCGCGGCCTGAGCGGTCCCGGTCAACCCGCTTTTATCCCTAAGGCGCCGCGAGCCATGGAAACACGCGCTGCGGCGCCACGCCGGCTGATCGTCGCGATCACTGGCGCGACCGGTGCCATCTACGGCATCCGTCTGCTCGAGACGCTGCGCCGACTGGGCGGCGTCGAAAGCCACCTGCTGATTTCGAGCGCGGGCTGGCTCAACATCCAGCACGAACTCCAATTGAGCAAAGAAGCAGTGCATCCGCTCGCGGATGTCGTCCATTCGGTGCGCGACGTCGGCGCGAGCATCGCGTCGGGTTCGTTTGCCACCGACGGCATGGTCGTCGCCCCTTGCTCGATGAAGACGCTCGCCAGCGTTGCCCACGGTTTCTCGGACAACCTGATCACGCGCGCCGCCGATGTCACGCTCAAAGAGCGCCGCCGCCTCGTGTTGCTCGTTCGCGAGACGCCGTTCAATCTGGTGCACTTGCGCAATATGACGGCGGTCACTGAAATGGGCGGCGTGATCTTCCCGCCCTTGCCGGCCTTCTACAACCAACCCGCTTCCATCGACGAAATGGTCGATCACACCGTGGCGCGCGTGCTGGACCTGTTTGCGCTCGGACCGGCCTTGTCGCCCGCGTGGGCTGGGCTGCGCGGTGCTCAGGAATAACGCGCCTGTGAAATAAGTCTGCGCACACGCGCTGATTAACAACACCTGCGACACAATCAATTCCTTTTTTAACCGTTTATCAAACAGCGGTTCACCCCTATATTGGTAGCAACCCAATCTCTGCGCCGCACATTAGCCGCGGCGCTGCTGCCATGAACCGCTTGCCTTCGCTTTTCCTGTCGCACGGCGCGCCCACGCTGCCGATCGACCCGTCGTTGCCGTCCGCCGAATTCGGCGTACTCGGCGCACAACTGCCGCGTCCGGAATCGGTGCTGATGCTGTCGGCCCATTGGGGCACGGCGCAGCCAGTGGTGAGCACGTCGACGGCGCCGGAAACCATTCACGATTTCTATGGCTTTCCGCGTCAGTTGTACGAGATCCAGTATCCGGCGCCGGGCGCGCCCGATGTCGCGCGCCGTGCCGCGGTGCTGCTCAACGACAACGGCATCCTCGCGGACGCCCAGCCGCACGGACTCGACCACGGCGCATGGGTGCCGATGCTGCTCATGTTCCCGCACGCCGACGTGCCCGTCGCCCAATTGTCGATCCAGCCGCACATGGACCCGGCGCACCACTTCCGCGTCGGCCGTGCGCTGCGCTCGTTGAGAGACGACGGCGTGATGGTGATCGGCTCCGGCCAGATCACGCACAATCTGCGCGCCGCCGATTTCTCCGCGCGCCCCGAAGATGCCGATCCGCGCGTCGCCGAATTCACCGGCTGGTTCGAGGAAAAGCTCGCCGCGCACGATATCGACGCGCTGCTCGATTACCGCCGCCAGGCGCCGCATGCGGTGCTGATGCACCCGACCGACGAGCATTTGCTGCCTGTCTTCGCCGCATTGGGCGCAGCGGACGACGATTATTCGCTAGCCATCCAGTCGCTCGGAACGTATCAGCGCTCGCTGGCCATGACGAATTACGTGTTCGGCACCGTCTGATCGATTGGCCGCCTTGAGTTAAGGACGGCCTGAACGCCGCAAACAAAAACCCCCGCCTGAATTGCTCGAGGCGGGGGGTTTTTACAGCGGATCCGACTTCGATCCAGCGAGCGGACTCAGCGCGGCACCTTAGTGCGCACCCATGCCTTCGAGTACTTCGTCGTGCTCCTCGCGCTCGTCCAGATATTCCGAGCGATAGCCGCTATTCACGCCCCAGTAGTAAAACACCAGCGAAAACGCGATGACCACCAGCATGTCCCAGCCGTAAGGGATCAGGTCATGACCGCCGAACTGCTTGCTGCCGATCAGCGACAGAATCGCCATCACGGGCAGATAGGCAACCAGCCACCATGCCGCCTTCAGATCACGCCCCCAGCCGGCAAAGCCCGACTTCGCCTGAAAGTAAAAGTACACCGGCAGAGCGACGACCATCAGCAAAATGATCTCGCCGGTCAGCGGCCACTTCGCCCAGTACAGGATCAGCGACGCACAAACGAACGCGAACGGCGCAATGATCTTCATGCCCGGAATATGCAGAGGACGCTCGAGGTCCGTGGCCGCGCGGCGCAGGGACATCAGGCTGATCGGGCCGGTCAGGTACGAGATCACCGTGGCGACCGAAATCACCGCGGCCAGCGAACTCCAACCGCGGAAGAAGAACAGGAAAATGAACGACACCAGCAGGTTGAACCACATTGCCTGACGCGGCACGCCGTAGAACGGGTGCACGTTGCCGAACATCTTCGGCATCGTGTTGTTGCGCTCCATGGCGTAGATCATGCGGCTGGTGGTCGCCATGTAGGTCGTGCCGGTGCCGCTCGGGCTGACGAATGCGTCGACGTAGAGCAGGATTGCCAGCCAGTTCAGATTCAGCGCGATCGCGAGCTCGGCGAACGGCGACGCGAAGTTGAAGTGACTCCAGCCCTTCACCACGTCGCTCGGGTTCACCGCGCCGATATACGCGATCTGCAGCAGCACATAGATCACCAGTGCGAGCAGGATCGAGCCGATCACCGCGAACGGCACGCTCCTCGCCGGATTGCGCGCTTCACCGGCAAGGTTGATCGGGCTCTGGAAACCGTTGAACGCGAACACGATGCCGCTCGTCGCCACGGCGGTCAGCACCGCCGACCAGCCGTACGGCGCGAAGGTGCTCACTTCGCCGAAGTTTTCCTTGTGGAAGCCCGTCAGCATCAGACCGAGAATCGTCGCGCCGGGAATCAGAAATTTGAAGATCGTGATGGCCGAATTGGCGCGCGCGAACAGCTTGACGCCCCAGTAATTCAGCAGGAAGTAAATGATCACGAGCGCCGCGGACAGCAATAACCCGTTGGTGGTTAATGACCCATCCACGAATAGCGCATGCGCCCATGGATAGGGCCACGTACTCATATATTGAATGGATGCTTCAGCTTCGATGGGAATAACCGAAACGATAGCGATCCAGTTGGCCCATGCGCTGATGAAACCGACCAGTGCGCCATGCGAATAGCGCGCATAACGCACCATGCCGCCTGATTCAGGGAACATCGCGCCGAGTTCAGCGTAGGTCAATGCGATCGCGAGAATCACGACCGCGCCGATCACCCATGCACAAATGGCTGCGGGCCCGGCAATTTTTGCAGCCTTCCACGCGCCGAACAGCCAGCCCGATCCGATGATCGAACCCAAGCCGGTCAGCATCAGCGCGAACGGCCCGATGTTCCGTTGTATAGAACTTTTCACGTCTTCTCCTGTGACGGCCGGCGTTGGCGCTTCCGCACCTGCCCCGGCCCCATGCAAGTTTGCAGCAGATCCATGCCCGCACCGCTGACATCGCTTATGGCGCTGGAGACGGGTGACACGCATGCCTGCGCGACGGTTCATTCCAAACAGGTGCAACCGGCGCGCGGCGCGTAGTTTAACGGTTGCACCCAACGTGTGCACCGAAATTAGGGGTTCTCCCTAACAAAAAATTCGGATGAATGGCAAGCTTTGTAAGCAACTTTTGCGCCCGTTGTGCGAAAGTATGTAAAGTTATGTGGAGACTGTTGACCTTCTCTCAAAATCGCCGTATAACGTTCGGGCAGGATTTCAAGCGGCGAGTGAATTGGTCTTTCGTAGTTCGCCCATCAACGGTACTCCGGTTGGTCCCATTACCCCCTTCCTTGATTTTCATGCACCCTCTGGGCTTCGGCCTTATTTACCATCTTTAGGAACAAGTAATATGGAAACCGGTACCGTCAAGTGGTTCAATGACGCAAAGGGCTTTGGCTTCATCACGCCGGACGGCGGTGGCGAAGATCTGTTCGCGCATTTCTCGGAAATCCGCACGGAAGGCTTCAAGACGCTGCAAGAAAACCAAAAGGTTACGTTTGAAGTGAAGACGGGCCCGAAGGGCAAGCAAGCTGCTAACATCAAGCCGGTGTAAGCAACACGCTTCCTTCTGGACGCAAAAAAACCCCGCCTCGGCGGGGTTTTTTTATATCTGCTGCAACTACAAACCTCGATTATCTTCGCTGAATGCGATTGATAATTTCTGGTTATCCAAACAGACGCCGTGCGTGAATACCGAGTCCGGTCGCGACACTTGCGAGACGGTCGCCGAATACCGCTTTGGCATCGGGAAACGCTGCCGCCAATGCACCCGATAAAAACCCCAATCCGGTCGAGCCGCCAGTGAAATAAATCGCACTGAGCTCGCGCGTCGTGACGCCGGCTGCCTGCACCGTGTCGCGCGCCGCTTGCACGATGCGGCGCGTTTCCTCCTGCCCGGCCTTGATGAGCTGTGTTTCGTCGAACGCGAGTCGCAGGTCGTCTTCCACTTCGTCGAGATCGATCACGGTTTCGCCGCCCGCCGCCACGCCGATCTTCGCCTCTTCTGCATGCGCAGCTAGCGCATGGCCCAAACGGCGGTCCACGACGCGCATCAGGCGGTCGTGATGCTTGACCTCGGTGAACAGATGCCGCATCAGCGCGAGTTCGCTGACGCGCTTCGGCGCATAGACAGTGTTGATCAGGTGCCAGGTCGCGAGGTCGAAGTAGATCCGGTTCGGGATCTCGCGGCCTTCCGGGTCCAGCGTCAGATAACCCAGTTCGCGCAGGATCGTCGCCAGTTCCACGCGACGGTCGAAATCCGTGCCCGCGACGTGTACGCCGTGGTGGGCCAGCACGTCGTCCTTGCGCTCGACGCGCTTCATCCGCTCCGGCCCGACCCGCACCAGCGAAAAGTCCGAAGTACCGCCGCCGATGTCGGCCACCAGTACGAGCCCTTCTTCCGTCAGATGCGATTCGTAGTCGAACGCCGCGGCGATCGGCTCATACTGGAAGTGAATCTCCTGCAAACCGACCGAGCGTGCGGCGGCTTCGAGTTGCCGCTGCGCCATCTGATCGGCGCGCGGATCGTCGTCGACGAAAAATACCGGGCGGCCCAGCACGGCGCGGCTAATCGGCCCGCCGGCGCTTTTTTCGGCCGAACGCTTGAGGTGATCGACGAAAATCGCGATCACGTCGGTGTACTTGATCGCGGAACCGTCGCCCAGATCGGTGGAGTTCTCAGCGAGCGGCGAGCCGAGAATGCTCTTCATCGAGCGCATCAGGCGGCCGTCGAAGCCGTCGATGTACGCAGCGAGCGCCGCTCGCCCGAATTCGCGGGTGTTCTCGTCGGTATTGAAAAAGACCGAGGTGGGCAGCGTCGTGTAGGCGCCCTCGACCGGCGCGAGCCTGAGCGCGCCGCCGTCAGGAACGGCCACGGCCGAGTTGGAAGTACCGAAGTCAATCGCGCAATAGTTCATGGCAGGAATCGCCGCTCACGGCTGGCGCGGACAGAAGGGGAGCGGCTTTGTATCACGAAAGGCCAGCCAGCATCAACTGGCGTTTCCGGCACGGTCGCGATAACTGAGAGGCCCGGCTCGACGGAACGAATATTGCTCATTTGGACAGGATACGCCGCCAATTTTCGGAATTCAGGAGACTTCAAGCAATGAGCGCGCCGCCCACCGCCGCTGTTCACGAAAAAAGCGCCACGGTCGTGGATACCGACCTGCCCTCGCGGCTCGACCGCTTGCCATGGGGCCGCTTTCACTCGCTGATCGTGGTGGCGCTCGGTGTCACATGGCTGCTCGACGGGCTGGAAGTGACGCTGGCGGGCGCAGTGGCGAGTGCGTTGAAGTCTAGTCCATCGTTGCACTTTACCAACGCCGACGTCGGTCTGGCCGGCAGCGCCTACATCGCCGGGGCGGTGCTGGGCGCGTTGGGGTTCGGCTGGCTGACCGACCGGCTCGGCCGTCGCAAACTGTTTTTCATCACGCTCGCGCTGTATCTGGCGGCGACTGCGGCGACCGCGTTGTCGTGGAATCTGGCCAGCTTTCTGCTGTTTCGTTTCCTGACCGGCGCGGGCATTGGCGGCGAATACACGGCGATCAATTCGACGATCCAGGAATTCACGCCGGCTCGGGTGCGAGGCTGGACCGATCTGGGCATTAACGGCACGTTCTGGATCGGCGCGGGGCTCGGCGCGGCCGGCTCGCTGGTACTGCTCGATCCGCATCTGCTACCGGCCGACTGGGGCTGGCGGGCCTGCTTCTTCATCGGCGCAGTGCTCGCGCTAGGTATTTTGCCGATGCGCATCTGGGTGCCGGAGAGTCCGCGCTGGTTGCTCACGCATGGCGACGAGCGCGACGCACGCGCGATTGTCGAAGGGATCGAAGCGCGTTTTCGCCACGAAGGCCACACGCTTTGCGACGACAGCCTCATGCGTCTGCGCTTGCGCGCTCGCGGGCATACGCCGCTGCGTGAGGTGTTCCACACGCTCTTCAACGTGCATCGACGGCGCGCACTGGTCGGCCTGTCGCTGATGACCGCACAGGCGTTCTTCTACAACGCAATCTTCTTCACTTACGCGCTCGTGCTCACCGATTTCTACCACGTGCCGGGCGATCACATTGGCTGGTATCTGCTGCCTTTCGCGCTGGGCAATTTCCTCGGACCGCTGCTGCTCGGCCGGCTCTTCGACGTGATCGGCCGGCGCAAGATGATCTTTGCGACTTACACGATGTCCGCGATCCTGCTGACGCTGAGCGGCTACCTGTTCGAGCAGCAGTTGCTCACCGTCGTCACGCAGACGATCGCATGGATGGTGATTTTCTTCTTCGCCTCGGCGGCCGCGAGTTCGGCATATCTGACCGTCAGCGAATCGTTTCCGCTGGAAATTCGCGCGCTGGCCATCGCGGTTTTCTATGCGTTCGGCACGGCGCTCGGCGGCATCGCCGGGCCTGCGTTCTTCGGCCGGCTCATCGACACGCACCAGCGCAGCGCGGTGTTTTCCGGCTATCTGGTCGGCTCGGGGCTGATGCTCGCGGCGGCGGTGATTGCAGCGATCTGGGGCGTGGATGCGGAACGCAAGTCGCTGGAGAGCGTGGCCACGCCGCTCTCCAGCGTCGCGGACGGCGCGGAATAAAAAACGCGCGGTCGTCGCCGCGCGTTTTTTGCTTCGAACGAAACCTTCAAACCGCTCAGAACGCCTTTTTCCAACCACCGCCGTAAGCAATTTCCGCCAGCGGCAAACGCTGACGCACCGACTTCTCGCGCTCGCGCAACACCGGATCCAGCTTGTCCACGTCGCCGTAATGGCCGAGCGAGATGATGGCGATCACGTCGACGTCGGTCGGCAACTTGAATGCCGAGCGGAATGCGTTCGGGTCGAAGCCGCTCATCTGGTGCGCGGCAAGTCCGAGTGCATGGGCCTGCAACACCAGCGCCATTGCCGCGGCGCCCGCATCGTACGGCGCGCAGCGATTCACTTCGCCCTTGTTGGTGAGCGTGTGCGTAGTCACCGCGATCAGCACCGGCGCCGGCGCATTCCAGCCCTGGTTGAACGGCACCAGCGTGGCAAAGGCCTGCTTGAAAGAGACTTCATCGACGCTGCGGTCGAATACGAGGAAACGCCACGGCTGCCCGTTGTACGAAGATGGCGCCCAGCGTGCCGCTTCGAGCACGGATTGCAGATGCTCGCGGCTCACCGGCTCGCTCGAATAGGCGCGCGGGCTCCAGCGGCCTGCAATCAGCTCGTGAATGGCAACTGCGGTAGGGGCGGGTTTGTTGGTCATGCGCTTCTCTCGGTCGAAATTCATGATCGACGGGCAATTGCCCGGGGTCACATAGCATAACCGGGCTTCGGCGCGCGTGCTCCATCAGGCCAGCAGTTTGTTTACGCGCAGTGAAGCACTAGCAAAACGGCCCCGCGCGGGGCCGTCGTTCCAACAACTGTGCCGTGCTCCGTTCGAGTCGATCGGCTTCAGACCGCCTGCGGCTCCGGCACTTTGGCGGGCCGGTTGATTCGCAACACGATCACCGCCGCCACGAGACACAAACCGCCAGAAATCATCGACGCCACCGTGTAGGTGCCGAGGCTCGCGCGCAGCATGCCCGCGCCGAGCGCTGCGAACGCCGCGCCGAGCTGGTGGCCGGCGACGACCCAGCCGAACACCACCGGCGCCGACTCCTTGCCGTAGACGTCGGTAGCCAGACGCACGGTCGGTGGCACGGTAGCAATCCAGTCGAGGCCGTAGAACACGGCGAACAGCGGCAAACCGAAGAAGTCGATGCCGAACGCGTGCGGCAGATACATCAGCGACAAACCCCGCAAACCGTAGTACCAGAAAAGCAGCACGCGGCTATTGAAGCGGTCCGACAACCAGCCAGAGAGTGTCGTGCCGAACAGATCGAAAATGCCCATCGCGGCAAGCAGCGACGCGCCCTGCACTTCCGTCATGCCGTAATCGCCGCACATCGCGATCAGATGGGTGCCGACGTAGCCATTGGTGCTCGCGCCGCAGATAAAGAAGCTGAAAAACAGCAACCAGAAGTCGCGGGTTTTGCTCGCCATCGCGAGCATGCCGAAGGCGATCGCCAGCGGATTCTGTTTCGTGACGGTGCTGTTGATCGGCGTATCGTGCGGCTCGCCGTACGGGCGCAACTTCATATCGGCCGGACGTTCGGGCAAGAGAAACGCCACCAGCGGAATCACGATCGCGGCAGCGATGGCGACGACCCACACCACTTGCCGCCAGCCTTGATGCTCCGCAATGGCCGCGAGCATAGGCAGGAACACCAGTTGTCCGGTCGCTGAACTGGCCGTGAGAATGCCCATGACGAGGCCACGCCGCGTCGTGAACCAGCGCGTCACTACCGTCGCCGACAACGACAGCGCCGCGACGCCCGTCGATCCGCCGACCATCACGCCCCAGATCAGCACCATTTGCCACGGGTGCGTCATCAGCGACGAGAGCGCCACGCCCGCCGCCATCGTGCCGAGCGCGGCCAGCAGCGTGGGACGCACCCCGAAACGCTGCATCGCCGCGGCCGCGAATGGCCCCATGAGACCGTACAGCGCGATATTCACCGAAATTGCCAACGAGATCGTTGCGCGGCTCCAGCCAAATTGATGCTCGAGCGGCACCATCATCACGCTCGGCGTGGCACGCGTGCCCGCTGCCGCCAGCAGCACCAGAAACACCACTGCGACGGTCAACCAGCCGTAGTGGAAACGTCCGCCAATCAGTTTCGCTGCCCAATTCATCGGTTCTCCAATCGACGCCGACCTCGCAGGCCACGCCGCTCATATTCTTACGACTTCAGTAAAAGACTTGTGACAGATCAGTCACAATGAGTGTTGCGATATTAGTTACTGGTCGGTAACATGTCAAGGCGTCAAGTTCATTCAGGTGGCCATCCATGTCCGACAACGAAACTCACAAGCCTGCCAGTACACGGCGTGCACGCGGCGCGCAGACGGCCGGGCCCCAGGCGCAGCAGCATCTGCTTCGTGCCGCGGACGAGTTGTTCTATCGCGAGGGCGTGCGAGCCGTCGGCGTCGATGCGGTTGTCGAACGGGCCGGCGTGAACAAGATGAGCTTGTACCGCCAGTTTTCATCGAAGGACGAGCTGATCATGGCTTATCTGGAGCGCAAGGACGAGCAGTTCTTCGGTTATGTGGAGAGGAGCTTCGCGAAGCATCCGGGCGAGCCGGCCAAACAGCTTCAGCAATATTTCGACGATCTCGCGGGGCGCGCGTCGATCGACGGTTATCGCGGCTGTCCTTTCGTGAACGTGTCGGTCGAGTTTCCGGACGCGGCACATCCGGCGCGACAGTTCGTGTTCCGCAACAAGGCGCGGTTGATGGCGCGCCTCACGGAACTGACCACGGCGGCGGGCGCCGACGATCCCGAAGCGCTGGCCAATGCGCTCGGTTTAATGATCGAAGGCGTGTACGCGGCGAGCCAGACCTACGGCCCGGGATGCGGGCCCATTCTGGCCGCGCCGAAAGTCGCCGCGCAGTTGATCGCCGCCGCATGCGGCACGACGGCGGTGCCCTCGGGCGCTTGAGATTCCTGCTTGACGGTACTGTTTGCGCGAGGCGGTTGCGTGAGCCACGAATCCGTATCCAGGCGCGCCGTTAGAATGACGTTTATTTCCCCCGCCGCCACCTGCCATGTCTTTGTCCGCCGAATCCGATGATGCTGTTGTTGCCGCCACTCGTCACTGGCTGACCGAGGCGGTGATCGGCCTGAACCTCTGTCCGTTCGCCAAGGCCGTGCATGTGAAGGGCCAGATTCGCTACGTAGTCAGCCATGCCGCGGACATGGAAGGCGTGCTGACCGATCTCGAAACCGAGCTTCAGACGCTGATGGCGGCCGATCCGGACGCGGTGGATACGACACTGTTGATCGTGCCCCACGCACTCGGCGACTTTCTCGACTACAACGACTGCCTGTTTTTCGCCGACCGCATGCTCAAGCAGCTTCGGCTCGAAGGCATCGTTCAGATCGCCAGCTTTCATCCGCATTATCAGTTTGAAGACAGTCAGCCTGACGATATCGAAAACTACACGAACCGGGCGCCCTATCCGATTCTGCACTTGCTGCGCGAGGACAGCATCGAGCGCGCGGTTCAGGCGTTTCCCGATGCGGAAGAGATTTACGAGCGAAATCAGGAAACGCTTCGGCGAATCGGCCTTGCTGGCTGGAATGCGTTGATGAAGCCGTAATTCACCCAGCGCCTCGCTGCGAGGAAAGGCCGCCTCGTCAGGCCGATACAAAGAACCGCTCTTTCAGCTCCTCGATACCGAGCGTCGCCATTACCTCATTGAGGCGCTCGGCCGGCCGCCGCCTCGGCAAGTCCTTGTACTGGGCGATGATGAGTTCGTTTTTCATCGAATGCTCCCATCCCACCAGCTCGGTCACGCTGACCTGATAGCCATGCGCCTCGAGCTGCAAACATCGCAGCACATTTGTGATCTGGCTTCCAAACTCCCGCGTATGCAATGGATGCCGCCAGATTTCCGTCAAGGCGTTCCCCAGCGATTTGCCCTTGTTCTGCCGCAGCACACCCGCCACCTCAGCCTGACAGCACGGCACGACCACGATGTATTTCGCTTTCTTCTCCAGAGCGAAGCGCAGCGCGTCGTCGGTCGCCGTATTGCAGGCGTGCAGCGCCGTCACGATGTCGATCTGGCCCGGCAAGCGATCCGACGTGATGGACTCCGCCACCGAAAGATTCAGGAACGACATGCCCGTAAAGCCCAGCCGGTTCGCCAGCTCCTCCGACTTCGCGACGAGCTCCTCGCGCGTTTCGATGCCGTATATGTGCGACGCCCCACCAGCCTGAGCCTGAAACTCCTTGAAGAAAAGGTCGTACAGGATAAAACCTAGGTAGGACTTGCCCGCGCCGTGATCAACGAGGGACACGGCGCCCTGTTGGTCCTTGAGGTCCTTGAGGAGCGGCTCGATGAACTGGAACAGGTGGTAGACCTGTTTCAGCTTGCGACGGCTGTCCTGGTTCATCTTGCCGTCGCGCGTGAGGATATGGAGCTCCTTCAGCAATTCGACGGATTGGTTGGGACGGATTTCGTGGGTTTTGCTGGACATCGGGGGAAACCGTCATCAATTGCAGCGCGAACGTGCGACAGGCGACGGAAAAAGGGAAAAGTTGCTGCCAGTTTACCCAAAGTGCGGCCCGCTTACCGAAAGAGCCGCGCGGATCATGCAAGAAATGCTGTCAATCTGGAACACTTCCTGCTCTAAAAGCTCTACTCAGGGGGGCCAGATAGGCGCAAAAAGCAGCGTGCGTACCGGCTGAGCCCGTCGGCGTCGGCCGTCTCGCCTATAACAAGTGGCTGCGGCCGTGACTTTGATCACGCGAACCGAATGCATGTGGGGAGGACGGTCCCGGAACACGGGCCGAACGTTACGTAACCAGCAGCGCGCCGAGACTTCCACCGGACGCGCGCTCGGAAAATAGAAGAGGCAGCAATGGATACGGTACCCAACGGAAACGTCGAACAGAAGTTTCAGGAAATGCTGGCGAAGCTCATCGCCACCCCGGCCTGGTCGGAGAAGCAGCAACTCGAGCTGGAAATGGCCCGTGACATCTCCACGGAAATGCTCCGTCTCGCCGAAATCATGCGCGACGGCAGCGTGGACATGGAAACCTGCCTGACCATGCTCAAGTACGCCAAAGTGCTCGACTTCGTCATGACAACGCTCGCTTCGCGGCGCGATATCAAGCCGCAAACGCTGCGGGTCATCTTCAAGCTTGCGGGCTTGAAGGTAGACGAGGCCTACCCCGGCTAGAACAGTCCCAATACGTCGCTACCCGCACGGGCGGCCAGACGCCGCTCGTGCAGGTCGCACGGCCTATCTCATTTCCGAAAGACAGCAACTCACGCGCGCGGAGCTTCAACCGGTGGCGTGCCGTCGTGAAAGAGGGTCTTGAGTTGCGACCGCAACTCCGGCGAATCCGTGTGTTTGTGCACAGAGACCGCATGCTGGACTGCCGCGTCGAGCAATTCGCTCTCGGTGTCGGCAGATAGGGCAACCGTGCAGTTCATTTCGCTCGGGAATTCGCGACAATCAATGTATTTGCGGGACATGGCAGTCTCCTTGGTCAGACGTTCAGATATCCACGCAGGCAGCAGACGCGCGAAGCACAGAGCCTTCCGTGACGCGGCGTCACAGACAGCGGAGGCGCGTCGAATGGCAAGAAGACGGGGAGCTGGGTTTGACGCGGGAAAGACGCGCACGGCGTCCGATGGAAGGTGTCTGAAAATTATAGGTCGCGCCAGACGACAACGAAGCCGCAGACGCAATCCAGCCGAACGCGGGACCGCCTGAACCGAGCCTTTTTCAGCCCGCGTGCCCACCCTCGCGTTTGCCCTGCGCAGGCCGCGGTGTAAAAATAGCGCCCTTCGCACCGCCCGCTCATCTGGTCCGGCCGGCGCGCCGCCTCTTCCGCTCATCCGCAGGTCCGCATGTCATCCTCATTCGATTCCGCCCGCGTCGCCGTGATTGGCGGCGGCCCCGCCGGCTTGATGGCCGCCGAGGCGCTCGCCCGGCCAGGCATGCGGGTCGACGTCTACGACGCCATGCCGTCGGTCGGCCGCAAATTCCTGATGGCGGGCAAAGGCGGCATGAATATCACCCATTCGGAACCGCTCGAGCCGTTCCTCGGGCGCTACGGGGCCCGCCGCGAGCAACTCGCATCGCTCGTGAACGCCTTCGATCCCGACGCCTTGCGTGTGTGGTTGCACGGGCTGGGCGTGGAAACCTTCGTCGGCAGTTCGGGCCGCGTTTTTCCGACCGACATGAAAGCCGCGCCCATGCTGCGTGCGTGGCTGCATCGATTGCGCGAAGCGGGCGTGGGCTTTCATATGCGCCACAAGTGGACCGGCTGGGACACCGAAGCGGGCGGGGACGCTGCCACGCATACACTTCGATTTGCCACGCCCAACGGTGAGCAAACTGTAACCGTCGACGCCGTAGTGTTCGCGCTTGGCGGCGCAAGCTGGCCGCGTCTGGGTTCGGACGCCGCCTGGGTACCGTTGATGGCCTCGCGCGAGGTACCGGTGACGCCCTTGCTGCCGGCGAATTGCGGCTTCGACGCCGACTGGAGCCCCTACCTGCGCGAGCGTTTTGCAGGCCAACCGGTGAAGCCGGTAGCCATCGCACTGACGAGCGTAGACAATAAAGTCCACAATCGACAAGGTGAAATACTTCTGACCGAAACCGGCCTCGAAGGGAGCCTGATTTATGCCTTGTCGGCGGTGATCCGCGACCGAATTCTCGCCGACGGTTCCGCGACAATCACGCTGGACCTGGCGCCGGGCTTGCCTTTGGAGCGAGTCGTCGCCGAAGTCACGCGACCGCGCGGCTCACGCTCGATGTCGAGTCACCTGCACGGCCGGATCGGGATCGGCGGAGTCAAACTGGCTCTGTTGCATGAAATTTTGTCGAAAGAGGCCTTCGCCGACGCGAACGGCCTCGCGCATGCCATCAAGGCGCTGCCGGTGCGCCTCACCCGCGCGCGGCCGATCGCAGAAGCGATCAGCACCGCCGGCGGCATTCCCTTCGAGGCGCTCGACGAGCACCTGATGATCGAACGCCTGCCGGGCGCATTCTGCGCAGGCGAAATGCTCGACTGGGAAGCGCCCACGGGCGGCTATCTCCTTACTGCCTGCTTCGCCAGCGGCCTCGCGGCAGGGCGTGGCGCGGCGGCATACCTCGGCAAACTCAAGGCGGGCGGCGCTTCGACGTGACGCGCCGCGTTGCCCGCCTTGCCGCGTGGCAACGCATTGGCCGCTTATCGCGGCTTGAGACGCCACAGCGAAGTGACTTCAGCCATGCGCGCGGTGTGCAGCGCGTCGGTTTCATCGGTCGACTTGGGGTGCCGCGGACGAATGTCCTCGCGCCCGATCACCGTCAATCCGGCCTTGTCGATGGCGGCGAGCAGCCAGTCGCGCGTGCGCAAGCCGAGATGCTCCGCGAAGTCCGACATGATCAGCCAGCCTTCCCCGCCCGGCGACACATGCTCCGCGAGCCCGTTCAGGAAACCGAGCAGCATGCGGCTTTCCGGATCGTAGATCGCATATTCGATCGGAGAAGCGGGCCTTGCCGGCAGCCACGGCGGGTTGCACACCACGAGCGGGGCACGGCCTTCCGGAAACAGATCCGCTTGCACGACCTCGACCTGCTGGTCGTAGCCGAGACGCGTCAGGTTCTCACGCGCGCAAGCGAGCGCTCGGGGATCCTGATCGGTGGCGATGATTTTCTTCACGCCGCGTTTGGCGAGCAGCGCGGACAATACGCCCGTGCCCGTGCCGATATCGAACGCCTTGTTCAGCGAAGGCAGCGGCGTGCGCGCGACGAGATCCACATACTCGCCGCGCACCGGTGAAAACACCCCGTAGTGCGGATGGATCCGCTCGCCCAGTGCGGCAATCTCGACGCCCTTCTTGCGCCATTCGTGCGCACCGATCATGCCGAGCAACTCGCGCAGCGATACGACAGATGCCTCGCCGGTGGCCGGTCCATACGTTTCGATGCAGGCTTGCTGAACATCGGGCGCGCGACGCAGCGGAATACCGTACGCGGCGTCGAGCGGAATCAGGATCATGCCGAGCGTGCGCGCGCGTTGCGACTGTGCCTGCCTGTGCAGGTTGAACGCGTCGAGCGGCGTTTCGCCCTGCTTGCGAGGCTTGCGCTCGAGCCGGCGCGTGACCGCTTGCAGCAGTTGGCGAGCGTTCTGGAAGTCGCCGTTCCACAGCAGCGCCGTTCCTTCGCAAGCGAGACGGTAAGCGGAATCGGCGGTGGTGCGGTCGTCCGCGACAATGACGCGCTTGGGCGGCGGCACGGCCGCTTCGGAGCGCCAACGCGCGGCGCGGGGGCCGTCGGCTTCGGGCCAGGTGATGGTTGCTGGGCTGGTCATGGTAAAGGTGGGATCGGTGTTGCGGGAGCGACGCACTGAGAAACCGCGTCATCGGGGGCGTTGCCCGCCGGAGTTACTTGATAGCGTGGCCGACTGACGCCCGAATAGTACCTCGGTGGTTCGGGTTCGCGGTGCGGTATTCGCCGGCAAACCCCTGGAGAAATGCGCCGACGTGGACTAAAAAGTCCACCATCGACAAGGTGAAAGAGATATGGCATTTTTGGACCGATATCGAGCCTCACCGTTGCGTCACGGAACCGCCTCTCTCTCTGCGCACTTTATCGACGAGGATCGGCTCAGTCCTATCCGACTCCGCGATTTATTCGATTGAATAGGCAAAATCTTATACAAGTGGACAACTCGTCTATCCCGAGACGCAATTCTTTATAGGGGTTTACAGCCGGTTAATGGACAGAAAGGAATGTGACCGGTATAGTTTTCCCAATTAGTGGAACGCAACCATTCCAAGAAGAACCTGAGAGACCCACAGCGGCGCCGGGCAATACCCTCCACGGCGCCAGCTCATCAGAATAAAGCTACGATTGCGGGCGCTAATTCGCGTCCGCAACTCGTTTCTCATTAATCTGCTTATTCAAGACAACACGCATTTCAAACGCGGTGATTTTGTAATCACGCAGCGTGCGCACGCATAAATGAAAAACGGGGTTTCTGAATGAACAGAAACCCCGTTTAGTACAACTGGTGCCGGCTGCAGGACTCGAACCCGCCACCTCATGATTACAAGTCAAGCGCTCTACCTGATGAGCTAAGCCGGCATGAGGCCGTGATTCTACTTCATTTTACGATCTTGAGGCGAGCCCTTCCGCCACCTTTCGATCCATCGTCGTCAGGTTGCGGGGCGTCCGTCGCGCTTTCCGCTTTGGCGGCGGCGGCATCCGCGGCCGGCGCCGTTTCTACCGCACGCGGCGCGGGCGCCTCGGTCTCGTCCGCCACTTCGGCGTCGGTGCCCGAATCCTGCGCTTCACCGCCCGTCGACTCGACCGGGAATGCCATGCCCTGGCCGTTTTCGCGCGCGTAGATCGCGAGAATATTGGCGATCGGCACTTCGATCTTGTGCGACTTGCCGGAGAAACGCGCGCTGAACTCGATCCACTCGTTGCCCATCTGCAACTGGCTGGTCGCCTCGAAGCTGATGTTCAACACGATTTCGTTGTCGCGCACGAACTGACGCGGCACGCGCGTCTGGTTGTCGACCCGGACCGCAATGTGCGGGGTATAGCCGTTATCCGTGCACCACTCGTAGAGCGCGCGCAGCAGGTAAGGCTTGGTGGAAATCTCTTGCATCAACAGTCCTCTTACCGGGCGCGGGCCCGCGCTCACCCAGCCGCGCGGCGCCCTCACCCCAAAGCCAAACTCAACGACGCATCACCTTTTCCGAAGGCGTCAGCGCTTCGATGTAAGCCGGGCGGCTGAAAATGCGCTCGGCGTACTTCATCAGCGGGGCGGCGTTCTTCGACAGTTCGATGCCGTAGTGGTCCAGACGCCACAGCAGCGGAGCAATTGCGACGTCGAGCATCGAGAACTCTTCGCCAAGCATGTACTTGTTCTTCAGGAAGATCGGCGCGAGCTGCGTCAGACGATCGCGGATCGCGAGACGGGCCTTCTCGTGATTCTTCTCGGCGGCCTTGCCCTTTTCGTTTTCGAGCGTGCCGACGTGCACGAACAGCTCTTTTTCGAAGTTGAGCAGGAACAGGCGGGCGCGGGCACGCTGAACCGGATCGGCCGGCATCAGCTGCGGGTGCGGGAAGCGCTCGTCGATATACTCGTTGATGATGTTCGATTCGTACAGAATCAGGTCCCGTTCGACGAGAATCGGCACCTGACCGTACGGATTCATCACGGCGATGTCTTCCGGCTTGTTAAACAGGTCGACGTCGCGGATCTCGAAGTCCATGCCCTTTTCGAACAACACCAGCCGGCAGCGCTGGGAGAACGGGCAAGTTGTGCCGGAATACAGAACCATCATGTTTACGTTTCCTCAAAAAGCTGAAAGGCCAGCGCGCGGAAAAACCGTTCAGCAGGTTTTTCCTGGCGCCGGCCCCACGCCGGGTGACGGCGTGATTATTTGATATGTTTCCAGTACGCGGCGTTCAGTCGCCAGGCGAAAAAGCTCAGGATACCGAGGAACATCAGCACCCACACGCCAAGCTGTTTGCGGGTTTTCTGGGTCGGTTCGGACATCCATGACAGGTACGACACGAGGTCGGCCACAGCAGAATCATAATCTACCGGCGACATCGTCCCCGGAGTGACCTGCTGGAAGCCGACAAATTTGTGTACCGTCTCGCCAGTTTTTTCGTCGGTTTCGTCACCGAACTTCGCGGTACGTTGCCCCTGAAGCTGCCACAACACGTGAGGCATGCTCACGTTTTCATACACCAGATTGTTCCAGCCCGTCGGCCGCGTATTGTCGCGGTAAAAGCTGCGCAAATACGTGTAGAGCCAGTCTTTGCCGCGCGCTCGCGCTTCCACCGACAAATCCGGTGGACTCGCGCCGAACCACGCTTTCGCGTCTTCGGGCCGCATCGCCACGGTCATGGTGTTGCCGATTTTATCCGTGGTGAACAGCAGGTTCGCCTGAATTTCGTTCGGCATGATGCCGATGTCGGTCAGCCGGTTGTAGCGCATCAGATTCGCGCTGTGGCAATTCAGGCAGTAGTTTACAAACAATTGCGCGCCGTGCTGCAAAGAAGCGAAATTCTCCGCGTTATCCGGCGCGCGGTCGAGCGGGAAATTCTCGTCCGCGTGAGCCGGGGCGGACAGCACCGCGAGCAGTGTCGCGCCGATCAGCGCGCACTTCGTAAGCAGTTTTTTCATTTCGTGTTCTCCTGGCTCGCGATTAGTGAGGCTTGAACCGCACCCGCTCGGGCGGCTGCTTGAACGTGCCAAGCCGCGTCCAGAACGGCATACCGAGGAAAAACGCGAAGTAGATCAGCGCGCAGATCTGGGCGATCAACGTGGCGACCGGCGACGGCGGTTTCGTGCCGAGGAAGGCCAGGGTCAGGAATGCGAGCACGAAGATGCCGTAGAACACCTTATGAAAGAACGGCCGGTAACGGATCGACTTGACCGGCGAGCGGTCGAGCCAGGGCAGGAAGAACAGCGATACCACCGCGCTGCCCATCACCACCACGCCCCAGAACTTCGATTCGGTGAACGCCATGGCCAGAATCACCAGCACCGCGAGCACCGGCAGACCGAGCTTCCACTTGCCGCGCGCGCGCACCAGCGCGAGCAGGCCGAGCAGCGCGATCACGACCATCAACACAATCTTGAACGGATCGGTGGTGGCGCGCAGCATCGCGTAAAAGGCCGTGAAGTACCAGACCGGCGCGATTTCCGGCGGCGTCTGCAACGGGTTGGCCGGCACGAAGTTGTTCGCTTCGAGGAAGTAGCCGCCCATCTCCGGCGCGAAGAAAATGATCGCGGCGAAGATCAGCAGGAACACCGTCACGCCCATGAAATCGTGCACCGAGTAGTACGGGTGGAACGGGATGCCGTCGAGCGGAATGCCGTCCGGGTCCTTCTTCGCCTTGATCTCGATGCCGTCCGGATTGTTCGAGCCGACTTCATGCAGCGCGACCAGGTGGGCGACCACCAGACCGATCAGCACGAGCGGAATCGCAATTACGTGAAACGCGAAGAAGCGGTTCAGCGTGACGTCCGAGACCACGTAGTCGCCACGAATCCACAGCGACAGATCCGGCCCGATGAACGGAATCGCCGAGAACAGGTTCACGATCACCTGCGCGCCCCAGAACGACATCTGGCCCCACGGCAGCAGATAGCCAAAAAACGCCTCGGCCATCAGGCACAGGAAAATCGCGCAGCCGAAGATCCACACCAGCTCGCGCGGCTTGCGGTACGAGCCGTACATCAGCCCGCGGAACATATGCAGGTACACGACGACGAAAAACATCGACGCGCCCGTGGAGTGCATATAGCGGATGAGCCAGCCCCACGGCACCTCGCGCATGATGTACTCGACCGACGAGAACGCGAGCGTCGCGTCGGGCTTGTAGTTCATGGTGAGGAAGATGCCGGTGACGACCTGATTGACCAGCACCAGGAGCGCGAGCGAACCGAAGAAATACCAGAAGTTGAAATTCTTCGGCGCGTAGTACTCGGAAACGTGCTTCTTCCAGGTGGAGGTGAGCGGAAAGCGCCGGTCGATCCAGCCGACCAGCCCGGTCGTCTCTACTTCGTGTTCGATCGCCATTACGCTTCTCCTTTCTCGTCCTTGCCGATCACGAGGCCGGTAGCCGACGTGAACATGTAAGGCGGGATGTCGAGGTTCTGCGGCGCAGGTTTGTTCTTGAAGACGCGGCCGGCCATGTCATAGGTCGAGCCGTGGCACGGGCACAGAAAGCCGCCTGGCCAGTCGTCCGGAAGATTCGGCTGCGCGCCCTCCTGGAAGCGCGGCGTCGGCGTACAACCCAGATGGGTGCACACGGCAACGGCGACGAAAAGGTTCTTGTGGTCGGCGCGTGAACGGAACTCGTTGTTGCAGTACTCCGGCAACGGCATCGAAAAAGGATTCTTGGTGTGGGGATCCGCTACTTCGTTATCGGCTTTCTGGACATCGGCGAGCATCCTGTCGGTGCGGTTGATGATCCACACCGGCTTACCGCGCCAGGCAACGGTCTTCATGTCGCCGGGCTTGAGATCGCTAATATCGACTTCGACCGGGGCACCTGCTGCCTTGGCCTTTTCAGATGGTGCAAACGAACTAACAAAGGGTACGACAGTGGCAACGCCTCCAATGCCACCTGCTACGGTCGTCGCTATCAGCCAGGTACGGCGGCTGCCGTCGACGCGTTCATCTTCCTTGTCTCGCATCACACGCCCCACTTCTGAGTTGGATTTTTCCTTCACGTCGCTTCTACCGCCGCTAGTTTGCGCGAATGGAGTCGCCATTTACAAGGGCCGATTGCCAAAAACCGTGCGAAGCCCTTGATAAATCAGGGTTACTCCGTACGGATCGCAAACTTTTTCGCACCTCCTTTTAAGTGCCCTCTGCGTTATTCGTGCCTTTTGCTTCGCTAATGCGTTTTACGTAAATCCGGTGATTCAAACGGGATTAGGGATATCGATAAAGAGGTGTTCGATATCGAACTGCTCGGACAGATGCTTGCCCACCGCCTGCACGCCGAAGCGCTCCGTTGCATGGTGGCCGGCCGCGAGAAATGCGACGCCGCTTTCCGCCGAGGTGTGCATGACCGACTCCGACACTTCGCCGGTCAGGTAGACGTCGGCACCCGCGTTGATGGCCGCGTCGAACATGCCTTGCGCGGCGCCCGTGCACCAGGCCACGCGGCGTAGTTCGCGATCCGCGTCGCCGAACACGAGCGGCGTGCGGCCGAGTGTCTGCTCGACTTGCGCGGTGAAGTGAGCGAGCGTGATCGGCATCGGAAACGTGGCGAGCCAGCCGAGGTCATTCTCGCCGAAGCGCGCGTCGCTGATCCAGCCCATCTTCGCGCCGATCTGCGCGTTGTTGCCGAACTCGAGATGGTCGTCGAGCGGCAGGTGATAAGCGAACAGATTCAGTTCGTTGGCGATCAGCAGTTTCAGACGCGCATATTTGCGGCCGGTGATCTGCGGCGCCTCGTTGCGCCAGAAGTAGCCATGATGGACCAGCACGGCATCCGCGCCCCAGTCGAGCGCGGCCTCCAGGAAGGCCGCCGAAGCGGTCACGCCGGTCGCGAGCTTATTGATCTTGCGACGCCCTTCGACCTGCAGTCCATTGGGGCAATAGTCCTTGAAGCGCGCGGTTTCAAGGAGATTGTTCAAGTACAATTCAAGTTCGATCCGATCCATATAAACCTCTAGTCTTCAGATGCTTAGACGCTTTTGGCTGTTCTTTGCCCAAGCGGTGACCGTGCTGTTGGCGCTCATGTTCATCATTGCGACGCTCAAACCGCAGTGGCTGCAGCGCCAAGGGCAATTCGGCAAGCAACTCGCCGAACCGATCGTCGCCCTGCGGGAAGTGGCGCCAGGCATCGGCAGCGGCCCAGCCCAGGCGTCCTATGCGGACGCCGCGCAAAAGGCCATGCCCGCGGTCGTCAATGTGTTCTCCAGCAAGGATGGCTCACTGCCACCCGACCCGCGTGCGAAAGACCCGCTGTTCCGCTACTTCTTCGGCGACAAGAATAAGCGCAAGCAGCAGGAACAGCCCGCGTCGAATCTGGGTTCCGGCGTGATAGTGAGTTCGGAAGGTTACATTCTAACGAACCAGCACGTCGTGGACGGCGCCGACCAGATCGAAATTGCGCTGGCCGACGGCCGCACCACGAATGCGAAAGTGATCGGCGTCGATCCGGAAACAGATCTGGCCGTGCTCAAGGTCAACATGACCAACCTGCCCACCATCACGCTCGGCCGCATGGACCAGACGCGCGTGGGCGACGTAGTGCTCGCCATCGGCAATCCGTTCGGCGTCGGCCAGACGGTGACTATGGGTATTGTCAGCGCGCTCGGGCGCAATCACCTTGGTATCAACACGTTCGAAAACTTCATTCAGACCGACGCGGCCATCAACCCGGGTAACTCGGGTGGCGCACTGGTCGACGTGAAAGGCAACCTTCTCGGCATCAACACCGCCATCTATTCGCGCTCGGGCGGCTCGCTCGGCATTGGCTTCGCGATTCCCGTGTCGACGGCGCGCAGCGTGCTGGAGAGCATCATCACCACGGGTTCGGTCACGCGCGGCTGGATCGGCGTCGAGCCGCAGGACGTCACGCCGGAAATCGCCGAATCGTTCGGGCTGGAGCAGAAGTCTGGGGCGATTGTCGCGGGTGTGCTGAAGAACGGCCCTGCGGACCGTGCCGGCATCAAGCCGGGCGATATTCTTGTGAGCGTGAACGGGCAGGAGATCACTGACACCACTCGCCTGCTGAATGTGATCGCGCAGATCAAACCGGGCACGGCGGCGAAGGTGCACCTCGTGCGCAAGAGCCGTGAGATGGATCTGGACGTCACCATCGGCAAACGCCCGCCTCCACCGAAACAACCGGTTGAGGACAACGGCGGTGGTGGTGATCAGCAGGATGATGATGGGGGTTGAGGTACGCGGGGGCCAGGTCGTGTTGAGCTACGCTTGCCACCGCCCCGCTTTCATTGCCTCTTCGAGCATGCCGAGCGTGAGCGATCTACCGCCGAGGGTTTCGCGCGCACTGGCGCTGAACGGCGACTTGGCCATGGTGGCGAAGAAAGGGCCAATGTATAGCTTCGCAGCCGGGTAATGGTAGTGCAGATCGAAACCGCCCACATCCACGCCGAAGCGTGCGGCCCATCTCTTGATAAATTCCGCGATACGCGCTGGATCCATATCCAGATCGTGATACAGGTCCGTGTCCCTCGCCAGTTGGAGCCGACCGACAATCGGTTTTCCGGCATCTTCCGCAACAAACGCTTTCAGACTGCTCCAAGTCTCTGTCTTCACAGGTGAACCTTTGCTTTTACAGGGCCGTTGTATCCAATGGCCGATCGATAAATGATTGTGGACTCACGAAAGCTTCGGATGAATTAACCGCGAGCAACGAGCGCGCAATAAAAAGGGCGGTCTGCAATAGACCGCCCTTTTCGTTTTATTCACGCCTAAGCATTAATCCGACGCGCCCGCGTCCTCAATCACCGCCGGCTGCTTACCCACAATCAACCGCGCCGCAATAATCCCCGCTTCGTACAGCACGATCAGCGGGATCGCCAGAATCAGTTGCGAGAACACGTCCGGCGGTGTGACCACGGCCGAAATCACGAACGCGCCGACGATCACATACGGACGGATCTCCTTGAGCTTCTTGAGCGTGACCACGTTCATGCGAACCAGCAGTACCACGACAATCGGCACTTCGAACGTCACGCCGAACGCGATGAACATGGTCAGCACGAAACTCAGGTAATTGTCGATGTCCGTGGTCATCTCCGCGCCGAGCGGCGCGTTGTAGTGCGCCATGACGCGGAAAATGGTCGGGAACACCACGAAGTACGCGAACGCCATGCCGCACAGGAATAGCGTGTAGCTGCTGCCGACCAGCGGCCCGACCAGTTTCTTCTCATGCTGATAAAGACCCGGCGCGACGAACGCCCAGATCTGGTACAGCACGATCGGCAGTGCGATCACGAAGGCCACCAGCATGGTCACCTTCATCGGCACGAAGAACGAGCCGGTTACGTCGGTGACGATCATCTTGCCGTCCTTCGGCAAGTTCTGCATCAGAGGCCGCGCCAGCAACCGGAAAATATCCGGCGCCCAATACACGAGTCCCACGAACACCACGATGACGGCAAGGCCGGCGCGAATGATACGGTCGCGCAATTCTACGAGGTGGGAAATGAAGGTCTCTTCAGTGCCTTCGTCCTGGGTTTGCTGGGGGTCGCTCACACCGGCCCTCGGTTAGAGATTGTCGTTCTGATCATCAGAAGAAGCGCGTCGGACGACGCATGGTGGCCGGCGTATGCCGCGCCACGCGCGCCGCACCCGACTGCACGCGCGTGCGGCGCGTGGTCGCGCGCTTGTACCAGGTGGGCATGGCCGTCTGCTTGACGCGCCAGTTCTTGCGTTTGGGCGCCGCAGCCGGGGTGCTGCTCGGCCACGACGTATTGCCTGCGTTGCCAACGTCTTCGAGCGCGCCGCCCGCAATGCTCGGCGACACCGACGTGCCGCTGTTCCACGCGTCGTTCAGCTCGCCCTCATGCTTGCGCAGATTGTCCTGAACAGAGGTTTCGACGTTGGTCGCGGCGGCCTCGAACTCGCTTTTCATACGACGCAGTTCGTCGAGTTCGATTTCGCGCGTGACTTCGGCCTTCACGTCGTTGATATACCGCTGCGCGCGGCCGAACAACGCGCCGGCCGTACGGGCGACGCGTGGCAGGCGCTCAGGCCCGAGTACGACCAGCGCGACGACGCCGATCAGCGCCATCTTGGTTAGACCGAGGTCCAGCATGAAGTGGAATGTCCGTCAGTAACGCGGTTAAGCCGCGGCTTAGCGGTAATCGCCGGAACGCGGCGCCTTTTCCTTCGCATCCACATCCACGGCGCCGTTACGCGGCAGTTCGCGCTGTTGCGCTTCGCCTGCCGGCGTTTCGGCTTCCTTCATGCCTTCCTTGAAGCCCTTCACCGCGCCACCCAGATCGGTGCCGATATTGCGCAGCTTCTTCGTGCCGAAGACGAGCGCCACGATCAACAACACGATCAGCCAATGCCAAATGCTCAACGAACCCATGACTACTCTCCTTAACCCCGATACCGCACCATGATGCGGCGAAACTCGTGCGCCTTGCGGCGTGAATCGAAGCGCGTGCGCTTCATCTATACGTTACCGCGAGTTCTTCCGATTCAACCCGCGACACGGAATGTCATTGTGGCCAGACGATCGCGTCGGCGTCGTTACAATGCGGCAAAAACAACGCTCGCGCTATTGTCCACGAACAAAACTCGCCGCGCCGCCGCGATGCCCTGTCAGCGTTGCCCTGTCAGCCCATGCGCTGCCAGGGGCGAGGTCCCGCGAGAATATGTGCGTGAATGTGATACACCTCTTGCCCGCCGCCGGGACCGGTATTGATTACCGTGCGAAAGCCCGTTTCGCCACCGGTGTACGCCACGCCCAACTGATCCGCCAGACGCGCGGTCAAGACAAGCATTCTACCAAGCAGCGGTGCATCGCTTTCGGTGCAATTCGACAGCGTGGCGATGTGCTTGCGCGGGATCACCAGCACATGCGTTTCGGCGGCTGGACGAATGTCGCGAAAGGCGACGAACTCTTCGTCTTCGTGGACTTTGGTCGACGGGATCTCGCCGGCGGCGATCTTGCAGAAAAGGCAGTTCGGGTCGTGGCTCATCGTATTCCTGACGCAGTATGGCTGGAGCGCGAAGGGTGCGCGGCGCAGTTCATGTCAGGCCCGGCAACAGTCGGACGAAACTCAGAACCAGCCACACGGATTCGCGAGCGGCTTGTTATCGTACAGATACAGCCAGCCTTTGATAATACGGTACAACATCCAGATGCTCACGGCCCACAGTACCGGAATGCCGATCACGACGAACAGCAGCACGCCGCCAATCGCATAACCCAGCAGCGCCATCCAGAAAGAGCGGATCTGCCATTCGAAATGGGCTTCGTAGGGCGTGCCCACCACGTCGGGCCGTTTCACGTAGTTGATGATGATCGCGATCAGGATCGTCAGGCCGCCTGTCAGCCAGTGGACCGCGTACAGCGCATACAGCACGTGGGTGAGCGTGCGCAGGCTGCGCTCGCGTTCCGGTTCGAGGGCATTGCGGTAAGCCGGCGGCGGATAGCTTTCGTGCGACTGTTCCATGCTTGCGTCCTCCCGAGGATGCGCGTCAGATGTGTTCAGTGCAATATGGGCGCCGATGCTCGCCACTTCAAGACGGCGGCGGATCGCCGCCGCTCAGTCGCCGCTCAGTCGCCGTTCTGCTCGCGGTCGCGGCTCTTGCGCAGCGCCTTTTCCTCGATGCCCGACATGCCTTCACGGCGCTCGAGTTCGGCGAGCACGTCCGCCGGGCTCAGATCGAAGTGCGACAGCATCACGAGACAGTGAAACCACAGGTCAGCGACTTCGCCCACCAGCGCCTTCGGCGCGCCGCCGTGGCGCGCATCTTTGGCGGCCAGCACGACTTCCGTGGCTTCTTCGCCGATCTTCTTCAGCACCGCGTCGTCGCCCTTGTGGAACAGGCGCGACACGTACGAGACGTCCGGATCGCCGCCTTTGCGGCTGTCGATGATCGCCGCGAGGCGCAGCAGCGTGTCGGTCGTGGAAGCGGGGTTAGCCGACGTGGTTTGCGTGGATTGCGTCATTTGTAGATGTGTTCGGGGTCTTTCAGCACCGGATCGACGGCGACCCAGTCGCCATCCTCCACCGAGCCTTCGAATTTCTGGAAAAAGCACGAGTGGCGGCCGGTGTGGCAGGCAATGCCCGACACCTGCTCCACTTTCAGCAGCACGACGTCTTCGTCGCAATCGAGCCGCAGTTCATGCACATGCTGCACGTGGCCGGACTCTTCGCCCTTGAACCACAGCCGCTGACGCGATCGCGAGAAATACACCGCACGGCCCGTTTCGACGGTTTTCGCCAACGCTTCGCGGTTCATCCACGCGAACATCAGCACGTCGTTTGTCGACGCTTCCTGCGCGATCACGGGCACGAGGCCGTTCGCGTCCCACCTGACCTTGTCGAGCCAATTGATTGCCGAGGGATTCACCACGTCACAACCTCACCGAAATGCCTTGATCGGCCATGAAGCGCTTGGCCTCGCCCACGGTGTGTTCGCCGTAGTGGAAAATGCTCGCGGCGAGTACCGCGTCCGCGTGGCCCTCTTTGATACCGTCGGCCAGATGCTGCAGATTGCCCACGCCGCCCGAGGCGATCACCGGGATCGGCACCGCGTCGGACACCGCGCGCGTGAGCGCGAGGTCGAAGCCGCTCTTGGTGCCGTCGCGATCCATGCTGGTCAGCAGGATTTCGCCGGCGCCGAGTTCGGCCATCTTGCGCGCCCATTCGACCGCATCCAGACCGGTTGCCTTGCGCCCGCCATGTGTGAAGACTTCCCAGCGCGGCGTTTCGCCTTGCACGGAGACGCGCTTCGCGTCGATCGCCACGACGATGCATTGCGAACCGTATTTGTCCGTTGCGTCTTTCACGAGCTGCGGATTCGCCACCGCCGACGAATTCATGCTGATCTTGTCCGCGCCCGCGTTCAGCAGGCGCCGTACGTCTTCGACGGCGCGCACGCCGCCGCCGACCGTCAGCGGAATGAACACTTGCGAGGCGACCGCTTCGATGATCGGCAGGATCAGGTCGCGCTGATCCGAGGTCGCAGTGATGTCGAGGAAGGTGAGTTCGTCCGCGCCCTGATCGTCGTAACGGCGGGCGATTTCGACGGGGTCGCCCGCGTCGCGCAGTTCGACGAAGTTGACGCCCTTGACCACGCGGCCAGCCGTGACGTCGAGACAGGGGATGATGCGTTTAGCTAGAGCCATGATCTTGCAATTCTGCCAATACCGCTGATGAGGCCGCTCGCCTGGACGAGCGGCACAGTGCCGGCGCGGCGAGCCACGCCGCCGGTGAGTTCCACGCAACCGGCTCGAGACGGTATGCCGGTGTCAGGCCGCACTGCTCGGACGCCGGTGATTCGCTCACCGTGGCGCCGAGCCCACGAACGCACGAGGCGCGAGCGGCGAGCCTGCCGGCCCCGCCTCCCCGCCTTAAGCGTCGTCCGATTCGCGCAGCCGGTCTGCGAGGGTTTGCGCCGCCGCGAAGTCGAGATCGCCCGAGTAGATGGCCCGGCCGCAGATCACGCCTTCGATGCCTTCGTCTTCAACTTCGCACAGCGATTCGATGTCCGCGAGGTTCGACAAACCGCCGCTCGCGATCACCGGAATCTTCACCGCGCGCGCGAGACGCACCGTTGCTTCGATGTTGATGCCCTGCAGCATGCCGTCACGGCCGATGTCGGTGTAGATGATCGACTCGCAGCCGTAGTCCTCGAACTTGCGCGCGAGATCGGCGACTTCGTGACCGGTCAGCTTGCTCCAGCCGTCGGTTGCGACCTTGCCGTCTTTCGCATCCAGCCCGACGATGATATGGCCGCCGAACGCCGTGCAGGCGTCCTGCAGAAAGCCGGGATTCTTCACCGCCGCCGTGCCGATGATCACGTACGACAAACCGTCGTCCAGATAGCGCTCGATCGTATTCAGGTCGCGAATGCCGCCGCCCAGCTGAACGGGAATCTCGCCGCCTACCTCTTCGATGATCGCGCGGATCGCGTCTTCGTTCTTCGGCTTGCCGGCGAACGCGCCATTCAGGTCGACGAGGTGCAGACGCCGGGCACCGCGATCGACCCAATGTCGGGCCATCGCCGCCGGTTCCTCGGAAAATATCGTCGCCTGGTCCATATCGCCCTGTTTGAGGCGTACACACTGACCGTCTTTCAGGTCGATGGCGGGAATCAGCAGCATAGCAATCGGGTGTTGTCTGGGAATGGGTTGAGGGTCGGCGCGAGCGGCTGAAGGTCCAGCCCGCCGGGACGCCGTTTCGCTAGTTTAGTACAACTCTTTCGACGCCCTTGCGTGGCGTCGTGGGCAAGCGAAATCGTGGTGTCGCCATTGTGGCGCACGGCGCCCGTTCCGCTTATGGCGGAGCGACGCACGGCAACAGGATGAAGAAAGGCGCTCACGGGTTCCAGTGCACGAAGTTGCGATACACGCGCAGCCCCGCTTCGGCGCTCTTTTCCGGGTGGAATTGGGTCGCGAAGATGTTATCCCGCGCCACCGCCGAGGTAAAGGGCACGCCGTAGACCGTTTCGCCCGCGGTATGGGCGGCGTTGTCCGGCACCACGTAGTAGCTGTGCACGAAGTAGAAAAACGCGTTGTCGGCGACACCGTCCCACAGCGGATGCGGCTGCGTCTGACGCACGCGGTTCCAGCCCATTTGCGGGACCTTGAAGCGCGAGCCGTCGTCCTGCAGTTGGCCTTCCAGGTCAAAGCGCAGCACCTTGCCGGGCAGCAGGCCGAGGCCGGGCGTGTCGCCCTCCGCGCTCCAGTCAAACAGCATCTGCTCGCCGATGCACACGCCCATTAGCGGCTTGCTGCGCGACGCTTCGATCACCGCGTCCTGCAGGCCGGAGTCGCCGAGACTGCGCATGCAGTCGGGCATCGCCCCCTGGCCTGGCAGCACCACGCGGTCGGCGGCACGAATCGCTTCCGGCCGGTCGACAATCGCCACATCCGCTTCCGGCGCGGCTTTGCGCAGCGCCTGGGCAACCGAACGCAGGTTGCCCATTCCGTAATCCACAATCGCTATCGAAGTTTTCATTTCAAGTTAGGCAGCAATGCCTTCAATCCATCGACGATGAATTCCACCGCCAGCGCCGATAACATCAAACCCATGAGCCGCGTACCGATGTTGATACCCGTGCGACCGACCCAGCGGGCAATCGGTTCGGCGAGGCGCAGCGAAAAAAAACAGATCGCCGCCAACACCGCGCCGATCGCGACGAGGCTGATCCGGTCGTACCAGTGCGCCGAACCGGCCGCATAAATGATCGTGGTGCTGATCGCGCCCGGACCGGTCAACAGCGGAATCGCCAGCGGCACGACCGCGATGTTGTCCTTCTGCTCGGCTTCGTGGCGCTCTTCCGGCGTGGAACGGCTGTTGCCGATCTGCGCGTTCAGCATGTTGATCGCCATCAGCAGCATGATGATCCCGCCGCCCACTTCGAGCGAGCCGACCGAAATGCCGAAGAAGCTGATGATCTGCTGCCCGAGCAGCGTGGTCACCGCAATCACGCAGAACACCGAAATCGCCGCGATCCGGATGGTCCTGCGCCGCTCGGCGTCGCTCTGATTCGCCGTGAGGCTCATGAAAAACGGAATGGCGCCGACCGGGTTGATCAGCGCCAGCAGCGAAATAAACGACTTCAGAATGTCCATCGCACACCGGGCGCGAGCGCAATCGGCGCCGCTCCCGGTCCAGGTAAATGAGCCAGCTAATGAGCGCTTAAAGGCTGCCCTTGGTCGACGGAATCTGCCCCGCCGCGCGTTCGTCCAGTTCGGTAGCCATGCGCAACGCACGCCCGAACGCCTTGAACACCGTTTCCATCTGGTGATGAGCGTTCAGGCCGCGCAGGTTGTCGATATGCAGCGTCACGCCGGCGTGATTCACGAAGCCGCGGAAAAATTCGATGGATAGATCGACGTCGAACGTTCCGATACGCGCGCGCGTGAACGGCACATGGAATTCGAGCCCCGGACGGCCGGAAAAGTCGATCACGACACGCGACAGCGCTTCGTCGAGCGGCACGTAAGAATGGCCGTAACGGCGGATGCCCTTCTTGTCGCCGATCGCTTTCGCAACGGCCTGGCCGAGCGTGATGCCGGTGTCTTCGACCGTGTGATGGTCGTCGATATGCAAATCGCCATGCGCTTCGATCTCGAGGTCGAACAATCCATGCCGCGCGATCTGGTCGAGCATGTGGTCCAGAAACGGCACACCGGTGGCCAGCTTCTGCTGACCGGTGCCGTCCAGATTGATCTTCACACGGATCTGCGTTTCGCTGGTGTTGCGAACGACTTCCGCAAGGCGCATGGTAATTCCTCGAATCTAGCTAGAAAGCGATAGGTAGGTGGGATGGGAAAACGTCGGGCCGCGCGTGCTTTCCGCAGTCGGGACAAGCGTTTGCGCGGCCATTCGGCACGCTTTCAATGCAATACGAGCTTCAGTCCGGCGAGCAACTGCGCGTTTTCTTCCGGCGAACCGACGGTCAAACGCACGCAATTGGCCAGCAATGGATGCATTTTACTCACGTTTTTGATCAAAACCCGCGCCGCCAGTAGCGTTTCGAACAGGACTGATGCATCCGGCACGCGCACCAGCAGGAAGTTGCCGGCGCTTGGGAACACTTCGGCGCCCGGCAATTCGGCCACCGCGTGCGCGAGTTTCGTCCGTTCTTCACGCAATTGCGCGGCTTGGGAATCGAGCACGTCGATGTGATCGAGCAGGAAATCGGCGGCGGCTTGCGTGAGCACGTTGGTGTTGTACGGAGGCCGCACTTTGTCGAATTCGGTCAGCCAGGCCGGCTTGCCGACCAGATACCCGAGACGGATGCCGGCCAGACCGAGCTTGGACACCGTGCGCATAACCACGACATTGTCGAACGCGTCGGCGCGCGGCAGCCAGCTTTGCTGCGCGAACGGCTGGTAGGCCTCGTCGATCACCACGAGGCTCTTATTGGCCGCAGCGATGATCCGCTCCATGTCGGCGTCGTCGAACAACGTGCCGGTCGGGTTGTTCGGATACGCGAGATAAACGATCGCCGGCTGGTGCTCGGCGATCGCGGCCAGCATCGCTTCGGTGTCGAGCGTCAAATCCGCCTTCAGCGGCACGCCGACGAACTCGAGATTCGCCAGTTTCGCCGACATCTGATACATCACGAAGCCCGGCACCGGCGCGAGCACCTTGGCGCCCGGCTGCGCGCACGCGACCGACACCATGCTGATGATTTCGTCCGAGCCGTTGCCGAGCAGCACGTCGCAGCCGGCGGGCACTTTCATCACACGCTTGATCTTCTCGATCAGCGCATCCGGGCGCGGCGCCGGATAGCGGTTCAGCGCGACCCCGGCCAGATGCTCGCCCAGATGCGCGGCCAGCACCGGCGGCAGCGGGAACGGGTTTTCCATCGCGTCGAGCTTGATATAGCCCGTCGCGTCCGGAACCGGATAGCTCGTCATCGCGAGCACGTCGCGGCGGATGATGTCTTGAGGTGTCGTCATAGGTCGGTGGAGCGGGCCGCGAGGAAACGCCGGCCCGGCGTCGGCGGCATGCTGGCCGCCCCAGGTTGGTCTCTGTTGTCGTTATTGAACGTGGAACCGCGCGCAATCCGTCGCTGGCGTTCGCGGGCATCGGCTCGATGCCCGCGGTTCGAACGCCGGATTCAACGCGCTCAGCCGTTTTGCCGCATCCGGTATTCGGCGCTGCGGGCATGCGCCTGCAGGCCTTCGCCGTAAGCGAGTTCGGCGGCAATCTCGCCGAGCGTCTGCGCGCCTTCCGCGCTGACCTCGATCACGCTTGAACGCTTGAAGAAATCATAGACGCCCAAAGGAGACGAGAACCGTGCGGTACGAGACGTAGGCAAAACGTGATTGGGCCCCGCGCAGTAGTCGCCGAGGCTTTCGCTGGTGTAGCGGCCGAGGAAGATCGCGCCGGCATGGCGGATCAGCTGGCCCCACTGCTGCGGCTCCAGCGCCGAAATTTCGAGGTGTTCCGGCGCGATGTCGTTGGCGATCGCGCAGGCTTGCTCCATGTCGCGTACCTTGATCAGCGCGCCGCGGCCTTCCAGCGACGCCTGGATCACGTCGCGGCGCGGCATGGTGGGCAGCAGCTCGTCGATCGCGTCTTTCACGCGGCCGATAAACGCGTCGTCCGGGCACAGCAGGATGGACTGCGCGAGTTCGTCGTGCTCGGCCTGCGAGAACAGGTCCATCGCCACCCAGCGCGGGTCGGTGGTGCCGTCGCACAACACGAGGATTTCCGACGGCCCGGCGATCATGTCGATACCGACTGTGCCGAATACCCGGCGCTTGGCCGACGCGACATAAGCGTTACCGGGACCGCAGATCTTGTCGACCGCGGGCACCGTTTCCGTACCGTACGCGAGCGCGCCGACCGCCTGCGCGCCACCGATCGTGAACACGCGATCCACGCCGCCCAGCAGCGCGGCAGCGAGCACCAGCGGATTCTTCACGCCGTCTGGCGTCGGCACGACCATGACGATTTCGCGCACGCCGGCCACACGCGCCGGAATCGCGTTCATCAGCACCGACGACGGATACGCCGCCTTGCCGCCCGGCACGTAGATACCCGCGCGATCGAGCGGCGTGACCTTCTGGCCGAGCACGGTGCCGTCGGCTTCCGTGTATTGCCAGCTATGGCTGCCGCATTCGATCTTCTGCTTCTCGTGATAGCCGCGCACCCGCGCCGCCGCCGCTTCGAGCGCCGCGCGGCGCTTCGGCTCCAGACCTTCCAGCGCCGCTTCCAGCTCCGCCATCGGCAGTTCGAGCGCGCTCACGCTCCTGGCTTCGACACGGTCGAAGCGGCTCGTGTATTCGAGCACCGCGGCGTCGCCGCGCGCCTTCACGTCGTTCAGAATCTGCGCGACCGAGCGCTCGATTGCTTCGTCTTCGCTCGCCTCGAACGCGAGCACCGCGTGCAGCGACTTCTGGAAGTCGGGAGCAGTGGAATCGAGTTTGCGAATCTTGATAGACATACGGGTATCCGTTTCGGTAAGGCGCGCTCTAGAACGTGGTCACACCAGCACGATCAGTATCAGGCTGTCGTCGAGCCGGCTTTCGACGCGCGTTCGAACGCGTCGAGGATCGGCCGCAACGCGGCGCGCTTGAGCTTGAGCGCCGCCTGGTTCACAACGAGGCGCGACGAAATCTGCATGATCTCCTCCACCTCGACAAGATTGTTGGCGCGCAAGGTGTTGCCCGAGCTCACCAGGTCGACGATCGCGTCGGCCAGGCCGACCAGCGGCGCCAGTTCCATCGAGCCATACAGCTTGATCAGATCGACGTGCACGCCCTTGGCGGCGAAATGCTCGCGCGCGGTTTCAACGTACTTGGTCGCCACGCGCAAGCGCGCGCCCTGGCGCACCGCGTTCGCATAATCGAAACCGGCCGCGACCGCGACCGACATGCGGCAGCGCGCGATATCCAGGTCGACCGGCTGATACAGGCCGCTGCCGCCATGTTCGAGCAGCACGTCTTTGCCCGCCACGCCGAAGTCGGCCGCGCCGTATTCGACATAGGTCGGCACGTCGGTGGCGCGCACGATGATCACGCGCACATTGGCGTCCGTGGTCGGCAGGATCAGCTTGCGCGAGGTTTCCGGATCTTCGGCCACTTCGATGCCGGCTGCGGCGAGCAGCGGCAACGTCTCCTCGAAGATACGCCCTTTCGACAACGCTAGCGTGAGCGGCGCGCTCACCGCCGGCGACGACGAAGTTTGCGGCATCGCGCTCATGCCTGGCTCCCCGAGACACGGCGCACCTTCGCGCCGATAGCGGTCAGCTTGGTTTCCATCCGGTCGTAACCGCGGTCGAGGTGATAGATCCGGTCGATCAGCGTTTCACCGTCGGCACGCAAGGCGGCGATCACGAGACTCGCGGACGCGCGCAGATCGGTCGCCATGACCTTCGCGCCGGAGAGCTGCTCGACGCCGCTCACGAGCGCGGTGTTGCCGTCGATCGTGATGTTCGCGCCGAGCCGGTTCAATTCCTGCACGTGCATGAAGCGATTCTCGAAGATCGTCTCGACGACTTGCGAGGTGCCGTTCGCGATCGTATTCAGCGCCATGAACTGCGCCTGCATGTCGGTCGGGAACGCCGGGTATTCGGAGGTGCGGAACGTAACCGCGTTGGGACGCTTGTCCATGCGCACGCGCATCCAGTCGTCGCCTTCTTCGACCGTGACGCCGGCTTCGCGCAGCTTTTCGGTCACCGCTTCGAGAATCAGCGGACGCACTTTACGCAGCGTGACGTCGCCACCGGCTGCCGCCACCGCGCACAGGAACGTGCCGGCTTCGATACGATCGGGAATCACCGTGTGCTTCGCGCCATGCAGCTTGTCGACGCCCTGAATCACGAGGCGATCGGTGCCGATGCCTTCGATCTTTGCGCCCATCGCGACCAGCAGATGCGCGAGATCGCCGACTTCCGGCTCACGCGCCGCGTTCTCGATGACGGTTTCGCCTTCAGCCAGCACGGCTGCCATCAGCAGATTTTCGGTGCCCGTCACGGTAATCATGTCGGTGACGATGCGCGTGCCTTTCAGACGCTTCGCGCGGGCTTCGATAAAGCCGTGCTCGATCGTGATCTCGGCACCCATGGCCTGCAGGCCCTTGATGTGCTGATCCACCGGACGCGCGCCGATCGCGCAGCCACCCGGCAACGAGACACGCGCGTGACCGAAGCGCGCGACCAGCGGGCCGAGCACGAGGATCGACGCACGCATGGTCTTGACCATTTCGTACGGCGCGACGAGGTTATCCACCTTCGACGCGTTCAGCGACACGCGGCCTTCGCCACTCTCGATCTGCACGCCCATCTGGCCGAGCAGCTTGAGCATCGTGCGCACGTCCTGCAAGTCGGGCACGTTGTCCAGATGCACCGGCTCCGCGCTCAGCAGACCCGCGCACAGAATCGGCAACGCCGCATTCTTCGCACCCGAGACGACGACTTCACCCGACAGCGGGTAGCCACCTTCAATGACGAGTTTATCCATGCCTGTCAGTTCCTGATTGACCCGGACTTCGGCCGGGGCTGCTTTGACTGTGTTCGGCGCGCCGCTACCGGCGTCGCGCCCTTCTTGAGTAATTCGCACTAAATTTCCAGATTACGCGTTCTGCCATTCGGCGGGCGTCAGCGTCTTCATGCTGAGCGCGTGGATTTCTTCGCGCATGCGGTCGCCGAGCGCCGCGTACACGAGTTGATGGCGTTGAATCAGACGCTTGCCTTCGAAGCTCGGCGAAACGATGGTCGCAAAGAAATGCTGGCCGTCGCCTTCGACTTCGAGATGCTGGCAGGCGAGCCCAGCCGCGATGTATTGCTTGACCTGTTCGGGAGTCGGCAACATGAGAGAAGCTCCTGATCAGTGGCGCAGTTTGTAGCCGGAAGCGAGCATGCGCATCGCCACCACGGCCAGCACCACAAAGAAACCGGCGACGATCGCGAGGCTCACGAGCGGATTGATATCCGACATCCCGAAGAACCCGTAGCGAAAGCCGTCGATCATGTAGAAAAAGGGATTGAGCCGCGACACTTCACGCCACACCGGTGGCAGCGTGTGAGTCGAGTAGAACACGCCCGAGAGGAACGTGAGCGGCATGATCAGAAAGTTTTGAAACGCGGCGAGCTGGTCGAATTTGTCGGCCCAGATACCCGCGATCAAACCCAGCGTGCCGAGAATCGCCGCGCCGAAAATGGCGAACAGAATGATGAACAGCGGCGCGGTGAAGCTGACGGGCACGAACCAGATCGTCACGATGAACACGCCGAAACCCACGGCGAGACCGCGCACCACGGCCGCGAGCACATAGGCGCCGAACATCTCGTAGTGCGACAGAGGCGGCAGCAACACGAACACCAGGTTGCCCGTGATCTTCGACTGGATCAGCGAGGACGAGCTATTGGCAAATGCATTCTGCAGCACGCTCATCATCACGAGACCCGGAATCAGGAAACTCGTGTATTCGACGCCCGGATAGACCTGCACGTGACCGCGTAAGGCGTGGCCGAAAATCGTCAGATAGAGCAGCGCGGTAATGACCGGCGCCAGCACCGTCTGGAACGCCACCTTCCAGAACCGCAGGAGCTCTTTGTAAAACAGCGTACGGAAACCGCTCATGCAAGCCCCTCGATCACTTCCGGACCGTTCATTACCTGAACGAACACATCTTCGAGGTCGGCTTTGCGGACCTCGATTTCTTCGAATGTGCAGCCCGCCGTGCGGCACTGCGCGAGAATTTTTTCGACGTCGTCGTAGCTTGCAAGACGCAACAGATGCTGGCGGCCGTTGCCGTTGCCCGTGCCGCTCTCCACTTCGAGCGGACGCAGATCGGCCGGCAATACGCCTTGCGCGAACCGCAGGAACAGTTGCATGCCGGCAAAACGTTGCAGCAGCGTGCTGGTGCGCTCGAGCGCCACGACCTCGCCGCGACGCAGCATGGCGATGCGGTCGCACAGCGATTCGGCTTCTTCCAGATAGTGCGTGGTCAGCACGATAGTGTGGCCTTCGCGGTTCAGGCGCGAAATGAATTTCCACAGCGTTTGCCGCAATTCGACGTCGACGCCCGCGGTCGGCTCGTCGAGCACGATCACCGGCGGCCGGTGCACGAGCGCCTGCGCGACCAGCACGCGGCGCTTCATACCGCCCGACAGTGCGCGCATATTGGCGTCGGCTTTGTCGGTGAGGTCGAGATTGGCCATGATCTCGTCGATCCACGCGTCGTTGTTGCGCAGACCGTAGTAGCCGGACTGGATGCGCAAGGTTTCGCGCACCGTGAAGAACGGATCGAACACGAGCTCCTGCGGCACAACGCCGAGTGCGCGGCGCGCAGCGCGGAAATCGCTGACGACGTCGTGGCCACGCACGGCGATGCTGCCTTCATCGGCGCGCGCGAGCCCGGCGAGGATGCTGATGAGCGTTGTCTTGCCCGCGCCGTTCGGACCGAGCAGCCCGAAGAACTCGCCTTCTTCAACTGTAAGGCTGACGCCCTTGAGCGCCTGCAAGTCCTTGTAGCGCTTCTTGACGTTACGAATTTCTATGGCTGACATTGACTGTGGGCCGCGTGCGTCGCGGCGCCTAAAGGGGCCCCTGAGGGGGCGCACAAATGCTGGAAGAAACGGAATTGGGGCCGGTTATGAGCCCCAAAAAACGTTTGATTATAGGGCAAAAACCGGTGGCCCTATCTCAGGCGGGAGGTTTGGAAGTGACGCGCTCAGAGCGTCAATGTCGCGCCGATAAGAGGGTATCGACGCCGTAGGCTTGCGCGAGGCTGGCGAGACCAGCCGGCAGATTGACGATTTCGAACGCACCGCCGCGCGCCTGGGCGGCACGCTGCCACGCGAGGAGGACGGCCAGCGCGGACGAATCGAATTGCGCGAGCGGTGCGCAGTCCACGCCGTTCGCGCCCGCCGCGATACGTTGCAAACCCGCCGCGAGCGCGGCGTTCGCGCTCGCGTGGGTCAGCGTCGCGCCGCTCTCGAAGCGGTTGGCGACGGGGCTCAGCACTTCGCTCACGACTGCTTGCCCGCGGCGAGTTGCTGGTTGCGCTGCGTGAGGAACTGGATCAGCCCGTCCACGCCCTTCTGCTGGATCTGCTCATTGAACTGCTGCTGATACGCCTGGATCAGCCATGCGCCGAGCACATTGATGTCATACACGCGCCAGCCTTGCGGCGTCTTGTACAGACGGTAGTCGAGTTCGATCGGCGAGCCGTTGTTCATCACGACCGAGCGCACCACCGTGTCGGTGTCGTCCGGGTTCATGCGGAACGGCTTGTACTGGATCTGCTGATCGCGCACTTGGGCCAGCGCGCCCGAGTACGTACGGATCAGCAGCATCTTGAACTGCTCGACCACTGCGTTTTGCTGCTCCGGCGATGCGGTGCGCCAGTTGCGGCCCATCGCCAGCTGGGTGGTGCGACGGAAATCCGTGTACGGCAGGATCTTCTCGTTCACGAGTGTGGTGATGTGCGAAATGTCGCCTTGCTGGATCGACTTGTCGGCACGCACTGCATCGATCACCTGCTGGGTGACCGTTTTGATCATGCCGTCGGGGGAATTGGAGTCGACCGTTTGTGCCGAGACGCTGGCGCTGGCAAATGAGAACAGCGCGGCAAAAAACGGAATCAAGAACAATTTTTTCATATGGAGCCCTGCCTTAAAAATAGTGCAATCGTTGGAGCCGACATTAACACGCGAGTTCAGCCGCAATCCATGCGCAAACTGCGAGAGTCGTATCGATCTGTTACGGCTGCACGATCAACGCAATTTGAATGACGGAAAGTTGAAACGCGAGGGCGGAACCAGTTGGCCAGCCGGGATCTGCGTCGTTTCAGGGCCGCCGTTGAGGTCGAGCGGCGGCGATTCGACGCTGCCCGACGCGGCTTCCGGCGCTGCCGCCGTGCCCGATGCCGCCTGCGGCGGCGTTGCCGCGGTCGCCCCGGAAGCCGGCGCCGCCTTCGCGGCAGCAGCACCCGGCGTGCCTGCCGCGCCGGCCGTACCCGTCGCGGCGCCAGTCGGCGCACCCGCCGCGCTGCCGTCGACGTCGCCGTAGTTCGGCAGCGGCGCTTCGTCGCCGTAGTTCGGCAGTCCTTGCGCCTGCTTGTTGTCGGACAGCAGGTACTGACGGCGCTGCAGATACGCGTTGCGCACGAACGAATATTTGTCGAGCGCGGCGCCCTCAAGCACATCGCTCGCGCTCAGCAGATTAGCGCGCGTATTGACCACGTTCAGGCCGTACAGCGCCCAGCTCAGACCATCCGGATGAATGTAGCTGAGCGGGTTCACATAGTAATTGCCGATCGATCCGACCGCGTCGCGCACGGTGCTCGGCCCGAACAGCGGCAGCACGAGGTACGGGCCCGCCGGCACGCCGTAGTGACCGAGCGTCAAGCCGAGGTCGTTGTCGTGCTTGGGCAGCTTGGCAAGCGTCGCCACGTCGAACAGACCGCCCACACCGAAGACCGTGTTGATCACGATCCGCATGATGTCTTCGACACCGTCGGTGATCTTCAATTGCAGCAGGTTGTTCGCCGCAATGTAGACGTCGCCGATGTTCGAGAAGAAGTTCGTCACACTGTCGCGCACCGGCTGCGGGGTCGCCCACACGTAGCCCTTCGCGACCGGCTTGAGCGCGTACTGGTCGATCTTGTCGTTGACGGTGAACATGGTGCGGTTCAAGCCTTCGAGCGGGTCGCCTTTAGTCGGCGTCTGCACGGTCGTACAACCGGCGAGCAGCGTTGCAGCTAGCGCTAGCCTCGCGACCGGGAAAGCGCGCGCGGCCCTGATGCGTGTGATCTGCATTCTTGTTCTCCTTATTGAGCGCCCGCGGCGGACGCGGGCAGGCTCGGCGCCACGGGCGCGGGTGTGCTCGCGGCGGCGCCAGGCTTGGATGCACCCGAATCCGCAGCCTTGCTGTACAGGAACTGTCCGATGAGGTTTTCCAGCACGATCGCCGATTGCGTCATGGAGATGGTGTCGCCCGCCTTGAGCATCTCGCTGTCGCCGCCGGGTTCGAGCCCGATGTATTGTTCACCGAGCAGACCCGAGGTCAGGATCTTCGCCGACGTGTCTTTCGGAAACTGGTACTGCTTGTCCAGATCGATCGTGACGACGGCCTGGTACGCGTTGCTATCGAAACCGATCGAACCAACGCGGCCAACCGTCACGCCCGCGCTCTTCACGGGCGCGCGCGCCTTCAATCCGCCGATGTTGTCGAACTTGAGCTTCACCGGATAGGTTGCCTGGAACGACAACGAGCTCATGTTGCCGGCCTTCAGCGCCAGAAACAGCAACGCCACGAAACCCAACACCACGAACAGGCCGACCCAGAAGTCGAGAGCAGTCTTTTTCATCGTTATCCCAAAGTGAATCCGCCACGCCGTTGGCACTTCCGCCGCGCGCGTCGAATCACGCGCCGCCAGCTAAAAAAGTGCGGCGCAGCCTTAGCTGAACATCAATGCGGTCAGCAGAAAATCGAGGCCGAGCACCGCAAGTGACGCGTACACGACGGTCTTGGTCGTGGCGCGCGACACGCCTTCCGGCGTCGGCTTGGCTTCATAGCCTTGAAACAGCGCAACGAACGTCACCGCGAGGCCGAACACCACGCTTTTGACAACGCCGGCACCGACGTCGCGCCAGACATCGACGCCACCCTGCATCTGCGACCAGAACGCGCCGGCATCGACGCCGATCAGCAGAACGCCCACTACATAGCCACCGAGCACGCCGACCGCGCTGAAGATCGCGGCGAGGATCGGCATTGAAATGATGCCCGCCCACAGTCGCGGCGCGACCACGACCTTGACCGGGTCCACGGCCATCATTTCCATCGCGGTCAGCTGCTCGCCTGCCTTCATCAAGCCGATTTCGGCCGTGAGCGACGTGCCGGCGCGCCCCGCGAACAGCAGCGCCGTGACTACCGGGCCGAGTTCACGCACGAGCGACAGCGCGACCAGCAACCCGAGCGCTTCCTCGGAGCCGTACCGGTTCAGCGTGTAATAGCCCTGAAGACCGAGCACGAAGCCGACGAACAGGCCCGACACGGCAATGATCACCAGCGAATAATTACCCACGAAGTGGATCTGCTTCGTGACAAGACGTGGACGGCGCAACAACGGGAAAAATTCGAGCAGCAGCCGGAAAAAGAAACGCGTGGCGTAGCCGGCCGTGCCCAGCCCGTCGAGCACCGAGCGGCCGATCATACTGATCATGGCTGACCTCCGCCGATACCGAAGTCCGCCGCGAGCGGCGTCTTGCTGGGATAGTGAAATTTGAAGGGACCGTCCGGCGCGCCGTCGATGAACTGGCGCACGGTGGGATCGGTCGACTCCCGCAGTTCAGCGGGCGTGCCTTCGGCGTGAACCCCGCCATTGGCGAGAAAGTAGACGTAATCGGCGATCGCGAACGATTCCGGCACGTCGTGCGTGACGAGGATCGACGTGGCGCCGAGCGCCTGATTCAGCGCGCGAATCAGGTTCGCGGTGATGCCAAGCGAGATCGGATCGAGACCGGCGAACGGCTCGTCGTACATCATCAGTTCGGGATCGAGCGCGATGGCGCGCGCCAGTGCCACGCGCCGCGCCATGCCGCCCGAGATCTCCGACGGCAGCAGGTCGCGCGCGCCGCGCAAGCCGACCGCGTTCAGCTTCATCAGCACCAGATCGCGGATCAGTTCTTCGGGAAGGTCGGTGTGCTCACGCAGCGCGAAAGCGACGTTGTCGAACACGGACATGTCGGTGAAGAGGGCGCCGAACTGGAACAGCATGCCCATCTTGCGCCGCAACGCGTAGAGGCCGTCGCGCGTTTGCCGGCCGACGTCCTGGCCGTGGAACAGGATTTCGCCGCGCTGCGCGCGCACGAGACCGCCAATCAGGCGCAGCACCGTGGTCTTGCCGCAGCCCGAACCGCCCATGACCGCGACCACCTGGCCGCGCTTGAAGCGCAGATTCAGGTTCGACAGGACGAGCCGGTCGCCGTAACCGAAGTCGACGTCGCGCAACTCGAGTAATGTCTCGGGGGAGGAAGACACGAAACTGACAGTCCTTTTACACGGAAGGCGAATTATAGGGCCACCGTGCAAAAGTTGCCGTGACGCTGCCCTGACCCTTAACCAATTCTCACGATTATTGCGTAAACGCTTGTTGCAGTGCAGAAACGGCCGCCGCCGGATCGGCCGCTTCCGTTACCGCGCGCACCACGGCCGCGCAGCCGACGCCTGTCGCCAGCACGTCGGGCAGCACCTGCAGGTCGATGCCGCCGATCGCCACCAGCGGCACGACGCCGTCGAGCAGTCGCACGTAGCGGGCCAAACGCCGCAGGCCTTGCGGCTCGGTCGGCATGACCTTGGTGGTGGTTGGAAACACCGCGCCCAGTGCAATGTAGCTTGGCCGGAAATGCAGCGCTTTCAGAATTTCGTAGAAACCGTGGGTCGACAGGCCGAGACGCACGCCGCCCGCCGCGAGCGCGGCGAGGTCAGCTGTATGCACGTCTTCCTGACCGAGGTGGACGCCGTACGCGCCGGCTTCGAGCGCGGCCTGCCAGTGGTCGTTGATGAAGACCTGAGCGTCGTACTGGCGGCCAACGGCCACGCAGCGAGCGATTTCGCGCATCAATTCGTCGGCGGGTTCGGCGGATTTGCGGCGCAGTTGCACTGTCTTCACGCCAAAGCCCACTACCCGTTCGACCCATTCAGCGGTCGGCAGCACCGGATACAGGCCGAGCCGCTCGGGACAGCGTGCAAAAGCCTGCGGCGGCGCCTCGGGCAAGCCGGCCAGACGCGGAAAGTGGGCGATATCGGCGGGAAAAGCGTCGTCGGCACGGGTTTCGTCGCCGTCGCGCCAGGCCAGCGCCAGGACCAGCGCGTCATGCGGATCGAAACCGCAGTCGAGGAAAGCCGCCAGCGCGGGAATCCAGTCTTCCGCCAGATGGCCTTCCAGGCGGTATTTTTCACCGCCCAGATGCAGCGTGGCCTTTTCCTCGGCGGCTTCGATCACGCCAGCGCCGTGCACCAGCCAGCGCGCCATCTGTTCGCCGTGCTGCTGCGCGTCGGCAATCAAAATCAGGTCGCCGCCGTTTAGTTGCTCCGGCGCGGTCAGACAGATGCGCCACTGCGCATGCGTCGGCGGCCAGTCGCCCAGCCGGGCGCGAATGCGCTCAGCGGCTTCAGTGAGTTCGTCGGCGGGCGGCCAGAAGAGGTCGCGATCCTTCAATGTCAAAGTCTGCGTCATGCGGCGCTCCCGTCTTGATGCCAGAACGGCATGCCGACCACCGGCGTGCTCGCGTGCGCGCTTTCGCGCGCGGCCATCGGCCCCGCCAGAAAAGCCTGGCGGCCCGCTTCAACGCCCAGCGCGAAGGCGCGCGCCATGGCGTCGGGGTGCGTGGCCTGTGAGACGGCGGTGTTCAGCAGCACGCCGTCGAAGCCCCATTCCATGACCTGCGCCGCATGCGAAGGCACGCCGAGTCCGGCGTCGACGATCAGCGGCACGTCCGGCAGCCGCTCGCGCAACACGCGCAGGCCGTACGGATTGATCACGCCCTTGCCGGTGCCGATCGGCGCGCCCCACGGCATCAGCGCTTCACAGCCGGCGTCCAGCAGACGGCGGCCGATCACGAGATCTTCCGTGCAGTACGGCAGCACCTTGAAGCCGTCCTTGACCAGTTGCGCGGCCGCTTCGATCAGGCCGACAGGGTCGGGCTGCAACGTATAGTCGTCGCCGATCAGTTCGAGCTTGATCCACTCGGTTTCGAAAATTTCGCGCGCCATATGCGCGGTCGTCACCGCCTCGCCGACGGTCAGGCAACCGGCCGTATTTGGCAGCAGCGGTACGCCGTGGCGCTTGAGGAGGTCGAAGAAGCCCGCTTCCGCGCCGCCTGCGTTCATTTGCCGGCGCAGCGCGACGGTCACCATGCCGGGGCGCGCCGCGTCGATGGAATCGGACAGCGATTGCAGCGACGGATAGCGCGAGGTGCCGAGCAGCACACGGCTCGCGAAGGTCTGGCCGTAGAGCGTGAGCGCGTCGGCAGTTTGGGAGGAGGTCATTTGCATAATCCTTGGTTTCCTGCAATCGGGCATCCCGGCGAGGCGCTCAGCCGCCGGCCACGGGTTGCACGACATCGAGCTTGTCGCCCGCCTGCAGCGCGCGCGCCGCATGCTGGGTGCGCGCCACGAAATCGCCGTTCAGCGCGACCGCGAACGGCGGACGTGCGCCGTACACGGCGAGCGCGTCGGCGACAGTCGCGCCTTCGGGTAGCGACAACGGCTTCTGATTGATATGAATGTCCATGGTGTTCGAATACGGTTCAATCGATGGCGAAAGCGGCATGGTATGCGGCGCTCGTTTGGGTGTGGACCACTTGCGCAACGCTCATGCCGGCTCCCGCGCGGCGTCCAGTTGAAAGACCTCGCTCCAGCGCGCATCGCGCTGCCAGTCGGCGAAAGCATCGGCGTCGACGATGCGGCCGTCGAGCAGCGCCGCGGCGAAGCGCACGGCTTCGTCGGCGACTTCGGGCACGATCATGTAGCCGTGCCGGTACAGGCCGTTCACGCGCAGCGTCTGCGCGCCATCCCACAGCAAGGCCGGACGGTGGTCCGGCAAAGTTGGGCGGCACTGCGAATTCAGTTCGAGGATGCGTGCCTCGCCGAAGCCGGGATGCACGGAAAACGCCGCGCTCAGCAGTTCGAGGGCCGAGCGCACGCTGACCGGCGACATGTCCTCGCCTTCCACTTCGGTGGCGCCGATCACGTAGAGATCGTCCTGCTTCGGCGCGATATAGAGCGGATAGCGCGGATGCAGCAGCCGCACCGGCCGCGTCAGCTTGATACCGGGCGCATGCACGCGCGCGACTTCGCCGCGAATGCCGCGCAGAGTGGGCAGCACGGGTTTCGCGCCGAGGCCGCGGCAGTCGATCGTGACGCGGGCGGGCGGCAGAGCGTGATCGTCGACCGCCGTATTCCAGTGCGTTTCGACGCCACGTTGCGCGAGGCCCGCAGCCAGCGCGCTCAGCACCTGACGGTTATCCAGCTGGCCTTCATGTGGCAACAGCCAGCCCTGATTGAAACGGCCCGCCAACGCGGGCTCGGCGGCGCCGAGTTGCGCGCCCGACAGCGTGACGAAACCGCCGTCCAGCAATTCAGCCGGCGCATTGGAGCGCACGCGGCGCTCGAACAGCGGTGCCTCGGTGCGGTCGGCGTGATGCCAGACGACCAGCGTGCCATTGCGCTGAAAGAACACCGGCTCGGGCAACTCGGCAAGCACTTGCGGCCATGTATCGAGCGAACTCGCGCCAAGGCGCGTGATGAGCAGCTCGGCACTCGCGGCTTCCGCGAGCGGCGCAAGCATGGCCGCGGCGACCCACGCTGCGGCTTGCGAACCGGCGGCATCGCCTCGCTCATACAGCGCCACGCGATGCCCCTCACCGGCGAGACGCCACGCGACCAGCCGCCCGCACAGGCCACCGCCGAGAACGGCGAAATCGGGTTGCGCAGAACGCGTCATCGTGCGCACTCCCATTCAGGATGGCAAGCAAAGGCAAAGCGGCACGGCGCACCAGCGGCGTGACGAAGAGCAAAACACATATCTGAAGAATAGGCGGTCATCGAGTCCTTTCCGTACGGCCAACAAAACGCACGTACCCAGGACGAAACCGGCGGGTGAGGCCGGCCGGGCAATGCGCGTTCCAATGACTAACGCCGCCCGGCGGGGAATGGAAGACTGGCTGCTTCCGGAAACTTCCCGCGCCGGTATTACCCGGATCGGGTGCAAAGGGTCTCTCTCAGCCTCGCCGCCGCAGCATGAAAACCATGCCGCCTGTGGCGCGAAGCACCCCTGTTTCGTCGAAGTCCATTAGACCATAAAAGACGCGCCCCTCGCAAACCAGCGCCCCGCCGCGCCGCACGCGGTTTGATCCGGCACCATCTTTCGCTTAATCAATACGGCCTGGGGCGGTGCTCTGGCACAATGCCAGCACAGATGCCGCACGAACGCGGCGCGGCCGGCGCACCAGACGGCCACGCCGCGTTCGCGCGGTATCGGGGCGAGGTCTCGCGGCGCAACTTAATTTTCGCTTAAGGGCTTCGCGCCAGAATCGGACGCTCACCCGCGCGTGCGTTCGTCGAGCACGACGCCCGGGCCTGTACCGCAAACCCGCCGCAGGGCAGCCCGCAGACGGACCTGCCCCGCTGGGTCAGCCCCACATGGGTCAGCCCCAATGGGCCAGCCCCTAATGGGCCAGCACTACTTCAGGATGCTCATGACACCGAATACCACTGCCAGCCCCGCGCTGCCGCCCGACGAAAAAGTCTCCGCCTGGAGCCTGATCAAACCCTACTGGGTTTCCGAAGAACGAAAAACGGCATGGGGCCTGCTCATCGCGATCATCGTGATGAATCTGCTCGTAGTGTGGATCAACGTGCGCCTGAATCGCTGGAGCGCCGACTTCTACAACGCGCTGCAAACCAAGAACGTGCACGACTTCCCGCACCTTCTGATGGTGTTCTCGGCGCTCGCGTTCGGCTTCATCATCCTCGCGGTGTACGGCCGTTACCTGCGCCAGATGCTCGGCTTTCGCTGGCGCCAGTGGCTGACCACGCGCTACCTGAACGAGTGGTTGAATGACAGCGCGTTCTACCGGATCGAACGCGACCGCCTCGCCGACAACCCCGACCAGCGGATCAGCGACGATCTGCAATCGTTCGCCACCAGCACCCTTTCACTCACGCTCGACCTGCTCTCCACGGTCGTCACGCTGGTGTCGTTCATCACGATCCTGTGGTCGCTTGCCGGCGCGCTGACCATTTCGCTCGGCGGCATGCCGATCGAGATCCCCGGCTATATGGTGTGGGCCGCGGCACTCTACGCCGTGGTCGGTTCGCTGATCATCCAGAAGGTCGGCCATCCGCTCGTGCCGATCAACTACCAGGCGCAGAAAGTCGAGGCGGATTTCCGTTTCGGCCTGATCCGTCTGCGTGAAAACGCCGAGCAGATCGCCTTCTACAACGGTATGGAAACCGAGAAGAAGAACGCACACTCGCTGTTCGGCCGCATCCGCGACAACTGGTGGCAGGTGATGAAGTACACCAAGCGCCTCACGTTCGTGCTGAGCTTCTACGGCCAGATCGCGATCATCTTTCCGCTGGTGGTCGCCGCGCCCCGCTACTTCGCCGGCGCCTTCACGTTCGGTGTGCTGATGCAGATTTCCAGCGCATTCGGCACCGTCAGCGACTCGTTCTCGTGGTTCATCAACAGTTACGGCACCTTGGTCGAATGGCGCGCCACCGTGAACCGGTTGCGTGAATTCAAGCGCGTCGTGCACGCACCGCGGCTGAAGGAATCGGTCTCGCCGGCAACCGCGCACGGCGGCATCAATCTGCATTTCGTCGACGAAGACCAGCTCTCCACCGAGGGCCTCAAACTCGCCCTGCCTAACGGCAACCCGCTGTCGCGCATTCGCGATGTGGCGATCCGGCCGGGCTCGCGCTGGCTGGTGCGCGGCCCGTCGGGTTCAGGCAAGAGCACGCTGATGCGCGCCCTCGCCGGCCTGTGGCCGTTCGGCGACGGCTCGATCGACGCCCCGGTCAACGCGCGCATCATGTTCATCCCGCAGGTCAGCTATATGCCGATCGGCACCCTCAAGGCGGCGCTCGCCTACCCCTCCTCCGTGGACACCTACACCGACGACGAATGCCGCGAAGCGCTCGTCGTCTGCCACCTGTCGGAATACGCGGACCGTCTGCAGGAATCGGGACACTGGACCCGCATTCTGTCGCCGGGCGAACAACAGCGCCTCGCCGCCGCGCGCGTGCTGCTGCACAAGCCGGACTATCTGTTCCTCGACGAAGCGACCAGCGCGCTCGACGCGGACAACGAGGCGCGCCTGTATCGCCTGTTCACGGAACGGCTGCCGAAGGCGGCGATTGTCAGTGTCGCGCATCGCGAGTCGCTCGCTGCGTTCCATGACGAGACGCTCGAGGTCGAGCGCTCGGACGAAGCGATCGCCGCATGAGCGTCATAAGCGCCATCGCCGACCTGAACGACGCGGGCAGCGCCGGATTCGAGCGTGTCGTGCTGATCACCGGCGCCGGCTCCGGCATTGGCGCCGCACTGGCCCGGCGCATCGCCGCGCCGCGCTCGGCCCTGATGCTGCACGCACGCGGCGCCGATCACGAAGCGCGCCTACGACTCGCGCAAGTCGCCGCCGATTGCAGCGCAAACGGCGCACGCTGCGCGACGGTGTTCGGCGATCTAGCCGAACGCGGCGCCGCGGAACACGTGATCCATCAAACGCTGGCGAACTTCGGCGCGCTCGATCAACTGGTCGCCAACGCCGGACACGCGCAGCGCCAAACGCTGAATGCGCTCGATGCCGACGCGTTGAGCGCAGCCTTCGCGGCCATGCCGGCCGCGTTCGCGGCGCTCGTCAAACGTGCGACACCCGCGCTGGAAACGTCGAAGCGCGGCCGCGTGGTCGCGCTCAGCTCGTTCGTCGCGCACCGCTACCGCGTGGACACGCCGTTTGCCGCAACGGCCGCCGCGAAAGCGGCGCTCGAATCGCTGGCGAAAACCGCGGCTGCGGAACTCGCGCCGCACGGCGTGACAGTCAATTGCGTGGCGCCCGGCTATACCCGTAAAGATCGCGGACCGAGTGCCGATAATGCGTCGGTGTGGACTCGCGCCGCCGAAGCGACGCCGCTCGGCCATGTCGCCGAGCCCACGGATATCGCCGCGCTGATCGCATTCCTGCTCTCCGACGAAGCGCGCCACATCACCGGCCAGGTGATCCACGTCGACGGCGGCCTGACGCTCGGCTGAGCGACGCACTGCACTCCACGCCGCCCAACGCAACGCAACGCGGCGCAACATTCCGAAACACGCGAGAAGAGTTCGAAAGCATTTGCGAAGCGGGCAAGCTGTTCCGCGCTTTGAAAATGCCCTCCGGCGGCGACGATAGTCGTGCGGGCCGTACCACGTCCTGCCCCACGTCATTCACCGCTACTGGATTCCCGACATGTCATTCGATCGCCGCTCCCATCCTTTGACCCCGCGTCTCGCGCTTGCGCTCGGCGCGCTGCTCGTCACGAGCGCCGCTTATGCGGCACAAGCGAACCAGGCCAACCCGGCTAACGAGCCCGCCGACGTTTGCCCCGCGCTCAAGCACATCGTCGACGCCACTGATTTCCGGCAGTTGCAGACCCAAGCCGCCGCACAACTGCCTGGCACCGAAAGCGCCGACGACTGCCGCGCCAACTCGCACGCCTACGACTGCCACTGGCGCGCGCACTGGCAAGCGGACGGCGTCGTCTCCGATCCGCTGGAAGAATTCGGCGCCGACATCGCTGCCTGCTTCCCGAACGTCGTGCACGACATCAATACGCCGACGCGCCAGCATTTCATCGTGACCACCCCCGCGCGGCGCGTCAGCGTCACGGCAAGCGTGCAAGGGCAAAACGAATTGCGCCTGCGCGTCACGCGCTGAACGTGAGCCTGATCGCCGTTGTCCGCTGTGATTTACGGAATTCACCGACCGTCACCTGGCGCCGCCTCATGACCTTCATGCCGAGCATGCCCGCCCACGCATTCACGCGAGCCCCGCGGGCTGCGTGGCGCATGTTGAAGCGTCCCTGCGCATGGCTCGCCGTCTCCGCCACGCTGGCGGTCGGCCTGAACGGCTGCGCGTGGACGCTGATTCAGGCCGCCGACGCCACCGGCTCGGTGATTCAGGCGGGCTACGCGATCGCGGCGAACTATTCATCGCCGACCTTCGTCAACGGCCGGCCGGCTGACTTGCGCAACGTCTGCATCGAAGTGAATCAGAACGTGTCGGTCGGCGATTTCGTGCCGGCGCTGCAACTCGCGCTCGACCGGCGCGGCATTCGTTCGGAAGTCTACAATCCGGGCACGTCGCCCGCCGGCTGCGAGGCGCGGCTCGTCTACAACGCCGCGATCGATTACGGCCGCCGTTCGTTCAGCGACGAAACGATCCAGTATCTGTCGATCATCGACCTGACGCTGATCCAGAACGGCCGTATTCTCGTCACCGCCCGCTATCAGACCGGCGGCCTGAACACCGACCGCTTCTCTTCGGCATCGACCAAGCTCAATGGCCTGATCGAGCGAATGGTCGTCGATCGAACCGACTTCTCTCGCCAGCCGCCGCAGACCATTCAGACTTCCCAGGCGAACTAGGCGCACAGATCGCTTGCTTTCTCTTACAGGGGAAAGGATTCGAAAGCGTGGCGCGCTTTGCTGCGCACGCGCGGTTCTCTAAGATGACCTGAATGAACCCATCCATTCTGGTCGTCGACGACGATCCCGTGATACGTGAACTCGTCAGCGGATATCTGCAAGGGCGCGGCTTCAAAGTCGACACGCTCGAACATGGCCTCGGCCTGCAGCGCAAATTGCAGGACGAGCGGCCCGACCTGATCGTCCTCGACATCATGATGCCGCAGCTCGACGGCATTAGCGCGTTGCGCGCGTTGCGCGTGGCCGGCGACGACATTCCCGTGATTCTGCTGACCGCGCGTGCCGATCCGATCGACCGCGTGATCGGCCTCGAACTCGGCGCGGACGACTATCTCGGCAAGCCCTTCGAACCGAGCGAACTGGTTGCGCGGATTCGCACCGTGCTGCGCCGTCGCAGCGTGATTGCTCCGAGCGCGCCGGAGCAGCGCGCGCCGTATCGCTTCGGCCGTTTCGAAGTGAATTTCCCGGCGCGCGAATTGCGTCACGAAGGCGAGCGCATTGCGCTGCGTTCGAGCGAATTCGCCATGCTCAAGATATTCGTCACCCACGCGATGACCGTGCTCACGCGCGCGCAGTTGCTGGAAAAACTGCACGGCAACAGCGAGATACATCGCAATCGCAGCCTTGATGTGTCGATCTGGCGTCTGCGCCGGCTGATCGAAGTCGATCCGTCCGAACCACGCTATGTGCAAACCGTGTGGGGACGCGGCTACGTGTTCGTGCCGGACGGTGAAATCGGCGCAGCCGAACGCGGCGCGCCGCTGGCCTAGCATGTGACGCGAGGTGCGATGGCTATCGCACCTCCTGGTTGGCAGATTCGCAATGAGTCGACGGCTCAGAACGTGCTCAGAACGTCAGCACGCTCATGAACATTCTTTGCAGCCAGCCCATGGTCGTGGCGTCGGACACCATCCCCACACCGGCCTGTTCGATACGCGCGTTCGCGACCTTGCTCGACGCCACGTAGTTGCCCGCTTCGATATCCTTAGGATTGACGATGCCCGACAGGCGCAACCTGTCGCGGTTCCCGCTCATCGCAATGACCTTCTCGCCCGACACCACGAGGTTGCCGGTCGACATCGTGCCGATCACCGTGACGGCGAGCGTGCCGCTCATGCCGCTGGCATCGGTGAGACTGCCCTGCCCTTTGTATTCGGTGCTCGCCGAGCCGATGTTGAACAGTCGCGCAAGGCGCGCGGCAGCATTGGTGGAATGGTCGGCGGCGTCGGCGGTAATGCTGCTCGAGCGGCTCGCCGCCGCGGTCGCGCTGTTATTGCCGCTATACGATTCCGAGAGACGGATCGTCAATACATCGCCGATATGTTGGGCACGCGGCGTCTCGTACAGGAGCAGCGGACTGCCGGCCTGATAGATCGCGCCTTGCGTGTTGACGTTCAGTGGCGCCGAGGCGAGCGGTGGCGCCATCGGCGTATCGACGATCGAGCTTTGCTGCGTGCTCCCGCAAGCCGCAACGCAGGTCGCCGCGCCTAGCGCGACAGTGAGACGCAGCGCAGTCATGCCCGCAGTCATACCTACTCCTTGGCCGGGTCGGCCGGGTTCGAAACGGGCCTTTCGGCCCCACTCAATGCCGCTCATCAACCAGCCTCCGCGCCGCTCGCCTGCCACTGCCGCACGACAGACTTCACCCACGCATCCGAGCCCTTCAGCAAATAGGTGAGCGTGCCGTTGCGTGTGCCCGGCAGAAAGCACAACGTGATCGAACTCACGGCGTTTTCCCAGACATACGTGGGCATCGCGCCCGACGACGCCGACACGGTACGCGTCGCGAGACGCGGCGGCCCGTATCGGTCCGCGAGCGCTTCGCGCAAGTCGTCGGCGGTGATCTCGTCGATCACGAAAGAAATCTCGTACAGACGCAGCGCGCTTTGTCCGTCCACACGCGCGAAACGCAGCACATGCTCCAGCGCGGGCGCGCCGTCGACCACCGCTTGCGACACCTCCCAGCCGTTGTCCGCGCGATGCGCCCAGCGACACGCCACCGTCAGGCTGTCATGCGACTTGAGCCGCATGCCGAGCGCGCCTGCCTGCACGTCCGTCTCGCAGACCGGCACGCTGCCGAGCGGCGTGGCCCGCACGGTCGAGCCGGCGCGGAATTCGTCGAGCGTGATGCCGAGCGCCACGCCTCGAAACGCGAACGGCGCGTCTGGCGAGCGCCGCCGCGCGTCGGCGGAAGGCTCTTTCGTTGCGGCACTCGCCGCACTCGCCTCCCGCACGAGCGGCTGCGCTTGCGCAGTCAGCGAGAACACGCCGCCCAGTAACGCCAGCGCGCAGGCAATCCGTTTGAGTGTCATGATTCAGTCGATGGCGGATGAACACATGTCGAACGGCGAGGCCGCGGCATGGCCAACCACCGGGATGATTTTCAGCGTGGCCGAAGTCAGCCGGCACGGCAGCGCGGCGACGGCGCAGCCACCCAGGGGTAGCAGCGCCGCGCCGAGCGTCAACCACGCGGCGACACGCATGAAGCGATGAAGGATTCTCGGGGTCGACACATGGGCCTCAGGACGTCAGGCTGTCGTATTGACATGGTGGCCGACGAGCCCGGCGGGCAGCGACGGCTGCGCCTGGCCGGCGGACTCCCGCGGCTGCGCAGCGGAGCCTGGGTTGCTGGCGGCTGCGGGCCTGCCTGCTGGCGGCGTCGCCGCCAGGGACGAAAAGCGGGTGGATGAGAGATTGCTGGGAACGGTCATGGTGAGCCTCGCGTGGCGCTAGGTTTCGATTTCACGCCGCCTGCCGTGGGCCCAAGGCGTTAGGCTGTTTTCAGCATGCGGCGCAACGTACTGCACGACGAATCATCCCGCCGGGCGTGCAGCGCCGATGCATGAAGGAAAGCGCGCTTTCCGGCGGTTCTTACGAGCCGTTGCGCGCCGTTGCGGCCGCTTCCAAACAGGCACAAATTCTTTCTTCGGAGGAATGTTGGCTATGCGAAAGGAGTGGCAGCATGGCAGCGCGCATTGCCGAACATGGCCGCGCTGAAATATGCCGAGAGCCTTGTGTGGCGGGCCTGACAAGCGCATCGCCCGCAGCGGCGCGGCGTGACGTAAGCATTGGTAAGAAAAGAGTCGGACGCGCGTTGCACGCGCCAGTCTAAAATTTCGCCATGAATCCACAGGTCCTCATCGTCGACGACGATCCGGTCGTACGCGATCTGCTTTGCAAGTTTCTGCAATCGAACGGCTTCGACGCGTCCGTGCTGCACGACGGCACCCATCTCCAGCGCCGGCTCGAGCGTGAACGGCCGTCGGTCGTCGTGCTCGACATCATGATGCCGAACACCGACGGCCTGCGCGCGCTCACCGCGCTGCGCGCCGCCGGCGACGACATTCCGGTGATCTTCGTGACGGCGCGCGGCACGGTGGCCGACCGCATTGTCGGGCTCTCGCTCGGCGCGGACGACTACCTCACCAAGCCGTTCGATCCACGCGAATTGCTCGCGCGCATCCACACCGTGCTGCGCCGGCGTGGGCCGTCCACCACGAGCGCGCCCGAATCCCGCAAGCCGTATCGCTTCGGCCCGTTCGAACTCGATTTCGCAACCCGTTCGCTGTGCCGGGACAATTCGAAGCTGCCGCTGCGCGACAGTGAGTTCGCGCTCCTGAAGATCTTCGTCAACAATCCGTACAAGGTGCTCTCGCGCGTGCTGATTCACGATCTCGTGCATCGCGACAACCTCGCTTTTCGCGACCGCAGCCTCGACGTGCCGATCTGGCGCCTGCGCCGCGTAATCGAAGACGATCCGTCCAATCCCTGCTACGTGCAGACGGTGCGCGGCAAAGGCTATGTGTTCGTGCCCGACGCCGACGGCACGCCGTTCGCCGACGAGGCCGCCTCAAGCGCATGAAAAACCCGCTGAACACGCTGTTCGGCAGAATGGCGTTACTCTCGGCAGCGGTGTTGTTCGCGATTCAGGCCGGCTGGTTCGTGCTGGTGGTAATGCAGCCGCCGCGTCATGAAATCGACGGTTTCGCGCGCGGCATTCTGCTCGTGCTGCAAGCCGTCAACGGCGAACCGATGAAAGGCGCCGCGCTCGCGCCCGCCATGCGCGTGCACCTCGTGCCCACCTGGAACATGCCGGCTAGCGTGCATCTGCAAGAGCCGACGCATCACCCGCTGGTCGAACTGAGCCGGCATCTGCGCGAGAATCTGCCGCCCGGCACCCGCATCGCCGTCGACGACCTGCGCCCGCCGCAGTTGTGGGTGTTGTTTCCAGGCAAATCGAACTGGGTCGTCGTGCCGGTCGACGTTCCGCCGCGCCCGCGCTTTCTGATCGAATCGATTTCGATGCTGCTCGCCGCGTTGATCCTTTCCGTGTTCGTCGCGTGGCAGATGCAGCGGCCACTGTCGCGCGTCGCCGACGCCGCGCGGGCGTTCGGCTCGGGCGGCCGCCCGGAACCCGTAACGGTGCAAGGCCCACGCGAATTGCGCGACCTGATCGGTTCGTTCAACGACATGATGCGGCGCCTGAACGAAGCCGGCGACGACCAGGCCGTGATGCTGGCCGGCGTCGCGCACGATCTGAAAGCGCCGCTCACGCGCCTGAAGTTGCGCGCGAGCGTATTGGTGGCGGAAAACGAACGCGCCGGTCTGATCCGCGATGTCGACTCGCTGACCAACATCGTCCAGCAGTTTCTCGAATTCGCAGGCCAGTCCGCCGAAGCCGGGCCGCCGGTCGAAGTCGACGAATTTCTGCAGGAACAGTTCTCCGCCAGCGACAGCACCGAAACGCCGCTGTTCACGCTCGATCTGCGCGCCGGTTCGTCGTTTACGCTGCCGCGCACATTGCTCGACCGGCTGGTCACGAATCTGGTCGATAACGCGCTCGAACATGGCACTCCGCCCGTCGATATCGGCACCGCGCGCCACGATGGCCATTGGATGATCAGCGTGCGCGATCACGGCCCCGGCATTCCCGACGACCGCATCGCGGCCGCCATGAAGCCGTTCGTGCGACTCGACGCCGCGCGTGGCGGCGAAGGCCATTGCGGCCTAGGCCTCGCGATCGTCGCGCGGCTCGCGCACCATCGCGGCGGACGCTGTCATGTGCGCAATCACGCGCAGGGCGGTCTGGAAGTGCGGATCGAATTGCCCGTGGTGCAGGCGCTGGCGTGAGCGCGGCCGGACGCGCTTACGCGCCCTTACTGGAGGGTCTTTCACAGGCGCGGCGGCTTTATAGTCGCCCCCGGCAACCTCGATGCCGCCCTTCTCTATCCGCCCTGTCGTTTGGGGCGGTTTTTTTTTGCCTTCGGTGAACGCAAGGCTCCTGTGGTTCAGATCACGAGGCGGCTCCGCAAGGTATCGATCGTCGCCTGCGAGAGGCCGAGGCCTCGTGTCAGATAGCTCGACATCGTCCCGTAGCTCGACTGCACCTGATCGAACCCGGCCTGCAGATAATTTTCCTGAACACTCAACAACGGCGCCTGGACCGAAGCGACAACGTCGCCGGCCTGCGCGCGCAGCGCGTCGGTTTGCGCCTTGATCCACGGCGCCAGATAGACGTTGCTCAACAGATAGTCCCGCATGATCACGTCGAGCGGCACGTTCGCGATGCTGAGCAGGAGCGCGGCGACCCAACCCGCGCGATCCTTACCCGCGCTTGAGTGAAGCAGTTGCGCGCCGGGACCATCGGCCAGACTTGTTAGGAGCCCACCGTAAGCGGCGCGCTGGGCAGTGCCGGTGACGTAGCCGCGCGCCTGCGCTTCCATGAACGCGACCGCGGCCGCCGACGTGTCGAAGGCCGGCGCGACGAAGTCGGCGGTGCCCAGCACGTTGAGCGTCTGAGCTGTCGCACCACCCGGCAGAATATCGGCGGTTCGCGCGATTTCCGCCGGCGTGCGCAGATCGTAGACCGAGGCAATGCCGAGCCGGTCGATCGTGGCCTGGTCGGCGGCGTCCAGCGTCAATACGTTCGCGCGATAGAACACGCCGCGGCGCATCTGCCTGCCGTCGACGGTCGGATACGGTGCGGCTCCGGCGACGTCGCGGAAATTGCTAACCGACGCGAGGCGCGGCGTTGCCGGCGAATCATCGCTGAGGTTGCCGCCGCCGCACGCGGACAGCAGCGAGCCGCCAACCCCGGAAATCAGCAGAACGCCGGCTGAGCGCTTCAGAAAGCACCGGCGCGATGCCATGGTCTCGTGGGCCGATATCTGCGGTGTCCGCACAAACGTGCTCGCGGAGAGACGGGACGGCGAGCAGTTTTTTGCGGTGGCGGGCATTAGGCGTGGCTGGCGCGGAGGTGAGAGGCGGAGAAGGCGAGTCGCAGCATCGGCGCTGCGCACGCAGTGTAACCACGCTCGATATATTTTGGGTTACACGGTAGTAGTTGGTAAGGAACGCGGGCCATTTTTGAGCATGACTGGCCCCACTATCCTCCGCCCCGTAGAATACAAACACCCCACCTTCGTGCCCACGGCCGGCCGACAAGTCCTGGAGACCACAACAAAAATGCCTTCTCTCCAATGGTTCACCGAACTGACCCAGCGCGAGCGCCGCACCCTGTACGCCGGATTCGGCGGCTACGCAGTCGATGCCTTCGACTTCATGATTTACTCCTTCCTCATTCCGACGCTGATCGCGACATGGGGCATGACCAAGAGCGAAGCCGGCATGATCGCCACCAGTTCGCTGATCTCGTCGGCGGTGGGCGGCTGGCTCGCCGGCATTCTCGCCGACCGCTATGGCCGCATCCGCGTGCTGCAGTGGACCATCGCCACTTTCGCGCTATTTACCTTTCTGTCCGGCTTCACTCATTCGTTCTGGCAACTGCTCACCACGCGCACGTTGCAGGGCATCGGCTTCGGCGGTGAATGGTCGGTCGTGACGATCATGATGGCCGAAACCATTCGCTCGCCTCAGCATCGCGCGAAAGCCGTGGGCACCGTGCAAAGCAGCTGGTCGTTCGGCTGGGCGGCTGCGGCGATCATTTACTGGGCCTTCTTCGCCCTGCTGCCGGAACAGTACGCATGGCGCGCATGCTTCTGGATCGGCCTGCTGCCCGCGGCGTGGATCATCTACATTCGCCGCAACGTGAGCGATCCGGATATCTTTCTCGAAACGCGCCGGGCCCGCGAAAGTGGTTTCGACACCTCGCACTTCCTGCAAATCTTCTCGGCCGCTCACCTCAGAACCACCCTGCTCGGCAGCGCGCTGTGCACCGGCATGCTCGGCGGCTATTACGCAATTACTACCTGGCTGCCAACGTATTTGAAGACCGTGCGCCATCTGTCGGTGTTCAACACGAGTGGCTATCTGATCGTGCTGATCGTCGGCTCGTTCACGGGGTATATCGTCGGCGCCATTCTGTGCGACAAGATCGGCCGGCGCGCGTCGTTCGTGCTGTTCGCCATCGGCTCGTTCGTGCTCGGCATGGTCTACACCATGCTGCCCATTACCGACGGCATGATGCTCGCGCTCGGCTTTCCGCTCGGCATCGTGGTGCAAGGGATTTTCGCGGGCGTGGGTGCCTATCTGTCGGAGCTCTATCCGAATGCGATACGCGGCTCGGGACAAGGCTTCTGCTACAACCTCGGGCGCGGACTCGGCTCGTTCTTTCCAATTCTGGTCGGTACCCTGTCGCAAACCATGACGCTGGTGAAGGCAATGGGCATCGTGGCGGGCTCCGGTTATCTGCTCGTGATCGTCGCCGCGGTGTGTCTGCCCGAGACCAAGGGCAAGGTGCTCGGGGCTACCCGCCCTGCCGCCTGAATCCGCCGTACACACACATGAAAACGATTGTTCTGGGCGGCGGCGTGATCGGCGTCGCCACCGCTTTTTACCTGCGCCAGCAGGGCTGCGAAGTCACCGTGATCGAGCGCGAGCCGGACGTCGCGCTCTCCACCAGCTTCGGCAATGCGGGCGTGATCGCGCCGGGCTATGTGACGCCTTGGGCCGCGCCCGGCATGCCGGCGAAGATTCTCAAATACCTGTTCAAGCCAGCCTCGCCGCTGATCTTCCGCCCGACCTTCGACCCGGCCCAGTGGCGCTGGATTGCGCGCTGGCTGCGTGAATGCGATCTCGAACGGTTTCGCGTCAACAAGCAGCGCATGCAGCGTATTGCCTACTACAGCCGCGAGTCTCTGCACGAATTCCGCAGCCGCCATCCGTTCGACTATGGCCGCAGCCAGGGCTATCTGCAGTTGTTCCGCAGCGAGTACGACGTCGAACTCGCGCAGCCGGCGCTCGCCGTGCTGCGTGACGCCGGGATTGCGCATCGGGAAGTCAGCGCGGCGCAGTGTGTCGAGATCGAGCCGGGCTTGCGCTGGGCGCGTCAGGCGCCGCTCGCGGGCCTCTATCTGCCCGACGACGAAGCCGGCGATTGCGCCCGCTTCACCCGTGAACTGCGCGCAATCTGCGAGCGCAACGACGTGCGCTTTCGTTTTGACACGCGCGTCACGTCGCTCGATGTGCAAGGCGGTGCGGTGCGCGCGGTGCGTATCGAGAGCGAGCGCGGCGCGGAGATGCTGCATGCGGATGCGGTAGTGGTGGCGCTGGGCGTCGACAGTGCCACGCTGCTCGCGCGGCTTGGTGTGAAGGTGCCGCTTTATCCCGTGAAAGGCTATTCGGCGACGCTGCCCGTCACCGATGACGAGAAAGCCCCGCACGCCGCGCTGATGGACGAATCGCTGAAAACGGCGATTACACGCTTCGGCGACAACCTGCGGGTGGCCGGCACCGCCGAACTCGGCAATCGTGAAACCACCTTGCGCGAACAGGCCCTGCAAACGCTGATGAAAGTGCTCAGCGACTGGTTCCCGCACGCGGCCAATCCCACGTCCGCGCATTTCTGGGTGGGCCGCCGTCCGATGACACCCGATGGCGCGCCGCTACTCGGCCCGTCCGGCATCGAGAAACTGTGGTTGAACCTCGGGCACGGCTCGACGGGCTGGGCGATGTCGATGGGTTCGGGGCGCGTGGTCGCGGATCTGATCACGCACCGCAAGCCGGAGATCGATCTGGACGGACTGACGTTGGCGCGCTATCGCAAGTCAGGCACGTAGCGTCGTTGCGCGCCGAAATAGAAAAGCCGGGTCACCCTCTCAGGTGCCCGGCTTTGTTTTTTCACCGCTCGATGCGCCGCTGACGCGGCACAGTGTCGTCTCCACCTCTTCCTGCAAGCAGTGGCCGGTTCTGGCGCCAAGGCGCAAAAACCGGCCGGAGACGTTTAGCGCGGCAGTTCCGAATGACCCATCAGGAACGCGTCGACGGAACGCGCGCACTGGCGGCCTTCGCGAATCGCCCACACCACCAGCGACTGGCCGCGACGCATGTCGCCCGCGGTGAACACCTTGTCCACCGACGTGTAATACGCCTTGTCGCCTTCGGTCGGCGAACGCACGTTGCCACGCGCATCCTTGTCGACGCCGAACGCTTCCAGCACCGGCGACACCGGCTGCGTAAAGCCCATGGCGAGCAGCACCAGATCGGCCTTCATTTCGAATTCCGAGTTCGGCACTTCCTGCATCTTGCCGTCCTTCCATTCGACGCGCGCCGCGATCAGCTTCTCGACCTTGCCGTTCTTGCCTTCGAGACGCTTGGTCGCGACCGCCCAATCACGCGAGCAGCCTTCGTCATGCGACGACGACGTGCGCAGCTTGATCGGCCAGTAAGGCCACACGAGCGGCTTGTTCTCTTCTTCCGGCGGCTGCGGCAGCAGTTCGAATTGCGTGACGCTCTTCGCGCCATGACGATTCGACGTGCCCACGCAGTCCGAACCCGTATCGCCGCCGCCGATCACGACCACATGCTTGCCTTTCGCGAGCAACTGGTTCGCGACCTTGTCGCCGGCATTGACCTTGTTCTGTTGCGGCAGGAATTCCATCGCGTAGTGGATGCCTTCCAGCTCACGGCCCGGCACCGGCAGATCGCGCGGCGTTTCCGAGCCGCCCGCGATCACGACCGCGTCGAACTCTTCCTTCAACTGATCCGGCGTGATGGTTTCCTTCGCCGTGTTGCCGATATAGGCCGGCAGCGAATCCGCTTTACCGATGAACACGTTGGCGCGGAACGTCACGCCTTCGGCTTCCATCTGGCGCATGCGGCGATCGATCAGCCACTTCTCCAGCTTGAAGTCGGGAATGCCGTAACGCAGCAACCCGCCGATGCGGTCGTTCTTTTCGAACACGGTGACATCGTGCCCCGCGCGCGCGAGTTGCTGCGCGACGGCCAACCCAGCGGGGCCGGATCCGACCACGGCGACCTTCTTGCCGGTCTTGTGCTTCGGCGGCAACGGCGCGACCCAGCCTTCGGTCCATGCCTTGTCGATGATCGCGTGCTCGATCGACTTGATGCCGACCGGGTCGTTGTTAATGCCGAGCGTGCACGCCGCTTCGCACGGTGCCGGGCAGATGCGGCCCGTGAACTCGGGGAAGTTATTGGTGGAGTGCAGCACTTCAATCGCGTTCTTCCAATCCTGATGGAACACCAGGTCGTTGAAGTCCGGAATGATGTTGTTCACCGGGCAGCCGTTGTTGCAAAACGGAATGCCGCAGTCCATGCAACGTGCGCCTTGAATCTTGGCTTCGTCGTCGGTCAATGCGGCGACGAATTCCTTGTAGTGCTTCACACGCGTGAGCGGAGCTTCGTACGCCTCGTGGCGGCGTTCGAACTCGAGAAAACCGGTTGCCTTGCCCATGTGGTTCTCTTCTCTATCTAATCAAGGTGGGGTGATCTACACCCGCCGCGCGGCACCGTGAATCGGTCGCACGCGGCGGGTACGGCTAAAGGTGACGTCTTGCTGATGAACAGCGTTGCGAATCAGGCGGCCAGCACTTCCTTGTTCGCCTTCTTCGCGGCCATTTCGCCCAGCGCGCGCTTGTATTCGGTCGGGAACACCTTCACGAATTGACGGCGCGACGCGTCCCAGTTTTCGAGCAGCGCTTTTGCACGCGGCGAGCCCGTGAACTGGAAGTGACGCTCGATGAGTCCCTTGAGCAGCGCTTCGTCGGTCGTGCCGGTGTGCCACAGGCCCTTGTCGACCGTGCGTTCCTGTTCGGCCGTTTGCAAGACCGGATCGAGCGCAACCATCGACTTGTTGCATTTGCCCGCGAACGAGTTGTCCGGGTCGTACACGTAGGCGATGCCGCCCGACATGCCAGCCGCGAAGTTACGGCCCGTTTCGCCGAGCACGACCACCGTGCCGCCCGTCATGTATTCGCAACCGTGGTCGCCCGTGCCTTCGACAACTGCCGTCGCGCCCGAGTTACGCACGCAGAAACGCTCGCCTGCCACGCCGCGGAAGAACGACTCGCCTTCGATCGCGCCGTACATCACCGTGTTGCCGCAGATGATGTTCTCTTCCGACTTGCCGCGGAAATCGTTGGTCGGACGGATGATGATGCGGCCGCCCGACAGGCCCTTGCCTACGTAGTCGTTGCCGTCGCCGACCAGATCCAGCGTGATGCCCTTCGCGAGGAACGCGCCGAAGCTCTGACCCGCGGTGCCCTTCAACTGGATGTGAATCGTGTCGTCGGGCAGGCCGTCGTGGCCGTACTTCTTCGCGATCGTGCCGGACAGCATCGCGCCGACCGTACGGTTCACGTTGCGCACCGGCTGGATGAACGAGACGTGCTCGCCCTTCTCGATCGCCGCCTTCGCCTTCTCGATCAGCGTATGGTCGAGTGCCTTGTCCAGACCATGGTCCTGCACGTCGACATGCTTGCGCGCCACTTCCGCCGAGACTTGCGGCTGATAGAACACACGCGAGAAGTCGAGACCCTTCGCCTTCCAGTGCTCGATGCCCTTCTTCGTATCGAGCAGTTCGGCGTGGCCGACCAGATCTTCGAACTTGCGAATGCCCAGTTGCGCCATGATTTCGCGCGCTTCTTCTGCAACGAAGAAGAAGAAGTTCACGACGTGTTCCGGCTGACCCTGGAACTTCGCACGCAGCACCGGATCTTGCGTCGCGACGCCGACCGGGCAGGTGTTCAGGTGACACTTGCGCATCATGATGCAGCCTTCGACGACGAGCGGCGCCGTCGCGAAACCGAACTCGTCCGCGCCGAGCAGCGCGCCGATCACGACGTCGCGGCCGGTCTTCATCTGACCGTCGGCCTGCACGCGGATACGGCCGCGCAACTGGTTCAGCACCAGCGTTTGCTGCGTTTCGGCCAGACCCAGTTCCCACGGCGTGCCGGCATGCTTCACCGACGACAGCGGCGACGCGCCCGTGCCGCCATCATGACCGGCGATCACGACGTGATCGGCCTTGGCCTTGGCCACACCTGCGGCAACCGTGCCGACGCCCGATTCGGACACCAGCTTCACCGAGACGCTGGCCGCCGAGTTGGCGTTCTTCAGATCGTGGATCAGCTGCGCCAGATCTTCGATCGAGTAGATGTCGTGGTGCGGCGGCGGCGAAATCAGGCCGACGCCCGGCACCGAGTAACGCAGCTTGCCGATGTATTCCGACACCTTGTGGCCCGGCAGCTGACCGCCTTCACCCGGCTTCGCGCCCTGCGCCATCTTGATCTGGATCTGATCAGCGGACGCGAGGTATTCCGCCGTCACGCCGAAACGGCCCGACGCCACCTGCTTGATCTTCGAGCGCAGCGAATCGCCCGCCTTCAGCGGAATGTCCACGATCACTTCGTCGCCGATCACGGACTTCATCGTGTCGCCGTTCTTGATCGGAATGCCGCGCAACTCGTTGCGGTAACGGTTCACGTCCTCGCCGCCTTCACCCGTGTTCGACTTGCCGCCGATACGGTTCATGGCGATTGCCAGCGTGGCGTGAGCCTCCGTGCTGATCGAGCCCAGCGACATTGCACCGGTGGCGAAACGCTTGACGATTTCCTTCGCCGGTTCGACTTCGTCGAGCGGGATAGCCTTGGTCGGATCGAACTTGAATTCGAACAGGCCGCGGAACGTCATGTGGCGCTTCGTCTGATCGTTGATCAGATGCGCGTATTCCTTGTACGTCTGGTACGAGTTGCTGCGCGCCGAGTGTTGCAGCTTGGCGATCGCGTCCGGCGTCCACATATGTTCTTCGCCGCGCACGCGGTATGCGTATTCGCCGCCTGCGTCGAGCATGTTGGCGAGAATCGGGTTGTCGCCGAACGCTTCGCGGTGCAGACGGATCGCTTCTTCCGCCACGTCGAACAGGCCGATGCCGCCCACCTTCGACGAGGTGCCCTTGAAGTACTTCACCACCAGGTCTTCAGCCAGGCCGACCGCTTCGAAAATCTGCGCGCCGGTGTACGACATGTAGGTCGAAATGCCCATCTTCGACATGACCTTCATCAGGCCCTTGCCGACTGCCTTGGTGAAGTTGTAGACCGCCTTTTCCGGCGACAGGTCGCCCTTCAGGCCGGCTGCGAGCTGGCCCAGCGTTTCCATTGCGAGGTACGGGTGCACGGCTTCCGCGCCGTAGCCCGCGAGCAGCGCGAATTGGTGCGTTTCACGCGCTGAGCCGGTTTCGACGACCAGACCCGTGCTCGTGCGCAGACCTTGCTGCACGAGGTGCGTGTGGATCGCGGCGGTGGCCAGCAGCGCCGGAATCGCCACGTTGTCGCGATCGGTCTTGCGGTCCGACACGATCAGCATGTTGTAGCCGGACTTGACCGCGTCCACGGCTTCCGCGCACAGCGAGGCGAGGCGTGCTTCGATGCCTTCCTTGCCCCACGCCACCGGATAGCAGATGTTCAGTTCATACGAGCTGAACTTGCCGCCCGTGTACTGATCGATCTCGCGGATCTTCGCGATGTCCTTGAAGTCAAGCACCGGCTGCGACACTTCGAGACGCATCGGCGGGTTGATGTTGTTCGTGTCGAGCAGGTTCGGCTTCGGACCGACGAACGACACCAGCGACATCACCATGTTTTCGCGGATCGGGTCGATCGGCGGGTTCGTCACTTGCGCGAACAGCTGCTTGAAGTAGTGATACAGCGTCTTGTTCTTGTTGGACATGACCGCCAGCGGCGAGTCGTTGCCCATCGAACCGACCGCTTCTTCGCCGGCTTGCGCCATCGGCGCCATCAGGAACTTGAGGTCTTCCTGCGTGTAGCCGAACGCCTGCTGGCGATCCAGCAGCGCGGCGGGCTCGCGGCGTTCCGTGGCGACGTCTTCGGCCTTTGCCTCGATCTCGTCGAGCTTGATGCGCACGGCGTCGATCCAGCTCTTGTACGGCTTGGCGTTCGCGAGGTTGTCCTTGAGCTCCTTGTCGTCGATGATGCGGCCGTGCTCCATGTCGATCAGGAACATCTTGCCCGGCTGCAGACGCCACTTCTTGACGATCTTCGACTCGGGAATGGGCAGCGTGCCGGCTTCCGACGCCATGATGACGAGGTCGTCGTCCGTAATGATGTAGCGCGCCGGACGCAGGCCGTTACGGTCGAGCGTCGCGCCGATCTGGCGGCCGTCGGTGAAGGCGATTGCAGCGGGGCCATCCCACGGCTCCATCATCGCGGCGTGGTATTCGTAGAACGCGCGGCGGTTGTCATCCATCAGCGTGTGTTGTTCCCAGGCTTCCGGGATCATCATCATCATTGCGTGGACGAGCGGGTAGCCGGCCATCACCAGCAGTTCGAGACAGTTGTCGAACGAGGCGGTGTCCGATTGGCCCGGATAGATCAGCGGCCAGAGCTTCGGCAGGTCGTCGCCGAGCACGTGCGATGCGATCGCGCCGGTACGGGCGTTGAGCCAGTTCACGTTGCCCTTGACCGTGTTGATTTCGCCGTTGTGGGCGATCATGCGGTACGGGTGAGCCAGTTCCCACGCGGGGAACGTGTTGGTCGAGAAGCGTTGGTGCACCAGCGCCAGCGCCGACACCGTGCGCTCGTCCTGCAGGTCGCGGTAGTACACGCCGACCTGGCCGGCCAGCAGCAGGCCCTTATAGACGACCGTGCGCGCCGAGCACGACGGCACGAAATACTCCTTGCCGTGCTTGAGCTTGAGCGCCTGGATGCGGTGGCTCGCGGTCTTGCGGATGATGTACAGCTTCCGCTCGAGCGCGTCGGTCACCATGATGTCCTTGCCGCGGCCGATGAAGATCTGGCGGATCAACGGCTCGCTCGCCTTGACGGTAGGCGAAATCGGCATGGTGTGGTCGACCGGCACATCGCGCCAGCCCAGCACGACCTGGCCTTCGGCCTTCACCGTGCGTTCCAGCTCCTGCTCACAGGCGAGACGCGAAGCGTGTTCTTTCGGCAGAAAGACCATGCCGACACCGTATTCGCCGTGCGGCGGCAGCACCACGCCCTGCTTGGCCATTTCCTCGCGATAGAAGCCGTCCGGGATCTGGATCAGGATGCCCGCGCCGTCGCCCATCAGCGGATCGGCGCCGACAGCGCCCCGGTGGTCGAGGTTCTCGAGAATCTTCAGGCCCTGCTCGATGATCTCGTGGCTTTTCTTGCCCTTGATGTGAGCGACGAAGCCGACGCCGCAGGCGTCATGCTCGTTTTGCGGGTCGTACAGACCTTGCGCGGCGGGAACCGGATGGATCGGTTGCTGGTGGTCGTTCATGGGGACACCGTCTGTAAGGGGCCGGACAGGCCGTTAAACCGTTTTTCTATTGCCGCAGTGCGATTCACAACCGCGTTCGCGACCGCGACGGCGCGCTCAACGCTCGATGCTACGCGTGTCAAAAAGCGCCGGAATTCGGAATATACGCGACGAATCAATGGAATAGCAAATAAAACATGATGATTGAACCCCAATTATCAAGTTGGTGCATTGCGGCTATTTTTTATTGGTGCCACATCAAAATCGTGCAAAAGAAAACGGCATGCGGAGATGCCGTTTCGATGCAGCCCTTTGATGCGAAACGTTTTATTGCTGTTGCGGCGTCTCGCGCACCTTTCGCGGCCGCCCGCGTGGCAGCGGCGATACACGCCGGTTGGCGGCCCTCGCCGCCCACTCGCGGTACGTGTCGCTACCCAGAACCCAGCCTTTCAGGGTGGCCTGCTGAAGCTGGCTCGCTTCGCGTTCATCGAGCGGCTGCTCGCACAGTTCCCGGTACGCGCGCTGCCGTTCGAATGGCGTATTGCCGAGCGACCAGTACAGCGGATGATCCGTGATCAGGCTGTCGAGTGTCAGGCCGATGTGATGGCGGTAACTCGACCAGCGGTAATCCTCCGGCGCGCTCACGAGGCCGGCGCGCACCGGGCACATCTCAACGACACGGCTCGCCAGCAGAAAGTAGCGCTCGCCTTCGATCACCGTCGCTCTGTAGCGCCCTTCCCACAACGTGCCCCGGCGCGCATAGCGCCTGTTAAAGTGCGCCACGTATCGGCGCCCGACCGCCTGCATCGCTTTCGGCAGACTCGACTCCTCGGTCGGCGTGACGAGCAGCTGCACCGCGCTTGGCATCAACGCATACGCGTGGATGGACAGATGGTGGTCGCGTGAAGCCGCTTTCAAACAATCGATGAAAAGCTCGTAGTCCTGGTCGTCGACGAATGCGGGCTGCTGATCGAGCCCGCGGAGGATGACGTGCTGCGGCTGGTCAGGGACATAGAGACGTGCAAGCCGTGCCATGCTGGAGTATCCAATAGTCGCGTTGGTACATACCCGAAGGTCCGAAGAACCGCATCCGCGCAAGGTTAGACGCGGCGCGGCAGAGCCAGAAACCGCGCGGAGCTTAGGGAGAAAGCTCTAACCGCCGCGTATGGTTTGTTTCAAACGTTCTCGTCATAATGAGCGGGCCTTTTTTGGAGGAGCACTTATGAAATTAAAACAGGCCGTAACGGGGATCGCGGCGCTAGCCTGCATGACAACGGCAGCTCACGCGCAATCGGCCGGAAGCTTTTACGTCACGACGGGCTGGTTCCATCTTGCGCCTCAATCGAGCAGCGAGCCGCTCAAAGTAACAAGCATTGGTGGTAGCCCGACCAACATCACTGAAGCCAATACCGGTGCAACACTCAGTTCAGCCGACACCCTTGGTTTCACTGCCGGCTACTTCGTCACCGACCACATCGCAGCAGAGTTCGTGATCGGCATCCCGCCCTCGTTCGACCTGGAAGGTTCGGGCAGCCTCGCACAATTCGGCAAGCTGGGTCAGGCAAAACAGTGGAGCCCGACTCTGCTGTTCAAGTACTACTTCAATGCCCCGACCGCCACGTTCCGGCCGTATCTCGGCGTTGGCGTGAGCCGCATCTGGTTCACCGACGAAAAGATCACCAACAGCGCATTCGAGGCAAACGTTCTGCATGGTCCGACCAGCGTCACTACGGATAGTTCGTGGGAGCCGGTGTTTAATGCCGGCTTCACCTACGCCTTCAACCAGCACTGGTTCGCGGGCGTATCGATTTCCTACCTGCCGCTCAGCACGACCGCGAAGCTCAACACTGCTGCAAACACGCCCGTCGGCACGCTGAATGTGCAATCGCAAACCAAGATCAAACTGAACCCGATCGTTTCCTACGTCAATATCGGTTACCGTTTCTAACGCTTCAGAAAATTAGGGGCCGTTGAGTTAGGGTAGTCGAATTTTCGTGGCTTGGACAACGCCGTCATGCATCCCATGGCGGCGTTTTTCTTTTGGCACGGGCCGGACCCGTCTCCTTCGCACCTTTGCAGGCAAAGCCTGGCGAGGCGCAAGCGTTTGTAAATTTGACCCGCAATCGCGCCAGCCAGTGCAATATGTGCGGACGAATATGCGCCCGCGCCACGGTGGATGGGGCCTCCGGGTTTGGCACCAAAGTTGCGTTCACCGGGTGTTTCCCGCGTTCAGACGTGAGAGTGCGTCTTCGTGACAGCGCGCGGGACCCTTTCACCTCATCGACGGAGCGACCATGACTGCACTTCCGAATACGCGAGACGCCCTCGGCGAATCCTGGACCAGCACCAGCCGCCGTGCGCGGCGTATCGCTCGCCATAGCCGCCATGCGGCCGAAGATATCGCAGGCGAACTGCGCACGCTAATGTCGGAACTCGAATCGACCTTGGCCGACGGCACCCAGGCTGATGCAGTGGCGCTGCGCAGCAAGCTTCGCAAGCAACTCGAAGTGGCGCGCGCCCGCTTGAACGACACGCGCGAAGCCGTGCGCGAACGCGCCGAAGTCGCCATCTCGGATGCCGACGACTACGTGCATGAAAATCCGTGGCAGACGATTGCGATCGTCGGCGGCGTGGCGTTGATTGCCGGCGCGCTGTTCGCTTCGCGGTTGCGCTAAAGCGCGAGCAGACGACGAGCGGGGCCGCCTCGAACGGGCGATTCCTGCTGAGGCTGGCTGTCGCCGGAGGGCGATGGCGGCTCGGGTACGTACGTCGGTAGCTTAGGGGCGAGCGGTCAGCAAGTCGCATGCATGCGGCGAGCAGTTCGCGTAGGTGCAATCAACGGACCGAGTGCGTGCGGTCAGCGGCTTGCGTCCCTCGGTCATCAGCTTTCCTGCGCGGTCATCAGCTCGTGTACGTGCGCTCAGCCGCTCCATCGTCACGGAGAGCGTCTCCGTGTGTGCGGTCGACGTGAAGGCAACGTGCGGCGCGCGTAAAAACATGCGGCGGACGCGAACATCAAAGAATACGGCCCAGCCGCACGCAAACTCAGGCGACGTCGATCAGTTATCGTCAATCACGAACAGGCGCTGGTATTCCTTGACCGCATACCGATCCGTCATACCCGCAATGTAATGGGCGATCAGCCGCGGTTGCTGCGATGCGTCCGTTGACTGATAGCTCGGCGGTAACAGCCGCGGATCGTCGGTGAATGCGTCGAACAGACCCGCGACGACGCGGCGCGCCTTGTTGGCCATGCGCATCACGCGATAATGGCGATACAGGTTTTTGAACAGAAAGCGCTTGAGCGCGGCCGCCTGCGCGGCAATCGCTTCGCTATGCGCGACGAGCGCGGGCGATGAACGCACGGCATCCAGCGACGCCGGCGCATGCCGTTCGAGATTCAGCTTGGTCGTATCGATCAGATCGACGATCAGCGTATTGATGATGCGGCGAACCGTCTCGTGAATGAGCCGCCGACCCTCGATCTGAGGAAAGTCGTTGCGCGCCGCCTCGTAGTGCACCTGCCATAACTCCACTTCGGCGAGCTGCTCCACGGTGAGCAGGCCCGAACGCAAGCCGTCGTCGACATCGTGGTTGTTGTACGCGATCTCGTCGGCAACGTTCGCGATCTGCGCCTCGACGGACGGCTGCCGCCCTTCGAGAAAGCGCTCGCCCAATGCACCCAGCCGCCGCGCATTCTCGCGCGAGCAATGCTTGAGAATACCCTCACGCGTTTCGAAGCACAGGTTCAGACCGTTGAACGCGCCGTAGTGCTCCTCAAGATCGTCGACCACCGCCAGGCTCTGCAAATTGTGCTCAAAGCCGCCATGTTCGCGCATGCATTCGTTGAGCGCGTCCTGACCCGCGTGGCCAAATGGTGTGTGGCCAAGATCATGGGCGAGCGAAATGGCTTCGACGAGGTCCTCGTTCACACGCAGATTGCGTGCAACCGAACGCGCGATCTGCGCCACTTCCAGGCTATGAGTCAGACGCGTGCGAAACAGGTCGCCCTCGTGATTCACGAAGACCTGAGTTTTGTACTCGAGCCGGCGAAATGCCGTCGAATGGACGATACGGTCGCGGTCCCGCTGGAATTCGGTGCGCGCGCTGGGCGCGGCTTCCGGATAGCGGCGGCCGCGCGATTGTGCGGAATGCGCCGCGTACGGCGCAAGATGGGCTTCGAGGGCTTCCTGCGTCGGCGCGCCGCCTGTCGCCGCGCGTGCCGCCGGGTCATGCTTTACAACGTCGCTGCGCCTGTCAGTCACCGGGTTCTCCGAAACATGGGCGGCGCCTCGTGACGCTGGTGCGTGATGCGTTGCTGGATGCCTTCTTGCGCGATTCAGACGGCGGCGGCCAACGTGGCATGCACCTCGGCATCGGGCGCCTGGGTGATCAGCGTCTCACCGAAACGCTTCAACAGAATGAATTTGATCGCGCCGGCTTCCGCCTTCTTGTCGACCCGCATGAGTTCGACATAGCGCGCGTCGCCGAGCGCCGGCGCCCGGATCGGCAAATGCGCGGCGACGATCACGTCGACCAGACGCTTGCGCGCCGCTTCGTCGAGATAGCCCATCCGCACGGACAGATCTGCCGCCATCACCATTCCGCAGCCGACCGCCTCGCCATGAAGCCACTCGCCGTAACCAAGACCGGCTTCGATCGCATGGCCGAAGGTATGGCCGAAATTGAGGATGGCGCGCAGTCCGCCTTCGCGTTCGTCCTGCGCGACCACCGACGCCTTGATCTCGCACGAGCGCTTGACCGCCTCGGCGAGCGCCGCGGGTTCGCAGCGATTCAATGCTTCGATATTGGCTTCGATCCAGCTGAAGAAACCCGCGTCGGCGATAGCGCCGGTCTTGATCACTTCAGCGACGCCCGCCGCCAGTTCACGCGCCGGCAGCGTACGCAACACGCCGATGTCGGCGATCACGGCCTGCGGCTGATAGAACGCGCCGATCATGTTCTTGCCGAGCGGGTGATTGATGCCCGTCTTGCCGCCCACCGACGAGTCCACCTGCGACAGCAACGTGGTCGGCACCTGGATGAAGGGCACGCCGCGCATGTAGCAGGCCGCCGCAAAACCCGTCATGTCGCCGATCACGCCGCCGCCCAACGCGATCAGCGTGGTCTTGCGATCGGCCCGGGCGCCAAGCAGCGCGTCGAAAATCAGGTTCAGGGTTTCGAGGTTCTTGTATGCCTCGCCGTCCGGCAAAACTACCGTGGAAACCTGCTTGCCAAGCGGCGCCAGCGCGGCGCGCAGCGTGTCGCCATAAAGCGGGTCGACGGTGGTATTGGTGACGATGGTGACCGAACTGCCGGCGATATGCGGCGCGAACAACGCGGTCTGGCCGATCAGATCGGCACCGATATGGATGGAGTAGGCGCGCTCGCCCAGTTCGACATTGACGGTAATCATACGGTCCATTATGACGCAGGAAGTTTGGCGACGCCGGCCATCTCGAGCTGCATCAGAACCATGTTGACGAGTCCGTTGACCGAAGGCCGGCCGGTTTCGATCACGAAATGCGCGCATTCCCGATATAACGGGTCGCGCACTTCGTAGAGTGCTTCGAGACGCGCTTTGGGGTCTTCGGTCTGCAAAAGCGGGCGATTCTTGTCGCGCCGGGTGCGCAGCCACAGGTCGTGCGGATTGGCGCGCAGATAGATCACCAGACCGCGATTTCGCAGCGCCTCGCGGTTTTCCGGCCGCAGCACGGCGCCGCCGCCGGTCGCGAGCACGATATTGTCGCGCGCGGTGAGGTCGGAAATCACGCTCGCTTCGCGCTCGCGGAAGCCCGCTTCGCCCTCCATCTCGAAGATCACCGGGATGCGCGCGCCCGTGCGTGCCTCGATTTCATGGTCGGAATCGAAGAAGGGGCGATCGAGACGGCGCGCAATGGCCCGGCCCACGGTGGTTTTTCCTGCCCCCATGAGCCCTACGAAAAATACATTGGCGTGTGCGTCCCGCGCTTGCAACGGTGTCCTCTGGCTAATCCGGTATGGTTCGTGCCGCAGCTTACTGGCAAAGCGGCTGCCTTGTCGAGCCTGCGCGCCGCCTGGGAACGCCACCCGCCCTGTCGCTTCGCGCCAGCCGCCGCAACGGGGAATCCCCAAAGCGAACGTCCGGCGGAGCAAAAAACCCAGGGCGGCCCAGCATTTTCCGGTAGCGGCGGGAGCGTGCCCTAATTTGTCTGAACGACGCGCGGCGTGATGAAAACAGCCAGTTCGCTGCGGTGGTCGCGGTGAGCCCGATGGCGGAAAAGCGCACCTAAAAACGGTATTTTGCCCAGAACCGGCACTCGAGTCACATCGTCCCGGTCATCGGTCGCGTAAATACCGCCGATCGACACCGTACCACCATCCTCCACTTCGACGCGCGTTTGCACGTGTTTGGTGTTGATCGCGGGCCCGGCGTCGGTCTGTTCGCCAACGCTGTCTTTGGCGACGTCGAGGTCCAGCACCACCCGGCCGTCCGGCATGATTTGCGGCTCGACCTCCAGTTTGAGGGTAGCGCGGCGAAACTGCACGCCCGACACGCCCTGCCCCACTTTCGCCTGATACGGCAATTCGGTGCCCTGCTCGACAACTGCCTTCATCCGGTCCGCCGTGACCACGCGCGGGCTCGAAACGATTTCGCCGCGCCCCTGCGCTTCGAGCGCGCTCAGCTCGATGTTCAGCAGCCGCGTCGCGCCGGCGGCGAATAACGTCAGACCAGCGGTCGCCGCGTCGAAGCCTGCAATCGGCCGGGCCGACAGATCGTAGACGGCGTCGGTGAAACCTCTCGCGGTGCCGTCGGTATTGCTGGCCGCCATCGAGAGTTTCACGCCGAGGTTGCGCGAAAAACCATGTTCGCCCTCGACAATGCGCGCTTCGATCAACACCTGGCGCGTCGGCCGGTCGATCGAGGCGAGCAGTGCCGCAATCTGCGCAAGGCGCGCTTCGAGATCGGTCACGAACAGCAGATTGGTGCGCGGATCGGCAGTCGCGGCGCCGCGTTTGGACAGGACCCGCTGGGCGCCGGAACCGGTCAGCAGCCGCCTGACGTCCTCGGCGTGCGCGTAGTGCAGCTCGAACGTGCGGCTCGCGAGCGGCTCGAGATCGGCGGCCCGGGCGTGCGCTTCGAAGCGCTGCCGCTCGCGCGCGGCCAGATCGGCAATCGGCGCGACCCAGATCACATTGCCATGGCGCTCCATTGCGAGGCCGTTGACGTCGAGCAAGGTATCGAACGCGGTGCGCCACGGCACCTTGTCGAGCCGCAGCGAGACAGCGCCGCGCACCCTTTCGCTCGCGACGATGTTCAATCCTGTGAACCGAGCAAACGCATTGAGCACGGCGCCGAGCTCGGCACGCTGAAAATTCATCGAGATCGGTTTGTCGTCGGGGGCGAGGCCTGCGTCGGCGGCACTGCGCGGCTCGCCGCTCAGACGCGCGAGCGGCGGCAGCGGCACTGGAGGTCCTTCGAGCGCGGCGGAGCCGGTGGCATTGTCGCGAGCCGCGGCATTGGATTGCCGTCGTTGCGGCACCGGGCCGTTGGTGGCGGTGGTGGCGTCGCTGGCGATGGTGTCGCTGGCGGAGGCGGTGGCATTGCTGGCGTCGGTGGCGTCGGCGTTGGTGGCGTCGGCAGCGCGCGCGTCGGAGGACGGCGCATCCGCGTGGGAATCGCCGGCCGCCGCGCTCGCACGCGATGCGTCAGCATCGCCGGCGGCGTCCTGTCGGAACGGATTGGGCACCGCGGCGGAAGCGTCGCCTGGCAGCGGCGGTACGTCGTACGAGACATCGAACGGCGTCACCACCGCATCGAGCGGCATCTCGGGAGGCAACGGCGGCAGCGGTTGAGTCGACGCCCGTGCAACGCCGACAGCCAGCGCCGCGCTGACCCATAGGCCGAGGCACACTTGCCGGCCTGCCGACGCACACGTATCGACGCCCGAAGACGCAAAGGGAAACGGCTTCGCCAGTCTCATCACGAAGTCTCCGTCAGTGCCAGCGTGCGAGTCGCGCCGCCCTTCACGAGGGTAATGCCGAACGCGTCCAGCCTCGCGAGACGTTCGGCGCCGATCTGCTCTCCGGACTCGACGACCGTGATGCCGTCCGGTGTATCGAGCAATGCCAGCCCTCGCGCGCGATCGCGCAGCAATCCGACCAGACGCAGTTGCGAAACGTCGGGCAGTTCGGCCGCCGCCTGCATCTGTGGTTGCGAAAACGGATCGAAGAAGACGACGTTTTCTTCGTCATCCGAATCGAGGCTGTCTTCGACGAACGCATCCGCGGAGGCTGCCGACGGCGCGGGCCGCAGCGCATTGAACACGCGCAGCGTGGCGCTGACCGACAGTGCTGCGGCCTCACGCTTGACGGTCACATCGACAGGCACGATCAGCACCGGCAGGTCCGACAGCCCGCGCATAAACGCCATGAGATGGACGAAGTCCGTGCGCGCAGTCAGTTGCAGCGGCCGCATGCTCTCAGCGCCCGCTCCGCTCGCGGCGCCAGGCTCCACTGAGAGCAACGCGACGCTGTTCTGCGCAGCCAGTTCGGAGACGATGCTTACGTCGTCGGCGGAACTCCACGGCTCCGATGACCGCGCGATCGAAGTGGCAAGCGAAGCGCCAATCGGGCCGGCGGCGGCTTCGCGGCGCAGCGCTGGCAATTGCGCAAGCGCGCGCCTTGCGTTCGCGAGACGCAGGCCGCCCGCTTCCAACGCCGCCCGGCTCGCTTCGACCCCGCCGAGGTCCGCGACAATCCAGCCGTGTGTACCAAGGCCGAACACCAGCACGGCAATCAGCAAAGCGACCGCCCAGCGGCGGCGCCCGCTCCATGCGTCGAGCGGCAAACGCGCGCGCGCCATCCAATGAGAGAGTGAGAAGCGCGAGCGCGCCACGCCGCCAAATTCGACAAAGGCCGTACTCATTTCGCACCTCCTGATTGTTCATACTTCACAGAACGCTGTGCGGCAGACGCGCCCGTGCGGGTCGTTTTTTGCGCCGTCTCGTTCCACCGCAGACGCGCGCCGAATTCGACCGGTCCGGTCATGCTTGCCTGCGAAGCCGCCCCGCCGCGCGAAGCCGAGCTATGCAGGTCGCTCACCTCCACCCCTTTCACGCCGTGGATCGCACTCAGGCGTTTGAGCCACTCGGCCGAAGCGATATGGCCACGCGAGCTAGCCAGCAACTCGGTCTCATCTTCACGGTGGCGCAACTGCTGCAACAGCACGCCGTCACCCGGCTCGAAACTCAGCGCATCAAAGAGATCGCGCAAATGCGTGAGTGGATCGGACAAACTCTTTGCGCGTGCCACGTTCTGGCGTTGTTCGTCACGCGTGCGGAGCAATGCCGCGTGCTCCGCGAGCGGCGCTGATAATTGCGCGAGCGATTGCTCGATCGACTCACGCCGTGCATCGAGGCGCGCTCGCTCGACCGCCTGCCAGCCGGCCAATGCGAAGACAGCGGCACAACCGGCGAAAGCGGCGGCAATCCATTCGAGCAGACACCGCCGGCGCGCGAGCCGCGCGTTGCGTTGCCGGTAAGGCAGCAAGTTGAACCCGCCGAGCCACCCTCGTGCGAAGCGCTCGCCACGTAACGGAGTCCCCGAGTTCGAGACTGCCGCGTGCAACACGCCGCCCGTCATTCGAGCACCCCGCGCAACGCAAGCCCGAACGCGACCGCACCGGACGGCTCGTGCAAAAGCGGGTCGCTCAACGGCCGCTCGTGGCCACCCAGCACCGCGCATTCGAACGGCAGCACCGAGCAGCCGAGCACGTCCGCGATATCCGCGATCGAGAAACCCACGCCGTCGAGCAGATCGACCTCACCGCTCAACAATGCGCAGTCGAGTTCGGGACCGTGCGCCAGGTCGCGTAACGCATCGGCGAGATCGGCGTGTTCCGGTGCCGGGTAGCGCATTTCGCCGGCGATGCCGTCGTCGACGATCCGCCAGCCATACACGCCGTCCGTGCCGATCCACAACGCGACATAGGGCTCGTGCGGATCGAGTTCATAACTCGCCGCATAGCGCATGGCGCGCAACGCGGCATGCGGCTCACCGTCGATGGCGGTGAGCGAGATGCCGGCGATCGCCGCGCATTCGATTCGCGCTTCGAGATGTTGCCGCGCGGTCGCGGCGATAGTCACGCAGCGCACTGGCGAAGGCGTTTCGTCGACATACCAGTCGACTGCAAGGGCATGCCGTTCGAGGCCGGCAATGCGCTCGACTTCAGTCATCACCGCCGGCTCGAGTTCAGCCAGCTGATGCCCGCCGTCTTCCGCGCAACCGCTCTGCGCGGCAAGTCGCGCGAGCGGCACCGTGGCGGTCACGGTAGCCGACGCGGGCAGCGCCATCGCGCATCGCAAGGCGCGCGTCGCACACGCGTGCGGCAGTCCGGCAAACGCGTCGCGCAAGGCACGCGCCACCGCATGCCGGTCGGCGATTTCAGCGCCGGCCATGGCACCGGCGGGAAGCGGCACGGTGCTCACGTATTCGATATGCAGTGCTGCAGGCGGGCGCGCCCGATGACTGAGCACCACAAGGCGCACGGCCTGCGAACCCACATCGATCCCCGCGGCATAACGATGCGCACCGGGTTGCACTGCCTGAAGCCAGGATCTTTTTAATGCCATGAAGCCCTCCCTCTGACTCACGCGACGAACCATTCGAACGCGAGTGATGAGGAGGAATTGTGCGTAGACGCGGCGCCGCGCGACACTCAGCCAAATGGCTAACGTTGAGGAATGCGCGTCCCGCAGGCGATCAAAGGGACTACAGTGAAGTCATTCCCGCGCGGCGCGCAGACTTGTGAAGACGTGTCAGTAAGCATGCCGAAAGCTGAAAAGCCTGGCGGCTATAATCGCGGGACTGTTTTTTGGTGCCCATATGCAATCCACGTCTCCTACGTCCCCGCCGCCCGCGCCGCAGAAGCGCAAACGCCCGCTGTGGCTGAAGCTCATCATCGGCTTTGTGGGTCTGATCGTCGCAGGCATTCTGTGCGTGCTGCTGGTGCTCGGCTATGCGCTCGTCGTCGCCACGCCCAATCTGCCGTCGCTCGATGCGTTGACCGACTACCGTCCCAAGGTGCCGTTGCGTATCTACACAGCCGACCACGTGCTGATCGGCGAGTTCGGCGAGGAACGGCGCGACATCGTCCATATTCAGGACGTGCCCGATAGTCTGAAGAAGGCGATCCTCGCCATTGAAGACGCGCGCTTCTACGATCACGGCGGCGTCGACCTCACCGGCATTGCGCGCGCGGGCATCGTCGCGCTGACCAATGGCCACGCCACCCAGGGCGCGAGCACGATCACCATGCAGGTGGCGCGCAACTTCTTCCTCTCCAGCGAGAAGACCTACACGCGCAAGATCTACGAGATGCTGCTCGCGTACAAGATCGAGTCGAAGCTGTCCAAAGATCAGATTCTCGAGGTGTACATGAATCAGATCTATCTCGGTCAGCGCGCCTACGGTTTCGCAAGCGCGGCGCGCGTCTATTTCGGCAAAGACCTGAAGGATCTGACGCTGGCCGAATCCGCCATGCTGGCCGGGCTGCCGAAGGCGCCGTCCGCGTATAACCCGGTGGTCAACCCGAAGCGCGCCAAGGTACGGCAGGAGTACATCCTGCAGCGCATGTACGAGCTGCACTACATCACGCAGGAACAGTACGACGAAGCGAGCAGGCAGCCGCTCGTGGTCAAGGGCGCGGGCAAGGAATTCAGCGTGCACGCGGAATACGTCGCAGAAATGGTGCGTCAGATGATGTACGCGCAGTATCGCGAAGAAGCCTATACGCGCGGACTGAACGTGGTGACCACGATCGATTCGGCCGACCAGGACGTCGCTTATCGGGCGCTGCGCAAAGGTCTGATGGACTACGAACGGCGCCACGGTTATCGCGGCCCGGAAGCCTTCATCGAGCTGCCGTCCGACGCCGACGACCGTGAACAGGCCATCGACGACGCGCTGCTCGAGCACCCGGACAACGGCGAGATCATTGCCGCCGTGGTCACCGCCGCGAGTCCGAAGCAGGTGCAGGTCACGTTCATCGACGGCAATATCGCGACGATCCAGGGTGACGGCCTGCGCTATGCGCAATTCGCGCTCGGTCCGCGCGCGCAGCCGAATCAACGTGTGCGGCCGGGCGCGATCATCCGGCTCATCAAGAACGACGACGGCAACTGGTCGATCACGCAATTGCCGCAGGTGGAAGGCGCGTTCGTTTCCGTGGTCCCGCAAGACGGCGCGATCCGCGCGTTGGTCGGCGGTTTCGACTTCAACAAGAACAAGTTCAATCACGTGACTCAGGCGTGGCGTCAGCCGGGTTCGAGCTTCAAGCCGTTCATCTATTCGGCGTCGCTCGAAAAGGGGCTCGGGCCGGCAACCGTGATCAACGACGCGCCGCTCTTCTTCAGCGCGGCTGAAACCGGCGGCCAGGCGTGGGAGCCGAAGAACTACGGCGGCGGCTTCGACGGCCCGATGACCATGCGCACCGCGTTGCAGCGGTCGAGAAACCTGGTGTCGATCCGCATTCTGAACCAGATCGGTACGAAGTACGCGCAGCAGTACATCACGCGCTTCGGCTTCGACGCGGATCGTCATCCGGCTTATCTGCCAATGGCGCTGGGCGCAGGTCTCGTCACGCCGCTGCAGATGGCGGGCGCGTATTCGGTGTTCGCCAACGGCGGCTATCGGATCAACCCGTATCTGATTGCCGAAGTCACCGATCAGCGAGGCATCGTAGTCGCGCACGCGCAACCGCTGGTGGCCGCGCAAAGCGCGCCGCACGCCATCGAACCGCGTAATGCGTACGTGATGAACAGCCTGCTGCAAAGCGTCGCGCAACGCGGCACGGGCGCCAAGACCAATGCGCTCAAGCGCACCGACCTCGCCGGCAAGACGGGTACGACCAACGATTCGCGCGACGCGTGGTTCGCGGGTTATCAGCACACGCTCACGGCCATTGCGTGGATCGGCTACGACAACCCGCGCAGCCTCGGCGACAAGGAGACTGGCGGCGGCCTGTCGTTGCCCGTGTGGGTCGAATACATGGGGCGGGCGCTCAAAGGCGTGCCGGAGTACAAGATGCCGATGCCCGACGGCCTGACCGAACTCGGCGCGGAGTTGTATTTCGACGACTTCACGCCGGGGCATGGTTTCGTCGCCACGGTCGGCATCAGTCAGGCGGCGCTGGATGCCGAAGCGAGCGGCGCATCGGCGGCAGCGCCCGAGCAGGTCGGCGAGCAGGAGAAGCAGGACATCATGAATCTGTTCCGCGGACACTGAAGCATCCGCTCGAAGTCGCTCAAAAAGCAAAACGGCCGCGCGAATCATGCGCGGCCGTTTTGCTTGTGCGGTCTGGGCGATCGATTCGGCCGCTTGAGCGGCGCACTTCGTCCCGCGGTTTCTATGCTTCGAAGTGAACCGGTTCGCCGGCTTGCTGCGTTGCGTACTCCGACAGCGCGGCGAAAAACTCCGTGCCGCTACGCGTGTCACGCCACTCGCCGTCGATGAATCGGAAGTGGAAACCGCCCGCCTTCGCGGCGATCCAGATCTCGCTCATGGGCGGCTGAAGGTTCACGATAATCTTCGAGCGGTTCTCGAATTCGAGGGTCAGGACGTTGCCGCTGCGCTCGAGTTCGATGTCGGCATCGGTGTCGTCGAGCGCACGTTCGATGGCGGCTAGCGCGGCTTCCGCGCGGGTCAGGTATTCACTATCGGACATGCTAAACTCCATCGATTATTTATTCAGGGACAGTCATGCGAGTCGTATCTCGGATGCGCGCGGCGGCGCCCGGCCGCGCGATTGTAGCGGTTTTAGCCATTCTCGCAGGTTGTGCACTCGCTGGCTGCGGACAACGCGGTTCGCTCTATTTGCCCACCGTGCCGCCGCTACCGGCCAAGCCGATCGATCGCACGCAAACGCCGCCGGACGTCGCACATTCAGCCCCGGCAACATCCACCGACATGAGCACCGTTCCGGATACCTCCGGCACACCGCTTTCGTTGGCGCCGGAAAACGAACTCGCCGCGCCGCCCACCTCCGCCGCATCCGCTCCGTCGGCGCCGCTGCCTGCTTCTGTCGTCACCCCCGCTCAATAAGACTTTCGCATGACTCGATCCGCATTTGACTACGTCGACGGCGTGCTGCACGCCGAAGGCGTGTCCGCCGTCTCTCTCGCCGAGCAGTTCGGCACGCCGCTCTACGTGTATTCGCGCGCCGCGCTCACCGCTGCGTGGAACGCCTACGCAGGTGCTTGCGCCGGCCGCCGCGCGAGCGTGCACGTCGCCGTCAAGGCCAATAGCAACCTCGCGGTGTTGAACGTGTTCGCGCGCCTCGGCGCCGGCTTCGACATCGTTTCGGGCGGCGAACTGGCACGCGTGCTTGCCGCCGGCGGCAAAGCGGAAAACACGGTGTTTTCCGGCGTCGGCAAGAACGCGGACGAAATGCGCGACGCACTCGCAGCCGGCGTGAAATGCTTCAACGTCGAATCGATCCCTGAGCTGGATCGGCTGAATGCGGTCGCCGCCGAAATGGGCAAGAGGGCGCCCGTCTCGCTGCGTGTGAATCCGGACGTCGACGCTAAGACGCATCCCTATATTTCCACCGGACTGAAGTCGAACAAGTTCGGCGTCGCCTTCGAAGACGCGCGCGCCACGTACCAGGCAGCCGCGGCGATGGCGAATCTCGAGGTGGTCGGTATCGACTGCCATATCGGCTCGCAGATCACGGAGGTCGCGCCGTATCTGGACGCGGTCGACAAGGTTCTGGAACTGGTCGAGCAGATCGAGCAGGACGGCGTGAAGATTCGCCATATCGACGTGGGCGGCGGTCTCGGCATCACGTACGACGACGAAACGCCGCCGGAAATCGGCGAGTTCGTGCGCACTGTGCTGGATCGCATCGAAGCGCGCGGTCACGGCCATCGCGAAGTGTATTTCGAACCAGGTCGCTCGCTGGTCGGCAACGCCGGCGTGCTGCTTACGCGCGTCGAGTTTCTGAAGCCGGGCGCGGAAAAGAATTTCGCGATCGTCGACGCGGCCATGACCGATCTGGCGCGCCCTGCCATGTACGAGGCGTATCACGCAATCGACCCGGTCGTGAAGCGCGATGTGCCGGCTCACGTGTACGACGTGGTCGGTCCGGTTTGCGAGAGCGGCGACTGGCTCGGCCGCGAACGCCTGCTCGCGGTCGAACCGGGCGATCTGCTGGCGATCCGCTCGGCCGGCGCATACGGCTTTGTGATGAGCTCGAACTACAACACCCGTCCGCGCGCGGCCGAGGTGATGGTTGATGGTACACAGGTACATGTGGTTCGCGCGCGCGAAGAGGTCCAACAGCTGTTTGCGGGCGAAAAGATTTTGCCGGCGTAAACGTCATACTTCGCGTCAATCGTTGCGCAACGTAAAAGAGGCGATGCCACTGCGGCATCGCCTCTTTTTTGTTTGCGTGATCGACCGCTGCGCCCGTGGCGAGTCAACGCGCCTTTGACATCCTGTCACGCAACCAGACAAGCAAACGCCAGCCGAGCAACGCCACCATGATCGCACCGTAAATCTTCGGCAAGATCAGATCGTGTTTGCCCGCCTTCATCCACCAAAAGTGCAGGATCGCGAGCGCACCGATCGCATAGATCAACCGATGCAGCATCTGCCAACGGCGCCCGAGTTTGCGCACCATCGCGCGCGGCGACGTCACGGCCAAGGCGATCAGCAACACGAACGCCGCGAAGCCCACCGTGATGAACGGCCGCTTGCCGATGTCCTTGATAATCTCGGCGACATCGAACCACTTGTCGAACCACAGGTAAGTGGTGAAATGCAGCGTCGCGTAAAAGAACGCGTAGAGCCCGAGCATCCGGCGAAAGCGCACGAATGCGGCGACGCCGGTGAGCCGCCGCAACGGCGTCACGGCCAGCGTGATGCAGAGAAAGACGAGCGTCCACAGACCCGTCGAACGCGTGATGAACTCGATCGGATTCGCACCGAGCCGGTCAGTCAAGCCGTACAGCACGATGCGCGCAAGCGGATACCACGCCGCGATGAATACGACGACTTTGGCCGGCACGATCCAGCGCGCCCCGGTTGCGGCCCGCTTCGCGTTCGACGCGGACGCCTGCGCACGTGGCGCTATGCGTTCGGTCTGGGTAACAGGTTGCGTATCCGTATCGGAAGCCATGCTCGCGTCGCTCAGAAATTTTTCTTCAGGTCCATGCCCTGATAAAGCGATGCGACCTGATCGCCGTAACCGTTGAACATCAACGTCTTACGCTTGGGTGTGAAGAAACCGTCTTCGCCGATACGCCGCTCGGTCGCCTGACTCCAGCGCGGGTGATCGACATTCGGATTCACGTTCGAATAAAAGCCGTATTCGTTCGACGCATACGTGTTCCAACTGGTCGGCGGCTGCTTGTCGAGGAAACGGATTTTCACCAGCGATTTCGCGCTCTTGAAGCCATATTTCCACGGCACCACGACGCGCACCGGCGCGCCGTTCTGATTGGGTAGCACCTGACCGTAGAGGCCCATGGTGAGGAACGTCAGCGGATTCATCGCTTCGTCCATGCGCAGACCTTCGGAGTACGGCCAATCGAGCACGGGGGTCGACAGCCCGGGCATTTGCGACGGATCGGCCAACGTGATGAACTGCACGTATTTGGCGTTGCCAGTCGGCTGCACACGCTTGATCAACTCCGAAAGCGGCACGCCAATCCACGGAATCACCATCGACCAGCCTTCCACGCAGCGCAACCTGTACACGCGCTCCTCGAGCGGCGCGAGCTTGAGCAATTCGTCGATGTCGTAGACCTTCGGATTCTTGATCTCGCCCTCGACGCTCACCTTCCACGGATGCGGCCGCAGCGTCCCGGCGTTGTGCGCGGGATCGGCCTTGTCGGTGCCGAATTCGTAGTAGTTGTTATACGTGGTGATGTCTTTGTACGGCGTGATCTTGTCGAGCGCGACGAATCGGGTGCTGGTTTTCGCCGCCAGCTTTTGCGCCTTCGGGTCCGGCGACGTGTAAGCCGCCAGCGCCTCGCCGTTCACGCCGATCAAACTGCCGAGCGCCGCCGCGCCGGCCGCCTGCAACACGCGCCGCCGGTTCTGAAAAACACGCTGCGGCGTGATTTCGCTGCGCGCAATGTCGTCGCCGTTGAGTTGAATTCTGTCGCTACGCTTGATCCACATCGTGGTGCTCCTTGCCGGCCCATCGGGCTATACATCTTACGGGGCCATAGTGATGATCGCTCGTCCGGGCGTCCGTCCCGTCATCCATAGGTACTGTCAGAGCGAACACTCTGGATGCAGCGAATATTCCGCCAGCCATAAAAAAACCGCCGGTGCGCAGCGCACGGCGGTTTTCAGTCGGGTCAGAGCGGCAAATCTTACAGCTTGCCGTAGCTATGCAAGCCCGACAGGAACATGTTGACGCCCAAGAAGGCGAAGGTCGTCACCAGCAGCCCGGTCAACGCCCACCATGCCGCGACCGTGCCGCGCAGCCCCTTCATGAGGCGCATATGCAGCCACGCCGCATAGTTCAGCCAGACGATCAGCGCCCACGTTTCCTTCGGGTCCCAGCTCCAGTAGCCGCCCCACGCTTCGGCGGCCCACAGCGCGCCGAGAATCGTCGCGATCGTGAAGAATGCAAAACCGACGGCGATCGACTTGTACATTACGTCGTCGAGCACTTCGAGCGCCGGCAGGCGGTCAGCCAGCACGCCGCGCTCTTTGGCCAGATACGCGACGCCCACCATGGCCGACAGCGCGAAGCTGCCATAACCGATGAAGTTGGCCGGCACGTGAATCTTCATCCACCAGCTTTGCAGCGCAGGAACCAGCGGCTGAATCTGCTGCGCGTCGCGCGCCACCGAGTACCACATCAGGAAGCCGACCGCGGCGCTGATCACCAGCAGCACGAACGCGCCAAGCGCCCGCGTGTTGTAGTGCTGCTCGTAGTACAGGTAGAAAAGCGCCGTGATCAGGCTGAACAGCACGAACACTTCGTACAGGTTCGAGATAGGAATATGACCCACATCCGCGCCGATCAGGTACGACTCGTACCAGCGCACCATCAGGCCGACAAAGCCCATCAGCACGGCCGCCCACGTCATCTTCGAGCCGATCGCCGCGCCGGTCGGCGAACGTGACAGCAGGCCGATCCAGTAGAACACGGTGGCGAACACGAAGAGCGCGCTCATCCACAGAATCGCGGACTGGCTCGACAGGAAGTACTTGAGGAAGAACGCGTTGTCCGCGCGGCTCAGATCGCCGTGATAGATCTGGATGGCCAGCAGCGACAGCGCCGCGATCCCCACCATTAGCGGGCGCACCGGTTTCCAGCGCCAGCCGAGCACCACGAACACCGGCACGGCGCAGCAGAGCACCAGCTTGTCGTAGTAATTCATGAACGGGTGGTAGCGCGACAGCGCAAACCCGGCGCCCGCGACCATCGCAAGGGCAAACAGCCAGTCGACGATACCGAGCCGTTTCAGAAATGGCCGCTCGTCGTACTGGGCGAGGTTGGGCGCTTCACTCGCGGGCGCCTTCTTGGGCCGCGAGGGTGAAGAGGAGGAGGAAACCTGAGTCAAGTCCATGATCTTACCGGGTCGAATCTTGTGAGCTTGCGGACGGCGCGCCGGCGTTGCCGGATTTGTCGGAAGCGCTGGCGGCGTCGGATGCTTCAGCGAGTTTGGCGCCCAGTGCGGCGCCAACGGCGTCGCGCGTCTGAACGAACTCTTTCTCGAAATCGAGCGTCTTGCGCGCGCTCGACATCGCCATCACGACGTTCGTGCCGTGATCGGTGTCTTTGAGCCAGAACCAGAGGCGCCGTTCGCGGACGTAGAACATCGAGAAGATGCCCAACACGAGGAGCAGGCTGCCAAGATACACGACTTTTTTGCCCGGCGCGCGCGTCAACTGAAATACCGAAGCTTGCACCTGCTTGAAGGAGTCAAGTTGCAAGTAGACCGGCGATCCATACAAAAAGCTGTCGGATATCGCGTTGATCGAGCTCTGGATGAAGCGGCTGGCGTCTGCATTGGCCACCGCTTCGGGCTCGCCGAGTTGCTGGCGGGACAGTTGGTACAGATCCCACGTGGAGCCTTCCAGCATGCGCAGCAGCAACCCGGCCGCCTTTTCCTGCTCGCCCTTCGGCACCGAATGGTCGATAAAGCCGGCAATCGCCTGGAAGCCGCCGACCGGCTGGCCGCTCGGCATCTTGATACTGTTATCCGCGCCAGCAAAAAGGGTCAGCACGCGCAACGCGCTTTCTTCGAGATGCTGCTGCAATTCGGTGTTCGAACCGGGCACCGAGCGAAGCGCGAAACGGTGAGCGGCCGAGGCGCGCATGGCCGGATCCTCCAGCGTGGCACGCAAGTTCATCCATTCCCTGACCGTGCCGCCGCTGTCGGCGGGAATGCGCAGGTAGCGGAACGGATCGTCCGGATTCACGCGCATGCCGGCGAGAAACATCTTTTCGCCCGAGACGTCTACCGGCAGCATGTAGTTGTTGTATTCGCGCGCCTGGCCGTCCTTGTCGCGCACCTTGTATTGCACCGACGGGCCGACATTGTGCAGATCGAGCGGCTTCGAGGTCTTGGCGCCGGAGCCGAGACGCTCGTCGAACGCTTCTTTCAACGTGCGGTGCGCCGCGACGCCGCGCGCATCGGTCTGGCCGCTGCCGTTCTGGATGTTTTCGACGTTGATCGCGCGGAAATCGGTGAATTCCACCGTCTGGCCGTCCGCAAGCGGCGTGGCCGTGCTCAACGGCGCATTGCCGCCGATCGTGCCGCCGAATGGCGCGGTCTTCGCGCTGGCGCCGCTCATCGGGTAGGCCGTCATCTGCATTTGCGAGCCGCCGTCCTGGAAGCTCGACTGATAGATCGACACGCCGTCGTAGGTGAACGGCTGGTTCACTTCGACACGGGCCGGCACGCGCGCGCCGGTCTTGTGATCCACCACCACGATGTCGCTCGCGAACAGCTTCGGCATGCCCGTCGAGTAATAGTCGACGATGAATTTGTTCAGTTCGATCGAAAACGGCAGGTCCTGGATCAGCGAGCCATCCGGCTGGTTCAGAATCGCCGTGGAGACGTGCTGCCCTTCCGGAACCCATGCGTAGCCGCGGAACGTGGGGTTCGATTGCGACAAACGGTGTTCCGGCGGAATCTCGTTGATCACCGTGTTGGCGCGGATCGGCGACTTGTCGAACAGCCACATTTGCAGCTTGATCGGCAGATTGCTGTCGAGCAGCCCGCCCAGACAGATCACCACGATCGCAAGGTGAGCCGAGATGTAGCCGAACTTGGTCAACGCGCCACGTTTGGCGGCGATCAGGGTCGCGCCTTCGGACTCACGCGTGACGAACTTGTAGCCGAGCTTGCCCGAGAGTTTGGCGAGCGCGGCCGAGGTCTCTGCACGCGTGCCCTGCACCGCGAACTCGCCCTTGTGATGGAACGCGCGCAAGCTGCCTTCGCGGACTTTGTCCTTCCAGCTCTTCGCGTCGGCGACCATTTTCGGCCCGTTGCGGATCACGCACAGCGACACCGACACCATCAGGAAGCCGAGAATCAGCATGAACCACCACGAGCTGTACACCGTGTACAGGCTCAGCGAGCGGAAGATGTCCGCCCAGAACGGGCCGAACTGATTGACGTAATTGGGATACGGATCGTCCTGCGTGAGGACGGTGCCGATAATGCTGGCGATCGACAGAATCACGAGCAACGAAATGGCAAAACGCATCGAACTCAAGACTTCGATGACGCTGCGCGTAATGCGATTGCCCGACTTCGACTGCAAACCCGACGTGGTGACGCTCATTCATACTCCGACTGAACAGCAAAAAAGGGTGAAGGGCTGTCGTAGGCACGACGCCCCCACCCTTTTCTTGTTTTGTACCGGCCTCGCCGGGCCGGTTGCACTTGCGTACGGGCTTCCTATTCCTAGTGCAAGCCCGCGATGTAATCGGCTACAGCCTTGATCTCGCTGTCCGACAGACGCGTTGCAATGGCATGCATCGCCTCGTTGTTGTTCCGTGCGCCAGGACCTTGCGTGAACGCCAGCAACTGCGCCACCGTATATTCCGACCATTGCCCCGACAGCCGCGGATACTGCGACGGAATTCCCTGACCGGTCGGCCCGTGGCAGCTTGCACATGCCGGTACGCCCTTGTCGGCAATCCCGCCGCGATAAATCTTCTGTCCTAGCGGAACGGTGTCTTTGTTGTGCGCATAGCCAGGCTTCGGGGTCTGCGCCGCGAAATAAGCCGCGACATTGACCATGTCCTGATCGGACAGCGCCGCCGCCATGCCCGCCATAATCGCATTGTTGCGCGCCGGCTGCTTGGCGCCCGGCTGCGTTTTGAAATCCTTGAGCTGCTTGACGAGATACTCAGGGTGTTGGCCCGCCAGCTTCGGATACGCGCCGCCGGCACTGTTGCCGTCCGCGCCGTGACACGACGCGCACACCTGCACCGCGATTGCCTGCCCCCGATTGACGTCCGGCTTTGCCGGATCTGCTGCTCGTGCCTGAATTGCCAAACCTGAAAGACCTGCCGCTACATGAAGCACCATCAGAGTCTTGCTCAGTCGATTCATTCGCACACCCTGTCTCGTCTTGTGGGATTTTTAGAGAGCCCCCAAACCTGCCGCATCGCGCCAGGCCCGGCGTTTTTCTTGAAGGTTTTGCAAAATACGACGGCGACCGAGTGACCGCCGGGAGCCGCCAAGGCACGTGGGCTGGCCCCCTCAGGTTTTCAGTAAACCATCGTATTGTACAATAACTCGCTAATCGCTAAGACGCCAGTCGGGCTTGACCCGTCCCCACTCCGGGTTCCCCGGCGTCTCGAATCCTGGCCTGATCATGTCCTTCCTGCTCCACCAATCCCGCTTTTTCACGACCGTCAATCACTTGCGTGATCTGCCGGCCACTTCGCAACCCGAGATCGCCTTCGCGGGGCGCTCGAACGCAGGCAAGTCGACGGCCATCAATATTCTGTGCAATCAGAAGCGACTGGCCTTCGCCAGCAAGACGCCGGGCCGCACGCAGCACATCAATTACTTTTCGGTGGGCAAGGCGGACGAGCCGACCGCGCATCTGGTCGATCTGCCGGGCTACGGCTACGCGGAAGTGCCGGGCGCGGCCAAAGCGCATTGGGAAGCGCTGCTGTCCACCTATCTGCAGTCGCGCTCGCAATTGCGCGGCATGATCCTGATGATGGACTCGCGCCGCCCGCTGACGGATCTGGATCGCCGCATGATCGAATGGTTCGCGCCGACCGGCAAGCCGATCCACACGCTGCTCACCAAGTGCGACAAATTGACCCGCCAGGAAAGCGTGAATGCGCTGCGCGCAACGCAGAAGGGTCTGGCTGAATATCGCGCCGCCGGCTATCGCGGGGAATTGACTGCCCAGTTGTTCTCGGCGCTCAAACGCGTCGGTATCGACGAAGCGCACGAGTTGATCGAAAGCTGGCTGATCCCCGACGCGAAGGGCGAAGCAGACGCGCCTTAGTAAGCGAGGAGAGCGCCGCCGGATAGGAGAAAACGCTATTGCGGCCGCCCATAAAAAAACCCGCCGCTTTAACGGCGGGTCAAACAGCCTAATCGAAAAAACGACAGGCACCCGCTCAGGGAGGAGAAGCGGGGAGGTCAGCGCAAGGCGCCTTGCTCGATCGGTATGATATACCATTGTCTCGAAAAGTTTCCGGCAGCGGAGACAGGCGTTACTTGGCCACTCCACACATCCACGTTTCTTCGATTCGTCTATGAGCTTCTATCCCCACCACCGTCCGCGCCGCATGCGCCGCGACGACTTCTCGCGTCGTCTGATGCGGGAAAATATCCTCACCACCAACGATCTGATCTACCCGGTCTTTATCGTCGAAGGCACGAACGTGCGGCAAGCCGTTCCGTCAATGCCGGGCGTCGAGCGCGTCTCGGTGGATCTGCTGATGGGCGTGGCCGAGCAATGCGTCGAATTGGGCGTGCCGGTGCTGTCGCTGTTTCCCGCCATCGAACCTGCACTGAAAACGCCTGACGGCCGCGAAGCAACCAACCCGGCCGGTCTGATTCCGCGCGCGGTTCGCGAACTCAAAAAGAACTTCCCCGAACTGGGCGTGCTGACCGATGTCGCACTCGATCCGTACACGAGCCACGGCCAGGACGGCGTGCTCGACGGAGCCGGCTACGTCATCAACGACGAGACAGTCGAGATTCTGGTCGAGCAGGCACGTGCACAGGCTGAAGCGGGCGTCGATATCGTCGCGCCGTCGGACATGATGGACGGCCGCATCGGCGCCATCCGCGAGATGCTCGAAAGCGAAGATCATGTCCACACTCGCATCATGGCTTATGCCGCCAAGTTCGCGTCGGCGTTTTACGGCCCGTTCCGCGATGCCGTGGGGTCCGCCACGAACCTCGGCAAAAGCAACAAGATGACCTACCAGATGGACCCGGCCAATTCGAATGAAGCGCTGCGCGAAGTGCAAGCGGACATCAACGAAGGCGCGGACATGGTGATGGTCAAGCCAGGCATGCCGTATCTGGATATCGTGCGCCGCGTGAAGGACGAGTTCCAGTTCCCGACGTACGTGTACCAGGTGAGCGGCGAGTACGCCATGCTGAAAGCGGCCGCGCAGAACGGCTGGCTCGATCATGACAAGGCGATGATGGAATCGCTACTGGCGTTCAAGCGGGCCGGCGCGGATGGTGTGCTGACCTATTTCGCATTGGATGCCGCGCGGATCTTGCGTTCGCAGAAGTAACCCGACACGCCGCCTTTCGCGGCGGCTCAGGCGTTGGGATAAACGGAGGCCGGCCGGTGAGTCGAGCCTCCGTTTTTTGTTTGGCGCTTGAGTCGGCGCGCACCGTCAGTCTCTGCGAAGTCGTGGTTGGTTCGCGTCTCGCGGTGCATGGGTACTCGCTAATCGAATTTCTCGCTATTCGAATTCGACAGCGATCGTCTTGCCCTCGACATTCAGCTCGACCCGCTGCGTTGCGCGCTCAATTCCCCGTTTCAGGGAAGGCTCCAGCCGGCCGCGGATCAGAACCGAGATCCGATTGAGCGATACGCCGGCTGTCGGCCAGCCAGCGATCGTGGTGATCCATTTCGGCTTTTATCGCCTCGACTGCAAGACGCGCCGTGCCGTCACCGAGTGGCCGCTGACTACCGCAGACACGCCACGCGCCGTAGCGGGCCCCTCATAAGCCGTCATGCCCCGGGCTCACGCGCCCGATCCAGACTGCGCAAAAACTTATCCGCTGACTCATAGCCAACTACGCGCAGCACTTCCTTGCCACTCCGATCGAAGAAGATGATCCCTGGCGGCCCGAACAGGCTGAAGCGCTTGAGCAGCGTCTGATCGTCGGCGTTATTGGCGGTGACGTCGGCGCGCAGCAGATTCATCTGCTTCAATTTCGCCTGGACACGCGGGTCGCTGAAGGTGAACTTCTCCATTTCTTTACAGCTGACGCACCAGTCGGCGTAAAAATCGAGCATAGCGGGCTGTGCAGCCGTCTTGACAGCCTCATCGAGTTCATTCGATGACCGAACCTGGGCGAACGTCAGATCGCTCTGCGGCGCGCTGCCCGGCCTATTAGAAGCGCCCGCGACGCCCGCCTCGCCGCCGCGCGCCGCCAGGACGGCAAGCGGGCGCAGAGGATCCGATGAACCCGCCGCTAGCCCGACCAGCAGGACCGCCGCCCAGACGGCCAGCGCGACGCCGATACCGCGGCCAAGCCGGCGCCACACGGAAGCCTGCGCGGCCGGCGCCGCGAACAAACCGAGGGAGACAGCGGCGACCAGCAACCAGAGCGCGCTCAGGAGCATGGTCGCCGCCGCGCCCAGCACCGGCCAGACGATCCACAGCGCCGCCGCGAGCAGCACCACGCCAAAGAACACCTTGACGCCGTCCATCCACGCGCCGGCGCGCGGCAAAAACGTGCCCGCGCCAAGACCGAGAATCAGCAGCGGCACGCCCAAGCCAAGTCCCATCGAAAATAGTGCCGCGCCGCCGAGCAGCGCGTCGCCCGTATGCGCAATGAACGCCAGCACTGCGAAGAGCGGAGCGGTCATGCAGGCGCCGACCACCAGTGCGGACAGCGCGCCCATCACGGCAACCGCTGCAAACTTGCCTCCGGAGCGGCCCGCCGATGCGCGCGAGACGCCGTCCTGCCAACGCTGCGGAAGCGCGATATCAAAGCCGGCGATCAGGGTCAGCGCGAAAACCGTCAGCAGCACGGCAAAAGCACCCAGCACCCACGGATTCTGCAACCACGCGCCGAGGCTTTGCCCGATCAGTGCCGCGCCAATGCCAAGCGCCGTGTACACGAGTGCCATACCGATCACGTAGGCCGCCGACAGCGAAAATCCGCGAGCACGTGTCACTCGCGCGCCTTCTCCGATAATGATCGCCGAAAGAATTGGAATCATCGGATACGAACAAGGGAGCAGACTCAGCACTGCGCCGGCGATGAAATAAAGCCCGACGATCGCGAAGAAGCCGCCGCCTTGCAGCAGCGACTGCGCGTAGTCCGCGCTGGTGGCACGCTCAAACCATGAGGTGCTTGCGGCGGCCGATTGTTGCGCACCATTGACGCTCGGGCCTTGCGCGCTGCCAGCCGGTTGCAGAGCCGCGCCGCTGACGTGGTACACCCGCTCCATCGGCGGGTAGCAGATGCCGGCATCGGCACAACCCTGCGACGTCACCGCCAGATCAAATGGTCCGGCCGCTTGCTTAACGGGAATCCGGATCGTCAACTCGTTCCGATACGTCTCGACGTCCTTGTTAAAGGTCTGATCGAACTTGACGTGCCCCGCGGGCAATTGCGGTTCACCGATCGTGGCCGTTCCGTTGCGGGTAGCGAAGGCGAAGCGCTCGCGGTACATGTAGTAGCCATCCGCGATCTTGTAGGTCACCTCGACTTCGCCGGGCCTCTCCTTCGCGCTGAATTTGAAGGCGACCGCCGGATCAAGGAAGTCATCCGCAGCACAAGCCAGCGTGCCGAACTGCGCAAAAATCACGCAACCAACTAGGAAAAATAGCGTACGCAGCGCATTGCGCGCGCGTCGGTCAAGACCGTTAAACATGGAGGGTACGTTGAGTTTCAGCAGTGACCCACTGGCCGTACGCGGCCGATGCCGTCGCTTGCCACGAGAGGATCTCCGGCGTGTCGTAGGGATGGTGAGCCTGAATGAACTGCTCGAGTTCAAGCGCACGCGCCGCGCTAGTCTTGAACAGCAACTGGATCTCGTGCGCCGTTTCGATCGCGCCCTGCCAGTGGTAGCTGGACTGCACGGCACCTAGCTGCGTGACGCAGGCGCATAGCCGTGTGGCCAAGGCATCCGCAGCAAGCTTCTGAGCCACGGCCGCGTCAGGCACCGTCGTCAGAATCAAGGTCACATTCACACTCACAGATGGCTCCGGTCAGGCACGATTCAGGTGCCGATATCGTATCACCTAGCCTTGCCCTACCGCAGACGGCGCCGCGGCGGCGATGCGGCAAATGGCCACGCGCACCGCATTCTGCCGCGCGCGTTATGGCGCTGGAAACAAAAAAGCCAGGCTTGGCGCCTGGCTTTCTTTTGATGCTAAAAAGCTTACTCAGCTTCTTGCACTTCGACTTCTTCAACTTCCGGACGGTCGAGCAGTTCGACCAGTGCCATCGGAGCGTTGTCGCCAACGCGGAAGCCGAACTTCAGCACGCGCAGGTAGCCGCCCGGACGGGTAGCGTTACGCGGGCCCAGAACTTCGAACAGCTTCGTGACCGAGTCACGATCGCGCAGGCGGTTGAATGCCAGACGACGATTTGCCAGCGACGGCTTCTTGCCGAGCGTGATCAGCGGCTCGACGACTTTACGGAGTTCTTTCGCCTTCGGCAGCGTGGTCTTGATGACTTCGTGCTCGATCAGCGAGTTGGACATATTACGGAGCATTGCCAGACGGTGGCTGCTCGTGCGGTTCAGTTTCCGCAAACCATGACGGTGACGCATGTTAATTCCTTCGATTCAAAGTTTTGGTCCAGCTCTTCTATCGCTCTCGAACTTCCCGCCGTTTCCCAACGGTAGCGAGTGCACGGGCCGGTAGTGAAAAAAGACAAGACGCGGATTTTAAAGGAAAATCCGCGTCTTTGCCAGTGCAGCGACGGGGTTCTGCCCCGGGATTACTTGTCCAGACCAGCCGGCGGCCAGTTCTCGAGTTTCATGCCGAGCGTCAAACCACGCGACGCCAGTACTTCCTTGATTTCGTTCAGCGACTTGCGGCCCAGATTCGGCGTCTTGAGCAGCTCGTTTTCCGTGCGCTGGATCAGGTCGCCGATGTAGTAAATGTTCTCGGCCTTGAGGCAGTTCGCGGAACGAACCGTCAGTTCGAGATCATCAACCGGGCGCAGCAGGATCGGATCGATCTGCGGCGCGCGCGACGGCGCTTCAGCCGTTGCTTCGGTGCCTTCCAGAGCAGCGAAGACCGACAGTTGATCGACCAGAATGCGCGCCGATTGACGGATCGCTTCTTCCGGCGAAATCACACCGTTGGTTTCGATGTTCATCACGAGCTTGTCGAGGTCGGTACGCTGTTCGACGCGGGCGCTTTCCACGGCATAGCTCACGCGGCGAACCGGCGAGAACGACGCATCCAGGACGATACGGCCGATGATCTTGGCCGACTCTTCGCCATAACGACGCACATTGCCCGGCACATAGCCGCGGCCCTTTTCGACCTTGATCTGCACGTCGAGCTTGCCGCCCTTCGACAGATGCGCAATCACGTGATCCGGGTTGATCACTTCGCAATCGTGCGCGAGTTCGATGTCGCCAGCGGTGACAACGCCTTCGCCTTCCTTGCGCAGCGTAACCGTCACTTCGTCACGGTTATGCAGCTTGAAGACCACGCCCTTCAGGTTCAACAACAGGTTGACCACATCCTCTTGCACACCGTCGAGCGTCGAATACTCATGCACGACGCCTGCGATCGTCACTTCGGTCGGCGCATAGCCCACCATCGACGACAGCAGCACGCGCCGGAGCGCGTTACCCAAGGTGTGGCCATAACCGCGTTCAAACGGTTCCATGACCACTTTCGCGTGGCTCTCACCAAGCGATTCAACAGCGATGATCTTGGGCTTCAACAAACTGGTTTGCATAGGTTTTCCTTTTCAATACCCTCGGCTCGTTACACCGATAAGGCTGACCGGTAACAACCTGAAAATAAACAGCCGAGACGCCCCCTTGCTTAGCGCAATCGAGGTGCCCCGGCCGTTAATCCGATTACCGCGAATACAATTCGACGATCAGGCTTTCGTTGATATCGCCAGCGATGTCGCTGCGTTCCGGCTTCTGCTTGAACGTGCCTTCGAACTTCTTCGAATCAACAGCGACCCAGCTCGGCAGACCGCCTTGCTCAGCCAGCGACAGCGCTTCGAGAATACGCGCCTGCTTCTTCTTCTGTTCGCGGACAGCAACGACGTCGCCAGCCTTCACTTGCATCGACGGGATGTTCGACACAACGCCGTTCACCGTGATCGCCTTGTGGCTCACCAGCTGACGCGCTTCAGCGCGCGTCGAGCCGAAGCCCATGCGATACACGACGTTATCCAGACGCGACTCGAGAAGTTGCAGCAGGTTTTCACCCGTGTTGCCCTTCAGGCGGTCAGCTTCAGCGAAGTAACGGCGGAATTGGCGCTCGAGGACACCGTAGATGCGCTTCACTTTTTGCTTTTCGCGCAGCTGCGTGCCGTAGTCGGACGTACGTGCACCCGAGGTGCGGCCGTGTTGGCCGGGCTTGCTGTCAAGCTTGCACTTGTCAGCGAGCGAACGACGGGCGCTCTTCAGGAAAAGGTCAGTGCCTTCACGGCGGGACAGCTTGGCCTTAGGGCCGATATAACGTGCCACGTTGATTCCTTCTATGATTAATCACGCAAATGCATGCATTCGCGCTAGTCCGAACCCTTTGGGTCGAACGGTGGGCTTAGTCAATTCAATAGCGCAAGCAGCCCGCCGCCGCGCAGGGCGGCAACAGGCGCTGGCAAAACAAGCGTCTTAGATACGACGACGCTTCGGCGGACGGCAGCCGTTGTGCGGGACGGGAGTCACGTCGGAGATCGCGGTGATCTTGATGCCAAGACCATGCAACGCGCGCACCGCCGACTCACGGCCAGGACCGGGGCCCTTGATCCGCACTTCGAGGTTCTTCACGCCGTATTCCATCGCCACGCGGCCAGCCGATTCGGCTGCCACCTGGGCTGCAAACGGGGTCGACTTACGCGAACCCTTGAAGCCCTGACCACCCGACGTTGCCCAAGCAAGTGCATTGCCTTGACGATCAGTGATCGTGATGATGGTGTTATTGAACGACGCGTGAACGTGAACCACGCCCTCGGCGACGTTCTTCTTGACCTTCTTGCGAACGCGTTGCGCCGCGGAGTTGTTCGAAGCCTTAGCCATTACGTTTTCCTGTAACTGTCAGTTCCGCTTACTTCTTCAGCGATTGCGCTGCACGACGCGGACCCTTGCGCGTACGGGCATTCGTACGCGTACGTTGGCCGCGCAGGGGCAAGCCCTTACGATGCCGAACGCCACGGTAGCAGCCGAGATCCATCAGGCGCTTGATGTTCATCGTCGTTTCACGGCGCAGATCGCCTTCAACGATGAACTTGCCGACTTCTTCACGCAGCTTTTCGAGGTCTGCGTCGTTCAGGTCTTTGACCTTCTTCGAAAATGCCACACCAGCAGCGACGCAAATGTCGCGCGAGCGCGTGCGGCCGATACCGTAGATAGCCGTCAGGCCGATTTCGGTATGCTGGTGATTCGGGATGTTAACCCCTGCGATACGAGCCATTGTTTTTCCTCAAACAAAAAGCGCAAGCAAAAGCGCGGCGTTCAGCCTTGACGCTGTTTGTGGCGCGGATCAGAGCTGCAAATCACGCGCACAACGCCTTTGCGCTTGATGATCTTGCAATTGCGGCAAATGCGCTTAACCGATGCCATCACTTTCATGATATTACCCTTTTTTCAAATCACTTCGCCCGGAACACGATCCGCGCACGCGACAGATCGTAAGGCGTCAATTCAACCGTCACCTTGTCGCCCGGCAAGATCCGGATGTAGTGCATCCGCATCTTCCCAGATATGTGTCCCAATACGACATGGCCGTTTTCCAGCTTCACCCTGAAGGTAGCATTAGGCAGGTTTTCGATGACTTCACCCTGCATCTGGATAACATCGTCTTTGGCCATAAGTCCTTTCAACGCATCGGGACGCCGCCGCCTTTGAAATTAGCTTTCTTCAGCAGCGATTCATACTGTTGCGACATAACGTACGACTGCACCTGCGCCATGAAATCCATTGTGACGACGACAATGATCAGCAGCGACGTTCCACCAAAATAAAACGGCACGTTCCAGCGCAGCACCAGAAACTCGGGCAGCAGACAAACGAACACGATGTAGATCGCACCGGCCAGCGTCAGACGCGTGAGGATGCGGTCAATGTATCGGGCCGTTTGATCGCCCGGGCGGATGCCTGGGACGAAAGCGCCACTCTTTTTCAGGTTGTCGGCCGTCTCTCTGCTGTTGAACACCAGTGCGGTGTAGAAGAAACAGAAGAAAACGATCGCCAACGCGTACAGCAACACGTACACGGGTTGACCGGGCTTAAGGGCTTCGGCCACGTTGTGCAACGTGTCTGCGAACCAGCTGGTACGCGACCCCGAACTAAACCAGTTCAGGATGGTTGCCGGGAAGAGAATGATCGACGATGCAAAGATCGGCGGAATCACGCCCGACATGTTCAACTTCAGCGGTAAATGCGAAGACTGACCGCCGTAAATCTTGTTACCGACTTGCCGCTTTGCGTAATTCACAAGAATCTTGCGCTGGCCGCGTTCGATGAACACCACCAGATACGTCACAGCAGCAATCAGCGCGACGACGATAATCGCGGATATTGGACTCATCGAACCGGTTTGAACCAGCGAAACAAGACCACCGATTGCATTCGGGAAGCCCGCTGCAATCCCGCCGAAAATAATGATCGAGATACCGTTGCCAAGCCCGCGCTCCGTGATCTGCTCACCCAGCCACATCAGGAACATCGTGCCGGTCACCAGCGTCACGACCGTCGTCAACCGAAAAACCATTCCCGGATCAATCACCAGGCCAGGCTGATTTTCCAACGCCACGGCAATGCCGAACGCCTGGAACGTCGCCAGCAGGACCGTGAAGATACGCGTGTACTGCGTAATCTTCCGTTGACCCGCTTGCCCTTCCTTTTTCAGCGCTTCGAGCTGCGGCGAGACAATCGCCAGCAACTGCATGATGATCGACGCCGAAATATACGGCATGATCCCCAGCGCAAAAATCGTGAACCGCGAAAGTGCGCCACCCGAAAACATGTTGAACATGCCAAGGATGCCGCCCGACTGGCTTTGGAAAAGCTTTGCCAGCTGGTCCGGGTCAATACCCGGCACCGGAATATGCGCGCCGATACGGTAGACGATCAGCGCCAGCAGCAGGAACACTGCCCGCCGACGCAGATCGCCGAACTTCGCCGCGCCGCGACCGGGTTTTGCGAGACTCGGGCTGTTAGCCAAGTACCTTCTCCGATGCAAATGCTAGTGACGGCAATTAACTTGCGCGTTACTCGGCAAAAGAGCCACCGGCTGCTTCGATAGCAGCGCGCGCACCCTTCGTCGCACCCAGACCCTTCACAACGACCTTGCGCTTGAGCTCGCCCGTCGCGATGATCTTGGCGCTCTTGATCAACTCGCCGACCAGGCCGGCTTGTTTCAGAGCCAGCAGATCGATCTCGTCGACCGGCAGCTTTTCCAGATCCGAGAGACGCACCTCACCAACGAATTCCTTCGTCAGCGAAGTAAAGCCACGCTTCGGCAGGCGACGTTGCAGCGGCATTTGACCGCCTTCGAAGCCAACCTTGTGAAAGCCGCCCGAACGCGACTTCTGACCCTTGTGACCGCGGCCAGCCGTCTTGCCCAGACCGGAGCCGATACCACGGCCGACGCGACGCTTAGCGTGCTTCGAGCCTTCAGCCGGCTTCAGGTTATTCAATTCCATTATCAACTCCTTGAGTCCTGGTCAGCCGCTTAGCTGATGACCTTAACGAGGTACGAAACCTTGTTGATCATGCCGCGCACAGCCGGCGTGTCCTGCAACTCGCTAACCGAGTTGAGTCGGCGCAGGCCCAAGCCACGTACCGTTGCACGGTGCGTCTCACGGGTGCCGATCAGGCTCTTGACGAGCTGGACCTTGACAGTTTTATCAGACATGGTGTCCACCTTAGCCCAGAATATCTTCGACGGACTTGCCGCGCTTCGCCGCGATGTCGCCCGGCGTGGACTGCTTGCGCAGACCATCGAGCGTTGCACGAACGAGGTTGTACGGGTTCGTCGAACCGTGGCTCTTAGCAACCACGTTTTGCACGCCCATCACGTCGAACACTGCGCGCATCGGACCACCTGCGATCACGCCCGTACCATCCTTCGCCGGAGCGAGGAGAACTGCGGATGCGCCGTGCTTACCGTGCACTTCGTGTTGCAACGTACCGTTCTTCAGCGGCACCTTGAACATGTTGCGGCGAGCTTGCTCCATTGCCTTCTGAACAGCAACCGGAACTTCCTTCGCTTTACCCTTGCCCATGCCGATGCGGCCATCGCCGTCGCCAACCACGGTCAGTGCGGCAAAACCGAGAATCCGGCCGCCCTTCACAACCTTGGTCACGCGGTTGACCGAAATCATCTTTTCGCGCAGGCCGTCGTCGCGTTCGTCAGCCTGAACTTTCGCTTGCATCTTTGCCATGACGAATTCTTCCCTTAGAACTTGAGTCCGGCTTCGCGCGCCGCATCAGCCAGCGCTTTCACGCGGCCGTGGTAACGGAAACCCGAACGGTCGAAGGCGACGGATTCGATGCCGGCAGCCTTAGCCTTTTCTGCGATGCGCTTACCGATCAGAGTAGCAGCAGCGACGTTGCCGCCCTTGCCCGTCTGATCAGCCAGTTGCGCACGCACTTCGGCTTCGAGCGTCGACGCGCTGGCGAGCACCTTGGTGCCGCACGGCGAGAACACTTGCGCATAGATGTGCGTGTTCGTGCGATGCACGGCGAGACGCGCGACCTGCAGCTCAGCGATCTTGATACGCGTCTGACGAGCGCGGCGCAGGCGAGATTGAGTCTTATCCATGATTGCGCACCCTTACTTCTTCTTCGTTTCTTTGAGGATCACAACCTCATTGGCGTAACGCACACCCTTGCCCTTGTAGGGCTCCGGCGGGCGATAGCCGCGCACTTCTGCAGCGACCTGGCCAACTTGTTGCTTATTGATCCCCTTGATCACGATTTCGGTTTGCGTCGGGGTTTCAGCCTTGACGCCTTCCGGCATCTGGTGCACCACAGGGTGCGAGAAACCCAGCGACAGGTTCAGCTTGTCGCCTTGCGCTTGTGCGCGATAACCAACGCCAACCAGCGTCAGCTTGCGCTCGAAACCCTTCGTCACGCCGTTCACCATGTTCGCAACCAGTGCGCGCATCGTGCCCGACATCGCATTCGCTTCGCGGCTTTCGTCAACCGGCTCAAAATTCAGCGTGCCGTTGTCGTTCACCACTTTCACGAGGCGGTTTGCCGCCTGCGTAATCGTACCCAGCGGGCCCTTGACGGTGATGCGATCGTCGCTCAGGGCCACTTCTGCGCCTTGCAGCGCGACCGGGCTTTTACCTACTCGAGACATGTTTCTCTCCTTTCGGCCTTAAGCGACGTAGCAGATGACTTCGCCGCCAACGCCCGTTGCACGCGCCTTGCGGTCCGTCATCACGCCCTTCGGCGTCGACACGATTGCCACGCCGAGGCCATTCATGACCACGGGGATGTCGTTACGGCCGCGGTACACACGCAGACCAGGCTTCGAAACGCGTTCAATGCGTTCGATGACCGGACGGCCAGCGTAGTACTTCAACACGATGTTCAATTCAGACTTCGCACCTTCGGACTTCACTGCGAAATCATCGATATAGCCTTCGTCCTTCAGGACCTGCGCAATCGCAACCTTGACTTTCGACGAGGGCATAGTCACCGAGACTTTCTCAACCATCTGCGCATTGCGGATGCGAGTCAGCATATCGGCGATAGGATCACTCATGCTCATTTACGTTTCTCCTATTACCAGCTCGCCTTGGTCAGGCCAGGGATCTCGCCGCGGAACGCGATTTCGCGAATCTTGTTACGCGCCAGCCCGAATTTACGGAACGTGCCACGCGGGCGACCGGTAATTGCGCAACGATTGCGCTTACGGGTCGGATTAGAGTTGCGCGGCAGTTGTTGCAGCTCCAGACGTGCTGCGTAATGCTCTTCGTCCGACTTGCTCATATCGCCGATGATCGCTTTCAGCTCTGCACGCTTGGGAGCGTACTTAGCAGCCAGGCGAGCACGCTTCTTTTCACGTTCGATCAGTGCCAGTTTAGCCACGGTAACCTCAGTTTCTGAACGGGAACTTGAAGCTGGCGAGCAGAGCCTTTGCTTCGTCGTCGGTCTTCGCAGTCGTCGTGATGCTGATGTTCAGCCCACGCAGTGCGTCGATCTTGTCGTAGTCGATTTCGGGGAAAATGATCTGCTCTTTCACACCGATGTTGTAGTTGCCGCGACCATCGAATGCACGACCCGACACGCCACGGAAGTCACGCACACGGGGGAGCGCGACCGTCACGAAACGGTCCAGAAATTCGTACATTGCTTGACCACGCAACGTGACCATTGCACCGATCGGATAGCCTTGACGGATCTTGAAGCCAGCGATTGCCTTGCGTGCCTTCGTGATCACCGGCTTCTGGCCTGCGATCTTCGTCAGGTCGCCAACGGCGTTTTCGATGATCTTCTTGTCAGCAACGGCTTCGCCAAGACCCATGTTCAGGGTGATCTTGGTGATGCGCGGCACTTCCATCACGGACTTGTAACCGAACTTCTCGATGAGGCCGGGTACAACCTTTTCTTTGTAAAACTCTTGCAAACGAGCCATTTTTTTACTCCGCAGCGTCAGGCGCTCAGCTCGGCACCGGTCGTCTTAAGGAAACGGACTTTCTTGTCTCCCTCGACCTTGATGCCTACACGCGACGCCTTGCCATTCGCGTCGACCAATGCGACGTTCGAAATTTGCAGCGGCATCGTCTTGGCTTCAACACCGCCCGTCGTACCCTTCATCGGGTTCGGCTTGACGTGCTTCTTGACGAGGTTGATACCCTCGACAATCACTTTGCCTTCGCCAACGGACAGCACGACGCCGCGCTTGCCTTTATCTTTGCCGGTGATGACGATAACTTCGTCACCTTTGCGAATCTTGTTCATCGCGACTCCTTACAGCACTTCAGGTGCCAGCGAAACGATCTTCATGAATCGTTCGCTGCGCAACTCGCGCGTGACAGGCCCGAAAATACGGGTGCCAATAGGTTCGAGCTTGGCATTCAACAACACAGCGGCGTTGCCATCGAACTTGATCAGCGAGCCGTCCTGACGGCGCACGCCCTTGGCGGTGCGAACCACCACGGCGTTATAAATTTCGCCTTTCTTCACGCGCCCGCGCGGCGTTGCTTCTTTGACGGTCACCTTGATGATGTCGCCAATGCTGGCATAACGACGCTTCGAGCCGCCGAGCACCTTGATGCACATGACTTCACGCGCACCCGTGTTGTCGGCCACTTCAAGCCGAGTTTCGGTCTGGATCATGGTTTATCTTTCCCAACTTAATCCGGTCACACCACCATGGCGTGCCCGGTCAGTCTTGGTCCCGTCAGCCAATCGGCTGCTTGGGTATGAACAGCAGCGACGGCAAACGAAACCCGCCATCGCAATCCGGTGAATCCTTCGGAACAGACTGGCGCCCGATCCGCTTCCCCCACCAACTTCGCCCGCGACGGGGCTCCCATAAAAGAGGGAAGACCGAAATTATAACAAATAATCTCGGTCTTGCAAGCGAAACCTACTGCGATTTCAATTACTTCTACAACACTGCGGCGTCAGATGACGCGAGCAGCCTCGACCAGGCGAGCCACAACCCAAGCTTTCGTCTTCGAAATCGGACGCGTTTCCTGGATTTCAACGAGGTCGCCCTCGTTGTACGTGTTCGCATCGTCGTGCGCGTGGTACTTCTTGGAACGCACAACGTACTTGCCGTAGATCGGGTGCTTCACGCGGTGCTCAACCAGCACGGTGACCGTCTTGTCCATCTTGTTGCTGACGACCTTGCCGACCAGCGTCCGCTTGAGCGAGGTTTTTACGCTATCGTTCATTTCTGGTTCGCCTTCTCAGTCAGGACGGTCCGCACACGTGCGATGTCGCGACGGACCTTCTTCAGCTGGCTCGTGTTCGTGAGCTGCTGGGTCGCGAGTTGCATGCGCAGGCCGAATTGCGCCTTCAACAGGTCCGACAGCTCCTTGTTGAGCGCGGCCTGATCTTTCTGGTGAAGTTCGGAAGCCTTCATCATTTGCTCCTTAGGCGCCGAGCTGACGCACGATAAACGTCGTCTTGAGCGGCAGCTTAGCTGCAGCCAGACGGAACGCTTCGCGTGCCAGCTCTTCGGTTACGCCGTCCATTTCGTACAGCATCTTGCCCGGTTGAATCTCTGCGACGTAGTACTCAGGGTTACCTTTACCGTTACCCATCCGTACTTCAGCCGGCTTGTGCGAGATCGGCTTGTCCGGGAAGATGCGAATCCAGATGCGGCCACCACGCTTGATGTGACGCGTCATTGCACGACGTGCCGCTTCGATCTGGCGCGCGGTCAAGCGACCACGACCGATAGCCTTCAGGCCGAACTCACCGAACGACACCGCGTTGCCGCGGGTAGCGATACCGGTGTTACGACCCTTCTGCTCTTTGCGATACTTTCTGCGTTTCGGTTGCAGCATCGTTATTCTCCAGTCTTCCCGCCGTCGCCGGCACCGCCAGCACGACGGGGAGCGCCACGGCGTGCACCTGCCGGGCCACCACCTTCACCATCGCGACGCGGACGGCGATCGCCACCCGGACGTGCGTTGCGGCGCGGACGCTTTTCTTCGGCGACTTCTTCAACCACCGGTGCGTCGTTGCGGCCGAGCGTGTCGCCCTTGTAGACCCACACCTTCACGCCGATGATGCCGTACGTCGTCTTTGCTTCCGACGTTGCGTAGTCGATATCAGCACGCAGCGTATGAAGCGGCACACGACCTTCGCGATACCATTCCGTACGTGCGATTTCGATACCGTTCAGGCGGCCAGCGCTCATGATCTTGATGCCTTGAGCACCCAGACGCATTGCGTTTTGCATCGCACGCTTCATCGCGCGGCGGAACATAATCCGGCGCTCGAGCTGTTGCGTGATCGAATCCGCGATCAGTTGCGCATCGGTTTCCGGCTTGCGGATTTCTTCGATGTTGACGTGAACCGGAACGCCCATGCGCTTTTGCAGCTCGGACTTCAGCAGTTCAATGTCTTCACCCTTCTTACCGATCACGACACCCGGACGCGAGCTGAAAATCGTGATACGCGCGTTCTTCGCAGGACGCTCGATCACAACGCGGCCGACGGACGCGTTCTTCAGCTTCTTCTTCAGGTATTCACGAACACCGATGTCTTCCTGCAACATCGCCGCGAAATTGTTGTTGTTCGCGTACCAACGCGACGCCCAATTGCGGCTGACGGCCAAACGGAAGCCAGTCGGATGAATTTTCTGTCCCATCGTATGACCCCTTAATTCCCGACCGTCACAGTGATGTGACAGGATTGCTTCTCGATGCGGTTACCGCGGCCTTTAGCGCGCGCGGTAAAACGCTTGAGCGACGCAGCCTTGTCGATGTAGATGCTCGTGATCTTGAGCTCATCGATATCGGCGCCTTCGTTATGCTCCGCATTCGCGATCGCCGACAGCACGACCTTTTTCACGATTCCCGCAGCCTTCTTCGGCGAAAACGTCAGAACGTTCAGCGCCTTGTCGACCGGCAAACCGCGGATCTGGTCAGCCACAAGGCGCGTTTTCTGCGCCGAGATGCGGGCACCGCGATGAATTGCTTTCACTTCCATCATGAGCCCCTTATTTCTTAGCCTTCTTGTCGGCTGCATGACCCTTGAACGTACGGGTCAGTGCGAACTCGCCAAGCTTGTGGCCGACCATGTTTTCCGAGATGTACACCGGAACGTGTTGACGGCCGTTATGAACGGCGATCGTCAGACCGATGAAATCCGGGAGGATCGTCGAGCGACGCGACCAGGTTTTGATCGGCTTCTTATCCCGCGAAGCTGCTGCCGCCTCAACTTTCTTCAGCAAATGGGCGTCGCAGAACGGACCTTTTTTTACAGAACGTGCCATTGCCTACTCCTTAACGCTTGTGACGGCGCTGGACGATCATGCTCGTCGTGCGCTTGTTGCTGCGGGTGCGATAACCCTTAGCAGGTGTGCCCCACGGGCTCACCGGATCGCGACCTGCAGCCGTCTTGCCTTCACCACCACCGTGCGGGTGATCGACCGGGTTCATTGCAACGCCACGCACCGTCGGGCGGATACCGCGCCAGCGGTTCGCGCCAGCCTTACCGATTTGACGGAGGCTATGCTCTTCGTTGCCAACTTCACCAATCGTCGCGCGGCACTCGACGTGGACGCGGCGGATTTCACCCGAGCGCAGGCGGACCTGTGCGTAGATGCCTTCACGAGCCAACAGCATCGCCGACGTACCAGCCGAACGCGCCATTTGCGCGCCCTTGCCAGGCAGCATTTCGATGCAGTGAATCGTCGTACCGACCGGAATGTTGCGGATCGGCAGCGTGTTGCCTGCACGAATCGGCGCTTCCGAACCCGACATCAGTTGCTGACCGACGGTGATACCCTTCGGAGCGATGATGTAGCGGCGTTCGCCGTCTGCGTACAGAACCAGCGCAATGTTCGCGCTACGGTTCGGATCGTACTCAAGGCGTTCGACCTTCGCTGCGATACCGTCCTTGTTGCGACGGAAATCGACGACACGATAGTGATGCTTGTGACCACCACCCTTATGACGGGTCGTGATGTGGCCGTTGTTGTTACGGCCGGCGGTCGTGGATTGCGAGTCGAGCAGCGGTGCGAACGGCTTGCCCTTATGCAGATCCTTGTTGACCACCTTGACCATCGCACGGCGGCCCGGCGAAGTCGGCTTAACTTTAACGATTGCCATGATTACTTGGCCTCCGCTTCAAAGTTGATTTCCTGGCCGGGCTTCAGGCAGACATACGCCTTCTTCACGTCCTTGCGCTTGCCCATGAAGCGGCCAAAGCGCTTGGCTTTGCCCTTCGAGACCAGCACGTTGACGGAATTGACTTCCACCTTGAACAGCAGCTCGACTGCAGCTTTCACTTCCTGCTTCGTGGCATCGGGCGCGACTTCGAACACGACTTGCTCGTTCTTGTCGGCCACCAGCGTCGCCTTTTCGGAGATCACCGGCGCGAGCAGGACCTGCATCAAACGATGATCGTTCTTGCGAATCTCGCTCATGACAGCAACTCCTCGATCTGGGCGACCGCAGCCTTCGTGATCAGGATCTTCTTGAAGTAGATCAGCGACAGCGGGTCGGCGTAACGCGGCTCGACAACTGCCACATGGGCGAGGTTGCGCGACGCGAGGTACAGGTTTTCGTCAACCGTGTCGGTAATCACCAGCACGGAGTCGAGACCCATCGCCTTGAATTTTTCGGCCAGCAGCTTCGTCTTCGGCGCTTCGAGCGTCAGCTCGTCGACCACCGAGATACGGCCTTCGCGGGCCAGCTGCGAGAAGATCGAGCAGAGACCTGCGCGATGCATCTTCTTGTTGACCTTGTGCGAAAAGTTTTCTTCCGGCGAATTCGGGAAGATCCGGCCACCGCCGCGCCACAACGGGCTCGACGACATACCGGCACGGGCGCGGCCCGTACCCTTCTGGCGCCACGGCTTCTTGGTCGTGTGCTTGACTTGCTCACGGTCCTTCTGCGCGCGGTTACCGCTACGGGCATTCGCTTGATACGCCACCACCACCTGGTGAATCAGGGCTTCGTTGTAATCGCGGCCGAACACGACGTCCGACGCGCTAACGCCTGCACCTTCCTGACCATTGGCATTCAGGAGCTTAAGTTCCATTATTTCGCTCCTTTCACGGCACGCGTCTTCACGGCCGGCGTAACGAATACCTTGCCACCCTTCGCACCCGGAACGGCGCCCTTGACCAGCAACAGCTTGCGGTCAGCGTCGATACGAGCGATTTCGAGGTTTTGCACGGTTACCGTATCGTCACCCATGTGACCGGTCATGCGCTTACCCGGGAAAACACGACCCGGATCCTGCGCCATACCGATCGAACCCGGCACGTTGTGCGAGCGCGAGTTACCGTGCGATGCACGGCCGGATGCGAAGTTGTAACGCTTGATGGTACCGGCGTAGCCCTTACCGATCGACACGCCTTGCACGTCGACCTTCTGGCCTACTTCGAACAGGTCGGGACCGACCACGGTGCCGTTCGACAACTCGGCAGCCTTGGCAGCATCGATCTGGAATTCTTTGAGGATTTCACCGGCTTGAACACCGGCTTTGGCGAGATGACCGGCCAACGGCTTCGTCACGCGCGATGCACGGCGCGTACCGAATGCAACCTGCACGGCCGTGTAGCCGTCGGTTTCAACAGTCTTGATCTGCGTCACGCGGTTGTCGGACACGTCCAGCACGGTAACGGGAATCGAATCCCCTTCTGCCGTGAAGATACGGGTCATGCCAACCTTGCGACCTACGAGTCCAAGGCTCATCGTTTTCTCCATTCCCGACTGCGATTGGTCGGGGCTAATTTACAAAATGCCGGTGCCGTTTCGGGCATGAATTCATGCTGCAGCACACCGACTTTTTTGCGCAAATGCGCGAAAAGCCCACTATTATAGCGAGGCCTTTCGTTTTCCGCAAGCAATCAATGACTTAGCGCTGCCGGGCATGCCTGGCAACGTTTTGAAGCCTTATTGCAGCTTGATTTCCACGTCCACACCAGCCGGCAGATCCAGCTTCATCAATGCGTCAACGGTCTTATCCGTCGGATCGACGATGTCCATCAGGCGTTGGTGCGTACGGATTTCGAGCTGGTCGCGCGACGTCTTGTTGACGTGCGGCGAACGCAGGATGTCGAAGCGTTGAATACGGGTCGGCAGGGGAACCGGACCACGAACGATTGCGCCAGTCCGCTTTGCCGTGTCGACGATTTCAGCAGCCGATTGATCGATCAGGCGATAGTCGAAAGCCTTCAGGCGAATGCGGATTTTCTGGTTCTGCATGACAATTCCTTGGAAAGAGCGAGGCGATATTGCACCGCCAGACAGTAAAAGAACGTAGAGCCGGGCTTCCACCGAGGGCAGGCGCCCGGCTCCGGGCACCACTTACACCAAATACGGCAATTCGCGATTTTACTCGAGAATCTTGGCAACCACACCTGCGCCGACCGTACGGCCGCCTTCGCGAATTGCGAAGCGCAGGCCTTCTTCCATCGCGATCGGGTTGATCAGCTTCACCGTGATCGACACGTTGTCGCCCGGCATGACCATTTCCTTGTCCTTCGGCAACTCGATCGAGCCCGTCACGTCCGTCGTACGGAAGTAGAACTGCGGACGGTAGTTGTTGAAGAACGGCGTGTGACGACCGCCTTCATCCTTGCTCAGCACGTACACTTCAGCCGTGAAGTGCGTGTGCGGGTTGATCGAACCCGGCTTGGCCAGAACCTGGCCACGCTCCACGTCTTCACGCTTCGTGCCGCGCAGCAGGATACCGACGTTGTCGCCTGCCTGACCCTGGTCGAGCAGCTTGCGGAACATTTCCACGCCCGTGCAGGTCGTCTTCACCGTCGGCTTGATACCGACGATTTCGATTTCCTCGCCAACCTTCACGACGCCGCGCTCAACGCGACCCGTCACCACCGTGCCGCGACCCGAGATCGAGAACACGTCTTCCACCGGCATCAGGAATGCGCCGTCAACTGCGCGCTCCGGCGTCGGGATGTACGTGTCCAGCGCATCGGCCAGATTCATGATCGCCACTTCGCCCAGCTCGCCCTTGTCGCCTTCCAGCGCCAGCTTGGCCGAACCCTTGATGATCGGCGTTTCGTCGCCCGGGAAGTCGTACTTCGACAGAAGTTCGCGAACTTCCATCTCGACCAGCTCCAGCAGCTCAGCGTCGTCCACCATGTCGCACTTGTTCAGGAACACGATGATGTACGGAACGCCAACCTGACGCGCCAGCAGGATGTGCTCACGCGTTTGCGGCATCGGGCCGTCAGCGGCCGAGCACACCAGGATCGCGCCGTCCATCTGCGCTGCGCCCGTGATCATGTTCTTCACATAGTCAGCGTGGCCCGGGCAGTCGACGTGTGCGTAGTGGCGGTTAGCCGTTTCGTACTCGACGTGTGCCGTGTTGATCGTGATACCACGTGCCTTTTCTTCCGGCGCCGCGTCGATCTGGTCGTATGCCTTCGCTTCGCCGCCAAACTTCTGCGTCAGAACCGTCGTGATCGCTGCCGTCAGCGTGGTCTTGCCGTGGTCAACGTGACCGATCGTGCCGACGTTCACGTGCGGCTTGGTCCGTTCGAATTTACCTTTAGCCATGTTTCTCTTCTTTCAAAAAGTTAATCGTTGAATGACTTGCCGCGCGATTACTTCGACTTCGCGTTGATGATCGCTTCGGACACGTTACGCGGTGCTTCGGAGTAGTGCTTGAACTCCATCGTGTACGTTGCACGACCTTGGGTCAGCGAACGCAGCGACGTCGAGTAGCCGAACATTTCCGACAGCGGGACTTCGGCGCGAACGATCTTGCCGCCGCCAACCATGTCGTCCATGCCCTGCACGATGCCGCGACGACCCGACAGGTCGCCCATCACGTTGCCCATGTAATCTTCAGGCGTTTCGACTTCCACAGCCATCATCGGTTCGAGGATGACCGGTTGAGCCTTGCGCATTGCTTCCTTGAACGCCATCGAGCCGGCCATGCGGAACGCATTTTCGTTCGAGTCAACGTCGTGGTACGAACCGAACGTCAGGTGAACCTTGACGTCGACGACCGGGAAGCCTGCCAGCACGCCTGCCTTCAGCGTTTCCTGGATACCCTTGTCCACCGCCGGGATGTATTCGCGCGGAATCACACCGCCCTTGATCTCGTCGAGGAACTCGTAGCCCTTGCCTTGCTCATTCGGCTCGAGCGTGATGACCGCGTGACCATACTGGCCGCGACCACCCGACTGCTTGACGAACTTGCCGTCAACGTCTTCCGCCTTGCCGCGAATCGTTTCGCGGTAAGCAACTTGCGGCTTGCCGACAGTCGCTTCCACGCCGAATTCGCGCTTCATACGGTCAACCAGAATTTCCAGGTGGAGCTCGCCCATGCCCGAAATAATGGTTTGGCCCGATTCTTCGTCCGTTTGAACGCGGAACGACGGATCTTCTTGTGCCAGACGGTTCAGCGCCAGACCCATCTTTTCCTGGTCAGGCTTCGTCTTCGGCTCAACCGCCTGCGAAATCACCGGCTCCGGGAAAATCATGCGCTCGAGCACGATCGGGCTTTGCGGATCGCACAGCGTGTCGCCGGTCGTCGCGTCTTTCAGGCCGACTGCTGCTGCGATGTCGCCTGCGCGGACTTCCTTGATTTCTTCGCGCTGGTTCGCGTGCATCTGCAGAATACGACCCAGACGTTCCTTCTTGTCTTTGGTCGCGTTCAGCACGGTGTCGCCGGAATTCACGACGCCCGAGTACACGCGGAAGAAGATCAGCTGGCCGACGAACGGGTCGGTCATGATCTTGAACGCCAGTGCCGAGAACTTTTCGTCGTCGGCAGCGCGGCGCTCGCCCTTCTCACCGTTTTCCAGCTCGCCGGTAACCGGCGGGATGTCGATCGGCGAAGGCAGGAAGTCGAGCACGGCGTCCAGCATGCGTTGCACGCCCTTGTTCTTGAACGCGGTGCCGCACAGCATCGGCTGGATTTCGCAAGCGATCGTACGGTCGCGCAGACCCTTGATGATTTCCGCTTCAGAGAGCTCGCCCTCTTCCAGGTACTTGTTCATCAATTCTTCGCTCGACTCGGCAGCCGCCTCGACCATCTTCTCGCGCCATTCCGTGCACGAGTCAGCCAGTTCCGCCGGAATTTCTTCGTACGAGAACTTCGTGCCTTGGGACGCTTCGTCCCAAATGATCGCTTTCATCTTCAGCAGATCGACGACGCCCGTGAAGTTTTCTTCTGCACCGATAGGCACCACGACCGGAACCGGGTTCGCCTTCAGACGCAGCTTGAGCTGGTCGTAAACCTTGAAGAAGTTCGCGCCGGTGCGGTCCATCTTGTTGATGAACGCGAGACGGGGAACCTTGTACTTATTAGCCTGACGCCACACGGTTTCCGACTGGGGCTGAACGCCACCCACAGCACAGTAAACCATGCACGCGCCGTCGAGCACGCGCATCGAGCGCTCAACTTCAATTGTGAAGTCAACGTGGCCCGGGGTGTCGATGATGTTGATGCGGTGCTCAGCGCGGTCGCCGGCCATGCCTTTCCAGAACGCCGTGGTAGCAGCGGACGTGATCGTGATGCCGCGTTCCTGCTCCTGCTCCATCCAGTCCATGGTGGCAGCGCCGTCGTGAACTTCACCAATCTTATGGTTCACGCCGGTGTAGAACAGGATGCGCTCGGTCGTCGTCGTTTTGCCGGCGTCGATGTGAGCGCTAATACCGATGTTACGGTAGCGCTCGATAGGTGTCTTGCGAGCCACTTTGATCCTCTATTGGGATGACGCGATGCGAGAAAATACCCATCGCGCTGTAACACAAACGGGCGAGGCGCTTTGTAAGCGCACCCGCCCGGAATTTCTTTCCGTTTTTTCTGCTAAACCCGGGTTCGGGAAGCTTAGAAACGGAAGTGCGAGAACGCCTTGTTGGCTTCTGCCATCCGGTGAACTTCGTCGCGCTTCTTCATTGCGCCGCCACGGCCTTCGGCCGCTTCGGAGAGTTCACCTGCCAGACGCAGGGCCATCGACTTCTCGCTGCGCTTCTTCGCGGCTTCACGCAGCCAACGCATCGCCAATGCCATACGACGCGACGGGCGCACTTCGACCGGAACCTGATAGTTCGCACCACCAACGCGGCGGCTCTTCACTTCGACCACCGGCTTGACGTTGTTGAGCGCTACCGTGAACACTTCCAGCGGGTCCTTGCCACCCTTGGTCTGGATCTGTTCGAAAGCGCCGTACACGATACGCTCGGCAACCGACTTCTTGCCGGAGAGCATCAGCACGTTCATGAACTTAGCTACATCAACGTTACCGAACTTCGGATCCGGCAACACTTCCCGCTTGGGGACTTCGCGACGACGCGGCATGTTTCTTCCTTTAACTTTTCAGTTGGAGCTATTTTTAGCCCCGCGGCCACCAACTAACCCGATTCATCTCTAACGACTTACCAGCCTGGTCGGGTGACCACTTACTCGACAGCACCGGCGATTCCGGCACCACCGCTAATACCGCCTATGCAGGCGACCTGAAACTACTGACCGGCTAATTACTTGCCAGCTTATTTACCAGCTTTTGCACGCTTCGCACCGTACTTCGAGCGAGCCTGCTTACGATCCTTGACGCCCTGGGTATCCAGCGAGCCGCGAACCATGTGGTAACGCACACCCGGCAAGTCCTTCACACGGCCGCCGCGAATCAGCACGACCGAGTGTTCCTGCAGGTTGTGGCCTTCACCACCGATGTACGAAATGACTTCGAAGCCGTTCGTCAGACGAACCTTGGCAACCTTACGCAGTGCCGAGTTAGGCTTCTTCGGCGTCGTGGTGTACACACGGGTGCACACGCCGCGACGCTGGGGGCAGTCCTGCAAAGCCGGGCTCTTGCTCTTCGTCGTTTCCGACGCGCGGCCTTTGCGAACCAGTTGATTGATGGTTGGCATTGTTTATTCCTGAAATTGAACAAAATCGACGCATCTGTTTCCGGGCAAAGCAGAAACGATTGCGCATCGAACTCCCGGACTCGACCGCCAGCGCATGATTTGACTTCGCGCGCAGGCATTCCAAGAACCGGAACCTAGCATAATATTCCGAAATTACTAAGGGAGTCAACAGGTTGCGATGTTTCGCACCCCTGCGGACCTGCCCAGGCGCTCGCTGAGCGCTCAGTCAGCGGCAACGACTTCTAGCAACTCGTCGCCGAAACGGTCGAGTTTGCGCGCACCTATACCCGGAATGCCGCGCAAATCTTCGATGGAGTCGGGGCCGTTACGGGCGATTTCAGCCAAAGTCGCGTCGTGGAAGATCACGTACGCCGGCACGCCGTCGCTCTTCGCCGTTTCGGTGCGCCACGCACGCAGCCGTTCCCAGCGCGCACGTTCGCGCGGGCCCATGCCGATTGTCGGGTCGGCGCGCTCACTGGTGCGCCCGGACGATTGACGGGTACGCGTCGGCTTGACGTAACGGCGCATCGTGACGTTCTGCTCGCCCTTGAGCACCGGTTTGCTTGCCTCGGTTAGAACCAGCGAGCCGAATCCCTCGTGGTCGACGGTCAGATAGCCGAACGCGACAAGCTGGCGAAACACCGCGCGCCACTCCGGCTCGCCGAGCGCCGAACCGATACCGAACGTGGTCAGCTTCTCGTGGCCTCGCTGAAGGATTTTTTCGCTGCTGTTGCCACGCAGAATATCGATCAGATGGCCGGCGCCGAAATGAAAACCGCTCGCCCGCTGCGCACGGAACACGCACGATAACGCCATCTGCGCTTCACGCGTCGCATTCCATGTAGCCGGTGGCTCAAGACAGTTGTCACAGTTGCCGCATGGCTTGCTCGACTCGCCGAAATACGCGAGAAGTCGCACTCGCCGGCAAGTCGCCGCTTCACACAGACCGAGCAGCGCGTCCAGCTTGCCTGTTTGCACGCGCTTGTGTGCGTCGTCGGCGTCGGATTCGTCGATCATTTTGCGCTGCTGGACGACGTCGCCGAGACCGTAGGCCATCCATGCGTTCGCCGGCATGCCGTCGCGCCCCGCGCGACCGGTTTCCTGGTAGTAGCCTTCGACGCTCTTCGGCAAGTCCAGGTGAGCCACGAAGCGCACGTCCGGCTTGTCGATGCCCATGCCGAACGCGATCGTCGCGCACATCACGATTCCTTCTTCGCGCTGAAACATCTCCTGATGCTTCTGGCGGATTTCAAACTCCATGCCGGCGTGATACGGCAGCGCGCGCATCCCTTTTTCTTTCAACCACTCCGCAGTCTCTTCGACCTTGCGACGCGAGAGGCAATAGACGACGCCGGCGTCAGTCGTGCCGTCCGGCTTCGAATGCTCCGCGCGGATGAAGTCCAGCAACTGCGTACGCGCGTTGTCCTTTTCGACAATGCGATAGCGGATGTTCGGCCGGTCGAAGCTCGACACGAAAATACGTGCGTCATCCAAGGCAAGACGGTGGATGATCTCGTCCCGCGTGATGGCATCCGCGGTAGCTGTGAGCGCGATGCGCGGCACGTTCGGAAACCGCTCGTGCAGCACCGACAACTGGATGTATTCCGGTCGGAAATCGTGCCCCCATTGCGACACGCAATGCGCTTCGTCGATGGCGAACAACCCGATGCGCGTACGCTCCAGTAGCTCCTGGAAACGGGGCGTCATCAAACGCTCCGGCGCCACGTAAAGCAGGTCGATCTCGCCGTCGCGCAACGCGCGCTCAGTCGCCATCGCCTCAGCGCTGGACAGCGTCGAATTCAGATACGCCGCCCGCACACCCACTTCCGTAAGCGCGGCCACCTGATCCTGCATCAGCGCGATCAGCGGAGAAACGACGATGCCGGTTCCAAACCCGCCTTCACGGCGCACCAGCGACGGAATCTGATAGCAGAGCGACTTGCCGCCGCCCGTCGGCATCAGCACGAGACAGTCGCCGCCGCCGGCGACGTGCTCGACAATTTCGCCCTGCTGTCCTCTGAACGCGGGGTAACCGAAGACTTCGTTGAGGATTTCGAGCGGACGGGACATGAATTTGAGAGAAGCAGCGTGATGCCGGTGACACGAATTTTACCAACGCATTCGTGCTGCGCCCGCGCTTTACTGCAACGTTAGCCATTCGGGCTAACAAAGCATGGGCAAGCGCACAAAAAGAAAGCGCATAAAAAAAGCCGCTCAGTCGAAACTGAGCGGCTTCGCTGGCTAGAGCTCCAAGCGGCTTGCACCGCCTGGACCTACTGACCTGAGCTTACTCGCCTGAGTGCTGCTGTTCGGCGGCCGGGGTTTCCGGCGTACCGAATTCGAACGACTCTTCCGCTGCGATCTGATCGAAACGCTCGCGGTCGGACAGTTCCTTGCTCTTGCGCGCCTTGTGGAACGCGAGACCCGTACCAGCCGGAATCAGACGGCCGACGATCACGTTTTCCTTCAGACCACGCAGGTCGTCACGCTTGCCCATGATCGCCGCTTCGGTCAGCACGCGGGTCGTTTCCTGGAACGACGCCGCCGAGATGAACGAATCGGTCGACAACGAGGCCTTCGTGATACCGAGCAGCACGTTTTCGTACGTTGCCGGACGCTTGTCTTCCGCGATCATACGGTCGTTCTCATCGAGCATATCCGACCGCTCGACCTGTTCGCCCGGGATGAAACGCGTATCGCCGTTGTCCGTAATCTGCACGCGGCGCAGCATCTGACGAACAATCACTTCAATGTGCTTGTCGTTGATCTTCACGCCTTGCAGACGGTACACGTCCTGCACTTCGTCCACGATGTAACGCGACAGCGCTTCGATACCTTGCAGACGCAAGATGTCGTGCGGATCGGCCGGACCGTCGACAATCATTTCGCCCTTGTTGACGACCTGACCATCGTGCACCAGAACCTGCTTTTCCTTCGCGATCAGGAACTCGTGCTGATTGCCTTCGAGGTCCGTGATAACGAGACGCTGCTTGCCCTTCGTGTCCTTACCGAACGACGTCGTACCCGTGACTTCCGCCAGGATACCTGCGTCCTTAGGCGAACGTGCTTCGAACAGTTCAGCCACACGCGGCAGACCACCGGTAATGTCACGCGTCTTCTGCGATTCAACCGGGATACGTGCCAGCACTTCACCGACCTGCACTTGCTGACCATCCTTCACGGTGATCAGAGCGCCGACCTGGAAGCCGATCTGCACCGAGTGCTCGGTGTTCGGGATCTTGACTTCTTCGCCGTTCGCGTCGAGCAGCTTGACCTGCGGACGCACCGTCTTCGAAGCTTGCGAACCACGACGCTTCACGTCGATCACGACCAGCGTGGACAGACCCGTCACATCGTCGATCTGCTTGGCAACCGTCACGCCTTCTTCGACGTTTTCGAACTTCACCGTACCGCCCCACTCGGTGATGATCGGACGCGTCATCGGATCCCACGTTGCCAGTTGCGTGCCGGCCTTGATCTGCGCGCCGTCCAGTTGCAACAGCGTCGCGCCGTACGGCACCTTGTGACGTTCGCGCTCGCGACCGTGGTCGTCGGTGATCATGGCTTCGCCCGAACGCGAGATGACGATCTGCTCGCCCTTCGCGTTGGTGACGTAACGCATGGTTGCCGTGAAACGCACCGTACCGTTCGACTTCGCTTCAACCGACGAAGCCACTGCCGCACGCGATGCCGCACCACCGATGTGGAACGTACGCATCGTGAGCTGCGTGCCCGGTTCGCCGATCGACTGCGCAGCGATCACGCCAACTGCTTCACCGACGTTGACCGACGAGCCGCGGCCCAGGTCGCGGCCGTAGCAGGCTGCGCACAGACCGTAACGCGTTTCGCAAGTCAGCGGCGTACGCACGCGCACTTCGTCGATGCCGAGGCGTTCGATTTCTTCGACCGCATCTTCGTCGAGCAGCGTGCCCGTTTCGTACAGCGTTTCCTGCGATTCCGGATTGACGACGTCAGCCACCGTCACGCGACCGAGAATACGGTCACGCAGCGCTTCGACGACTTCACCGCCTTCGACCAACGCCTTCATGGCGACGCCGTTGGACGTACCGCAATCGTCCTCGACCACCACCAGATCCTGCGTCACGTCGACGAGACGACGCGTCAGGTAACCCGAGTTAGCCGTCTTCAGTGCCGTATCAGCCAGACCCTTACGTGCACCGTGGGTCGAGATGAAGTACTGCAACACGTTCAGGCCTTCACGGAAATTCGCCGTAATCGGCGTCTCGATGATCGAGCCGTCCGGCTTCGCCATCAGGCCACGCATACCGGCCAGCTGACGAATCTGAACCGCGGAACCACGAGCACCCGAGTCCGCCATCATGTAAATCGAGTTGAACGATTCCTGACGCGTTTCGTTGCCGTCGCGGTCCGTGACCGGTTCCGTCGACAGCTGCTCCATCATCGCCTTGCCGACCGCTTCCGACGTTGCCGACCAGATGTCGACCACGTTGTTGTAGCGCTCTTGCGACGTGACGAGACCCGACATGTACTGACGGTCGTATTCCTTCACCTTCTTCGCGGCGTCGCCGACGATGGTTTCCTTCTGCGGCGGCACGAGCATGTCGTCGACGCAGATCGAGATACCCGCGCGCGTTGCCAGACGGAAACCCGACTGCATCAACTGGTCGGCGAAAATCACCGTTTCGCGCAGACCGCACTTGCGGAACGCGGTGTTGATGAGGCGCGAGATTTCCTTCTTCTTCAGCGGCTTGTTGAGCACCGAGAACGGCAGGCCCGGCGGAAGAATTTCCGACAGGATTGCACGGCCGACGGTGGTCGGGTAAAGCGTGATCTTCGGCACGAACGCCGGCGCACCTTCCGACTTGTCTTCGTTGTGGACCATTTCGGTGATCCGCACGTTGACGCGCGAGGCAAGCTCGACTTCCTTGTTCTCGTACGCACGCAGCGCTTCCGAGACGCCGGTGAACGTCAGGCCTTCGCCCTTAGCATTCACGGCTTCACGGGTCGCGTAGTACAAACCGAGCACGATATCCTGCGACGGCACGATCGACGGATCGCCGTTGGCCGGGAACAGGACGTTGTTCGACGCCAGCATCAGCGTGCGCGCTTCCATCTGCGCTTCCAGCGACAGCGGCACGTGAACAGCCATCTGGTCACCGTCGAAGTCGGCGTTGAACGCCGCGCAAACGAGCGGGTGCAGCTGGATTGCCTTACCTTCGATCAGCACCGGCTCGAAAGCCTGAATGCCAAGACGGTGAAGAGTAGGCGCACGGTTCAGCATGACCGGATGTTCGCGGATCACCTCTTCCAGGATGTCCCACACCACCGGCGTCTGGTTCTCGACTTCCTTCTTCGCAGCCTTGATGGTGGTAGCGACACCCATCACTTCGAGCTTGTTGAAGATGAACGGCTTGAACAGTTCGAGCGCCATCAGTTTCGGCAGACCGCACTGATGCAGCTTGAGCGTCGGGCCGACCACGATCACCGAACGGCCCGAATAGTCGACGCGCTTACCGAGCAAGTTCTGACGGAAACGACCGCCCTTACCCTTGATCATGTCAGCGAGCGACTTCAACGGACGCTTGTTCGCGCCGGTCATGGCCTTACCGCGACGACCGTTGTCGAGCAGCGAATCGACGGCTTCCTGCAGCATCCGCTTTTCGTTGCGGACGATGATTTCAGGCGCTTTCAGTTCGAGCAGACGCTTCAACCGGTTGTTACGGTTGATCACGCGGCGATACAGGTCGTTCAGGTCCGACGTCGCGAAGCGGCCGCCGTCCAGCGGCACCAGCGGACGCAGTTCCGGCGGCAGCACCGGCAGCACTTCGAGCACCATCCAGTCAGGCTTGATGCCCGAACGCTGGAAAGCCTCGAGCACCTTCAGGCGCTTTGCGTACTTCTTGATCTTCGCTTCCGAACCCGTGTTCTTGAGTTCAGTGCGCAGCATCTCGACCTGTTCGTCGATGTTGATCGCGCGCAGCAGTTCGCGCACGCCTTCCGCGCCCATCTCGGCACGGAATTCGTCACCGTATTCTTCGACCTTGTTGTAGTAATCCTCTTCCGTCATGATCTGCCGCGCTTTCAGCGGCGTCATGCCCGGATCGATCACCACATATGCTTCGAAGTACAGCACGCGTTCGATGTCGCGCAGCGTCATGTCGAGCACCATGCCCAGACGCGACGGCAGCGACTTCAAGAACCAGATGTGCGCAACCGGCGAGGCCAGTTCGATGTGGCCCATGCGTTCGCGACGCACTTTCGCCAGCGTCACTTCAACGCCGCACTTCTCGCAGATCACGCCACGGTGCTTCAGGCGCTTGTACTTGCCGCAAAGGCATTCGTAGTCTTTGATCGGCCCGAAGATCTTCGCGCAGAACAAACCATCGCGTTCCGGCTTGAACGTCCGGTAGTTGATGGTTTCCGGCTTCTTCACTTCACCGAACGACCACGAACGGATCTTGTCCGGCGAAGCCAGACCGATCTTGATCGCGTCAAAAACTTCAGGCTGTTGGACTTGCTTGAATAGATCGAGCAGAGCTTTCATTGCTTTCTCTCCGTAGTCCGATTAGTTGCGGTCGAGGTCGATATCGATACCGAGCGAGCGGATTTCCTTCACCAACACGTTGAAGGATTCCGGCATGCCGGCGTCGATCACGTGATCGCCCTTGACCAGGTTTTCATAAACCTTGGTCCGGCCTGTCACGTCGTCCGACTTCACCGTCAGCATTTCCTGCAGCACGTACGATGCGCCGTACGCTTCGAGCGCCCACACTTCCATTTCACCGAAACGCTGGCCACCGAATTGCGCCTTACCGCCCAACGGCTGCTGCGTCACGAGCGAGTACGGGCCCGTGGAACGCGCGTGCATCTTGTCGTCGACCAAGTGGTGCAGCTTCAGGTAGTGCATGTAGCCGACCGTCACCATACGTTCGAACATTTCGCCCGTACGGCCGTCGTACAGACGCACCTGGTTCTTCGACGGCGTCATGCCGAGGTTCTTCGCGATGTCGTCCGGGAATGCCAGATCCAGCGCGCGCGACATTTCTTCTTCCGTCGCACCGTCGAACACTGGCGTAGCGAACGGCACGCCTTCGCGCAGGTTCTTCGCCAGTTCGACGATCTCGTCGTCCGTGAAGCTGTCCAGCTCTTCGGCGCGGCCCGACTCGTTGTAGATCTTGGTCAGGAATTCGCGCAGTTCTTCGATCTTCGCCTGACGCTGCAGCATTTCGCCGATACGCCAGCCGAGACCCTTCGCGGCCCAACCCAGATGCACTTCGAGAACCTGACCCACGTTCATCCGCGACGGCACGCCGAGCGGGTTCAGAACGACGTCAGCCGGACGGCCGTCGGCCATGTACGGCATGTCTTCGATCGGAACGATCTTCGACACCACACCCTTGTTACCGTGACGGCCGGCCATCTTGTCGCCAGGCTGCAGGCGGCGCTTGACTGCCAGATACACCTTGACCATCTTCAACACGCCCGGCGGCAATTCGTCGCCTTGCGTGAGCTTCTTGCGCTTCTCTTCGAACGCCAGATCGAACTGGTGACGCTTCTGTTCGATCGAGTCCTTGATCGCTTCGAGCTGTGCCGCTGCTTCTTCGTCCGCGAGGCGGATGTCGAACCAGTGGTAATGATCCAGATCTTGCAGGTAAGCCTGTTCGATCTTCGTGCCCTTCGCCAGCTTCTTCGGACCGCCGTTCGCGACCTTGCCGTCGAGCATACGTGCGAGACGCTGGAAGGCGTCGCCTTCCACGATACGCAGCTGGTCGTTCAGGTCGAGGCGATAGCGCTTCAGTTCATCGTCGATGATCTGTTGCGCGCGCTTGTCGCGCTGAATGCCTTCACGCGTGAACACTTGAACGTCGATCACGGTGCCGCTCATGCCCGAGGGCACGCGCAGCGACGTGTCCTTCACGTCCGAAGCCTTTTCACCGAAGATCGCGCGCAGCAGCTTTTCTTCCGGCGTCAGCTGGGTTTCGCCCTTCGGCGTGACCTTGCCGACCAGCACGTCGCCTGCTTCGACTTCAGCGCCGATGTAGACGATGCCCGACTCATCGAGACGGCCAAGTTGCACTTCAGCCAGGTTCGAGATGTCGCGCGTGATTTCTTCCGGTCCGAGCTTCGTATCGCGAGCAACGACGTTCAGTTCTTCAATGTGGATCGACGTGTAACGGTCGTCCGCAACCACCTTCTCCGAGATCAAGATCGAATCTTCGAAGTTGTAGCCGTTCCACGGCATGAACGCGACCAGCATGTTCTGGCCGAGAGCCAGTTCGCCGAGGTCGGTCGATGCGCCGTCAGCCAGCACGTCGCCGCGCGACACGATGTCGCCGACCTTCACGATCGGGCGCTGGTTGATGTTCGTGTTCTGGTTCGAACGCGTGTACTTGATCAGGTTGTAGATGTCCACGCCGGTTTCGCCAGCAGCGGCTTCATCGTCGTTCACGCGAATCACCATACGGCCTGCGTCGACGTAATCGACCACACCGCCGCGGAATGCCTGAACCGTCGTACCCGAGTCGACTGCCACCGTGCGCTCGATACCCGTACCGACTACCGCCTTTTCAGGACGCAGGCACGGCACAGCCTGACGCTGCATGTTCGAACCCATCAATGCGCGGTTCGCGTCATCGTGCTCGAGGAACGGAATCAGCGATGCTGCCACCGACACGATCTGCGACGGCGCCACGTCCATGTACTGGATGCGGTCCGGCGTGACCATCAGCGTTTCGCCTGCTTCACGCGACGACACCAGTTCATCGGTCAGCGAGCCGTCTTCCGCCACGGCCGCGTTCGCCTGAGCGATCACGTAACGGCCCTCTTCGATCGCCGACAGGTAATCGATTTGATCCGTCACCTTGCTGTCCACGACCTTGCGATACGGCGTTTCGAGGAAGCCGTATTCGTTCAGGTGCGCGTACAGAGCGAGCGAGTTGATCAGGCCGATGTTCGGACCTTCCGGCGTTTCGATCGGGCACACGCGACCGTAGTGAGTCGGGTGCACGTCGCGGACTTCAAAGCCAGCGCGCTCACGCGTCAAACCGCCCGGGCCAAGTGCCGAAACGCGGCGCTTGTGGGTGATTTCCGACAGCGGGTTCGTTTGGTCCATGAACTGCGACAGCTGCGACGAACCGAAGAACTCGCGAATCGCCGACGAAATCGGCTTCGAGTTGATCAGGTCGTGCGGCATCAGGTTTTCGCTTTCGGCCTGGCCGAGGCGTTCCTTCACAGCACGCTCGACACGCACGAGACCCGCGCGGAACTGGTTTTCCGCCAATTCGCCGACGCAACGCACACGACGATTGCCCAAGTGGTCGATGTCGTCCACTTCGCCCTTGCCGTTACGCAGCTCGACCAGGATCTTGATCGTGGCGAGGATGTCGTCGTCTTGCAGCGTCATCGGTCCGACGATTTCGTCGCGGCCGACACGGCGATTGAACTTCATACGACCCACCTTGGACAGGTCGTATGCGTCTTCGCTGTAGAACAGACGGTTGAACAGCGCCTCGACCGCTTCTTCGGTCGGCGGTTCGCCCGGACGCATCATGCGGTAGATCGCGATGCGCGCGGCCATCTTGTCCGCGGTTTCGTCGATACGCAGCGTCGACGAGATGTACGGACCTTGATCCAGATCGTTTGTGTAGAGCGTCTGGATGTCTTTGATCTTCGACTCGCGCAGCTTCTCGAGCACGGTTTCCGTGATTTCGTCGTTCGCGTTAGCGATGACTTCACCCGTGTCGCCGTCGACGACGTTCTTCGCCAGCACGCGGCCGAGCAAATAGTCTTCCGGAACCGAAATAAACTTGGTCTTGGCGTTGTCGAGGTCGCGAATGTGCTTCGCGTTGATCCGCTTGTCCTTCTGGACGATCACGTTGCCATCACGGTCCGTGATGTCGAAACGCGCGACTTCACCACGCAGACGCTCCGGCACGAATTCCATCTGCGCGCCTTCCGGCATCAGCGTGAAATTGTCGAACACGAAGAAGTTTGCGAGGATCTGTTCCGGCGTGAGGCCGATTGCCTTCAGCAGGATCGTGACCGGCATCTTGCGGCGACGGTCGACGCGGAAGTACAGCACGTCCTTCGGGTCGAACTCGAAATCGAGCCACGAACCGCGATAAGGAATAATACGTGCCGAGAACAGGAGCTTGCCTGAGCTGTGCGTCTTGCCTTTGTCGTGCTCGAAGAACACGCCCGGCGAACGGTGCAGCTGCGAAACGATCACACGCTCCGTGCCGTTGATGACGAACGAACCCGTCGGCGTCATGAGCGGGATTTCGCCCATGTACACTTCTTGTTCCTTCACTTCCTTCACAACCGGCTTGCTCGGCGATTCCTTGTCGAGCAACACCAGGCGGACTTTCGCGCGCAATGCCGAGCAGTACGTCAAACCGCGCTGCTGACATTCCTTGATGTTGAATGCCGGCGGCGACAGCATGTAGCTGACGAACTCTAGACGAGCGAACCCGTTATGCGAAACAATTGGGAAAACGGAGGTAAACGCAGCTTGCAGGCCTTCCGGCTTGCGTTGCGTGGACGACGTGTCTGCTTGCAGAAACGTGCTGAATGATTCAAGCTGGGTAGCCAGCAGGAAAGGTACTTGGTGAACGATGGGGCGCTTCGCAAAACTCTTGCGAATACGCTTCTTCTCGGTGAAGGAATATTGCATACGATCTCCGAATCACGGCGGGCATTGTTGTCGAGGCAGGATACCTTGATGAGACAACCCGAGTGTTCACCGACTGAGACCCGATGGCCGTCCGATGGCTTGAACGAGCCTAGAAGCTTGGTGGTTGGCCGCTACCAACCGCTGGCTGACGGCAGCGGATGCCTATGTTGCCCGCTACCCGACCAAACTTGCCTTCTGCAGTCGCTTCAGAAGACAAAGAGAAACGCCGGTCAATGTTGCCGAATGGCGGTTTTCTTTGGCTTCTGGGGCTTCAGTTTTTGCCAAAATTAGCTGGCAAAAACGTGGTCCCCACAAAGCACAAAAAGGCCGGCGGTGGAAAACCGCCAGCCTTCGCACAGCGCGCTGAAACTTACTTGATTTCAGCCTTCGCGCCGGCTTCTTCCAGCTTCTTCTTGGCTTCTTCAGCAGCAGCCTTCGGTACCGATTCCTTAACAGGCTTCGGTGCGCCGTCGACCAGGTCCTTCGCTTCCTTCAGGCCGAGACCCGTCAGTTCACGAACAGCCTTAATGACCGAAACCTTGTTCGCGCCGACTTCCGTCAGGTTGACCGTGAATTCGGTTTGCTCTTCAGCAGCAGCAGCAGCGCCGCCGCCTGCCGGGCCTGCCACTGCAACAGCAGCTGCCGACACGCCAAACTTTTCTTCGAACGCCTTAACCAGCTCGTTCAGTTCCAGAACCGACATCGAGCCTACGGCTTCGAGAATGTCTTCTTTTGCGATTGCCATTTGAAATACTCCTAAATTGAATTCGGATACAGCCAGCGATCAATCACGCTCGACTGAAGTGCATTACGCAGAGGTTTCTTCGCCTTGTTTCTTTTCTGCCAGCGCGGCCAGAGCGCGCGCAAAGCCGGAAACAGGTGCTTGCATAACGTACAACAGCTTGGAGAGCAGTTCTTCCCGGCTCGGGATGTTTGCCAGCGCTTGCACGCCAGCCTTGTCCATCACCTTGCCTTCGTAGGAACCAGCCTTGATGACCAACTTGTCATTGCTCTTGCTGAAGTCATTGACGACCTTAGCAGCAGCAATTGCATCTTCCGAGATGCCGTAGATCAGGGGGCCAGTCATCTGCTCTGCCAGCGGAGCAAACGGGGTACCTTCAACAGCGCGACGCGCCAGCGTGTTTTTCAACACGCGAAGGTAAACCTGTTGCTCACGCGCTTTCGCGCGCAGCTTGGTCAGATCGCCAACCGCGATTCCACGATACTCAGCCAGAACCACGGTCTGGGCTTTCGCGACTTGCGCGGCAACCTCAGCAACGACGGCCTGCTTGCTTTCTTTGTTAAGTGGCACGGTTAACCTCCAGATTCGATACACGCAGCGTGCGCCTTGTGTACCGCGTTCAATAACGGCGTCCGACCAGTCAGGAGTATTTCAACCGCCCAACATTCGCATTGCTGCGGACATCGACCGGCTTCATCACTACAAAACCTTTTCGGGTTCGCCATCTGCGTTGGCCTTACATTAAGGACCCGCCCACCTGCTGCGTGCCCGCCAACGGTCTTTGACAACCGGTCGCTCAATGCAGACTGCCACTTTGCGACCGCCCAAAGCCCATAAAACCGCCTCGACTCTCGCCGAGACGATGAAATCTATTACTGCGCTGCGATCGATGCCTGATCGACGCGAACGCCGACACCCATCGTGCTCGACAGTGCAACCTTGCGCAGGTAGACACCCTTGCTCGTTGCCGGCTTCGCTTTTTGGAGCGCATCAACGAGAGCGTTGAGGTTGCTACGCAGAGCCGTCGGCTCGAACGAAGCACGGCCGATCGTGGCATGGATGATACCGGCCTTGTCGACACGGAATTGCACCTGACCAGCTTTGGCGTTCTTCACCGCAGTCGCGACGTCCGGCGTAACCGTACCGACCTTCGGGTTCGGCATCAGGCCGCGCGGGCCGAGGATCTGACCGAGCGTACCGACAACGCGCATTGTGTCCGGCGAAGCGATCACGATGTCGAAGTCCAGCTTGCCGGCCTTGACTTGTTCGGCCAGGTCTTCCATACCGACGACTTCGGCGCCAGCTGCACGAGCCTGCTCAGCCTTTTCGCCTTGCGCGAAAACGGCGACACGGACCGACTTACCGGTACCAGCCGGCAGGACGACCGAACCACGAACCACTTGGTCCGACTTCTTCGCGTCGATGCCGAGTTGCACCGCAACGTCGATCGACTCGTCGAACTTCGCGCTCGCACATTCCTTCACGAGCGACAGGGCTTCGTCAATCGCGTAGAGCTTTTGACGATCAACCTTGGCTGCAAATGCTTGCAGACGCTTTGAAAGCTTAGCCATTTACACGCCCTCCACGGTGATGCCCATCGAGCGGGCGCTACCAGCGATCGTACGAACCGCTGCGTCCAGATCAGCTGCCGTCAGATCGGGCATTTTGGTCTTGGCGATGTCTTCAGCTTGAGCGCGGGTGATCTTGCCGACCTTGTCGGTATGCGGCTTGCTCGAACCCTTGTCGATCTTCGCTGCCTTCTTGATCAGTACCGTTGCCGGCGGCGTCTTCAGAACGAACGTGAAGCTCTTGTCCGCGAACGCGGTGATCACGACCGGAATCGGAAGACCCGGTTCCAGTGCCTGGGTCTGCGCGTTGAACGCCTTGCAGAACTCCATGATGTTCAGGCCGCGTTGACCCAGTGCCGGACCGACCGGCGGCGACGGATTGGCTTTACCTGCAGGAATCTGCAGCTTGATAAAGCCGATGATTTTCTTTGCCATGTTGAAAACCTCTTTGGAACACCACATGGGCACATGCGGTTGTTCAGTGAGTAGTAGCGCGCGTTCCCCGGAAAATCGGATACTGACGCTCCTCAACGGCCATTACGCGGACCGTAAGCGCGAAATACGGAGCGCACCGACTGGTGCGCTCCGTAGAATTCTGGATTACAGCTTTTCGACTTGGCCGAATTCCAGCTCGACCGGCGTAGCGCGGCCGAAGATTGTAACGGAAACACGGACGCGCGACTTTTCGTAATTCACTTCTTCGACGCTACCGTTGAAGTCCGTGAACGGACCGTCCTTCACCCGCACCATTTCGCCGACTTCAAACAGGGTCTTCGGACGTGGCTTCTCCACGCCCTCCTGCATCTGCGACATGATCTTCTCGACTTCGCGCGGGGAGATCGGACTCGGGCGATTACGCGCACCACCTACGAAACCCGTCACCTTCGCTGTGTTTTTCACGAGGTGCCACGTCTCGTCTGTCATTTCCATCTCGACCAACACATAGCCCGGAAAGAAACGACGCTCGGTCACCGATTTGTGACCACCTTTTACCTCGACCACTTCTTCAGTCGGAACGAGAATTTGACCAAACTGGTCTTGCATGCCGGCACGTTCGATACGCTCCTGAAGCGCCCGCTGCACGCTCTTCTCCATACCGGAGTAGGCGTGCACGACGTACCAACGCTTGCCGCTCGGGGATGCCGGAGTATCACTCATATCATTTCCAACCCAGAATCACCGAGAAAATCGCCCATTCAATGGATTTGTCGCTAACCCAGAGAAAAATTGCCATGACGAACACGAAGCCGAACACTACGAGCGTTGTCTGGGTAGCCTCTTTGCGGGTAGGCCAAACAACCTTACGGACTTCCTTGTACGAGTCTTTGGCGAAAGCGATGAAACCCTTGCCAGGCGCGGAGAGAAGACCGACTGCAACACCCGCGATCGCACCTACAGCCAAGGCGGCTCCGCGGACGTACCATTCCTGGCCACCAAGCCAGAAGAACCCCACGAACCCGGCCAAGACTAACAATACGCCCGCGACGAGCATCAGCTTATCGCCGGATGTATTTACAGTTTCGACGGAAGGATTCGCCATAACACCTTAACGAAGCGCCACATAAGGCGCGAGAGTTGGCAGGGGCAGAGGGAATCGAACCCCCAACCTTCGGTTTTGGAGACCGACGCTCTGCCAGTTGAGCTATACCCCTAAACCATTTTGGGGTTGACGACACCGCCAACCCCGAAACTACCGATCAACGAGAACTGTCTGGCGTTACTCGAGAATCTTGGCAACCACACCTGCGCCGACCGTACGGCCGCCTTCGCGAATTGCGAAGCGCAGGCCTTCTTCCATCGCGATCGGGTTGATCAGCTTCACCGTGATCGACACGTTGTCGCCCGGCATGACCATTTCCTTGTCCTTCGGCAACTCGATCGAGCCCGTCACGTCCGTCGTACGGAAGTAGAACTGCGGACGGTAGTTGTTGAAGAACGGCGTGTGACGACCGCCTTCATCCTTGCTCAGCACGTACACTTCAGCCGTGAAGTGCGTGTGCGGGTTGATCGAACCCGGCTTGGCCAGAACCTGGCCACGCTCCACGTCTTCACGCTTCGTGCCGCGCAGCAGGATACCGACGTTGTCGCCTGCCTGACCCTGGTCGAGCAGCTTGCGGAACATTTCCACGCCCGTGCAGGTCGTCTTCACCGTCGGCTTGATACCGACGATTTCGATTTCCTCGCCAACCTTCACGACGCCGCGCTCAACGCGACCCGTCACCACCGTGCCGCGACCCGAGATCGAGAACACGTCTTCCACCGGCATCAGGAATGCGCCGTCAACTGCGCGCTCCGGCGTCGGGATGTACGTGTCCAGCGCATCGGCCAGATTCATGATCGCCACTTCGCCCAGCTCGCCCTTGTCGCCTTCCAGCGCCAGCTTGGCCGAACCCTTGATGATCGGCGTTTCGTCGCCCGGGAAGTCGTACTTCGACAGAAGTTCGCGAACTTCCATCTCGACCAGCTCCAGCAGCTCAGCGTCGTCCACCATGTCGCACTTGTTCAGGAACACGATGATGTACGGAACGCCAACCTGACGCGCCAGCAGGATGTGCTCACGCGTTTGCGGCATCGGGCCGTCAGCGGCCGAGCACACCAGGATCGCGCCGTCCATCTGCGCTGCGCCCGTGATCATGTTCTTCACATAGTCAGCGTGGCCCGGGCAGTCGACGTGTGCGTAGTGGCGGTTAGCCGTTTCGTACTCGACGTGTGCCGTGTTGATCGTGATACCACGTGCCTTTTCTTCCGGCGCCGCGTCGATCTGGTCGTATGCCTTCGCTTCGCCGCCAAACTTCTGCGTCAGAACCGTCGTGATCGCTGCCGTCAGCGTGGTCTTGCCGTGGTCAACGTGACCGATCGTGCCGACGTTCACGTGCGGCTTGGTCCGCTCAAACTTACCCTTGGCCATTTTCGACTCCTAAGAGGATTTTTCCGTACGTTGCGCCGGGCGCAAACAATCACCGAGTACTTCTGGTGCCCATGGGCAGGATCGAACTGCCGACCTCTCCCTTACCAAGGGAGTGCTCTACCACTGAGCCACATGGGCGCTACTTCTGTGTTGCTGGAGCGGGTGAAGGGAATCGAACCCTCGTCGTAAGCTTGGAAGGCTTCTGCTCTACCATTGAGCTACACCCGCAAGGATCCATGGATTCCCAAACAACTGCTGCAACTTGCATTCTGGTGGAGGAGGTTGGATTCGAACCAACGTAGGCGTAAGCCAACAGATTTACAGTCTGCCCCCTTTAGCCACTCGGGCACCCCTCCGCAGAGAACTGATGATTATGGGGGAACAACCGCTTGTTGTCAAGACTTGCTTGACCGTTCCAAACCCAAGGCTCTCACTTATATAGTGTTTTCAGCGCGGCCGTAAACGCAGAAACCCCACCTTTATGGGGTGGGGTTTCTGATGCTGCTGGGGAGCCTGACGATTACCTACTTTCACACGGGAATCCGCACTATCATCGGCGTGGAGTCGTTTCACG
>NZ_JCAQOY010000013.1:0-36875 GCF_059567925.1 Paraburkholderia sp. BGA-UO-ETr-F21 | reverse complement strand
TAGGGTGCTGCGAAGCTCCATTCTTCGTCGGACACATCGGTCGGATACCCTTTGCGATCTGCTCTTTTCATCCCGCCAGGATACTAGGTCTCCCGCAAAGTGCCTAACACGCTCTAGGCCGTTTGTAATCGGGCGCAGACGCCGTCGAGGAGACCGTCGGTACGGTGAAGCGCGAGAGCTGAAGCGTGGGTCGAGCGGGCGAGCGGCGGATCGCGGTTTGGGCACGGCGGGCGCGTGAGCGCGCCGCGTCGTCTAGCGCTCGCTGGGTGGTGTGTCCCGATAACGATCGAAGAAACGCGCGTGCGACGCTTCATCGATGGAAATGGGATGCGGGGTCGTACCGGCCGGATGCTTTTCGAGTTGAGCCCGGGTGCGAATCGGCCGACGCTGGAAATTGCCGCCGCAATTCGGGCACACGTTACGCAGCCTGGTGAGCGCGCACACCTCGCAGAAGGTGCACTCGTAGGTACAGATCATGGCGTCGGATGCATGTGGCGGCAGTGACTTGCCGCATCCTTCGCAGGACGGTCTCAGTTCAAGCATGGTGGCTCCGCGTTTTCAGAGAAGTGAGGTGCGTTATGGCACCTCGCCTGCCGGCCAGTGTAAGCGGCGCCGGCAAGCCGCAATGGACAGCCGGGCGTCAATTCCTGCCAATGCCGCGAAAGCCAGTTCCACCGTTACGTGAGCACCGTCCATAACGCAAACGTGAGCACAAGCCCGACGACGGACACGATCGTCTGCAATACCGACCAGACCAGAACGGTCTGCTTCAATTGCAAGCCGAAGTATTCGCGGACCATCCAGAAACCGGCATCATTCACGTGGCAGAAGAACACCGAGCCCGCGCCGATCGCGAGCGCCATCAGCGAATTGTGCGTCGTGCTTAGACCTGCGACTACCGGCGCCACGATACCCGCCGTCGTGGTGGTGGCTACCGTCGCCGAGCCCGTCGCCTGACGCAGCGCGACGGCGATGAGCCAGGCCAGCAGAATCAGTGGCATGTGCGCGCCGACCGCGATCTTGCCGATCGTCGTGCTGATACCGGCTACCACCAGCGCCTGCTTGAGCCCGCCGCCGGCACCGATGGTCAGCAGCAGCGCGGCAATCGGCGGCAAGCTCTTGCGCAGAATGCCGCCGACCCGGTCGCGCGCCATGCCTCGCGACCAACCTAGCGCCACCACGGCGAACAGCACGGTGAGGCCGAGCGCGACCAACGGCTCACCCAGGAAATTCAGCGTGTTGAACAGGAACGTCTCGGGTTGAAGCAGCAGCTTGGCGACCGTGCGGCCCAACATCAACACGACCGGCAACAGGATCGTGATGAGTGAGATCGCGAAACTCGGCGGCTCGCCGGTGTCTTGCCTGGCGCTGAAGAGCTTGCCCATTTCTTCCGGCTCGGCGACATGCATCCGCTTGGATAACCAGATGCCATAGAGCGGACCCGCGAGAATCACCGCGGGAATCGCGACGATCAGGCCAAGACCGAGCGTCAGGCCGAGATCGGCATGCAGCGCGCTCACCGCGATCAGCGGACCCGGATGCGGCGGCAGCAGCGCATGCAGCGTGGTCATGCCGGCCAGCGCCGGAATCGCGATACGCAGGATCGGCTGCTGCGAACGGCGCGCCATGACGAAGATGATCGGCACCATCATGACGAGGCCGACTTCGAAGAAGAGCGGTAAGCCGATGATCAGCGCGACGAGCGCCATCATCCACGGCAGCGTACGCGGCGTGGAGTGCTTGAGAATGGTTGAGACGAGCCGGTCGGCGGCGCCGGATTCGGCCATGAGCGCACCGAGCATGGCGCCGAGCGCAATGATGATGCCGACGTCGCCGAGCAACGCGCCGGCGCCTTTACTGAACGCGCTGGCGACGGCCTCGAGCGGCAGGCCGGCGGAAAAGCCTGCCGCGAACGTGCCGACCAGGATCGACAGAAACGGCGCGAGCTTCAGCACGCTGATGAAAACGATGATCAGTGCGAGCCCGAGCGCGCAAGAGAGGATCAATTGGGTGTCGTGGGATGACCACGGCGCGAGTGTTGTTGTCAGATGCACAGTGTCCCTTTTGGTCGAGAGAGTAACGCAGCCGCGGTTGCGCGCGGATGCCGAATTGTAGCGACGGGCGGTGGTTCAACGCAGGAAGGCGGCGAGATCGCGGTCCGGCAAACTTCGTTCGCTCGCGTGATTTGCTTATGCGAATTTATCGGTTCGTCCAGGCTTGCAGACGAATTATTGTCGGAGCCAACCGGTCCGTTTTGCGTCCGTCTTCTTAACGAGCATCTTTATGTCACGTCATCCACTGCTCACGCGCCGCGCGTTTATCGCTGGTGTGGGCGCTTCGCTGGCCGCCGCCACGCTGCCCGTCGTCTCCCCATCCGTCTTTGCCGCCGATGCGCACGCGAAGGAATTCCGCATCGGCTATCAGAAAGCCGCCAATACGCTCGTATTGCTGAAGTCGCACGGCACGCTCGAAAAGCGTCTCGCGCCGCTCGGCATCACTGTCAAATGGACCGAGTTTCCTGCGGGGCCACAGTTGCTCGAAGGACTGAATGTCGGCGCCATCGACTTCGGTTATGTCGGCGAGGCGCCGCCGGTGTTCGCACAGGCCGCCGGCGCGAACTTCGTCTACGTCGCCTATGAAATTCCGACGCCGCACGCCGAAGGCATCCTGGTGCATCAGGATGCGCCGATCAAAACGTTGGCCGATCTGAAGGGCAAGAAAATCGCCTTCAACAAGGGCTCGGATGTTCACTGGTTTCTGGTTGCGGCCCTGCAGAAAAACGGCGTGAAGTACAGCGACATTCAGCCAGTCACCCTGGCGCCCGCCGATGCCCGCGCGGCCTTTGAGCGCGGCGCGATCGATGCCTGGGCGATCTGGGATCCGTTCCTCGAAGCGGCTAAGCGCCAGTCGAATGCGCGCTTGCTTGCGGATGGCGAGGGGATCGTGAGCCATCATCAGTTCTTCCTGAGCGCACGGCCGTTTGCGCAACAGAACAGCGATGTGCTCGCGATCACGATGGAAGAAGTCGGTAAAGAGGGAGCGTGGGTGCGGGGACACTACAGCGAGGCCGCCGCACAGCTCGCGCCGATTCAAGGGCTCGACGCCGGCGTGATCGAAGCGGGCTTGCGGCACTACGCGCACATCTACAAACCCGTCGACGCAAGCGTGCTCGCGGAACAGCAACATATCGCTGACACGTTCAGCGAATTGCACATCATCCCGACGAAGATCGTGACTAAGGATGCCACCTTGCCTGCTAGCAAGGTATAGACAGCCGGCGTTCGATTGCTCGCTCTTTTAGGCCATTCAGGCGAATAGCACGGCGACATTTTCTGGCGGGCGGCCGATCACGGCGCGCCCGTTTCGCACGACGATTGGCCGTTGCAGAAGAATGGGATGGTTCGCCAATGCTTCGTATAACTGAGTGTCGGTCAGCGAGGCGTCGGAGAGGTGAAGTTCTTTGTACTCGGCTTCGGTGTCGCGGATCATGTCCCGGACGGCGCAGCCTAGTTGCGCGTTGAGTTGCTCGAGCTGTTCAACAGTCAGGGGACGCTTGAGGTATTCGACGATTTCCGTTGCTTCGTTTGCGTTGTTGTAGGTGGTGGTAATGAGCTCGCACGCGGCGCGCGATTTTGAGCAGCGGGGGTTGTGATAGATCGTGATCATGGGTTGGCTGGGGTAGTGGTGACCGTCGGTCTCGCGTGCATGGGGGCGATGGCCGGGTGGGTCGGTTGTTGGCTAAGGATTTTAGCGGGCGGGGACGTGCGCTGCCGCAAAGCATTCGTATTTGCGGGCTCGGCAGGTTGTTGCACGCCTCTGATCGGCTGAAGCAGGAGGCTTTGTTCATCTCGCGTGCGAGGCGTGGTGAGAATGCTCGGCTAGGCTTTTACGGTGAGGATGTTATTTTTTTGGTTCGCGCCTAAAGCAAATTTATTGAGGTGTGCGGAGCGGGGCTGGGTGTGCTGGACCGAGTCAGGTTTTTAGCGCATGGGCGACTTTTGTATAGGCCCGATTTCGTGCTAGTACAGAGTGCGTGCACACTTGAACACCATATAGACAGGCCTCTTTCATTCGCAAATGCCATGGGCACATGGCCTATACCAGGACACCGTCGAATTCTGGGCGGGCGCTTTTGTTTGTAGTGGTTGGAGTTTTCGCTTTATGCGCATAAAGCGCGTCAACCGGCGTTTCGAAATCATCTCTCTCGCGTCGTAGATCACCCTTTGCAGGCATAGCGCTGTTGAGCCTTCTGCAGGCGAGGCCCGGCTCTCGGCTCTCGGCTCTCGGCTCTCGGCTCTCGGCTCTCGGCTCTCGGCTCTCGGCTCTCGGCTCTCGGCTCTCGGCTCTCGGCTCTCGGCTCTCGGCTCTCGGCTCTCGGCTCGATGCACGATGTCCGGAACTCCGATCGTCGTGCTGCCTCTTCAAAGCGTATGCACTACTCGCGCTCGAGAGTTGCCATCAGCACGGATGCCCTGCGGCCACTTTATGCGCATAAATCTTTTGGCCGGCATACGCGGACCTATCTGTGCTCTCACAACCAACACAAATCGCCCGACCACCGATGCACGGGTCGAGGAACGCAGCTATGCGGCCACTGCGTTGCGCAGAGTTTGCTAAACGGCAAAGGCACCTCCAAACGCGAGGCGGCTATCAGACCTAGGCCACCCCCCGTCGCTATGACCCAGCGGTACCTGCCGTGCACGCGTAGCCCCGGCAACCCACCCGTCACTTTGGCAACTCCGGCAACGTCTGCATCGCTACGCCGCTCCTCCTTTATGCGCATAAACCTATCCCAAACGGCTAATCCTTATCGCGTTTACACAAAAACGATTGAAATACAAAATCATCCAGGTAAAATCCATCTGCGTCTAAAAAGAGGAGGTGAAGATTGGCAGCAGAAATCATCGCGGTAACTCAGCAGAAGGGTGGGGTCGGGAAGAGCACTATCGCGATGCACTTGGGCGCTGCGTTTCATGAGAAGGGCAAACGCGTTCTTGTCGTCGACGCAGACGGCCAAAACACACTGATCCATTGGGCCAGTGCATCATCCGACGGTGATACCGGCATCCCCTTTCCCGTCGTCAATCTCTCCGAAGCCGGCAGCCAGATCCATCGCGAGATCAAGAAGTTCGTAGCTGACTACGACATCATCGTCGTCGATTGCCCACCTTCTATCACCGAGAAAGTCTCCGGCGTCGTTCTGCTCGCCGCGAGCGTTGCCGTGATTCCGACATCGTCATCGCCTGCAGACTATTGGTCGAGTATTGGACTGGTGAAGCTCGTCCAGCAAGCGCAGCTCATGAATGAAGACCTGCGTGCCGTATTCCTCCTCAACAAGACCGAAGAAAAGCGGATGCTGACGCGCGAACTAAAGCGTGCGTTGGAAGAGCTTGGGTTTCCGTTGCTCAAGACACAGATTCCGACCCGCGAAGCCTATAAGCAGGCCATGGCTTTAGGGCAGACAGTGCTTCAGATGAACGATCGCGGCGCCAAGCTTGCCGCCATTGAAGTACGGGCATGCGCGAATGAGATCGCCGCTTTGCTCCCGTGAAATTTATGCGCATAAAGGACCCTGAATGAAACCCTCCCAATTCGCCAAAGGCTTTCAAGCACGTCCTGATTCGACCAGCAGCGAAAAGCGAACCGCGCTCGATCGGCTAAATGCCATCGACGGTCTGGTTAAGAATGACCCCAGGAATAGCGAAGCAGCGCCGCGCATCATCGCGCCCGTTGCGCCGTCGCAGAGCGTTGCCGAAGTCGACGCCGTCGATGTCGCCAATGAATCCGCGGCCTACCGCGCATGGCGGACTGAGCACGGCTACCGGCCGGGACAGATCATCGAGCTGGCGCTCAAAACGATCAAGCCTAGCCCGTTCAATCCGCGGCATTTCTATCTGAAGTCGTCGATTGCCGAACTCGCCGTCAACCTGGCAAAGCAGGGGCAGCAGCAGGCAATCCACGTCATTCCGGATTACGACAATCCCGGCACCTATTTCGTCAGCGATGGCGGACGGCGGGTGCGCGCATTGAAGGAAGCGAACAAGGAATCGGTGAAGGCGACCGTCATCGATCTGCCCATTGGTATCCAGAGCTACAAGCTCGGCTACGACCTCAACGTCCAACGCGATTCGCAGACCGTGTTCGACAATGCGGTTGTATGGAGGCGCTTTCTCGACGACCGGCATTTTCAAAGTCAGAAGGAACTCGCCGAACACCTCGGGTTGGACGAATCGACGGTGGCCGTCGCCTTGTCGATCTCCAAATTGCCCGAGGTCGTCATGCATGAGATGGTCGCGCGACCGGACCGCTTCGGCTCGAACATGGCCTATCAGGTGGGTCGTTACCATACAGCTCGTGGAGCCGACGCAACGCTGCGTCTGATCAACAAGATCCTCTCGGACGATCTGAGCACGCGGCAAGTCGCTGACATCGTCAAAGGAAGAGCCAGCGCACAGGAAAGCACTAAACCGGCAGGCCGCCAACGCTACGCGCAACGTCTGGAAATCAAACTCGACGGTGTATCGGTCGGTGATCTCAAATCGTATGGGGATGATCGCATCGAACTGCGCCTGAAAGGGCTCACGCGCGAAAAGCGTGACGACATCCTTCGCCAGATTGAGAAGATGCTGAAGTAAGAAGGGCTGATGCAGAGGTAGAGGTGGGGCGACGTCGACAGCCCCACACCCAGCTGGATTACGCCGCGCGCGATTGGCTCAGCGTGAAGGCAAGCAAGTCCCCGTCGGTAGGCTCACCCCAGGTCTTGCGAGCCAGCCAATCGAAGAATGCCGTCTCGACAATCTTCGAATCCAACCCGCGACGGCGCCAGTCGTCGCGCATATGTGTGCCGAGTCCCGGCAACTCATCTTCCTCAAACGACTGCCGCGCGATCTCCCGCTCGGACTCACCTTGCTCGTCGTACAGCTCGCGCGCTTCCTTGCGGCGATATGCCGAATACTCGCCAAGCAGTCGGGCCTTGAGGTCGTCGGCCGGCGCAGCCACCGCGGCCTTGCCACCGCTACCGGATGGCAGCGCTTCGACCGGCGGCGCATAACCCTTCTTCAACGCGTCCTTGAACAGCGCCGGCGCGCTGCGCACTGGCGGCAACGACGTGCTGCGCATGCGTTGCTCGGTCATCTGAAGCGCCGCGCGAATGCGATTTTCTTCGCTATCGGCGTACAGCGTTTGCGCCTCTTTCAGCGGGATGCCGATCTTCACCATACGGTCGACCAGCGTGCTGTCGAACACGTTCGGATGTTCGTCGAGTGCGAGCATGGGTTGCTTGCGCTCGGTCACGCGAAACTGGATTTCGGCGACGCGGCGTCCTTCGCGATGTTCGATCAGTTCGACGAAAATATTGGTGACGGCATTGACCTCGGCAATAGCCGGGCGCAGGTAATCACGCTTGAAGTACTTGTACTCGCGCTTCGCCTCATCTCCCGCTTCCGTGTCCGGCGTGCCGGAGAGGATAGGGCGCCACCATTCCCACGTCTCGCGCATCGTCAGGTGACTCGGGTTGGTCAGGTAGCGCACGCAAATCTCGTAAAGCGCGAGACCCGCGCTACTACGCAGTTGACTCTGGAACTGAAGACTCAGACGCGCGTACTGAACCGGATCGAGCAGCTTCTTCTTGATCTTCGGCGCAAACGAGAATTCCACCCAGACGCGACGGGTGGTGGGATCTTCGAGAATTTCAGCGTCGGCGATCAGCGTGGAAATACCCCATTTCCGACCCGGCTTCTGACTGGACGTGCCGGTGCTCCATTCGACCTGCACCGAAACCATACGCCGCAAGTGCTCCTTGACGAGCGCTGTGTCGTTGGAATCAAACGCGGAGTTCGCGACGATGTCGGACAGCAAAGCCCGATAAGTGTCGCCCGATTCGTCTGCTTGCTGGGCCACGGCGAGGAGCACGTTGAACAGCTTGCGGGTAAGGAGCGTGATTTTGCCGCTCTTGGGCTGAATCGCGATCGCCTCGACGGCTTTGCGCAATTCGGCCGAGCTCGGGCTGACTACATCGGTCTTCTTCGCGCGCTTCGTGGCCATGCGTCTGGTCGAGGAGGGATTTGGCGAGAGCATACCGGCTGCGGTGATACCCGTCTATAGCGTAGGTCTCACCGTTCGCGGTGAAGTGAGTTTACGAGGTGCGACTCACCTCCAGCAACTCCCGAAAACCCTCACCTCAGCCATTTCGCGCCAGGTTCGGGGCATCCTTGCAGGTCGCGGACTTGGCAATTTCGGGGCATTTGTGCGCCGCGGACAAACGCACGCGATTCACTCCCGAATCTTCTCACCTCAAAAATTTTCGCGAATTTCGATGCGTGGCGCGCTCGCGGATCGGGCGCAATCTCGCACCACCCAAACTGATGAACAAGTTTCGACCATCGTTGGCAGCAGGGGAGGGAAGCGCCGACGCAAAACGTGTGAAGCCCGCACGCGAAGTCGCATCAACGCCACTGGGGCTAGCCCGTACGCTGACACGTGCACCGCGCAGCAACAGGTGTCAGACCGGCTACAAGCCTCCCGCCACCCAATACGGCCCCGCCCACGGACCCTCAGGCACTCACGCGACGCAATCCCCGATCGCGAGGTCCCGCACAGCCAACGCAAGGATGGCGATGGATCGCTTAGTCGGGACACCAGCGCAATTGCCTTTCGCGCATCGCTACAACTACCACTTGTGCACGCTTTATTGGCGGTACCTAACCAGAGCGCCCAACTCGACGGGTTCGCTCGACCTTCTTAAATCCCCCCGAAAAACCTCACCTTAACGCTAGCGGAGCCCTTGGAACGACGCGGCCTCCAGAGACGGGAAGCCCCAAAACCACCGAAAAACCGTCCCGAAAAGCCTCACCTCAGAGGCGTCCAGAGGGATCATCTCACCTGCAAATAGGGCCCCCGAAAAACCTCACCTTTGCGAAACACACAAAAAATAGTCAATCATTTCAGTTACTTAAGTTTTTGGCATTGACGATGCCATCCGAGACAGCTCCCGTAAATTCTCACCTTAAAGAGCATTTCGGCGAAAAATGGCATTGCCGATCGCCGCCACGACAGTCCCGAAAAACCTCACCATTCGAATTCTTCGACCACAAAACAGAATCGCATTCGGTGCCGTCAGCAGAGCCTTTCCGGCCTATAACAGGCATTTTGATCCCGTATTTACTCACCTCACGGATCACGCGCCCGTAAAAAGACTCCCGAAAACTCTCACCTTTACCGCGATTCGAGGACATTTCGCAGACAGCTGCTCACGCAGAAGTCCGCCTCCCGAATTTCCTCACCTTAGTCATCTCGGGATCGACGAACCTCATCAGCAACACACCGACAGTCCGGTCGAAACACAGCCTCACTCCCGGAAACCCTCACCTCAAGTGCCGGAATGCACAGAAATAAGGCAAAAATGCCACCCGTGCCCCGTAAAACCTCACCTTCAGTTCCCGTTTTCTCCCGACTTGACTCACCAATGGGGTAAACGAGCTAAAAATAAGGCCGGAATTGCACCTCAGCGCACATCCCGAAAGCGCTCACCTTACCCGTTACAGAACCTCGAACCGACTTTTACGCACGGCCGGGCGATCCAAGGCATTCAGGTCCCGCAAACTCTCACCTTTGCTTCGACCTCACTTTGGGGATGGTTCCTGAACCCGCTCACGTTGTGTCCCGGACCCGCTCACCGAGGCCCCCGAACCTCATCACTCGACAATCCCGCAAGACCTCACCACCTCTCCCGCAAAGCTTCACCTTACCAGGCTGGAAGCCTTGCCAGATAAGGCTTTGCCGTGGCGTTAACGTTTTTAACATGGGTTCAAAGGTGTTTACTTTTATTACTCTCTAGAATTTCACCCCGCGTGTCCTTCGGACAAAGCCTTCAACCGAAGTAGCCTCCACGACATGTTCGTGAAACAGTACGCGATCGCTGGAAAAGCTTTAAAAGCTCTTTCTTTACAAGAGCTTATTGACTATTCTTCGTTTTGTTTCACGGAAATACCCGGGTAGTACTAATCCGTCACTGCACATCGGCCACCCAAGCATGCCTTTTTGCCAATTCATGATCGACCAAGACAAATACGTAGCAAACAATACGTAAATTGTTATGATCTATCCAATTCGAGCGACATCGAGGTATACATGAATCTGGATCAGGAACGGCAAACCATTCGGAGCGAGCTTGAAGCGCTGCGCGCCAACGGGGCTCGTCGGCAAGATCTGTCGCTACATGCGTGCAAGCGACTCTTTTTCGATCTGGGCATTCGCCCATCCATGGCAGCGGTTCGCGATCTGACCCAAACCGGCAGCGCGAGCGATATCCCAAAAGACATCGACCACTTCTGGGAACGCATCCGACATGTGTCGCGCGTGAAAGTTGGCGCTGGTGCTATCCCCAAAGCTTTGGAAGACCGCGCCGGTGAATTACTCGGCGCACTTTTCGAAGAAGCCGTCACACACGCCCGTGCGACGCTCGCTGAAGAACGTGAGGAAATGCGCGCGCAAATCGCCGCGGCCGATCAGCGTGCTCGAGAAGCGGAAATTCGGCAGCAAGCATCCGAATACGCGATCAAGCGCAGCGAACTCCGAGCGGAGGCTGGCTGGGAGCGCGCTCGCGCCCTCGAGACCGAGTTATCGAGCGCGACCACGCACGGCAATGCTCACCAAGAGGGGCTACAGGCAACAGTGCGCCGGCTCGATCAAGAAAACGAAGCGCTTCGTCAACGTCTCGACAACGAATTCGCGACCAATGCGGCGCTGCGGGACCGGATCGACGCATTGCACGTCGAACTACGCCAAAGCACGGAACACTATGCGCAGCAGATCAAGGATGCAGTGGCTGAAGCCGAGCGGCGCGTCAAACCGATGTTGGTCGAACTCGATTCGTTGCGCAGCATGGCGGCTACCTACCAGTCCGGTCTCCGCGATGCGAGTCGCAAAGAATTTGAATTTATTCAGCAGATCGCGTCGGCCAAGGCGCGCGGCGACCGACTCGACGCCCAACTGCGCGAGCAGTCCGACGAAGTCGATACGTTGACAAAAGAGGTAGCAGTTTTACGCGGCCAGCAAGGTATTGATCCCGCAATCGCCGGTCTACTCTGCTCACTGGTCGAAGCTGGCCGGCTGACGGATGACGAATTGAGGATGATCGGAACGGCAGCGGACGGTCATGTGGCCCTGCCGCTGCGATGCCCCAAATGCGAAGAAGGTGAGCCGGAGTTGTCGCAAGTGGATCACCATTTCGAGCTGCAATGTCCCGAGTGCGATCATTCGTCGGGTCTCGGCGAATCAAGGCTGGAGGCGGTTCGCCGGTTTCAGTCGAGCGGAGCGGTTGCGGCCTCCGCATGACGTTTGACGCGCCGCAATAGCGGATAAAGTGGCAAAGGTGAGGAAATTCGGGACTCGAAAGGTGAGGAAATTCAGGACTCGCCAGCTCCCCTTTTCCTCGTCAAACGCCCGTCACGCCGAGGTGCGGCCAACGGAGGAACGGCCGGATCCGGAACCTCCGCAGCAGGGGAATCTTGCTGATCCACCCAGTTTCGCCATGCGCGATACAGCCTGTTTGCGGACACCGCCTGCACAAATCCCAGCCATTGCCCGACCAGTTCCGCCTCGACCCCGCTCTCGAACAGATCCGCCGCAAAGGTGTTGCGCAATGTCTGCGGACTGGCTCGCGACGCCCTCGATGCGGCAATTCCCGCGCCATCGATCAAGGCGTCCACCGCGCGCAGCATGGTGGCTTTATGCATTGGCCTTCCAGAGGGCGATGCCGGAAAAACCAGATTGCCGGCCAATTCCGAAAGACGCCTTTCGGCGAGCCATGCATCGAGAATCGCGGCGGCGAACGGCGCGAGCCGTGTGCGCCGCGTCAGCATGGGATTCGGGGACTCGATCGTCACCCAGGGCGAGCCGACGATCACGCAACTAACAGTAAGTGAAGCGGCTTCACCGGTTTTCAATCCACCACCTAAGAACACTGCGATCAACGCACGGTCGCGCCGCTCTCGCCAACGCTGCGCCACGGACAGATTCGGCAACGGTGAAAACAGATGTGCAATCAACGCGGTTCGTTCGGCGTGGCTGAGAAAGCCAGTCGGCTCGTTATCGCGCGCGTTGCGCCACGCTGCTTCGCCATCCTGAGCAATGAAGCGTGCCGGATTGGTCGAAGCCGATTCGATTTCGCGCACATGATCGAGTACGCGTTCGATGAGTCGTAAATACCGTACGCGCTGAGTCTTTCGTACCTCGAGCCCGGCGACGAATTCAGCAATCGTGTGAGCATCGACCGTGGCCAGACTCTTCTCGCGCATGCCCAGCCAATCTAGAAAAAGCCCCCACTGCGCCTGATAGACTTCAGCGGAAGAACGCCGAAAATGCTGCTTGGCAAGCCATGCGTCGAAAGCGATTTGCGGGTCACGTCGCCAGTCTTCACGTTGTTGATCGAAGAGATCCGTGGAAGGCGCCGGGCGAGGCACGGGGTCAGTCAGATGAGGGGGCGACATGAGCTTATATTTCCGTTAGTTGCACCTATTGTAGGTGGCAACGGATGGAAATGCAGCGACTAGTCGCCCCAGGCGCGTGCGCGCTTGAGAGGCGCATTCTGCGGTGACGGTTGTGCAGCGCGGCGTGCCGCCTCTTCATAGGCGCTCACTGCGAACGCGAAAACCGCCGGCAATGCCGTGGAGGTTCCGAAGTCGACTGCCTCATCCGTTTCCGGATAAGGCAGATCGGATGGCCGCTGAAAGAGCCCCAGCATCAACGCGTCGTGCCGGCTGGCGAACCCGAGATCCGCGAGCGCTTCGGCTTCGATGGCATGCAGCAACCGCCATGTGAGCGGCACCTCCTGCACGATGTAGCGCGCGGCAATATTGCGCACGATGCGTTCGAGATCACGCGCCGCGGTTTGATAGCGCAGCGCGGCCAGAGCATGGTCGGTCGAGTCGGTTATCAGGTTGTTCATTATCGGCTCCAATCGATACCCTGTACTGTACAAATATACAGTGCTCGATGCAACCTTGTCTGAAGTCCCGATTCCGCCAACTGCTAGTCACGGCGCGCCTGACTGCCTGACGATCAGCCGTGTATCACGACGAGCAGCGCCTTCGCTTCGCCCTTGCCGGCGTTGCGAATGGCATGCGGTTCGTCGGCGACATAGCGCGCGGTGTCCGCTGCCTTCAGCCGTTTCGTTGTGCCCGCCGCCTCTATCTCGATCGATCCGTGCAGCACGGTCAGATGCTCGCGCGTGCCGGGCTCGTGCGCGTTCGAAGCCAGCGCCCCGCCCGGCTGCAGCGTCAATTCATACCACTCGAACTTGCCGGCGAGATCGATCGGCCCCCACACGCGCAACTGATACTTGGCATCGTGCCCGCTCAAGGTGGGAATCTCGTGCGGACCGGAGACGGCGATCGCTTCCGGCGTCTTTTGCGGCGCGAACAGTGAATCCAGGCTGACGCCGAGCGCGTTGGTCAGGCGCCAGGCGACCGCAATGGTCGGATTGGCCTTATCGCGCTCGATCTCCGAAAGCATCGATTTCGACACACCGGCAGCGCGCGACAGGTCGTCGAGCGTCATGCGCCGTTCGGCGCGTAAGCGCTGAATCTGCTCGCCGACGCGCGGCGGCGCCGCGATTGCGGGGACCGCGGTTGCGCCTGAGGCGGGTGCCGCGTTGGCCGCGGCGCGGCGGATACCCGAACTTGCCATTTCCTGACCCATCGTTTAGAGTTGTTCGACATACCGGATTTTAGTTCGGAAAAACGAAAATATCCGATAAAACTGACAGCCGACTATAACAGGCCGCTCCGTGGTCGCACATGCCGAACACGCTGACACGGGCGCTTTCACCCATTTCAGGAGTCTGGTTCATGCGTGACCTTTACCTCGCCCATTTGCGCGACACCCTCGAGCAGATTCGCGCTGACGGCTTTTACAAGAACGAGCGCGTGATTGCCAGCCCGCAATCGGCTGACATCCGTCTTGCCAACGGCACGTCCGTGCTGAACTTCTGCGCGAACAACTATCTGGGCCTCGCCGACGACGCACGATTGATCGACGCCGCCAAGCAAGGTTTGGATACTGACGGCTTCGGCATGGCGTCGGTGCGCTTCATTTGCGGCACGCAAACCGTGCACAAGGATCTGGAAAAAGCGCTCGCCGCGTTTCTGCAAACCGACGACTGCATTCTTTACTCCAGTTGCTTCGATGCGAATGGCGGGCTGTTCGAAACCTTGCTCGACGAAAACGACGCGATCATCAGCGACGAACTGAATCACGCGAGCATCATCGACGGTGTGCGGCTTTCCAAGGCGAAGCGCTTTCGCTACAAGAACAACGATCTTGCCGATCTCGAAGCGAAACTGATCGAAGCGGAGGCTGCTGGCGCGCGCTTCAAGCTGATCGCCACCGACGGCGTGTTCTCCATGGACGGCATCATCGCCGACCTCGCCGGCATCTGCGATCTGGCCGACCGTTACGGCGCACTCGTGATGGTCGACGACTCGCACGCAGTGGGTTTTGTCGGCGAACACGGGCGGGGCACGCCGGAACATTGCGGCGTGCTGTCGCGCGTCGATATCATCACCGGCACGCTGGGCAAGGCATTGGGCGGCGCCTCGGGCGGCTATGTGGCCGCGCGCAAGGAGATCGTCGAGTTGCTTCGCCAACGCTCACGTCCTTATCTGTTCTCGAACACGCTGACGCCGAGCATTGCCGCCGCATCGCTCAAAGTGCTCGAACTGCTGGCCAGCGAGGAAGGCGCGCAACTGCGCGCGCGCGTGCGCGAAAACGGCGCCCACTTTCGCGGCAAGATGAGCGCGCTCGGCTTCACGCTCGTGCCCGGCGAACATCCGATCATTCCGGTCATGCTCGGCGACGCGCAACTGGCTTCGAAAATGGCCGATGCGCTCCTCAAGGAAGGCGTCTACGTGATCGGCTTCTCGTTCCCGGTGGTGCCGAAAGGCCGCGCGCGCATTCGCACGCAGATGAGCGCCGCGCATACGCGCGAGCAGATCGACAGAGCGGTGGATGCATTCGCGCGCGTCGGCCGTGAACTCGGTGTGATTTGAAACGGAGGCGCACATGAAAGCATTGGCAAAACTCGAACGCGCTCCGGGCCTCACGCTCACGGACGTTAAGAAACCCGAAGTCGGCCATAACGACGTGATGATCCGCATCACGCGCACTGCGATTTGCGGCACGGACATTCACATCTGGAAGTGGGACGACTGGGCGCAGAAAACGATTCCTGTGCCGATGCATGTCGGCCACGAATATGTCGGTGAAATCGTCGAGATGGGCCAGGAAGTGCGCGGCTTTGCGATTGGCGATCGCGTGTCGGGCGAAGGACATATTACGTGTGGCTTCTGCCGTAATTGTCGAGCAGGCCGCAGACATTTGTGCCGCAATACGGTGGGCGTGGGCGTGAATCGTGAAGGCGCGTTCGCCGAGTATCTGGTGATTCCGGCTTTCAACGCGTTCAAGATTCCGCCCGAGATTTCCGACGACCTCGCCGCCATTTTCGATCCGTTCGGCAATGCTACGCACACAGCTCTGTCGTTCAATCTGGTCGGCGAAGATGTGTTGATTACCGGCGCCGGACCCATTGGAATCATGGCCGTGGCGATCGCCAAACATGTCGGCGCGCGCAATGTCGTGATTACCGACGTCAACGATTATCGCCTCGAACTCGCGCGCAAGATGGGCGCGACGCGTGCAGTCAACGTCTCGCGCGAATCGTTGCGCGACGTGATGGCGGACCTGCACATGACGGAAGGTTTCGACGTCGGGCTGGAAATGTCCGGCGTGCCGAGCGCGTTTACCGGCATGCTCGAAGCGATGAATCACGGCGGCAAGATCGCGCTGCTCGGCATTCCGCCCGCGCAGACCGCGATCGACTGGACTCAGGTGATCTTTAAAGGCCTCGAAATCAAGGGCATTTATGGGCGCGAGATGTTCGAGACCTGGTACAAGATGGTCGCGATGCTGCAAAGCGGTCTGGATCTCTCGCCGATCCTCACGCACCATTTCAAGGTCGACGACTATCGGGAAGCGTTCGCCACGATGCTCTCAGGTGAGAGCGGCAAGGTGATTCTCGATTGGACCGCCGCGTGAGTTAGTACGCCGACACGCGTCAGCGCGCAATCGCTGCTCGCAGCAAAAACGTCCCGCCCAACGCCCGCACCGCGCTCACCCGCCTGCGGGCGTTTTAACGAATTCGGCCTGAATGCGCACATGAACATCGTCGCCGACAGCCGGATACCACGTCGCCAGACCGAACTTGGCGCGGCTGAAATGGCCCTCGGCGGAAAAGCCGAGCGTGTCTTTTTTCGTGAGCGGATCCGGCGCAAAACCGTTGAAGGTGACGTCGAGCGTGACTGTTTGCGTGACGCCGTGAATTGTCAGATCACCGGTCAACGTGCCGCGCGATTCGCCGGTGCGCTCAAAACGCGTGCTGACGAAACGGATCTCCGGATAGCGCTCCACGTCGAGCAAGCTGGCGCTCTTCACCATTTTGTCGAGCAGAGGCACATTCGTATCGATGCTTGCGGCGTCGATCGTGACCGACGTCGTGCTCTTGTCCAGACCGCCTCCGTTCCAGTCGAGCTCCCCCTTCTTGCGATCGAACCGCGCCGTAAAGCGTGAATACTTGAAGTGATCGATGTCGAAGGTAATGCTGCAGTGATCCGGATCGATTTCATAACGGCCGGGCGGCACACGCGCTTCGTTCTGGCTGACCGAATGTGTAAGCACTTGCACAGGCGTGCAAGCCATTGCCGTTAACAACGTTGCGCCCAGCAACGCGCGCACGAACGCGGCGCGCAGACTCAGTGTGCTCATGAAGTTCGTTCCCGTTGACCGATCCCGCTCACGATAGCAGTTCGCGCTCTCACGCCGCAAAAACACAAAAGTCTTGACGAAGGAGAATGATCGTTCTACCCTTCGTTCATGGCTACGGACACTCACACTGAATCAATCCCGCCCGGCAGTGCGCGCGAGCGGCTGCTGGATGCGGCTGAAGCGTTGATCTACGCGGGCGGGATTCATGCCACCGGCGTGGACGCGATCGTCAAACAGTCCGGTACGGCGCGTAAGAGCTTTTACACGCATTTCGAATCGAAAGACGCGCTCGTGGCGGCCGCGCTCGACCGGCGCGACGAACGCTGGATGAACTGGTTTATCACCGGCACGCAGCAACACGGCAAGACGGCACGCAAACGCCTGCTCGGCATGTTCGAGGTGCTGCGCGAATGGTTTGCATCGGAGAATTTTCACGGTTGCGCATTCTTGAATGCGTCGGGTGAAATCGCCTCCGCGGAGGACCCGATCCGGATCGTCGCGCGCCATCACAAAGAACGCCTGCTGGCGTTCGTGCGAACTGAATGCGACGAATTCGCGGCGGAGTCGGGCATGGACGCCCGCCGCGTCGCGCGCCTGTCGCGTCAATGGTTGATCCTGCTCGACGGCGCAATCGCCGTCGCGCTGGTAAGCGGCGAGCCCGACGCGGCGCTCGACGCACAAACCGCAGCCGAAGTCCTGCTCGACGCGCAATGTGCGAGCGAGCCAGTTACACCGCCACGCAAACGACCGCCATCCCGGCGTACCGCAACCTGACTGAGGAACCATCATGGCCGACCCGATCGAAACCCGCCCGCCGCTGCCACCGTTCACACGTGAAACCGCGATCCAGAAAGTGCGCGGCGCGGAAGACGGCTGGAACACCCGCGATCCCGAGCGTGTGTCGCTCGTCTACACGCAGGACAGCGTATGGCGCAACCGCGCGGAGTTCACGCATGGCCGCGCGGAGATTGTCGCTTTACTGCGCCGCAAATGGGCGAAGGAACTCGACTACCGGTTGATCAAGGAACTGTGGGCGTTTACCGATAACCGCATCGCCGTGCGCTTTGCCTATGAATGGCACGACGACTCGAACAACTGGTTCCGTTCGTACGGTAACGAGAACTGGGAGTTCAACGAGCATGGACTGATGGCGCGCCGTCATGCCAGCATCAACGATATGCCGATCCGCGAAGCGGACCGTCTTTTTCATTGGCCGCTTGGCCGCCGTCCTGACGATCACCCGGGTCTGTCCGATCTCGGTCTTTAACCCGCCAGGCGAACGCCCAATGCGCGTTCACCGCTCCGACATCGGTTCTCGGCTATCGTTGCGTCTGCGCTAACGGGCACGTCTCGTGCCCGGGCGTCCGAGCGTGTCCTCAACATCGTGCTGAAGGGTTGAGGTACAGTGCGCGACGGACGGCAAGCAACCCTACCCAGAACACAGATGACACCGGCGCTCGACCGGTGGCGGAGAGGACATGCATTTTCGGCAGATCAAGAAGAACATCCGACGCGTGGCTATTGCGCTCGTAGCGAGCCTTGCCGCGGCGTCCGCCGCGCATGCGGGCAACTGGTGCGAGGGTGGCGTGTGGGTCGACGCCATGCTGGGCTCGTATCATATCAACCCTGACCCGAACACCCATTTCGAACAGTTCAACCCGGGCCTCGGCGTCGAATGCTGGCTCAATAATCAATGGGCATTGACTGCCGGCGGCTTTCGCAATTCGCTGCGCCGGCCTTCTTATTATGGCGGCGGTGTGTGGGCGCCGGAGTTCGCGCATTGGGGCATCGTGCGGATCGCGGCGATCGGCGGGATTATCTCGGGCTATAACTACGGCAATTGGGGTTTGGGCCGCGATCATACGATCGGACCGGTCGTCGCACCGATCGTCATGCTCGAATACAAGCGCGTGGGCGCGAACTTCATTGTGATTCCGCCCATCCCGTCGGACAATCTTCCGTTTACGATCGGGTTTCAGTTGAAGGTGAAGTTTTGACACGAAACGTCACCTGGACAAATAACGAGCGACCCCACTTTTGGGCAATCCGGAAAATCGCTGAACAGAGCACGCCGGAATAAGCCTTTGTCAATCCGGCAAAGGTGAGACGTTCCAGGAGATCGCCAGCAGAAAGGCGAGAAATACCAGCAGGTGAGTTCACCACGACACAGGCAGAACCACCCTGACAGTCGACGCATCAGACGGCCACAATGAACGCGTTACGCCATATCCGCGTACCACAAGGTGGAAACCGTCGTTGTTACGATCGGCCGCAGGGTTCTCGTATTCCGCGAGATAGCCCCTTTGGTATTCCACCTCCTGGAGCATCAATCATGCGCGTCTCCGGTTCAAGCCCGAATTGCGTCCCCTGTCGCTGCTGCGAGCTTCCGAACGAGGAGCAGGACGCTACTCGACTCAGCAGCACGCAACCGGCTACCCAGTCCACGAGCGCAAATGCCGCAGTCGCCAATGCCTGCAAATCCTTGCAGGAAAAGCCACGTAACACAGGTAGCCATCCGCAGCCCTCCTCGAAAAGTCCAGACGAACTTCGCAATGCGCCGCCGGAGCGTCGCCCCGGCGACGTTTCTCGAGCGGACCTCATGACGAAACACCGCGTGAATCGCCACGCTCGGCAGCAAGCGTCTGCCTTTCACGATGCGAGGACATGGTTCACCGGCAGTGCGCGCTCAATTGGGAAGGACGAAGCCAGAAACGGCTACCGCGCGGGGCGCGCCGCGCCTGCCGCACCCAATCTCGCAGTCCCAAACGACGACGGCGGCCCACGGGTCAAACGCGGCCCGGTTCTCAGCAAATGCATCAGGGATCTTGGCGGCGACGCGTTGAAGGAAGGCAGCATTGCCTCCGAAGGCTTCGCGCAGCCCGAATATAAAGAAAGCCGTAATCAGGCGAGCGGCGGCCTGTGTGATGGCATGGTCCGGGAAGCCATCCGCCGACTCGATCGCGGCGTGGGCGATCAGCCGACGACACCCGGATCGCCCGGTCAGCGTGAATCGACGCTCATCTCAGCGGTGCGAGACATGCGCGCGGACACCCGTAACGCCGTCTCGCGAAGGGAGATGTTCGGTCGCATCACAAACTTCCAGACCGGTGGCGCCAAACTTGGCCTAAGCCGCTATGCGCCGCAGCCACCAAATACGTTCGCCGGCATTCGAGACCGCAATCACCGCATCGATTTATTCAATCACCAGACACAGAATTTGCTGCGCCATCCCAACGACATCGCGTACGTCCAACTGAGCCTAGAGTCGCCAACGGATAGAAGGGATTATGGGCACGCAATTCTCATCCAGAGAGGAGAAGACAATCGCTATACGATTTTCGATCCCAACAATGGCGCATTCGAATATGCAAACTGGGGTAATACAGAGCAAGCGTTGAACCGCTTCATGGCAACCGCCTTCAGGACGCGCTCCTCTTTCGGCGAGCAGGAAGGCGACTATCGAATCATGCCGTTCAAACTGCAGGTGTACTCGACGACACCGTCTGAGAGTAGAACCCCTACGCCAGTCCTTGACCCGCGACCGGGAGCCGCCGGTAAGGGGCCGCCCATCCCCGAATGCGAAAACCTGATCTACCAGCGACATGCAGCCTCCTCGAATGCCCCATCGCTCGATACGCTTTTTCCGGACGGTGCGGCGCGTTCCGGCTTGCGCAGCCCGGACGAAAGCCTGGCAACCTCTGCGTTACGGGCCGTCGCCGACGGGAGAGCACAATCGCTCGGCGTTTTCATCGGAAGCCTACGCGGCTTGCGGAACGATCCAGATGCACGTCAGCGGTTCATCAACAGTTCGAATTACGTTCACGAGCATTTCCAGTCGGCCTCTACCAGTGTTCTGGCGAACTACATCCGGCACAGCGGCATGCATCGCGTCACGACAGCAGACGATCTCCTGAGTGAACTGAGAACACACTTCGCCGAACCGTATAACAGCGACAGCGGACCCGTGGCTCTGCGCAACGACTTCGCGGTTATCGATCTTTCGTTAAGCGCTAAAGCGGGGGGAACGTCGAGACGAGAGCCTAGCCGGCCGGTCGTCGTACAGCGGCTCAACCAAAGTCCGGATGTTTCGCGCGATCACTACGAGCTTTACGATCCTAACTTCCGTGCCTATACGTATAACAACTTTGAGGATTTGTCGGCTGCAATACGTGGCGTCTATGACGGGGGATACAGCGCCGAAGGCGGAGTCATTGGCGCTACTACGGCATGGTTCGCCCGTGAAGCCGATTTCGCGGCTTCCGGCGTGCGCAGAGCAGACATCAGTCTGGACAACGCAGAGCGAAGGGCCTGGTCAGCGCCAACCGTTCAGCTCGTCACCCCGCGCCTGGACCTGCCAACCGCACCGCCGGACAGTCGTCCTTCGATCCAGACTTATGTGGACAAGCGCTTGGAATTCAAACGTTCAACCGACTCGACATTGGCCGCCGATCCGTGGGTGCTACTTCGCCCATCAACGGACAAACCGGCCGAAGTCGCGAAGAGAGGAGGATTCGACGCTGCAATTACACCGCTGCGCGACGTCAATTTGTCCCTGCACAATTTCGACATTGCCTCCCACGAAGGGGAAACAGACAGTGGCGGCTATCTCGGGACGTTCGAAACATCGGCGGTTGCCATCGACCGCCAGCGCCATCAATCGGAGAACGGGTATATCTACGCTATCGCGCCGTCCCCTAACATGGTCAATGTGAACGCGAGCCTCGGCGCACACACTCTCGGCGCGGAAAACCATGAATTTGCCGCCATGGGCCACATCGACAACACGCAGATATTGGGTTGGTGGGAGACGAAGGACGTGAAACAAGGGCACTTATGGCACTACCACGAAAATCCTGCCTTCCGTTGGGACGTGTACAGGCGGACGTGGACTGCGGGAGCGCAACCTCAGCTCGCCCGCTTTCCGATCGATAGCGCCGCCTGGCATGAACCCGAATACAAGCGGTTTTCGGCCCCGAGGCAAGAGCCTAATCTGGCGCAGGCCGAGTTCTATCTCAATACCCGCTTGCAAGTCCATCAGTTGGCGGCCCGCCAGTCAGCCGGGAAAGACTATCTGGGGCCGATGACCTTGCAGGCGTATGGCGGCAACTATCCGTACATTCTGTATGCCGACGCAGGCAAGAACGTTTGGGTCTACAACAAGACTTACGCCTCCAATCGACCCAACAGCACTACGCAATTCGTCATGGGCGAGGACGGTCGTTTCCACTTTGCGAATAACTACAGTAAGGTCCTAAGTGTAGAAAGTGATGATTCGCTCTCGGTCGGCACCATCCCCAAAGATCCGCGCAACCTGAACGGTGTTTTTCGCCTCGCTGGAAGCAATCCGTTCCATCTCGTTCATGAAGAGAATCTGAAATACCTGACTGTGGGCCTTAGCTGGGCTACGCCGTTTCTGACAGACTACGATGCCGCGGACCGGTCACGGTGGAAACTGACGGATCAGCGCGGCGCTGAGGTCACACCGCTCGCCGTCAACAAAAACTCCTATCGGCATAGCACGACCGGCACACCCGAACAGCTGTATGCGTTCAATCAAAACCCCGATTCCCTGTTGCCGCCTGGTGCGACTCATTTCGTGACGGAAAGATTGTTTGATCCATTCAACGGTTTCAACTTTCTTGACTATGCGAACCTTGCACGTTCAACCGGCGGACTGGGTATGACCATCTCGTTGCTGAAGTCGGAAAATGCCGCATGGCTCTTCCGGGATGGCTTTTACGCAGTCCCAATCGGTAAGAACCAGCTGGAAGTGCGAACGCTAGGCGGTAAGCCTGTGTGGCGCGCGACAGTAGATCCGACGACGGATCACGAGTCGTATGAGAATCTGGGTCCAATCTCGAGCGGATTCAAAATTAGCGACGATGTCTGGAACGACCTTCGGTTTCGGGAAGACGCACGCTTGCGGCTGGAAGAGACACTGCCGGCGTAGTTAATACATTGCCGCAAGCGCATCCTGTTAACTTTCTTCAATGGTGAAGCTTTCCAGGAGACCGTTCGAATCCACTCAAAGGTGAGTCGTTCCAGGAGCAGATCGGCACCTCAACGCTCCGCAAACTTGCGTCAAGGTGAGGAGTTCCAGGAGATCGCGTTGAAAGGTGAGTGATTCCAGGAGGTGAGCAACCGGCGCACCGGATCCGCACCTAAGAAAAGGTGAGGATTTCCAGGGAGTTGCGATCATACGCGCTGACTGCGAGCAAGGCGGCCCGGCGGCAGGTCGCTAGATCGCCAACCGATAGGTGAGAAGATTCGGGATGCGTCGAGGTGAGAATATGGCAACCTGTGCGCGCACTTCAACCCCGAAGGTGAGGGAATTCGGGAGTGCAGTGACAGGCCTTCGCCAACCTCGGTATCCGCGAATATTGACATTGGTTTCCTAGGAAACTAATATGCCGTCAATGCTCCTGAAGATGGCGTTACCCCATGCAAAGTCCTCGTCAAAAGAACAGCACCCGCGCGCCGGCTCGAAAGCAACCCACAGCGTCGGATCGCAAGAAACCTGTTAGCGGACTTGAAGCGCATGTCGGTTACTGGCTGCGCTTCGTGTCGAATCACGTGTCGCATGGCTTCCAGATGAAGGTCGAAGCCCATGGCGTGACTGTGTCCGAATGGGTATTGCTGCGCGAGATCTACGACTCGGGCCCGACATCCGCTACGGCGCTGGCGGCACGCACCGGCATGAGCAAGGGCGCGGTGTCGAAGCTGCTCACGCGGATCGAAGCCAAGGCACTGCTCGAACGCGAGACGGTCGAAGAAGACCGCCGCAATCACGTCGTTGCACTGAGTACGGAAGGACTAAAACTCGTGCCTGAACTCGCGCGACTGGCCGATCAGAACGACGAAGAGTTCTTCGGCCACCTGCCCGCTGGTGTAAAAACGGCGATCGTCGACGCAATGAAAAACGTGGTCGCCGTCCACGGCCTGAAGGCGGTTCCCATCGAGTAAACGCTCACCCTGCTGGAGATAGACATGTCCGCGAAGTTCAATGAAGCCAGCCGCCTCGTGGCTGAAGACTGTGCGAAGCGCTCGCACGAAGGCACGATCGATTTCGGCTCGGTGGTGCGCGCGCTCGGTGAGGCCGGCGTCGAATCGTACTTCACCGATTACCGTCGCGGCGAGCATACGTACTATGCGCCCGGCGGCGAGACGCACGCGATCGCATTGCCGCTACCGCACATCGCGATTGCGAATGCCTTCGACGCCGACGCGGTCAACCAGGCCGTGCGCGGCGCGCAAAGCGGCGCGGTCAAGTACGCGGAGTTCGTGAGCCGAACCATGGCTGCGGGATGCATCGGTTATTTCGTCTGGATCGCGGGACGCCAGGTGCAGTATTTCGGTCGGCGCGGCGAAGTTCACGTGGAGCGCTTTCCTCAATGACACCTGAAGCTTTCGCGAGGGACATTCAGGCGGCTCTCGCGCCGCACGCCGACGCGGAGCGCGCGCTCGCGATGCGCGCGTACATGCGCCACCAGTTCGAATTCATCGGCGTGCCGACGCCGCAGCGGCGGCAAGCGGTATTGCCGGTTTTCAAGCGGCTGCAGGTGGAGAACGCCGATCATCTGCTGGCGTGTGCGCACGTTTTGTGGACCCTTCCGGCGCGCGAATGCCAGTATGTCGCGACGGATCTGCTGGCGCGTAAATGGAAGGCGCTGGGGATCAACGACATCGCGCATCTGCTGACAATCGCGCAGCAAGCTTCGTGGTGGGATTCGGTCGATCCGCTCGCGGGCGTAGTCGGCGACGTGCTGAAAGCGGCGCGAGTCGAGACGCCACAGGCGCAGGCAGTCATGGACGCGGCGCTTCAGCACGAATCACTATGGGTGCGGCGCATTGCGATGATTCATCAACTCGGCTGGCGCGAGCATACCGACGAAGATCGTCTGTTCGGGTACGCGCGTGCGCTGGCCGCGGAAAGCGACTTCTTTATCCGCAAAGCGATCGGCTGGGCCTTGCGAGATTACGCGTGGCACGCGCCCGACTCGGTGAGCGGCTTTCTGTCGGCTTCACGCGACCTTATTTCACCGCTCAGTCTGCGCGAAGCGTCCAAGCATCTGCCTTCGATTCGCTGACGCTTTGAACGCTCGGACTTTTGCAGCGGTGACAAAAACGCAAATAAAAAGCCGCTGGTTAACGGCGCTTTATCCGAAAACTTGAGAATTATATTTGACGCGTTAAATGCGTAGTAAAAGTCTGTAGTCATCGCTTAGTAACATGCGTGGGCAATACTCCGCAGCGCTGCAAGTCAGACCATATTTCGCATAAAACGCGCTGCTCCCATTGAGGGCTGACGCGAAGGCCAGACCCCGGGGGGTTCACATGACTATTCGTCATCGCATCACGCTATTGGTTGTTCTGATGTTCGTCGCCTTATCGGCGATTGGCGGCTACGCTGTCTACCAGACGCGCGGCAGCGCGGTCGAGGTGCGCAAGGTAACCGAAGGCGTCGTTCCGAGCGCGCTCGCTTCCGCCGACCTCGTGTCGCAAGTCAAAGACGTGCAGCTCGCCACGATGACACTGGTCTACGCGCCTGACGCCAACATGGTCGCCCAGGCTCAGGACGAACTGAAAAATAAGCGCGCTTCGTTGCAACAGGCGCTTGCGTTGCAGGATAAAGATGCCGCGAGCCACGCCCAGAAGGGCCTGGTTTCACAAGCTAAAGACAGTCTCGACAACTATTTCTCCGCGATTGCCGAGACGGCCAAAATGAAGGCCGACGGCAAGAACGAACTCGCGCAGGCCTATCTGTTCGCCAATGTCGCGCAGTATCGCGACGAACTCGAAGGAATCGTCGAGACCTTGCGCGTCGAGAAGAATCGCGAGAAAGACGAGGCGATTACCGCGTTGAACGCCACACTCGCCACGACGACCACGGCGATCGCGGCGGTCACGGGTATCGCGATCATTCTGCTGACTTCGATCGGCTCGCTGCTCTACCGTCAGATCACGCGCCCGCTCAGCCACATGCAGGCCATGATGAGCGAGATCGCCTCCAACCAGGATTTCACGCGGCGCGTGCCGGTAGGCCGGCTCGATGAAATCGGCCATTCGATCGTTGCTTTCAACGGCATGATCGAGAAGATTCAGGAGAGTTCGGCGCAACTCAAGCAGAAAACCGCGGACATTCAGGCGATGTTGCAGAACATGCAGCAGGGCATTCTGACGGTGATCGACGGCGCCGTGATCCACGCGGAGTACTCGGCCTATCTGGAAGACATCTTCGAAACGAAGGACATTGCCGGGCGCGGTTTGATGGATCTCGTGTTTGCGGACACGGACCTCGGTTCGGACGCGCTTTCGCAAGTCGATGCGGCCGCGCATGCCTGCCTCGGCGAAGACTGCATCAACTTCGCGTTCAATCAGCATCTGCTGGTCGGCGAGATTTCCCGACGCATGCCCGATGGCCGCGTGAAGATTCTCGACCTGAGCTGGTCGGCGATTACCGATGAAAACGACGTGATCGTGCGCCTGATGCTCTGCGTGCGCGACGTTACCGAATTGCGCAAGCTGGCCGCTGAGGCCAGCGAACAGCGCCGCCGACTCGACATGATCGGCGAAATTCTCGCGGTCAGTGAAGAGAAGTTCCACCATTTCATCGAGAGTTCGGCCGGCTTTATCAGCGAGAACGAGCGGATCATTCGCAAGCATTCGGCGGCGGATCACGCGGCGATTGCCGAATTGTTCCGCAATATGCACACCATCAAAGGCAATGCCCGCACTTATAACCTGCAGCATCTGACCAACGTCGTTCACGAAACGGAACAGAGCTATCACGAGCTGCGCCAGCCGGACGCGGGCCGCTCGTGGGATCAGGAGCATCTGATGCGCGAACTGACGCGCGTGCGCGAAGCGATCGAGAGCTACGCGAAAATCAACGAGCAGAGCCTTGGCCGCAAGGGCAAAGGCCAGATTAACGACGCGGGCAACTCGGCTCACTACGTGATGGTCGCGAAAGAGCATATCCAGCACACGCTGAGCATGCTGGAGCAGACAGACGCCGGCGAACTGCACGAACTTCAGTCCATGCGCGAAGCGCTGCGCCGTACGCTGCGGGCACTGGGCAGCGAAAGCGTGCGCGACGCGCTATCCGGCGTGCTGGACTCGCTGCCGTCGCTTGCGAGCGAGTTGGGCAAGCCCGCGCCGAACGTGCATATCGACGACAACGGTTACCGTCTGCGTGGCGAGGCCGGCGGCACGTTGAACAATGTGTTCATGCATCTGTTGCGCAACTCGATGGATCACGGCATCGAAACCGCAGAGACACGCAGCGAGCACGGCAAGAAGCCGGCCGGCACGATCCACATTGAAGTGGGCGTGGACAGCGGCGCGTTGCAGATCACGCTGAGCGATGACGGCCGCGGCCTCGCGCTCCATCGCATTCGCGGTATCGCAATGGAACGCGGCTGGATTGGTAGCAACGACACGCTGAGCGATGACGCGATCGCCGATTTCATTTTCCGGCCGGGCTTCTCGACTGCGGAAACGGTCACGGAATTATCGGGCCGTGGAGTCGGCATGGACGCCGTGCGCGATTTCCTCAAGCGCGCGAACGGCAGCATCGAGCTGCGCTTTACCGACGATCAGAAGGGCGCGGCGTTCCGTCAGTTCCAGACGATTGTTTGCCTGCCGGATAGCGTCGCCGTCGATACGCTCGGTGTGGAAGCACGCGGCGAAGCCGGCGCGCTGCAACTCGACGCGATGGCGGACTGAACGCCGCATCGGCGTACGGCGCGACGGAATTCGAAGGAACGGTTGTGATTCAACAGTATGTATTGGCGGCGGCAGCAGGCAGCGCGGTGACCGCGCTGCTGGCATTTGCCGCCCACAAGCTGCACAGCGCGAAGCTGACGGCACAGTTGCGCGCCGAAGCGCAAACGCGGATCGACACGCTCGAAGCCGGGCAGGCCCAGCATGGCGGCGCCATTCGCGAGCGTGAGCAGGCTGAGCAGGCATTGCATTCGCTGACCACGCAGCTACGCGAGGAACTCGCGCTCCAATCGGCTCGCGCCGACGAACTGCGTGACGCGCTGAAAGTGGCCACCGAGGACAAAGACCAGTTGGCGCATCAGGCCCGGCAGATTGCCGGCGAGGCCGAGCGCCTGAAGAGTCTCGGCGCGACATTCGAGCGCTGGCACGAACAGATGATTTCGCTCATGACGCAAAACCACGACATGCACGCGAAGAATCAGGAGCTGTCTTCGATTGTGCGGCACGTGGTGATCGTGTCGCTGAACGCGTCGATCGAAGCCGCGCGGGCGGGTCCGGCGGGGCGCGGCTTCGCGGTGGTGGCGAGCGAAGTGCGCGCCCTCGCCGCGCGTTCCGAAGAGTTGTCAAAAAGCTATCGCGACAGCCTGCATCGCAATGACTTGACCACGACGTCGACGTTTCAGGACATTCAGGCCGGCGGCAAGATGATCGCGGCGTCGCTCGCCAGCGTCGAGTCGCTAGCCAATCAGTTTCATTCTAAGCTGCACGAGGTGGCGGTGTGATTTCGGCCCACGCCAAGGACAGCTTTGAGCGCATTTTCCGCCAGGCGGCCGAAGTGCGCTTGCCGCTGGATGCCGGCGATCTGTGCGAGATTGCGCCGCTTGCCGAGGCCGGCCTTGGCGCATCCAAAGACTCGCAAGTGGTCGTGCTGACCATTTCGTCGATCGTGTTCAGGCTGCTGCTGATCCTTCGTTTCGACGAAGACGACAGCACGCGCGCCTACTACCTGAAAGACAGCGCCGACGAGCGGCCCTTCCAGGAGGTCTTTCTGGAAATCTGCAATCTGTGTTGCGGGGCGATGAATCAGGCGTTGTTGCGCTACTTCCCAGACCTCGGCATGTCGACGCCTTACGTGCTGAACGCGCGTTGCCTGCCGCATCTGCATGAATTGAAGCCGGGTCTGCTGTCGTCGTATTCGGTCACGCTGAACGGTACCGTGCGGCTCGCCGCGACGGTATGCGTGTGTGCGCATGCGCCGATCGACTTCATCGCCGACACTGGCGCGCTCGAAGAAACCAGCGGCGAGCTGGAGTTGTTTTGATCAGGCGGCGAATCCCCGCTGCGAGCAGGAACGCAACATGAACATGAACAAGCCGGTCAGCAAGGTGTTGGTATTGGACGATTGCCCGGCTCACAAAGAGGCGCTGAAGCGCTTTTGCGACGAGAACAATCTGGTCGGCGTCAAGGTCGGCAAAAACCGCTTGCAGTCGGTGCTGCGCTCGAATATCGATCTGGGCGCGGTGTTGTTTGCCGAGCATTACGGTGGCTCGCCGGAAGCCAGCGCCGAGATCGCGATCAGGATCAACGCGGTGCGTCCCGAGTTGCCGATCATTATGAGGCGGAACGACGGCCCTGGCATGGACGGCTTGCCGGAGAGCTTGCGGCGCGTGGTCTGCGCGGCGTACGTCGCGCACGATATGGCGCCGCTACGGCAGGTGATCGACGAGTACATTTTCAGCCTGGATTATCCGAACGCACTGGTGCGCGGCATCGCCGACATGACACAGGCCATTCTCGGCGACGTGTTCAAGGATCTGACCATCACGTGCGACACGCCGCATATCGTGCGCGACCGCATCATCTTCGGCGAGGTGTTCAGTCTGATTCCGCTCGAAAGCGCATGGTGCCGCGGTTACATGATGATGCAGGCCGAAGAGACGCCGATTCTCGACCTGCTGGATCGTTACCGGATGATCGACGACGCGCAACACGGCGAAGCCGACTTCCGCGACCTGAACAGCGTGCTCGGCGAAGTGACGAACCTGATCTGGGGTTCCTTCAAGAACCGCTATGTCGGCGATGCGGACGCCTGGGCGCGCAGCCAGGTGCAGGTGCCGCTGCTGGTGAATCACAAACACAAGTACATCTCGTTCGGCAGCGGTAATCCGCAATTGTGCTTCACGTATTGGTTGAAGGACCCGCAGTCGAGCCGGGCGGTCAAGTTGCATCAACGTTTTGTGTTCAGCCTGAGTTGGTCGCCGGAGGATTTCAAGGAAGTCTCGGACGACGTCGGCGCGATGGTCGAGGCAGGCGAACTGGATCTGTTCTGAGTGTGATCATAGGAAAAAACATGTCGAAAATTCTGGTGGTGGATGATTCGAGCACGGTGCGCGACGAAGTGGCCGGCTTTCTGAAGAAGAACGGTCTTGACGTCGACACGGCGGTGGACGGCAAGGACGGCCTCGCCAAGCTGAAGGCCAGCCCCGGCATCAAGCTGGTGATCAGCGACGTCAACATGCCGAATATGGACGGCCTCACGATGGTCGAGAAGATTCGCGGCGAGCTCGCGAACAAGACCGTCAACGTCATCATGCTGACCACCGAGAGCAGCCCGGCGATGAAGGAGCGGGGCAAGGCGGCCGGCGTCAAGGGATGGATCGTCAAGCCGTTCAAAGGCGACGCCGTGCTGGAAACGTTCCGCAAACTGGCGAGCTAAACGCTGCTGCGCGAGAGTCACACGCAAAGGTGAGTGTTTTCGGGAGCCGCGTGCAAACGTGTCTTTGAGTCGGTTTCCGCGTTCGCTGCGGCGGTCGAAACAGGCTAAATAAGCGAATAAACCGATCCGCGCGGTGATTGAGGCCGCGCATCCGGATACGCTCGCTCGTTCAAAGGTGAGGATATTCGGGACCTTTCATGTATCGCGTGAAGGCGCTCAGAAAGCATGGTTCGTTGAGGCGCGCGGCCCGTGCGCATGCTTCGCTCAAGGACCTCGGATCGAACACGGTGAGTGGCGGAATCGATCGGCACTCACCCGGCCCCTGTTTCAGCACGATGGTGTCGAGGGCTGGACCACATCGTTCAAAACACCCATTCTCTCGCGCAAATCGCGTATTTCCATCTTGAGGCAAGACCCGCACACGCCCGGCCGCTTACCTGGGTATGCAAATTACTCTGCCAGTTCTAAAGGTGAGGGTTTGCGGGAGTGGCCTGTTCTCGGGCATCCGGGCCACGCCCAGCATGCCCTTGCGGCCTGCCCCCAAGCTCGAAAGGTGAGCGTTTTCAGGAGCAGTTCAACGCCCGCCTCGTGCCAAACCCAAAGCGCTCCATGCCAAAGGTGAGCCTTTTCGGGAGCGAGACGGCAACGCTTACGGGGCGGCACATGCGGCGTGCCATATCACGTTCCGAGTTGAAAGAGTTGGGAAGAAATTGGCAACCTTGGGGGCTGTTCCGCGTTTTGAGAACACCCGCATGCAGGGATGATGGCGACGCGGACGACAGCGGGCGCGGATTGACTATATCCGCACGCCAGGTGCCTGTCTCTGAACAACGATCGTCTTCTGGAATCAGTTGGATGAGTCAGCATATTCTTTTCGTGGGCGCCGATGCCGGCTTGACTGCCGTGGTGGGCGAATCATTGCGCGGCCAGGGCTGCGGTGTGTCCGCACGTCCGCCGGGCGCCGGGCTCAAGCATGTGGTCGAGATGGAACGGCCTTCGCTGCTGGTGCTCGACATTTCGGCGCCGCATGGCGATGGTCTCGCCGTCTTGCGCGACCTGCGCATGGGCGGCAACGATGTGCCCGTGATTCTGCTCTCGTCGAGCAACAAGGCGATTGATCGTGTGATCGGTCTGGAACTCGGGGCCGACGACTTCATGAGCAAGCCCGCCGACCCTGCCGAACTGCTCGCCCGCATTCGCGTGCTGCTACGGCGGCGCGGCACGGTCGCTCCGGGTGCGCCGGAGACGCGGCCGCCGTATCGCTTTGGCCGCTGCGAACTGAACTTCTCCGCGCGCGAATTGCGTCGCGACAACGAGCACTTCGCGTTGCGAAGTTCCGAGTTCGCGTTGCTCAAGATCTTCGTCAATCACGCTATGACCGTGCTCACGCGCGTGCAGCTCAACGAGAAGCTGCGCGGCAATAGCGTGTTGCATCAAGGGCGTAGCCTCGATGTGTCGATCTGGCGGCTGCGTCGTCTGATCGAAATCGATCCTTCCGAGCCGCGTTACGTGCAAACCGTGTGGGGACGCGGCTATGTGTTCGTGCCGCACGGCGAGCTGGGTGCGGCCGAGCGCGGCGCGCTGGTCGCGCCCGGTGTGTAGTTCAGCGGCGAGCGACCCAAAAGGTGAGACTTTTCGGGAGCGCACGACGCGATCCAATGTTGCGCCGTTTTTCGCTCCGTGTTTTGCTCCGTTTTTGCTGGTTACGCCGGCTTCGCGATCTCGCGAATGTCGGCGACCGGCGTTTGACCGAAAGCATCGCTCAATGCGTAGTCGAGCAACTGGGTCGCGCATTGTTCAGGCGACGATAGTTGGCCGTTGCGCTTGAGCTCTTCGAATTTCTCGCGCATTGGGAACTGTTCGGCCCCGCTTCCGCGAATCTCGGCCTGCATATTCGTATCGATCACGCCCGGCGCCAGACTGCAGACACGCAGCGCGCGATTCGCATCGAGCGAGACGGCGCGCGCGTGATGATCGAGCGCGGCCTTCGTTGCACAGTAGATACTCCATCCGGCATACGCGTTGCGCGCCGCGCCGCTGGAGATGTGCACGATGCGCCGGTCGGTTGCGTCGACGGCGGCTGCGGCGAGCGCGCTGGCGAGCATCAACGGCGTGGCGACATTGAGGCTCACCGCGCTTGCGATGGCCGCTGCGTCCTGTCCTTCAATCGGGCCGATCGGCTGCACCATCCCCGCGTTGTTGATCAGCAGCACGGTTTGCGCGCCGCTGACGAATTCGCGCAGCGCATGAGTCGCGATCCATTGCGAGACGCGGGCGGTGTCGGCGAGTTCGAGTTCGATTTCTTCGAGCAGCGCCGGGAAATGGTTTTTGAGCGTGGTATGACGCGAGCGGGACAAACCCAGCACCGCGATTCCGCGAGCAAGAAGTTGTTCGGCGAGCGCCGCGCCCAGGCCACGGTTGTGGCCGGTGACGATCGCACGGATCGGAGAAGAGGTGGTCATGTCGGTCCTTGAAATCGTTGGCGTGAGCAAGGCCGCTATTTTCTCACGCAATATTTTCCTGCGTCTTGCGCCCTGTGCCGACCCCTCAGACGCGTTCATGTCCGCGTACGTTCAGGTTCAAGGCGAGCGAAAGCGCTCCCGATACTGCATGGGCGTCGCGCCGATCCGCTTGGTGAAGACAATGCGCATGCGATCTGCCGTGCCGAAGCCGCAGTCGTACGCGATCGCCTTGAGCGCCGCGCCACTGCTCTCGAGCAGCTTGCGCGCGGCATCGACACGAGCACGTTCGACGAATTCATGTGGCGTCACGCCGGTCTCCTGCACGAACACTCGCGCGAAGTTGCGCGCGCTCATACCTGCGACGTCGGCCAGCAGCTTTACCGTGAAGCTCTCGCGAATCCGTTCCATGACGTGCGCCTGGACTTTGGCGACGGGCGACGTCTCGTCGACGGGCGCGGTCAGGTAGGGGCTGAACTGCGACTGGCCGCCTTGCCGCTGCGCGAACACCACCAGGCGTTTGGCGACCGCGAGCGCGATGTGCGGCCCATGATCTTCGGCGACGAGAGCGAGCGACAGATCGATGCCGGCCGTCACGCCGGCTGATGTGACGAGTGGTCCGTCGCGCAGGTAGATACGGTCGAAATCGACGCGCGCGTTGGGAAATTGCGCCGCCAGTTGTGCTGCATGCTGCCAGTGCGTGGTGACGTGGCGGGCATCGAGCAAGCCCGCGTGGCCGAGCGCGAATGCGCCGGTGCAGATGGAACCGTAACGGTCGCCCTGCGTGGCGACGTTGGCGAGCCACTCCAGCACACGCGCGTCGGGCGCACGATCGGGTAGCGCGGGCCCACCCGCGACAAGGGCGAGATCGAACGGTCGACGCGCTTCGCTGAAGGTGGCGTCCGCGACCAGCGTCATGCCGTTGGACGCACGCAATGGTGCGGATTCCGCGCCGATCAGTTTCACCTCGTAGTGATCTTCGGGCGCGGTGAAACGGTTAGCTTCGGAAAAGACGTCGACGGGGCCGGCGACGTCGAGCGCCTGCACGCCGGGAAAGATGGCGATCGCAACGGTGGGCATCGAAAACTTCCTGTGACGATGGACGGACTCCGCATGCCGCGGCAGTCAACGCGGTGCGTTTGGCAGTGTTCAACGGTCCACGACGATTGTTCGCGGCGGCGCGTTGACCAATACTGGACTTCATCGGACGCGTTGCTTGAATCGCTGAAAAAAGCGCCGCGGACCAGCATACCAAACGCGCTTTCAAGTCACAAAGACCGCGCGTTCCGTTTATTCGAATCCATTACGGAGTTCATTGCATGACCACGATCGCAGGTATTCAGATTCCCGACAGCGTGATGGCGCGCGAAGCCACCCAACTCGTGCGCGATACCGAAACCGACTTGCTGTATCACCATTCACGGCGCGTTTTTCTGTTCGGCTCGTTGGCCGGCGAGCGCAAGCAGCTGAAGTACGATCCCGAACTGCTGTACATCGGCGCGATGTTTCATGACATGGGGCTGGTTGCGCCGTATAGCAGCGAGCACGACCGCTTCGAGGTAGACGGCGCGAACGCGGCGCGTGATTTCCTGCGACGTCACGGCATTGGCGAGGACGACATCGAACAGGTGTGGAACTCGATCGCACTGCACACGACGCCTGGCATTCCGCGGCATATGAAGCCGGTGGTCGCGCTGGTCACGGCGGGCGTGGAGATGGACGTGCTGGGACTCGCCTACGATGATTTTACCGAACACCAGCGCCACGAGGTCACGCACGCGCATCCGCGAGGCGCGCATTTCAAGGAAGGCATTATCGACGCGTTCGCGCACGGCACCATTCACAAACCGGAGACCACCTTCGGGAACGTGAAAGCGGACGTGCTGGCGCTGAAGGACCCGCATTACCATCGCGAGAATTTCTGCACGATGATTATGGGTTCGGCGTGGAAGGAGTGAGTTGCCGATGAGCGTTCCAAATCGATTCGGAGCAGATGGCATTGGCGCTCAGCCCCTGCCATGCAACGCGGCGATCTCCTGCAGATCGAGATCGTGTTCGAGAATGGTTAGCAGTTCATCGTGAAGCAAGCCCGTTCGATGCAGATGCAATAGCTCGGTCCGAGCCGCGGAGACGGCTGCCAGCACAACGTCGTAATGGGCAGCGCGTTCGGCGGCGGGGAAGGCTGCTTCGTTCTGATAGCCCTCGGTGATGCGCGCGCGGTAACTGTACTGTTCCAGCAAACGTGGATGAATCACGCTGCCATCCGGCCCGTGCACCAGCGGCTGTATCGCGGCGAGTTGCGCGGCTTCGAGCCGTGCCCAGGCCTGCGGCTCGGTCAGATGCCGTGCGTTTCGTTCGGCCGCGTGGTCCGGATTGATCCATTGAATCAGTGGTCCGATCGTCGTGCCCTGCCCGAGCACCGTTACCAGAATCACGGCAAATGAGGCGACCAGAATCAGATCGCGACCGGGCATGGTCTCCGGTAAGGAGAGCGCGATAGCCAAGGTGACCACGCCACGCATGCCCGCCCAACTCGTGACAGCAGCCGAGCGCCAGTCGGCCTTGCCGCCCTCGCGACGCGTCAATTTGCACACGAGCGCTTTCAACCATTCCGTCACGAAGACCCACACGAAGCGTGACAGCACGACCGCCGCGAGCACCGCGCCGACGGCCGGAGCGAACGCGGTCAACGTATCGCCGACGCCGCCCAGCCGCACGATCACGCCGCGCAGCGATAGCCCGATCAGCATGAACACCAGCGCTTCCATCAGGAAGATCAGGACCTGCCAGAAGGCGGTGCCGCGCATTCTTACCGCTGCCGAGAAGACTTCGTGCTGATGCCAGCCGAGCACCATCCCGCAACTCACCGTCGCGATCACACCCGATACATCCAGCATGTCCCCGACGATGTAGCTGATCCAGGCAGAAAGCGTCGATGCGACGATGACAAGGTACGCGTCGTCGAGATAGCGCAGCAGCTTGACGACCAGGAAGCCGACCGCCACGCCTACCGTCACGCCGCCCAACGCGAGCACGGCGAAGCGTCCAATCGCATGCTGTGCGCTGAACGTACCGGTTAGCGCGGCCGCGACGGCGAAGCGGAACAGCACGAGGCCGGCGGCGTCGTTGAGGAGGCTTTCCCCTTCGAGGATCACCATCAGACGGCGCGGTAGCGCAACGCGTTCGAGCACGGCCTTCGCGGCAACGGCATCTGGCGGCGAGACGATCGCACCCAACGCGAAGCAGGCGGCCCATGGCAACGCGGGCACGACCCAATGCACGACCAGACCGACGGCGAGCGTGGTGAACGCGACGGCGCCGATCGCGAGCAGCAGGATACCGCCGAGATTGCGCTTGAACTCGTCCCAAACGGAGAAGTAGGCGCCGTCCATGAGGAGCGGCGGGAGGAACACGATCAGGACCAGCTCGGGGTCGAGATTGAAGCGCGGGAGTCCGGGCACGAAGGCCATTGCCGCACCGCCGACCAGCAGTGCGGCGGCTGGCGGCAGCCGCAGCCGCTTGGCGAGCAGTTCCAAACCGATAATCGCGACGAGCGACAGCAGAACGACTTTGAAGCCCATGACGGACGACATGCGCGGCCTCGCTGGGTGGCAGGAGAACTACTTTTTATCACACGGCGGGTGCGGTGCCTGTGGTTGCGCCGACACAGGATAGGTGTGTGGTATCAATCACTTGGGTGGACTCTGCGCAGGTTGTCCACAGCCTTGCGAACAATTTGTGGGGATAACTGACGCGCGCCTGCCCGCAGGATTTGGGTTGCCGCCAGTTGCATTCCTCCGCACCGTCGGTGACAAAACCATTCGCTTCAAGCACTTAAGCGTGCAGCCCCCGAGTTATCAACAGCCCTGTCAACACAAACTGGGGATAACGTGTCCTGCGATGCACAAGGTCTCCAAATATCTACTCCACTTGAATCTACAACCTGGTAGTTGGCACACGACCTCCGGTTGTCCGTGTCATCGGCACACGGCCGGTCTTTTGTGGGGAATATCGTTCACCAAAGAACCTGATATCTGCGCTAGGGAAGGTCTGCAAAAGTCCTGGCGTTGACGTCTGGGTCGACTATCCTGGGAGAAGGCAAGTTTCAGGGGTTCCCCGATGACACAGCTCGGTCTTGGTCTGGATCTTTCAACGAAACG
>NZ_JCAQOY010000012.1:0-2007 GCF_059567925.1 Paraburkholderia sp. BGA-UO-ETr-F21 | reverse complement strand
GATAGGGTGCTGCGAAGCTCCATTCTTCGTCGGACACATCGGTCGGATACCCTTTGCGATCTGCTCTTTTCATCCCGCCAGGATACTAGGTCTCCCGCAAAGTGCCTAACACGCTCTAGACGAGCATATGCAAATGCTCGCCCTGGGGAATGCCCGGCCACATGCCGCGAATGAATTTCTTCCGGTAATCGGACGACCTTCACTGAACGGCGCAGGCAGTCATGGATGAGGTCAAGTTTTACGTTGGGCTCGATGTGCATAAAGACTCCATCGCAATCGCATTCGCCCGGGCGCACTTGCGGGACGATCCTCAATTTGTCGGGACGACCCGCTACAGCGTGATTTCCCTGACGAAGGCACTTTCGAAGCTGGGCAAGCCATCCGAGCTCAGTGTCTGTCACGAAGCGGGCCCCTGCGGGTATGGGCTCGTGCGGGCGCTGCGCGAACAGGGCTATCGCTGTGAAGTGGTTGCGCCATCGCGCGTCGCCCGGCGGCCTGCCGACAGAATCAAGACGGACCGTCGCGACGCATTACTGCTGGCAAGACTCCATCGGGCCGGCGACCTGGTGCGCGCTCGGGAGGATGCTGTGAATGACCAGCGCAGAATGCGACACAGGCTCAAATCCTTTCTGCTTCGTCATGGTCATGCCTACACCGGCACGCGGTGGGGACCGAAGCATGAACTCTTCCTCTCGAAGATAAAATTCGAGGAGCCCGCCCAGCATATCGTCTTCACCGAGTACCGGATGGCGGTGCGGTTCGCCACCGAACTCGTCGAGCGCCTCACGCAGTCGCTGCGCGCCCATGCCGAAACCTGGCGGTGGTTGCCAGTGGTCAAAGGCCTGATGACCCTGCGCAGCATTGACTTCATCTCCGCGTTGACCATTGTCGCGGAACTTGGCGATTTACGGCGTTTCCCGCATCCACGCGAATTCATGGGCTACCTGGGACTTGTGCCGTCGGAACACTCCAGCGGGAATTCAAAGCAACGAGGCCGTCTGACCAAGACGGGCAACACGCACGTGCGCAGAATACTTGTCGAAGCGGCGTGGAACTATCGGTTGCCGGCGAGAATCGGTGAGTCGCTACAGCCTCGACTGGAAGGACAACCTCGACATATCATCGACATCGCCTGGAAAGCGCAGGTTCGGCTCTGCCACAGATTTCGCCGGCTTCGCGCACGAGGTCTTCACCAGAACAAGACGTGTGCGGCGATCGCGCGCGAACTATGTGGCTTCATCTGGGACATCGGGACACGACTGCAGCCAGCGTGAGCACGGCGTTAAATCTTGCCCGGAGATTTTAGACAGGAGCCGCTATCGCAAAACCTTTAACTTCCACCTGATCGGTAACGCGGCATCGGGCGCGATGAGGGGAATCCTCGAGATTTTTTTGTGAGCACGCGACTGCGTGATCTCCGTGGTTAAGAGCGAGGTAGCCCCGTGACGGAAAGATGAAATGCGGTAACCAGCCCGCGGATATGAGCTTGATCCATCGTCGATAAACAGCCCGTCTGCCGCGTTACCAATCAGGTCGGATACGTTGACATTCGAGATCGCGGTGGCGAGGGCGGTGCTCGCCCTGCTTGCAAAAACAGGCCATATGAAAAATCATTCTCCAGCGCCAATTGGCCGATCTTTGCGTGAAGCGTCTTCAGATCCACCGGCGGCTCATTGACGGGCGCGCCCGCCGCGCCGAACACATCGGCCGCTCGGTCTTGCAACTGCCGCTTCCACTCCGTGATCTGGTTCGGATGAACCTCAAACTGCTGCGCCAATTCTGCCAGTGTGCGCTCGCCACGTACCGCTGCCAGTGCCACCTTCGCCTTGAACGTCGCTGAGTGCGTGCGCCGGGTTCTCTTCGTCATCGTCTGGTTTCCTTTGTAGGGGCGGTTTCAAGAGTGAAGCGCAACAGGGGGCTAATGAATGGAAGCTGAGGTTATCGACGCGGTTGCAAGCATACGTTCGAAGACCTCGAATGGCGAATGAAATGCATGGGTAGCGCGAG
>NZ_JCAQOY010000011.1:0-42888 GCF_059567925.1 Paraburkholderia sp. BGA-UO-ETr-F21 | reverse complement strand
TCGGCTCATGCAAGGGCGGAAGCGGCCGTTCGAGATTCGATTTTGAATGACTCCAAGGGGTCGTCTGGCAACGTTCGTCCGCCGCTAACGTGCTTTATTTTCCGTTTTCGCAAGCGACCCCTGATAGGCGAGGTTGAGCGCCAGTGTGGATTTACCGACGCCGTTTGGGCCGATGAGTACGACGTTGGCGGTGTCTTTGACAAACTCAAGCGACATTAGCTCTTCGACGGCGGCTCGATCGCACCGCTTGGGCCATGCCCAATCAAAGTCGCACAGCGGTTTGAAGCTGCCTAAATGCGCGTCGCGGATACGTCGCTCCAGTGAGCGGCGAGCGCGCTCGTCCTCTTCCCACTGCAGCAGAGGTGCGACCCACTGTTCGCCCGTAACGTCGGGCCAATGCGCCAGCAGTCCATACAGGCGCAAGGCGTGTGCGCGGGCTTGTAGTACATCAGGCGTGTTCATCAGAGTCTCCCGTAATCTGGTCGTAAATGTCGAGCCGATGGGGCGTTACCAAGGTGTCCTTCTTGCGTACATGTTCGGGCAACGGGACTTCGACGGGTGGAGGCGCTTGCCGCGCCGCGCGCCGGCGCTCCAGCGCCAGACGTACTGGATTCGGATGAGGCGCCGCGCCGATGGCGAGGGTCTCCTCAATGGCCGCCTGCAGTTCGGCGGCGCCATAGCGATCGAGCAGGCGCAGCAGATGAGATGTGATGTTCCCCAGATTACCGCCGCGTTCAGCGGCACGCAGCATCAGGGCCTGACTGGCCGGCGCGGCCCGGCTTAAATGGTCCAGGCCACGATGGTGACGCGCTTCGCGTTTGCGCTCGACGAGGCCGTCGATGTGCGCTGCAATCTCAATCTGTGCACCGCGATCGTAACTGCGCTCATGAGTGGCGAGCAGATCGGCGCCGTCGAGAATGCGGACCTGCCGCGGATTGGCCCGTATCATGAGCGCTCGCCGAACGTGCGTATGCGGGATTGTGTAGTCGTTCAGATCGAAGCGAACATACGGCGTCTTGTTGACCTGCACAGCCAGTTGCAGTTCGCAGGGGTACGGATTCTCCGGCAAGGCCAACAAACTGGGCTGTTCGCGGGCGAAGGCCTCACGCACGGTGATGGTGGGCTCTTCCCGGCACGGTCGATCGGCCGCAGGTCCGGCGCACCAGAGCGCGGCCTGGGCATTGAGGTCGTCGAGGTCAACGAATTTGCGCGCGGCAAAGAAGTTCTCGCGTACAAACCGGATTGCCCGCTCGACGCGCCCCTTCTCGTTGCCTCTGGCTACGGCCACGGGCCGCGGTTCATAGCGATGATGTGCGGCGAACGCGAGCAGCGTTGGGTTAAAGCGGATGGCGTCGCCCTGGCGTTCGAGCACTGCACTTTTAAGGTTGTCGTACAGGATGACCCTTGAGACGCCGGACCATGCCGCGAAGGCACCGGCGTGACCGGCCAGGAAGCTGTCCATCCGCGCATCGAGGAAGAATTGCAGATAGATCTGTCGCGACCACGACAGCACCATCACGAAGGCCATCAGGGGTCGACGCGCACGTCCGATTTGCAGATGGCCGAAGCTCCCCCAGTCGCATTGAGCTTGCTCTCCGGGCAAGGTGCGTAGCCGAAGGTACGCCTCGGCCACCGGGCGCGGACGATGAAGCGAAACCAGGTGTCTGAAGTGGTGCTGACCGCCGCGGTAGCCGCGCTCATAGACCATGGCATACAGGCGGCTGGCCGTGAGCGACGGAAACTTCTTGAGCGTTTCGAGGATGAATGGGAGATATGCGTCGATCTGCGAGGGCCGCTGAACGGTGCCAATCCGGGGCAGTCCGGCCTGAGCTAGCACGCGCTGGACGGTGCCGCGGTGCACGTGCAGCTGGCGCGCGATGGTGCCACAGCGCCACTTCTCGACGTGGTAGTAGCGCAGGATCTGTGCTTCAAGTTCGGTTCCAATGGTCATGGGTCATGTCCTGTGAAATGCGTAGGAATGCAAATATCACGGAAGACCTGACGGCGAAGTGGCCCGAGGCGTACGAAGGCCGAACAGACGCATTGGCAGAAATGGCAAAGCTCAAGCACAGGTGGGATGGTTATGGGTACCGGTGCTGTGGCCGCCGACGTCGTCGAAGTCGGTGCCAGTAGAGCATCAGCGGCAGGCATGACGGAACCGTGATGCGTCACTTTATTCCGGCGGCTGCGATAGCGGCGCATCCGTTCGGCGTGTGCAAAGCGGCCATGGCGGCTGCGCTGGTAGCGTCGGCCGGCCTCGCGCATGCTGGAATGGCGAGAAAGCTCGGCGCAGTCGCTATTGCAATAGATTTGGCCGCGGTCGCAACGGCGGCAAACAAGGACTTGCGCCCGACAGCGCACGCACACGAACAGTCGACCTGACGCCGGCATCGAGAATCCCTGTCAATGCCGATGCAATATCGACAGGTCGGGGGTGCGGCTATATTCTTGGACTGAGTTATGCCGCGATTCCAAGACTCTGCCGGTATTCGACGGGGCTGAGCGAGCCGAGCGAGACTTTGATCCGTTTTGCGTTGTACCAGCGGATGTACGAGTCAACGGTCTCGATGAATTGATCGACGGTCGTGGTTCGCCAGTCACGAGGATAGAACAATTCCGTCTTAAGTCGCCCGAAGAAACCTTCGCAGGCTGCATTATCCGGCGAACATCCTTTGCGCGACATCGAGCGAATCAGTCTGGCAGACTGCATACGCGAGAGCCACCCTGGCCAGCGATAGTGCGCGCCACGATCCGAGTGAACTACGGGCCGCTCCTTGCAGCCCGCTACTGTTTCGATTGCCGCATCCAGCATGCTGTTGACGAGTTCGGCGTCCGGCCGCGTACCGATTGACCAGCTCACAACGAGTCCATCGAAGCAGTCGATAACCGGCGACAGATACACTTTGCCTGCCGGGATCTGGAATTCGGTAAGGTCCGTTAGCCATTTCTGATTAGGAGCGACGGCACAGAAGTCGCGATTGATGATGTTCTCCGGCGCAGGGCTTATTTCTCCACGATAGGAGCCGTAGCGACGTCGCCTGGTCGTGGCGGCGGCCAGACCTTCCTGTCGCATCAAACGACGCACTACCTTCTCCGAGATGACGACCTGTTGCCTGATCAATGCCGCGCGAATCCGACGATAACCGTAGCAACGGTGATTGAGTTCGAAGATGTCCGCGATGACGCGACGCGCATCAGCATGCCTGTCAGCAACCAACAGCCGTGCACGGTGATAGAAGTAAGAACTGCGGGGAAGACCCAGCGCGGCTAACAGCTCTGGCAACGCATAGGTCTGTTTCAGGGCATCAACCAGCATCGTCTTCTCCCGGTTGCTCAGGAGTTGCGGGTTGATGCCCATTCCTTTTTTTATCAGTTCGTTCGCCTTCTTCAGAATATCGTGTTCAAGTTGCAACTGTCGGACGTCGCGTCGAAGCGATTCGACCTGTTGTTCCAGTTCCGCACGCTCATGGTCCGGCGCTGGCTTCTTTTTGCGTTTCATGGATGCTGGAACCTCTCGACCGAGTAGCTGATTCTTCCAGTTATACAGCGTTGGCCGACTCACGCCTGTTTTCTCGGCAACCTCGCGCGCGCTATGCTCTCTGGTGCACAGTTCGATGACCGCCGCCTGCTTCACTTTTTGTGATTTTGGAACGCTATCAACGGCTCGTCCAACAATACGTCTTCTGATTTCAGGACACAGCTCTTCGATCCAGGCCGCCAGCGTCTCGCGACTCGGGTAACCCAAAGCCCTCAAGGTTGCGGCAGCACAGCGGCCATGGCTCAAATAATGATCGACGGCCACCTTCTTCTGCTCATCGGAATACCTCGGCCTCGAACGGACATAGCCCGCCCGTAGATCGTGGCACTGCTCGTATTCGCGATGCCAGGCTTTGAGAGAGTTCTTGGTCGGGTAGCCCAATTGCCGAATGGTAGCTCCGATGCGCTTGCCCAGCTTCAAGTAAAGTCGAACCGCTCGAATGCGATCTTCGTATGAGAACATGAACTACCTCCAGGTAGTCCAAGATTTTGTCCGCACCCCCGCTGTATCAATTTACAACTGCGCGCGACACAAGCGGGCCGAAGAGGCACTGCGCGCGGCAGGTCTGTGGGAGAAGATCGAACCGAAGCTGGTCTATGGCGAAAACATCGCGCAGACCGCCCAGTATGTGCAGACAGGCAATGCACAGGTCGGCATCATCGCGCTCTCGCTTGCTGTCAATCCAGAACTGGCAAGCAAAGGCGGCTATGCGCTGATCCCCGCCAACCTGCATGAGCCGCTCGAACAGGGCTACGTCGTCACGAAGCGCGCGGCAGGAAACGCGCTGGCGCACCGCTTTGCCGACTACATGAGTTCTCCGCCGGCGCGTGACGTCATGACCCGATACGGGTTCGTCCTGCCGGGTGAGGCGGTCGGCAAATGAGCCGGCCCGCCATGAGCGCCCGCGTGCGCACGCGCCAGGGCTTTGTCGCTGGCTCCCTGATCGGCACGCTGGGCGGCCTGGTCGGCTTGGGCGGTGCCGAGTTTCGCCTGCCCGTGCTGGTCGGCGTCTTCAGATTGAGACTGCCGGTTTCGTACCGCTTGGCGTCCACGGATTCCGACCGACCTCAGTTTCTCGCCAGTCGACGATTAGGGCTTGCCGGTCGCCGTCGTAAGGCTTAAGCGAAGCAGCGGGTCACACAAAATGGCTTTCGCTCCTTCAACATGTGGAAGCACGCACGCGCAAGTTTGTGTGCCAGTTCCATCATGAGGACAGCAACGCCGACAGCGCTGCCAGCCCAACCGGCGCTCGAGCCACCCATGGCACGGCAAACGTCCGCTGAGCCAGTCGGCCTGACAGCCTGGCCATTTGCCGCCGCTCGCCATCCAGACGGGCTTGCAGCAAAGGGTCGTGTGTGCCTGCGGCCAGGATGGATTTGTTGACCACCCATGCATAAGGCTCGATCTTGGCGCGGCGCAGGTCGTCTTGCAATGCAGCCGCTTGGGACACCGGCGTCACCTCTGGCAAGGTGACCAGGATGATGCGGGTGTAGCTGGCATCTTGCAGGCGCATCAGCGGCGTGACCATATGAACAGGGGCCCTGCCTTCAAACTCGCGCGTCATCTGACGGTGATAGGCGCCCGTGGCATCCATCAGCAACAGAGAGTGCCCGGTGGGCGCCGTGTCCAGCACCACAAAGGCGCTGCGGGCTTCGGCCACCGTGCGCGAGAACGCGTGGAACACGGCCACCTCTTCGGTGCAGGGCGACTGCAGATCCTCCAGCAGCAAGGCTTTTTCCTGCTCATCCAGCCCGGGCGAGCGCGCCGCCATGATCTTGTCGATGTAGCGCTGAGTCTCCACCTTGGGATCGATGCGGCCAACTTGCAGGCCCGGCAACTCGCCATCGAGCGTCATGGCCAGGTGGGCCGCCGGGTCGGTGGTGCTGAGGTGAACCGCGTGACCGCGCTTGACCAGCCCGATGGCCAGCGCCGCTGCGATGGTGGTCTTGCCGACGCCACCCTTGCCCATCACCATGATCAGGCCTTTGCCGGCAGCAGCCAGCTCATCCACCAGCTTGTCAATGTGCTCCGTGGACAGTGGCGTTTCATCGATCATGGATCTACCCTGCCCATTGGCTGGAGGCGCGTCGGTCAACAAGGCGCGCAAGGCGGGCAAGCCGACTGTGTCAAAGGCCCGCAAAGGCACAGTGCTTTGGGGCAAGGCCCGCAAGGCCTCGGGCATGGCATCCAGCGCTTGTTGGCCTATGGCCTCGATGGCGCGTGCCACAGCATCGTTCGGGTCGGTGGCTCTGAACACGCCGTTGATCATCAACTGCTGGTTGTTCAAGCCCAGCACCCGCAACTCATCAGAAGTACGAGCCGCCTCGGCCAATGCGCTGCGGTCGGCGCGCGCCACCAGCACGATGGTGGTGAGCACTGGATCGCACAAGGCAGTGAGGGCTACATTGAAGCGCACTTCCTGCATCTTCAAGCCCGAATGCGGCCCCAAGCAGGAGGCACCCCGGTCGTTGTCCTTGAGAAAGCCGCTCCAGGCTTTGGGCAGGCTCAGCAGGCGCAGCGTGTGCCCCGTGGGCGCCGTGTCGAACACGATGTGGTCGTATTCAGCCGCATCACCCGCCAGAAGGTTCGAGAACTCGTCGAACGAGGCGATCTCGGTGGTGCATGAGCCAGAGAGTTGCTCACGCACCGTGGCGCGCTCGGCCTCGGTGGCTTGCGCCTCCATCTGCGCCAGCACACGCTGGCGGTAGGTCTCGGCCGCCACATCGGGGTTGATGTTGAGCACCGACAGGCCCGGTGCGCCTGGCACGGGGGTGGGGATGTTGCGAAGCTCGATGCCCAGCATTTCATCGAGGTTCGATGCGGCGTCGGTGCTGACCAGCAGCACCTTTTTGCCCGCGTCTGCCAGCGTCAACGCGGTCGCAGTGGACAAGGACGTCTTGCCAACCCCGCCTTTTCCCGTGTAGAAAAGGTGCCGGGTCGGATGGTTCAGAAAGGCCAAGGGTTGTGACTGGGGCTGTGGCCTGAGCCAGGCCTGCACTTCCTCATGCGATGGCAAGCCGCCGCTATGCACAATCTGGCCACCGATCATGACGGCAGGTGTGGCCTTGACGCCAAGGCGCTTGATCTCGTCGGGGTTCTCGATTTTGGTGATCTCCACCGCGACGCCTGCGGCGTTGGCCACCCGCTCGATCATCTCGATGGTGATGTGGCACTTACTGCACCCCAGACCCAAAACTTTGATTTCCATAACGATGATCCTTGGTTTGATTTCTTCAAAGCTCTCGCGCAGATACGACTGCGCGGACAGCGGAATTACGGTGCGCCCGTTGGCGCAGCCCGTCCAGTGCCTGCATCCACAAAACGCAAGAGGCGCAACGCGTTGAGCACCGCCAACACCGTGGCACCCTCATGAATCAACACGGCAACACCCATGCTAGCCCATCCAAACAGCGTGACCGGGATGAGCAGCGCCACGACCCCAAACGCGGCCCACAGGTTTTGCTGGATGATCGCGTGCGAGGCGCGGCTCAAGGCAATGGCAAACGGCAGCCTGGACAGGTCAGCGCCACATCGGCGGTTTCCAAGGCTACGTCAGTGCCTGCGCCACCCATGGCGGAGATCATAACTGATGGTTTGCTGGCAGAATATGGCGACCAGATCCGCGAGATGAATGACCGGTTACGAGCGCGACGACAGACCGCTTCGGGTCGATAGTGTTGAAAAAGTCGCTGCATGGATTTTGCGATCCGCTCGCGACAAAATCGACCTCTCAGATCGGCCTATAAACCGCTCGCGGATGCCGGGTAATGGTAAGAATACCCCTAAAAATCTCGCTAGAAAGACGGTCAGCGACTTTTTCAACAGTATCGGTCGGGCTGCGTCAGTCCGCTCCCCTAACTCATCGCTCGGAAGCGGCAACTGGAATTGAGCAGAACTTGACTTCAGCGACAGCATGTTGACACACATTAAACAGCAGCGAGCGCAGGTTGCGGTACGGACGCAGCATGAACGGGAAAGTGTGGTTACCGGCAAAGGCGATGTGCTCGTTGCAGCGGGCGAGCGTTGCATCAGGATCGTCGTTGACTACCGGGTTAGTCGGCGTGAAAAGCCGCTTCTGTTCCGACTCGCCGAACTCGGCCCGCAGCGCCGGGTATGCGGTAGCGTGGATGCGGTTCACGCAAAACACCCCGCCGATCGGGCGAAGTTTGCATTTTCCCTTGCAGCGACCCGGTCACGGAATCCTAGATGCCGGGTTGATTCACGCGCCTCGACAGTTCCTCGGCGCTTTCCTTGCGTTCGCTGTACCGGTCGACGAGGTAGGGTCCGATATCGCGGGTCAGCAACGTGAACTTGACCAGTTCTTCCATGACGTCCACGACCCGATCGAAGTAAGCGGAAGGTTTCATCCGGCCTGCATCGTCGAATTCCAGAAATGCCTTGGCGACTGACGACTGGTTCGGGATCGTCAGCATACGCATCCAGCGTCCCAGCACGCGCATCTGGTTCACCGCGTTGAACGACTGCGATCCGCCGCTGACCTGCATGACGGCGAGTGTTTTCCCTTGAGTCGGACGAACTGCGCCAACCGACAGGGGAATCCAGTCGATCTGCGTCTTCATGATCCCGGTCATCGCACCATGCCGCTCCGGGGAGCACCACACCATGCCCTCCGACCATTGCGCCATCTCGCGAAGCTCGACCACCTTGGGATGAGTCTCAGGTGCATCGTCCGGCAGGGGCAATCCGCCCGGATTGAAAACGCGCACCTCTGCGCCCATCGCAGTGAGCAGCCGCCCCGCTTCTTCCGTCAGCAACCGGCTGAACGATCGCTCGCGAAGCGATCCATAAAGCAGCAGGAACCGGGGTGGATCGGTAGACGGCTCGGGCGGTCGCAACTGACCGGCGTCCGGCACGCGAAACAGCGCGGCATCAACTTGCGGCAAGTCATTCAGGAGGTCAGACACGCTTTCCCTCTGCGTCAATCACGACTTCGCCGTCTTCCTTGGAAAACGCTCCTGTCTGTGGATTCGACAGGATGTCGAGAACCACCTCCGACGGTCGGCAAAGGCGCGTGCCCAGCCGCGTGACCACGATCGGGCGGTTGATCAGAATCGGATGAGCGAGCATAAAGTCGATCAAATCCGCATCGCTCCATTTCGGGTTGTCGAGATCGAGTTGCTCGTACGGCGTGCCTTTGCGGCGCAGCACGTCACGCACGGGAACGCGGCGATGGACCACGGGCCGATTTTTGCCATGGCCGCATCGAATGCATCCTGTCCCCTGGCAAGCAATACCTTTCGCATGATCTGCGCGAGAACCACCGGGATGACGATATAGAGCACTACCGAGGTGAGCAGCGTCGCCCAAGGCACCGTGATCGCGGAAATGCCGAGCAGCAGGCCTACCAGCGGCGCGAAAGCGATCACCATTATGCTGTCGTTCAACGCGACTTGTGACAACGTGAACAGCGGATCGCCGCCGGTCAGCCGGCTCCAGACGAACGCCATCGCCGTGCACGGTGCGGCGGCGAGCAGGATCAGGCCGGCAATATAGCTGTCCAGTTGGTCCGCAGGCAGCATTGGCGCAAAGAGGTGCTTGATGAACAGCCAGCCGAGAAACGCCATCGAGAAAGGCTTGATCAGCCAGTTCACCACCAGCGTGACGCCGATGCCCTTGATGTTCTTGTCGCTTTGCTACCCGAGCCTCACCATTCCTCATCCTCAATGAAAGTAAGCAGGGCTACGACGTCTTCACGATGTCCATGACATGCTGAGGCACCAATGAACGCAGACGCTCGGTGTATTCGGTCGAGAATTTCTCGTCAACGCCGCGACACAGCCAGTTTGCCTTCCGTTCATTCAGGATCGCACGCAGTGCCACCGAAAACGCCGGCAAATCCTGTACTAGAGGCAATGTAGCCTGGAGCACGGTTTCGACCGCCTCGGTCTGTGCCTGCATGAGATTGATCCGCGCCCAGAGCTGGCCGACTTCCTGCTCGATATCCTTCAAGGCCGTTCCCTCATTCGTCTTGGATCGTCGCGCCACCATCGCCGCCGTCGTTCAAACCGAGAGCTTCTTTCATTGAGACCCGGATGATACTCAGGACAGCATGCCTTTCGGGCGCAATAGACTCGTTGACCTGCATCAAGTCATCTGGTGGCACCCGCCGACATCATGGTACCGGCATCAAGGCACGCGCAGCGCAGTGCGGGGACTCCAAGGCATTACGCGGCACCTCATCGAGTCAAGCCGTCGAACCGGTTCGCACAGACTTAGCCAGTGCGATTGGCGACCGGCAAAACCGGAACGTTGCCGCGATCCCGCGGTTGACACGTCAGTCTTTAGATAGGCGCCTTGGGCATAGCCAAGCCAGAACCAGGAGTATGGTCCGATGAGTGAAACCCAGCCAAAGATGACTTTTCTGGTTCACGCCCAACGCATCGACGCACACGGTAGTGTCGCGCATTGCAAGCACGCATCGATCACCCTCGACACGGACCTGGGCGGTCGCGAAGACGCGTTGAATCCTGCTGAGTTGCTACTCGCCGCGCTGTCGGCGTGCATGATCAAGAGTATCGAGCGCGTCGCCCCCATCATCAAGTTTCAGCTACGCGGCGTCGAGGTGCGTGTACGTGGAGTTCGCCAGGATAAACCGCCCCGTCTCGAATCCGTCGACTATGAAATCGTCGTCGACACGGACGAGGACGATCGGCAACTCGATCTGCTGCATCAGAACGTGAAGAAATACGGAACCGTCTTTAACACCATCGCCCCGGGCACCGCTTTGTCGGGCACGATCCGGCGCGCGATGTGATTTTCGCGCCATTACCGTCAGGAGCAAGTCCATGAGCAACATAGAGGTCGTCCTGTGCAGCCCGGTCCGCACCGCGATAGGCACTTACGGCGGGGCAGTCAGGGATGTGCCAGCGCCAGCGCTCGGCGCTGTCGTTATCCGCGAAAGTCTGAAGCGTGCCGGACTGTCCGCGGACAAGGTTCAGTCGCTCGTCATGGGCAACGTGATTCAGGCGGGGGTAAAAATGAACCCGTCGCGGCAGGCAGGTATCGCCGGTGGCCTGCCGGTTGGAGTTCCTGCGCTCACCGTCAATCGCGTCTGCGGCTCGGGCGCGCAGGCGATCGCCAGCGCAGTGACGGAGGTCTGGGCCGGCATGATTGATTGTGCGATCGCCGGCGGGATGGAGAATATGGATCGCAGCCCTTACCTGTTGCCGCAGGGGCGTTGGGGCGCCCGCATGGGGGACGTGACCTTGTTCGACAGCATGCTGATGGATGGGCTCAACGACGCCTTCAGCGGCCAGCATTCCGGCTGGCATACCGAGGACCTGGTGACGAAGTGCGGCATCTCCCGGGAAGACCAGGATCGCTGGGCGCTGCGCTCACAGCAGCGTTTTTCCCAGGCCCAGGCTGCGGGCCTGTTCGACGCCGAGATCGCGCCAGTCGAGGTGCCCGGTCGCAAGGGACCAACTGTATTTGCCAGGGACGAACACAATCGGCCCGACACCACAGCCGGATCGCTCGCCGCGCTTAAACCGGCCTTCCGCAAGGACGGCACTATCACGGCTGGCAACGCGCCCGGCCTGAACAGCGGAGCCGCCGCGATGATCGTTGCCGGGCGTGGCTGGGCTGAGCGCAACAGCCTGACCCCGATGGCGCGGATCGTCAGTTATGGCGTGGGGGCCGTGGAGCCGGGCTTCTTCGGCTTGGGACCCATTCCTGCCGTGCGGCAGGCCATGGATCGTGCTGGCTGGTCGGTGGCCGACGTGGACCGTGTGGAAATCAATGAGGCGTTTGCAGCGATCGCGCTGGCGTGCCTGCGTGAGCTGGGGTTTGCGGAGGACATCGTCAATACGGAAGGCGGTGCGATCGCCCATGGACACCCGATTGGGGCAAGCGGCGCCGTCCTGACGACTCGTCTTGTGCACCAGATGCAGCGGGGCGGCGGCCGACGTGGCATCGTTACGCTATGCATTGGTGGCGGTCAGGGCATTGCGCTCGCGCTTGAGATGTTGTGATGTCCGCGCGAAGCGAAAGGGAGCGATCGCCTTGAGCCACGCCCACGACCACGATCGCGCGCCGTCGAGCTTTGGCCGCGCGTTCGCGATTGGCATTGCGCTCAATATGACCTTTGTGGTGATCGAAGCGCTTTTCGGCTGGCGTGCCGGCTCGCTCGCGCTGCTCGCTGACGCGGGACACAACCTCAGCGACGTGGGCGGGCTTCTGCTGGCGTGGGCGGCCCTGGCGGCCGATCGTCTGCATCCGAATGACCGCCACACGTACGGCTGGCGCCGTGGCTCCATCATGGCGAGCTTTGCCAATGCCGTGATCCTGCTTGTGGCGATGGGGTCGTTAGCGTGGGAAGCGGTGCAACGATTACACTCGCCCGCTCCTGTCGAGGGCACAACGGTGATGGTGGTTGCCGGCATCGGCGTCGCCGTCAACGGCATTACGGCGGCGCTGTTCATGGCCGGCGGGAAAGAGGATCTGAATATACGCGGCGCCTTCCTCCACATGCTCGCCGACGCGTTGACCTCGGTCGGCGTGGTATTCGCAGGAGCACTCTATGTCTGGCAGGGATGGACCTGGATCGACCCCGCTGCAAGCCTGGCGATTGCGGCCGTGATCGTCGTCGGCACCTGGTCGCTCCTGCGGCAATCTTTGCATTTGCTGTTTGACGGCGTCCCCGAACATGTCGACCTATCGGCCCTGCGCCAGACTCTGCTGGCACTGCCTGGTGTTCAGGATGTGCATGACCTTCACGTCTGGGCAATGAGCACCCACGAAGTGGCCCTGACCGCGCATCTCGTGATGCCGAACGGCCACCCCGGCGATGCGTTTCTTCGCGAACTCGACGAAACGCTGCACGCCCGCTTCAGTATCACGCACCCTACGATTCAGGTCGAAACGGGCGCGATCGAGCATGTCGACAGGGTCTAGCGGCCGGACACCTGCCAGCTTTCTATGTGTTTCGCGTATCGCCATTACCTTTATCGCAAGATCAATCCATCGAACTGATGCGTCATTGTCCCGTGTCGACTCAACTCGATCGAGGGCGGCCTGCTTTGCCTCCTGAGTCCGAACCGGACGCCGCCGTTGTCCGGTCGGGGCTTGTGTCTTTTATGTCTTGCCCACTCGCTGCGACGGGATTGTGCCGGACTGGCCATCCGCGCTGGTATACACCGGTGCAAACCCACCGCCCGGAGTTCGGAAATTCGTGGTTTGGCCCTGATACAGGCGAGCCGCAACCCATTGAACCGAGCCGTCGTATGCGTAGTTGCGCAAATCGAACTTGAGCGCCTGTGTCAGGTCGTGGTGCCCGATGATCCGCAGGCCAGGCGCAACCATGGTCTGGGCCACATAGTCACCCGCGAGGATGTCCTGCCATGCGCGCTTTGTGAGCTTGTCACCACGATACGCCGCGCGACCGCCGAATCCCGCGCTCGGCTTGAAGAACAATGTACGTCGCTCCGTCCACAAGCGTTCGGCATGCGCGACGTCAACAATTTCCGTGTGCGGGATGCTGTCCAGCAGCATCGCTTGCGCGGACGGCGATACGCCAAGTGCCCGAAGGCTACTGGCATCGCTGAGCAGCGCGAGGTTCCGTTTGTCCGCGTATAGGGCATGAGCTCGCGGATGTGGTGTGAGCACGACGCTGCGTTGCACGTAGGCCTCCCGCAACGGCGCGCTGCTGGGGTCCGCCAATGCGAAATCCGTCAGCCGGTTATAGACAAGGTCGACTTCCGCCCCGCTGTGCCAAAGCGCACCGGCCTCCAGCACCAACTAGGCAGGATCGGCGATCAGGGCCGAGATGCCGTGGCGCTCGAACAGGCGCTGGAATAGTATGAATTCCGGATACAGATATTGCTGCTCCGGCGCCTCGTCAACGATTGCGATGGTGCGCAGCGGTCGCGTGCGTCCCGCCAGTCGCCATTCACTGAGAAACATCGCGACGATGCCACGCTCGGACGCGTCGATGGACGCTGGAGACGGAACCATGCCTGCCATTGCGGGGCAGCAGGCGCGCTGCGCCCGGGCCAGGACGGCATTGAGCAACGCTCCACCGGCGTTGGTATTGATTTCGATCAGTCCCAGGGAGCCTTGGTCCAGATGAAAGTCATAGCCGAAGAACACTCCCCGGTTGCCCGGCTCGTGACGGGCGACGACCGGGGCTCGCGCCAAAACTTCCTGCTGGTACGCCGGCAATGCGACCACGGATTCGATAGCCCGTACCACCTGGGCCATGCGCTGCACGTGAACATCGGAGATGAAAACTGGCTGTGCTGCAAACAGGTAGGGGCAGCGCTGCCTGACCAGTTCATACAAGCCCGGCTGACCCAACTCCGATTCGAGCGCACGGTCCAGCGCCTCAGCGTCCAGACTGATACAGAAGCATTCACGGTTCAGCGCTTCGCTTGTGGTTCTCTCGCTATCCAGGTGACCAGCCGTGACGACGGATGCGTCGACATCACTCGCACGCGCGAGCGCGTCATCAGGCAATCGTGGTCGTGTCATAGCCTCTCCATCCGCCTTCTGAGCAGAGCAACCAGCACACCGCCTGCCACGAGCGTGGCGCCGACAGTCCAGGCCAGTACAGCGCCCAGTTCGGTACGGTAGAACCAGGTGGCAAGGCCAGACGCGATAAAGCCAATTTCCGTCGCCCCGAACACGACCGTCAACCAGAACTGCAGCTCGGTCATGCGCAACTGGTAGCGCGTCGTGAGCATGAAGCTCACCGTTTCAAGACGTTCCATCACCGCATCGTAGGCGTCCACGATACCGAGTATGCGCTCACCGTCTTCTGCCACGGTGTCGCCGAATCGTGTCGTCGCGATGGTGGCGCCGTAATATTCCTCAAGGCTGTCGGTAACCTCGCGCCTCAATTCCAGCAAGCCGCCAATCGTCGTTGGCCCGGTGCGAGCCAGGCGTTCGTAAAGCTGCACCAGTACCGCGCGCTCGATCAGCAGCAGCTCCAACGTGAGGACAAACGGCATCGCGCTGCGCGGCGGCACGCCGATGTCGAAGGCGGGGATGGCCGCGTCGTCCTGCCTGTCATGGATGTCGAGTGCTGCACGGCGGCCGAGCAGGGTGATGCCACCCTCGCGGGCACAATAGTCCCGCGCCAGTTCGGTTTCCACCACCGTCTGTTTGAGCGCCCGGGTGGACCGGTCGCGCCACAGCAATCGCACGATATCGTTTGAGAACCCGTTCAGGAAGGCGTCCAGCGTTTGATCCTCCAGACGAAGCACGCAGCAGGGCAAGTACTGCCGGTAGTGATCCGATCCGCCCAATTCGTGGTTTAACGGTTGCAGTACCTGCCACATCCTCGCCGGAAGGCCCTCGGGCGCATCATCAAGCCACGCTATCCAGCGACTGACATCCAGTCCCTGCAGCGGGCCAGGTAACCAGACCTCCCAGAGCGCGATGCCTGCGACATGCGTGTAAAGATGCACGTCTGCCACGTTGGGAGTCTCGGGCGTGGCACTATCCACATCGAACAGGATGCGCCCGACTGGCCAATGCTGTTGCCGTTCCGCCGCGAGGAAAGGTACGCCGAGAACGTGGGCTTCGGTCTCGGCGCGAAGCGTCTGATATGCCGCCAACTGCTCTGTGGTGAACGGCGAGCTCGGGGCATCGCGCGCGAATCTTTCAATACGCGAGCCGATGTCCTGCTCTCCTGTCAGCGCCCCCAAAGAGACAGAAAACAGCAGGATGAATCCCGGCGTCACCGCCGGTAATGCGGCGCGCGAGTCTGTACTTGCCGGGAGCGTCAGCTTGTCCATCAGATCAGAGCCTGCCTCTGAAGCCTGGTTGCCAGAATCATCTTTATGCCCCGCCTGACGTGGATGCCGGTCGCGGCCAGCCAGCCGGTCCTCAGGACACGCTGGCCAGCCAGCTTTCCACCTGTGCCCGGCTGGGCACGCCGCCAGCGTGCATCACTTTGCCGTTGACCACTACGCCGGGCGTGCCCAACACACCGTATTTCATGATGCCGGGGATGTCTTCCACCTTTTCTACTCTCGCTGCGATACGCTTCACCGCGAGCACATCTTCGATCAGCTTCTGCGTAGCCTTGCACTTCGAACAGCCTGTGCCAAGTACCTTGATTTCGATCATGATCCTTCTCCTGTGGATAAAATTGCGGCTACATCACAAGATTGAATACGTAGCCAACCAGAACGATGCCAATCGCCACCACGGCGGCGAACAGGGCGATCAGCCTGGGTCGCATCACCTTCTTCAGTATCATGAACTCGGGTAATGACAGCGCGGTCACCGACATCATGAACGCGAGCGTGGTGCCAAGCGCCGCGCCTTTGCCAAGCAGCGCCTGTACCACGGGAATGATCCCGGCGGCATTGGAATACATCGGCACCCCGATCAGTACCGCCAGCGGTACGGACCACCAGGCGCTCTTTCCCATCAGACTCGCCATGAAGTTCTCGGGCACGTAACCGTGGATCCATGCCCCGACACCCACACCCGCAACAATGTAGGGAGCCACTTTCACGACGATTTCCCGCACATGCTTCCAGCCTTGTGCGAAGCGCTGTGCCCAGTCGAGTCCGGCCTCGTCAGCATTGACGGCAGGCATGTCGAATACCCAGGGCTCGACCAGTTGCACCGGATTCATATGCCCGATGACAATTCCGGCGACGATGGCGATTGCCAGGCCCAGGCCGAGATACAGCGCGGCGATCTTCCAGCCGAACATGCCGAGCAGCAGGGCGAGTGCAACCTCATTGACCATCGGTGCCGACACCAGAAACGAAAAGGTGACGCCGAGCGGAACGCCAGCGGTCAGAAAACCGATGAACATCGGCACCGCCGAGCAGGAACAAAAGGGCGTGACGATACCGAGCGCGGCTGCCAGAACACTGCCCAACGTCTGACGTTTGCCTGCCAGAATCGCGCGTGTCTTCTGCGGGCTGAAGAAACTCTGGAGTACGCCTACAACGAACACGATCAGCGTTAGCAGCATCAGCACCTTGGGCACTTCAAACAGGAAGAAGCTCGTTGCGCTATACAGACGTGAATCGGACGCCATGGGCAGCAGATGCATCACCGCGCCCGTTGCCGGTTCGAGGACGCTGTACAGCAGGCACCAGGCCAGAATGAACAGGATCGGCACCAGCCACGCCCGCCAGGCTGGTCGGTGCCCTTTTCCAGCAGGGATGTTCGAGGTTTGCGTTTGCGTAGTCATGCCATATTCTCCAGAGCACATCTTCCTGGCTTCAAACCGGGCTTACACTGAGCCGGGTGAGATAAAAGGGTTCCACCGGACCAACTTCAACCATTGCGCCGACTGGCGCCGCTGCGGCCCTGAAGCGCGCATCGAGATGCGAATTTTCGTGATCCCACACCGACTCCCAGATCCCGTGCATCAGATAGGCGCGTAGCGCCCCCTCGGGGCGGATTTCCCGGAGGATCTCCGTGCTCACCGCCTTGCGATAGAAGCGGTTATCGCGGCTGCCCGGCATGCCGGAGCCGCCGGCCTCACCCTCGGGCTGGCAGGTTTGTTGAGCGACCTCGAGCAGCGGCCCAATTCGGTCATCAAACTCAGCCACGCGTTTCTCGGCAACAAACACGTGATTGGCGACGGTCACCCACTCGCCTGGCGCGGCATGTACGGGGCGCCGGAAGAAATGCAGCAGCGCCTCGCGGTCGTGGTAAATACCGTCGCGATCGCCGGCTACCCGCGTTTCGAATATGCGGCGATAAACGGCCATGGACGCGGAGCCTGGAGTGGTTCTCCCGTCCCTGGCTGAGACCGGATGCAGGTGGGGCAAAAGAAACTGGTCAAACGTCGCATCAATTCCGGCTGCCCGCAATTCCCCCAGGCTGGCAAATCGTGCAAACAGACTGTAGAACAAAGGCATGGTGCGCGCCTGCAACCCGTCCAGATACGCGGTGGCCAGCGCCCCCTTGTAGGACTCCGGATAGTTCTTGACCATGGTCGATTCTCCACTCATCTGCTTGAGAGCGGCATTGAGAAAGCCGGGCTGGGCGCGCACACGCTCTACGAAATTCTGCATGGCGGCATCGAATCCAGCCTTGATCTGGGGCATCAAGCGAAGCTCCGCGTAAAAAGTCACCGGCCCCTTGACTGTGCCATCATCCACGGACTGGAGCGCATCAGTGCCTGCAAGGGCGCTGCCGGCAACCAGGGCAGCGCCGGCAGCAGGCGCCGCGGCAAGAACATGGCGACGCTTTGCGGAAAAAACAGGATTCATTCCCGTGCTCCAGATCGATGGTTTCTTACAGGAGACGAATGGGCGCCGAAAAGGATGCAGCCCCCGGCAATAAACAATGTCGCGTTCATTCCGGTTCGCGTGGCACATGGCAGCAAACCCGACCGCCCTCATCAAAACGGACCTGGCAGTTGCGCGTCAAAACGTCGCGCATCCGTTGTCGTGCCCGCTGGACGCGGGATTTCGCGCCCGGCAGACTGAGATGATGCGCGTCGGCAAATGTCTGCAGTTTCATGCCCTCAAGATCGCAACGTTGAATGATCTCCCGGTCCTGATCGGACAGTTCCATGAGCACGCGACCAAGGCAATCAGCCAGCGCGTCGATCGGCGCAATGTCGTCGCGATCTTCAATCAGATCGTCCGGGAGCGGTACCGCGTTCTTGCGCAGACGGGTGTCGTCGACCAGTGCATTGCGCGCAACCTGAAACAGCCAGGCGCGCGGGTTGTCGAGTGTGCAAAATGCGCCACCCTGCTGCATGGCCTTCAAAAAGACATTCTGCAGAACATCTTCCGCCAAAGCGGGGTTCCCGAGACGGTGGGTCAGATACCCCTGGATCTCCGATCGATACTGGTGCCACGCACTCAGCGCACAGGCATTGGGTGATCTGGTCATTTGAGCCTCACAGCCATGTTGATGCACCTGGTTTTCTTGCAGTCCGATATCAGTCTGACCCGATGTATCGTCGATCTGTGGCTGCAACTGCAGCCACAGATCGGCGGCAGTAGCCGACGTCGTATCCTGGCGAACAATGTTAACAAGGCCCGGTCACTGATGATTTCTTCACGATTGCCGTCGCCCTTTCGCCATCTGCCGAAAGTCGCTTGGCCTTCCGCGCCATCGGCATGGTGGTGAAAAGTGTTATGTCATGATGCGACCCCGTAGTGGTGGCGGGGCGAACACAACTACCGCGCCGGACAGTGCCGCTGCGAGACAGAAAGCAGCGACGTCCAGACGCCGCCACGATACCCACGGCGACGCCATCTAACCTTGCCTCGCCTTCAGCTTTGGGTCGGCTACAGCAACGCTTCCGGCACCAGCACCCCCAGCAGACGAGTCATCCAGCGACGCCATTCGCTAGCTAATGGCTCGTGGCGATAACGCACGGGGCGATCGTTCTCGATGCAGTCCCAATGCAGCGATGCATTCGCATTGCCGGCTTCATCGAGTTCAACGCGGAACGCCTCGTCCGGAGCGGTAGCGTCGTCAAACAGGCCTGTCAGTTGTCTTCCTAATTCGTGGCTCTCGATTCTCAGCGCCACCTCTGTATTCAGGTGCTTGGATCGTGGGTCGAGATTCATCGACCCGAGGAACACATCCTTGCCGTCGACCACGATTGCTTTGGTATGCAGACTCGCGCCAGAAGACAGCCCCGTGCGCGCTGGCCTGGTATCGGCTCGGCTGGGTCGCAGCTCATACAATTCCACGCCACAAGCCAGCAGGCGAGGGCGATAGCGCGCGTAACCCGCGTGCACCACCGGAACGTCGGTGGACACCAGCGAATTGGTGAGGATGCGCACCCGTACCCCGCGGCGGGCAATCCCGCATAGCACCGGTAATCCGCGTTCGCCAGGCACCAGGTAGGGCGTCACCATGATTACCTCCTTCTGCGCATTCTCGACGGATTGGTGCAACACCGAAAAGATCGGCCCCTTCGTTTCGGCTGCGTCAATCCGTCGAAGACCTGGCACGTTGTAGAGGGCCTCCGCAGGTGCCGTGATCAAGGGAACCGTCCCCGCTCGCACGCGGCGACCAAATGCTCTCTCGCGCAGCGAGCGAACGTAGTCGCCTTCCCGGAACCGGTTCGCACGCTCGCCCATCTCGCTGCGTGCCTGCTCCAACCCGGCGTTCGTCTTCGAGGGACCGGTGATCGATTCGATCGGCAGCGCCCACTCGCTGTTCCAGAATTGGTCGAAACTGCTGGATACCTCACTCACGACGGGCCCGGCGGCCAGCACATCGAGGTCACCAAAGTCTCGCTCCGGCGACGCGTTGAAATACGCGTCCCCCAGATTGCGCCCGCCGATCACCGCAACCGCGCCGTCGGCAATCCATAGTTTGTTGTGCATGCGTCGGTTCAAACGATCACTGTCGCCGAGCAACTCAAGCGCGCGTGACAGGCCGAAGCCGCCGCGCAGCGCAAAGGTATTGAACAGTCTCACCTCTACATTGGGGTGCTGCGCGAGGATTGCCAGATCCGACTCGTGATCAACGGCATTCATGTCATCGATCAGCAGGCGCACACGCACACCGCGCTCTGCGGCCTGCAGTGCGGCGTATAGCAGCATCGTGGCAGTCGTGTCCTGTTTGACGATGTAGTACTGCAGATCAAGCGTGCGCTGCGATGATTCTGCAAGAGCTGCGCGTGCGGCGAAGGCGTCCTGTCCGGAGACCAGCAGGTAAAAGCCCGATTGGCCCGGCGTGGCTGCCAGTTGTGGCAGATAGCTTCTCCCCAGCACCGTTATAAGCGGCTGGTCGAAGGCATACGACGGCACTCGCGGCACGGCGAATCGAGCGGACAGGCAACCAGCGAAGAGCAGCGTCAGCGCAATCGTAGCCACCCATCGGCGGGAGATTCCGCATTTGAGATTGGCGATTACGCCATCGAATGGATGGATCACGGCATCCTCACCGATGGTTCAACTTTGTGGAACAAGTCGCGACGACGGGCTCGACGCATATCTGAAGAACCGTGTTCCGCCCGATGACCCCATGTCATCGCGCACAAGAGGTCCTCGGTGAGCGGAAGAACTGGTTGCGCAGCCCGCCGTGCCAGGTCGTGCATCTGCCGGTTGACGTGTTGCACGAATGTGCCGCGACTATTGCAGTTGACCTCGCGATCACGCATGAACAGCAGCGCGGTGGCCGTCTCAACAGCGATGCCAATGTCCCCGCCTGTCATGATCGTGTGGCCGTCACGGGGCTCGGGTGATCGAGACCGATCCGCCACTCCCCTGGCTAGTGAAGCCGTGGCACCAACCGTAGCAGCGCGTTGAAGAAGGCGGAAGGCATGCTGGTGAATACGGCAGGCGGTCAGCGTGCAACCAGGCTGCCAGGCACCGCAGGCCAGCACCAGGCCAACGACGTTACTCAAATGGTGACCAGCATCGGCCAACAAGATCACGGTATCCACCTTCGGGCCATAAATAGCTTCGACGGCACAAGGACGACGGTGAGCATCATCGCGAGTGGGAAATGTCCGATCGCCTCCTGCACCTATTCCTCGTCTTCTTCCAGCCGACGAGGTAGACGACGGGGAATGCGCGTAGCTGATCCCACCAACCGGTCCTGTGAGTCGCGCAGAACTGCTAACTCCTGCAAAAAATTTCGCATCGTTCCGCTGTTCGGAAGTTCTGGCACCAACTACCAAAATACCAAACAAAGGGGTCTGGATATGACCCTTGACTCGGCGTGCAGATAACCAGAGCGAAAACGCTATGCGAACTCAGCACGACCGAGACGACCTTCGTCACTGCGATGAGTCAACGGAAACGTAGGTCAAAGCTGAAATTCGCAAATAGGTCGCAAGCATCGCACCGCGAAACGGGTAACCAAGGTAGCGCATCTACGCCTGGCAATATGAGAGGGATCATTGAGGCATTGCCGTCATCGGCCCCTCACCTGGCAGGGAGCGCAGGTTCTCTAATACAATCCGCGCAGCATCTATTCGCCGTATGAATCCGCCAGTATCCGCTCACGAGGAACGCCCAATGCGGCAAGCGTGCGGATCGATTCGTGCATCGTCTTTGTCGGACCCGCCATATAGACGTCCCGCCCGATTAAACGGTCAGTGGTCCGCGCGAGAGCGTCATAGACCGTCCCCTCCGCAAAAGTCATACGTGGTGGGGCAAGAAATCCAGGTCGAGTCACCCGTGCAGTGAGCGTACACCGGAAATTCGGCGCGCTTGCCATCCAGGCTCCAACAATATCGAGTTCGTAAAAGTCGGCAGTATCCGTCACACCCCAGAAGAGCTGGATGTCACGGCTTCCGTCAATTGCCAGAACCTGCTCGATCATGGCCTTAATTGGCGCAAAGCCCGTCCCGCGCGCTACAAATAGCAGCGGTGTTTCCGGAGCTGAACGCAGTCGGAAATGGCCAATTGGACCCCGCCCGGTGAGCACTTGTCCAACCTCTGCCTTTTCAAAGGCCCAGGTGCTGAATCGTCCACCTGGGACTCTGTGAATCTGAACTTCCAGGCTTCCGTCTGCGCGCGGTGCATTGCCAATTGAGTAAGCGCGAGACAGCCATTTGGCTCCAGGCGTCCATATTTCAACGTAGTCGCCAGCGGCGAACTGACACATGCAGTCATCAGGCAACTTCGCCCCACGCAGGGTAATTACGCGGATGTTGTCGCCATACTCGACGATCTTTTCTACGACCAGGTGAACCTGCTTGTCAGGATGCGGCAAGGCGTCGTTGAGCTTGAGTTCATCCGCTCTAGCGAGAAGTTTGTCCTCCACCGCCTGATGAACCTCAGGACGGGCAAGGGCGACCTGAACGTCTTTCGGGTTGGGAAAGGTGATCGCCTGGCCTGGACAAAGATTGCCACACGTGGTGCAGCCGACCATACAATAAGTCGGATTCACGACGACTGCCTTCTTGCTCTCAAAGTCGAATTTGTAAACGTGTCTGCCACAAGTCGTCACGCATGTCCCGCAGCCAATACAGGCCGATTCGTTAACCGATGGATTCCATGAAATCAGCTCCCTGGGAATGGCAAACCAGGGTTGTGAAAAAGGGGATGCGACCGGGTTGGCCGTCGTGGGCAGGTTCGGCATCATCTGTGTCTCCAATTGAGGTTGAGCAGGGGCGCGTGGCGCGAGTGGTGCGCGCGGCAAGGAGCGGCTCATTGTCGAACCTGAAGCGTCACGCCCACCCTTATGATTACCTGGCAACATGCTGTGATCGCAGCGCGCCGTCTGACTGATCATGTACGTCGCCCCGGATTCTCTCTGCAGCATGCGCGTGACAGGCATGTAGCCGATTGACGCACGTCAATAATGTGTACCCTGCTCGAGGACGGTTGACGTGTGCTGCTCATCACTACGGGAGTCACCGGAAGAAAAGACCGTGCGCTCCATCTCGCCGCTCTTGCGAGCTTGATCGAGCTCCTGTCTGACCTGATCACGCGTTTTCCCAAGACGCGCCGGCGCACCCGCTGCGCTAGTGCCCGCAGGCGTTCCACCCACCGAGGTGGCGGCGTTCGGCGCGGCAGTCAACGCACGTTGCGCATTCTGTACGTCCACCGGGTAATTTTCGCCTTCGCCGTCAGGACGATAGCCGGTCGATCTCGGCGCATGCCAGGATATCGCCGATATCGGGCAAATTTGGTCACTGCGCTAGGCGCATGCGAAGCCTTTGGCCGAGCAATCCATAATGTAACCTTGCAGACCCTTGGGAAGGGTAAGGTATCGAGTACGAGAACAAGATCACGATGCCGAACTACTTTGTCGACGACGAAGCGCTTTTCGAGCCGCCGTCGCAACCGCAATGCCGCCAACCCGGTCGCTGCGCTACCCCGGAAGCTCCGATAACAGCACATCGCTTGCAGACTGCGGCGGGTGTTGATGCAAGTCAACATGCTGATGGCAATCTGTCTCGATTATTCTGCAAATGACCATTTCACCTATGCTCAACTTAAAGACACACGTACCCGTCGCAATCGATGTCGTTGTCATCGGAGGCGGCCAGTCGGCACTGGCTACGGCGTACTTCTTGCGGCGAGCCGGGATCGAATATGTGGTCCTGGACGAACAGGCGGCACCGGGGGGAGCATGGCAGCACACTTGGGACTCGCTACACCTCTTTTCCCCTGTTCAGTGGAGTTCGCTTCCCGGCTGGCAGATGCCGCCCGCGCGAGATGAGTACCCGCCTGCCGGCCATGTGGTTCGCTATCTGGCCGAGTATGAGCGGCGCTACCAGATTGCGGTGCGGCGCCCCGTCCATGTCTCGTCCGTGTCGCGCAGTGGTGACCGGCTTCTGGTGACAGCGAACCACGGCGAGTGGCTTGCCAAGGTGGTCGTGAGCGCGACTGGCACGTGGGACTGCCCGTACATTCCGGAGTATTCCGGACAGCGTGGCTTCAGGGGAGAGCAGTTGCACTCAGCCCAATATCGGAACCCCGACGGCTTGTGCGGGAAAGATGTACTGGTGGTTGGCGGCGGCAATTCAGGTGCACAGATTCTGGCCGAGGTGTCGCAGGTCTGTAAGGCAGTCTGGGTCACGCAGGAAGTACCCACATTCCTGCCTGATGAAGTCGACGGCCGCGTTCTGTTTGAGCGCGCGACGGCAAAATGGACGGCGCGCGGCGAAGAGGCAACTGGCCCTGCACCCGTCGGGAGTCTCAAAGAGATCGTCATGGTGTCGCCCGTTCGCGAGGCGCGTGAGCGCGGCGTCCTGAAAGCGGTTCGCCCATTCGTCGGATTCGAGGCGGACGGTGTCATCTGGGGAAATGGCTCGCGTTCCCACGTCGATGTCGTTATTTGGTGCACCGGATTTCGCCCGGCGCTGGACCATCTCGACGCGTTAGATCTCCGGGACAAGAGCGGGATGGTGCAGACTGATGGCATGCGGGCCACAGGAGAGCTTCGCTTGTGGCTCGTCGGATATGGGGATTGGTGCGGCTACGCGTCTGCGACGCTCGTTGGAGTTATGCGCAGCGCGAGGGAAGCCGTAAGCGAAATCCATGCGTATCTGTCAACCCCGTGAGAACGGCCTCCTTTCTGTTCTCGCATGAAGATTGTGACCGTATCGGGAGCGTCAATCCGCCGGCACCGCTCAGCATAGATTGCGAGCCGTGTCGATCACGGTCAAGACGTCACCGGACAAGGTGTCTGACGTCTGTGCTGTCAAGGTCGATATCTGCAAGAAGAGCGCCACCGTCACGTACGACCCCGGCAGGGCCCGGGCAGAAAATCTGACGCCCCCGAACCGCGCCCGCAGGCAATCCGGCCACCGCATAAAGTGAGGCCACCATGAGCAGTTCTCGAATCCGTGCTGACCTGTCCGCCACGCGGGTTCGCACACCAGGAAATCATGTCGCCGGACGCCTGCCAGTTCTACTACGAGTGCCTCAACTGCAAGACTTTACTGCGGCCGAGGTCGAGGGACTGCTGCGTGTTCTGTTCGTTTGGTTCGGCACCATGCCCGCCGATCCAACGGCAACACGGCTGCTGCGCTTGAGTCGGTTGGTCCATTCATTCGCTGCTGAGCGGCATTCGTGAGACTTTGCAGTCCAGGCGGCATGACCAATTGCAATGGCGAGCCAGATGCGACGTGATGAATTTTTCGGGATTGCCGGTAGAAGGAAGCGCACTTAACAATGATATTAAGATAAGTTTTCTTATCTCAAGGCACACCTTCATGGACCAAACTCCATGTCATGAAAACGCGCCTCACGTCCTCCTCCGCTTCCGCCCCGACACTGGATGGCTTTCCCGATGCCGACTCACTGGCTGCGCTGCGCGCCTGGTATGCAGGCCTGCCGGCTCGGGACGCGATCAGCCGTTACCTGTCTAGCAACCTGCGCGCGGGACAGTCCGCACATGGCATCCTCGGGCGCATCCGTCGCCAACTGGTGTCTGTTCGGCTCCCGCGGCCTGGACATACGAACGCCACTGCGAAACGGACGCGCTGATAGTGCGTTGCGCCAACTGGTTGCTGACTTGGGGAGGCGGAGGGCAGACCGCTATTCAGAGCAGGGTGGCGAAAGCAGCGCCCCCCACGGTCACACTAAGGTTGAAATGTCGTTCATCGGCGGTTGATAGCGCGCCTATGGCCACTCGCGATCCATCACGGATGAGGACATTTCAGAGTCTTCCGCTGGCAGCGGTGGATTTCTCTACTTCGCGCGACGCCCATGCTCATCGACAACAATTTCTCCGTCCTCTTTCGTGAACGGCACATTCTGCGCCTCCGGCAGGATGTCCAGAACGACCTCGGACGGCCGGCACAACCGAACGCCATGCGGAGTCTCCACGAAAGGACGATTGATGAGTGTTGGGTGTTCTAACATTGCATCCAGAAGCTTGTCGTCGCCAAGCAAGGGGGCATCCAAACCAAGTTCCGCGTAAGGCGTACCTTTCTGCCGCAATGTTTCACGCACGCTAAGGCCGGACCTGCCGATAAGCTCCACCAGCCGTTCACGGGTCGGTGGTGTCTTCAGGTATTCAATGATGATCGGTTCGATGCCGGCATTGCGAATCATGGCCAGCGTGTTTCGCGAGGTGCCGCATTCCGGGTTGTGGTAAATCGTGACGCTCATGGAGTTGTGTCCTCAAAAGAAGTTAAATATTGGCCAATCTGTGTTGCCGTTGACCTGACAGAGCGCATCACGCCGATGAGCGTGGCGGATGCGAAGCCGCACCACTCGCCGTATCCGACCAGCCAGAGCCGGGGCTCCAGCACCGCGCGACCTTCGACTACATCGACGCGGCCGGCGTCGTTAAGGACATGCAGAGGCCGCAAATGTTCGAGTGCCGGGCGGAAGCCGGTACACCAGATAACGGCATCGACGCACGCGTGGGAGCCGTCTTTCCATACGACGCCGTCGACCGTGAAATGCGTGAACGGTCGCACAGAATGCAGCACTCCCCCCTCACGAGCGTCGCGCACGGGCGGCACCATCACAATGTCGCCCAGCCGCGCCTGTCGGTGCGGGGTCAGCGCGACCTTCCGCACGGGCTTTCCACCGTTCTGTTGCCCGTTCGAAGAGCACGCGTCCGTCAACATCATCCGGCAATAAAGTGGGCTCTTCCCACGTAACCCATGTTGTGTGACAGACCTGCGGCAGTTCAGCGAGTATCTGTGCACCTGAGTTTTCACCACCTACAACCAGTACATTCTTTCCGTGGAATATCTCCAATTTTCTGTAGTGAGCTGAGTGCAACTGCTCACCTTCGAAGCAGGCCTGCGCCGGATAGTCCGGAATAGATGGGCGCGCCCATGTTCCGGTGGCACTGACCACGGTCTTTGCAAGCCACTCGCCGCGGTCCGTCAATACAAGCAGCCCGCCTTCGCGACGCGACACCGATGTCACGTCCACAGGACGACGGACCGGAATTTCGTAGCGCTTCTCGTACTCAGTGAGATAGTGAATGACATGGTCTCGCGACGGAAGCTGCTCTGATGTAGCGGGCATCAACCATCCGGGTAGCGAACTCCACTGTGCCGGCGAAAAGGGGTGAAGCGAGTCCCAGGTGTGCTGCCATGCTCCGCCAGGAGCCGGTTGGTCATCGAGCACGACGTAGCCGATGCCGGCCCGGCGCAAGAAATAGGCGACTGCCAGCGAAGATTGACCGCCGCCGACAACGACGACATCGATTGGAGTAGCCGCTGAGGCGTTGCCGATAGACATATCAGGTCAAGTGGATAATACTTCGATAATACTGGATATGTTGTGTTCGATGTGAGTCTGTGAGGTGTGTATTGGCTTCTGACCTGTCGAAGATCACCAGCGGCCTCGGGCCGTCCGCCGCACGTCTGCAGCTATTGATAGAGCGGGCGTTAGAACTGTATGCCGGTGTGGGTGCCATGTCATGCGCCGAGCAGCACGTTACGCTGCAGGAGCTCGCGGAGTTGTTGCCCCAGATAGCGCGTGCCTCTCGCGAAACAGCAGATGGAATTGAGTCGTGCGGCGGTCGCTGCCGGTGAGCTCTCCAGGCGCTGCAGCGGCGCTACGAGCCAGGTGGGAACGTGAACACCTTACGAAAACTGCACGGTGGTGTCGGTTTCCGTCACGCTTGGGGTATCAGAAGTCTTGCAGTATGGCCAGGAGACACTCGCTCTCGAGGCGTTGATGTACTACGCGCTAGCTGGGTGTCGGGACCGCTGGAACAAAGGGCTGCTTGCACTTCCCGTGCCGCGTCAGCGACGCGCTCAAGTGCCACGGCCTCCGGTGATCCCGTGATTTCCGCCGTCATGTCCCCTTCACCCCGGGGCTGGTTCCGCATCGTCCTTCAAGCTGCCCGACGCGCTATTTCCTCAGGTCGAAGTCATCGACGGTCAGCACGATACGCTCGCCTGGCCGGGCACGGGCCTTACGTTCCGCCAAAGCCACGATGCGCCTGCGGCCTTCGGAAAAGGCATTGAGAACGCGCGCATCAGGTGCTCCTGGTTGCACCCAGAAATGCTGCTCGAGTGTCTCCCGCGTGACGACGCATGCGATGTCGCGGCCGCACAGTGACAGCGCAAAAACGACACCGTCCTTTGAAACGCTGGCTTCAAGTTCAAGGGTTTCCACGATAGGCGCTCGATTGATTGTTTCCACGTACTGTAGTTATCGTACGGGTGAGACGGCGGAAAGTTCAACAAGACCGAAACGACGCTCGTCGCTTTTGCCCAACATTGAGCGTTGGGGGAGCGGAAGCGGGGTGCCGAAATCGCGCTTCCGGAAGAGACAAGCCGGAAAGTCGAGAACGGAGAAGTCGACTGACGACGAGCGTTCCGATGCGGGGTGCCGGCCTAAACCGTCGGGCGGCCGAGGGCGGAACATTCCGCATTCTGGTTATCTCGCTCAAAATAACTGTTTCGGCCAATCATGCGCCGCGGACACTGAGCGGAACTGCCGTTTGAATGGCCATCCAAGCGCGAAGAGGAAACGCTGCCGATGACCGCACCGAGATCATTCATCATCGGATGCTGATTCAGCCATGCCACTCAACCCCAATTCAAGCGTTTTGCCACGCCAGATCGTGCCAAGGCCCGCCATATCGCAGAGAATTGCCCACGCTATATAAGGGACGGGCGTTTCTCCGCTTATCCAGCGTCTGACCTGGCGGCCGCCATGCTCACTCAGCCCGAGCACCCGGGCAAGAGCCCGACCCGACAGGCCGATGCGTCGCACCACCTCCTGAACTTCAGCGCCCCGAGGCCGCTCCCAGCCCTCATCCGCCGGGAGCAAGCACTCGGCCCGAATGGGTGTATGAATATCAACTGTCATTTTTCTATCGCCTTTTCCCTTAGTCGTACTTCCTGGATCGGACGGATCTTCGCGCCCGGTCGATCACGTCCGCCGCGACCTTTTCTTCCAGCCGTAATCGATGCGCGCGGAACTCATGTTCCGGCCACCGCGCTTCGCACTCCTCGAGCGCCTTGACTGCCTGATCGCGAGTCATCGGGTGCGTATATCCCGGCCATGGTTCGTACACGTCACCGCCAGCACTCACCGCCCGTATACGCACGGCACGCTGGATGATCCAGTCGTCCGTCCAGATTTCGGGCGCCGCCGAAGCTTCACTTGCATCTGCGCCAACCGCCGGCAGGTTGCGCTCATCAAAGTGTCGCTCCCCGGTCGACATGTCGAACAGTGTAACGATCACGTCGTCGAATCGTTTCTGCAGGTCAGCCGCATCTCGCCATGCCTCCCCTGGATCGTCGTATTCCGCCGGCGTATCGCCAAGCTGCCTGTGCCTGAATCCGACCGCCCCCCACTGGTCAAAACTGAGCACCACATCGACGTAGTGGTTCGCGTCGTCATCCCAGACCTGCACTCGAAGCATGGTGCCCTCCTGATCCTGAACGATTCATCGGTGCCTCTGTCCTCGATCCAGCCCCCACGGCTTCGCCGCGGTGGAAACACGCAGCCTGCGGCTGCTTGACGACCCCGGCCACAGTTGCACGGCGCCTCACCGGATCGTCCCTCCGCTGCCGCTGCGGGTCGGCGCTCTCCCCACGCCTCCCGGCGCGGGTCCCCGTGCGCCTCGATCCGGGCGCGCAGGCGCGCGCGATAAGCTCACGGCCAATACGAGTCCTGGTTTAGCAGGAAGGGGGTTGCCCGGCACCCGTGTCTGCGATCGGACTGGCGGGCCGGAGCCTGTCAGCCTCGGACACAGATACACCTGCCCGTTACCAACCAACGTAGTTCAGCAAAAGCTCCGTGATCAGCTTGCGACGAACAAGGTCCAGCCCTGACAGGTCGGCGAAGCCCCTGATGCCCGCTTTCTCCCACAGAAGAACGCTATCGTGCGAGTTGTAGAACGAATACAGCGCGGCAAGGAAGGTCTGCTCGCCGCTGCTGAGAACACCGAAGGCATCGAGAATGACCGCGCCATTGGGCGCGAGCGCCCATTTGTCTTTCGCCGTCTCAACAGCCTCGCTGGTGCCATCGCCGAAATACACCGGACCGGCCAGCATCACAGCCTGTTTCCATGCCTCAAAAAACCGCGCAGGCGCGGCAGTAAAGTGGGCGTCGCTTTCCTCCTGCTCGCGGCGAAACTGTTCGAGCGCTTCGGGGGGGAACTTCGATTCGTCGGTCATAGCGGCATTCCTGTTGATAAAGGGCAGTCGTCACAGCTTCCACCTGCTCGGCAGACAGCGAAGACACGTCGATGGCCGTTGCGTGTGTGTAGATCATCTCGCCATAGATATCGGCAAGGTGACGCGCTTTCGGGCACAGCGCCGCGTCTTCTCCAGACGCCTGGCGGTTTCGCCACACGTTGATCGCCCGTTCAATCTCGGCAATTGTAAAGGTTGGCATGTCACGCTCCGAAGCCCGCGCGCAAATGTGTCCATACGCACGCGGGCGGTTCAGGTTATTGGGCGAACAACACTTCGTAGAGTCCGCCCCGGTCGATCGACATTTCTGCATCCGGCAACTTCGCCACGCCGCAGATAAAGTCGAACGGGCCGCGGTACGGCAGCATTTCAAGAATCGTCTGATTGCCGAACCATGTGCGCAGCACGTCGCCGCGCTTCAGTTCGCAACCCCGTTTCAGTTCTGTCGTCATGCGGCACGCCCGCGAGTGTGGCGGACCGCATCGTGAACCGCTACCAGAGGCGCGCGGGCTGGTACGCGGTCGAACTCCGAAAGCGCGGCACGCGCGATCGCGCGAAGCTCTTCGCGGTGCATGTCGATCGCATGACCGTCCCGGTCGAGCATGTTGGCGATGCGGTGCAGCGCGTCGGCGGTCTTCGCCGCCGCATCCGCCGACAGCGCCATACGGAACAGTTCAGCACGCACAATTTCACGGTCCCCGTACTGGTAGACGGCCAGCAAAGGCAGAAGTGCGGTCAGCCAGGTTGGGCGAATTTGCGTCAGGTCCATTTCTTCCTCACTGATTTTCAGATAGGGCGAAAGACCCCAGCCCGCAGGCCGGGGCTGGTTGATTAGTCGATAGCGCGGAGAATGTTCGCGGCCTCTACGTGCTGCGTCGCGTAGGCGCGCAGTTCGTGGTAGTGCTCGATAATGCTGTCATCGCCGCACTTTTCCGCCAGATGGCACAGGGCAAACAGCGTGACGACGATGCCGAAGGCGTCCGCGCCCATCATGTCGCTGTAGCCGTTCATATGCCACCGTACATGCACCCGTCCGCAGTTTGCAGGGGCCATATAGAAGCCGCCGTTCGACAACTGGAAGAAGTCCCACGAACCGCCGTTGTAGGCACTCGAAAGGCGCGCGGCCCAGTCGTACACCAACGACTCGCCCTGGAGGTATTGCGCGCCCAGGTAGTGAGGAAGGAAATTCAGACGCAACTCACCAACAACAACGCTTGAAGAGATTCTGGTTTCATTATCAATCACGGTTATCTCCGGTTATGGCCATCGCTACATGCGAGGCACAACTTAATTATAGTGACATTTTGTCCTAACGAAAGAGTAATTTGATTTTCATTTTAAATCATTTTTTCTATTCAATTAAAAATTTCAAATGACATCCATTAATATAATCTTTACTTAGGGCATTTTGTCCGTATAATGGTTGTGTGCCTCGCATGTAGCGATGGCCATAACCGGAGATAACCGTGGATCAAATCGTTGAAAATCGTGCAACCGAAACCGTTGTCGAAAGCCGTTTCGGCAACGACACCCAGATCGAGTACGTGCCGCTCGGTCTGCTATGCAAGTCGCCGCACAACGTGCGTCGCAAAGCGCCTACCGGCATCGAAGCACTGGCCGAGAACATCGACGCGGCAGGCGTCATGCAAAACCTCGTCGCCCATGAAATGAAGGCGCGCGGCAAGCAGCGCAAGCTGGGCATATGTGCGGGCCAGCGTCGCCTGCTCGCACTGGAACTGCTGCGCACGACTGGCAGGATCGATGACAGCTACCCCGTACCGGTTAAGGTTGTGAGCGAAGCCGATGCCGTCGCCGTGTCGCTAATCGAGAACCAGCAGCGCGAGCCGATGCATCCGGCGGACGCCTGCGAAGCATTCCGCCTGCTGGTCAATGAAGGCCGTACAGTGGACTACATTGCTGCTCTTTTCTCGCTGTCTGAAATCCAGGTGCAAAGGCACCTGAAACTTGCGAACGTGTCGCCCCGCCTGATCGACGTCTTTCGCGATGACGGCATGACGCTGGAACAGATCCGCACGCTTGCACTGACGGACGATCACGAACTGCAGGAACGTCTGTGGTTTGATGCCGCCCAGCCGTGGCAACGCAACCCGGCGCAACTGCGCGACGCGATCACGAACAGCGAGATCGATGTGTCCGACAGCAACCTGGTTGCGTTCGTTACGCTCGACGCGTATGAGGCGGCAGGCGGTCACGTTCGCCGGGACCTCTTTAGCGACGAGCAGAACGCCGGGTATGTGACCGACGCAGAACTTTTGCACCGTCTGGTCGCAGAAAAGCTGGTTTCTGTCGCGCAGACCTTGAGCAACGAGGGCTGGAGTTGGGTCGAAACACGCGTGCGCCGTGACTTTGGCGAAATGGCCCGCTTTGGCCGGTTGCCGTCGGCGTCGCGCGAGTACACGAAGAAGGAAAAGACCGAGCTTCGCGCGCTGAAGAAGGTGAGCGAACAGGCCGCAGCGGAACTGAATGCGTACTACGACGCCGAAGACGAAGCCGAGGACGACGCCCGCCGCGACGTACTGGAAACCGCTGCGGACGCCGCTTCCCAGGCGCTGGACGACTTTGCTGAACTCCTCGAAATCTGGAGCGAAGACCAGAAGGCGCGTGCCGGTGCATTCGTGACGCTCGACCATGACGGCAAGGCCGTAATCGAGCGCGGACTGGTCAAACCCGAGGACCGGGCCAGCGTGAACCGCGAAGGTCTGACGGGCGCTGCCGAACTGCCAGCGCCAGCAGAAAAGCCGCTGCACGGCAAAGACCTCAGCAGGCGATTGACGGCACACCGTACCGCCGCCGTCCAGATCGAACTTGCACGAAACCCGGTGGCCGCACTGGCGGTACTGATGCACCGCCTGATCCCGGTTGTGTTCGATGACCGCTATGTCTGCGTCTACGACCAGCATGCCGCCGACGTGCGGGCCACGTGCTCTCACAACCGCCTGTTGCAGACAGCGGACGACATGGAAGCCAGCGCCGCATGGAAAGAGATTTCGGCCGAGCGCGAAAAGTGGGCCGCGCTTCTGCCGAAGCGTTTCAGCGATGTGCTGCCCTGGTTGATGGCGCAGAGCGAAGACGTGCTGAGCAATCTGTTCGCATTCTGCGTGGCCGCGACCGTCAACGGCGTGAGCGAATCGGATGGCGCACACCCGGTGAACGTGCTGATGAATCTGCTGAACGTCGATATGACGCAGTACTGGACGCCGACGCGAACGAGCTATCTGAACCACGTTTCGAAAGCACGTATCGTTGACGTGGTAGCGCAAGCGCTCTCCCCCGAAGCGGCGGCACCACTGGAGAAATTGAAGAAAGACGCAGCGGCAGAGACGGCCGAACGGTTGCTGGCCGATGCACGCTGGTTGCCCGAGGTGCTGGTGAGCCGGGAAACGCCGGTCGTATGGGATGACGACGAAGACGAGGAGGAGGAAGAAGCCGCCTAAGCGAGCCGAGCGCCGCGCCCCGGAAGAAGCTGTACCGGGGCGCTGATCGATACCGGCTCATTTTCCAGAATCCCTTTTTAGGCCTCCGGCGCGTCGTTCCCCACGACGCGCTTTTTATTTTCCTGCAAGCCCGAAGCCACGCAGACCGCTGCGATATCGCGCGCGCCTGCGCGCCCGGATCGAGGCGCACGGGGACCCGCGCCGACTGGTGCGGGGAGAGCGCCGACCCGGAGCGCAGCGCAGGCACGATCCGGCTGGGCACCCGCACACTACGCCGGGGTTTGCTCCGCAGCAGCTCTTTCCGCGCTGGCCTGCGACTCTGCCTTCTTCTCATTTTCGCGCTCAGCGATGAAAGCATCGCCACGTTTCTTGAGCGTGTGCTGCAATTCATCCTCAGTCTTGAACTGATCGAGCGCCCACAGTAGCGCGCCGGTCAGCGTGCCGCGATCCACCGGAAAATCAACCATCGAGACGATGCCGCCGAGTTCGATCAGTTCGCGCGTGCGGGCCTTGCGCTGATCCTCGCGCCGCGCGCTCAGCATGCGGGCTGCTTCGGCCTTCATCGCGTCAGCCTTCTGGTTAATTTTCTCCAGTCGGACCAGCTTGTCTAGCTGGCGGGACTCCTGTGCGGACGGATTCGGAATCGCGGCCAGTTCGACCAGCAGCGATTGGGTGGCGGTGGGCGACTTCAAACCCTTGATGTACTGGACGTGTTCCGTGAGCCATTCGGCCTTTGCCATCATTTTTCTCCTGGATCAAATTCACGTTGCATCGAGCGAGGGCGCAGACCGATCATTCGGCCCCCTTCCTGCAAGCCATTCCGGATTATGAAAACCACAAAAGCGAGCTACTAGGGAGGCGTGACCCGGCAGTATCTGACGAGCAAAGCGAGTCAAAGCGCGCTTCCGCGTTTCTATGCTAGCATAGAAACAGCTTATGATAAGACGAAAGCCAAGCCGCCAATGCCAACGTACCATTTGACCGTGAAAGCAGGTGGGAAAGCCGCCGCAGGGGAACACGCAAAGTACATTGCGCGGGAAGATCACTACGCCTACATTTCTCGCGGTGGAAAGTACGAAGAGCGTGGCGACCTCAAGATGACCGAGAGCGGCAACATGCCAGCATGGGCCGCGCACGACGCGAGCATTTTCTGGCAGGCAGCGGACATCCATGAGCGGGCTAACGGTCGGCCGTACACGGAAATCGAGGTATCGATTCCGCGTGAACTGGACGATGAACAGCGCGTGGCGCTCGTGCGTGAGTTTGTTGAACACACACTCGGCGAGCGTCATGCGTACACGTGGGCGATCCACAATCCGGCGGCAAGCGACGGGCTGGAACAGCCGCACGCACACATCATGTTCACGGAGCGGGTGAACGACGGCATCGCCCGCGATCCAGTGCAATACTTCAGGCGATGGAATGCCAAAGAGCCCGAAAAAGGCGGAGCCGGAAAGGACCGCTATCTGAGCAGTCGCCAGTTTGTTCGTGATGTGCGGGAAGAATGGGCGGTCACCGCCAATCACTTTATGGCACGGGCGGGCATCGAGGCCCGCATTGACCATCGCAGCTACCGGACGCTGGGTATCGACCTGGAGCCGTCCGTGAAAGTAGGCGTCGCGCGCTACGCGGGCGAACGTGGTGTGATGGCCGGATTGCTCGAAGAGAATCGCCAGCGCGCGTACCGCAATGGGCAGAGACTGCTCATCAATCCGGCGATTGGTGTCGCCGCCCTGACGATCAATCAATCCACCTTCTCACGTCGCGACGTCGAGCAGTTCGTCTTTCGCAATACCGACGGTGCCGAACAGTTCCGGCAGGTGTACGCGCGGCTGATGAATTCGAAGGAACTGCTCGCGCTGAAGGATTCCGGTCGCAACGGTGAATGGTTCACGTCGGCAGATCTGCGTGCGATTGAGGTGCGCCTGGTCGATCGTGCTCGCGCAATGGGTCGCGCCGGCGACAGCGCGGTGGGCGACGCCGCAGTGCGTGAAACGCTTCGCGCAACCCGAAAGTTCAATACAGGACAGGATGCGGCTTTTGTCGCGCTCGCTGGCAGCAGCCACCTCGTGGTAGTGAACGGCGCAGCAGGTACTGGGAAGAGCTATGTGCTCGCGGCCGCACGCGAAGCGCTCGAGGCGGACGGCGTGCGCGTGATCGGCGCAGCCCTGCAGGGCAAGACGGCCGACGACATGCAGCGTGACGCCGGCATCGCCAGCCGGACGCTGCACAGTCTGCTTTCGGGCATCGAGCGCGGCACGGTGACGCTCGATGCAAAAACGGTTCTGGTGATTGACGAGGCCGGGATGGTCGGCTCCCGGCAGATGGAAAAACTGCTTGGCCACGCGCAGGCAGCCGGTGCGCGCGTACGCCTGGTGGGCGATGCGTGGCAGCTGCATGCGGTCGACGCCGGCGATGCTTTCCGCGCCGTGTCGCGCGAAGCGGCCGCAGCAAACCGCCTCGAAAGCCTGACCGAGATCAAGCGGCAGGACGAGCCCTGGCAGCGCGAAGCAACGTCGGCGCTGGCCCGGCACGATGTGCCAACGGCCGTGTCCGCGTACGCGGCGCGCGGTGGCGTACAACTGTATTCGACCGTCGCCGACGCGCGCGAACAGCTGATTGCGCAGTGGCAGGATGATCGCCGGGCCAGTCCCGGCAAGACCCAGCTGCTGCTGACTCACACCAACGAGCAGCGCGAGGCGTTGAATGCGCGCGTGCGCGAATTGCGACGGGCTGCCGGCGAACTGGGCGCCGAACAAACCGTGCGGACCGAGGACCGACACATCGCGATCGCCGCCGGCGAGCGGATCATGTTCCTGCAGAACGAATACGTGATGCGGGTCAAGAACGGGACGATGGGCACGGTCGAACAGATCGAAATGCCTGACAGGAAAGCGCCCGGCGCCGTCCTGCACGTGCGGCTCGATGATGGCCGACAGCTCGCGGTCGATACGGCGCAGTACGGCCACTTCGATCACGGTTACGCGCTCACGGTCCACAAGAGCCAGGGTGTGACAGTCGATCGCGCATATGTGCTGGCGACGAAGAGCATGCATGCCGAGCTGGCCTACGTCGCGATGACCCGGCACAGGGAAAATCTGATTGTAGCGGCCGGCCGGGATGAGTTCGCGGACGGCGCAGCGCTGATGCGCAGCCTGTCGCGTGCCGACGAAAAATCGTTCAGCGCGCAACATGAACTGCAGCCAGAGCGTGATCGCCGGCCGGAACTGGGCTACCGGCACACGCTGAACCGGCGTCGTGTCGAATTCTCGAATGCACCTCGACCGCAACGGGCCGAAAAGACCCTCGATCGTACAGTCGAGCAGTATGCCGATGCCCTCTCCGCTGCGGCAGCCGCAAACCGGGCAGGCAAGCCGGTGCCCGCAAAGGACCGCGCGGCGCTGAAGCGGGCGAGTGTCGGCCTGAACCGGCTCGATCCGGGAATGCGCAGCGAGATCCGCCACGTAGTCGAGCGGGATGACCGTGCCTGGCGCGCGCTCGTTGAGCTCAGCGGCCCCGCGCGAGCGGCGGCGCTTGTCAACGAAGTAGCGCAGGCCCGGGCGCAACGCGCCGGCATCGACGCAGCAACTGCCGGACACCCGCGAGCGCCGACGCCAGCCACCGCATCCCGGCGTTTCGCCGACCTGACGCCAGAAGAACGTCAGGAACGGCGCAACGAGTTCAAGGCTCAACTGCGCGAAGCGGCGGGCCAGGCGGTCGAGCGAGATAAGCCACCGCGAGAGCGCACGGCATCGCGCGGACGTGGCGGGCCAGAAATTAGTGATTAATCTGGTTATCGGGATAATCGGCCAACGTTGAATGAACCAATTGATCTGAACTGTAATCCAGTAACAGTTACACAAAAGAGATCTTCCTAGCCTATATTTCGTGGCATTAGTGTCGTTCAGGAGTGCTTTCATGGGGCCTTGGACTGCCGACGAGATCGCAACAGCGAGAGCTGTGCCCTTTCACGTGCTGCTTCATTTCCTTGGGGCGTATTGCAAGTTGGACCGCGAATACAGGTCCGCCACTTCTCATCAAAGCATCCGCGTACACGTGAACCACGCCGGCCGGGACTTCCGTTTCGTGTTCACTGGCGAGAAGTGGGTCAACGAACTCGTACCGCCAACCAGGAGCGGGAGAGGTGGCGCAGGTGCGATTGATCTCGCGGCCCACATCACCGGCCAAGACTTTGTTCGGTCAGTGAAAATCTGCATCGACGCGCGCAACAATGCGACTGCGGGGCTGCCGTGAGGCTCTTTTACACGACGCGCGATTTTGTCTACAAAGGTCGGCAATGCCCAGGCATACCGTTCCTGTGTTCCGAGGACATGGAACTGGTCAAGCCGGCGAGCGACTACCTCATGTGGGTGGCTCTCGAAAACGCCAGAACCAGAAGTCCCGCAACATGGAAGAGCTACGCTGAGGCTGTCTACGATTTCTTTGCCTGGCTCGAGGCAAACTCTTTGAGCTGGGATGCCTTACCGCAGCATTCGGTCGATGCGGGTGAGATCTCGAACGTCGCGCTGTATCGCAACTGGTCTCTTGACGTTCTGGACCGCCGCTCCGGTCGACACGCCATGCAACCGAGTACCGTGCGCAAGAGGCTGTCCCAGATCATGCGCTTTTATGAATGGGCTGCGGCGCGCAATCGAATAGCCGATGTTCCGTGGGACATCGGGGTATCGGGTGCCGGAGACGAGCCGATTCGCAGCGCGATCAAGGAATCAACGCTCCCTAAAGTGCCCCGCCACTCCGTCCGGTTCCTCACTATTGATCAGTGTCGCGCGCTCCTACAGAACTGCCGCGGCAACACCATTCGATTGATGACAAAGCTGATGCTTCAGACCGGCTTACGCAACGAAGAATGTAGAACATTCCCAATGAAGTACCTCTTCGATCCGGCGTCAGCTAGACGTTCGCACCGGATCGCGATCGATCTCTCTCCGTCTGACATGAAGCTTAAGGGAGGCAGGCCTCGCCGGATCTACGCCTCCGGGCAACTCATCAAGGACCTGTTCGACTTTGCCAACTTTGGTGAAGGAGCCGTACGGGCCAATCTTTATCGCATGACTTACGGGAAAGCCTCGCCGTATGTATTTCTCAACCGGCTCGGCGCGCCGTGGAGCGAGAAAGGACTATGTAACGCCTATCGAAAACTGTGCAGCCCCGATGCTCCTGCGAAGCCGTCGCTCGACTTCAAGGTTACTCCGCACATGCTGCGCCACACCTTCGCCACACTCGAACTGTATGCGGAGAGTCAAAACCGTAACCTTGGCTATGCACTTGCCTGGGTGCGCGATCGACTCGGACATGCGTCGATCTCGACGACGACCGCGTATGTTCACTGCCTCGACATGCTCGGCGAAATGCATCTGAACCAATACGAGCAGGAAATAGACGCACTTCTCATTGCAGGAGACGCGCGGTGAAACGGAAGAGTTATAAGCTTGCCCATGCACCTGAACAGCGTGCGACTCCTAGCAGCGACAACCCCTGGGTCGTCCAAACAAAGAGGAGCCTGGACTTCCGCCGCTGGCAATGTCACGCAAGAACACGGGCCAACGCTGGCCGCGACGACCTCCTCCTGTCGTTGGTGAGAGGTCTACGACGGCTCCAGCCTATTCTTGCGGACGTCAGTGTCGAATCCATATATCGAGGTGGCGTATCGGTATGGTTCGAGTTTCTCGACTCGGCCATAGGCTCGCCCCACCCCGTACATCGAATCTCGGATATTGACCGCAAAGTGTTGGAGGACTTCGTCGTGTGGCTGCGAAGTCGACCCGCAAGAACTGAAAGTGGGCGACTGTCTTACGGGACCGTGCGTTCGTTATACGTGGGCCTGAAAACAGTGCTCATGCAGTGTGTTGCGGCGGGCGAGCTCCGGATGGACTGCTTTCCACGAGGGCTGTTTCCATATGCTGCGCGCTCGCATAAGCCACCTGCGCCTTACACAAAGGAGGAGATGCAGTCACTCCTGTCCGCGCTCGCGAATGACCTTCGGGCTATCCGCGCAGGGACATTCGTGGGCACCGAGCCGGACCGGTTACTAACGTACTTCCTTCTCGTTGCGGCGCGAACCGGCAGAAATCCGACCTCCCTGTCCGAGATGAGACGCGATGCTGTCCAGCCGCATCCTCTCAAACCGGAAACACATTCGCTGCTGACGACTTACAAGCGACGCGGCAACAGCATCTCCACACTATCGGTTCGCAAGCCAGACAACGTCGAAGAGATCAGCGTACTTGCTGCGGACACGAGCTCCCTCATACGTGACGTCCTGAACTTTACCGAGCAATTGGTCGCCGAGGCACCTCCGGATCTGCAGAATCACCTTTGGCTGTATCGCCGATCTCGCCGCTGGGTCAGCCTTGGTACCGTGACCGCCTTCTCTAAAAAAGTGCTGTACACGTCCATTGAGCGTTTCGTGACGCGACACCACCTGGTCTCCTACGACGATCACGTCGTGTCCAATAACCAGGCCCCACTGATGTTATCTGTGATGCGCCTGCGAAAGACGTTTGCATCTCGCATGTGGGAGTTGACGGGTGGTGACGTTGCTATGACTGCAAACCTCCTTGGCAACCGGCCGCACGTCACGGATACCCACTACCTTGCTGTGACGCCTGAGATGATGCGCAACCACCATTTCCTCGGCAAGTGTCTGGAAGTCGAACTCCGGGGAACCGGGAGGGATGCAGCAACGCTGGCGCGCCTGGCAAAGGAGATGCGCATCGAAGTCGACGACATCAAGCGTATCCTGGCTGGCGAGAGCAATACAGGTGTTGGCCGGTGCTCCTCGCCACTCAATGGGCGGTATGCGCCGAAAGATGGCCACACGGCATGTTCTGCATTCCTTCATTGCTTCCGATGTCCCAACCAGGTTGTGATGGAAAGCGACCTTTATCGCATGTACAGTTTCTATTGGCTGCTTGTGAAGGAGAGGAATCTCCTCGGCAGGAACCAATGGCACAAAGTCTACGGGTGGGTGATCAGGGAAATTGACCGGGTCATCGCGCCTCAGTTCGCGACTTCGACAGTGGAGCGGGCGAAGCAGAAGGCCTTCGTTGATCCCCATCCAATGTGGCGTGATCGAACCATGCTCCTCGGGCGGGACGATGGCTGAGCTAACCAACCATCTGGTCGATCTGGCTTCCGTTCGAGCCGAAGATTTACATGATGTCATCGTCAGTCAGCAAGGCAACACGATTGTTTCGCGTTATGGCGACGACACCTGGAACCTGGAGCCGTACTTTGCGCCGCGAAACCGTACAGCAGTACACATCATCTTCTCCTACCCGTTCAAAGGCGGGTGTCGACTGACTGATTCCACATACGCACCACTGCTCGCATCGGTGAAACGCTTCCTGTACACGCGATGGCGCGTAGCCGGTGGGAAACGGGGCACGCCCGTAGCAGTAAGTACGATGCGAACAAACTGGACCCAGATCAGAAAGTTGCTTGCGTGGATGTTAGACGAAAACCTGATGACGTTCAGTGAGCTTACGCCGGCCCACTGCGCCCGCTTTGCCGCAAGTCTGACGGGAACACTCCGGCCCGGAACGGCTGCGAGCGTGTTGGGCACGGTCACGAGCTACTACGAACTCGGGGATCATCTCATCGACCGGATTCGGGAATATCCATGGCAGCTCGATCACGGCGGCACAACAAAACTTGCCCGGGCTGGCCGTCAACCGAGACTGCAAAGCTGGAAGCAGGCAACGACTGAAGTCATTCCTCAGCGACTCATGAGCAAGCTAGTACGTACAGCGCTCGACTACGTCGAGAATCGCTCAGATTCGCTCCTGTCCCTGCGTGATCAGCTAGCGGTGTACGCGACGCGCCGGTTTGCTGAGGTCAAAAAGGCTCACCGGAAGACCTACCCGAACGGTTTCTCGAGTGTTTATGCCACTGAGGAGAAATACGTTCGGTTGAAGGGTTACCATCGATGCTCAAAAGAGGAGAAGCAGCTTCTCGGCGCACATGGGTATCAGCTGCGTCGAGAGGTAGCGATCGACCTCCTTCATCTAAGGACCGCCTGCTACATCGTATGCGCTGCCTTCTCGGGCATGCGCGACTCGGAACTGGCGTCGCTGGAAGTGGGATGTTTCGTAAAAAGAAAGGGATTCGACGGCGAAGCGTTCTTCTGGCTTCGGGGGACCACGTACAAGCTCCAGCGTGAGCCGACACCAGCAGAGTGGATGGTGCCGGAGATCGTTGGCAAGGCGGTTGCTATCGCGACACGGCTAGGAGCGCCAGAACGAGCGCTAGGTGACAATCAGATCAAGGTCCTGGAGCATACAGCAACCGCCCGTCGACTTGACGAGCAATCTCGCGTCAAGACGGAAGTCGAACTTGAACGAGCCCGCCGTAATCGCAACGCTCTATTCGTCGCGTATAAGCGGCACGGGAGGGTCTCTGTTGTGGGGCGTGACAACGCCCGTAAGGGGGGGATGAACAAGGTACGCGCGAATTCCTATCATAAGCGTCCAGGTTATATAAACCGGAAAGAGCATGCCGTTTCAGGACGGTTCAGCTGGAACCCTATCTTTCCGCGAAGGCGTTCCGGATCTGCTGGGCGCGCTTGACTTCGTCGCTGTGCAGGTAGATCGACGTCGTCGTGATCGAGGCATGGCGCAGGTTATCCCGTACCGTGGTCAGTTCGGCGCCGCGAGCCAGGGCGTGGGTTGCATGCGTGTGCCGAGTCCAGTGCGGACTCGCGCGGCGCAGCTTTTCCGCGAGCACCTGGTTGTCCGCCTCGATGACTTCGGCCGCTTTCGCAAAAAAACGCCGTGTGACCTCCCATAGCCGAACACCGCTGATGCCTGCCGCGTTGTCCTGCTCGAACCTGCCGATGAGAGGCGTATCGGGATGCCAGCGGGTCGGCGTGACCGGCAGCCTTCGCTCCACCAGGTAGCGGTCCAGCGCAGTACGAGCCAGTGGTGGCAGCGCGACCTTGCCGGCCTTGCGCCCCTTCCCGATGATGTTCAGCCAATGATCACCCCGGGCGTCGGTGTCGACGTTGCCGAGACAGGCGCCGACCAGTTCGCTGACGCGCAGGCCGGTCGCATACGCGAAGTCCAGCACGAAGCGCAGGCGTTGCGCCGCCGGCGCTTCCCAGCCATATGACCACTCAAGTCCGTCAGCAATGGCACGCACGAGCGTCCACTCGCCCTCGGTAAAGGCGTGGGACGTGTCGAGCACGGTTGAGCGGCTGGTGCCGCGCACCTTGACGCCGGCAAACGGATTGGCCAGCAGATAGCGCTGCTCGATCAGCCAGCGGAACATCGCCCCGAGCACCGACAGCGCGTAGGCGGTCGAGCGGGCCGACAGCCCACCGGAGAATGGTCGCCACTCCGGCGAGGTGCGCGGGCGCATGGGTCCCACCCAGCGCTCGC
>NZ_JCAQOY010000010.1:0-13771 GCF_059567925.1 Paraburkholderia sp. BGA-UO-ETr-F21 | reverse complement strand
TTTGCGCTGCGGCGCGGTGACGTCCATCAGCGTCAGATAGGGTGCTGCGAAGCTCCATTCTTCGTCGGACACATCGGTCGGATACCCTTTGCGATCTGCTCTTTTCATCCCGCCAGGATACCAGGTCTCCTGCAAAGTGCCTAACACGCTCTAGGCCATGAACATGTCGACACCACTACCATCTACCTTCATGCGCATCTAGGCATCAAGGAGCAAGCTCTCGCTCGGGCCCGAATGCCGAACGCGAACCCGGGCCGGTATCGTCCCTCCGATCCACTTCTCACCTTCCTGGAATCGCTCTGATTATGCCAATGCCTACAGCGCGTTCCCCGCCAGCACCGCCGCATTGCGGCTGCACGCCGGCATAATCCGGAGGTCGGCATAATGAAACCAGCAGCGCTGGCCGCGTGTCGCAGGAAACACTTCTTCCAGCGCAGCCCAGAATCCCATCGCCCCATCGCCGACTGCCAGCAGCGGACCGGCCTGCAAGCCGCGCGCCTTCAGGTCCAGTAGCAGCTCCTGCCAGGACGCCTTCGACTCGCGATACCCGTCGCCGATTGCCACACGCTCCTTGCGTCCATCGGGCCTCACTCCGATGATCACGAGCAGGCACTGGCCGTCAGAGTTCTCGCTTCGCAGCCCGGTGTGAATGCCGTCAACCCACCAATACACGTAGCGCGACTTTGATAGGTCCCGCCGACTCCAGCTGGCGTGCTCGTCGGCCCATTGCGCTTTCAATCGACTCACCACATTGGCCGACAAGCCTTTGGCGTCATCTCCCAGCAGCACGCTCAGCGCCTCGCTCATGTCGCCCGTCGAGATGCCCTTCAGATACAGCCACGGCAGCGCGGCGCTCACGCGCGGCGACTTCCTCACGTACGGCGGCACAATCGATGAATTGAACTTCACACCTGATCCTGATCGATCGCGAACCTTCGGGACCTTCACCGCAATGGGGCCGGCCGCGGTCAGCACTTCGCGCTCCGGCAGATAGCCATTGCGCACCACGGCACGCTGTCCGTGCAGGGTCTTGACGTTCTCGAACCGCTCCAGCAGCGCCGACAGCTCTGCTTCGATTGCCTGCTGGATCACCTGCCGCGCTCCCTGCCGGACCAGTTCGTCCAGACCCAGACCGGTTGCCGATAGACCTACGACTTCTTTTTCCGTAAACTTACTCATGGTGGATGGTTTGTTGGTTGCTGGTTTCCGACTTCGACAATCAGATTCTCAGCTGAAACCTCCACCGCCTTCAATCTCCCGCCTCAATCCCCCCGTACACCAGTTCTGACTTTATCTCTAGAATCAGTAGAGGAAGTTCAATTGCATAGTGTGTCAATATGCCTAAAACAAGAGAACCATCGAGCACGATAGTCGCAAGGGCTATTGCATCGTCGGCCATAGGCATCACTGTTACGCGTGCCGCAGGAGCAATACAATTTGCTGCGTGGCTAGAATGTCTTCTTGATATATCTCTTTTAAAGTTTCAGGAATCGCGATCTCGTCGTTCGTTCGCAGCTCCCTAACGATTTCAAATCCGGCTTCCCTAACGAGTCGACACAATTGAGGCGCAGTTAGTCTGTTCAGGGTGGAGTAAGTTTCCCATAGGGATGCGCGCTCCACTTCCCGTGTAGCCCGTTCAGGTATGTAGACGCCCCAAGCTGCGCGCACGTCCTGAGGTGTTGGCGGCGCCCCGTTTAACGCCTTTTTATACAAGTCATCCTGCATTGAAAGATGCGCCCACGGTTGAGGAACCCAAGGAGCGAGGTGCGACCCATAGGCCGAATAATAAAGAGGGGAAATCTGAAGAAAGAAAGATCCTTCGGGTTTGAGAGCGGCCTTGATCGAAGCGAGCGCATCTCGCAGGATCGGTTGCGCGACATGTTCGACGACGGACCACGTATAAATTACGTCAAACTGGCCGTACTGCAAAAGCGATCCGCCAGGTGTGATTTTTCGTAGTTCGAGATTTGACGGGAGTTCGGACAGTCCAAGCTGCTGCTTTGCGATGGAAAGGCAATGCATATAAACGTCGATAATCTCCACACCGACGACGCGACGAGGCTGCTTTCGCAATGCCATCGCTAAGGTCATATTGGCTTCGCCACAACCGAATTCGAGTACATCCTTGCCAACGAGTCCGCCGTATGGCCCCAGCCAGTCTTCGATGATGTCGGGAATATCCAAGAACTTCGTTCGGTATATTGCGTTCGATATAGTGTCGACAGACCAGGATCTGCTCATATCAGCCTCCAAAGAATTGGCGCAGTATAACTGCCTTCTGGTGCGCGACTGCCCATCAGACCGCGACCGCGTCCATTGCTGCTGGCCGCCATCTCCAGGCGCACAATACCAGAGCTAATAGTTCACGATCAGCACACTGGCGCCGGACCAGACCACCTACGAGTGCGTCGCATTGTGCCGTGTTGGAAGCCAGCAAAACTGCTAGGCCAGAATGAACGGTCCACGGACTAACCAAAACACTGAGGATCTCGCCGAAATGCTACGCGCGCGGTGTCAACTACATATATGTCGCGCCTGCCGGCGCTCATCGACCAAGCGGCTTGGCCTCTCATTCACCATCCACTTAGCAGATGTCCTCGTGATTTGATGGGGCTCGACCCAGCAGACTTCGCATTGAGCAATTCTCCTCGCCCTTGGCGTAGGAATACGTGTTGTGGATCGTGCCATTGGACAGGGGGATTTCGAGCGTCGGAGACGCAAGTACGAGGACGCAGGCCTAGAGGGATTGTTGGCACCCCCACATGGGCCTGGAACTAAAGAATCTCACGCTATGGGAATTGAATTTCTGTAAGATTCGTCCTACACAAATATCCAAGGGGCATCAAATGCTTTTCAGCGGCATTCATCTTGTCGCGATGGTGTGTTTGATAACTGTCGTTTTGCTTACGTTGACCAAGCTTCTGGATTGGGGCTCCTCTTTCTACAGTGCTCAGGTTGACGCCGAAATTGCGTCCGACCGATTTCATTCGATCGACGGCCTACGCGGTTTCCTCGCGATAGGCGTCATGTTCCACCATTGCGTGATCAACTATTATCGATATCAAACCGGTCGGTGGGAGGCACCTCCATCGACGCTTGCCTTGATGTTCGGGCAGGTCGGCGTCGCCATGTTTTTTATGGTGACGGCGTTCCTTTTTTGGAATCGGGCCTTGCGGCAAGAGGGGCGGCTGGACATCCGCCGATTCTATTGGTCGCGAATGATGCGCATGTGCCCGATGTACTTTGTCGCAGCGCTTCTTCTGATTTGGACTGCTGTCTGGATGTGCAGCTACAACCTAAACGTCCCATTGTGGCTGCTGGGCCGCCAAACCGTATCCTGGCTTTCGTTCACGGCTCTCGGCACGCCGGAGGTGAACGGTGTGCACGATACGGGCTTGATTAATACGGTCTTTTGGTCACTGCTCTATGAGTGGAGGTTTTACCTGGCGTTCCCTATTCTCACTCTATTCGCTAAAGGTCGAGTGGCATGGGTCGCCTGGTTGCTTTGTCTCACCTTGGTTTGGATGTTCTCCGCAACCAATTACGAGTGGTATTTCGTCTACGGGGCGCTCGCCGCCTTGATCAATTTTCACTTTCCTTTGATCAAGAGATTATGTCGGTCTCCGGTCGCGGCGGTAATCGTCGTGCTGATGCTATTCGCGACGGAGCAGCTCACAAAGTCGGCTTATACACCGAAGGCCGCGGTAATGCTGTTCTTGGCATTCTTGATCATCGCAAATGGAAATACGCTATTCGGAATTCTGACCGCGCGACCCGCGCGCATCCTGGGCGCTATGAGTTACAGCATATATTTGCTGCATAACTGGGTAATTTCGGCCGGTTCTCGAATAGTCAATGAGCACATCGATGTTTCGTCGCTTACGCCTTTGCAATATTGGGGGTTGGCGGCTGGGTTTGCGGTCGTGACCGTACTTATTTCAGCAACCACGTACAGACTCATTGAGTTTCCCTTCCTGAAGGCAAAAATGCCATCGTGGATTGCTCGCGACAACGCCCCAACGACGAAGGCGACCGCCGAGTTTGCGTGAAGCTAGGCGATCGCGGAAAATACATATGTTAAGGCCGTCCATTGACGGCCTTTATTTGTTCCTGCATATTGCGCAAGCCAAAAACGAATCAGCGACTGGACGCCCCATCGGAGCCGGGTGTTGCATTATCAGCATATCGGCGATGGATAGAGCGTGGGCGAGTGCCCCGCATCGTAGCGAGCTAGGCTATGTCCGGCAAGTAGCGATCCTGCGTGGCGACATCGATGCGACACGGAAGTATTTACGCATTCGCCTCCCAGTGAAGGCTCCAGCCAGCATATTTAGACTTGTCGAAGCGCTCGGTCGCGAAGTGCTGGCGTAAAACGATGCCGGCGATCCGCATGGATCGCTTCGCCTGGCAACGCAAGAGTCCCGGCTTGATCACGGCGGATTGGCGAGTCAGTGGAATATGGCATGTGGCCAAAGATTCGGAACATTCGTTGTATCATCAACGGCAAGCGTTGCCGGACTGCGTCGTCATTCCTGGAGCGGGCCTTGCCGATCGAGGTTCGTACGATGGCATGGAGGGCACTTGCATGACGAGCCTCTCAAGTTCGCCTACCGTCCGTTGAAAAGCGACTAACGCGGGCAGTCGCCGATTTGAATCTATTGAGCTATGGACTCAGGTCTGACGACGCACCGGTGTTGGGTAACGCATCCCGCCTGTGTCACGAGACCGATTTATTGGAAGTGATTGCGATGATTAACAAAGTGGCTGAGGCGTTTCCAGGAGGCGCAAGGATTCGCAGTGAGACGCTCAGAGAGATTTCTCTCAATACGAAGCTGTATGTCGTGTTCATTATTGCGCGGAGCGGCAGCACGTGGTTGATGGAGATGGCTGCGAACTCGGGAGTCCTCGGCACGCCGCAAGAATGGTTCAATGAATCGTGGATCCACACTGACGAATTGGCAATGGGGTGCCGTCCACCACTTCTGGCGGGCACGGCGAGCGCCGAGGAATATATCAGGCGAACGGTTGAGGACTATCGAGCTCGTTGTGGGGTGATGGGGCTTCAGTTGTCGCCGTATCAGGCCGAATGCTTGTGCGAAATGCTCGAGAAGCCAAGTGAGGCACTTGGCTTGGTAACCCCTTTTTATCTTAGGCGACGTAACCTGGTTGCACAGGCAATCTCGCTATATCGCAGCATGACATCGGGGTTCTTTCATAGCTATCAAGAAGGCTCGATTGCTAAGTCTCAATTGGAAGCAGTCGAATATGATGCCGACGCCATTCAGAAGTCGTGCGATTATCTGCTTGATGGCGAGCTTTTCTTTGAGAGTCTATTTGAGCGCTTTCGGATTCGTCCCGCGCGCTTCTGTTACGAGGATATCGTAGGTGATCCACGTCATTTGCTGGCCTGGATAGCAAGGGAAATTTCGCCGGACTTTCCGGCCCAGCGATTGGAAGGGCAGAGTGAGAAGATGGCGAAACTTGGTGGCAAGAAGAGCACTGAATGGGAGTTCCGTTTCAGAATTGAACGGGCGGAATACCTCATTGAGTTGGAGTCGCGTCGTCCAACCGTTTACTCCGATGTTCGTTGCTTATAATAGTGTCATGGAAGTTGTTGAAACGGGGTTTAGCGTCATCTTGATATTTTCTGCCGGAAGTTGACGGCGGCCTGAAGCTAAGTTCGTACGGCCCCATGACCCAATGGCAATGCCAAGGAAGGATTTTAGTTAAGGCGGGGAATTTGGCGGGATGGTTGGATCAGGGCGCGTCAACATTGATGCTCAATGAGGCGGGTTTTGCTTCTGGAAAAAATACAGGCTTTCACGCGATAGAATACAGCCAACCGCAAGCCGTAACAAAACGAAAGACAGGTTGCCGAACGGGAAAAACCTGAGCAGACTGCAGGCTGGTTGCGGCAACACAATTTACAGTGCCGTTTACAAGACGCGCAGTTCTACCTTACATGAATGCTATAAGCGCGCCGCGTGCGGAACTCGAGGGCTTGTCTGTTTCCGTGGTCGTCTATCGGCCGGATCAGGCACAACTGGCCACCACGTTCGCCAGCCTCGGTCATGCCTGCGAGGCACTTCGCGCCACGCGGCCGGGCCTGCCGGTTCACCTTTATCTCGTCGACAACGGCGGCCTGCCGGACGAACGTGCCGCGTTGGACGCATTGAGCGCCCAAGGCGTCACCAGCACGATCCTTAGCGGTCACGGCAATGTCGGCTACGGTCGTGGCCACAATCTGGCCATCGAGCGCGCCGTCGGCCGTTACCACCTCGTGCTCAATCCGGATATCGACCTGGACCGCCACGCGCTGCTGCGCGCGCTCGAATTTTTCGAGGCCAATCCGGCCGCGGGTTTGTTGACGCCGTGGATCGGCGACGAAGCAGGGCATCAGCAGTTCCTCTGCCGCCGCTATCCGACGTTGCTGGACCTGTTCGTGCGCGGCTTTCTGCCGGCAGGATTGCGACGGCTGTTCCAGCGCCGCATTGCCCGCTACGAGATGCGCGACGTGATCAACGATCGGGACATCTGCTGGGATCCGCCCATTGTCAGCGGTTGTTTCATGCTGTTTCGAACGAGCGTGCTGGAAAGGCTTCGAGGCTTCGACACACGCTATTTTCTGTACTTCGAGGACTACGATTTGAGCTTGCGCGCGCATGACGTTACCCGGGTCGCCTACGCGCCCGCGGTGCGCGTGCTGCATCACGGCGGCGGCGCCGCGCGCAAAGGCTCCGCGCACGTCCGGATGTTCCTGGCGTCTGCGTACAAGTTCTTCAACCGGTTCGGCTGGAAGTGGCTATGAGCCGCGTGCTGGTGACGGGCGCCAATGGGTTCGTCGGCGAGGCGTTGTGCCGCGTCTTGATGCAGTCCGGCCATACAGTCTGCGGACTCGTGCGTCAGGCCGGGCAGCTCGAGCGGGGCGTAAGCGAGTGGGTGGAGGCTCAGGCGGATTTTGCCGGCGTCGACGCCGGCTGGCCCGCCGCGCTTCAGGTCGATTGTGTCGTACATCTGGCGGCACGCGTGCATGTGATGCATGACACCGCGGCCGATCCCGACGCCGCGTTTCACGCCACCAATGTCGAGGGCGCCTTGCGCGTCGCGAAGGCGGCGTGGCGTTATGGCGCGCGGCGTTTCGTCTTCGCCAGCAGCGTGAAGGCGCTGGCCGAGGGGGACGCGGGTCGTCCGTTGCGGGAAGATGACCCGCCGGCGCCACAGGACGCCTACGGGCGCTCGAAGCTCGCGGCCGAACAGGCGCTGGTGCGCTACGGCGAGGAAACCGGCCTGGAGGTGGTGATCGTGCGTTTGCCGCTCGTCTATGGCCCGCGAGTACGCGCCAATTTCTTGCGGCTGATGGACGCGATCTGGAAAGGCGTACCGCTGCCGCTCGGCGCGATTGACGCGCGCCGCAGCCTCGTCTACGTCGACAACCTGGCGGACGCGCTGATGCATTGCGCGACCGACCCGCGCGCCGCGGGTCAAACGTTCCATGTCGCCGACAGCGATGCGCTCACCGTGGCGGAGCTCGCACGTTCGCTCGGGCGGCATCTGCACAAGCGCGCTCGCTTGCTGCCGGTGCCCGCGAACTGGCTGACGCTGGCGGGCCGCTTAACGGGGCGCACAGCGGCCGTCGACCGGCTGGTGGGATCCTTGCAGCTGGATACAGGCCGGATCCGCACGGTGCTGGGCTGGCGGGCGCCACATTCCACCGACGAAGGGCTGGCCGCGACAGCCCGTTGGTACCGATCCACGCATTGAGGCACGCATGCTGATGTCCCATTCCACGTTGCCGGGCTGGACGAGCGTGATTCTGATCGCGCTCGGCTGCGCTTGCGCTTCCGCGGCGATTCTGTGGACGCTGCTCAGAACCGGCCTCGCCTGGCGTCTGGCCACCGACATTCCGAACGACCGCTCGCTGCACACACGGCCCACGCCGCGCGTGGGCGGCTGGGGCATTGTTCCGGTGGTGGTCGTGGCGACGCTAATCGTCGCGCCACACCTATGGCTTGCCGCGCTGTGCGCTGCCGTGCTGGCGGCGGTCTCGCAGATCGACGACCGGCGCGGACTGCCCGCGCGGGTCAGGTTCGCGGCGCACCTGGCCGCGGTGGCGGTCTTCGTCTGGGCACATCCGGCGCCGGTGCCGGTCTGGCTGCTGGTGGCCCTGTCGTTTTTACTGCTCTGGCTGGTCAATCTTTACAATTTTATGGACGGCGCGGACGGTCTGGCAGGTGGCATGACGCTGTTCGGCTTCGCAGGCTACGCCGTTGGGGCCGCGCTCACCGCGCATCCATCACCAGAGCTCAGCTTAGCTTCGGCCGCCGTGGCAGGCGCCGCCGCGGGTTTTCTGCTCTTTAACTTCCACCCCGCGAAAATCTTCCTCGGCGACGCCGGATCGATTCCGCTCGGTTTTCTGGCGGGCGCTTTCGGCTATTGGGGCTGGAGCGACGGCGTCTGGCCGATCTGGTTTCCCGCACTGGTTTTTTCGCCGTTCATCGGCGACGCTTCGGTCACGCTGCTGCGACGGTTGTTGCGCGGCGAGAAAATCTGGCAGGCGCATCGCGAGCACTACTATCAACGCATGGTCCAGTACGGACTTGGGCATTCGAAGACAGCCATCCTATGGTATGCAGTAATGGCGGCTGGTATAGTACTTGCTGTCGTGTTGCTTGGCTGGTCTTCGGCCCTTCAATGGTGTAGCGTGGGCGCATGGGTGATCGTGCTGGTATTGATTGGTATTGGAGTCGATTCACGCTGGCGTCGATTCCGGATAGCAGATTCCGAACAACCTGAGGTGTGACGCCGATGTTTCGACACAAAGCCTCATGGCTATCATTTAGCGCTTTCGCCTTCGACCTATGCGCAGTCGCAGGCGCCTGGCTCGCGGCATACCTGATCCGCTTCAATGGCTACGTTCCGGTCGAGTTCTGGTCCGGCGCCGTCCGAACCCTGCTCTGGGCCCTCCCTGTCTACGGTGTGATGTTCCGCATATTCGGCCTGTACCGGGGCATGTGGGTGTTTGCGAGCCTGCCGGACCTGATGCGCATTGCGAAAGCGGTGCTGGCCGGCGCATTCGTGATGATGATGGTGGCGGTCATGGTCCAGCCGCGCCCGATCATTCCGCGCTCCGTGCTGGTCGTCTCTCCGCTTCTGCTGTTCCTCGCCATGGGCGGCTCACGCGCGCTTTATCGCGCCTCCAAGGAGTTCTATCTATACGGTGGCCTGGTCGGGCAAGGCAAGCCAGTGGTGGTGCTCGGCGCGGGCAACGCGGGCGCGAGCCTGGCCCGCGAACTGTCGCGTTCGAGCGAATGGCGGCTGGTGGGCCTGCTCGACGACGATCCGGCCAAGCAGGGTCGCGAGATTTACGGCTACAAGGTTTGGGGGCCGATTAGCGACCTGCAGCACTGGGCCTCGGACATGAAGGTCGAGCACGCGATCATCGCGATCCCGTCGGCTTCAGTGGATGCGCAGCGTCGCGTGGCGACCTTGTGCGTGCGAGCCGGTGTGCGGGCCATGGTGCTGCCCGCGTTGACCACGCTGACGCAAGGTGAAGCGTTCCTGTCGCGCGTGCGTCAGATCGATCTGGAAGACCTGCTGGGGCGCGAGCCGGTACGTATTGACATGCCGCACGTCGAAGCGCTGTTGAGCGGCCGCGTGGTGATGGTGACCGGCGCGGGCGGCTCGATCGGCTCGGAGCTGTGCCGGCAGATTCTGCGCTTCGAACCTGCTCAGTTGATCGCATTCGATCTGTCCGAGTACGCGATGTACCGCCTCACGGAAGAGCTGCACGAGCGCTTCCCTAAGGTATCCGTGGTGCCAGTGATCGGCGACGCAAAGGACTCCTTGTTGCTCGATCAGGTGCTGTCGCGCTACACGCCGCACATTCTCTTTCACGCGGCGGCTTACAAGCACGTGCCCCTGATGGAGGAGCTAAATGCCTGGCAGGCAGTGCGCAACAACGTGCTGGGCACGTACCGTGTTGCGCGCGCGGCCATTCGCCACGACGTAAAGCACTTCGTGCTGATCTCCACCGACAAGGCGGTGAATCCGACGAATGTGATGGGCGCGAGCAAGCGCCTCGCGGAAATGGCGTGTCAGGCGCTGCAGCAGACTAGCACGCGCACTCAGTTCGAGACGGTGCGGTTCGGTAATGTGCTCGGCAGCGCGGGCAGCGTCATTCCCAAGTTTCAACAACAGATCGCGAAGGGCGGGCCGGTCACGGTCACGCATCCGGAGATCACGCGCTTTTTCATGACGATCCCCGAAGCATCTCAACTCGTGTTGCAAGCGTCGAGCATGGGGCATGGCGGCGAGATCTTCATTCTCGACATGGGCGCACCGGTTAAGATCGTCGATCTGGCGCGCGACCTGATCCGCCTGTATGGCTTCAGCGAGGAACATATCCGCATCGTCTTCACGGGGCTGCGGCCCGGCGAGAAACTTTATGAGGAACTGCTCGCCGACGACGAGGCAACCACGCGCACACCGCATCCAAAATTGCGCATCGCTCAGGCGCGTGAAGCGTCCGACAATCTGCTTGACGAACTGCTTCCGTGGCTGATGCAGCATCGCGTGCCGAGCGACCAAGAGGTCCGGCGCGATTTGCGGCGCTGGGTGCCCGAATATCAGCCGGCCGCCTCGCCGGCTCTGCATAGCGTGGCGCCTGGGACGCGGGCTTCCTGAATGCCGGGGGAAAATCGTGGTGTTCACCGGCACGAGGCCGGAAGCAATCAGGTCATTTCCGTTATACGGGCGCCGCACGCAGCGCGCGAACATTTCGTCATATGCCTTTGCTCAGTCGGGCAACTCTACGAGATGCTGATGCGGGCTTCGCCGACTTCGGCATGACGCCCGAGCGAGTGTCGACGTGTTGTCGCAGGATCAGACGCTGGCGCGACTGAATTCCCGGTTGTTCACCGCGATCGACGACTTCCTTGCCACACACAGTCACCCGAAATCGCCCCCGTTCAGGAAGACATAATGTTCGTTCAGGTGGCCGCATTGACGGCCTTCGATCGACGCATTCGGGTTGGACGTCTCGAAGCCGGGCTGCGCAGTCGTGACATCGCATCGGCGTCTCCCCAAGATCTGAAACTACATTCGGCGTCTCGTCGGCCGCCTCCATTTCGCACCCACAAAACTCTCGCAGAAAAGCCTGCTGAGCAAGCGGACGCCTGCGCAGCGTATTTTCGTCACTGGCAATACCGTGGTTGACGTGGTGTGTCTGATGGTCGAGCGCCCGAAGAGCGAACTTTTCGCATTGCCGGAGCGGGTTGAGGGCGCGCTCGCCGAAGGCGGCCGGATCGCGATGGTGACGCGGCATCGTCGCGAGAGCTTCGCGCCCGGATCGGAGAACAACTGCACCGGGTTGCTGAAGAACGCCGAGGCGCGCCCGGACGCCTGGACGTGCGCATCGTCCATCCTGTGCACATGAATCCGCAGGTCCGGGAAGTGGACAATTGGGTGTCGAGCATCAGGCGGGGATTGATCAGGAAAAGCCGCTGACGTTTAAGCCATTCCTGCGGCTCACGAACGCGAGCCATATCATCCTGCCGCATTCGTTCGGCAATACGGCAGAGGGGCCGGCGTTGCACAAACCGGTTTTGTCCATGTGCGACGTGACCGAACAGCTGGAAGGCGTCGCGTCCGGCGTCAACAAAGTTGTCGGCACTGATGTCGGCACGATTGTCGGCGATACCGCGCGGTTGCTTGACGACCCAGTGGCCTATCACGCCTTGTCCGTGCGAAACAGTCCGTTCGGCGACGGCACTGCGGCCGAGCAGATAGTCTTCATCCTGAAGTCCATGTCTGTGTTGGACCAGGCCGCGCCCGTCTCGACGCGGCTCGCCGCCATGCGTTCTGATGGCGACGCGGAACAGCACATCGGAGCGCGACCAGTAGGCGACGCGCACATCATCCGGCGGCCCACGGCTCGGCGTCAATGCTGTGAGCGAAATACCCACAGCTTCGCGAAGGCAAAGTTGACGAACATCCCAGCGATTGATCCGGCGACTACGGCGATGAGTGGAGCGATCGCTACATTCGGCAGGAACTGCAGGGCGACCACGTAGCTCCCGCAATTGCACACGCCGCCCACGGACATGGCGGCGAGATAGCGTAACCACTCACGCCACAGCGAGCCGGTCAGCTTGACCTCGAAAGTCAGCCGACGGTTGATCTGCCAGGTCGTGAAGGCTGCGCAAAGAAACGAGATGACGCGACCGGCGTAAGGCCCAAGTCCCATCGCCAGCGCCACGTACAGCACGCCTGCGTCCACCAGAAAGCCCATAGCCCCGGCGATGGCGAACCTGAAAAATTGGGCGCGCATGGACTAGGCTCGCTTCCGCTTGTACGGCGCCGGGATGCCGAGGTACACCAGTCGCTTGACCTCAATTCGGCCACGCGTCACGGTGTCAAGAACAAGGCCGCAGATCAGCAGGATGGCGCCGAGCAACATCAGCGCCGTGCTGAGGAGCGCGGTGGGCAGGCGCGGTACGAGCCCGGTTTCCATGTAGGTTCTGAACACCGGAATGGACAGCAAAATAGACAGCAGTGCACAGGTCGTAAAGCCGACCGTGAAGAACGCAAACGGCTTCTCGTTTTTCACCAGCTTGAGAATGGTCATTAGGATGCGGAAGCCGTCCCGATAGGTGTTGAGCTTGCTCTCGGAACCCTCCGGGCGCGAGATGTAGCGGGTGGGCAGTTCGGCGACGGGCATCCGCATGCCGAGCGCGTGCACTGTCAATTCTGTTTCGGTCTCAAAGCCTGATGCATGGGCCGGGAAAGACTTCGCGTAGCGGCGCGAAAAGATTCGATAGCCCGACAGCATGTCCTTGAATGTGCGGCCGAAAATCATAGCCACGCATTGCGTCAGCATCAGGTTTCCGAAGCGGTGGCCGAGACGATAAGCGGTCTGTTCGTCGGTGACGCGCGCGCCGACAACCATGTCCAGCCGCTCCTCGACCAGCTTGCCGACCATCGCGGGAGCGACGGATGCGTCGTACGTTGCATCTCCGTCGACCATCACGTACACATCGGCCTCTACGTCCGCGAACATGCGGCGCACGACGTTGCCCTTGCCTTGAAGTGGCACCTCGATGACTTCCGCGCCCGCTTCGCGCGCGACACGTGCCGTGTCGTCCGTCGAATTGTTGTCGAACGCGATGATGGATGCCTCAGGAAGCGCGCGTCGAAAATCGCGAATCACCGTGGCAATCGTCGCTGCCTCGTTGAAGCAGGGAATTACGATGGCGACGGTGCCTGGATTGAAGTCTTGCATTGGCAATTATGTCCTGGTTTGACGGTCGAAAGTGCAGCGTACTAATCTTCGCCGACTGCATAACCCGTTGCGCAAGTTGGGCGCATTGGCGAATGGCTCAATGGTAGCGCATACGAAAGTTGGCTCTCTCCCGTCGCAACGCGAAGCGAAAGACACGCATTCGAGTGCTTTCTTCATGCCATTTGGCATTCCGCACCGCCGTCCACCGCGGTGACTCGAAGCACACGATACTCATGTAGAGCCAGACATTTGCCCCGAGGCGAACATCACCACGAAACAGAACAGATGCAGCGTGTGCGGCGACGTCAACGACTTACGCCGCGTCAGTTCATGCGCAGTGCGCGCACCGCCTCCGAGCGCATCAGCCGCGTTTAGAGCGTGTTAGGCACTTTGAAGTACTGGCACTGCGTGAACGAGCATGAGCATTGCGAAGACCACGAAATGAAGTCCTGCAAGGGTTTCGGGCAGCCGTTCATAATCACGTGCGAGACG
>NZ_JCAQOY010000009.1:0-325547 GCF_059567925.1 Paraburkholderia sp. BGA-UO-ETr-F21 | reverse complement strand
TAGCGGATTTCATCGGGGCCCGCAGCGGATGAGGCTGCAAGAAGGCCGTATATAAAGCTGCAGCCTATCCTGTTAAATCAAAGCACGCGAAAACTGGCGCATAAGGGGGCGTTCATATAAAATGTCGGTAAACCGGACGTCCTGCTTGACGCTATCCATTTTCTGGTTCGTACCTGTACGAACAGGCTGGCCGGTGACGGCGGACATACCGTTGCTGACGAAATGTCAGACGTGCGGATCAAGGGATTGCACCGGATCGAATTTCGCGACGCCAAAGGTAGTCCTCACCAGGCGCTTCTGGAGATCCGTTACCGGCGCCTCACGGTCTGGCCGCCCCTCGCAAAACAGCGACACTATCCAGCACGTAAGCTGACTGTTATCCATGCGACGGAGCGCGGCGAGCCAGTGGGTCGCAAACGTGTCGAATGGAAACTGCTCACGGATCTGCCGGTGAACTCTCGCGTGGAGGCAATCGAAAAGATCGACTGGTACGCGATGCGCTGGAAAATAGAGGTGTTTCACAAGAACCTGAAGTCCGGCTGCAAGGCTGAAGAGTCACAGTTGCGCACCGCCAGCCGCCTGACCAATCTGATCGCCATCTTCTGCGTCCACGCCTGGCGCGTATTCTGGCTGACCGAGATCAACCGGTCTGCACCCGAGGCTCCACCAGAGGTGGCACTTACCGCAACTGAGGTGTCACTGCTTGACCAGCTTGTCAAAGACACCGCGCGTATCGTACAGGCGCCTTGCCTGTCTCGCAGCCTGGTCAAGCTCGCGCAGCTGGGTGGCTATCTCGCACGCGCCAACGATCCCCCACCCGGCAACAAGGTCATCTGGCGCGGCATGCATCGGCTGATGGAAATCGAGATCGGATACCAGCTGGCGCGTCGAGATAGTGGGTAATCACAAGGAAATCCGCATTGTTAACAACCCCCTCCTGGCTGATTTGCTATCCAGCATCGATTCCAGGCACGCCGATTTGTGTATAAGGAGGTGACTTTGAGGATCGCAACGTCGTCTCCTTGGGCAGTAACTCATTGGTCTTCATTTCACGCACGGCGCGATGAGACGCCGCGTAGCCGTCCAGCGTGATCGACTTTGGACTGCGGCCCTGGTTCCTGATCGCCTTCGCGAAGAAGGCTTTGGCTGCAGCCACATCACGCCTGGCGCTGAGCCGGAAATCGACCGTCTTTCCTGCCCGGTCAACTGCGCGGTAAAGATAGGCCCATTTGCCGCGGATCTTCACATAGGTCTCGTCGACTCGCCACGACTGACCGGATGTCATGGCCAGGCGATTCCAGCGTTTGACGAACTCCGGCGTGAAGCGCTTGACACCCAGCGCATGATCGTCGTGTGCGCCAGCGTCAGACCGCGCTCAGCCATCATTTCAGTGAGGTCTCGAAAGCTCAGCTTGTAACGGAGGTACCAACGCACGCACAGGACGATCACTTCGCGATCAAAGTGGCAACCGTTGAACAATCCGTCAATGTTTTTTAGCTTGCGCATTGGCTCGTGCTCGTCGAAAACTCGAGCGTAACAGACCGGCGTATCCGAATTGCACCACAACCGTTTTTCTTTCCCGCCGCTCATTGCGCCGGGCGGCCGCACGCTTCACGACTTCTTCCAGAGATTGCACGTGTTCAGGCGTAGCACGACCAAAGCGCTTGTGATAACAGTGCGCGATAAATTCTGCGAGGGGGCGCTTCCACGGCTCCTGCTGCCCGTTAGCCAGGGATCCGAATTTTCGGGGATTCAATCCCAGTTCGCGCGCCATCTGGATATGAGCATGGCTCAATCTGAAACGCTGCCTCGCTTCAAACCACGGTTGAAGTTTCGATGGTATCGGCATCAGTGTTCACCTCTGCGCCAGCTTGCGGCGGTCAACCGCTCCACCGCCGCGTAATAACGCGCCTGCGAAGTCGCAGCATCGTCGTTCTGATCCGTCTTCAAAATATCAAACAGATGCTCTGCGACGACTGAGCCGATCGCGTGAACCGCGTCGTGTCGCGTAAGTCCTTCTTTCCCGAGGCGATCCATCGCCCGGACCACGGGCTCAAGGTTCAGGGCGATCTGGTTTTCGACGATCGCATGTAGCGCAGCGTGTGCCGTGACGTTGGGAAGCTTGATACGGGCAACGCGATGATACGTTTCGACGAGAGCAATTCGCTCCTGTTCGTCGAGTTCGAGCCATGATTCAGGTTCGGGCGCACACCCGGGGTTGTACTCTTCCATGATGCAAGTCCTGTGCTGACTTCTGCCTGTCGTAAAACTGCCATTTCCAGCCACTTTGCGCTTGAGTCCAGTCATCGGCGACAAAACGGGCGCCTGTCCCACACGACCGGGAGGGACCCGTTGTGATGACAACACGCCGGGGCTCGGGCCATGCAAAAACCGTCCATCCCGTAACCGGGATGCATCGCGACGTTATGCGACCCAATGATGCGCCAGCACCGTGGCGACGAACGAATGCCCCGGAATGGCCGCAAACTGCTCCCGCAGACGCCTGTTGAGCTGGTCACGTTCCATGCCGGAAGCAAGGGACGCATCCGCCAGCGCACCGTAGGCATCCAGCACATCGCTCCCCGTGATTTCGTAACCGAAGCCTGCGGCCATCCAGTGCAGCGCTGCCGTGCCACAGGCCACTGCGAATTCAGGCTTGCGCTGCGCAAAATCGCGTGCGGCTCGCGTCAGGGTTCGCGGGTCGGTGGGGCCGCGCATCGCGAGCGACGCCGCCAGATCGAGCAGGCCGGCGTCCTTCGCGGCGGCGAACCATTTCCCCTCTGCGCCGGGACTGCTCGCGACCAGATCGTGGAGGATGCTGTCGGGACTCCTGTCCGAATATTTTTTCGCGATGGCACGGAACGTCGCGAGATGCGTGGTGGCCTGATTGGCCTCGATCGCGTAGCGCCGATAGGCCTCGTCCATCATGCCCGACGACAGAAGGATCGCTTCGCATTTGCGGGCGATGGCGGCAGTGGGCGCATTCAGCCCCCTCGACGCTTCCGCGTAACGCAGTGCTTCAGCCGAACGATTTAATGCGATCAGTGCATCCACCCCGTACTGGCGATACCCCCACCAGTTCAGGCGCGCGCCATCCACGAGAGCGAGTAGTTCCGCATGGCGCCGGGCGGCATTGAGCGCACTCAGGCAGGCGGTGGTACCCGCGAAATGCTCTCCCAGTCCTTCAGCGCCCATCACGCGCGCTGTAATCGGCAACAACCTGTCTGCCCATAAGGACGCGATGTCGGGCGACGTACACAGGTCACCCCAGCGATCGCCCAACTGTTCGATATACGGCATCGGGTCATCCTGGAGCGCGTCAAACAGGCGTTCCAGCCAACGCATCCGGACCGGAGCGGGCACGTCCACCCCGCCGATGACCGGCACAAGCGCGTCGATTGCGCGATTCACGGCAGTGCCAATTGCCCCCGAGGAGCTGTCTACGTGTTCAAGCGCCGGCGAAAGCTTTTCGAGCAAGGCGACCGCGCCGTCCGCAGCGAGAACAGGATCTGCGCGAGCGATCTGCCGGATCTCCGCCAGCGCTTCTTTCAGACGCTGGATCGGCAACGCGGATTTCCAGCCGAAGGCGCCACGCCGGAACCGCGTGGCGAAAGCCCACTTGTGAGCGGTGTGAGAGGTTGTGCGTGTCATGCTCCGGGGTGCCAGCTCAGCGCGTCTTCATATAGGCGGCGTACAGCGCCGTGTTGAGCGCCTGCAGTTCGCGTCGGGTTTCCAGCAGTTCGTAATGCCGGCCTTGACGCTCCAGACCGAGTAACTCGAGCATCACCTTCGCCGCCCGCTCGGGCGCATTGCGTCGCGAAGGCTCTGCCTGTTTGAACAGCGGCGCGAGGCCGGCCTTTTCCGTGAGTACCCACGCCGGAAACCATGCGAGATCGTCAATGTCGCCGGCGCCGTCGAACGACGTATCGAAGTTGCGCCGCAACGTATTGACGCACGCGTCGCCAAGCCGGCTCAAAAGCTGGTCAAACCGGGATGGAGAAAGCCACGCAAGCTCCACCAGCAATGGCCAGGCCGCGTCCAGGCCATCGAGCCGGTAACGTGCCTCCGTCATCCAGCAAAGCGGCGCTGGAATCCGTCGCCAGGACGCGATGCGCGATGTCGCATCGGAGGCCTCGGCCCACCGCGCAGCAAGCAGGAAGAGCGGCGCCGCGTGCGCATCGGCGTGGTCCGCACGGAAAGGCAGCGCAGCGGCGCGCCCGGCCAGTTCTGCCCAGAGCGGTGCGAGCCAGGTCGCCCCGCTCTGCCTCGGGAACACATGCGTGACTGCGGGCTGGACCTCGTGAGATAGCGCCTGGCGAGCCTGCAGGGCGGCTTCGTGACGGTCAAACGGTACCGTCGATCGACCCTCGAGAGCATTGACGATCGAACCGAAATACACCTGGGGGGCATCGTCCGGATACTCGTTCGCAAGGGCCTGCAGCGCGCGCCGCGCGCCCGCGGCATCGTACCGCTGCAACGCTGACAGGACGTCATTGCGCAGCATCACATCGCGGCTGTCGTTGAAAATGTCGAGCTGCATCCGTCGGATTCAGAACAGTTGGCTGGTCGGACTGACGAGGTTATTCCATTTGACCGTGCTTCTCAATTTCCTGTCGTGCTCGTCGACTGACTCGACGATTGCGCACCGACCGCTCGCGTCGGTGACCGCGGTGCGGGCGCGTCATCAGTGGTCGTGTTCCGTCGGATCTACGAAAGACGGTTCCCAGGCCTGCCCGCCGTAGAACACACCAACGATTGACACCACCTCGGGATCCAGAAGGTAAGCAATGACCGCGCGCTGCCGGTAGTGGGTCACGCGCAGGCCAGGTAACAGATCATCGCGCGGGACGCCGCGCTCAGGGAACGTCTGCAGGCGCAGGCAGAAATTCACGATGGCGTCCACGTAGCGAGCCGCCGTGACGGGCGAACCCGCTTCACTGATGAACCGTTCGATGTCCTCAAGCTGGTCCCGCGCTTCCGGGGCAAACTGCACCCGGTAGGTCATGCGGCGCCCGAGCGCTTCTTCGCCAGGTGAGCGCGCACCTGCTCGGGCGTGAGCGCGCGCGCGGGATCCGCGCGCAGCGCTTCGGCCGCAGGCACCACCTCATCACGCAGCCAGGCCTCGATCGCCCTGTCGCGGGCCGCGAGGGTGCGTAGCCCGTCGCGGATCACCTCGCTTTCAGAAGCATATTCGCCGCTGGCGACCTTGGTGCGGATGAGCTCGGCCATCTCGTTGGGCAGGGTAATGCTGAACTGCTGTGTGGTACGCATGGCGCTCTCCGGGCTGACAGGATTTAATCCTACTCCGTCGACGGGGGTGCTGGCAAGGCGCGCCGGCCTTGCACAGATGACGATAGCAGCTGCGCGCGACGGGACGGGACGGGACGGCGCACAACTTGACGGATCTTCCTGCGGCGAACCATTTCGAAGGAAAAGCTGGATGCGTCAGTCAGGGGCGCGCTTGATATCTGTTCGCAAACGCCAGCATCGAACCAGTACATCGCTTCGCCCCACAGCGACAGGCATAGTCAGCGATCAGTTCGGGAGTAATCGCGTCATCGATAGTGAGTCCATAGGCGATAGAAAGCTCGTCGCCCGGCATCACGTCTTTGAGCGTCTCGATGAAAACCCGTCCCCGCTCGTCCTCGATCGCCTCACAGTTCGGCTGGCAGGAGTGGTTCAGCCAGCGGGCGCTGTTGCCCCCGACGCCGCCGTCGATCACGCGCCCATCAGCCAGTCCGAAAATGAACGTGTGGCCGTGCATTCCGGATCGCCGGTGCCGGGCACAGGCCCGTCGCCACGAGGTCACCTCACCGCGATATTCGATGATCCGCTGGCCAGCGGGAATCGCCTGTAGCGCGAACACGCCTCGCCCATGCACCGATGATTTCCTGACCGTCACGCGCCGCACTTCGTCACTCCTGATCCGTTGAAGGCTGCGAGCATAGCGAGCAGCGCGTTACGCGGCAACCGGCACCGTCGCATCAGAACAACCTGGTCTGTCGGGGATCGCGTGGCGGGGGGCGGGATACGTCAGTCCGGCTGGTCAGTCGGCGCTTACCGCTCCTGTCTCCGACACGCTGCAGCCGGGCCAGCATCAGGCATTCCACTGCGCCATCGTTGAAGCGCAGCTCGAACACGCCGGTTACGCCGGACGGACACGGCGCCGTTGCGCGGAACGACAGGCGCAGACCCCGCCGTTTCGCGCGGGCAATCATCTGCGTGCGACTCATGCCGTGCCAGCAATCCGAGATGAAGCGCGTCACGGTCCCGGGCAGGGACTCATGCGCGACGCCCTGGGGAAGCGTCAGTCCGGCGAGCAGATAGATATCAGCCATGCAACCCATTTCCCTGGTGGCGGGTACCTGTGCGTTTATACCGTTTTCTTGCGACGCGTTGCTGGTTTGGCGGTCGGCACGACTCGGGAGGAACGGGTCGGGCGTGGCGCCTTCCGGACTGCGGCCGGGCCGGCCGACTGCTGGCGTTCCCGCGTACGCGTTTCCACTTCCCGCAGCGTCATCGTCTCCGCCTGCAGCCGCAGGTTCTCCGCCTGAACAGCATCCAGCCGCCCCTGCAGCACGCCCGCCTGATGACGTACGTCGCCCAGCTGCGCCTGCATGGTTTCCAATGCACGGCGATGCTCGGCATCCTTCCGGTCCGCGCGACGCGAGGCTTCGTCCAGCTCATTCTGCAGCTTCGCGGCGGTACTTCGCTCGCGGTCTATCTCGAGCAGCGCGCGCTTTTCGGACGCCCTGAGCCGCTCCTCCGCGCGCTCAGCGGCTTCGCGCTGCTTCGCCAGATCGCGCGAAAACCCTTCCCTTGTCTCCATCAGTTCGCGCTCACGCGCGGCCAGTGCCGCCTGGACCCGCGCCAGTTCTGCCTCCAGCGCCTGTCGCTGCGCGTGGCCTTCGGCCTGTGCCCTGTCCAGATCCCGTATCTCGACCTGCGCGGCCAGCAGCGCCGCGGTGCGCTGCTCGAGCGCGGTCTCCACGCGTCCCAGCTCGTCCCGCGCGGCGACGACCGCCTGCTGCGCCTCGACGCGCTGCGCCTCGACCTCGTCGCGCAGCGCGTCGAGCGCGGCCTCCGCTGACGCGGTGGCGCGGGCCCAGAGGGTCGACACCAGCTCGCCCGCGGCAGCACCAAGATCGGCGGGCAGGTCGGGATGCTCGATGCGCACGCGGCTCTTCTCGCGCAGTTCCGCCCAGAACTCGCCGAGCACCGCGGTCGGCGTGCCCATGCTGCCCCGCTTCACAAGCTGGTACAGCCGGTTGGCGGTCGGCGTGATGCCATGGCGGAAGAACAGCAGCGCGCAGACCTCCCGGTACAGCTCGCGGGTCTTCGGAAACGCCGCCTTCAGGCGCTCGATTTCGGCGGCCAGCGCCGCGTCGGGGGACAGGACGTCACTCATGAGGATCTTCATCGACAGATTTTCGTGAATATTACTACGTAAACCGTGTATTTTCTAACGACACTGTCCTTATATTTTGACATTAATACTATAATGTTGAACTATTGACGCCGATCGCGCGCATCATTACGTCTCTGCGCCGCTTCCCGGACCACCCTGACCATGACCACCGCCCTGCCCGCCCCACGCCCGCTCGATACCCTCGAACTGCCGCCCGCCCTCGATGGCCGCCACGGCTCGAACCGCGCAGGAGGACGCATGCAGATCGCCGCTGACACCGATCTCGACGCGCTGCGCGCCTGGCTCGCCCGTTTCGCCGAGACCAAAACCACCTTTGACAACTACCGCAAGGAAGCCGAACGGCTGCTGCTCTGGTCGGTCCTGCAGATGGGCAAACCGCTCTCCTCGCTCACCCACGAAGACCTGCTCGTCTACCAGCACTTTCTCGCCGATCCGCAGCCCGCCTCGCGCTGGCGTGCCGACGGCGGGCGCAAGCATCCCCGCCACGATCCGCGCTGGCGGCCTTTCTACGGCCCACTGTCCGGCCCGAGCCAGCGACAGGCGATGGTGATCCTCAACGTGATGTTTGCGTGGCTTGTGCAGGCGGGCTATCTGGCCGGCAATCCGCTGTCACTGTCACGTCAGCGCGCGAGACGCGACAAGCCGCGCATCGTCCGGTATCTGTCGCCCGAGCTGTGGCTCGAGGTCAAGACGTACATCCAGCGCATGCCGACGCAGACCGGTCGCGAGCGCGAACACCACGCACGCGTGCGCTGGCTGTTCACGCTGCTTTATCTGGGTGGTCTGCGCATCACCGAGGTCGGGACGAATACGATGGGGCAGTTTTTCCGGCGCGCTGACGAAAACGGCACCGATCGCTGGTGGCTCGAGGTGATGGGCAAAGGGGGCAAGGAGCGGCTGGTGCCCGCCACCGCGGAAATGATGGTCGAGCTTGGCACCTACCGGCAGGCACGCGGACTACCGCGACTGCCCTCGCCGGGCGAGGACACGCCGCTCGTGCTGCCGGTGGGCCAGTCGCTCAAGCCGCTCACGCGCGCCGCGTTGCACCGGATCGTGAAGGATGTTTTTGGCGGTGCGGCGCAATCCCTGCGCGCAGGAGGCGAGGAGCACGCTCAACGGGCGGAGCGTCTCGAACAGGCATCGGCGCACTGGTTGCGTCACAGCGCCGGGTCCCACATGGCCGACCAGCAGCTGGATCTGCGACTCGTGCGGGATAACCTCGGGCACGCGTCACTGACGACGACCAGTCAGTATCTTCACGTCGATGACGATCGCCGGCATCGGGAGACCGATGAGAAACACCGTATTGGGTGGTGACGGCTGGCTGCCTGAACCAACCGCCGCCTACCGGCTGATCGCGACATCGTCGGCGGTGAGCCGAATGGGTTCACCGGGACGCAGGCGGGCCGTTCTTTCGGCAACCGCGATAATGCGGCGCCGCCCGTCCGCAAATGCGTCCAGCATGCGGATCGGGGCGGCGTCCTCGGGTAGCCAGAATTGCGCGTCGAGCGCCTCCCGCGTAGTTGCGCAGGCGACATCGCTAGGGCTTTGACTTCCTGTCACCTGTTTTCAATTTACCGGAGGGCTACAGAAGAGCAGCGTTCAGCGGATGGACGCCTAGACCGCTCGCGGTATAGATCTCTCTCGCCACACCTGGAGACGGGTTTGCAGTTGAGGGGGATGCAGGAGCGCTGGACAGTTGATATGACTCCGCTTGTCAAGAGGGGATCAGTTTTGGGTTTTGAGCTGCCATCTGAATTTCCTGAGGGCGACGTAGCAGTAAATCTCGACGGTGGATCATGCTGATATCCGCGGGTTGGTTACCGCATTACAGAAGTCCGCCCAGCGAGCCTGCCGCCATCTAGTGCCGCAAGTCGAATGNGGCTTCGTGCTGCTGCCCCGGCGGTGGGTGGTCGAGCGCAGCTTTGGCTGGCTCAACCGTTTCCGCCGTCTCGCACGTGATTATGAACGGCTGCCCGAAACCCTTGCAGGACTTCATTTCGTGGTCTTCGCAATGCTCATGCTCGTTCACGCAGTGCCAGTACTTCAAAGTGCCTAACACGCTCTAGCCGTCTGTCTGCTCGCCGACAGATATGCCGCCCGCGCAGACATAGCCCTGGCGAGCTGTGTCTGCCCATCCGATGTCGTCATTAACAGAGACCACTATGCCTTTACGTTCCGGTCACCGTCACCTGTCGGTCAAGACACCCTTATTCTCGCGGCCGTTGCATTTCGATACCACTGCGATCGCCATGATAGTGGTCATTGCCTTGTTGCATATCGTCGGATGGACTACGTTGATCGCCATTGTCGTACCGCTGCATTTGAGCGTGGACTCCAGAGTGTTTGGAGTCGGCATCGGCGTGACGGCATACGCACTCGGCATGCGCCATGCGTTCGATGCGGACCATATCGCCGCCATCGACAATACGACGCGCAAGCTGGTCGGAGAAGGCAAACCGGCTCATTCGATCGGCTTCTGGTTTTCTTTCGGTCACTCGACCATCGTGTTCGGACTCACGCTTCTCGTCGCACTGGGCGTGCGTTCGCTCTCGGGTCATGTGGCGAACGCCGGTTCGGGCTTTCACGCAGTCGCGGGACTCATCGGCACCTGTATCTCCAGCGGCTTTCTCTATCTGATTGCGGCGTTGAACATCGTCTCGTTCTTCGCGATCTACAAGGTGTTCCGGCGCATGAAGTCCGGGCGCTATGACGAGGCTTATCTGGAGCATCGGCTTGAGAACCGTGGCGTGGTGAATCGTCTTCTCGCGCCTCTGATGAGGATCGTGCGCAAGCCTGGACAAATGTACTTTGTCGGACTGCTGTTCGGCATGGGCTTCGACACGGCAACCGAAATCGCGCTGCTGGTCCTGACAGGGTCCGGTGCTGCTGCGGGGCTGCCGTGGTACGCAACACTCTGCCTCCCCGTGTTATTTGCGGCGGGCATGCTGCTGTTCGACACGATCGACGGTTCGTTCATGAACGTCGCGTATGGGTGGGCATTGGCGAAGCCAGTGCGGAAAATATACTACAACCTGGTGGTGACCGGCCTGTCTGTCGCAGTCGGAGTGGTGATCGGCACCATTGAGATCCTCGGACTGTTCAGCAATGCACTGAATGCACACGGCGCATTCTGGTCGTGGGCATCCGGCATCGATCTGAACAGTCTCGGCTTCGCAATCGTCGGACTCTTCGTCGCGACATGGCTCGTCTCCGTGGCAATCTGGAAGTTCGGTCGGATCGAGGAAAAATGGGCGCCTGTTCGCAGCCATTCGGGCATCATCAAGCAGCAGATGGGGGAGTGACAGGAGGGGGCCTGTCTTTGTGCGGGCCGCTTTCCAGCCTGTCTTTCCGGTTTCCCCGGGCCGGTCCCTATACACACATATGATTTTCACGGTAGGGATTTTTCCATAACATGGGGATATCCGGGCGGCGAGCCAAACAGCATCGTGCCGTCGTAACCGAATGTATGGCAGAGGATAAGTCGCTTGCATACCCATCCGATAGTTTCCATCATCGATGACGACGAATCCGTCCGCATCGCCACATCAATGCTCGTTCGTTCACTGGGTTGGGGCGTGCGGCTTTATGCGTCCGCCGAAGATTTCCTCGCCTCCGGCCAGATCGGTGACGTCGCGTGCATCATCTCCGACGTGCAGATGCCCGGCATGAGCGGGCTCGAGATGCAGCGGCACCTGCTCGACGGCGGAATTACGCTGCCGATCATCTTTATCTCCGCTTTCGCATCGGAAGTGGTGCGCCGCCAGGCGCTGGACAACGGAGCGATGTGCGTGCTCAGCAAACCTGTCGATGGCGCAGTCGTGTCGCGTTGCCTCGAAACGCTCCAGGCCAGAGGCGGCGAAATTCATTAAGCCCGCTCGCGGCGGCCCTTGATTGTTTAATATTGAACGACTCGGATACTATGTACCGGATTGAATGGGCCGGAGTCCTGCGTGTCTTCCTTCGGTGTGCCGTTCTTGCGGCACCACACAGGCTTCCAGTACTCGTCAACGAACGTTTGCCTCGAATGCCTATGCCAACATCGCGCCGTTTCGTCTGCCCCGTTCCCGCGCGGCGCGCTCAATCGACATCATGATATTCCGCTCACGCGCCGACCAACCAATGCGGCATGACGCGCGCGTGCCGTTCGCTCTCGCGGGTGCCATCGCGCTGATCGTATTCCTGATCGACGCGTTCACGCCACTCGATATCGCCATTGCAGTGCTGTATGTCGTCGTGGTGCTGCTTGTCTCATCGACAACGTCGCGGCTCGCTACGATCCTCACCGCATGGAGCTGCGTGGCGCTCACGGTGATCGCGTTTTTTATGTCGCATGACGAGCATTACTCAGTCGGCGCGATTGCGCGCTGTGCCGTCAGCCTGCTCGCCATCGCCACGACGTCGGTGCTGGCGTGGCGCAATCAGAAGAACACCGCGACGCTGCGAGAGCAGGTGCAGTTGCTTGATCTGACGCACGACGCAATTGTCGTGTACGACATGAATGATCTGATCACGTTCTGGAATCACGGCGCGGAAGAGGTCTACGGATGGACCGCGCAGCAGGCGATCGGCCAGTCGATTCATGAGTTGACGCAAACACACTCTTCTGTTCCGCTCGACGAGATTCGCATCGAGATGTTGCGTTCTGGCCGTTGGCATGGCGAATTGCAGCGCGTGCGCAATGACGGCACGGCCGTCGTCATTTCGAGCCGCATGGCGCTGTGGCGCGATGCGAAGGGCAAACCGCGCGCCGTGCTCGCCACTAACAACGACGTCACCGTCCGCAAGCAGATGGAAGGCGAGTTGCAGCGCCAGAAGGACGAATTGCGCGCGACCATCGATACGATTCCGGGCATGGTCTGGAGTTCGTCGAGCGACGGGCGCCTGAGCTTCATCAACCGGCGCTGGAACGAACTGGGCGTGACGCTTGCCGAAAATGGCGGCGACATCTGGCGCTCGATCGTTCATCCCGACGACTACGCCGCCGTACAGCACGCCTGGCACGAAGCCATTGCAACGGGCGCGCCGTTCGAAAACGTCTCGCGCATCCGGCGCAGCGACGGGGTGTACCGATGGATGCATATCGGCGCGGAACCGCTGCGCGATAAGGGCGACAATATTTTGCGCTGGTACGGCGTGAACACGGATATAGAAGAACGCAAGCAGGCGGAGCAGGCGCTCGCGCGCAGCGAAGCGTTCCTGTCCGACGCACAGCGCCTGAGCCGCACCGGCACCATTGCGACGAAACTGCCAGAGGGCGAGATGTGGTGGTCTGACGAAACGTATCAGATCTTCGGCTATTCGAAGCTCGTCACACCCGGTTTCCACCTGATCCTCGAGCGCTCGCATCCCGAAGACATCGCGCTCGTCAGGCACGCTTATCTTCAGAGCCTCGCGGGTGCGCCCATCGTCGATGTCGAACATCGTCTCGCGATGCCCGATGGACGCATCAAATTCGTGCATTACGTCGCGCGTCTTGCAGCACCGCAGTCGGCCCATCCCGAGTACGTCGGCGCGCTGATGGACGTGACGGAACGGCGGGTGTCGCAGGAAGCACTCGACCGCTCGACAGCCGAACTCGCGCGCGTGACGCGCGTGACGATGCTCGGCGAACTGGCGGCGACGATCGCGCACGAGGTAACGCAGCCGCTTGCGGCGATTGTCACGTGCGGCGACGCTGCCCAGCGCTGGCTGAACCGTCCGCAGCCCGACCTGAAGGAAGTCGGGCAGTCGATTAACCAGATGATCCGCGACGCCAGGCACGCGAGCGATGTGATTCGTCAGATACGCTCGATGGCGCAAAAGCGCGATCCGAGTCATACCATGCTCGATCTGAACGGCATAGTAAGAGACTCCATCGAACTGGTGCGCCGCGAACTGGATGGGCATCGCGTCGAAGTGGATGCCGACTACGCATGTCCGCCACTGCAAGTGTGTGCCGACCGTGTGCAGTTGCAGCAGGTCATCATCAACCTGATAATGAACGGCATGCAGGCGATGTCGGGCATCACGGGGCGGCCGCGGAAACTGTGGATCCGCACGCACCGCTTCGATGCGCGACATGCGCAGGTCCTCGTAGAAGACTCCGGCACCGGCATCAGCGCAGAGAACGCCGGGCGGCTTTTCAACGCATTCTTTACGACCAAGGCGGAAGGCATGGGAATGGGATTGTCGATCTGCCGCTCGATTGTCGAGGCGCACGGTGGCCGGATCTGGGCGGAATCGGAAGAGGGAAGGGGGGCTGTGCTGCAGTTCACTCTGCCGCTCGATGAGGAAATCTGCCGTGAGCAGTGAACCGGGCAATGCGGCGAGTCACTCGATTGTCTATATCATCGACGACGATGAGTCGATGCGTGAAGCGGTCAGCATGTTGCTACGCTCGGTCGGCTTGCGGGTTGAAGCGTTCGCGGCCGCACAGGAATTTCTTGCGTTCCAGAAGCCGGATTTGCCGAGCTGTCTGATTCTGGATGTGCGGCTCAAAGGGCAGAGCGGTCTTGCCGTGCAGGAACAGATTGCGGCAGGCGAATTGCGCGTGCCGATTATTTTCATGACCGCGCATGGCGACATTGCCATGACGGTCAAGGCGATGAAGGCCGGCGCGACGGACTTTCTCTCCAAGCCGTTTCGCGACCAGGACATGCTGGACGCCGTGGCGACTGCTGTCGGCAAGGACGAAGAACGGCGCGAAGTGGATCGCTCGGTCGCGGATCTGCGCCGCCGCTACGGGTCGCTCACGCCGCGCGAGCGCGAAGTGATGGCCTTTGTCGCGGGAGGCTTGATGAACAAGCAGATTGCCGGCGAAATGAACCTGAGCGAAATCACGGTGAAGATTCACCGCGGACAGGCAATGAAGAAGATGGAGTCGCGCTCGCTTGCCGACTTCGTGCTAATGGCGGAAGCGCTCGGCGTCAAATCGCCAAAAAGCCCCCCTACGCCGCCGCGCGTTCAGCACGACTGAGCCCGCACGGGTATCTTTACCCCCGAACGGCGACAATCACATCGCCGTTCGCTTTTCCCTGCAATCCCTCGAATCTCTCGCAATTTGACGCCCCCCGTGGGCCGTCGCGCGTTTTTGCACCTGCGCATTCTCGTCCGCATTAAACCTTCATATAGGTTGACCCACCCATTCGACGCCGTAGGCAACCGTCTGTACGGCTAGGCACGTGGGCTCCGTTTGATTAACTTTGAGTCATCGCGGTGCCGGTGTTTTGACCGCAGGAAGATCACTCTATCGGACGGACATATCATGCGCTCGCTGCTCTCGTATCCTGAAACCGGTGCCGACATCGCTTCGCCAGGCATCGCCGGCCCAATCGACGCCGAGCATCTATGGCGCAGCCCACGCGCGCATCACGCGCATCACGCGCAGCCGCACCGGCAGCACGACAATGTGCTGGTGTCGCGCTGGACGCGCAACATCCCCACACCGGTCGAAGTGGTCAATCACGGCAACGAGTCCGATCACTGCATCGGCCTGGCTCTGAAATGCGTGTCGCTGACCTTCAATCACGCGGGCCGCAGGCTCACGCAAGGGCGGGTGACTGCGGGTGTAGTCCAGGTTACAGCGCCCGCCGTACCCGTCAGTGCCGTCTTCGAATCGTCCGTCGATGTGCTACATCTGTTCGCGTCGCAGCAAGTTCTCGCGGAGTGCTACGAAGACCTGTTTCAGCATCCACATGCGGGCGACATCGTGCTTGGCGACCCGAAGCTCGTGCGTGATCCCACACTCGACCGGCTTGGTCAGGCGCTGGCCGTTTCACAGACCAGCGACGCCGCGTTGGGCAAGGTTTTTACTGAAAGTGTCAGTCTCGCCATCGTGTCGCGCATTGTCGCGCGTCAATTCACTGTATCGAACGCGCAGAACCGCGAAGGGGCGGCGCTGCCGCAGTGGCGCATGAACCGTGTGGTCGAGTACATCGACGCGCATCTGTCCGAGACGATCGGCCTTGCCGACATTGCCGCGAGTGCCGGCCTCACCCGCATGCATTTCGCCGCACAGTTCCGGCGCGCGACGGGCTTGCGTCCGCATGAATACCTGTTGCGCCGCCGGATCGAACACGCACAGCATCTGTTGCTGAGCTCGAAGCACAACGTCGTCGATGTCGCGCTGAGCTGCGGCTTTCGCTCGCAAGCGCATTTCACGACTGTGTTCAAGCGATTTGTCGGCGAGACCCCTTGCTGCTGGAGGATGAAAGCGAATGCCGCTCGATGAGCACGTCCATTCATTTCTCGCGATCAGCAAGGCGTTTCTGACGCATGCCGGCGATTTCATTGTCTATCGACGACTGCCGCGAAGCCGACGAACCCCTCGTGAGGGCCCATGTACATGGCGAAGTAGTCGATGAATACCGCGACTCGCGGCGCTAGACCGAATAGAAAAGCCGTTCGATCAGGTAACGCTTCAACAGGAGTCGCGCCATGCTGGCAAACGCAAACATCATCGATCCGTGGATGCAAACCATTGGCTTGTTGTCCGCGCCTGCGGGCGGGCCGAAAGGCCGTGATAGTTGGCTGAATGGAGGCAACGGGGCGCGCCATGTTTACGGCACGTCGCTTCACACCGTCACGGTAAGCCTGATTGACCGGCCGTCGCCGACGACGGCGACGATCTCCTGGCGCGACTCGACCCGCTGTTGCTATGGCGACCAGGTCTGGTGCGCGTCGCGGGCCTACACCGAGGGCGTCTGCGCGATGAGCAGGCAGCCGATTCGTCGCGGCGACGCGGTGTACAAGCCACGCGCCTGCGGCCGTGCGCCGCGCAATGCCGACGCAATGATCCTGGCGTCCGTTCTCGACGACGGGTGTGGTTAATGGGTGTGGTTAATACGCCGGCTGCATCGCATTCGTTCGGGTAGTCGAGATCGATGCTCGCGAGCCTGATTGATTGCGCAACACTTTGCAGTCTGAAAAACGCTGCGCTACCCGCAAGGTCAATGGCTAAAGCTCGTGCGCTACATCGGGAACGGCGCGTGGCCGCTCTCGAACTTCCCGGCATCACCGTTTATTTGCCCCCTGGCATGCCCGCCTTTGCGGGCCGTGCTGGCGATAAGCGATGTGAAGGCGGGCAAGCCCGCCTTCAGCAGCCGTTCCTTACTTGCCAATGTGTTCGCGGATGCCATCCGCGATCTGCCGGATAGCAGCCTTGGTGGTTGGCAGATCCCTCAGCCCATTGAGCAGGGCGAAATCGTGAATGGTTCCGTTATAGCGCACGAACACCGTTGACACGCCTGCGTCCTGGAGGCGATGCGCGTAAGCTTCGCCTTCGTCCCGGAGCACGTCATTTTCCTCGGTGATGACCAAGGTTGGCGGAAGTCCCTGCAACTCAGCCGTACTGGCGCGCAAAGGTGAGACGTACGGGTTCTCCCGTTCTTTCTCGGTCGGCGCATAGTGATCCCAGCCGTACTGCATAAAAGATCTGCTCAAGAAACGGTTATTCGCATATTCCTGGTAAGAGCAAGTATCGACTCCCGCATTGGTTGCCGGCCAAAGCAACACTTGATAGCTGATCTTTGGTCCGTTTCGGTCCTTGTCCATCAGGTTTAGGGCTGCGGTCATATTACCGCCAACCGAATTGCCGGCCACCGCGATACGCCGTGGATCAGCGCCGAACTCGGATGCATGTGAGCTTACCCACTCGAGTGTCGCGTAAGCCTGGTTCAGTGGCACCGGAAACTTTCCTTCCGGGAGATTCGTAATTTCCGGGAACACGGCCGGCTGGCCGGATTCAACGACGAGGTCGCGCACCAGCCGCTTATGATTCTCGAAGTTGCCGGCAAGCCAGACAGCACCGTGGAGAAAGAGGATGACGCCGGGATGCGCAGCCATATGGTTGGGCTTCGTGATGAACAACTTTATGGTGCGTCCGTCGACGGTCAGCGATTTCTCCGAGATCGTCACGCCCGACATATCGACGGGAGTCTTATTCTGCAGGCCGGTAAGTACCTCCTGGGGTTTGGGTTGAGGCTGTTCCCAGAACGGGCTTGGATCTTTATTAAGTGGCAACAGGAACTGGCGGACTGCCGGATCAATATTTTGATCGTCTGCGACGTTCGAAGGCGCTTCGGTGACATGCGCGGAACATGCTGTTGGCACGTACGGCGCGTCGTTGTCCTTGACGTCCTGTGCATGAGCCGTCGTGAGACTCAGGGCGGACCCCACGAAGACGGCTCCCGCTAAGACATTTTTCATTTCATGCATCATTCAGCTCCCGGTGAAAGAGGTGGCCCCGTTCGGTCAGACAGTTGGATCGAGTTAATAAGTGGCAGCGTCCGGGGTCATCAAGCTGCCGATTTAATCGCTGGCAGTGTCGCGAAGTACGCCTCATCCGGTGCCTGATCGGACAGACTCGAATGGGGCTGTTTCTGGTTGCAACGGTTCAGATAGTCGCCAATGAAACGCTTGCCACGGTTGACCGATTCACAGGTTTTCAGACACGTCCCAGTCCGTCCAAGATATCAATCCACGATGCGCGCATCTTTAGTGATACAGGTGCGGTTTCACAATCGCACGATCACCGGATCGGCACATGGCTGGCCACTTCACCGGGTCACTTTTGCTTTGGTATAAGACCTTCAAAGCGTGTGCGCCGAGTTCACACAAGGTCGAGTTCGCGTATGCTGTTCCCGGGTTGGCTGGGTTGCGGCTGCATGCGCCGCAGCCGCGGGTCTGGAGCAGGAAACCGGACATTTCTTATATGGTCGCCGGCCATTTGCAAGGTAATTGTTCATGGCGAGGAGGGTGGTTGCGGACTTATATCCGGACTCGATCGCGGGCATGCCCGCCGGCCGACCTGACGCTCACACAGCTGCAGCCGCTCGGCCGCCAGCACGACCGTCAGCCACCGCTCCACGACTGCTTCGATGATCTTCACACGCTCGAGCTCGTGCATGCTGATCGTGATGAATCCACGTCCGTTCATGGTCTGGCTCCGGGCCCGCAGCATGCGCCACAACAGTCAGCCGGGAGCAGGAAACCGGACATTTCAATTTAGCGGAAACACGACATCTGAACTTTGGACTAACACACAATGTCGAGGCCTGTTTCAGATGTCCGGGTTCTGGCCAAGTTCAGATGTCCGCTTCTGAGTGGTTAAATATCTCTATCTGGAAGGGGTTTTAAGCACCGAGCCTGCCCGTTCGCCGGCGGTTCCCAGCACGATCTCGTTCAGGTCGCCCACGGTGAGTTCGCGTTGCTTGCGCGTCCCGGTGGGACGGACCCTGGGTCGAACTTCGTCACCCCGATTGGTGCGCGATGGCGAGCCTGCCGCGCGCCGGTTATCGCGCTCGGCCTGCACCTGCTGGGCAACCCTGAGCGCGTGCCCCAGACGCTTGTTCTCGATGACCGCCCCCTGATCAATCTCCGAGAGCCGGTCATAGCGGGAGCAGGGCAGAGTGCTGCCGTCCGCACGGATCTCGATGCGGCCGTCCGGATATTCATAGACGTCGATGTAGTGATGGATCCGGCCACGGTTCGCGGCCGTGTCTTCGAGCAGATAGATCACCCGGTCATACTGGACGGTCAGCGTGTTCGACACGCAGCGTGTTGCCCGGTGCGTCAGGATCAGGTCGAGATCCTCGTCGTCGCGCAGTGACCGGTGTGCATTAAAAGCGCTCTTCGGTGGCTTGCCAAAGCGCGTGTTGTAGTCGGCCACGAAGTGGGGCGCATAGTCGTTCGCGGCTTCATGTGTATCGATCCCACGCAGCCGCAGTTCCTTCACGAGCCGGTCCTGCAAGGTCAGATTCGCCCGTTCAACCCGCCCCTTGGCCTGGCTGCTGTTCGCACACCATGACTCGATATTAAGCTCGTACAGGGCCCGCCCAAACTGCGTAAATCCCTTGCCGGCCGTCGTCGACGTCTGCGCCGAGCGGAACACGGTGGCCTTGTCGCTGTAGAACGCCACCGGTTTGCCATGCTGCCTGAGATACCCGCGTGTCGCCTCGAAGTAACTGAAGGTCGACTCGGTCGCCGTGAAGTGCAGCGCCATCAGCCGGCTGGTCGCGTCGTCGACGTACACCAGCAGCGTGCACGCCGGCGCCCGTTCCTCGAACCACCGGTGATCGCTGCCGTCGATCTGCACCAGCTCGCCCACGCAGGCCCGACGACTGCGCAACTGATGGATCTTCGGCGGCCGCTGACGCCTCGGAATCCACAGGCCGGCATCGGTCATGAGTCGCCCGACGGCTTCCTTGGCCAGCCGCAGCCCATGGCATTCACGCAGCTTCTCGCACTCCAGCGTCGGGCCAAAATCGGCATAGCGCTCGCGAATGATCGCCAGCGCGCGAGCCGCGGTGCCGGCATCGAGCCGGTTGTTGCTCGGCTTCGCGCATCGGCCGGACACCAGACCCGCCGGGCCATCTCCACGCAGGCGCGCGACCAGCCGTCGTATCTGTCGCGTCGTCAGGCCGAGCCGCTGCGCAGCGCGCCACGGTTTGAGCAGATCGTCCGCCACGGCCTGAATGACCTTGAACCTGTCCAGCTCACGCATCGTCATGGTGATCCTGTCCGTCGCAGCCATCGCAGCCTCCGGCGCCGGAGGATCGACGCAGGGTAAGCTTATGCCGCCTCGAAGCGGACATTTGAACTTGGCTAAAAGCGGACATTACAACTTAGCCTCTACACAAAAATTGGTGATAATTTATATTATGTCAACTAATATCCTTGAACGGATGATGAGAGTGCCTCAATCGTTGGTTTGCTGGCCGTCCTCCTGTTGAACACCGCGACGTTCTCTCCTGTAGTCAATCCGGATCTGTCTCATTCAGTCTGTTTCCGGAGAAACACACCACGGGACGTTGTCGCCGTAGCGTACGCAAAACAGTCTGATCTTCATTCGGGGGCCCGAGGTGAACGAACCGCTACGAGTTGCAATCTCAGTCCGCCCCAAAACAGCGATAAGGGCTCGACGTATCGAACAGCACGCCCTGTATCTCAGCGTGCCCCTCTCAAAGAGCCACTGGCCCGAATAACATGCGTATTTGTGAACGGCAAGACGGGCCATGCCGAATGCAACCAGGGATAGCAGCAACTCGCCGGATTCACTCGCCCTGCCTTCGCAGGACACATCACAATACCCGTGCGCGATGCGCGCGCCCTCGTCCCTCCTCGTTGATGCGTGTGTTGCCCGCATGCTTCCACATCCCCGTGCTACGCAGAGAAATGACGTTTCATTCGTACTGACGAAGGTGATGTGCCCAGAAAAGTCCCGCGGGTTCATCTTCACGAAGTTCGACAAGCCAGTACCGCCAATTCTTATATCTTATATAAGAACCGAAGATGCCGAACAAGGCCGCTTAGATGGTCCGTGTTAACCCGCTGAAGCCCTTCCGACGCTTGCAATCCCTCCCAGTTGGACCCAATATGTAAGCGCTAACACGACGATGACGGCGATATAAGACCTAATAGAAGGGTTCTATATCGCGGCCATCACATGAAATGTAAGCGCTACCATTTTTTGGGGCCGGATTGATCGCGTAGCGTAATGCGCCGCGGAACGCAAACTTCGATCCCCATGCGCGCCGAAGTAAACGCGCAACGCCAAGCCGCCCGACAACGCATCGGCGCGGCCCGCCTCAATTCAACCGAATACATGAACCGGAGACAACGATCATGAGCACGAGCCCTCGCCCCGAGGCGGCACCACCAAGAATTCGCCGCGCCCAGACCGTAGCGCTGACGCTGTTGATGGTCAGCGGCATCGTCAACTATCTGGACCGTGGCACGCTTGCCGTGGCCAATCCGCTGATCCGCCATGATCTCGGCTTGTCGCTGGGTCAGATGGGGCTGCTGCTCTCCGCGTTTTCCTGGAGCTACGCGCTATTTCAATTGCCGGTGGGCGGTCTCGTCGACCGCGTCGGGCCGCGCAAGCTGCTCGGCCTCGGCCTGATCGTCTGGTCGCTTGCGCAGGCCGCTGGGGGCTTCGTCTCGACCTTCGGCTGGTTCATCCTTGCGCGGATCGTGCTCGGCATCGGCGAGGCGCCGCAGTTTCCGTCGGCGGCGCGCGTCGTCAGCAACTGGTTTCCACTGCGCGCTCGCGGCAAGCCGACTGGCATCTTCAACTCGGCGTCCCCGCTCGGCACGGCGCTCGCGCCGCTCTGCCTGTCGATTCTCGTTGTGAATTTCAATTGGCGCTGGGCGTTCATCGTGACGGGCATCGTCGGCCTGATCGTGGCGGTCGTATGGCTTGCGGTGTATCGCGATCCGGCGAAGGCCACGATGACCCAAGAAGAGCGCCGTTATCTCGAAGGTGACGAGGCGGATCGCAGGCCCGCGCAGTCGCTCACCTTCGCCGAATGGCGTTCGCTTTTTTCGCACGGCACGACCTGGGGCATGCTGATCGGCTTTTTCGGCTCCGTCTACCTCAACTGGGTGTATCTGACATGGCTGCCAGGCTACCTGACGATGGAACGCCACATGAGCCTCATGCATACAGGCGTCGCGGCATCGATTCCCTTCTTCTGCGGCTTTCTTGGCTCGCTCACGGCCGGCTGGTTCTCGGATCTCATGACGAGCCGCAGCACGAATCCGGTCGGGAGCCGCCGCAACGCCGTGGTGATCGCGATGCTCGGCATGGTCGCGTTCACAATTCCGGCGGCGCTCGTCGAGAGCAATATGATCGCGATCGCGTGCATCTCGGTGGTGATCTTCCTGGCCAACGCCGCTTCAGCCAGTTCCTGGGCGCTCGCGACCGCCGCCGCGCCGCCAAACCGCGTCGGCTCGCTCGGCGCGATCCAGAATTTCGGCGGCTTCCTGGGCGGCGCCCTCGCCCCCATTCTGACCGGCTACATCGCGCAGACCTGGTCTTTTGTGCCCGCGCTGCTGACGGCGGCAGGCATCGCGTTCATCGGTGCGATGAGCTACCTGCTGCTCGTACGCAAGCCGATCGAGGACAAGCCCGCACACGTCGAAGCTTTTAGCGCGCAGGCGTGACGAGAGCGCGCGCCGAGCTCCATTCAACCCATTCAGAGAGATAACCATGACAAGTGCCACGCACTCCCCTCCTTCAATCGAAGGCATCGTTCCCGTGATGCTGACACCGTTCGACGCTTCCGGCGCGATCGACTATGCCGGCCTTGAACGTCTGATCGAGTGGTACATCGCGCACGGCTCGAACGCGCTCTTCGCCGTTGCGCAGTCGAGCGAGATGCAGTTCCTGAGCCTCGCCGAGCGTGGCGAACTCGGCCGGTTCGTCGTAGAGAAAGTGGCGGGCCGCATTCCCGTCGTGGTCTCCGGCCACATCAGCGACGATCCCGATGCGCAGGCGGAAGAACTCGGCGTCGCCGCATCGACGGGCGCGCAAGGCATCGTGCTCGTGACGAACCGGCTCGATCCGAAGCAAGAGGGAACGGAGGTCTTCACGGCCAATCTCATGCGCCTTCTCGAGCGCCTTCCGTCGGACATTCCGCTCGGCCTTTACGAATGCCCGGCGCCGTATCGGCGGCTGCTCTCCGATGACGAACTGAAGATGTGCATCGACACCGGCCGCTTCATCATGCTAAAGGACGTGAGTTGCGATCTCCAGACCGTCAAACGGCGTGTCGCGATGGCGCAGGGTTCGCCGCTGAAGATCCTGAACGCCAACGCAGCGATCGCGTGGGACGCGATGAAGGCCGGCTCGGCAGGCTTCAACGGCGTGTTCACGAACTTTCACCCGGACCTCTACAAGTGGCTGCGCAACGATGCCGCTCAGGACCCAGCACTCGCGGAGGAACTGTCGACGTTTCTCGTGGTCTCCGCGGTTTCTGAAGCGCTGGGCTATCCGGCGCTCGCGAAGATTTACCATCAGCGCATCGGCACGTTCGAGTCGATTCGCTGCCGCGTGATCGACTACGACGTTCGCGAGCGCTTCTGGGCGCTCGATGCGGTGCTCGACAAGATCGTCGCCGGCACCGGACATTTCCGTTCGCGTATCGCCGCGCTCTCGGCGCCCGCATGAGCCCAAACGCGCGCGCACCCGGCGGAACGCCGCAACGGTATGATGACGGCGCTTGCTGCATCCGCCTTCGTACAACCGTCACTTCCTGATCCGATGCCCCGCTCCTTTGATTCTCCCGCGCCCGCTTCCGATACGGCCCCGGCCCGAACGCCGACGAGCCGCGCTCGCCGCAACACAGGACGCACCGTGCTCTCGGATGTCGCGAAGCTCGCGGGGGTATCCACGGCGACGGTGTCGCGGGTGTACAACGAGCCGGACAAAGTCTCGGCCAGCGTGCGCGAGCGCGTCGAGCACGCCGCGCTTACGCTTAACTGGTTTCCGAATGCGGCGGGACGCGCGCTCGCGTCCACGCGCAGCCATATCGCCGGCATCATCATTCCGACGCTCGACGATCAGGTGTTCGCCTCGCAGGTGAGCGCCATGCAGGCGGCGTTCGCGGCGCGCGGCATTACGCTCGTGCTCGGCTGCTCGAACTACGACCCCGCTCAGGCGATCGTGCAGGTGCGCGCGATGCTGGCGCGCGGCGTCGAGGCGATGGCGATCGTCGGCGAGGCGCATCCGGCCGAACTGTTCGATGCATTGCGGCTCTATCGGGTGCCTTATGCGGTCACGTATGCGTATCGCGAGGGCAGCCCACACGACTGTATCGGCTTCGACAATCACGCGGCCTACGTTGAAATAACGGAACATCTGATTGGCCTTGGCCACCGCTCGTTCGCGGTCTGCATTCAGCCGACTCGCGACAACGACCGCGTGCAGGCGCGCCTCGCGGGCATTCGCTCGGCGCTCGAACGCCACGGCCTCGCCGTCAGGCCGGAGCACCTGTTCGAAGGCGAATCAACGATCGAATTCGGGCGGCGCAGCTTGCGCTCGATCTGGCAATCGGCAGGCGAGCACCCGAGCGCGATTATCTGCGGCAACGACCACATTGCATTGGGCGTGCTGCGCGAAGCCGAAGATCTTGGAATTGCCGTTCCAGGCGAATTGTCCGTGACGGGCTTCGACGATCTCGCGATCGCCAAAGAGATGCGTCCCGCGCTCACGACCATGCGGGTAAACACCGCCGAGATTGGAAGGCTTGCGGCGCAACACCTGCTCGACGCACTCGAAGGCAAACCAGTTCAACGTGGACACGAGGTGCATGCGCAATTGCAGATTCGCCAGTCGACGGGCCCATGCCCGAGCCAGGTTTCGCGGCGATCTTGATAGCTCGTGTGCCCATGAAGGCCACTTCCTGGTAGGAACCGGCGGTTGAATGTCCTTCTCAGATACGGGCCAACGGCACTGTCAAGTTGCCGGAGACGGGGCCGTAGAATGAAGCGATGAAGAAGGCCAGCTCACCGAGACGCTCAACGCCTTCAGTCTTTAAATCGCCAGACTTCACCGTGCCGACTTGCTGACCACTGCCGCGAGTTCGGCTTCATGTCGATAGTTCTGCGTCTGCGACGGATACCCAAGTTCGAGCGTCTCCCCATATGCAATCGGTACGGCGGCATTGGTCGGTTTGCAGAAAAGGGCCCATTGATCGTTCGCTGGTTACAGACGCGACACCGATCCGGCTACCGAACGAAGCGCTTCATCAACTGATAGCGGCTGGTCGCACTGCTTCGCAAAAGCGGGGCTATATCGAGCGGTAGCCAGAAGGCGACTCCGCTTCAGTCAGCCGACACGCCTGTGGCGAAATCACGAAGGACAATGACACACGTCATAAATTCATCGGCGGATTTTTTGAGTTACGGTCATTCGTTTCGCAATTGGACAGCGCGCGGCGGACCCGCGGTGAACGCTCTAATCTGTTAGTCAGCGCTCATCGCAGTGGTGAAAGTGGATCTCCCGACGTGAAGGTCGGCTCTCGAGGTGCGATAACCACCTTGCTTCACGTCTCCCCATCAGATTCGCGCGTAGATCGAACTGCCGATCGTCAGCGTCGTCGCACTGGTCGACGCAAACCGGATTTCGTAAAGGTCGCGTCCAAAATTGCCCGGCACTTTGATCGACATGCCGCCGAGCGTATCGCTCACCGGCACGAACAGTTGATAGCGAAGATCTTCGTTGCCGTACAGCACGTAGCCAGGAAGTTCAGCGAGTGTCGTGAAAAACGCCGGCGGATTGCCAAGAACGGCAATCGGCACTGCGCTCGGCGAATCGTTGGTCAATGTCCATTGCGTGCCGACGCGTTGCTGCCACGCGCTGTCGAGCGCCGCCAACGGTGCGAGTTGCTGGCCGACCGGCAGCGTCAGATACGCATAGCCCGCGCCCGGCACGACCCGCTTCATCAGATAGCGAAAGCTGAACGCACTTCCTTCACTGTCGTTGCCCGACACGACGGCGAAGCGATATGACGCCGTATCGGTATCGCTCCACCACCAGCCGTCGCTGCGATACTGATATGCGCCGATCTGCGCCCAGCCTCGCGTATCGGGGTCCCACTGGTTGATCTGCAGACTACCGTCCGCGTTGGCGAGCACCTGGTACGGCGAATCGGAATTGCCGTAGATGCCCGCGCCGCTCGCAACGCCCGGCCCCGATGCGACCGGCGGCGCCGTGGTACCGAGCTTCGCTGGCAGCGACGGAATCGTGCCATCTTCCTTCAACGCCGACAGCACCAGCGTTTCGGCAATCGCGCGGGCGTTGTAGCCCGCATTGCCGGTTACCAGTAGCGCGAACTGCGAGTTGGGCACGACGAAAAATTCGGTCGAGTAGAACGCGGTGCCGCCGTCCTTTTCCCAGCCCAGTACGCCTGCGGCGTTGAGCGCCGGCTGCACGACCGTGTCCCAGCCGAGACCCCAGCGCCATTCCGGCGACGGGTTGATCGTCAGGCTTTTTGTCTGATCCATACCCATCTGCGCGATGCCCGCTGCAGACACGATGCGCTGTCCCTGGAACACGCCACCGCCGTAGATCATCTGCGCGAGATTCATCATGTCGGAGGGCGTCGAGCTCAGTCCGCCGGTTGCGTACGCATTGACGAATTCCTGATGCTGCGTGCCGTTCACGTACGGCAGCGAGAACGATCCGCTGGACGGCACGCTCGTCAGATAGCTGGATTGGGTCATTTTCAGCGGCGCGAGAATCGCCGACTGGACGAAGTCCGCGAAGCTCTGCCCCGTCATGGCGAGCACGATCTGCTCGACCATCGTGAAGCCGTCGTTGCAATAGACGGCCAACTCACCGGGGAGATGCTTCAGGTGCGAGTTGGCGAGTTCGGCTTGGGTGTCGGCGGCGTAGCCGGCGACCGGCTCAAACGTGAAGAGATTGCGCCCATTCGTGCCAGGCAGACCGGACGCATGCGACAGCAGATGACGCGTGGTGATCTGCGCGAATTCCGGCGACAGCATCGTGAAGGTCGGCAAATATCTGACGATCGGTGTGTCGAGCGTGATCAGCCCGCGATCGACGAGGATCGCCGCCGCCAGCGCCGGAAACAACTTGCTGACCGAACCGATGTTAAAACGCGTTTGCGGCGTTGCCTTGATCTGCCCCGGCACCGACGCCAACCCGAACGCCTGCTGCCAGACCACCGTGTTGCCCTTGACCATCGCGACCGAGATTGCCGCAACGGGATTCGCTGGATCGCTGACGGCCTGCTGGATCATCTGTTGACCAAGCGCGATGGTTTGCTGATAAGGCGTCGAATGGATGTCGTTGTTACCGCAGCCGGGCAGCACCGCCGCGAGCACCCCGGCGCCGGTGTAGCCGAGAAACTGCCGACGGCCTCCGCTGAAGATAACCTCGTGATTGCGATCGCACTTCGCCATGGCATTCCCCTTTGTTCTGGTTTCCAGGACTTTCAAAAAGCGCTTTTCTTCAACCATCGCCGACAATGCGGCAAAGACTAACTTCGCAATTTTGACGCGTGGCACGGTGTGTTTGAATGGGCCACGGTGCCCCAGATCGGAGCCGTGCGGTTCGACCGCGAGTAGCGACGTGTCGAGATGTTACGACGCTTTGGCTCAAGGGTGCGCCCAACGGGTGACATGATACTCTTCGGAGTCCACGCGTTGCGCTGCGCCTGATGTCCGAAATTGTTGTTCTCTGCACCGTAAGATGTGACCTGCGCCAACGGAGGTCCGTGAATGACCCACTTCTGCCGGTCGAGCGCCTGGTATTGCAAAGGCGGATAGTAGAGCAAAGCAGTCATCCGGACGGGCCCCGTGTCGCCATACGAATGAGACGTTCTTGGGGCGACACACCAAACGCGCTATTTGCCGCGCTGGCAAACTGAACGCTTTCGCCAGGGCGTCAAGATCAGACATCCTAGCCGCCAGCCCTGACATATTTTCCGGGTGTCACGCCGAAGGCAATGCGGAACATCGCAATGAAACTGCTCGGGCTGGCATAGCCCAGGACATCTGCCACCGCCGACACGGACTCGCCCTGCGCAAGCAGATCGATCGCACGCAGTAGCAGCGCCTGCTGTCGCCACTCGGCCAACGATATGCCGAGCGAAGCAGCAAACAGGCGCCGAGCGGTTCTCGCCGACAGGCCGGCCATCGACGACAGTGCTTCCAAAGAGTGTTCCCGACTCAACTCGTTCAGCACGATGTTGACCATCCTAAGCAGACGTTTGTCGCTTGGTATGGGAAGGTGCAGCGGTTCATGCTCTGCCGCACGGATTTCATCGATCAGCACGGAGACAATCCGCGCTTCTTCGGGTGTTCGCGCGACAGTATGGTCCCACGGTGCGATGCGCTGTATCAGCGCTTCGAGCAACGATCCGACCGCCAGTACCTGCGGCAGCTCCGGTAGCAAACGGCAGCGTTTAGGCGGCAGCAGGATGTGCGACCACGCTTTGACGCCCCGCAAGTCGCCGGTATGCATGAGGTTGGGCGGGATCCAGATCGCACGCCTCGGCGGCAACAGCCACGCACTGACCTCCGTTCGAATCTGCAAGCGGCCCGTAACAATATAGATGAGCTGCCCCTCCGGATGCCGGTGAAAGCCGGTGCGGCGTTTGCCCTTCGGCGAGGTCTCGCGTGCGAACAGATCCATTGCGTCCGTCGCACCCGGAGGTAATGGGTTGGACTTGATTGGTTCGGTAGCGGGCATCGCCGTAGTATTCCAGGTTGGCCGATATTCAGTGTATTTTGACCAGATATCGATAGCCGATCAAGGCTCACGACGGTTAATCTTCAAACCTTGTCGAGCCTTTTATCTATTGCCTACCAACAGAACCAATATGTCGTCGAAACCATCTGTCCTGATTGCAGGCGGTGGCCCAGCCGGGCTTGTCGCCGCGAACATGCTTTGGCAGCACGGACTCAACGTGACCGTACTCGAAGCCGATGCCTCCCTCTCTTCGCGAGATCAGGGTGGCACATTGGATCTGCACCCGCATGAAGGGCAACTGGCGTTACGAAAGGCAGGTTTGCTGGAGCCCTTTCTTGCTCTTGCCCGCCACGACGATCAGGAGCAAAGAGTTGTCGATGCCTTGACAGGCGTTGTTCTGCGCGAAGAGATTCCAGAACCAGGAACGGGAACACGTCCAGAGATCGACCGGGTCGTGTTGCGCAAGATGTTGCTTGATCCGCTTCCACCGGAGATTGTCGTCTGGGGCGCTCGCGTTGTCGATGTCGTCGAGGCAGCTAACGGGCGCTGGTCGGTGCGTCTGCAAGGCGGGGCGGTGCATGAATGCGACCTCGTAATCGGTGCAGATGGCGCCGGCTCGGCAGTGAGGACTACACTAACCAACGCACGTCCGGTCTACACTGGCGTAACTTTTGTTGAGCTATGGATTACTGACGTGGACCGCAAGCACCCGGCAATTGCACGATTCGTCGGGCGCGGCACGCTCCTCGCACTGCATGAAGAAAAAGGAATCTTTGCTCAGCGCAATGGCAATGCCGTAGTGCGCGTGTACGCCGCCTTTAAAACGTCTAATGACACTACCGAACGATCGGAACGAGCCTTGGCAGGGATGGGCACGCGCGACCTTCTGACCCGATACGCAGGCTGGTCGCCCGCTTTGCGTTCACTTATCGAGGACGCCGATCGCATCGCTGCCATTCGCCCGATCGTTAGTCTCCCTGCTGGGACGAAGTGGCCCGTGAAGTCGGGACTGACGCTGGTGGGAGATGCCGCGCATGTAATGCCGCCAATGGGCACGGGCGTCAATTTGGCCATGCTCGATGCTGCCGAGCTCGCTGAAGCAATCGTGTCTGCGACAAACTGGCGAGAGTCAGTTCGCGCACAGGAGCAGGTCATGCTTGATCGAGCGGCGCCTATCGCTGAAGAGTGTTCGCGCGGTTTCGGCGAATGGTTTGACGCATAGTGGCGCTCACACAGGCTGCTTGCGCGCTCAGCGGCGGTACCTGGTTCTATTAATAATCGACTGACAACGGATTCGTTACCTTGGCTACCTCTGGCATGTCGAGGCGTCAGTGGCTCTTCACAACGCGTAGCGGCCACTCGAATGACCAAGGACAGGACGGGCGAAGGGCCGCTCCTGGCCGGCAACAGAAGAACGGGCAACCCGATGAAGCTGCGCACTGGTAAACTCGTGCACCAAAGGCACTTTGTATCCGAACATGCCTGAACCCACAATCTCGCCGGCCGCCAGAGCATCTGCCACCCATTCGCCCGTGATGCAGGAGTACCTCCTCCCCGCCGGAAAAGCCTTTGCGCGACGGCTTACGCCATAGCCCACGCTCGTCAAGTTCCCGTCGGACCGCCGACCCTAAGCTGCCTGTCGCGATACGTTTGTCAGCGTCCGCATTCTGCAACGGAACGGACGCATGAAACACGCCTTTACGGCATTAGTCCTTGCCAATCAAACGCTGTTGAACGTGTTCGCTGCTGTGCCAGGAAGGAGCGAAGCCCTGATCGGTCGGCTTCACTTCCTTCCACCTGAATCGCAAACGAGTTGTCCTTTCAACAACTCATGAAGCCAGTCGGCGAACACCTGAACCCTGCGCGACAGATGTTGCCGATGCGGATAGAGCAAGTTTATCGGCATTGGCGCAGCCCGGTATTCGGGCATCACCTCGATCAGTTCGCCCGCACGTAGATGCTGATACACGTCATAGGCAGGAATCTGGATCAAGCCGAGTCCTGCAAGGCAGCAGGCGATATACGCCTCCGCGCTGTTAACGGTCACACGGCCGTGCGTTGTCAGCGTCTTTACGGCCTCGCCGTCGAGCCATTCCCAGGGCGCGTTACGCCCGCTCGAAGGCGAGGCATACTGAACGACCTGGTGGGTCGTCATGTCGTCGGGCGTGCAAGGCGTACCGTGATGGGACAAATAGAGGGGGCTCGCAACATTGATCAGTGGCAGATCGCCAATGGGGCGCGCGATCATGCCGGAGTCGTGCGGCTTACCTACGCGCAGCACACAGTCGACTCGCTCTTCGACAAGGTCGATCGTGCGATCGGTCATACTGAGCGTGATGTCGATTTTTGGATAAGAGACGAGGAATTTCGGCAGTGCGGGTGCGATGATCAGCCGGCCTATACGGCTTGGCACGTCGATGTGCAGCACGCCGCTCGGTCCTACCGATGTGTGCCGGAACAGATTCTCGGTCTCCTCGACATCGGCGATCAGACGCAGGCAGCGCTCATAGAGCGCGGCGCCGTCCTGGGTCGGCGACACCTTACGGGTTGTCCGATGCAGCAGCCGTGCGCCAATCCGCCCTTCCAGCTCCTGGATCGCCGCGGATACCGACGAGCGAGGCAGGCCGAGCGTGTCCGCCGCGCGCGTGAAATTCGCGCATTCGACAACCCGTGCGAATACGCGAAACAGGTCAATACGATCCAAGGTCCTTTTCCACTGTTCGACTTTTCTGACCAGTGATGTCAGAAATAGCAGGTTTAAATGATTTTCCTGGAATATATCATCCAGCAGGATGAGAGGCTGCATCGGGCGGCTTCGGTACTGGGAATGGACCATGGCAAACCACAGCATCACAGGCAAAACCGTCATGATTGCGGGCGGGGCGAAGAATCTCGGTGGACTGATTGCGCGGGATCTCGCGGCACAGGGCGCAAAGGCAGTCGCGATCCACTACAACAGCGCGAGCTCGAAGGCCGCAGCAGACGAGACACTTGCCGCGATCGAGGCGGCAGGCGCAAAGGCCGTCGCATTTCAGGCGGATCTGACCTCGGCCGGCGCGATCGAGAAGTTGTTCGCAGATGTTGCCGCCGCCGTCGGCCGCCCCGATATTGCGATCAACACGGTGGGCAAGGTGTTGAAGAAACCGTTCGTGGACATCACCGAGGCTGAGTACGATGAAATGACGGCGGTAAATTCAAAGTCCGCGTTCTTCTTCCTCAAGGAAGCAGGCAAGCAGGTCAATGACAACGGCAAGATCGTCACGCTCGTCACGTCGCTGCTTGGCGCGTTCACACCGTTTTACGCTGCCTATGCGGGCACCAAGGCACCGGTCGAACATTTCACTCGCGCGGCGGCCAAGGAATTCGGCGCGCGTGGCATCTCGGTGACAGCCATCGGACCCGGCCCCATGGACACGCCGTTCTTCTATCCCGCCGAAGGCGCGGACGCGGTGGCTTATCACAAGACCGCCGCCGCACTGTCGCCGTTCTCCACGACTGGCTTGACCGATCCAGGGGACGTGGTGCCCTTCGTCCGCCATCTGGTCAGCGACGGGTGGTGGATTACGGGGCAGACCATTCTGATCAACGGTGGCTATACGACCAAGTGAGCGAGCGAATGAAATCTCTCTCTTCTGATTGAGGAGAGGTGTTGGCCCCGCAGCAAGTGTTGGCACAAGTAACTTGAATGCAATGGCCGGCAAGCATTCCGTTGATTGCCGGCGCCCACTTCATGCGAAAGATGTCTAGGGATCGTCAACTGCGCTTCAAGTTCGATCGATGAGGCAACAGCCGTTGCTCAGGAACCGTGCTGCAGCGGCTCCGAGCTTCGCTCGATTGATGCCAAGGACGAACGGCTCCTGCCATACTGCCAACGGACGCTGCCGTGCCATCCCTGACCGGCTGTTCTTGGCCGCACTCAGCTAGATGATGAGCACCGCAGGTCGACCCCAGCGGCCGTTTGATTTTCTCCAACGTAGCCATTCACCCGTAAGTCTCTCCGCAGAGCAGAAACGGTCATAACAAGCCGCCCTCCTGCTAACGAAACGCAGGATCAGGGCGTCCAGCGATAAACGGTAATGCTGGAACCTTTAACGTTGTTCTTCGTGACCACGTACTCGCCCGTCGACCGACGGTATGCCCTGACGCCGTACATCGAATCGATGGCGCTGCTGGCGTCAACAGTACCTGTACTAGTGTTGACCAGTGTGGTGTCGAGGTTGCCAGTAGCGAGATTGATGGCGTCGATGTTCGGCAAAGCTTGCCCGCTACCGAACCAGTAGCCGACAAACAGATAGCTGCCGGCCGCGTCAATCGACTTGGCGCCAGTGTGGGAGAGGTTGATCACCGGATTGGGTGTCGTGGTATTGCCCGCGCTCCAGCCGTGATACACCTCGATCCGCGTACCTATCGACGTCCAGTCCGTACTCCCAACAATCCCCTGCCCGAGAATCATGGTGTCGCTATCCGCGAGGTAGACGATGCGCGTCAACGGCTTGATGCTCTCGGGAATGCGAATGGGGATGCCGGGCCCCCATGCTGGCTTGCCGCTGGCGTCGAAGCCGATCAGCGGATAGTGGTAGATGTAACCGGTCTTGTCGAGGCCAGCCCACACGCCTCCTTTGCTGTCAATGCAAAAGCCGGCCCTGACCGCTGCGGTCGTCTGGAACGCCGCACCAGGAAGCGTGGCGTCCGGTATTGCGATGTAGCCATTCGCGGCATTGAAGTGAAAGAAGTAATAGGTATCGGGATTCTGGCCGGATGCAACAAGGATGCGGTTTGCGCCGATGGTGGCAAGCTGACCGAAATGCTCGTCCCGCGAGCGATCGTTGATGTTGATTCGCGGGTCGGATGGATAGTCGAACGGATCGACAGTGTTCGCTACGAAGGTTCCCCCTGCGGTGCCGGCGTAGATGTTGGTGCCGCCATAGAAGTAGACGCCGTCAGTACCCGGGTCCGCAGCGGCTATCCCCTCAAAGTTGAGAGACTGAAGCTTCCATTGCAGCCGACCAGAACTGTTGTAAGAGTGAATGTCAGTGCCGCCGTCGCGGCCGAGATCCCAGCTTCCACCCCACGGATTGTTGAGCACATAGAGGTTGCCTGCGGTGTCCTTGCCGATGCCAGTGACGCGGGTAAAGCGCTTGTCGCCAACCTGCCCTTTGATTCCCGTCGTGGAATCGAGATAACCGCCCTGAATGCCGAATGTACCGGCCAGCGCTGGCGTGCCCGAAAGCTTGTAGCGCTTGATGTTCATATCAGGGCCCTCGTCCCCAACCATGAGTTGCCCCGATGACGCATCGAAATAAAGTGCCGATGGCCGCGCCCCACCCGGCATCTGGATCGTGTTCAACAGCGCGCCGGTTGGACTGAACTCGACGACCGAGCCCTCGCCTTTCTGTGCGACCCAGACGTTGCCCGCGCCATCCACCGCGAGGGCACCCGGCCCCGTGACGTTGATGTCCCGCTTCCAGACACCGTCAGTGGTGAATATCCGCACGCGGTTGCCATAGAAGTCGCTCGCATAAAGGAGCGAGGCCGCCGTGGCCAATCCAGTGACGACGTCGACCCGGGGCAGGTTGTTAAATGCGCTAACCTGAATCAGGAGATCGCGAGTCCGCGTGGTGCGGTTGTACCGGCCCACCGCACCACTTCCGTATGTTCCGCCGGGCTGCAGTGCCACGAAGATCGACGTCGCGCTGCCGGTGATCGCGCCGCCCTGAAACTCTCCGTGCGCTCCAATCGAGCCGAGGCTCTTGCCGGCCTGGTAGACAGCGACGCCACCCTCGTACTCGTCCCACATTGAAGCCGTATAGATGACGCCTTCGGGCGCGACCCACATGGAACGCGCGGTGTTACCCACGTGGGCGGCGAGGGTGCCATAGGTGTTCGCCAGCCAGTCGGTGGTGTTTTCCGACTGACAAGTCGGCGCAACCAAGGCGATCACTGCGGCGAGGATCACAGCATGAATCCGCCTTTGCTCGACCATGACCGATGCTCTCCAGAGGTAGTGATCATTCACGTGAATGGTCGGCCAGCGAGATTCCAGATTCGTGATCGGTGGCTTACGTATGAACATATGCAACTCTTTGCGCCTTTGCAAGCCATACCGGGACTTTGCATAGGGAGACGAATTGCTATCTTGAACGAAGCTCGACCTCTTTCCTGTTGGCCGCTTGCTGCCTTATCCATGAAGCATTCTTTCGTGCTGCGCGTAAGGCGGCGATTGGCAGCAAGCGACCCGTTGCGCTCAACCGCGCTGTCCAATCAATGTGATGTCCGCTCAGACTCGATTGACAGTCACCGCCGGTTGGCTTCGATCGGACTCTCGCTGCATCCGCAGTCGAGGTTTCGCGACCGCCTGCTAACAGAACTCACTCATCCGGAAAACGCCGCCGCGCGCATCGAATCGTCGCTCGGCAACACGAGCAACAGCAATGCGTCGTCCACGCGGCTGGGTCTATACTCCGTCCGAACTCACCCACTCTTCTTCCGATCACCTTGCATGCCACAGCCAGAGCGTTCATTCGTCGGCCGGATCCGACTCCATCTGGATGAAATGCCCGCGACCGAACGAAGGCTCGCTGATTTCGTCCTCGAGTTTCCCGGCGATCTCGCGAGTTACACAGGCGCGGAACTCGCTCAACTCGCGAGCGTCTCGAAAGCGACCGTCAGCCGCTTTGTGCGTCGTCTGGGCTACGACACCTTCGAGGATGCGCGGCGCGACGCCCGCACCGAAAAGGAGCGTGGTTCGCCCTTGTTCCTGTCGGCGTCGTCGGAGTCATCGAGCGTGCTTGACGCGCATATAAATCTGGGCGTGCAAAATCTCACTGCGACGCTCGGGCGCCTCTCCGACGAACTCGTCGATGAGATCGCGCGGTCGGTCGTCGATGCGCGTCAGGTGGCGATCTTCGGATTCCGCAGCAGCCACTCGTTTGCCAGCTACTTTCGCTGGCAGATCCAGCAGGTCGTCGAGCGCGCTGTCACGCTCCCCGCTGCCGGCGAGACGCTCGGAGAGCAACTCGCCGGTCTTGACGAGCGCGACATGGTTATCGTGTTCGGCATGCGCCGGCGCGTGCCGCAAACGCAGGCGGTGCTCGATTACGTGACGGGTGCGGGCATCCGAACTCTGTATATCGCCGATCAATACTCGCCTGCGCATCGCGGCGCGACCTGGACTCTGCATTGCGATACATCCGCGCCCGGCCCGCTCGACAGTCACGTCGCGGTAATGGGCCTGTGCAATGTGCTCATCACGCGCATCTTTGAGCGCGCCGGGAATCGCGGGAAGAAACGGCTGAGCGCGATCGAAGCGGCGCACGATCGGCTGGATGAGCTTTAACGTGCTTTGACGTCGCTTCACGCGATGAAATTTCCGTTTCATCGCGTCTTCAATGGCCTCAACCGATGTTGCACCGCGTTGGCGCACGCAACCACAGCCTAGCGGCCACCCGCCGCTTTCCGGTGAAATCGTCGAGTTCCCCGCACGTTGCTTGTGCCTCAAACCCTCCTCAACACGCGCCATCGGTTCACGTTGGTGCAGTGCAATTGCCCGTCTGTCTGGCGTTACACCCCCCTAAACTGAAACGGATCGGGTGAAATTTAAATTTCCTTGAAACCCGTAAATTGAAATCATAGGATCGTCTCATCCAAGCGCTGCTGCCCTCGCCGCGCTCCAACCCGGAGAAACGATCATGAGCGGTCCCGTGCAGTCTGACTCGTCGTTCGCAGGTTCCGCGCAGCTCGATCGCGCGCTCGATGGCATCGGCGTTACGCCGGCGCATAAAACCATCATCGGTCTGATTCTGATCGGCTGTCTGTTCGACAGCTTCGAGCAGAACTCCATCGGCCTGATCGCGCCGCTACTGCGCCAGCAATGGGGGCTGACAGCTACCGACATCGGCCTGCTGAACACCGTTACGTTCGCGGCGGCCGCGCTAGGGCGGCTCGTCTCGGGTTATATCGCCGATCGCTGGGGCCGCCGCATGATGCTGACGGCTGATCTGCTGCTCTTCACGCTGGGTGCGATCGCCTGCGCACTTGCGCCGTCGTTTCTGCTGCTGTGCGTTGGTCGCGCGATCGTCGGCTTCGGGCTGGGCGGCGAAGTAGCGGTGGCCGTGACCATGCTCGCGGAGTTCTGCTCACAGAAGTTTCGCGGCACGGCGGTGGGTCTCGTGAATGTCGGCGCGGGCGGCCTCGGCAACTTCCTCGCGCCCGCGTTCGGCTTGCTGGTGTTCGCTATCTTTCCGGGCGTCGATGGCTGGCGATGGCTCTTCGCCTGCCTCGTGCTGCCGGCGCTTCTCGGCGCGTTCTATCGCCGCCTGATTCCGGAGACGCCGCGCTTCCTGCTGTCCAAAGGCCGCATCGCCGAAACCAATAACGTGCTGTCGACGCTCGCAAGTGGCAAGCTCTCCGGCACAGCGCCCGTCACCGCCTACATCTCCGGCGACGATCTGTCGGACCCGGCGACCTCGCGCGCCAACGTGCTCGACATCTTCCGCGGCAAGCTGCTGCGCCGCACCGCGTCGGTCGGCATCGCGATCTGGATGACCTACGGCGCGCAGATTTCCGTGCTCACATTGATGCCGACCATCCTCGTCGCGCAGGGTTATACGATCACGCGGAGCCTCGTCTATACGCTGATCATGCAGGGCGGCAGCTTCGCCGGCACGCTCGCGGCCTCGCTGCTCGGCTATCACCTGCCGCGCAAGCGCGTGCTGACGATCGGCGCGGTGCTCGCGTGTCTCGCCGCGCTCGCGTTCGGATTTCTCGCGAAGAACATCGTGCTGGTGCTCGCCTGCGGCGCACTCTTCCAGTTCTTCGTGCTGATGCTCAATACAACCATCTGGATTTACGCGCCGGAACTTTTTCCAACTCGCGTGCGCGCCTTCGGCACGTCCTTCATTCTTGCGACCGGCACGACGGCCGGCGCGCTAATGCCGCTCATCTCGGGCCGCATGTTCGACACAAGCGGCGTGGCGGGCGTGTTCGGCATGATCGCGGTGATGTACGCGATCTTCACCGCCTGCATCCAGCTTGCGCCGGAAACCTATGGGCATCGCCTCGACGAAACGGCGGCCGAGCCGGAGCTCGGCTCGGGCACGGCGCCGAGCCACGCCTGAGTGCCACCCCAAACGGAGCCACCGCACCATGCACGACATCCTGCTGATCAACCCGAATACGTCGAAGGCGACCACCGCGATGATGGTCGACATCGCGCAGGCCGAAGCGCCGCGCGGCTTCGTGGTACGCGGTGTGAGCGCGCCGCGCGGCGAACCGATGATCCTGAGCGCGCCGCAACTCGAAGCCGCCGCAGCGGGCGTGGTGGAGATCGGCCTCCAGCACCGAGGCACCGCCCAGGGCATCGTGATCAGTGCGTTCGGCGATCCGGGCATCGATGCGCTGCGGGCGATCGTCGACGTACCGGTGGTTGGCATATGTGAAGCGTCGATTCTGGAAGCGGCGCAGGGCGGCCGGCGCTTTGGCATCGCCACGGTGACGCCGGACCTGGTCGTGCCGATCAATGCAAAAGTGCACGCGCTCGGCGTCGGGGTGCACTACACCGGCATCCGGCTGACGAGCGGCGATCCGCTCGCACTAGCCGCGGATCCGGCGCGGTTGCTGGAAGCACTGGCGGTGGCCGTCGCCGCTTGTATCGACGAGGATCGCGCGGAGGCGGTTGTCATCGGCGGCGGACCGTTGGGGCAGGCGGCAAAGGAACTCGAGATGCAGTTCTCGGTTCCAGTGATCGCGCCGATTCCCGCGGCGATGCGGCTGTTGTTGGAGAAGATTGCGCTATAGGTGGTGCGCATTGGATATCGATTTGAGGTGCGCAGGACTTTCGCTTGTGGCCGGCTTAAACACGCTAGCACATTGTCTCAAGCCAAAGCGGATGCCGCGCCCGAAGCGGACATCCATCGTGCGAGATCGATCGACCGCTTCTGGCCTGCAGTCGCCGCGCGCGGTCGCCGCCACACGGATCCTCACTTCCGGAAAACAAGCCGCGTCCAGCTGACTCCCACGCTCCGGTTTGATTGCTGGGCTGAGTCGCTGCAAACATTGAGCAGAAGTTGCAGATGATGGGCTTCGGCAAGCCTGATCGTGTCCGCGGCGGAGACGACAAACATGCGCCGCCCCGTAGGGAACGGCCCGTGGCGCAACGACATGATGACGAGGCCGCCTTCGTCTAACAGATCAGAGATGGTGCCCATCCCCCGGCGACGCTGGGCTTCGTCGAGGTGCATCCACACTGCAGTAACCATGACAACATTGAACGCGTGCTCCCGCTCCCGGACGAGGCGGAGTTCTGGAAGGCTGTCGTCGAGCCAGACTACGCTGGAAGCCGGATAGAAGTTGATCGCGGCAGCCCGCAGTTCGTCGACGGGCTCAACCGCTACCACCGAGTGCCCCATCGATGCCAATGCGGCAGCGTCGCGGCCCATGCCGGCCCCCACGTCGAGGATGCGCGAAGGTGCCGTCGGTATCAGGTGCAGAACGGGTTGGTGGAGGTCTCGGAACGAAATCTTGCGCCAAGCGTTAGCCAAGGCCGCGGCATATGCGGCATAACCTTCGGTTCCCGGAACGTCGATCGACATTGATGAAGATTGGATGGTCAGATCAGCGGATTGTCGGCGAATCAGGCCGATGTGTCGAATGACTGTTCCTCGCCGAGACCGTGTAAAAACGCGTGAGCCGGCGGTTTGTCGAGCGTCTGGTGAGGCCGCGCCTTCGCAACTTCCTTTTGTCTACGACTGAACTGATTGCGCCACCCCGGCAAGCATAGGCAGGTGTGAGACTGCGCGGCTGCAAGCTCCATCGCTCGCAGTGTCTTTGCAAATCCGTGAATCCTGATGACGCGTTCGAGGTTCTATGCCAGCACATGCAAGCTCATTTCAATCGAGACGTTCCCAAGCTTGCGCATCCGGAAGTGGGTTGAGGCCATCCAATGCTTCAGCGTGCCAAACACGTGTTCGACCGTTCGTCGCCGTATTGTCATCGCGTCAAGCTGACGATCCAGTTTGAACTTGCTGTCGTCAGTGGCTACGACCGCTTGTGCGAACAGATTCAGGTCCCGGCATATCATCACGAAGCGACGGCACACGTTGCGAATGCCGTCACCATTGGAGTGTCGTCTGACTGCATTGGGCACCTTCGACAAATCGCCGCACTGAGCCCGCCGGACTTTATGCCGGCGGGCCCAGTGCGGCCAACACAGCGCGCGTCAGGGATTGACTACGGCGAGATCGAAGGGGCGCGCGCCGACGCCGAACGGGCTGCCGGCCAGGTCCTGCAGAGCCCCGGTGGCCGGATCGATCGAAACGATCGATCCGTAGATCGCCAACGCGTTACTCACATACAGATATTTACCCGTAGGGTCGGGAACAGTGAAATTGGTGCCCGCGTTACCGTAGGCTCCGTAGCTGTCAGAGGTCAACTGGGTCAGCGCGCCAGTGGTCGCGTCGACCGAATACGTCAGCAGGTGGCCGCCGTTGCCGGTGCTGGCGAACAGCAGTTTGCCATCCGGGCTCAGGGATGCACTCTGCCAGCCCCATCCGGTGTAGTTTGCCGTGGCTGTGAATGGGCTGCCGCTCACCGGAGTCAACGCCCCGCTCGTCGCGTCGATGGCGAGTGCCGTGATGTTGGCCTCCCAGTTCACCACGTATAGCACCGTCCCAGCAGGATTGATGGTAATACCGTAGCCGCCCTGGTTGACCGCGCCGGTGTCGCTGAAGGGGCCACCGCTGATGGGGGTCAGCACTCCGGTCGTGGAGTCCACTGCGAAACCCGAGATGTCGTGACTATTCTGGTTCAGCACATACAGAAACTGGCCGCTGGGCGTAATCGCGAGGCGGGTAGGCGCCGAGCCGACTGTGTAGGGGGAGCCAACTGGGGTAAGTGCACCGTTCGTCTGGTTGATTGAATATACCGACACGCTTGGGCCGTTCGAATTGGCCACGAACAGCAGTGTGCCTGCTGGGTTTACGACCATGCCATTGGGCGAAGTCCCTGATGCAAATGGGCTGCCGGCCACTTGGGTTAGCGCGCCGGTCGTGGCATTGACGGTGTAGGCGGAAATATTGTTCGAATTGTTGTTGGCTGCGTACAGGAAAGTGCCTGCAGAGTTGGTGGTAACCCAACGCGGATAGGTACCGGCCGGAAAAACTCCACCGGCTGCAGCCCCTACGGCCCCGGTCGTATGGTTGTAGCTGTATCCCAGTATCCGGTTGTTATCGTAGTCGGGTAGGTAAATGAAACTGGTTTTGGTAGGGGTAGTCACACAACTCACGGCAACGCTCGTCACATTGCCGCTAACACCCGCGCCCGAGCCGTTGGCGACGGTGCAGGTCTGCCCGGCGGGCTGAGTGCCGATTGCGACGGCGTAGCTGCCGTTGTAAGCCACCGGCGTCGCAAAGGTGAAGCTGCCGTTGACTGTGACAGTGGTTGGATCGGCTGCATTATTAGTCAGCGTGACCTGAGTGCCGCTAGCCAGGCCCGAGACCGCGCCACTAATGGTGTAGGTATTCGCTGAGCAGGTCACGCTCACGTTCGAAATATTCGCGGTGACGCCCAGGCCCGCGCCATTGGACACGGTGCAGGTTTGTCCAGTGGGTTGGATACCGACTGTGACCGTGTAGCCGCTGTTATAGGCCACGGGTGTGCCGAATGTGAAACTGCCATTGGTCGTGACAATTGTTGGATCCGCGCCGTTGTTGCTCAGCGTGACCTGGCTGCCGGCAGCCAGGCCCGAGACCGCGCCACCGATAGCGTAGGTGTTGGTTGAACAGGTCACGCCAACGTTCGAGACATTGGCGATAACGCCAGCGCCCATACCATTGGATACCGTGCAGGTCTTCCCGGAAGGTTGCGTGCCGACGGTGATGGTGTAGGTGCTGCTGATCTCCACCGGAAACGTAAACGTGCCATCGGAGTGAATCGTGTAGGCGCTGCCGCCATTGAGCAGCAATGTCAGCGTTCCGCCTGACAGCCCGGAAACTCTGCCTCCGAGCGTGTAGGACGAGACCGAGGTGACCGAAGACTGACTGCCGATCGTCGTAGGCAACGTAACCTTGACCAGCGGACCCGCCGATGCGGGCGCTGCGATCTGCACGCTGGAAGGCGTCGGGGCGGACAAAGGATTGCCGTCAAAGAATCCGTCCAGCTCCTGGCCGTTAGCGACAAACGGTGTCGTTGTGGGATCAAATCCCGTCGTGCTCACGCCGTTGGCACTCAAGGCTTGTAGTAGCGACGCCGTCAGAATATTGGCCTTCGCCTGCAGATATTGCGTCGCGGTAATCTGCGACAGCAACGCCAGCACCTGGCCGCTCGTGGACGGAAGCGCTGCAGACGACGCCAGGCCGGCCACGTCATAGGATAGCAACGTGGTCAGCGGATCGATGTTGACCACGCCGTTGATGACGCGCGAACCCTGCGGAGGAACCGCAACGGCCATCAATGGCGCTCCGCCTGGCGTGGTGTACCCCGGCACCGTGAGTGCAGCAGATCCTGGCGCACAGTTGATATGACTCCGCTTGTCAAGAGGGGATCAGTTTTGGGTTTTGAGCTGCCATCTGAATTTCCTGAGGGCGACGTAGCAGTAAATCTCGACGGTGGATCATGCTGATATCCGCGGGTTGGTTACCGCATTACAGAAGTCCGCCCAGCGAGCCTGNATAGATCTCTCTCGCCACACCTGGAGACGGGTTTGCAGTTGAGGGGGATGCAGGAGCGCTGGACAGTTGATATGACTCCGCTTGTCAAGAGGGGATCAGTTTTGGGTTTTGAGCTGCCATCTGAATTTCCTGAGGGCGACGTAGCAGTAAATCTCGACGGTGGATCATGCTGATATCCGCGGGTTGGTTACCGCATTACAGAAGTCCGCCCAGCGAGCCTGCCGCCATCTAGTGCCGCAAGTCGAATGAAATCCGTTGCCTAACTGTCTCGCGGGTTGCTCGGGTGCCGGGCTACGCCGCCTTCAGGAAACTCTTGCTCGGGTGGTGAGGTTGATTCACGTGTTGCTCAAGGGTTGGGTTACGCCATGCGCACCTCGGGCCGTACGGCGAGCGACATGGCGAGCTGGCTGATGTCCCAGATGAAACCGGCGAGTTCACGAGCGACCGCGACCACCGCAATATTCTTCTGCTTGCCGCGCGCAACGAGCTTCCGGTAGCGCCGGCACAGGCGCACCTGCGCGTCCCAGGCGCGGTCAACGATGGGCTTGGGGATGCCTTCGTGGCGGCGCTGGATTTCGGGACTCACGCGGGCCGGGTGCTGGTAACTCCAGGCCGCTTCCACCAGCAACTTTCTTGCATAGCTGTTGCCATTCTTGGTGATGCTGCCCTGACGGCGCTTGTCGCCCGACGAGTGTTCGGACGGCGTCACCCCCAGCCAGGCCATCAGCTGGCGCGGGTGGGCGAAGCGTGACAGATCCCCGAGCTCGGCGAGCATGCCCACTGCCGTGGTGAACTGGACGCCCCGCATCGTCTGCAGGCCCAGCACGGCAGGATAGAATCGCCAGTTGACGACGGCCTCGCGCAACGCGGCCTCCAGCCGGTCGCATTGCGCCAGGCGATCCTCGATCGTGCGCCGATACTCCTCGAACGCCAGTTGCTGCCAAACGCTGTCGAAAGCATAGGCGCTCAGCCAGCGCCGGTGCGCAGGTCCCCAGTCGGCGCGGCCTGCATAGCGCACGCCATGCAGGAGCAGAAAGGCCTTCAGCCGTTGCCGGGCACGCTTAAGATCGTCCTTGGCGCTGACCCACGCGCGAGCCAGATCGCGGAATGCTTCGTCTTCCACGCTTGGCACGTACACCGCTGACAGGTCGCCGGCGCGCAGCGACCGCACCAGCTTGATCGCATCACGCCGGTCAGTCTTGACCCGATCGCCCGGCTTTTTCGGAATCAGCGACGGCGCGCACACCATGCAGTCGAATCCTTTCTGCACGAGCTGACGGTAAAGTCCATAGCCGCACGGGCCCGCCTCGTAGACGATGCGGATGTGCCGCGCCTTCGATTGCAGGCGCTTACACAGGCGATCAATATCCGTCTTCGTCGTGCCAATCTTGCCGAGCAGTTCGACCTCGCCTGTGCCCAGCGCATAGGCCACCGTGATCGAATCCTTGTGAACGTCGAGCCCTACGTACAGTGTGCTATCGTTTTCCACGCTGGCCTCCGTGATGGATATCGCCGGGTGTGGCCCTGTCCACACCGTGCGGCTCTGGCAGAAATACTAACCCGCGTTTGAGTCCTCACGGCGGGCCAGCCTCTACCTCGCGGAGTCATACTGACTAGTGGTGCTCATGGCATAGGTGCCATCGGAAGCCNGCCACCGTGATCGAATCCTTGTGAACGTCGAGCCCTACGTACAGTGTGCTATCGTTTTCCACGCTGGCCTCCGTGATGGATATCGCCGGGTGTGGCCCTGTCCACACCGTGCGGCTCTGGCAGAAATACTAACCCGCGTTTGAGTCCTCACGGCGGGCCAGCCTCTACCTCGCGGAGTCATACTGACTAGTTGCGTGCGTCGGTTCGAAATTGATCTCTGAGGTGAGTCTTTACGGAAGTGGCGAATTGCTGACGGTCACGGCACCACACAGCGGAACGGAACGGCAGCTTTCTACATCGGCGAACTCACATTTTCGACCCTTAGCTGCCTTTCGACCAGTTGCGAACTCAAAGGCGGTTCTCGAGACCAAGCGGCCGTTCATATATACGTGGATCTCGAAAATCGTAGAAATTACTTTGATGCTAGGTTCGTAATTATGGGTGAGGCACCTGGCACCGACTCCACGACATCGTCTTGCCCCATATGCTGCTCGATCAGCGCCAAAACGTTTGAGATCGGTTGATTCCAGTTGCGTTGAAGAATACTGTAAAAATAACCGATTTCCTCATCTTGTATATTTACTTTTCTTAGTGGTCCATTTTGAAATAGATAGTGAATCCACCATAGTGTGGATCGAAAATCGCCGACCACAAAATGATCCGCCTGAAAGGTAATCAATACCCGATACAGGCCGTCTAGGTAAACAATCTGGTAGTGAACCGCCGCCCCCTGCTCCTTTCTGACGCCAAACGCATAGACGCAATACTGGCTTTTACGTTTCCAAAATGAGTCGAGCAAAATTTGATCTCCCTTCAGCCCTTCAACTTCGCCGAAGATACCTACACTGTCAAGGCGGTCAAATTTTTTCAAAATTAAACATAAATCGGAATCTGCGATCACCTTTCTCTTTTCACCATCACTCAAGGTATCTTCAGATGGAAATACATCCGTGAAGCGCAAATTCAAGCCACTTGATAAATCGGAATCACGCCCTGATACGTAAAACATATAGCTATCAATTGCTTTATCGAACGTGACATTCCAAAGTCGCTCGATCTCGAAAATTAACGTCTCTACAACGGGGCGAGCCGATCGCGTATTTAGCAGCGATGCCATGAGATATTGAAATCCCCAATTTGCCATATAGCGATCTATTTTCTCGAAAAAATTCGGGGGTGCTGAACCCCTTAGCTCAGAAAGGCTCCAATCCTCCACACCGAGAGTCGTCATCTTGTTCCCGGGATATTCCAGGCCCTTGTGGTAACGCAGGCAAGACAAAACAGAATAGAAATGGCCCGCCCAGTAGCTTCTGTAGCGCACAATCGGACCGAAGCCTACAGTCTTTGCAATGCTTGACTCGTTGAACATACGCCGTGATACCTATCAATCGAGATTAACGAACGTATCATAGTGGGAAATGGTGCCGAATCAACGTCACCGTGTCGTTTTCCGCCATATCACGGCACGCGTAATCTTAGTCAGATCCGCACGACGGCATCTTGGCAAGTGGCAGTTGTCAATCCAGATCAGCTTGACAGCCATGACGTTGATGCTTTCCATCAATCGTGAACAGGAAGGTGCCGATTGGCCACTTCGGCTGGCGAAGCAGTCGCCCCTATGTCTCCGAGCTGACTCCAACGGAAGTCCGCTCTTGGCCGAACCCGGCGCGAACTTCCCTTGTCGACCCCTATGCTCAGGTCGCAACTATGCGCAGATGGTCATCGCGAGTGAGGTCGGCCCCTTGAGGGGCGCGGTCGGGGCTGGCACAACCTACGCATAGTTACAGCGTCCGCAGGAATCGAATCAACGCGTCCGGTGCCTGATACCGGCGGATCCTTGCATCGGGCGCCTCCAGCCGACCAAGCGCTTTCTCCTTCATCGCGAGGTCGGCTTCAACGTAGCGATGGGTTGTCATCGGGCTCTCGTGGCCGAGCCACAAGGCGATTACGTTGAATGGAACGTCAGCCTGCAACAGGTGCATCGCGGTTGTATGTCTCAAGATGTGCGGTGAGATGCGCTTCTTAAGAAGGCTGGGTTGTTCCACACTCGCGCGGCTCACAGCAAGATCCAGGCGTTGCGCGACGTTGGAGCGCGACATCGCCTGCCCATCCCGGTTGGGCAGCAAAGCGGCTTCGCCGCGCATCGCTGAATTCGATCGCAACCAACTGCGAATTTCGGCGACGGTGGCGTCCCATAGGGGAATCGATCGAAGCTTGCGCCCTTTGCCGCGCAGATGCACACACGCTGCACCGTCGAGGACCACATCGACGACCCGTACTCCGATAATCTCGGAAACACGCGCCCCCGTGTTGTAGAGCATTGTCAGTAGCAAGTGATCGCGTCGCGAGGACCAACTCTCGCCCGGCTGGCCGAGTACGGCCACCATCTCCGCACGCGTGAGGTAGTTCAGCATCGGCCGCTCGAAACGCTTCATCGGCACTGCCAGTGCGCGCTCGACGCAGTGCAACGACGCCACGTCGCGGCGGCCGGCGAACTTCAGGAACGCGCGCAGTGCGGTGAGCCGCAAGTTGCGGCTGCGAACCGAGTTCTTCCGATCCTGCTCCAGATAGTCAAGGAAGGCCAGAATCAGATTGGGTTGGATGTCGGCCAGCCGCATCGTGGTCGGCTCTTTGCCGAGCTGACGGCAGGCGAAGTGCAGAAACAGCAGCAAGGCATCGCGGTAACAGGCCACTGTCTGCGGACTGAGCGCCCGCTGCGCGACCAGGTATTCCGTAAAGAATGTCTGGACCAGCGCAGCGAACGATGGCTGCTTAGGGGCTAGTGTCTCACGCATCTTGCACCTCCCACTTGGCCGTAGACGACTCGAAACGTACGGCGGCCAGCGCCATCAACTCGGGCACCGCCGAGAGGTACCAGTAGGTGTTGGTAACCATCGTATGTCCCACGTAGGTCGACAGCGACAGCATGGCCTGATCAATGTCTACGCCGTGGGCCTGCCACTCCACAATGCGGCGCACGACGAAGGTATGCCGCAGGTCATGAATGCGTGGGGCATGGTGCGCTCCGCGGTTGGCCCAGCCTAGCTGCTGGCTTAGGTCGCGGAAGACGCGATGCACTTGACGCACGCCGAGTGGCAGACCTCGTCGTCGACCGCGGGTGCCGACGAAGAATGGGCCATCTTCCGCCGGCGTCCCCTCAGTCAAGTCGCGCTGCAAGCAATACCGGCGCAAGCAACCCACGGTGCTTGGGTGCATAGGAACCTGGCGCGACTTGCCGAACTTGGTCCGACGGATGGTCAGCATCCCGTCCTTGAGATCAACATCGTCGTTGCACAGCGCCAGCGCCTCGCCGATCCGCAGCCCCGTGGCGGCGATCAATCCAAACAGCGTTTCGTAGACGGCGCCGCGGAGCGCCGGCGAAGGCCCAAGTCGGCGCGAGCGAGCAAGTAGGTCGACTATCTCTTCTTCGCTGAAGATGTGGGGCGCTTGCCGCTGCGGCAACCGTCCGAAGATCGAATCGTCGGGTACCTCGGTGCGTGGCTCGAACTGCTGCAGCCAGCGCAGGAACGTGCGCAGCCTCTTCAGCCGTCGCGCCCAGGTCCGTGGGTCATTGCCTTCGCGGCGGTCGCTTCGGGCCCAAGCGGCCATGAGTTCCACCGTTAAGGCGCCGCGATGACCGGCAGCGTGGACATGGCGCGCGAAGCTGCGCAGGACGTAGCCGTCATCGGAGAATCCCAGTTGGCGACGCTCGACTAGAAACTGTTCGACGCGTGCTTGCATAGAGGTCGGCGTGCTCATGCTGCGCTCCCCGGCCATGGCAGCGCGACCTCGACCAACTTGCGACTGTCGAGCTTGGCATAGATCAGAGTCGTGTTCAGCGAGCGGTGACGCAGGACGTCCGCGACTTCCTTCAGCGAGGAGCCACTGGCTAGCAAGCGGTTCGCCATCGTGTGGCGCAGCAGATGCGAGCGTGTGTAAGGAAGGCCGGCGCGGGTGAAGGCTTGGCGGATCGTCTTGCGGACGAGATCGGTGCCGGCAGGTTGGTCGCGCGGCGCAATATGGCGGACAAAGATGGCCCGATTGGAAGTCTTGGGACGCTCCTGCTCAAGGTAGGCCGCGATGGCTTCGCCGGTAGTGGCGGGTAGCGGCAGCATATCCTCGCGGCGTCCCTTGGTGTGCCGCAAGACGAGCGTACCGGCTTGCCAGTCGATATCGTCTAGGCTGAGACGGGCGATCTCGCCGCTGCGCAGTCCGAGGTCGAGCGCACATCGCACGATGGCGTCGGCTCGTCTCATCGAGCGGCCCTGTTGGTCGAGCGATCTGATCAACCGTTCGACCTCTTCCGCCGTCAGCGACTTGGGCAACGAGGACAGCGACCAGTTAACAGGATAGGACACCGCGCCAATCAGTCCGTGGACAAGATCGCCGAGCGAGGCGCGATAGCGAAAGTAGCCCCGCAGAGATGCCACGACCGACCCAGCATTCGCCGGTTTGCTGTAGAGCTTCGCTTGACCGGCAAAGAAACGCCGAACGTGCTCGGGTTTGATTGCGGCGACGTCTACGGCACCCTTGCCGAAACGAGCCGTCAGCAACCGTCCGACGATGCGCAAAGCTATGCTCCGCGTCTTAGGCGCCAGGCCGCGCACGTGATCCATGTACTCGTCGTAGCGGCGCAGTTCCTCATCTACCGGTGTCGCGCGGTTTGCGGGCACCGCGATGACGCCCTGCGCGCGCAACACTACGAGCAGATGTCCTAGCGCTGCACTGTGGTCACCCCGATCGCGTCGGATGGGGCCGGGGCATTCGCACTGCGGCAAATGCTCGTCGAGAAACTCAGCGATCAACACTTCGTCGATCCCTTGCCGCCGACGGTGCCCGAAATGCGCCCATCGGGCGAAATGCGTGATGCAGCGAAGATAGGTAACAACCGTCTTTGCAGCGTACCGGCGTTGGTTCAGGTACTGCTTGAACGCACCAACGCATGGCCCGATCGGCCCGTCGGGGAAAAGGTCTATGTCAGCGAGGTGGGAACGGCGAACGATGCCCATGATGATCTCCAGAAGTGGGACCACCACTGCATCCTCAGACACAAACTATGTCCAGATCTTTACGCGTTCGACTTGCCCACACTCCGCCATGATTGGGGCGGCGTCATCGGCCGCCGACCATCTGTGCATAGTTGCGACCTGAGCATAGGGGTCGACAAGAGCCGGTCGTCGTCGGCCTCTGTTCGGCCAAGAAGCGCCATCGCCGGTTAGCCGACGCGCCCGAAAGCGGGCAGTTATGTCTGGCGATTCTCAAGAAATAGATGGAACTAAATGAGGGCGGCGACATGAACCTTTACTTCGATAACAACGTGTTGCCGCGACTTGATCCGGGCGGGCGTCAATCCTGTCGTGGCGCTGGCAGGCAGCGAATCCGTTTTGTCGGTGACGCCAGATCTGGCGGAAGAGTACCGGCAGGCCATCGAAAACGAGCGAGTCCCTCTGGCCGAGAAGGAGTTGTGTCGGGCGCTTCAACCTCACTGTCCAGCCTGGTGCGAAATCGCTGTCCAGCTTGCCGTGAAATCCGTGTCCAGCTTCGTGTGAAAAGCCTGTCCAGCTTGCCGCGAAATCCGTTCTGAGCCCACTTGGCAAAGATGTCCGCGTCGCCGTGCCCAACTCCTTCGACGTACACGTGCCGAGTCTGAATTGCGGCTGCTCGCGAGGACCGTTACACCGACTAGGTTGAACAACCGCCGGACCCGGGACCAGGGGATCCGGGCCGCAATCGGTGCATTGGATATCAGGCACGCGCAGTGAGCATGGACGCTTGACGGCAAGCATCGGTATGGCGAGCTGGATGCCTGTCGTGATGACGATGTAACAGTTGTGATCAGCGCCGCAGACGTGGCACTGTATAGCACGAAGGGGGATGGCAGAAACCGGGGCGCCGCCTTTCATGAGCTTCAGGCATGAACCGTGTCATAAGAGGCGAGAACGCTTGAACATCGAGCCAGACGCCTCAACCCTGGTCTTCTGGGCTGTGGCGCAATAGCGACCAGCGAACCGGTAGAGCGGCGGCCTGACGTATTTGACGGCTCTCAATGAGCAAACCGAAGAGTCCGCGTTGACTGCTTCGACAGGGGCTACGCTTTTAACCCGACGGCGCGACGAACAACGCGCCCAACCGTGAGTCCCTGACCCAGGATCGAGGCTACGACGACGCAGTATGTCAGAGCGAGAACTACATCCCGCTCGGCCCCTGACGGAATTGACAGGGCCAGTGCGACCGAAATGCCGCCGCGCAAGCCGCCCCAGGTGAGCACAAGCCAGGAGCCGGCAGGCAGACGTACGGCACGACCGAGAACCGCGACCGGCAGCCCCACCGTTAACAGGCGGGCAAGCAAGGCTACAACAGCGGCCGCGACGCCTGCCAGGAGGATTCTACCGTCAAAGGAAATCGACAATACCTCCATGCCGATCAGCACAAAAAGCACCGCATTGAGAATCTCATCAACCAACTCCCAGAACATGTCGACGTAGCGGAGCGTCGTGTCCGACATCGCGTGCGCCCGAGCGCGGTTACCTGTCATTACGCCCGCTACTACCATGGCAAGCGGCCCTGAAACGTGAAGGTGGCTGGCGAGAGCATAGCCTCCGATGACTGATGCCAGTGTAAGCAGCACTTCGACCTGATAGTTATCGACGCTCTTGAGCAACCGGTATGTCACGTACCCGAGTACCCAGCCAAACGCCAGACCGCCGCCAGCTTCCCGAACCATTGTAATCAATCCCGTTTCCACCGACGGCACGGAACCACTGGCTGCCATCGCAAGCAGCAACGAGAACAGGACGACCCCCACACCGTCGTTGAACAGCGACTCACCGGTAATGACCACCTCCAGACTCGCAGGCGCGCCGGCGGACTTCAGGATGCCCATGACAGCGACCGGATCGGTCGGTGAGATCAGTGCGCCAAACAGCAGGCAGTAGGACAGCCCAAGTCCAACGCCAAACACTGGTAGCAGGATCCAAAGCGAGAAGCCGACGATCAGCGTGGACGCGATGGTGCTTAGCACTGCCAGCGCAAGAATCTGCTTGCGAAACGACTTGAGCTTACCCAGATCAACGTGCATCGCTCCCGCGAAGAGCAGCAGCGATAACATGCCCTGCAATAGCACCTCCCCAAAATGGATCGAGTGCACCAGGCTTTCTTCAGCGGCGCGTAATCCGTGCGCGACGCCCAGTTCATCCAGCCCGATAATTGCAAGCGAAAGGCCGAGTGCCGTTGCCATGACGCCGATTGTCGTGGGAAGGCCAAGGAACCGATGGTTCAGATATGCAAGCAGGGCGGTGAAGACCAGACAGATGGCAGCTATGTCAAACATTGAGAATCCGCTTCGAGGAGAGAGGTGGTCGGAGTTTCGCGGTGACGAACCACAGCCTTCGCCGAACGCGACGGTGGATCGACCGACAGAAAATCGGTGCGAATCGCGAAGCAGATGCTGCGGCTAACGTGCGCGCCTGGTTACGGTGCAGTCCTGCCGACCTTGAATGCCAGCAGGCGCAGCACCTCTTTGTCTTCCTCCAGTTGCAACGCGAGTTCCGCCCGTCTTAACGCAAGGTCTGAATGTCTTTGAGCGGCAGCCTGATAGCCCGCGCTATCCAGCCGCCCGAGCGACTCGAGTGCCTTCTGCAGTCGCATCCCCACTTCCACGAGTCCTGCACCGTCGCGGGCGATGGGGCCGAAAAAGTCGTCGAACAGATCGTCCAGCTTCAGGCCGGGGACAAAAATCCGGTCACAGTCTACCTGGGCCTCAGCCCTCACCTCGCTTGATTGCGCCCAGATCGAAAGTATCCGCACGCCCCGGCCGATCACATCGATGGCTGTACCCGGGTCGTTCACAGCCGGCGACAGCGCACGCGACGCGATCTCTGTAAGCACAGAGATGCCGAACCTGGGATCCTGGTCAAACGACCGGCGTACGCCAATCGAAAACGCGGCCCGAACCTGCTCGTCATCGACAGCCTCAGTGCTCACGACGCTTGCCAGAACAGTCTGCGGATCGACAAACGAACCCGGAATCGCCTGTACATATATCGCACTGTTTTCGTGGGCAGTCAGGCTGGCCAGTGCCGGCATATCGACATGCATGACATAACCTACGCTGCACGCATGGATCGCTTTCGCAATTGGGGGCACGTCGCGGTCATCGAGAAGCCGATTACCTCCAAGAAACGGTCGCCTCGCCCGATCTTCCAGCGCCGCAATCGCCGCCGCCTCGACACGATCAGTGGTTTCGCCCAGCCGCCCAAGACGGGCAAGGTGGTCGATCCACCGTAACAACGTGTAGACGATCAGTGCGATTACGCAGATCGTAACCGCGAACATCACGACCCTTCCGTTGTTCCCATATAGCCCGGTGCTGAGCGCGATGATCCCGACAAGACTGAACAGGAATGAACCGACGAAGGTCGCCAGAACATTCTGCGTGGTCGCGTCTTCAACGAGAAGAGGCGTCGCACGCGGTGTAACGTTATTCGTTGCCGATCCGTAGGCTGAAACCATGATATTCAGCGAAAACGTTGTCGTTGCAAGCATGCTCGACGCGATGATGCTGAGGATATTGTCGACTGCGTCAGCCCCAATATGTGCCGACAGGCTCTCCGGAATGTATCCCTTGATACCGAGGGCAAGCAACGCAGTTGCCACGCCGAGAACGGATAAAAGGCCCGCACGAAACCACAGGCGCCTGGTGATGCGCTTCAGTACCCATTGCCATCGTCCAATCATCGGCTCCTCCGTCCAAAGTAAGATCCCCTGTCCAAACGCTTCGTGCAACCCCATGTATAACGCGGCGAGAAACAGAAAATGTCCTCCGATCCGGATTGCACCCGGTGTCCGGCGGGTCTACGCTGAAAGAAGCGTTATGGGATTGTAAGTTTTGTTGAGGCGTCCCGCAGCGGTGTTTCACGGCCGCTTCTTGAACCTCATTCGCCTCTACCGGCAGGAGCAATCAATGAGACTCAAGAAACCGCTTGTCGCGATCGCATACGCCGCGCTCGCCATTGCTGTCACAAGCACAGCCTTTTCGGAGGAAACCAGCCACGCGCTCGACTCCCAGGTTACCGCGTCTGGCGTGAAGTATGTCTTTGGCGGCATAGGTGCAGGGTCGCAGCAAGCAATGGAGCGCGTACGCGAGGACTACAACCTCTGGCTGACGTTTGCCCGTCCGGGTTGGGGTGAGTACCTCTCGGACGTGCGGGTACTGTCCGGGAACAGCAGCGGCGAAGCGGCGCTCGACGTCGTCTCGCATGGGCCGCTTTTCTTCGCCCGGTTACCTGCCGGCAAACACCGCATAAAGGCCGATTTCGAGGGTAAAGCCCAAGTGAGACCGGTAACGATCCGCAAAGGGCATTCCCGGGGACTCATTTTCTAGTTCGCGAAGTGATGGGCTGATTGGATTTTCCGGTAGCCGCTTGCGGCATTGATGATTTACCCCGCTAGCGAATGCACGCCCGGAGGGCGATATGAAAACTCAGGACAATAATGATAGGCGTTTGCCTAGCGGGGCTTGCTTTTTTCGCACTGCTGAACTGGTCGACATTCTCGCGTCCGACGACGCTTAACGTGGTCGTGGCAAGCGTTGATGCACCGTTGGGCGTCATTCTCCTGATCGCAATCGGCGTGCTGACCCTGATCTACGCGGTAAGCCTGGCAAGGCTGAAAGTTGCCACGCTCATCGAAGTCCGACGCATGACGAAGGACCGGGATCATGTGCGCAGAATCGCCGATCAGACTGAGGAGTCGCGCATTCAGGAACTGCAGGACTTCCTGAAGCGGGAGCTTCCGAGAATGGATGTCAAGCTGGAGGCACTGCTCGATGCCGCAAGGCAGCAGACGGCTTCGACCCACATTTCGCATTGACAAATCCCGTCTGTTTGCCGGAATGACCGCTCGCCGATTTTCCACCGGTCTGTTCCGGTCGGGATCTGCTGATTGCGTCAGTCGCCACGCGCCCGGACATCCCGGAGAACTACGTTGCGTTGCGTGCTGTCCTCGTCTGGCTGCTCGCCCTACGCACGAGCAGCAGAGTGACCCTGACCCGCCGGAGGACGCATTCCGCCATGCTTCCCGGGAAAACGTTCGATGCCGGTCCCGCCCGTGCGTACCCATGACCATGAGATCGGCACCGGAGGATTCGACGTTCTCGAGGAGAATCGTGGGCTTTGTCGCGGTAAGGATCGACGGATCAGCGAAATCCATATTTGAAATACTGCTTTTATTGCGAGGTTGTAGAATTGATCAGCGGCGGACAGACGGGCTCCGCGAGCAAACTTCAGCTGTCCTTTCGCGATCACGTGCATCAGCTCGATGCCGGCCACAAGGATCCGGGCACAGCGAAAATTCTTGTATCACAACATGGGCCGCATTCGTCGCCTGATCGTCCGATGGTCCTGCTCGACCAGATTATCGAGATATTTCGAGTGGCGGAACTTGATGGGCGTTTCACGATTGGCATTGATCGCTTCGAGCGCGGCAAGATTGGAGTCGCTTTTGTCGATGGTCACCGTCTCGGGTGCCCCATTCTGGGCGATCGATTTCTCAAAGTGACGCCGGGCTGCAGTCTTGTCCTGTTGGGCGCGTAGTAGAAAGTCGATGGTGTTGCCGTCCTTGTCGACGGCCGGTAAAGATATCGCCATTTGCCCTTGACGCACATGTACGTCTCGTCCATTCGCCAGCTCTTGCCAACCGGCCGTTCGCGGATGCGAAACCAGCACTGGCAGCAGCTTGATGACCTAGCGGTGCACAATCGAATCATCGACCGAAACGCCGAGCTCAGCCATCATGTCTTCGAGGTTCCGCAGGCTAAGCGGATAGGCTACCTACCAGCGCATTGAGCTTTCAGTTTTGCGTCTTTCAGTACATCATATTGGAACGCCTTACTGCGACAGAGCCGTCAGATTTTCTGTGGTAATGCCGATGCGCCTTGGCGCGGTCGCCGCAGGACGACGTCGAACACCAACGTCGGCTTCCATTCTTGCTGTCGCCCACGAACAGCTATTTACATAGATTGTTCGCGCAACACTTGAGCTTGCCAACGTGTGTGCCGCCAATCAGATCCGTGGTTGACCAGAGCACTGGGCTCAACAGTGCCGGCCAGGTCGCGGTGAGTTCCGTCAACGACCCACTCATACCGCCCGGCGGCACAGGACAACTCACTACGGGGCGTCGCACCGATGAGGTATTCGCACAGTGCCGTGGACCTCTTTTGTCTGGCTCCCTGCCTTCCGCCTTGGCCAAATAAAAGCCGGTATAGCGTCTCGCGTAAGGCGATCACGGCTGTTAGTGCTAGCCTGTAAGCGGTCGTCGGCCTCTATGCATATGGCGGTCAGTGCGTCGCTTGGGGGCGGCACGAGCGTCCTATTAGGCGCGTTGACGCCAGCGGTAGCGACAACGCTCGCTTTTCTTGCCCTTAACGAGCGCCCGTCAGGATTGACGATTGGAGCTATTGTGCTGGTCACGGCTGCTGTGACATGTGCGAGTTGGAGCGGCGCCACTCGACGGAGAACTTCCTTGCCTGTTGGCCAACAACGGAACAAACATTGATGTGCGGTCCCACGCCTAGACTTGCATGGCTGGCCGGGTGATATTGATCGAGCTTGGTGAAAGCACCCTTGTCACGCCGGACTATCGCCTCCACTACCTGTAACGATCGCAAGTCGTCGCGCGCATCAGAATGCGGGCTATCTGTCGGCTATTGCCGGCGCTTCATCCGGTCATCGTGACCTCACGGCTGTCCTTCTCATCTACGGCTTCGGTGCGTGCCAGCTCGGGCCGATCCACCAGAAAACTTTCGGCCCGCCAAAGGGGCAACCTGCTCCGGGTTTTTTCAGCGCCCAGCACAGCGTATGGTCCTCCGGTTGAGTGGCGCCGGTACGGACGACAAAGCGATGTAGCGACAGAGGAGACGCTCTGCTTCCGAAAATGAAGCACTGCGGCGTCGGTTGATCGTCGCCACCAGCGCATACCTGCCGCTAATTGTGTCCTAATAATCAGGCGGCATGCTCAAAGAGCATATATTCCACCGCGTTCGCTGAACGCAGCCATCCGGCAGGTCGACGACCGGCCTCCGGTCAGCCATGCCCATGGGCTGCCAACATACCGTTGCGCGGCGGGCTGTATCGACGCTCAGCTACACATTTTCCCGCGATGAAAAATTTGCAGATGCCGACAAGCGAACTGGCACTTTGCTGGCGCCCTCCGTCAGCTACGCCCGCGGCGGCCGGCGCGTCATGCACCAAGAACTGGAGAACGGAGACCATGACACCCTACAATATTATGATTGTGACTCTGGACAGTCACCACGTTGTCAGGCATGTTTTTCGAGAACTGATCGACGCCGGCATCGATGTCCGAACCTATAGTGTCATCGGAAAGGACGAGGCCAATTATCTGGGGCAACAACTGGACACCAGTAGCACCTTATCGGACGATCTGGCGCATGTCCTGCCCGACCGGGCGGCCTTGCCTCTTTCCGTCATCGGGTGCATCTTCGTGCTTGGGCATCTTGTCAGCATGCTCGATTCAGTAGTGGAGACCATGCCTGACCGTGAAAGCCCGGATCAAGGTCTCTCGCTCCTTGGAGCGGCACTATTTCACTACGGACTTTCGACAAAGAGTGCGGCCGATTGCGAAGCAGCCGTGAGTACCAATCGAGTGCTCCTCATTGGCTACGGGGCGATGGCAGAAATCGTGCATGCAGGTTCGATACTACGGGCGGCTATACCTCGAGACATCGTCATGTATGAGGGCGTATAAGGTCTGGAGCCGTCCAATGCGATGATCTCGCCCCGCGCGGAACCTCGGACTTTTCACACAGGGCAAGTGAGTCAATCGCAAAAGCCCAAACACGCAGCGGGCCCCGCAGCGTTGACCGCCATGCACGACAACGCGGACGCGTCACGCCTGCTTCAAAATCCACCGGCGTAGGACTCGTTCTCGCTGGCGGGCCGCCGTACCACTCACTCTTCGACGCCGGCCTGGCGTCAGGCGATACCCTCTCCATGATCGATCCGCAGATCGTGGCGTAGTGCACAAGCCGGTCGATCCCGGTAGCGATCATGCCGGCGTCCCGGAAGACGTCAGCCACCACGCAGCATGGCCAGTCAGGCGGCTCTCCGGCGGCACAGAAAGTCCGAAATCTTCGACACCACATCGGGCTTGCCCTTGACGCCAGACATGTACGGACTCCATGGCTGTGCGCGGACCGTCGTCCTGGAGCGCCATACGACGTTAAACTGGCCATCGGCGCGCACCTCGCCGATCACCACCGGTTTTCACAAATGATGGTTGCCGTCCATTTTTAGCGTGTTTCCGCTCGGCGCGGCGAACTGCTTCCCGATCATCGCAACACGTACCTCGGCTATCAGAGCGAGTGACAGCGCAACCGTCACGGGCAGGACGATGATAAACAAACCCGTCCTGGGATTTCCCTTCGCTCCTGCGTCTGAGCTCCTCCGGGTCGCGAGTCTGGTAATCCGCCAGCCTCAACTTCGTCTAATCAACGAGCGCAGCTTTAATGCCCGCGCTTGACGACGCATTCGTCAGATCTGCCCTGCGTACTCTGTACCCACCGCATTCGCTTCCTTTTCTTCCAGATTTTTTCGCGTGTCGTAACGATTAACCGCCATCGAAAGGCAAAATCCATGAGCAATCCGGCAACGTGAGAGTCGATGTCTGGACGAGATTGAAATCCTCCCGCTCCTTATCGGTGAGCACAGCGATTCTTCTCAGGACGAACGCTCCGACCGCTACTGCAGCGGCGAAGAGTGTGAGAAGAGCTACAAACACAACGGCTGGGTAATCAACGAATGCTGCCAAACAGGGTCTCCGGACCGGCTGTCTGCGAATCACAAAGCCATCTGCCCGCCAGGACAATCAATCAGCATGCTGGGGCGGCCGCATCTTCGACCAGGCATCCGCCGCGGGGTTTTCCACACAACAAAGGCTTAGTCACACGAAGCGGGCGCGCGTCGCCGTCCACCGGTCCCGATCGGAAAACTCTCCGTCTGAGCGCTTAAGTTTCGCTTAATTCTTAACTACCACGCTGTGGGGAGAATTCCCCCCTGTTCGCCGCCAGAGTCTTGGCGGCTCTTTTTGTCGCGTCCAAATCTGGCAAGACACAGGGTGACGCTCATAGGAAAGGGGACCGCGCACCGAGACACGATTTCCGCTGTTACACTCCAGTTTCCCGGCTATCCCGAGCCCTGCGCTTGCGGCATTCGGCGCAGAAACCGAACAGAACCAGTGGGCGTCCCGAAAGTTCGAATCCGAAATCCCCTGCGATTTCCCGCTGTCGCATTTCAATCCCGGCGTCGAAAAATTCGCGGACATCGCCACACACGGAACACACGAGGTGGTCATGCCGGTGGCCGTCATTCAGTTCGTATGCCAGCCGACCGTCTGCCATGATCACGCCAGATAACAGCTGCGCGCTGGTGAGTTGGCTAAGCGCCCAGTAGACGCTCGCGAGGCTTACGTTGCGTGTCGTCTCATTAAGTCGCTTGTAGACCTCCTCGGCGCCGAAGTGATGATGAATGTGCTGCTGAAACAACTCCAGCACAACAACGCGTGGAAGCGTCGGCCGCAGTCCGACCCTCTCCAGGATCTGGGGGATGTTCATCGGTCTTGTAGCATTAAAACCTTCGTTGCGGGGAGCAGAGTTTTCCCCGGTCCGTCAAGAGAGCGACGCGTCGACCGGGGACCGAATTCGTGGCAACGAGGCGTGAACAGCCGATCATAGTGGACGTCCCCCCGCAAAACACGCCCTGGCTGTTCGCTACATCTCCGTGGATAATTGGAAACCTCGCATATGACGGGCCGTTTGTCGACAACTGTCTGCAATTATGAAGTAGACAAGAATTGCCTCCACTCAGATTCGCATTACGTGCCAATCCGCGTTTCGTTCGAATTTCATCGGACGCGGGTGTCAAAGCGCCTCTTGCCGATTCTCACCCTAGGTAACAGGCAGGGTTTGACCGTCCCTGGAGACAGGTTGGCAGACGCGTGAGATGGCAATACAACTGCGCCCGTATGAAAGGGCTATGTGACCGAAAGCACGTGTTTTCTTCAGGTTGACGCCTACTGCCGTCTGGACAAGGCCGATGGCTACTGCTGGCCCTTAACCTCAGGTGGTGGGATCTAAGCGGTCCTGCACAAACCGCGTCCCTGGGTTATCTGGGGTCACGCCCAGCAAGCTCATTATTCGGGATCCGATATCCGAAAAAACCGGCCCGGCAGCGGCCCCGCCAAAATGTGAGCCGTGCCGGGGCCGGTCAATCGAAACCGCGATCACGACTTTCGGATGCTGCGCCGGCACGATTCCGACAAACGATGCCCGAAACTGGCTGTGGTCGTAACCGTGCGCGGTCCAGCGATAGGCAGTGCCGGTCTTGCCTGCTGCGGTATAGCCCGGCACTGCCGCCTGCGGCGCGGTACCGTCGTCGGACACCACAGATTCAAGCATGGTGAGCACCTGCGCTGCGACGCGCGGTGAAAAAACTCTCTTTCCGGAGACCAGCGGCCCGCGTCGCGCATGGATCGTCGCAGGCACGAACACACCGTCGTTACCAAACACCGTGTACATTTGCGCGAGCTGCAGCAGCGACGCCGAAAGGCCGTATCCATAGGCCATCGTCGCCTGCTCAATGCGCCGCCAGTTCTGATAGGGACGCAACGTTCCGGCTGCGGCGCCGGGCAGCCCCGCTCGCGGTGGTCGGCCCAGACCCACCGCGCGGAAATTGATCCACATATCGTGCGGCTTCATCAGCAGCGCTATTTTTGTCGTGCCCACGTTGCTAGATTTCTGCACGACGCCGCTTACGGTCAGGGTCCCAAAATTCCTGTCGTCGTGAATCACTGCGCCGTCGAGCCGCAGCCGTCCTCCGTTGGTGGGTACGATCGAACGGGGCGATACGTCGTTGCGTTGCAGCGCCAGCGCGATCGTCACCGGTTTCATCACCGAGCCGGGTTCAAAAACGTCTGTGACCGCGCGATTGCGTATCGCGTCGCCCGCGCCCCTTCCACCGTTCGGATCGAAACTCGGCCAGTTCGCCATTGCCAGAATCTCGCCGGTGTGTACATCAAGCACGATGGCAGAGCCCGAATGGGCATGGGTACGTTCGACTGCTTCACGCAGTGCCCTGAACGTCGCGAACTGTATCGGCTGGTCGATGCTCAGCGTTACGTCATCGCCAGCGATGGGAGGCTGCAGCGCAAGTGTTTCGATCACCTGCCCCCGGGCATTTCGGAGGACGCGACGGCTGCCATTGTGACCGGTGAGGAGACGGTTATCGACCTTTTCAATACCCTCAAGGCCGTTACCGTCGACACCTGCAAATCCGGTAACCTGCGCCACGATGCTGCCTTCCGGATAATATCGCCGGTAGTCCGGCTGGGTATAAACGCCGGGCACATTGAGAAGCATCGTGCGCTGCGCAACATCGACAGGGACTCGTCGCTTCAGATAGACAAACGATTTATGTGAGGCCGCGATCGCCGCGATGCGATCCGCGTCAATGTCAAGTAACCTGCCCAATGCGCGCGACTGGCCGGCTGAGACAGTACCCGCACCGTCAGCATCCATCCACAACGCGCGCGTGGGCAGGCTGACTGCCAACGCGCGCCCGTCCCGATCGAGAATGCGGCCACGCATTGCATGAATGCCGAACTCGCGCACCTGACGCAGTTCACCCTGTTTCCGGTAGAACCCGTCATTGATGCCTTGCACCCACACCGCCCGGCCAGTGAGGACGAAGAACCCTAATGCAAAGGCCGCACCGACAGCGCGGGAGCGCCACCGGGGCAGCACGTGCCGTCTGGTGGAGAAGGTGGAAAATCTGTCAGATTTCGGGTGAAAATCCATTGAGTAAATTCTGGGGAAAGGTGACCTTCGGCGCCTTCGCGGGAATAGACGTTAGCAATTGCGAAATTACATCAGGGCACGGGCGCCGCTGAATGCCAGCACAAACATACTGCAGCGGATGATTGCTAGAGGCAACCTTTGACAAACGACATATAGATGTGATCGGTGGAACGCTTCTGGAAGAACTGGACATGTGTGCGACCCGTTGCCTGAAAGACGCTGACCCCTATTGGCACACCGCGAAAGAACGTTTCGCCCTGCAGGTGTACTGCTTTACCGGAGCTCGACTGGTGCAACCTACGCGTACTACGCTCCCACCGATCGGCAATGCACGCGACTACGGATGTTACACTCTGCCCCGTCACTCCGGAGTAGGATGGCGAGCCCTCGAACATACCACTCGAGCGGGAGCAGGACGCGACACCAGCGCATCCGACCATCAGGACAACTACCCACCGTCTCAGGTTCCACCACGCAAGCGCATTTTGCATCGTTAGACCCGCAAACAGAGGCGACCCGGATTGATGCAGACTACGCTCCTGCACAATCGAAGCGACAGGTGTACCGAACCAATCCGAAACGACATGTATACTCCTACCCGTTGCCAAACGGACAAATTGCCCAGGTCGGGCCCGCCAATGAAGGTTACCACCGCTCTTTTCTTATTCCTTGTGGGTTGCTGGAGCTATCACCTCGCTCATGCACAGACACCGCCCAAACCGCTGACCGACTACGCCTTCCTCCGACGCATCCACGTTCGCGAGTCGGTTGTCAATTGCATTGCGGCGTTCGATCAGTGGGTGCGAACTGCCCCGCGCTACGATTCGCTCGTCGTGTCAGCGGGGAATGCCCTGCGCGCAAAGGTACTGCCTATATCCGGCGCGCAGGGCGCCAACCAGTCTGGCGCCGTGGACGCGACAGTACATATGCAGGCGTTCGCCAAGCTGCGACAGAAATATGTATGGGTACCCGTCTCCGCTTCGTGCGGGATCTGGCACAAACATGTTATCTCCTTTCTGATCAACCCCGGAACTTCACGTCCCTGATGCACGGGCAGGCCGATTGCACTTCGTGTCACCACCGGCCGCGTAAATGATCGTGGCGGGCTGCCGCGGCCTCAGTGGTCTGTGGCGAGGCATCTACAGCAGCACGAACACCACACATGCGGTTGCGGTCGGAAGAATGGCGCTTGCCAGCAGGCCTAGTGCGCCGACTGACCCGTCGGAGAAGCCCCGACGTACGATGGCGAGCCCAGCCGGGTTCGGGGCATTGGCGATAACCGTGAGCCCTCCCCCGGTCACTGCACCCGCGACCAGGAGATACTTTGCTTCATCCGACAAACCCTCAATCAGTGAACCGAGATAGGTGATGGCTGCGTTATCCATAATTGCAGTCAAGCCGGTTGCGCCAATGTATAGCACCTGAGCGTCCATGGACCGAACGATCGGCTGAAGCCACCATTGCTGCAGTCCACCCAGCACGACCAGTCCGCTCAGAAAGAACGCAACAAGCAGACTCTCGCGCAACAACAGGGGGGACTGATACCGCTCGTATGCCTGCGTGAACCCCAGAAAAAACAGAAAGGCTGCGAAAAATATGATCGCGTGATGGGCGTTCAGAACGACGAAGACGAGAAAGCACAGATGCGTCAGCGTGACGCCAATTGGGACAGATTCTTCCTCAATCGATCTGACAGACGCGCGCTCCAGCGGAATTTGTCGCGCCATGGCGATCAGCAACACCGTTGCATTGACTACGACGGCGATTGCCGCCTTCCATCCGAAGTTCGTCGCCATGAAGGCGGTATTCCAGCCCCAGGCCGAGGCGACCATCAGAACGGGCGGCGCAGCATAGGCGGTCAGCGTGCCGCCGATCGATATGTTTACGAAAAGTACCGCGAGTGCGCTGTATTTGGATGATTCCCTGACAGGGAGCAGGAAAAGACGGTCGCGCAGTAGCAAGGCCGCGAGCGTCATGGCCGCGGGTTCAGTGATAAAGGACCCCAGAAGTGGCACGATGCTTAGCGACAGCCAGATTATCGCCAGTTCGCAGCGAAGCGGCACAAACCGCGCGACGGTCAGCAGCAGTCGGAAAACTGCCTGGAGAACCGGACGGCTCGCGGCGATGACCATAATAACGAAAACAAATGCGGGTTCGGTGAACTCGCGTGCCTCCAGATAGTCAACGACGGCACCTTTACCCGACACCACCCATATGGCGATACAGAGTACAAGCGCCCAGAATCCAAAGACCACCTCCACTTCTCCAAGGACGTGAAACAGGCCTGCATGCGCGGGATACGGTGTCGCCAGCCTCTGGATCTGCTTACCAGCGAAGGTATGGATCAGAGCAAGTGCGAAAATGCAGGCAGCGGTGACTTCAATAGCATAAGGCATCCGTCAGGGGATCCTCGGTATCAGGGGAGCGTGAATATCTGTCGCCTGCCGTCCGGTGATGAAGACGTTTGGCAGGCGACTCGGACAAGGCGCCGCAATCGACGGGCGCACTTTATCAGGCCTGCTTTGCGACGCCGCTGCTATACCGCTCCGATAACGCTTCGTACAATGGCGGTGCAAATAGCCGCGAAACCTGGCTTGCTATCAACGCAGTCGCCATCAGTGAGATCACAAGGACATGGCCGTTGATCATCTCGATCACGATGACAAACGACGTGATTGGACTTTGCGTGACGGCAGCAAGATAGCCGACCATGCCTAGCGCAATCAGCATCGGCAATTGCATCTGGGAGAACACAAGGTGGAGCGCATTGCCGATGCCTGCACCGATGGCGAGGGATGGTGCAAAAAGCCCTCCTGGCGCGCCGGGGAGATACGATCCGATCATCGAGGCCATCTTGAGTACCGGATAAAGGATCGTCAGATGAGCGCGTCCGTCAAGCATGTCCCTTGCTTCGACGTAGCCGCTTCCAAAAGTGTGGCCACCGGAGAACACGCCGATCGCGGCGATGACCAGCCCGCAGCCGGCACCGAACAGAATCGGGCGACGGGAGCGGCAGTCCAGGATGATGGATGGCATCCATCGACGGGTATTCAGAAGCAGCCAGCAGAAGATGCCGCCAGCGCTTCCGGCAACGACGCCAATGAGGACGACTGCGACAGCCAGCAGATCGGGAAAACCCGTTCCGATGTCGATCGTTCCGAAATAGGTATAGTTTCCCTGGATGCCGAGCGAAACGATACCGGCAAAGATGATTGCCGTGATAAGCACGCCACTCGTGCGCTGCTCGAAACTGCGGGTCAACTCCTCAATGGCAAAGACCACACCCGCTAGCGGTGCATTGAATGCGGCTGAGAGGCCTGCCGCCGCGCCGGCTAGCGCCAGCCTGCGCTCCAGCGCACCGCCTCGCATCGCACGAAACCGCTTCGGATAAAATGCTCGCAGATTGAACATCAATGCCGCACCAACATGAATCGTCGGCCCCTCGCGTCCGATAGTGAATCCACCGAGCATGGCGAGAAATGAGACGAGTATCTTGCCGACGAGAATTCCTGGTCTCAGAAGGCGCTCGCCAAGTCCACTGCGGTCATGCAAGGTTGCGATGACCTGCGGGATACCGCTACCTTCAGAGCCCGGGAAAAAGCGCAGCGTCAGCCAGACGCAGATTGCACTGACAGCAGGTGTGACCAGTAGTGGCAGCCATCGGTATCGGGTGGCGTACTGGAGAAACTCGCTGTAGCCAAAGTCGATGAGGCGCGCGTATGCGACCGCAACAAGTCCGACCGCCACCGCACCGAGCCAGAAGACCCCGTAGTGAAGCCACAAGCGGTGCGCCCGCTGGAGAGTTCGTCTGTCAACAAAAGAGCGCAGCCGCATGGCGTCCAGTGAAAAAATAAAACCGCAAGTTTAAATGCCGGAGAAGGATCCGGCGAACAGCATCAACGAGATCGGGACATCGCGGGCTTGCCGGGCGCGTGAGATTCGGTCTGCCCGATTCCGAATTCACATCTTTTCCTTGATGCCCTTGTGGATCAGCCACCAGTTGACGGGATACGTCGTCAGGAAGCCTACGATCATTGCGATCTGCATCATGAGCCAGTACGCCCAGTCGGTGGGCTGCAGATCTGGATAGAGAGTAGCGCGAAAAGTCATCCAGGCAAACATCCCGACTTCGTAGGCGACGAGCGAAAGCGTGTCGATCTTTATCGCAGTCACGATGCCATCCATCAGGCTCAAACCACGCATCGGTGCGACCGAGAAATACTGAAAAAAAATCCCGAAGAGGTATGCAAGCACAAAGCCGACCAGCATTTTTCCGATCAGATCAGAGCCAACGAGCGTGAATGACAGACCAAACGCCAGCCAGTCGCCCACGAAATCGCCCAGGGCACAACCCGCACCGCAATGCGACGCGCCAGAAAACGTCGCCTGCCACATGGGTTTCTCACTGTGGCCGGGGTTTCGCGCCGGTCCGGGACGGCCGAACCAGTAATAGAAGACGAGACCCAATGGCCCCCAGTAAAGCATGGTCAGCGGCCAGACAGCCTCCATGATCTTCATGTGCTGCCGCTGTCCTCGAACGAATATATCGACGAGGACCCAGGCTGCCGATACAACCGACAGCCCGATGAAAAGCCTCGCAATCGCATCCAGCGTATTGTGCGTCATATCAGGTGGTCTGCAAATTTTGTCCCTGACGCAATGGATGTTCCAGATGCCCGGTATCCCGGCGAACCAGAATTCCTGTGTCCGCCTTCGCACAAATACACCTGATACGCTTTACGGTGCGCTGCACATCTTCATTACGGATCTCGCCCAGCGTAGCTGTGCGGCCGTCAACGTGTTGGCCTGCCAAAGGAGCCTGAACAGGCGATCGCCAGCGGCCCGACGAGTGTTCCTGGAGGATACGGTATCACCCAGTGCGCCTCCCGTCGAGACAGGAGCGAAGCCCGCCCTGCGCCGTTAAGCACGGGAAGGTAACCGGGGGGACCCGATATGGGTGTCCACACCGCCTCATAACCCTGTCTGAGCGGAACGATCGAGAGAGACCCGAAAACCCGCTGGCCGTGATGATCGAAGAGCGCAACCTGCGCCCCGTCGAGCTGGTGGAACGCTCCCTCCCTCCCGTACTTGTCCAGCGGTACGGCCCTCGACGCGCACTCCGTTGCCCTTGAGCTCGCCACATTCGTCGCCGGCGGCCATCGTGCGGGACGCTGCTGCCAGAAGCATAAAAAATGTAGAAGGTATCGCGATGGTCACTGCGGGGGAATTTCGTCACACCCATGTCCAGTCGACCAGGTTGGCCTGGCAGCTATGATTGCGCACGTCAGTCGCATCGGAAAAAATCTGATCATCCGATCGAGGTTGGTCGACTCCTGCGTAATTTATCGAGAAAACTGCACAGATATGCGGCCACGTCGTCGTCAAACGGGTCGCACGGTAGCTCAGAGCGATATCCTGCGCAGACAGATTCATCGCGCTGGTCACCAGCAGACAGCGTCCAGTCGGGCGCTATCCAGGCAGCCGACGCTCCCGCATAGATGCAATGAAATCCGTCGGCTGCGCGGTAGTCGGCATTCCAGGTTTGCTCCTGTCGGGACTCCAGAATCACAGGGCTTTTGCGCTGGAACTGAACCCCATCGAGAACACTTTCAGTATGACGAAGCAACTGTTGAACGGCCACAAGCGATTCCATAAATGCCCTCCAGATGCGCATGTCCCGTCCTGTGCGAATTGTATCGCCTGTCTGATTCTTTTCCGGCCCGAACAGGATTCGCATCGAGCCTTCCTTGCTGGCTCGCATATTCGTCTTCACACGATGCGGAAAGGACCCTCATTCAGGTACAGCCGACGACTCTTCGGTCAGGGAAGCCGGAGCCAGATCTGAATTGCTGCGCGATCAGCCTCTCAAACGAATCCGGCAGGTGCATCGCGCGTCCTTCGCACACGCCAGCGCCGTTGTGAGCCCCGGCACCCACCGCCCGAGCCGCAGTGATCGTCGCACGCCCATGCCCTGAGACTCGGATGCGCCTCGCTGATTGGCACACGAGGTCGAGTGCCCGTGGGGTCTGGCAGGTTTGCCAACATTCCGTATCGCTTTACGAGCACTGACCTAGCATTTGCTTAAGCGGCGGCGCAACGAAGCACGCGCATGTTCGAGCGCCCGGTCGAGCGCGACTCGCTCAGTCACTCCGGATTGGCCCGACGTCGTGAATGGTTCGACGCAGGCATACACGGTCACGCCCGACACTGCATGCCTTGCCATGGTGTCGACCCATACGCAGCCCGCGGTGCACTCTTCCTTTGTTGTTTCACTGATAATTTCAAAATCAGCATAGACGGCTGAATCTTTCATGTAGCCCCCACCCCGAAACCACGGACCGGCATCAAACTCTCAAATCTCCCGGCAGTGATATCACAAATCCCCTGGTCGATCACACCAGTTAAACCTTCACACCCTGTCCCAATCCATCGCCGCAAAAATCGCCGACGGCGCAGGCGCGCCGCGCGCACCAGTCTGCCAGACACGTTGCCAACCAGTCACGCGGCGCGTCGGAGGCGCATCACACACGTTATTATATGTCACTATGTGATGCAATTCCATGATTGGCCGGATTTTTGTCCTTCAGTTGCTCGCCAGAACCGCCTGCGGCCCAGCAGCTTTGATTGCTGCGAACGCGTTTCAGTTCTACGCGAAGCCTGCGCCGCCGAGCGACAAAGCACTGGATCACGTCGCCTGAGAATGCGAAATACGGGCCGAAGGCACACCGTTACCCCTGTTCCAGGTTGCATAGGCTATCTCGCTCATGGCGGGATTCCTGATAGTCCGCCTCACCGAAATTCAGGGCGGTGACGGTCCTCCGGAACCCTCGCCGCGCGCAACAACGTTCGCGCGATTTTGGACCACCTCATCCACGGCGGTCCGATCGGGAGCCCAGCGGCGCTTGCGCCAAGAGCAGAAACGCACCTGTGGACTGCTCCAGGCTGACGATCGATACGTCAGGCACAAAAACCCGGAACTTTTCGAGACGTAATCCGCCAGACAGGCAGTTGTAACGATTTGCGGCGTTGATCAGTTTCAACAATGGGAGAGTTTCCAATGAAACAGTGGCTGGACCTGAATGCGTTTCTGGGGGTACCAGCAACGGCCTGGCTTTATGCAGTGATTGCGGCCATCGCATGCTACTTCCTCCTGTCGATCCTGCTGCGCTTCATCACAGTCCGCCTCGAAGCGCTGGCTGAAAAGACCTCGACTACACTCGACGACATGATCGTGGAGGTGCTCAAGAGCACGCGGAAGGCGACAATCCTGATTTCGGCGTTGCTTTTCGGCGCCGGATTTCTCGGGTTGAACGACAGGTGGGACACGCGCGTCAGTCACGTCTGGTTTCTGGTACTGGGAATCCAGATTGCAATCTGGATCAACCGGGGCGTGACAGTCTGGACAGCCGGACGGCTTACGGCCGAGGGCGCCTCCACCCACAACCCCGTCATTACGACGATGTTGTCCTGGATGCTCAGGGGCCTGTTATGGTCTGTCCTGCTGCTGGCCGTACTTGCCAACATGGGCGTCAATATCACTGCCTTCGTCGCCAGCCTCGGCGTGGGTGGCGTCGCCGTGGCACTCGCAGTCCAGAGCATACTGAGCGACTTGTTTGCCTCGCTTGCGATCGGGCTGGACAAGCCGTTTGAGATTGGCGACTTCATCGTGTTCGGCGATATTGCAGGCAGCATTGAACATATCGGGCTCAAGACCACACGCATACGCAGCCTGAGCGGCGAGGAAATCGTCTGCTCCAATACCGAATTACTCAAGAACACGATCCACAACTACAAGCGTATGACGGAGCGGCGCATTGTCTTCGGGTTTGGCGTGACCTATGACGCGACTCCAGATCAGTTGCGTGCGATCCCCGACAAGGTCAGGCAGGCAGTAGAGGATGCGGGTGATACACGCTTTGATCGTGCTCACTTCAAGCAGTTTGGGGAAAGCTCGCTGGACTTCGAGGTCGTCTATTACGTCACCGATCCGGCGTTCAATCTCTACATGGACATCCAGCAGAAAATCAATCTCACCCTGATGAGCGAGTTTTCCGATGCGGGCGTCGAATTTGCGTTCCCAACCCACACGCTTCACGTTGCCAGTGCTCCGGAGGCGTCACTTCGCGCAGTCGGGCAATCTCAGCAACGGCGCCCGGCGTTCCAGAACTGATGCCTACGCCCCGCGTGTTGCCGCAAGGGGACGGGAGCTTGCTCGCGCAGCCTTGCCCGTCACGCCACGTCGGAGTGCGTTCCGGCTGGCTGTCAAAAAAAGCCCGGCATTGCTGCCGGACCGTAGAAAGGTTGCCCCACACGTGTGGGACGGCCCTGACGTGAATCACGACCCCGCTTTCGTCCGCAGAATCGGCATCGGATGGTTGAGACTAGCGATGCTTTATTAAATACAGCTTAAACGCAACGAAACCGGGTTCCAACATTCCAGTGACTTTCACTTGCTGTCGTGTCTCCCCTGACTTCAATGCCCTCACTCGCCGGCGGTCATAACCCGATGAAATACGTTTCCACCTCCCTTTCTTCCGACCATAACTGAACGTCAAGCATCTCTTCAAATTCCACCGCCACACCGTGATACATGCAGCAGAACCCCTGCGCCGTCCGGTAGACGATCACCCACTCGGAATCCGCAGTTGTCCGGGTCTCTGACCCGGCGGCCAATGCCCGGCGGAACATGTCGAGATGCAGTGCCTTGCCGAGACGTTTGCACATTGCCTCCGTATCATGTACGAGTTTCATCGGTCTTCCTCCTTCGACAGCAGCACAACGCGGGCTGCGGTCACGAAAGCAAAACGGTCGCGAATATCGGGTCTTCCTCGGCTCACCCCGGGAAAATCCTGATGCTCCTCGCCACGGCATCCGCTATGTGCTCTTTCGCTATGACGCCAAGCACCCGCGCTGGAGCATTCGTGTCGCGTCGCGCTAGCACGACCGCCATCACTGCGTGTTGTTTCCAGAGCCTGGAGATAACGCTGAAGGCGACATCCTTCTCCTGCACCACAATAAAGTTGCGCTGGGCAAGCGTTCCCAACTCGATATCCGAGTCGCTCTGACTGACCGCGCGCCGCAGCCCTGTATTGATACGCAACACGCCGTAGATCTCCTGCTCCCGCGTCACGACGACATGCCGGAATGCGGGCCCCTCTAGATGGGACATCAGTTCACGAAACGGTACTCTCCCATCGAGTACCAGTACATCGGTCTCCATGACCTGAGCGGCGTTCTGGACCAGAAACATGTTGGCGTGCAAGGCATTAGGTATCGGATGCCCACGCCGCACCAGCTTGAGCGTATAGATACTTTCCGGGGAAAGCAGCCGGCGCGCGCCCAGGCTGAATGCGACCGCAATAATCATCGGCAGCACGATGTCGTAGCCTCGCGTCATCTCGAAGATCATGGCCACAGCCGTCATTGCCGCCCCCGTTCCGCCGCCCACCATGGCACCCATGCCCACCATGGCGAATGCCGGCACGCTGACGGGAGCGCCCGGCACGGCCATTGTAATGAAGGACGCGAATGCGGCGCCGAGCGCGGCGCCGATGAAAAGCGACGGCGAAAACACGCCTCCCGAGGAGCCAGATCCAAGACTGACAGACGTCGCCAATGTCTTGCACAGGGCGAGTAACAGGAGAAACCCACCTCCCTGAAGCTGGCCGTAAAGGGTTGCCTGAATGGTTGCATATCCAACACCCTCAACGTAGTAGTGACCCGCGTAGCGCCACAGGAGGTACATCGTCAGTCCGACAATCAGCATGCCTAGCGCGTGGCGTCGGTAACGTCCAGGTACCTGGTCGAATGAGTCTTCTGCCCAATGCAGCGAACGGATCAGCAGTGCGGCCGCCGCTCCGGTGATTGCACCCAGCAGCGCGTAAAGCACGAGCGTCAGGACGCCACCCGGTTCGTTCGAGATTGCGCCCAACTGTGCGGGCACAAAGAACGCAGGCGCCGCGCCGAAAAACAGGCGACCGAGAAAAGTCGCCGTGCCTGTGGCTAGCGCCACAGGCAGAAACGTGTTGACACTGATCTCCGGCATCATGAGTTCGGTGGCGAACAGCACGCCACCGATTGGTGTATTGAAGGTCGCGGCGATACCTGCACCCGCCCCCGCAGCAACAAGCGTAATGCGCTGTCCTGCGGTCATCCGGACCAGTTGCCCGAGTGTCGAACCGAGCGCCGAGCCGATCTGGATGATCGGGCCTTCACGCCCAACCGCCGCGCCCGATCCGATCGCGAGAGCCGACGCAATCGATTTCACTACTGCGACCACGGGTCTGATCACACCACGCTTGTAGTAAATCGCGTCCATTACTTCTGGCACACCATGCCCTTTTGCTTCTGGTGCAAATGTGCTCACTATCCACGTGACGGCGAGGCCACCCACGACAGGTACGAGAATGACGAACACGCCCCAGGGTGATGCCGCGGTGAAATGACTCGCGTCGTACGCAAAAGAGAATCGTCCGAGAAAGAAGGCGTTGTGGACGAGTCCTATCAGCGCGCGAAATACAACGGCGCCCAGACCAGTTACGATACCCACGATAAAAGCAAGCACGCACAGCCAGCGTAGACCAAGCGGAGCACCCGAATCGTCTTCCGGCTGGGCCGACTGCTCAGGCTGCACCGCCGACACCCTGACGTGACGTGGATTGATAGTCGCTGTACTTTCAGCCTGATCCTGTCCACGGCTCATGTCCGGACCCCGACGAAGCGAGAATTGATCTATTCACAGCGTAGGGCACGAAACTCGTTGCTACCAGAGAAATGATGGCCACATGAATGCGGCGTCAAGGCGTGTCGGCGTCAGACTTGAAAGCCCATCCGAAGGACTGGATTTCGGTCTTGTGCAGCAGCGCGAGCCTTCCCAGACACTGCCGGCCCTTTTTCAGCAGGTGCACCTCTACCTGCCGCCGGTCTTCTGCGCTTGGCCTGCGCGTAACCAGGCCGGCCGCCTCGCAACGGGAAACGAGCGCAACTGTTCCATGCGGAGAGGCCTGCAGACGCTCGGCCAGTTCCCCCACGGTCGCCCAGTCCCGGCCCGCGAAGCCGCCGATATGCAGCAGCAACATATACTGCAGCGGCGTGATGCCCTCTGCGTGCACTATTTCTTCCGAGAAATGCAGGAAACGCCGCAACTGATAGCGGAAGTCTGATAACTCCTGCAGTTCCCCCTTGGTCAGATCGTCAGGGCCGGGGCGTTTTCCTGAAACCATGATCCTGTTCTCCCGTGTGTTGCCAGAATTGAAATATGTCACCCCGTGACCTGGATATATGTCGGTCGCTGGCCGTTTTCGTTCATCCGGATGATACTGAACAGGCGGCCACTTGCGCCACAGCCGCCTGCTGGACGAGCTCCTTGCGATGGATGGCAGTAGCCCGCGTGGCGCGATGCCAGTGGGCACTACAACGTCGTGACACATCCGGGCTTTGCCAGAGCGCCCGCCCGGCCGACACTCACCGCCGGCACCCGGGTTACCGGAAGCGACCCGTCCGTGATAGCCCGGACGGCCACCTTGCGCGAAAACCGGCACAACGGAGACGATCACCAGCCGCTCCTGCTGGAAACGCAGTTCCGCCCCTGCGCGCCCGCAGGACCGGATTGCTATTGGCATTAGTCACGATGTGACATAAACTGGAAATGAGGCCTCCTCTGGCTGGAACTCAGGCGAAGTCATCGAGGCCGGCACTCACGACCGGCAGCATGCAGAGCGTCCATGGGGCGGCGTTCACTGCCTGGCCAACCCTGGCCAACGGATCCCAGCCACGCTGGAGGTCTCCTGCGCGAGCGCGCCAGATGGGAATGGCGAGTCCGCCGGCTGGCAGGCTGCTACTTGGCTATTCGCACGTACAGGGAGATCTCATCATGCTAATTACTTTTCGTTCACCGTCGTCGCCCGACGTAATCATGCTCAAGAATCTCGCCCAGTATCTGCTGGGACTTATCGGCAAGCATCTGGGGACTATTGGGGTCATTCAGCACGATGAACTGTCCCAGGCAATTGATCGGCTGGAAACCGCGATCTCTGAAGAAGCACAGGCGGATGTCGCACTTGAATCGCTCTATCACGTGCCGGACGCGCATGGCCATACGGCAGGCGAAGATCATCGTGGCCTTGCTCAGCGGGCGTGGCCGCTGCTCGATATGATGCGTGAAGCGAGCCGACAGAATGCAGATATTATCTGGGGTCTCTAGCGGTCGCAGCCGTTGCCAGACGGGTTCAGAGCAATCTGACGGTTTATGTAGCGCGATGCGCGGGGCATTGATGCGGTCGTCTTCTGCCCTTCAGATCTGACTTCAAAACGGGCCTCACCAAACATATGTTCCGGATTTCTCTTCCTCGCGCAGCAGTTGCCCCGGCTGCGCTCGCGCTACTCTGCCTCTCTACAGACCTGTCACATGCCTCGTCCCAGAAGGACGTGACTTCAGCCGCGCCAGGCCCGAAGACCGCTCCCCTATGGATCAAGCGGGCGCCCCTTCCGGATGACAGTTTGCCCGGATGTCCCCGCTATTCGACAGGCATTGCAGCCCGAATAGTGGACGCTTATGGACTGGGCGCGCTAGGCGTAATGGCGGAAGGACCCTTTGTCATGCCGCGGTGGCATATTCGCGCTTTCCACGCCGACTCGAACCCCGACCGATGGCACCCCGTGAAGCAGGAGGAACTTTACCCTGCCAGTGGCCAGCATGTCCTGTTCGTCTGGCCCGAGATCTGATTACAAACCCGCATTCGGGTGAACTTCCGACTGTGCGGGGCAACCCGATGTCCCCAGGAAAGTGCCACGGCACCACCTAGTAAATCACTTCAAAAAGCACGCCGCACGATACACGGTCCAGCAGCGCCAGATGACTTCCGCCCGCCAGCCAGCGCGTCACAAATCCTCCATGTCGGTGGCCAATCACGATCAGATCCGCGTGAAGGGCATTGGCAAGATCTGAAATCTGTTCGGCTGCGTCGCCCACCGCAGAATGCGCGGTTGCGCTCACCCCCCATGACTGCAGCTTTGCGATACCTTCCTGCAGTATTTCCCTCGCGGCATTCTCATCAATGTCGAATTTCATGGACGAAAACGCGTCGTAGCCTGCTGGCCACCACGCCAGATCGAGAACGGCCAGAAGGTGCGTCTCGGCATCGAGTTGCCTGGCCAGTGCAGCGCCGCAAAGTAATGCCCGCTGCCCTTCAGGCGTCGCGTCATAACAAAGAAGAATCCGGTCGAACGGCGCCATTGTCGCCTCCCTCGCGGGCGGGTCTGATGTTCAAGCGTGTTGCATCTTCCACCGCTACGGTCAGGTGAACATCGGAACTGCTTCGATCAGTACGACGCCCAGCAGCGCCCCTATCAAGGCGCCGATCAGCTTCGGATGCCACCGGTCGAGATGGAGCGTCACCAGCAGACTGCCGAAAAGGATCACGCCGAGAAACGCAAACGCGATCACGAGATAGACGAGTTCGAAATCATTGTTGATCACCATGGCTTTCTCCAGATTGCGGCATTGCGCCCGAAGGCACCCTGACAGTCTCGTCAGGAGATTGTCATCTGATGTGTCGTGCCTCATTCTCATATGTCACTCCATGATACATTCCAGCAGGATGGACGACCATGAGGGAAACCACCCGTCATTGTGAGACGACGGCGCCCCCCGATCCTCAGTGCCGATGTGGAATCGTCAAACCGGATGCCAGCTTCCGCCATAAGAAAATCATCGTTCTGCAGGAAGCGATTGGCATTTTTTTCGGCTGACGCTTTTGCTTGACATTTAAGCAATACTTAAGAGTTCGTCTCTACGTTTGAATTGTTGGCCACGGCCGTCGGAATGACAAACGGCCGACGGTTGATGTCGACCGAAGGGCTCACCCTGGCGTTCAGCGTTTGCCTGCGCAAATGCTGTCGCCGTCACTCTTCAAGGAGAGGCAAAAATGTTCAATCCAGGCATGAAACGCACGGCAATACTCGTCGCCGCATTTGCAACGTGCGCCATCAGCTTCACAAGCGCGAACGCCGCGCAAGCCTCCGCAACGTCCGTGTCTGACATGGGACGGCTATCGGCCAGAGGTAGCCAGGCATTTGACGAGATCAGGCAGGCGCGTCTTGCGATCTTCAGTGGCCGTCCGGCTCAGGCGATAAAGCTGGTCAAGGAGGCACAGGGGTCGATGAAGGCTGCACAGGCGGATAACACCGCGTTTCTGAAAGCCGAGTCAGATCTCAGGACACCCCCGTCGATGACATACCAGTCAAGTGTCACGAAAAGCACCACTCCAGTCTCCTGGCTGCCAGTAGGCGCGGATGTGACGGTCACTGACGACTTCGCCGCCAAGCCATCCCAGGCCAAGGCCGTCGCGTCCGCAAATGAGCAGTTGAAGAGCGGCAAGCCGGGCGCCGCCATGAAGGTGCTCAAACTCGCCGATGTCAACGTGTCTTATACGATGGCGGTCGTGCCGCTCAGGCAGACCATCGCCGATGTCGACAAGGCGGCGGGTCTGCTGTCGATGGACAAGTATTACGAAGCCAATCAGACGTTGAAACAGGTCCAGGATAGCGTCCGCTATGACTGGGTGGATCTGAAAGCGCTTCCGCAACCGGCCCACGTGGTGGCGAAAGATGATGCCGCCGGCGCGGCTTCTGGAACAATGGCCAGATAAGGGTTGCGTGAAGACAGGCGAGCCCATGATGAAGAAGCTGAAGAAGCCGTCCCGGGCAGGAATGCGTCCGATCGCAAGGTTTTGAACACGCGCCTTTACGGCTACACTGTGTTCCTGGGCGCTTTTTATCTCATTCGCGCTTCGCGGGATGATCGCGAAGAACCGCTTGCTTCAGGGCTCCGGATTGATAGATCTACATCGACGCCTTATCGGCATGGCAGCGTTTCCTGTGCTCATGCAATTGCCTTGCGCCGCATTTTCGTACGCTGCGCAGCCGGCATTGACGGACGCACGCGTTACTCAGGAGACGGTTACATCGACCATCTGTCACCGCGGCCACATCTCACACGTGCTACCTTCCATCGACGAACAGATCCGTTTCAAGGACATACTCCTGGAGCAGCGCGGCATAGACCCGTCGACCGCGGCCGATTACGCGCTCGATTTCCGGCTACCGGTCCTGCTGGGTGGTTCGCCAGACGCGCTGGCGAATCGCGACATCCTTCCATGGGAAGGCGACGTCGGCGAACGTCGCAAGCGCCGGCTCAGCGTCTTCCTTAGGCACTGTGTATGCTCGGGCGAGCTTTCGCTGATGCGAGCCCAGACGGCCATTTCTGGCGACTGGTCGCATCAGTATTCCAACCTCTGGGCATTGACGTGCAAGGACATCAGATAGATTGCGGCTGCCTTGGCGTCGCCACGCTGCAAGCCAGTCAGATGAACGTCAGATTCTGGAGCCGCAGGACCGGCCGCCGCGCTGTAACGTAGGACCACTGAGAGCGAGTGCAGCGTTCACAATAGCGAGGTGGGTCAAAGCCTGCGGGAAATTTCCGGCCAGATGACCACCTGGCACGTTGTACTCTTCTGCGAGCAGGCCCACATCGTTGGCGACCACGAGCAGGCGCTCGAACTGCTCCCGCGCGTCCTTGTGGCGGCCCTGCAGCTGCATGCATTCCGACATCCAGCCCGAGCAAGCCAGGAACGCGCCCTCTTTTGGTCCGTCTGCGCTCGGCTTCTTGCGTCGAATCAGGCCGCCTTCGGATAGTTCGCGTTCGATCGTTGCAATCGTCGAGGCCATCCGGGGGTCATCGACAGGAAGAAAGCCGACGAGTGGCAGCAGAAGAAGACTGGCGTCCAGCGTCTGTGAACCGTAGTGTTGCGTGAACGTACCCAGACCCTCGTTCCAGCCTTCACGGTAGATTTCGTCGTGCACCGTCTGCCGCAGCGCTGCGATCCGGTTTAGCATCTCACGACTAACGAGATTGCTCGTTGAGTGGCGACTCACGAAGCGGTCGAATGCAACCCACACCATGACTTTTGAATAAGTATAGTGGCGCGGTTCCGCTCGTGACTCCCACACTCCCGATCCGACCGTCTGCCAGACTGCCTCGAGATGCTCGACAAGTCTCTCTTCAATAGCGAATTCCTGGTCCGATGATGCGACCCCGCCCCGTCTGGCGAGGTCGAGGCAGTCAAGCACTTCTCCATAGACATCGAGCTGGTGCTGCGTCGATGCCGCGTTGCCAATTCGCACAGGTTTCGCGAAACGGTAACCGGGCAGCGTGTCCACGGTCCACTCGGGTAGGTGCCGTGCGCCGTCAACGCGATACATGATGCGCATGTTATCGGGCGACCCTGCAATGGCGCGAAGTAACCAGTTTCGCCAGCCTTCTGCCTCCTCGTGGTAGCCAGCATTCAGGAGCGCTGTGAGGGTAAAACTCGCATCGCGCAACCAGCAGTAGCGATAGTCCCAGTTCATTTCGCCGCCGGGCGCCTCGGGAAGCGACGTGGTGGGCGCCGCGACCAGACCACCGCTGCGCCGGTGAATCAATGCCTTGAGTGTTATCAGGGAGCGCCGGACCTGAAACGGCCAGTCGGTTTTCGAATTATCAAAGCGGCCAATCCAGTCGCGCCAGAAATCCTGCGTCGAGGCGAGCGCCGCCTCGGCATCTATAGGCTCCGGTGGTCCTTCGTCCGAACGGGCGTAACTCAGGACAAAGGCAATTCGTTGTCCTTCCGAGACGTCGAAATCTGCCCCGGCGGCGTCGGAAGTCACGTTCAGCCTTAGCGGCGCGCGCAATACAATGAGATTCGGGCCGACCTTCGCGATCATGTCATCGCCGTCGGCAACACTCCATGGGGGCAAGGCGCCGTAGTCGAAACGAAGGCGTAAGGTGCTGCGCATTTTCACGGTTCCCCGCAATCCGGTCGCGATACGCACAAGCGATGAAAAAGTCTTGCGAACCGGCATGAAATCGATGATTCTTACCTCGCCGTCCGCCGTCTGGAAGTCTGTTTCCATGATCAGCGTGTCTTCCTGATAGCGGCGGCTTTGACCGGTTACGTCGCCCGCGGGTGCAAGCGACCAATGACCGTGGTCGTTTGCCCCGAGCAGCGCCGCAAAACATGCGTCGTCGTCAAAACGCGGCCAGCATAACCAGTCGATCGAACCGTCCTTCCCCACCAGCGCGGCGGTTTCGCCATCGCCCAGAAGGGCGTAATCTTCGATCAGCTTGCTCACGCTCCGCTCCCCTGTGGCCCGCCGCAACGGCGCGGGATTTTCTCCTGCACGCCGCGATTTTTATTTCTCGCGTTTCCTGCCAAGCAGCACACCAATCCCGCCCAGTATCGCGACGCCCGTCAACGCCCAGAAAGCGTCGCGATGCCTGTTTGTAAACATTTCCCAGCTGCGTGTCCTCGACCGGCTGTCAAAACGGCCGTGAGCACCATAGTCGCCTGGCACGGGTTCAAAGAGGTTGGCAGGCGCATCGGGGGAGAGTGGCTCATCAGTAAGCTGACCTTTATAGCCGGCGCTTGCGAGATATCTGTCGATCAGCCCTGGAGCGATGCGATTCGCGAGAATCGCCCTGACGGTGGGAAACCCCACCCAGACTTCACGGCGCCTGTGTGTTGCCGCAAAGAAAATAGCTCGCGCGGCCACTTCCGGTTCGTAAATTGGCGCTACTGGCTGTGCCCTTTTGCCCATCTTGTTTAACGCCCAATCGAATTGCGGGGTATTGACGGCGGGCAGGTCAACCATCGTCAGGTGGACGTCCAGTCCGTCATGAATGATTTCGGATCGAAGTGCATCCGTAAAGCCCCGCACGGCGAACTTGGCTCCGCAATAGATCGACTGGAGCGGCACCGATCGATATCCCAGTGCCGAGCCGACGTTGACGATTGTCCCGCGGTTTCTCGTGCGCATGCGCGAAAGTGCCGCCATCGTACCGTGCACCTGACCCAGATAAGTGACCCTGGTACCCCGCTCAAACTCCTGAGCGGTGAGCTTCGAGACCGGGGCGAACACCGTGGCCATTGCAACGTTGACCCAGACATCGATTGGTCCCAGCTCCCGCTCGGCCAGCGAGGCGGCTGACTCGACAGCTTCGGCATCGGCCACGTCCGTCGGGATGCCGAGGACCCGTACGCCATACGACGCTTTCAGGTCAGCGGCGGCACGATCGATCCGGCCTTTATCACGCGAAAGCAACGCGACGTCATACCCGTGCCGGGCGAACTCCGCGACGGTTGCGCGCCCGACACCCGCACCGGCTCCTGTCACCACGACGATCCTGGACATAAGATATTCCTGTTAAACGCGCGAATAAGTGGGCCGGGTAAGAACGTGCGAGCGGCGCGCATGCAAACGGTCCTCTACCAGTAACCCGTCACGGAGCAGTTTTTGTTCCCATGCGTTCAAAGTCTCGCGCTGTGCCGTCCGATGCGTAACATCTGACATCCATTTCGCCCAAGCGGGCCGTTTACGCCGCGAAGCCTCCCGCGAACTATTCCGGAAGCGCCCGTACCTTGAAACCAATCTCGCACATGTGCACATCTGGTCGCAATGCGTCTCACTCCCGGCACGCTTTCATTCATGGCGAATCACGAGTGGTTTTCTGCCGGCCCTGATGCAGGGCGTTGTTCGTTCGGTCAGGCACCGGAAGTAGGTGAAAACGATTGGGCCCACGAACTCGCACTTCAATTCCGGATCAAACCGTCCTTAAGCCCGGGATCGGTTTCGGGAGCAGGAGATGGAATCTGTTCGGTTTCCGCACGAAGATATCAGCCGCCGCCAGTGGCTGGTCGCCACGACAATCGCAGGCGGGACGGCGGCCGTTGCAACCCTGCTGCCTTTCGTGGCCTCAATGGGGCCACCGGAGAAAAGCAGGGCTGCAGGTGCGCCCGTCAGGGTTGATATCAGCCCGATGCTGCCAGGAGCCATGATCACAGTTGCGTGGCGCGGAGTGCCCGTTTTTCTTGTCAATCGCACACCAGCAATGCTCAGAGCAGTCGTTCTCGCGAACTCCATGGTCGCTGATCCGTCGACAGAGCGGCCGTTCTCGATGCCGATGCCTGACTACTACAAAAACGAATATCGCTCGCGCGCCGACCATCAGAACCTGCTTGTCGTCGTGGGCGTTTCTACACATCTCGGGTGCACGCCCCGCCCTCGCTTCGAGGCAGGTCCACAGGCGAACCTGCCCGATAGCTGGCCGGGCGGATTTTTATGCCCGTGTCACGGCTCGACGTACGACATGGCCGGCCGCGGCTTTAAAGAAAAGCCCGCACCGCAGAATCTCGACGTGCCGCGTTTCGCGTTCGCGTCGTTGACAACGGTCATAGTGGGAGAAGATAAGCGAGGAGAAGCGTAGCGAGGCTGGGAATTCCGGTGACGCCGAACCAATGCGCTTCAGTCCTTAAATGACTCTTCATTGCGAACTCACGGGCGCTGTTTGCGCTTACCACATTCAGCGGAAATCGCGGAGATTACGGTTTGCAATAACGCGGAACGATACTTGCGACCCTCACGTACAGCTCGCTTATGCCAGCGTGACGATTGGGAGACTGAGATGGCGCAAACCGTAGGTGACTTTATTGTCGGGCGGCTTCAGGCATGGGGTGTCCGGCGCATTTATGGATATCCCGGCGACGGGATCAACGGTGTCTTCGGCGCACTCAACCGTGCCCAGTCCGAAGCCAGAAACTCAAAATCCGGCAACCCGACCCAGCCCATCGAGTTCGTGCAGGTCCGGCATGAAGAAATGGCCGCCTTCATGGCGTCGGCTCACGCGAAATTTACCGGCGAGCTCGGGGTTTGCATCGCGACGTCGGGGCCCGGCGCATCGCATCTGATCACCGGTCTCTACGACGCGAGAATGGATCACATGCCCGTGCTCGCCATCACCGGGCAGCAGGCCCGCGCCGCGCTCGGTGGCCATTACCAGCAGGAACTCGATCTAGCTTCGATGTTCAAGGACGTCGCCGGCGCTTTCATCGAACAGGCCTCGGTCCCTGCGCAGGTGCGCCATCTCGTCGACCGTGCTATCCGCACGGCGGTGGCCGAGCGTAAGGTCACGGCGATCATCCTCCCGAACGATTTGCAGGATCTGCCCTATGAAGCGCCGGGCCGCAAGCACGGTACGCTCCATTCGGGCGTCGGTTATCGCGCGCCGCGTCTCGTGCCCTATCCCGACGATCTGCAGCAGGCCGCCGAGGTACTCAACGCTGGCAAGAAAGTGGCGATCCTCGTGGGCGCCGGTGCACTGCACGCAACGGACGAAGTCATCGCCGTCGCCGAAAAGCTCGGTGCGGGCGTCGCCAAGGCGCTGCTCGGCAAGGCGGTCCTGCCGGACGATTTGCCATGGGTGACCGGCTCCATCGGTCTGCTAGGCACCAAGCCGAGCTATGACCTCATGATGGAATGCGACACGCTGCTCATGATCGGCTCGGGCTTCCCTTACTCGGAATTTCTGCCGAAGGAAGGTGCCGCTCGGGGCGTACAGATCGACCTGAAGGCCGACATGCTGAGTCTGCGCTATCCGATGGAAGTCAATCTCGTTGGCGATAGTGTCGAAACCTTGCGTGCATTGCTGCCGCTTCTCGAAGAGAAAAAGGATCGTGCATGGCGAAAGAAGATCGAAAGCTGGACGGAGGACTGGTGGAAGACGCTCGACAAGCGCGCGCATGAGGCTGGCAAGGACGCGGTCAATCCGCAGCGCACCGTGTGGGAATTGTCGAAGCGCATTCCGGCCAACTCGATCGTGACGAGCGATTCCGGCTCCTGCGCAAACTGGTACGCGCGCGATCTGAAGGTCCAGCGCGGCATGATGTGTTCGCTCTCGGGCGGCCTCGCGTCGATGGGCGCCGCGGTGCCCTATGCGATCGCAGCCAAGTTCGCGTTTCCCGAGCGTCCCGTCATCGCGCTGGTCGGCGACGGTGCCATGCAGATGAACAACATGGCTGAACTGATCACCGTTTCAAAGTACTGGAAAGACTGGGCCGATCCGCGCTGGATCTGCATGGTGCTGAACAACGCGGACCTCAACCAGGTGACTTGGGAGCAGCGCGCCATGGAAGGCGATCCCAAGTTCGAAGCGTCGCAGGATATCCCGTCCGTGCCGTATCACAAGTTCGCGGAACTGATTGGCCTCAAAGGTATTTACGTCGACACCGATGAACAGATGGGCGCCGCATGGGACGAAGCACTGGCCGCGGATCGTCCGGTCGTCATCGAAGTCAAAGCCGATCCGAATATCGCACCGCTGCCCCCGCACATCACGCTCGCGCAGGCCAAGGCGTTTGCTTCGACCTTGATAAAGGGCGATCCGAACGAAGGCAACGTGATCGTCGAAACGGCCAAACAGGTGCTCGGCGCAGTCCTCCCCGGTCATCACGACAAGTAAGCGTGCCGACATGACCGATCGCACCGTAACCCGCGACGCCGCGCAAGCGCCCGTGAACCGACTACGCGCGAGGGCCTACCGCATCCCGACCGACGCGCCCGAAGCGGACGGCACCTTCGCGTGGAAGGCGACCACACTGGTCGTCGTCGAAATGGACGCCGCCGGGCAAACCGGCATCGGCTACACGTATAGCGATAAAAGCGTTGTCACGTTGATTCACGACACGCTTGGCGAATGCGTCCTGCACAGCGACGTATGGGATATTCGCGCTGTCTGGCAGCGCATGCAGCGTCAGGTACGCAATCTCGGGCGTTCGGGTCTGGCGGCCACAGCGATCTCAGCAATGGATTGCGCGCTGTGGGACCTGAAAGCGAAACTGCTCGGCGTGCCGCTCGTGCGCCTGCTCGGCGCGGCGCGCGAATCCGTGCCGCTCTATGGCAGCGGCGGCTTCACCACATACAGTGACAAACAGATGCGCGAGCAGCTAGCTGGCTGGGTGGAGCGTGATGGCTGCCGTTGGGTCAAGATCAAGATCGGGAGTGAGCCGGAGAACGATCCTGCACGCGTGGAAGCGGCGCGTGCGGCGATTGGCGACGCAGGCCTCTTTGTCGACGCCAACGGTGCATTCACTCCGCAGCCCGCGCTGCATTGGGCGCAGCATTTCGCGGAGCGCGGCGTTGAATGGTTCGAAGAACCGGTCTCTTCGGACGACACCGCCGGCTTGCGTTTCGTGCGCGAGCACGCGCCAGCCGGCATGGAGATCGCCGCTGGCGAATACGGCTACACGCTCGACGACTTCCGGCAGTTACTGGCCGCGCAATCGGTCGATGTTCTTCAGGCCGACGTGAGCCGCTGTGGCGGCATCACCGGCTTCATGCAGGCCGCCGATCTCTGCGATGCCTTTCACGTGCCGCTGTCGGCTCACTGCGCGCCCGCCTTGCATGTACACGTTGCATGCGCCGTGCCGCGCCTGCGTCATCAGGAATGGTTTCACGATCACGTGCGGATCGAGTCGATGCTGTTCGACGGCGCGCCGCGGGCCATGGACGGGGCTATAGCGCCCGACCTGAGGCGCCCCGGTTGCGGACTCGAATTCAAATCTCGCGACGCTGCGGCGTATCAAATCGGATAACGAAGGGATCCTCGTCCATGAGTTCTCAACGACTTACGGGGCTGCTGTGCGCAGTGGCGGGCGTTACAGCAGTGACCGCATTTGCGCTGCGGGTGAAACGCCACGGCGATGGTGTCGAAACGACTGGCGCGATAGAGCGCGCCCTGAGTGCGAGCAACTTTGCCGCGCCTTCGCAATCCGCTTTGTTGCCCGTGCTTCGGCCATCCGGCGTCCAGACCCACATCGAAGCAGCCCGACGCTTTAATCACAGTTCCGCGCTGCTTGCGCTCTCCGTACTCGCCGACAGCGCAATGGAGCACTATCGCGGCTCGTTCGACAACCCCGTGATGTATACGCCGCTCGTCTCAGCCACGCTTTCGCTGCTGGCCGGTCTGCATGGCGGGCGGGATCATCGGCAGGAGAAGCACCAGCTACGCCACGCGATTTATCTGGCTGCGGCCGTCGCGGGCATCGCGGGCACGGGCTTCCATCTTTACAACGTCACGAAGCGGCCGGGCGCCTGGAGCTGGAACAACCTGTTTCATGCGGCGCCCATCGGTGCGCCGATGGCACTGCTGCTCTCTGGCGCGCTGGGCGCCGTCGCCGAACAGTTGCGCGACGAGCCCGCGCACGACCCCCAACTGGTCGGCATGCCGGCCGGTCGCGCGCTTGGCCTGCTGGTCAGCGCGGGGTTGATCGGTACGGTCGGAGAAGTCGCGCTGCTGCATTTTCGCGGCGCGTTCCAGCATCGTGCGATGTATGCGCCGGTCGTCGTGCCGCCGCTCGCTGCGGCCCTGCTCGCCCAAGCAGCGCTCGGCGTGCCACGCGAGCGCTGGTTCACGCGGCTCTGGCTGCGGGTTACGACCGCGCTCGGCTTCGTCGGCGCCGGCTTCCACGCGCGCGGCATTGCTCGTCGGCAAGGCGGCTGGCGCAACTGGAGCCAGAATCTCTTTAGCGGACCACCGTTACCCGCACCACCGAGCTTTTCGGCGCTGGCGCTGGCCGGCCTCGCGGCGCTGCGACTCAGAGAGAGCGAAACATGAGAGACGCGAATCAGAAGTCCAGGGTCACCCGCTACCCCGGTTACGACGTACTCGACAAGCGTGACACACCATCATGGGACGACGCGACCCGCACGGTAATCGCGCAACGGCTTGCGACGCCCGCTGAACCGCATTTCTTTAACGCCGTCGAGTGGCTGGCGGTACGTGCTCTGTGCGCGTGCATCGTGCCGCAGGCAAACGCGTTGCCGGCTGTCCCGCTTGCGCTGCTGGTCGATGCGAAGCTCACAGAAAATGCCGGCGACGGCTATCGCGACGCGCGCCTGCCGCCGCTTCAGCAGGCATGGCGCACCGGACTCGCGGCGCTGGATGCCGAGAGCCGCGCACGTCACGAACTACCGTTTGCAAGCCTCGAAAAGGCCACCCAGGTGGCACTGCTCGAATCGATGCAGCGCGGCGAACTCACAGGCGACACATGGGCCGGCATGCCCGCAAATCTTTTCTTCGCCGAACGCCTGCTGCATGACATCTGCAGCACGTACTACTCGCACCCGCACGCGTGGAGCGAAATGGGCTTCGGAGGGCCGGCCAATCCGCGGGGCTACGTACGCCTGTATTACGATCGGCGCGACCCGTGGGAAGCCGCTGAAGCGGAACCCGGCCAGGAAGACAAGGCCCGCAAGGAGAACCAGCGTGCTCGATGAAGCCCAGCATCATCCGCGCGGCAGGAACGGCCGCGCTCCCGATGTGTTCGAACGTGGCGGCTGGGTGCCGATGCGCGAGTATCCGGATGACGAGGAGGTCGACTTCGCGATCGTCGGCACGGGTGCGGGCGGCGGTACGCTCGCCTGCCGGCTCGCGGAGCTGGGCTTCAAGGTCGTCGCATTCGATGCAGGCGCATGGTGGCGACCACTCGAAGAGTTCGCCTCCGACGAAAGCCATCAGGCAAAGCTCTACTGGACCGACGAACGCATCTGCGACGGCGAGAACCCGCTCAGGCTCGGCAATAACAATAGCGGCAAGGCCGTTGGCGGCAGCACGGTGCACTTCGCCATGGTGTCGCTGCGCTTTCGTCCTGAGTGGTTCAGGTCGCGCAGCGTGCTCGACTATGGCGCCGACTGGCCGCTCGACTGGCGCGAGATGTGGCGTTACTACGCGCAGGTCGAGGACGCACTGAAAATCTCGGGCCCCGTGAATTATCCATGGGGGCCGAAGCGGCCGCGCTATCCGTATAGGGCGCATGAATTGAATGCGGCCGCGCTCGTGCTCGCGCGCGGCGCCGAAGCGTTGGGCATCGACTGGACGGCCACGCCTCTGGCGACGCTGTCGGCGCCGCGCGGCAAAGCGCGTCCGTGCGTGTATCGCGGCTTCTGCACCTCGGGGTGCGCGACCAACGCCAAACAGAGCGCGCTGGTCACGTGGATTCCTCGCGCGGTGAGCGCCGGCGCCGAAATCCGCGATCTGGCAATGGTCGGACGTATCGTGACAAACGATGCCGGGCTCGCGACCGGTGTCGACTATCTGCGCGAAGGCCGCTGGCAGTTCCAGCGAGCGAAAAACGTGGTGGTGGCCGGCTATGCGATCGAGACGCCGCGTCTGTTGCTGATGTCGGCCAATGGCCGCTTCCCAGACGGCCTGGCCAACAGTTCGGGGCTCGTCGGCAAGAATCTGATGGCGCAGTCGAATCAGGCTGTCTACGGCACGTTCGACGAAGAAATCCGCTGGTACAAGGGGCCGCCGTCGCTCGCGATCACCGAACACTGGAATTACGAGGATACCGGTAAGGACTTCTTCGGCGGCTACGCCTACATGAGCCAGGGACCCCTGCCCGCGGGCTGGGCAGGTGTGCAGAACGGCCGCGGCTTGTGGGGCGACGCGTTGACCGGCGAGATGCACAAATACAACCATCAGGCCGGCTTGAAGATCGTCGGCGAAACCTTGCCGCAGGAACGCAACCGTGTGACCCTCGCTGACGAAAAAGATCAGTACGGCCTGCCCGTCGCGCGTGTGACGTATTCGCTGTGCGAGAACGACAAGCGGTTGATCGCCCATTCACTGAACTTCATGGAACAGGCACTCGGGGCTGCGGGCGGTAGTGAGATCTGGCGCGAAAACGACGATACATGCCACCTGAACGGCACCGCGCGCATGGGCCGCGATCCGTCGACCAGTGTCGTCAACGCAGACTGCCGAAGCTGGGATATACCGAACCTGTGGGTCTGCGATGGCTCGGTGTTTCCGACTGTTGGCGGCGTGAATCCGTCGCTGACCATCCAGGCGATAGCGCTGCGCACCGCCGACCGCATCAAGGCGCTCGCAGCGCGCGGCGAACTGTAGACCCACCAGGCGCCGACGTGAGCCTCCAGTCCACTCCCCTCGCGTACATCCTGCACAGCGCCGGTCCCGCGTCGCGGCCCGTGTTCATCCTGGACTGGGCGCTGACCACCTTGTGCGTCGCCGTATGCGTAGTGATCGCGGTGCTGCTGCTGATCGCGGTGTTCCGCCGACGCGCATCGATCGAGGAGAACGGCGCGGGCGGCGAAGCGATTACCGAGCGCGGCGGCGGCCGCGCGGTGCTGATCGGCACGCTGATCTCGACCGCGCTCCTGCTCGCCGCTCTGGTCTACATGCTGTGTGTACTAGCGGCGGTGGCCTCGCCGGCACGCGAACCGGCGCTGACGATCACCGTCACCGCGTACGACTGGTGGTGGAAAGTCGACTACGGCGAGAACGGTCCGCAGCACTTCACGACCGCGAATGAGATTCACATCCCGGTCGGCGAGCCGGTACAGGTCAATCTGAAAAGCGCGGACGTGATTCACGCATTCTGGGTGCCGGCGTTGGCCGGCAAGACGCAGAACATTCCCGGCCAGATCAACCGGCAATGGATTCAGGCCGATCTTCCGGGTGTCTATCGCGGCCAGTGCACGCAGTATTGCGGCGCGCAACATGCGCACATGGCATTTGAAGTGATCGCCGAAAGCCAGCAGGACTACGACAGATGGTTCACCGCGCAAGCCCGGGCGGTGGATGCGCCCACGAGCGCCGACGCGGTGCACGGCCAGCACGTATTCATGGACCGCTGCGCCGGTTGCCACACGGTGCGCGGCAGCGACGCGGCCGGCGTGCAGGCGCCCGATCTCACGCATCTGCTGAGCCGCCGCCTGATCGCCGCGGGCACGCTGCCGAACACGCCTCGCAACGTGATGGACTGGATCGCGCATGCGCAGGAAATCAAACCGCAGGCGCTGATGCCCGACATCGCACTGAGTCCGGCCGACAGCCGGGATCTCGCGGCCTACCTCGCGACGCTCAACTGATGGAACCCGACATGTCCACCACTGGAAGCGAGGACCTGGCCGCACTCAGGCCGGTCACTTTCCGCCGCGAACCGGAGATCGGCGAGGTGACGCCGGGCTCCGACGAGGAGCGTCGCCTGCACGAGCTGTGGGAAACCGAACCCGGCTGGCGTGGCTGGCTCACGACGGTCGATCACAAGCAGATCGGCCTGCGCTACATCGTCACCGCGTTCGTGTTCCTGCTGCTCGGCGGCGTCGAGGCTTTGGTGATGCGCCTGCAACTCGCGCGGCCAAACGAGACGCTGCTCACGCCGGACCAGTACAACCAGCTGTTCACGATGCACGGCGTGACGATGATTTTCCTGTACGCGCTGCCGGTGCTAAGCGGCTTTTCGAACTACCTGTGGCCGCTGATGCTCGGCTCCCGCGACATGGCGTTTCCGCGTCTGAACGCGCTGTCGTACTGGGTGTTCCTGTTCGCCGGTCTGTTCCTGTACGCGAGCTTCCCGCTCGGCGAGGCGCCCAACGCGGGCTGGTTCAACTACGTGCCGCTCGCGTCGCTCGACTACAACCGCGGCCCGAACATCGACGTGTACGCGCTCGGTATGGTGCTGCTCGGCATCTCGACGACCGTCGGCGCCGCGAACTTCGTCGTCACGCTGTTCCGGATGCGTGCGGACGGGATGTCGATCAACCGCTTGCCGATCATCGTATGGGGCACGTTGACCGCTTCGTTCGCGAACCTGTTCGCGGTGCCGGCCGTGAGCCTGGCGTTCTTCCTTCTGTGGATGGACCGCAACGTCGGCACCCATTTCTTCGACGTCGCGAGCGACGGCAGGCCGCTCCTGTGGCAACACCTTTTCTGGATGTTCGCGCATCCGTGGGTCTACGTGGTCGTACTGCCCGCAATGGGCATCGTGTCCGACGCGCTGCCCACCTTCTGCCGCCGGCCGCTGGTCGCGTACGCGGCGGTCGCCGTGTCGACCGTCGCGACAATGCTGATCGGCTTCGAAGTGTGGATTCATCACATGTTCGCGACCGGCCTGCCCCCGCTTGCGCTGGCGATCTTCGGCGCGGCCAGCATGCTGATTTCGGTGCCGAGCGCGGTCGCCGTGTTCGCATGGATCGCGACGATCTGGCTCGGCCGGCCGGTGTTCAGGACACCCTTCCTGTATTTCGCGGGCTTCGTGCTGATGTTCGTGATAGGCGGCGTATCGGGTGTGATGACCGCCGCCGTGCCGCTCGACTGGCAGCTCAACGATACGTACTTCGTGGTCGCGCATCTGCATTACGTGCTGCTCGGCATCAACGTGTTTCCGGTACTGGGCGGCATCGCCTACTGGTTTCCGAAGTTCACCGGCCGGCTGATGAACGAGCGTTTCGGCAAGCTGACCTTCTGGGTCGTGCTGATCGGCTTCAATCTCGGCTTTTTCCCCATGCATATCTCCGGACTGCTCGGCATGCCCCGGCGCGTCTACACCTATCCCGACGGCATGGGCTGGGACCTGAGTAACATGCTGACCACCATCGGCTCGTTCGTATTTGGCATCGGCGTCCTGATGTTCATCGCCAACGCGCTGATTTCGGCCCGACGGGGGGCGCGCGCCGGCTCAAATCCGTGGGATGCTTCGAGCCTCGAATGGTCGGTGCCATCGCCGCCGCCGCCGTACAACTTCGCGGTGCTGCCGATGATCGCGTCGCGCCATCCATTGTGGGAAGACCGCATGCAACTCGACGACGGCGCCGAACGTTCGAGTCTCGCGCGCGGCTACCTGCTGCATCGTGGCCGCGAAACGCTCGGCGTATCGCCGCTCGGCGGCAATGCTGACGTGATCCTGAAGATGCCGGAGGACAGCTACACGCCGTTCCTGCTCGGCGTGTTCAGCGCGCTGTTCTTTGTCGCGCTGCTGCTGCGCAGTCCCAGCTTCGCGCTCGTCATGAGCATTGCATGCGGGGCGGCGATGCTCGCGTGGCTGTGGCCGCGCCGCGCGCTCGCGCAGCGCGAACCGCCGTCGCCGGGCGCGCAAGTCGACGTCGCCACGCAAGACCTCGACGCTACATTGCCGGTTGGCAGTGCGGGCGAGCACTCGGGCGGGTGGTGGGGCGTGCTGACGCTGGTCGCGACCGAAGCCTGTCTGTTCGGCTATCTGATCTTCACGTACCTGTATTCCGAGTCGCAAACGCATCTTGCGTGGCCGCCCGAAGGGATGCCCAAGATCGGCATCGGAGGACTCAATACCGCGTTCCTGCTGTCGAGCAGCGGGTTCGTATGGCTCGCGGAGCGCGTGCTCAGGAAAGGCCGCAAGCGCAGCTCGATCGGCCTGATGCTGACCGCGATCGTGCTCGGCATCGTGTTCCTGCTGATCCAGGTGAAGGAATGGAACGACCACCCGTACGGAATGACCGCGCATCTGTACGGCTCGCTGTACTTCACGATCACCGGTTTCCATATGGCGCACGTGGTGGTCGGACTGATCGTACTCGCCGTGATGACGCTGTGGATCGCGCTCGGTTATCTGGACGCGAAACGCATTGCGCCGATCACGATCGGCGGCTTGTACTGGCACTTCGTCGACGTGGTGTGGCTGTTCATCTTCTCGACGCTGTATCTGTCGCCGCTCATCCTCCGGGGTCGCTAGTCATGCCTGCATCAGGTCTCGCCCCCTCCCAACCGGTGTCGCCGCGGCGCAAGCTGCTAGCGGCTTGCGCGATCGCCGGACTGTTCGGGACCCCTGGGGTGTGGCTGCTGCAGGTGATCGTCTCCGACGTGCTGTCGGCGAGCGCCTGTTACGGCGTCAGCGCACCGCGCGCAGCGCCGTTATGGAGCGGCTTCGACACGTGGATCTTCGTGATCTCGCTTGTCGCGCTGGTGCTGGCAGTGCCGTGCGCGGGGTTCGCGTGGTATGGCCTGATGCTAGCGAGACGCGTCGCGCGCGAACCCGACGCGCACACGCACGCGCATCGTCATGAAGCGCTGCGCACGCCGAAGCAGCTGCGCGGCGACGATTTGAGCCGGGTCCGCTTCATCGCGCTATGCAGCGCGCTGGTCGGCACGGGATTCTTCGTCGGCGTGATCTTCGTGTGGCTCGCCCCCTGGCTGGTCGGGCCATGCGGCAAATGGTACTGACACGATGAAACGAATAAAGCTGCCGTTCGCGCTCCCGTTGCTTCTAGTTACCTGTGCGACCGGACTGCTGTCCGGTTGCCAGAGAGGGACCGGCTCGGAACGGCTCGCCGGACTCGACGCCAGTTCGGCGCTCACAAGCGATCGCGCGCTGATCGCGCGGGGCGAGTATCTCGCCAAAGCCGGCGACTGTTCCGCCTGCCACGACGCCGCCGACAAGACTCCGTACGCAGGGGGCATGCCGGTCAACTCGCCGCTCGGTCCGATCTACGCGAGCAACATCACGCCTGATCCGACCTTCGGCATCGGCCGCTATACGCTGCGCCAGTTCGCCGACGTGCTGCGCTCGGGCAAGACGCCGGACGGCACGCGCCTTTATCCAGCGATGCCGTATCCGTCGTTCGCGAAACTGAACGACGACGACGTGACCGCCCTTTACGCCTACTTCATGCACGGCGTGAAACCGTCGACTAATCATGCTCCCGAGACCAGGCTGCCGTTTCCGTTCAACCAGCGCTGGGCGATGTTTTTCTGGAGCCATCTGTTCGGCAATCACGAGCAGTACGTTCCGAATCCGCACCGCAGCGCTGAATGGAATCGTGGAGCGTATCTGGTCGAAGGGCTTGGACATTGCGGCGCGTGCCATACGCCCCGTGGGCCTGCCTACAACGAATTGGGTTATGACTTCGAAAGCGACCACTACCTGACTGGAGGCGTTAACGACAACTGGTTTGGGCCGAACCTGACCGGCGATCCGGGCAGCGGCTTAGGCCGCTGGTCGCAGGATGACATCGCGGCGTTTCTGCGCGACGGGCATGGCGCGCGCGCGACCGCCTTCGGGGCGATGGCGCCGGTGGTCGGCGACAGCACGCAGTATCTGGGCGATTCCGACCTGCATGCGATCGCGGTGTTTCTGAAGTCGCTGCCCGCGCGGAACGCGAGCGGCACGTTCGACAACAACCCGCAGGCACGAACGTTGACTGCACGGGCGGTGAAGAGCGGCGAACTGGAGCGTCCGGGCGCGGGAATCTATCTCTCCTATTGCGCACGTTGCCATCGTGCGGATGGGACGGGCCAACCCGATAAGGCGCCGGCGCTGGCGGGCAACCCGCTCGTGATGGCCAGCGATCCGACCTCGGTTATCCGGATCGTGGTGGAAGGCAGCGAAAGCCCGAAGATGAACGACAACGCGAAAACACAGAAAATGCCCGCGTTCAACGATCAACTCACCACGACCGAGATGGCCGAAGTGGTGAGCTTCGTTCGAAACACGTGGGGCAATCATTCCGCGCCGGTGTCTGACCGTGATGTTCGAGCGTTGAGGTCGGCGATTCATAAATGAGGAAACCGGGGGCATGCTTTGTTGAGAACTGGGTGTTCGTTTCAGTGAAGGCGCCAGGACCCAGCTGGCGGTGGTGACCACTCCACGAATTTTCGTCGTCTCGCGGCATAAGTTCAATCCCGTGTTTCTTCGGTTTGTGTCAGCGCCACGTCACGTGCCCTGGCGAGCGCGGCGCAGGCATGCGAGCCATCCGTCGCTTAAGACATCGCGACCCTGATCCGTACGTATGCGTCAGTCGGATTTTCAGCTGGCATGTGGCCCGAGACCCCTATTGCTTCTCGCCTTCAGAACTTCCCTGTGCAACATCAGCTTGTGCGGAATCGCGCGCCACGCACCTTGTGCATCAAGGACACCGAGCTCGCTGCCATCGCACGGGCCACATTGAAACGGAACATCGCCGACGCCAGTTGCGTCGATGACCCGTGCTTGACATCATCGCCAGCTGCCTGACAGTTAAGGCATTGCTCGCCTATTTCAACCATCGTTTCCTGCGATTGCCGTCAGCCCTACAAACCCGCGTCACCCGTAGTGCTCTGTGCCGCGAATGATCGGCGGCTCGCGGGGAAGGCTCGACCAGGAGCCCCCCCACCCTTACGTAACACCGGTTCAAAAATCCTTTGCGGCCACGATGTCGGCCAGATCGAAAGCCGGGTTGCGGCTCTGGAAGCGCGAGGCATCACCGCTGCCGGGTTCCCAAGCGAACATGCCCGATCTCTGGATCGGCGCCATCCGGTGTTTCCTCCACGATCCAGACGGGTGGTAGCGCCGACGCGTCCAGCCTCTTCGGCTGCCGGAAGGGCAGACATGGTTCTTGCTGTACTCATAAATGGGCCACACGGGCTCCACTTTTGGCGGAGGGGCGATGAATGAAAATCTTAAGCACATCCTGTTGATCCTGTCGATGGCAGCGCTTGCTACGGCGGCCACAGGCTGCAAGAAAGGGGACGACAACAGCAAGGGCACCATGAACTCCGGAAGCAGCGGCGTGATGAGCAATTCTGCAGGGTTGAGCGGAACGCCCGGCACAAGCGACGCGGCCAAACGCGCGAGCGATGCCACGCCGGTGAGCACCCCTGCCACGACATCGAGCGAACCGGCGGTAACAACTACACCGGATGCGGCGGCAAGCGGCGCGTCGTCCGCGCAGTAAGCGCCGGACGGCAAAAAGCATGGCTCCCGGGCTTGATGTGACGTGCGCTGGCGCGAATAACTGTTTAACTATGCGGCGAGTTCGCATGCGCTGTTACCAACACGCGGCTTCGGCCGCATGGAGGATTCTCAATGAAAGACATTGACGTGAACCAGCGAGTTGAAGAAATCGAACTGGCGCTATCCACCCTATTCGAGTCTCCCAAGGCGCCCGCAATCAACAGTTATGACGATGGGACTACATTTTTTATCCAGGTGTCCTGGGTGACAGAATCACATGGTGACACGACACTGGACGCGCGATGCGTGCTCACTATGCGATTTTCGGAGTCGCAAATTCAGCGCTACGCGCAGCTGGACACGGCAAAACGTATCCTCGTGCGCGAACGCCTGATCAAGATGGTTCGAAGCCGTCTCCCGCTCGCAGGCACCGAACCGCCTTTGGACGGAGAGTGTGCCGAAGACCTGCAAGTGGACGATCGATTGCTGGAATTCGACGAGCCGCTCAATCCGTACTGATGGGAATGGCGCTGCAACCTGCATGCATGGTGCATGCAATACAAAAGCTCCGCTGCATGGCGCGGCCCAACAGCGACGTCAGATCAAGAGCGGCGCGCTGACTGTCCGCGTGCCATGACTCGCGGGTAGCACCTGGTCAGGGAGCCCGGTCATTCAGGCTGCTCGCTTTCGAACCCGCTTTTGCACCGCATCGCCTGATCGGTTCTTCACTCCAATCCAGGGAGCCAAAAGTGGCAGCCGCCACTGCATGACTGGTGGGTCGATCGCAGGTGACTTTCTCCTATCGGCCTGCTGTGCTCGCTGATCTGCGCCCCGACGGAATCGTTGAGGAGTGAAAATGCTGTCGACGGTCGCTTACGCCAGAACGCCGGAGCACAGTCCCGCGCATTGCGTTGCCGGGAACCGTCAGTGCGCGGCTTTGCGTCGTCAGCGCCCCGGCAGGAACTCGACGTCTCCGTACCAGGCGCGTGCCGAAGCACCGGTATTGTCGGTATCGGTCAGCAACCCGTAGCCGGTGACTCGCCCAGGCGATTCGTGAAAGACCTTTTCGTAGTCTTGCACGACGTTGCGGCGTAGGTTCTGCCATTGACCCGCGTCGCCGGGAAGACCGGAGACCACAATCATCTGTACGCGGTCGGTGTGAGGATTGGCAATGACTGCGCCTCGCGCGGCGTTGGTCGACCAGATATACATTAGCGTTGCATAGGGCAGATCTTCGCCACCAAGCCGCTTTGCCAGATCCATCTTGGCCCGGTCAAAAAACGACAGCTTGCTTTTGTCGCCGTCAAACAGGAACACCAGTCGTGCTGGGGCGTCTTCCTTCGATGCGACGCGATTGTCTGCGCCATCGATCGGTCGCTCTGCCTTCCAGCGCCACGCCACGACAGGTGTTCGCTCCAGGTCGATATCACCTTCATGCATCAGCGCAGAAGCAGAGCGGTTCGCGTCCGCCTGCAGGACGGTAGTGTGGCCGTCCTGAACCAGCGTGTACAGCGTCAAGGGCTTGCCGTGCACAACAGGCAGGTTCTTCCAGCCTGGCGGCAGCGGTGCACCGGGCTCAATCGAGGAAAAGGCGATACCCGGCTTTTCGTCCTGGGCAAAGAGGGCTGGCGGCAACAGCAGGAGAGCGATGCAAGCGGAGATCCAGACTGGCTGGGCTTTTCTCGTCCGCGCTTGATCAATCGACTTATGATGCATGGATGAAACACCTTTTTTGGCCAGTATCTAGTGTAGTCCACTCAACCGGCGGCGTTTTTCCTCGGCATTGCTACGCCGTCAGGTCCGTTTCGATGTTAAGGAAGATTCCCCTTCCCGTGGCCCAAGGCCAGCCCCCTTTCGCATAGTGGCGGATAAGGCACTACGCCCAACAAGCGGGCCGGCCAGCCGTGCGAGGACGCGTTGATTCAACCGAGCAGCGGCGCTAGTGCCAGGGCGGTGTAGAGCAGAACATGCGTTATGCGCGAGACGAAGCAGAGTAGCGGCGGCAGTTCGTCTGGCGTGGGCCAATGCGTCAATCGTCAGACCGCCCGGATTGCCATCACGGCGACGAGCGTCGCGCCAGGCCAAGATGCCAGGCGATCAGGCTAACCGGCTGCGTGTCCTTATGAACATGCGGCATTGTTCAGTCGATCACAAATTGCATAGCGACCACCAGGACAGTTAGCCAGTGCAGCGTGCTGCGCGACTGCGTCATACGCCGGAGGTCTGTTTTCGTATGCCTTAGCCATTCATGTTCCTCAAGTTGTCGCGACTTGAGGAACATATGAGGCGCGCAGCGTGCGAATTTTGAACCGACAGCCCGAAAAAAACAGCGCACTAACCCAGCCGATGCCAGCTACCTTGCCTTGGGGAAACCAACCGCTCGGCAGGGGCAACCCGGATGCTGGACGCCGTTGCCGTTTCCGCATAGTCGCCAACGTAACGTCAACGAGGCCGAAGAGCCGGGAGGCTGAGTTCTTCCGCGCGAATCACGCAACGACTTGCGCCGTGGGAGGTACGTGGCGGGCCGGCTTCTTGCTGTCTTCCATGCATCATCAACCAACGCTCATCGATGGGAATCCGCATGCGCCTGCTAAGCCGTCTGGCAATTTTAATGGTTATCCCCTTGGCCTCCTGCGCGGTCGGACCATCAAGTCCAAGCGATACGGGCTTCGGCGCGGCGCCGGTCATGCCGGCTCCGGAATCATCGTTGGTTCCAATGGTTAACATCGCGCCGGTTCAGCCGCGCCCCAACGGCTTCATGCCTACCGCTCCTGCCGGCTTTGCTGTCACCGAGTTCGCAAGTGGCCTCGCACACCCGCGTTGGCTTTACACGCTGCCTAACGGTGACGTACTGGTCGCGGAAAGCGACGCACCAAAAGAACACGATGAAGGCAGCGGCCTATTTGGCTGGGTGAGAAAGCAGGTCATGAGACGCGCGGGCGCCGGGGTACCAAGCCCCGATCGCATCGTGCTGCTGCGCGACTTAGATGGCAGCGGCGTCGCCAGGACGCAGACCGTGTTTCTGCGCGACCTGCACTCGCCGTTCGGGATGGCGCTCATTGGCAATCAGCTCTATGTTGCCGATACGGACGCTCTGCTGCGTTTCGACTATGTGATGGGCGCCACCCAGATTACGAGTTCCGGCGTCAAGGTTGCCGACTTGCCGGCCGGGCCGATTAACCATCACTGGACCAAGAATATCCTGGCCGATCGCTCGGGCAGGCATCTCTACATCACCGTGGGATCGAACAGCAACGCAGGAGAAAATGGGGTCGACGCGGAAGAAGGTCGAGCGCGTATCGTCGTGTTCGACATCGACACGGGTCATATGCGGCCATATGCGACTGGATTGCGCAACGCCAATGGACTTGCCTGGCAACCGGACAGCGGCGCGTTGTGGACAACAGTCAATGAACGGGACGATCTGGGCAACAATCTTGTCCCGGACTACATGACCGCCGTTAAAGATGGCGCGTTCTATGGCTTTCCCTACAGCTATTACGGCCAGCACATCGACACCCGCGTCAAACCTCAACGCCCCGATCTGGTTGCAAAGGCCATCCCGCCTGACTATGCTCTCGGCAATCATACGGCTTCGCTAGGTCTTGTCTTTTACGACCGGACGCTGTTCCCGGCTCATTATCGTGGAGGCGCTTTTGTTGGTCAGCATGGGTCATGGAACCGTAAGCCGCGTACCGGCTACAAGGTGGTGTTCGTGCGATTTGTCGATGGAAAGCCCGTCGGCGTACCTGAGGATTTCCTGAGCGGCTTTCTGACGGCAGACGGCTACGCCGTGGGTCGACCCGTTGGCGTCGCACTGGACGCGCACGGGGCGTTGCTCGTTGCCGACGACGTCGGGAACGCCGTGTGGCGAGTAGCACCGCGCAACAACGTCAAATCGGCAGATATCCCACTGGCCGGCAGATGACATGACCCTGGCGGCTTGTTCTGAAACCGGGTGGGAGCAAGGTTTAGAGCCGGCATTGTCGCGCTTCGGCAGCTTACGAAAATTGATCTGAACATCCGCGTCAGTCACCCACTCCGCCGACGAATTATTGAACGGCCGCTAACTCAACAATCATGCGGACGTTTCTGCTCACCTGGCCCGGCCAGGGAATCGTGACACAGTAGAGAGGCCTTTTTCAGTTTGATGCCCGCTTTAATCTGATGCGAGTCTTTTTCACAATTTTCCGGCACCGAACGGGACCAATGCAGTTGTCAGCGCAACATCTCACTCTGCATCGGAAGCCGCCAATACTGCCAGGACCATTGCCGTAACACTGACGCGGCGCCGATGATTCGACAGTGGCGAACTAACAGGTTGTACGGAAATGTCCGGTCGTGCGTCACGGATCGCGATAAGCCTCGGCCAGGTTTTTGGCGCTTCAGCTTTATGAAGGCAAGCGACGTGATGTTTGTAGTGTTCCGCTCCCGCCTGTACTTTTTCCAAGGATGCGAGCGGTTCTGGACGCGGCGTAGCGATCAACATTCTGTACTGCTTCCGATCAGGCTCTGCGTCCAGCACAACCCACTCCCGCTCCGGATAATCCATCGCTGGAAACGGCAACCATAAAGGTCTCGATCGCGCGCCTCCGCCGCTGGCCTCCTCAAGGTAGCAGAAAAAACTGTCGAAACAAGCCAGTGCAAAAACGTGCAGGATTGCCCAGCGGTCGACCGACGGAGGCCATCCCGGCAAGCCAACTGGCGCGAAGAGCGAAAGCCAGACAAGAACACCGAGCAGCCCGTGTTCGCATCGGCCGAAAAGATGCGCCGGTACGCCAACGCCCTCCCATTTTGTCCGCCATCGCAGTACCGCTTGAGCAACCGGACAGAACGGTGTCGTTGTGCGTGCGTCGAGCCGCCAGGTGAAATAGCGGCCGGCGGTATAGACACACCTTCGGTGCCTTTGCACGACATGTCGTATGAGATGTCGTCGAATCGACTTATAGCACGCGATGGCGTCAGGCAGCAGGTCATCGGAAGTGGATACCGCCGGCGAACGGGGTAAATCGCCGACGCACTTACGGCGATGGTCAACATCTGCTTTTAGCGAATCGCGAGCAAAGGCCACCGGATGGACCAGGACGTCCGAAACGCCTTCAGTTTGCCCCTGCACGACATGCGCGCAGAAGCCGCCGACCCCATCCGCGCCGCTGCCCCTTGGCGGCGCCGACGCCAGCCAGGCCTCGCAAACGTCCGACTGGCCTAAGTTAGCCAGTAGTTGCCGAAGATTCGATGAGCGGCGGCCGAACCAATCCCGAGCAAGACCGTGCGCGACCTTGCACCGGTACACAAGCGATAACCTGGTCGCCGGATCTTCTGCCGCGCCGGGCGAGCGAACCCAGTTGTGCCCGCAAGTCGGACAACATAGGGGCAGCCGGAAATTGCACGCCTGCAGCCGATAGGTCATCAAGGCCTCGCCGCATTGGATACAACGGTCACGCAGTGGACTGCCGTGGACTGGGCATGTCTTGCACCCGTCAGACTGGAAGACGGCGAGATGAATGCCGCGCGCCGCACACTGCATGCACCACATCAATTGTTGCGGTCCGACACCCCGCGAGACATCGCTAACCGGCAAAAACGCAGCCGCGACGTCGCAAAGCGGAATGCACATCAGATCGGACATCCGGAGGAGATCGAACTGTCGCATGTCGCGCAGGTCGATGCCGTGCTTCACAGGCCAGCGATCCGGTTTTCGTAAGAAAAGTTCCGCCAATGCGGTACACGACAACGCGTTCAATTGCTGGAACCTGGCGAGCAGCATAAACGCGGACTGACCTGGCAGATTCCAGTCGTCGCGCCAGCACCACTCGCCGACTCGAGAATTGTCCGCCCCGGGTAGCAGAATTTCGAAGCGACTTTTCATGGTGCAGCAGCTACGTCGTCAACGAAGATGATGCGCAAATCTTCCAGTGCCACGACGTAGTTGGATTCGTCTACCGCTTGCGCCCACGATGCGGGGCTGAGTGCAAAATCCGATGCGTCGTGCTTCATGTTGTCGTTTAATGCGATCTCGATATTGCGCGCCACATACTCCATCGGCACCTCCATCGTGAAATCAAACCGCGCGCGCCGGTGCGCAGCGTCAAAGGCTTCCCACAACACGACGTGCTGCTTCTCAAGGCGGAAGCCGGTGTCGAATGCGCGTTGCAGAAAATAGCGCGTGTAAGGCCAGTCACTGCCGTCTGGAAAAGTGGACGTGTCGTAAGCGGCGAGCGACATCTTCAGATCGTCGGCGGCACGAAAGCCGTCGAAGCGCAACTCATCGACCATGAAACGGGACACGATCTGCGAGGTGTCTACGCTCTGCCGGAACGAACTCTTGCGGTTCGGGATGCCAGGTTGACCGACCAGGAATGTGAACATCCGCATACCGCGACGCTCGAGTTCGTCCTGCACGTCGCGCAGCCATTCGTAGTGCTCGAGTTCGAGCCGCTGCGCCTCGTCGACAAATACGATCAGTTTGTTGCCGGCGGAACGTTCGACCAGTTCGGCCAGCTTATGGTAGAGGCGTAGTCGGCGCTGCAACGCCGTGCCGCTATCAGGGCGCCCATGTCGTGCCGCCTCGAGCAGCATGCCGAAAAACAGTGCCTCCGAGCGCGACGGATTGCGCGGCATGCCGATCGTCAGGACCGCCACGCGAGGCAGTTCCAAATGGAGCAGCCGGACACAGTATCGGATCGCATAGGTCTTGCCCCAGCGAGTGTGTCCATAGATCACAGCGCCAGCGACGCCGCGACGGATGCACTGACGCACGCGTGAGTACATCGCCGCGATTGCCGGGGTGGGCACCATGTACGTCTGGTTCACGAGCGGATGCGCCGATGGATCAACGGGGCGTTTCAGCGAATCAGGCATCGTTCACCCGAACGTAAAAATCTGCGTGAGCCACGGTGCGTCAGGCCTCTTTCGGGCAGGTGTCTCTGCCGCCGGCGCCTCGCTTTTCACGGCTGGGCCCGCGTGTGCGACATCGGGTGAAGGCAGCGCCTGGTGCGACTTCGCCCGGTCTGTCAGCATGCGCGCCAGGTCATTGGCGTCGCGTGTATGGCTTCGCGCCTGTTCCTTCTTGTAGGCAAACCACGCGCCAACGGGATCGCTGCCCTCACGCACCGACAGCTTTCGCTGATGGATCAGCGAGAAGATTTCCTGTCGCACGCGCAGCGAATGTGGCGTAAAGCACCAAGGGCGTGCGGCAGTCAACACCCCCAGTTCTGACCCGTCCATATGGAACGCGTGCAGATGGCGAATGTCCTTGACGTTGAAATAGATTCGAAGCTGCTTGCCGATTAGCCCTGCGATGCCTGACAGCACCCTGCTGTCGTAGCGCACGTGTTCGAAATTGACATGCGGGCGGTCGCCGTGACTCACGTTGCCGCGAATGGTGACAACGCGGGCCTCCTGAAGCAGGCACAAGGTGCTGCGTCGGGCCACTGGTAGCGTTCGCAGCAGGCCGTCCTGTTTTGTGAGCAGGTACTGCATTGCCTCCAGCGGCGTACGCCCGCCCAGTCCTCCATGCGGCTCGCCGTTGTAGTTGGCGAGAACCACGTCGATCACATCCTCGAGTTCGTCGAGCGTCATCATCAGAGAGGCCTTCTCGCCGACATCATTGAGCACCCGTTCGACTGCACGCGGACTGCTGCCCGTGGTGGCTGGCAATCTGTGCGCGAAATGCGACGCGATCTGATCGAAGAAGCGCTCAATCAGCGCGCGTTCGTTCTTCTGGCCCGGTGGCCCGTTGTCGGCTGTGCAGCCGATGACCTGGGTCAGGCGCTCAAGTGTCGCGTTCGCGAAATGTGCCTTCGCTGCATCAAAGCGGAACGTACCCCAGCACGCCCACGCGGTAGCCGGAATCATCTCAGACGGAAACCCTCCGCCGGGTCTGACCGTCAGCGCCGGAATCTTCGAAGCGCGTGCTGCGTGTGGCATGAGGCTCGCCTGCAAGGCCGCGGCAATGTCGTCCTTGTTGTACTCGCGCCCCAGCGCGAGCGCATAGCCAATCACTGCACGGGTTGCCACATCGAGCACCAGCAGGATCCAGATCCTGTGCAGCACGAGCAATGTTTCGAAACCGAACGGATCGTCGATGCGCAGTGTCAGGCGCGCATCGATCTTGTGACCGTCGAATTCGACCGCCTCAAATGGACGGGTTGCGGGTTTGCGAACGGCTTCGGGATCGTCGTTCCAGCGATGGCTGATCTGCTGGGCGCCTGCTGCCCGAGCCGCCGCGTCGAAATTACGGTTCAACAGCGCGCGGGCGTGACCGGCAAGCGATCGCTCAGCGAGATATTTCTGGTTGAATGGATAGTCGTGCGCCTGAATACCTGCCTGCCGGCATTGCGCAAGAAAGCCTCCATGGAGTCGCCACAGGTGCCGATGCACTTCGGCGAGCTCTGCATGCTTCCTGCTCCGTTCGGCGACTTTGCGTTCGATCCAGCGCGCGATGTCTGGATAACGCTGCAGCAACTGGCTGAAAGCGCCGCTGGCATTGCTTGCAATGCCCTCGCGGGATGGCTTGACCGGCGAGCGTCGGTCGTACGACCGCGTATGCTGATAAGGGATCAATGCGCGGCAGCCGAAGATTCGACCATCGTCGTGCTGCGTGATGCATCGCTCGAAGACGCGATAAAGGTCGTTAAAACCAACTCCCGTTTCGCGGGTGATTTCGCGAAGGGGTGTATGTCCATCCACAAATAAGGTCATCGCCCGGATGCTGCGCGTCAGCAGATCGCGCCCCTCGTCAGACAGCGCGCTGTCGTCGGCGCCCGGCCATTGCCCGATATCTGTCAGATCCGGCGGAATGGAGCGGCGGTCGAACCGCAACGTCCCGAAAGCGATCATCTTCATGGGCGCTCCAGACGGGTACGCGGCCCGAGCGGTTCCAGTGCAAGCGTTGGACATCGAACCTGTCCATCAAGCACCAGTCTGAACGCTGCGGAACGGACCAGCATCGGATCAGCCGCAGCGAATTGCCGCTCCAGTTCTGCCAACGTGGTGCCATTGCTGCACGCAATGAGTACGCCGGGCATCAATCCGTCAACCGGGAGGGCGTGACCGCTCACCAGGTAACGGAGCATCATGATCCGGTTCTCGCGCAGCAGATGTGGGTCGTCGAGATCCTGCGGATGAATCATCTGCAACTGCATCGATGACGCCCGGCTCCACGACTGAAAAGCCGGGAACAGGGAATGTCCTTGCGACACAGAAGTCCATTCCGCCGTTCTCAGCACGACACACAATTTCTCGTCGTGACGCGTGCGGACCCAGAAGTCGACAACCCGCGACGGCTTAGCGTCCGGGATGCACAGGGGCCGCTCGCAGTAAGTGATCACGTGCGGGTCTGATTCGAGGCGAACCCAGAGATCGAGGGCGAGCCGACCGAACAGGGTTAGCCGGCGCCCGATCTTCGGACCGAAGAGGTCATATCGATGAGCGCCGTGCGGACGTGCGTTGTTGACTGCCCGCGAGAAACGTGGTGGTATCGTCGACAAAGCTCCGGTTTGCCCGACTATCATGTTTTAGTACAAAACGGACCGGACATCCGCACCTCTGACAGCCACGTGAGTGCGGGTTTGCACGCCGATGCAATCACTACAAAATACGTACCATTTGCTACGTTTTTTCTCGGCCATTAATGTGTGTATACACACATACCACATTTTGGCGGCCTGACTGCTCGTCGACCGCGTCCAGCCGTGAAACAATCCACCGGAAAGCCGGACAAATTGGCCGCAAAGTCTTACCGCCATTGCTTCTTCGAGTGCTGAAGTCGATCACCCGGCTGTTTCACGGACTTGCCGGCCGGGCAATGCCAGGCATGTGACATTTCAGACATTCGCTTCCTTCATTTGGCATTTCCGACTTTCGCTTCTTGACGCGCGGAAGCAAAAGTTTTGATGGCGCAGACGGCAACCCAACCCTCATCCGTTACAGACCACCGAGAGGTGCTGCAACTTTCCCTTCAACCGACGATGAGCGCGACACTCTATGAACTGACGGCCAGCGCCGCCCGGATGTGCCTGCCGGCCCCGACACCGGACGCGGCACCAGAGGGCTGGATCGATCTGTTCGACCAGTGGCAGACGCTGGCCGGCGCTGCCCTCGGCGGCCTCATGGGTGTAGCCGGTGCCTGGGTTGTCGCGGCCAGTCAGCGTACCCGGGAGCAGCGCATCGCGGCGGGCATGGTCATCCACGACCTGCGGCAACTCGATGAAGCGCGCAACGGCTCCGAGCGGGCGTTTGCCCTGATGCCACCGCCGCCCGCGACAATGCCGCTGCGGCGCGCCCACTTCGAGGACGTGCGCGTGATCAGCACGATCGAATGGCTCGCCGGACATCGGCCTGCGCTGCTCGCGTTGCATACCCCCATGATTGCCCAGCTCAGCGATATCGATGCGCGCCTGTCCAGCCACCTTTTTCAGTGCGAAAAGGTACATCGGGAGTTTGAGGCGGCGATCGCTACGGTGGGGAAAAACGAGGACATCGACGCGCCCCGGATTTACCTCGACTGGCGACGCTGCAGCGTGCATGCAGGACTTGCCGCCTACTTTCTCGAGCGGTTGGTGCTTTCCCCGTGGCCGCGCTGGACGCAGTGTTGCCGAATGAAGTTCTGGCCCGGCAAGCTCGACCGAGAGTCCCAAGGCGCGCTCTGCGGGGAGCTGCCCCCTCCGCGGCAGTACGAACCGCAACCGTCACGGCCATCAGGAGATTCCTGATATGACCGTACCGGTGCGTCGTCTGACCCGTCACCACTTCGCGCTATACCGAGGCTGGCTGGAAGGCGCAGCGATCGAGGGGCTGCATGCGACCTATGGCGAGCCCGGCACCGACGTGCGGGTGACGCGTCGCCTCGTCGCGACGCTGCGCGACACCCTCGCCACCGGCGCACGGCGCGCGCGCGACGTCGAGGCGGCGCACCTGCTGCGCCTGAAACCCGGCAGCGTCCCACCGGCCGAGCTGCACGGCCGGGATGACGTGCCCACGCTCGAGGCGTACCGCGCGCAGGTCGATCCGGACGGCTTCTACAGTGAGGCCGAGCTGCTCGAGCTCTACCGTGCGGATTTTCCGCCGCAGGCCTCGGCGCCGTATCGTCAGCGACTGGACCGGAAAATTGCACGGAACGCGCGCCTGCGCACCCGCCAGGCCGCCGCGCTTGCGCGCATGGAGCGGGCGCTAGCCGAAGATCCCGCGCCGGACCACCCGGTTGACGGCTGGTTCGCGCCGGCGATTGCCGCCCGCCTGCAGGCGGCCGGGCTCGCGACCCTAGCCGATCTGCTGACCCTGATCCAGCGCCGCCGGCAGCGCTGGTACACCGCCGTGCCCCGGCTCGGTCCGAAGGGCGCGCAGCGCATCACCGACTGGCTGGATCTGCACGCGCGTTCGCTGCACTGCATCCTCTCCCCGCTTGCGACCACGCCGCGCAGGCAGTTCGCGGTGGGCCATCCGGTGCTCACCCGGCCGGCCGTCAGCGCCGACGTTGCGCCACTGGAGTCGCTGCGCGTGCCGCCCGAACTGGATGGATCGCAGGGCCTGAACCGGGCGCCCGTGCCCGCCCACCAGGCGGAACTCGCCACCGACCTGGACGCCGTCAACGCGTGGATCGCGATCCGCGGCGAGCGCAGCCCGCACACCGCCCGCGCCTACCGGCGCGAAGCCGAGCGCTTGCTGCTGTGGGCGATCATCGTGCGGCGCAAACCACTGTCGTCGCTCAATACGCTCGACTGCCGTGAGTACATCAACGGCTTTCTGACCGACCCGCAGCCGGCCGGGCGGTGGATCGGCAACGGCAAGGCCGAGCGGTTCGACCCGGCCTGGCGGCCGTTCGCGAAGAAACTGCCGCCGGCAAGCCGGGAGACTGCCCGCAAGATCCTGTCGGCCCTGTGCAGCTGGCTGGTTGAGGAACAGTACCTGCTGGTCAACCCGTTTCACGGGCTGCAGAAGGTGGACAGTGCGAAGCCGCTGGTCGACGTGACCGGGCGCACGCTCACGCACGCCCAGTGGCGGTTTGTGCTGCAGACGGTTAGTCGCGTTTCCCTTACGCCGGCCCAGCAGCGCGACTATTTCGCCCTGCTCTTCGCGTACGCCACGGGGCTGCGCCGCGCCGAGCTCACCAGCGCAACGGCCGACGCCCTGTCGCGCAAGGCGCTCGACGCCGCGCTGGGGGACGCCTGGACCCTGACGGTGATGGGCAAAGGCCGACGCGAGCGACGGGTGCCGATGCCGCCGCGGCTGATGGACGAGCTGGCCGTCTGTCTGCAGCTCAGGCCGGTGCCCTGCACGCTGGACACGGTGCCAGCGGCCACGCCGCTGATCGCCCACCTGAAAACCGGCAAGCCGCTGTCGCCCGATGCGCTCGCGCGGCTCTACAAGGCCATCTTCACGGAGCCGCCGCCCTGCTGCGGCCCGCGTACCCGGGCGCAGCGGCGGATCTGGCGAGGGCCAGCACCCACTGGCTGCGGCACACCCATGCGAACCACGCGCTCGACGCCGGCGACGACCTGCGGGACGTGCGGACGGGACTCGGCCACGCCAGTCGCGGCACGACGACGCTCTACACCAAAGGGGACGCGGTACGCCAGTACCGGGCCGTGGAGCGGTTTTTGATGCGGCGCTGGAGGACGCTGCCGCCGTATCGCCAGTCTGATCCGGCCGAAAACAGCTGACGGAGCCGCACTATCTGCCGTCCGCATGGCCCTTTTCCCCGAATTTTGTCCACTCGGCGCGCGCAGAGGCCAATGCTCAATCGGATCTCTTGCTGGAATCTCGTCGGCGAAAGACCGTGTCCGATACACCCTACCCTCCTGCGCAGGCTCCGCTGGAACGTTTTTGAATCGCTATCGTAAAAGCGCTCGCGGAGCAGCGTCGATGTACGACCGTCAGTTTTCTGACAGTCGTATCGATCCAGCTCCGCGCGAAAAGCCATTTCTGACACCTTTCTGATACTTAACTGTCAGAAAGGGAAACAGCGAGAAACCGCCACGGATTCGCACGGCGCGCAGCCCCTCATAAACCGTCCCACCGTCGTCCTATATGCCGCACTTGGCGCGTAGCGCCCGTAGACGGACCTACGCAAATTCAGTATATAAGCGCATCCGGTTGCGAGGGCCGGCTGAGAAAACAACAAGAGGCTTACATCGAATGATGCCCGACCCCTTGCGTTTTAAGTTATTGATTTTCAACGAATTCCAACTTGGATAACCTCGCCGACACAAACCAAATTTTATCTAAGTCATTGTTTTTATTGCACATCCAGATTGGATGACTATGCGATATCTTGCTCGCCCAGTTCGCTCTCGATGAATTGCGCGATCCGTTCGCTCCACTCTTCGGCTTTTGCCTCACCATCTTTACCCCTGAATCGCAAACCTATCACCCCATTTCGCACAGAGACATCGCAGAATTTTCGCTTTCCGACCGTGATCGTTTTCACTGCAGGCCGGATAGGTTTTGGCCGAGACGGTGTCGCGAGGGTCAGCGCCCGCTCCTGTGTCATTTGATCCGATTCAACCAGCAGTTTGATGGCTTCCGTTACTTGAGTTCCATGCCCTTGCTCCGCCAATGCGGCAAACTTCGCTGCGGCGGTGCCACCAAGGCGATGAGGGTTGGTCGCGAGAACTTGCTTGGCCTCCGGCGGAAGGTGGTCGAACGACAGGATTCGGGCCACATGGCTCTGCGCTAACCCGGATGTTCGAATTATGTCCGCCTGACTTAACCCCAAGTTCTGTTGGATTCTCTGAAATTGTCTGTATTTTTCGAAATCGGGCAATGACGGGGCTAGCAGGTTCGAAAATGCTGCGCCTAACTCAACCTCTGTATCTGTGCCTTCAAACGGTACACCGCGAATCTTTGCCCGCTTCAGATCGTCACGATAGATAGCAACCCGGTTATTTCCGGAAATGATCTCGTTCCGACCATCACCGAGGGGTCGATAAACGATCGGGTGGATCAGAGGATTAGCCTCCAAGTTAGCGCGTAGCTCACCATATTCCTGCTTCGATAAAATTCGACGTCTTCCAGGCACCTCAACGAGCGTTGATATCTCAACCTCTTCAGATACCGTCCCAGTGCTAGATTCGAGATCCTCGATCCGCCTCATCGCCGCCTGAAGTTCACGCTCCTTTTCAGCGAGCAGCGGGAAGGACGCCATCAATTGACCTGGCGCCGTTTTAGGCCGTCCCGCCTGATCATCATTACCTTTCTGGGGACGTGGGGACGTGCCTATCGAAGCGGCCTTTGCCGCGAGTCGGTCTTTAATGCTCATTTGGCCTCCTTGTTCACGTTCCACAACGCTACTAGTTGCTGATCAATAATCTCGGCGAAACGATCGTAGGCTTCACGCGCACGCTGATACGTCTTGAGACTCCCCTGATACCGCGAAATATCGTAGACAGTTCCGAACTCGGCTGCGGCTGTTTGCGTCACCGCAGTCGTCGGGATCTCAATCGGAAGCACGAGACCTTCATATGTCTTGTTGATCCAGTCACGAACGATCGGGGTGGCGGCCTGACTTTGGTCGACCTTCGCAAGCAACACGTGAATAAAATCGAAGCTCTTTACAAGCTCGGGCGCCACCTGAGTCATACTTTCTGAAAGATCCGAAAACAAGCTCCAGAACTGAGTTGACGAGGCGTAATCCAACGCACTCGGCGGAGTCGGCACGATTAGGCCGTCCGCCGCCATGAAAGCGTTGATCGTGAGATAGGAGAGGGCAGGGGGGGTGTCGATAATGACGACGTCGTACTCGTCCAGCAGCGGGGCGAGCCCCTTGTTCAAGACGTTCCAGAATTGAAATGTCTGGTCCTTCGACTGTTTGAAAGGAAGGAAAAATTCCGCGCCAAATAAGGCGGCACTGGCGGGAATAAGGTCCACGCCATCCCAGTAGGTCGATTGGACGGCATACTGCAAATCGTCCACATCGCCGTAAATTAATGGGAGGACGGTCTCCTCATCCGAGACTTCGCTATCCGCCAATATCCCATTGAGGGCCGACAAGGAAGCTTGTGGATCCAGATCGACGAGCAGGACCTTCCGGCCGAATAACGACAACCCTTGCGCCAATGTCATGGCAGTCGTCGTCTTGCTCACGCCGCCTTTGAAGTTCCCGATCGCAAGCTTCTTCCCTTTGACTCCAGCCGGCCGCTTTGCAAACGGAGCGATCTCGCCGATCCAAACGCGCGCTTCCTCAAGGGTAAATTCCCGGCTTCGACTGTGCCGAAGGGTTCCTTGCGGCAGATTCGAGTCCGTTCGTGAGAGATAATTCATCCGCTGCCGATCGATCCTACAAAGATCCCCGACTTGTGCTGTTGTGAAAACTGGCGGATTTTTACGCGGATGCGGAGCGAGCATGCTTTCGCGAACGTCCACAAGCATCCCGCTCGCGTTCTCTGCTATGGCTTTGATAGCCGACAGCGGCATAGATTTCGGGGCATGTTTCAATTGGATCGACATTTTTGGCTTCTCAGAGCGCACACGCGCTGTTGTATTCATCAAAGGCTCCCTATTTTTGGTCATGCCTAGTCATTGAGCGCAACGTGATGGTTTCAACACAGAAAGCCGAAAGCCGCAATCCGTGTTGAATTCCGCGAAAGCTTAGTGATGAAATTGGAAAGGCGCAAGAAAATTTGCCAACAACACCCATTCCACGGCGTTTGTTGACCCATTGGAGAGAAAGCGGGCTTTTTTTCCGCGGTGCACATGCAGCTGCCCGTCAGCCAAATCCTTCTCACGATGCCCTTCTAGTAGATCCGCAGCAACGAAAGGTCATGGTTTGTGGGGAGCTTTTCACGGATGCCGGCGACGAAAGGTCATGGTTTGTGGGGCCCTCTTGAAACGGGGACTTGGAAAGGCAGGAGTGCGGGGGAATAGTCGGTTTCCTCCGTGACTGGTCGGCCGAGCCGCAATCTTTGAGCGCCGACTAGAACAGAACCCGCCTGGCTCGAGTTCGCCGAGGGGTGTAGAACCTTCCGCAGTCGTTTGTGCAGACAATCAGATGCCTCTCGCCCACCCATAGAACCGGATGCGCCACCAGCAAAGGTAATGGTTTGTGGGGAATCGGCCCGGTTCCTCGCTGCGTCGCGGCTGAAACCCCACAAACCCTGACCTAGCGCTCTTGCTCATACTTAAATTCGACAACGAATCAATGGGTTGTGCAGGCTTCTGCCCTCCGCCCATAAACCCTGACTTTCCCCATAAAGCCTGACCCTCTGCCCCATATAACACGACCTAAAACGACCAACTTCCCCTCAAACCCTGACCTTTCGCCCCATAGACCATGACCTGATCGCCCGGAAAGCCACGCCAGACAGGCAGCTTGCGGCTGTAAACGCTTTAAAGTGGTTTGTTTTTTAAAAGAAACAACAAACAGCTGTTGGTTCTTAAAGAAATGTGCCGAACACCGTTAGACGATCGGGGCGCTCCAGCATCGCCGCCAGGATTTCGCTTGAAAAGTCATGTTTTATGGGATGCCCGATGCAGCGTTCCTGTCCGTCATCACCAAAGGTCAGATTGAATTCGGTTGCCGACATGACCTTCTCCGCCTAAAATCTCCGCAAAGATGGAGATTTCATGCCGAATTTAAAACCGCTCAATCCGCCACCGAGCGAGCTGAAGAAGCACGTGGCCACCGTCCACGTGAGTGGAGAGCTCTCATTGCTCGAGCGGAAAATCGTAAACGTGCTGCTCTTGAACGCATACGACGAGTTGCTGACAAAAAAACGCCACACATTGCCGGTTGGTATTCTCTGCACAATGCTCGGATTCGACAGCAAAAATCACGATGCTCTCAAGCGCGCGCTACTCAAGGTCATGTCGACGCCGATCTCGTTCGATTTGCTACAAGATGGCGGCAAAACAGACTGGGAGGCGTCACCGCTAATCGCGTACGCTAGTATCAAGAGCGGCACGTGTGCTTACGAATACAGCGATTGGCTCGCGGAAAAGTTGGCCAATCCTGATATTTACACCCTTATCAACATCAATGTTCAGCGTCAGTTCAGCGGCGGATACGCGCTTGCTTTGTACGAGAATTGTCTACGTTTTAAGCGAACTGGCTCAACCGGCTGGATTTCGGTCGAGACTTGGCGACGCCTCCTCGGGGCAGACGCGAGCATGTACGACGAATTCAAGCACTTCTCGAGCGAAGTAATAAAAAAAGCGGTAAAGGAAATCAACCAAGTCTCCAACATAATTGTCACGCCGGAGTACAAACGAGAGGCGAGACGGGTCGTACAGATTCGATTTCTTGTAGAGGACAATCCACAGCGGTCGATGCTTGACAACGAGGAGGATGAGGGGCAGAAGGCGATTCGGGACTCTGACGCCTTCAAAAAACTGACGAAGCTTGGTGTTGGCGACCGACTCGCCATCAGCTGGATTCAACAAGAGCCCGATAGAGCGTTACAAACGGCGCTCTATGTAGAAGACCGCGCCAAGCGAAAACAAATCCGCGGTAACGCCGGCGGCTATGCGAGGACGGTCTTCGAAAAAGGCGCTCGGATTGAGATCGCACCGACTGAGACAGCGCCCGAACCTAAACTTTCGACGAAAGAAGTGGAGGAGGGCGCGGCTGACGAAAGGGCGCGCCGGACATCAGACAAAATAAAGGCATTGTCACTCAAAGAGAAGCAACAATTCGCGGCTGAATATATGAATGAAGGCGGGAAAGGGAACACCTATCTGCACGAACAAGGAACCTTTAAAAACGCCCTGGAAAGAACCGCTTACACGTCTTGGCTGAGGGCCAAGATCGCGGCAAGTTAGGACTATTCCACGCATCAAAAATCACCTTTTCATAGAATCGCCAGGTGCGAAATCACACTTAAGGCCCGCATAAGCACCTCATTCGATCGCCGGATAACGATGAGCGAGCCTAAGTTTTCCGCGATTGTCGCATATGGGCGTCCTCTATCTTTCCCAGCGCGCGCGGAAATACCGCATCTCTGGTTGCAGGAATAGCTCCTAACAAGTGCCTGCTGTTGTAGGTCGCTAGCACTGCGTCCACGATCGCTTCCAGTTCCGCTATTCGCGGGATCATCTTCTCGAAGTTTGGCACATCGAGCCGGAAATATTTCTGCCCGGGCACCATCCTCACCTTCACGCCTCCCGGCAAAACCTCTCTTCCAGTGGTTAGAGCGTGTTAGGCACTTTGAAGTACTGGCACTGCGTGAACGAGCATGAGCATTGCGAAGACCACGAAATGAAGTCCTGCAAGGGTTTCGGGCAGCCGTTCATAATCACGTGCGAGACGGCGGAAACGGTTGAGCCAGCCAAAGCTGCGCTCGACCACCCACCGCCGGGGCAGCAGCACGAAGCCCTTTTTCGCTTCCTCCGGTTTGATTACCTGCAGTTCAATACCTTCATCAAGCGCGGCCTGCGCTGGCTCTTTGCCCGTGTATCCNCGCTTACACAGGCGATCAATATCCGTCTTCGTCGTGCCAATCTTGCCGAGCAGTTCGACCTCGCCTGTGCCCAGCGCATAGGCCACCGTGATCGAATCCTTGTGAACGTCGAGCCCTACGTACAGTGTGCTATCGTTTTCCACGCTGGCCTCCGTGATGGATATCGCCGGGTGTGGCCCTGTCCACACCGTGCGGCTCTGGCAGAAATACTAACCCGCGTTTGAGTCCTCACGGCGGGCCAGCCTCTACCTCGCGGAGTCATACTGACTAGTGGTGCTCATGGCATAGGTGCCATCGGAAGCCGTGGTGGCTTTGGCGCAGACATTGCCTTGCGTGTCGATCGCCTCGACGGTTTGCCCCACCACAGGGTGCCCGTACGCCACCGTGCCGGAGACTTGAGTGATAGTGGGCGCAATCGATGTTGTGACTTCACCGCTTCCGGCGCTTCCGGCGCTTCCACCGTTGCACGCAGCCAGAGACAAGGTCAATACCACCACGGCGGTCACACCGAGGCAAGAACGCAGATTCATAAATAGTCTTGAGGGAAAAGTAAATGCACGACAGGGCCCTGCCCTGTCAGAAGCGATACTGCACGTCGATAAGCGCCACCGCTGCACAATGCCACTCTCTGAACGGCAGATTGTGGCCAGAGACGGTCGCTCCTGGTGCGAGGTCACTTTCCGGTTAACGGCCCAAACCCGTTTCAATTGATGCAGAACTGGCAACAGATGTTTCCCGAGATCGTTGGTTATGCTCGGACTGCATGGTGATATAAGTGCCGCGGCGCCGCAAAAAACGAAGACCACCAAATGGCTTCAAAGGTGAGCAACCATGTGGCCAAGGTCTTAAGTCAGTGCGAAACGTGGACTCCGGGCGGAGCATGCGCGCCGCGAGCATGCAAATTGAACGGCCGCACTCTGGAATTAAACTGACGTTCACTGGCCGACTTCTGGTGCCGGCGAATGACGCTTCGTGCCCGGCAGTACGCATTCGACAATGTCACAGCATCCATGCGCGATTGCTGCTGTCGAACGAACGCTGTGCTGGACTGAGCAGGTATGCGGCATCAACACGCGAATGGCGACTCAGGCCGAATTACGCATGTATCCCGTCCATCACCTTCCGGAGTACTACAGCCGTTCAAACGGCGGGTTTCCCTGCTCGCTGAATGACAGGTTGTGGCCGATCTGGTTGAAACAGTCGGCGCCGATGTGGAATGTCAGGTATCCTGGAAGGCATCAAACGACGGGATTGAATCGTCATGAAAAAAAACGCCAACCCTTACGGGTTGGCGTTTTGCTTACGACGATGCCGATATCAGAACTGGTTCATCGTATTGTCTTTCCCCGCCGCTTTCAGCGCCGCTTCGCCGCTGAAATACTCCTTGTGGTCGTCGCCGATGTCCGAGCCGGACATGTTCTGGTGCTTGACGCAGGCGATGCCCTCGCGGATTTCCTTACGCTGCACGCCAGCCACATAACCCAGCATGCCCTGGTCGCCGAAGTATTCCTTGGCCAGGTTGTCTGTCGACAATGCCGCGGTGTGATAGGTCGGCAGCGTAATCAGGTGGTGGAAGATCCCTGCTTCGCGCGACGCATCCGCCTGGAAAGTCCTGATCTTTTCGTCGGCGAGCTTCGCCAGTTCGGTCTGATCGTATTCCACGCTCATCAGCTGCGCGCGGTCGTATGCCGACACATCCTTGCCCGCGGCCTTCAACGCGTCATACGCCTGCTGGCGGAAATTCAGGGTCCAGTTGAACGACGGGCTGTTGTTGTACACCAGCTTGGCGTTCGGGATGACTTTGCGAATCTCGCTGACCATGCCGCCGATCTGGGCGATGTGCGGTTTTTCGGTTTCGATCCACAGCAGGTCTGCGCCGTTTTGCAGCGCGGTGACGCAATCCAGTACGCAGCGCGCTTCGCCGGTACCGGCGCGGAACTGGAACAGATTGCTAGGCAGGCGCTTGGGACGCAGCAGCTTGCCGTCACGCTTGATGATGACGTCGCCATTGCCCAGTTCGTCGGCCGACAATTCTTCACAATCAAGGAAGGAATTGTATTGGTCGCCCAGATCGCCCGGCGTGTTGGTCACGGCGATCTGCTTGGTCAGGCCGGCGCCCAGCGAGTCGGTACGCGCCACGATGATTCCGTCGTCCACACCCAGTTCCAGGAAGGCGTAGCGAATGGCGCGAATCTTGGCGAGGAAGTCCTCGTGCGGCACGGTGACCTTGCCGTCCTGGTGGCCGCACTGCTTCTCGTCGGACACCTGGTTTTCGATCTGGATGCAACATGCGCCCGCTTCAATGAACTGCTTGGCCAGCAGATACGTTGCTTCGGCGTTGCCGAATCCCGCGTCGATGTCGGCGATGATAGGCACGACGTGGGTGACGTGGTTGTCGATTTTTTCCTGGATGGCGGCCTTGGCAGCGCCTTCAGCGGCGTCGAGCTGGCGGAACAGGCCGCCCAGTTCACGGGCGTCTGCCTGGCGCAAGAACGTGTACAGCTCGCGGATCAGCGCGCTGACGGAAGTTTTCTCGTGCATCGACTGGTCAGGCAGCGGGCCGAACTCGGAGCGCAGCGCGGCCACCATCCAGCCGGACAGGTAAAGGTAACGGCGCTCCGTGCTGTTGAAGTGCTTCTTGATGGAGATCATCTTCTGCTGGCCGATGAACCCGTGCCAGCAGCCCAGCGACTGGGTGTATTTGGACGGGTCGGCATCGTAAGCCGCCATGTCGGCGCGCATGATTCTCGCCGTGTACCTGGCGATGTCCAGGCCCGTCTTGAACTTGTTCTGAGCACGCATGCGCGCCGCGTACTCGGGGTTGATGGCATTCCAGGCGCTGCCGTGATTCTCTTTCAAACCAGCAACTGCCTGAATGTCGTCTTGATATTGGGCCATGTGACTCTCCTAAGAGCAAAGCGCGTTTAACTAAGTGGTTCAGCGCGGCGTCGCTACGTTTTTCGAAGCGAGCTGCATGACTAAATAGTAACGCCACCCGTCCCGAGTCTTATATAAGACATAAGACATATTTTTCTCTTATATTTCAAATAGATACGCGGCAATTTTTGCGATGCAAAACCAGTTTTCAAACAACGAAATGATCCTGATCCGGAGATTCGCGTTGAATCCCGCATTGTGAAACGCGCTTTCGCTGACGGAGGAAGGACAGCCGATCGATTCCGCTGCCATCGTCTGTGTGCCGGCACTAGGCGCGTACCGTCTCGCGCATGCTTGGCCGAGTGCCTGTTGCGATTCGAATGTTGTCACTGGTCCACAGTGAGAAGCGCGGCGCGCTGGGTCGCAGCGGGCCGTATGACGGGCCGCGCTGCTGGCCGCTGAAGCACAGGTGTAATTGGACGACCTCGCGACGCTCCCGCTGCTGCGTCACGCGAGCTTTACAAGCTCTGATTCGCAGGAGCCGGGATTCACACCGGATTCAGCGCGGCCCGCCCATCCAGCACGGCGGCAACGTTATCCAGCGCCGTGAAACCCATCTGGTCGCGAGTCTCGATCGTGGCGCTCGCCATGTGCGGCGTTAGAAACACGTTATCGAGCGCCGCAAAACGCTTGTCGACATTCGGCTCATTCCGGTACACGTCCAGGCCCGCGCTGAACAGATGTCCCGAAGTCAGCGCTTCATAAAGCGCATCTTCATCCACAAGACCGCCACGCGCCGCGTTGACAAAGACCGCGCCCTTGGGCAGCAGCCCAAACTCATTTTTTGTCATTAGCGGGACGCCACCGCCCGGCACGTGCAGCGTGAGCACCTGGCAGTGCGGCAGCATATCCTCGAGGCTGGCGTAGTACGTCGCGCCATTCTCCAGCGACTCAGGCGCACGGTTAATGTCCGTGTAAATCACGCGCATGCCGAAACCCTGCGCACGCTTCGCGACCGCTCGTCCGATACGCCCGAATCCGACAATGCCGAGCGTCTTGCCGTTGACCCGCGTCCCGAGCATTTCGGTCATGCCGAACGATTTTCCCCAACCGTTGCGCATGATTCGTTCGTACTCCGACGCACGCCGGCAGGCAGTGAGCACGAGCAGCATCGAGAAATCGGCCGTGCATTCGGTCAACGCATCAGGCGCGTTTGTGACGACAATTCCCCTTTCGCGGGCAGCGGCCACGTCCATGTGATCGAAGCCCGCGCTCGCGTTGGCAATGATCCTGACTGTCGAAGGCAGTGCGGCGATGTGCTCCGCTTGCAACCCGGACTTCTTGCCGATCAGTACGGCGGGCACGTCGTGTTTCTTGCAGAAGTCGACGACCGACCACGAGTCCATATCGGACTCGGTCACGAAGGCATGAAAATCGGCCTCGGCGCGCTTCGCCACGGCGGTGGGAACTTTGCGCGCAATCAACAGCCTGGTACGGTTATCTTTCGACATGGTTTTTCCTTGGGTAGGCAGACGTCGAGAGACTACGAAACAGCAGACCGGGCCGTCAATGTTGATTGGATGAATCAACTCCTCGGAAATGATGAGCCCTCTATTCGCCCCGGTGCGCGCTGCATGCCCCTATCCCTTTCCTTTCGCGCCCCTTGTCTGTCCCGCCACACGCAACGCCCGAATCAGGAAAACCCTGGTGCGAACCCCATCGGCAAAGCGCTCAGATGTTGATTCAATGAATCAAGATTGCTCGACGCATGGCACGAATGCAACTCTGCACCCCATGTTCAATTGACCTGTCGAGAGGAAGTGAAATGCCTGCATCGAAGAAATTTGCAGCCGTGACGGGCGCCGGCTCCGGCATCGGCCGCTCCGCCGCCATGGCGCTCGCCCACGCCGGATTCGCCGTCGCGCTCCTCGGGCGCAGAGCGGAACCGCTGCTGGAGACGAAGGAGGCAATCGGCATCGCCGGTGGGCAAGCGCATGTGTTTCAGACCGACGTCGCCGACGCAGCCTCGGTCGAGCGCGCGTTTTCGCAGATCGCCGAGACATTCGGCCGCCTCGACGTGCTCTTCAACAACGCGGGGCGCAACGCGGGCGCCGTCCCGCTCGAAGACTACGAGGTCGAATTCTGGAACGATGTCGTCGCCACCAATCTGACCGGCGTGTTCCTGTGCGCTCGCGCCGCCTATCGCTTGATGAAAGCGCAATCCCCGCAAGGCGGACGAATCATCAACAATGGATCGATCTCGGCGCACTCGCCGCGGCCGCATACCATCGCCTATACGGCGACCAAGCATGCGATCACCGGCATTACCAAATCGATTGCGCTGGACGGACGAGCGTTCAACATCGCCTGCAGTCAGATCGATATCGGCAACGCGGCCACCTCGCTCACGGAACGCATGAACCGCGGCGTACTGCAAGCGGACGGACGTCTGGCGCCTGAAGCAAGAATGGACGTGACGCACGTTGCGAATGCCGTCGCGCACATGGCCAGTCTGCCGCTCGAGGCCAATGTGCTCAACATGACCATCATGGCGAGCGCCATGCCGTTCGTCGGCCGCGGATAGATCGCCCTTTCGCCAATAAAAAAACAACAGGCCAATGTTATGGAGACACCGATGAAAGTCATAGAGGAAAAAACCTTGCCGCCGCGAAACGCGGCCTTCGCGGATACCGCGAAACGCTCCAGAATCCGGTATGTCGTGCTCTCGATGTTGCTCGTGGCCACTATCCTCAACTACGTGGACCGCTCGGCGCTGGGCATCGTTGCACCGGGGCTCTCGAAGGGGCTCGGGCTCGACAGGATGCAAATGGGCGAACTGTTCGCGGCATTCGGCCTCGCCTATTCCATTGCTCTCGTGCCCGGCGGGGTGCTGACCGACGTTCTGGGCTCGCGCATTGCCTATGCGCTGTCTCTCGTCGGCTGGTCTTTCGCCACGCTGACGCAGGGTCTCGCGAGCGGCTATCACATGCTGCTCGGATCGCGGCTCGCGATCGGCGCACTGGAGGCGCCCGCCTTCCCTTCGAACGCGCGCGCCGTGACGCTGTGGTTTCCCGCGCGGGAGCGCGGCTTCGCAACCAGCGTCTACGTCATGGGCCAATACATCGGCACGCCCTTGTTTACCGGCTTGTTGCTGTGGATCTCCGCCGCGTACGGCTGGCGCGCGGTGTTTTTCGCGACGGGAGGCTTCGGCATTCTGTTCAGCCTTCTCTGGTACCGGGTGTATCGCGATCCACATCGGCACGCGAGCGTGAATGCTGCCGAGTTGCAGTACATCAATGACGGCGCGACGACGCGCAAGGCACGCGAAAAATTCGACTGGCGCATGGCGCTCAAACTGCTCAGCTACCGGCAGATTCTCGCCATCTGTCTTGGCAAGTTCTGCAATAACACCTTGCTGGTCTTCTTCACCACGTGGTTCATGACCTATCTGATCGAAGCGCGCCACATGTCGATGATCAAGGTCGGGATCTTCCAGGCGTTGCCTTTCATTGGTGCGACGCTCGGCATTCTCCTTGCCGGCTCCCTGTCGGATTTCTTCATCCGGCGCGGGGTGTCGATTTCCACGGCGCGCAAGACGCCGCTCGTCGTCGGCACGCTGCTCGGCGCTTCGATCGTGCTCGTCAATTTCGTCGAGTCGAACGAGGCCGTGATCGCGATCCTGACGATTGCGTTCTTTGCGCAGGGTGTGGGATCGATGTCGTGGGCCGCCGTCTCCGAAATCGCGCCCCGACAGTACGTGGGACTGACGAGCAGCATCACCAGTCTCGCGGCCAATATCGCGGGTGTTACCACGCCGCTCATGATCGGCTATATCACCCACCACACCGGCCACTTCTACTGGGCTCTGAACCTGATGGGCGCGATCTGCCTGCTCGGCGCGTTCTCATACTCCGTGCTGCTGGGGAAGCTTTCCCGCATCGAACTGTGACGCTTGCGACTATTCAGAGAAATCGAATGATTGAATTCAAGTGGGATCATCTGCAACTGTGCTCGGCAGACGCCGAAGCGACCGCCGCATGGTTTGCGCGCTGTCTGAACGCTGAAATCGTGCGACGTCCGGGACGCGTGGATTTGCGCATCGGCAACATCAATCTTTTCATCACGCCGCTGGCGAACGCGCAAGCCGGCCGGCTTCCTCAGGGCGAGCAAAGACAGGGCATCGATCATTTCGGCGTGGTGGTGGACGATCTCGATGCCGCGTTCGAGCATCTGCTTCGCTGTGACGCGGAAATCGTCGCGCCGGTCAAGCAGGTTCGCGCCGGCGTCCGAGCCTGCTTCGTACGAGCGCCGGGCGACATTCTCGTCGAGATTCTGGAGCGACGACCCGCCGAGATGACTTTCACCTGAAAAAACGTCACTATTGACGCTGGATTGGTCGCGCTCATAGGCAACGCGCGACCAGCATCGTAACGCCTCTTCTGCCGCGTTGTGCTGCATCACTTGCCTGTCATCCCATGCGAAACTGGATAACTCTGACTGAAGCGGCCCGACAACTCGGCGTGCAGGCGCAGACTGTCTACGCGTACGTCAGTCGAGGCACCATTGCGGTCATGCCGGACCCGCATGACCCGCGCAAGAGTCTCTATCGTGCGGAGGACGTCGCCGGTCTGTGCCGCAAAAAGCAGGTGGGACGTAAGCGCGAGGCGCTCGCCGCCGGAATGATATTCGGTGCGGAGCCCTGCATTTACAGCGGCATCACCACGTTCTCAAAAGGTCGGCCGTACTACCGGGGACGCGATAGCATCCGGCTAGCGGACACGGCGACGCTCGAGGAAGTAGCGGCCATTCTCTGGAATGCGCGCGCGCCCGTTTCGTTCGAAGCCGGTGGTCTGCCGCTGCAGGGCGACGAGCGTGGCAGGCAATGCGCGTTCACTTCGCTGGCGGCGCTCGCGGCCAGCGGGCACTCGACCATCGGACGCACGGACAGCGCACTGCATGTCGAAGCCGGCCGGCTCGTGGCGCTCATCGCGCAAGCGTTTGGCGCGCGTGGTGACGCGCATGCACTTGGGACACATGAGCGGCTCGCGCTCGGTTGGGGCCAGGACCGCGATGCCGCCGAACTCATCCGCCGTGCGATGGTTCTCGTGGCCGATCACGAGATAACGAGTTCGGCGTTCGCCGCCAGAATTACCGCCTCCACCGGCGCGTCGCTGCCGGGATGCCTGCTCACGGGACTCGCGACCTTATCGGGCCCGCTGCATGGCGACGCGTCGGGCCGCGTGCGCGCCGTGTTCGACGACGTTGGACGGCTCGGCGCGGAACACGTCGTTGCTCATCACTTGCAGTCGGCCATTCCGATACCGGGCTTCGGGCATCATCTCTATCCGGACGGCGATCCGCGAGCGGCCGCCTTGCTCGAAGTGTTGAATCCACCTCGGGAGCTCGTCTCGTTCATCGACAAGGTGGTCGAGCTGACCGGACTCCAGCCGAATATCGACGTTGCGCTCGCGGCTCTTGCGGCCCAGTTGGCGTTGCCACGCGATACGTCGTTCGCGTTGTTCGCAACGGCCCGCAGCGTGGGATTGCTCGCCCATTGTATCGAGCAGTTGCGGGTGGGCAAGGTCATACGGCCACGAAGCCGCTATACCGGGCGCGCGCTGGAAGACGCCAGCCCGCCGCTGCCGCCCGAAGGCGCCGAGAAGCCACTCGACCCGGCCACGCTCGACAAGAATCGGCTGTTCAAGGCGGTCGATTCCTGAGAAGACGTAATCGATCAATCGCTTGCGTCATGCATCTGATCGAACCGTCCTGTGCGCGGCGGCCCACGGCGCGCTCAAAGATCACGCACCTTGCCAGTCGATTTCGATTGCGGACAGCATGGCAGATAGCGGCCGTGGGAAAGCTGGTTGAACGAGTTCAACGCACTGCTCTTTCGCGGCCCACCCCTCGCACTATCCGCAAGCTCCGGGCGACCTCACCTGACCATGTCGGCTACTGAAGCACACCTGCTAAACTCGCCCCGATTCCCGACTTATAAGCGTCTTCGAGTAAGCCAATCATGAAAAGTAGTTCAAAAGGCGGCCTTGTCTATTCCACCGACGGCGGGCGGATGTGCCCCGGGTGCAGGCGCCCCCTCGCGGACTGTGTCTGCAAGGCAGTGGCCGCGACATCGCAGGCGGGTGATGGCGCGGTGCGAGTGTCTCGCGAGACCAAGGGCCGCGGAGGCAAGAGCGTGACACTCATAAGAGGGCTGGCGCTCGAGCCGCTCGCTTTGGCGTTGCTAGCCAAGCAGCTGCGCGCGGTCTGCGGTTCTGGCGGGACCGTCAAGGACGGCGTAATTGAAGTGCAAGGCGATCATTGCGAGCGGGTCATTGAGGCACTCAAAAAGCACGGCCATAACGCTAAGCGGGCCGGGGGTTAATTGCTTCAACGAGCGACGGCGCGACGAGATCAATCGGCCGCTCGCGGCTAGCAAGCGGCAGCGATTCAATCAAAGCGAAACCGTTGATGATGCAAGCGCCGCCTTGCGATTCCCACCCACTACCGACGCAATGGCGGTCCCAATTGCGAGCGCCAACAGGCATGCTGTCGGAACAAGCATTGGTGCGACGTGGCTATTACTGACTTTGCCAACGTACGGCATCAGGTTCTGTCCGAAGAACCCGCCAAGATTGCCGATGCAGTTGATAGCCGCGACGCTTGCTGCGGCTCGGGCGCCGGAAAAGAAACGCGGGGGCAGCGACCAGAAGCAAGGGTACAGCAGAGGAATACAGGCGCCGCCCAAACACAGCGCAATAAAGCGCAACGACACGGTCGGCAATACGAGGCTGGAAGCAAAGCATACGACGCCGATGCCTGCCACCACGACCATTGCTTTTAGCACCACCGGCTCACGCTTGAGTTTCCCGGGAAGCCAAAGCAGAAGAAGTGTCGCGAGTGCCCACGGAATCATGTTGAGCAGGCCGTTGACGCTCGAAGAAACGCCCCAGCTCTTGACCAACGTAGGCATCCAGTACGTAACACCGTACAGCGACGTCGACATCATCATGTAGGTCGCGGCAAACATAAGCACCTTCGGGTCGAGCAATGCGGCCCATGGTCGTGACTCTTTTGCCTCGGGGGACGCTTCGCGCTCGAGCGCCGCGATCACCATGTCCTGTTCATCCCGGGAGAGAAAGGTCGCTTGCTTGACTGAGCTCGGCAGAAACTTCAGTGCTACGAACGCAATCAGTATTGCCGGAATGCCGGTCGCGAGGAAGACCCATTGCCAACCAGCCAGTCCCAGTGTCCCACCCAAGGAAAGCAGCATGCCTCCAACCAGCGAACCTAACATGTTCGCGAGCGAACTGCCGAGTGTGAACAGCCCGAGCACGCGCGTCCGGTAGCTCTGAGGAAACCACTGCGTCAGATAGTAAATGACACCTGGATAGAACCCGGCCTCTGCAACACCCAGTGCGAACCGGAATGAATAAAACACCGGCAGCGACTTCGTGAACGCCATTAACACCGTAATGACGCCCCACGTAATCATGATGCGCGCAAGCCAGGTGCGGGCGCCGAAACGATGCAATGCCAGAGTGCTGGGCACCTCGAACAGGAGGTAGCCGATAAAAAACAGCGAGGCGCCCAAACCGTAGGCGGCTTCCGTCATGCCGAGCGCCTGAACCATTTCCAGTTTCGCGAAACCGACATTCTGCCGATCGATGAATGCGATGAGAAACATGACGATGAGCAACGGCATCAGCCGCCATGCCATTTTCCTCATCACCTGCTGCTCGCGTATAACCGCCGTAGACATGTTCGCTCCAAAGGTCCATGCCCGCTGCCGTGACTGGCGTTTCGCAGAGCGCCCGGTCAAACGAAAACAAGCAAATTTATATAGTCATATATATGTGTGTATGTTTGGGGCCAATCTGCAATGAGGTATAACCCGGACGGACGGGCGTACGAACGCACGCGGCGCTGCTGCTTCAGCAGGCCGCCTGCCTATGTTCGTATGTTCGGAGCGGAAAGAAGGAAGTCGCGCTGTCAGCGAATGTCGACCTGATACTGGAAGGCTGACGCAGCACCACGCGTGGTGCGCCATTCAATAGGTGTTCCGGCAAAATCGGACGCCACACGGTGCACGAGAATGACCGGGCTGCCAACATCGATACGCAAAAGCGCTGCATCGGCTTCTGTGGCCTGCTCGACGTTCAGGATTTCCCTGGCCGATGCTACGATTTGCCGGCAGAGCCGCTCGTAAAGCGGATACAGCAAGTCTTCGAAATCGCCGAGGGGGAGTGTCGCCAGCCCTTCGAAACGGCTTCGAGGCAGCCATATTTCTTCCGACAAGACCGGTTGCCCGTCAATCAGCCGTACTCTTGAGAGATGAACCGCCTTCTCGGTCGCCTTCATCCGCAACGTGGAGCGAATCCTCTCGTCCGGCTTGACGACTTCGCGGCGGAGCACTTTTGCTGTCGGTCGGACCGGTTTGCCGTCAACCGACTTGAACCGGAAGAAGCGGAACAACGACGAATCGAAGCGAGGACGCCGCACGAAGGTTCCCTTTCCCTGAGTGCGGGTGAGCACGCCGTCGGCCACCAGCAAATCAATCGCCTTGCGAAGGGTTCCGGTCGACACGGCGTAGAACTGGCTAAGCTCCGCCTCGGTGGCGATCGCCTTTTCGGGCTCCCACTCGCCCTCCGCAATGCGACGCACCAGGTCGTCGCGCAGTTGCTGGTATCGGGGCAACCGACCGTCTGGCGTGCCCGAGAACGATTGCGTATCCATCATTCATCTAGTTGTTCACAGGAATGGTCACTTTACAACAACCCGTGAAGACGAGGGTAAATCCTCAATGACATTTTCCTGGACGACTCTAGACTATACATATAGTCATATACATGAATATATGAATTTCAGTGGAGACGGCGATGCTCACGTGGTACAAACAAGGGACACCCCTCGAACGCAGCACCTTCTGGGGTTGTTTCGCCGGCTGGGGCCTCGATGCCCTCGACGTGCAGATGTTCACCCTGGCAATCCCCGCCATCATTGCAGCCTACGGCATCGACCACACACAGGCGGGCGCCATCAGCGGAGTGACCCTGGTGTCGTCGGCGCTGGGCGGCTGGCTGGCGGGCGCCTTGTCCGACAGGATCGGTCGGGTTCGGACGCTGCAGATTACGATCCTCTGGTTTGCAAGCTTCACCTTCCTATGTGCGTTTGCCCAAAGTTTTCCCCAGTTGCTGGTCCTGAAAGCACTCCAGGGTTTTGGGTTCGGCGGGGAGTGGGCAGCCGGCGCAGTGCTGATGGCGGAGACCATCCGTTCCGAACACCGCGGCAAGGCCATGGGAGCCGTGCAGAGCGCGTGGGCTGTTGGTTGGGCCGGCGCCGTGCTTCTGTATGCAGCAGCGTTTTCATGGCTACCGTCGGACACCGCGTGGCGTGTCATGTTCGGGGTCGGCCTGCTACCGGCACTCCTCGTTCTCTACGTCCGCCGCAATCTTCGCGAGCCGGCGCGCATCGCCCCGACTACTGCTGAGCCGTCCGTTTCAGTGTGGGCACAGGTCGCACAAGTATTTCAGCCACGCGTCATCAAGACCACGGTGGTAGGCGCGATTCTCGGTACAGGTGCTCACGGTGGGTACTACGCCATCATGACCTGGCTGCCGACCTTCCTCTCAAAGGAAAGACATCTGTCGGTCCTGAACACGGGTGGATACCTTGCCGTCGTCATCGTTGCCTTCTGGTGCGGCTGCATGGCGAGCGCCTACCTGCTCGACCGGATTGGCCGCCGCCGCAACATCGCCTTCTTCGCCTTTGCGTGCATTGTCACGGTCCTGGCTTACGTCATGCTTCCGTTGAGCAACACGGAGATGCTCATCCTGGGTTTTCCGCTCGGCTTCTTTGCCGCCGGCATTCCGGCCAGTCTGGGTGCGCTCTTCAACGAACTCTATCCGGCAGACATGCGAGGCACGGGCGTCGGCTTCTGCTACAACTTTGGGCGTATCGCCTCGGCAGGTTTTCCCGTGCTGGTCGGCTACATGAGTCATTCGATGTCGCTCGGAGCAGCGATTGGTATCGACGCGGCCATTGCGTACGGGCTGGCGATGGTTGCCGTGTTGGCGCTTCCCGAAACGCGCGGCAGGCGGTTGCGGCCGACTGGCGTCGAGCAGTCTTCACAGCCGGTCGCCGATGCCGAGTTTGCGCTTGACCATCCCCGGAGCCAGCGATGACTCAGGCACCACCCATTGCGCGGCGAGCCGTGCCCCGCGTCGACACGCACGCGCACGTGTTTGCAAGAACACTGCCGCTCGCGGACGGACGGCGCTACGCACCCGGCTATGACGCAACCCTGGACGCCTACCGGAAGCTTCTGGACGCGAGCGACATTGGACATGCCGTGCTGGTCCAGCCAAGTTTTCTCGGTACCGACAACAGCTATCTTTTACAGGCGTTGACCACGGACCGGATCCGGCTGCGCGGGGTAGCGGTCGTTTCCCCCGATATTTCGGAAGACGAACTGGCGCAACTGAACGCCGATGGCATTACTGGTGTGCGCCTCAACCTTGTGGGGCAGACGCTCCCCGACATCGGCACGGCGCGCTACGCGACGTTATGGCGGCGGTTATCGAAACTCGGCTGGCATGTCGAGTTGCATCGGCAGGCGTCGGACCTGGCGCCACTCATCACCACTTTGCTGGATGTGGGCTTGCCAGTCGTAGTCGACCATTTTGGCCGCCCAGCCCTGGATAGCGGCACCAGCGACCGCGGGTTCAAGGACCTGTTGGAGCTTGGCTGTTCGGGTCGTGTATGGGTCAAGATCTCGGGCGCTTACCGTTGCGCGAAGCCCGGCTCGAATTTCATGTGCGAAGCCACGGACCAACTGATCGACGCATTTGGCGCCGAGCGCCTGATGTGGGGCAGTGATTGGCCACACACGCAGTTTGAACACGCGACAGACTACCGCCAGACACTTTCCGCGTTGCTGGACTTACGTCTTGCGCCCTCGCTCGTCGATGCAATTCTGTGCTCAACCCCGCATTCGTTTTACGGGTTCGATAAAGAGCCCGTGTCGACCGACCGGAATCCGCTCTGCCGAGTCGCAAGCTATCGCACATAAGGATGTGCAAGCCCCCCGCTCTCGCCCACGCGTCGACGCGCCGTTCGCGATGAACCAGCGCGACACCCGCTCAGCACATTGACGTGACCGCGTGGCTCAGCCCGCGGTCCGTTTGCGACGTTTTGCCTGCGAATGCGAACCTTGCCAGCTCGCTTCGTCGAGGAGGCGATCGAACAGCCGGTCGCGAGTCGAATCGTCCAGCGGCGAGAGTCCCAACAGAGAGTGAAACGCGAGACCGCTGGCGGCGAAGTATCGCAATAGCGACAGGTCGAGGTCGGTCGCTTCATCCTGCAAGGCCTTCATTTTCTCCGCGTCGGACATCTTCAATTCGTCGAGCAGGTTGGGATTCTCGACCAGCGCGGCGAGAACCGCTCGTGCGACGGAATTCGGCTGATTGATCGATTCCCGATAAATCGCGATCTGTGCGGCGAGATTCGGCTCCGCTTTCGACGCGCCCTCCTTCGCCATATAGTCGCGTGCAATCTGCTCGAACTGCTGCTTCTGATGTTCCAGCAACGCGCACAGCACCCCCTGCCTGGTGCGGAACTGATGCAGCAGTCCCCCCTTGCTGATGCCGCTTTCACGCGACAACGAATCGAACGTCAGTCCGCCGACACCTTCGCGGGTCAGGATGGTAAGGGCTGCATCGATTGCCTTCTTGCGGGAAATCTCCGAACGGGTCTGGTTATCCATTATCGATATTGATGACGTTGCCACACTGGCCGTGCTGGCCCGGTGGCTGCCGCGTCGTGATGGTATTGGGCAAATGATTCGCCGCCGTGGATCGGTGCCGGCGAGCAGCCGCGCCATCCGTCGGCACAAGCAGCGCTCGCTCTGAGCGTTGGAATTGTACCGCTCAAGCCACCATATCAACAAACCGGATAGACGGTTTACATAGAATAAAGACAGTGCTACTGTTCGGCCTCATCAGCCTTCGCCTCAACCGCACGCCGCCCGGCATTCACCGGCACTCAATCCGCCCATCAAGGAACCCGCAATGTTCACGATCAAACTCGTCCCGCTTCTCTTCGCCGGCACAGCGGTACTCGCCCTCGCCGCCTGCGCGGGCGTGCAACCGGTCGCCTATACAGGCATCGCATCGTCGTCGCAGTTGAAGCAGAACCGCGACGACGATGCGGGCAAAGTGCCCTACAAGTACGCGGCGCCGGTGGTCTGGTCGCGCTACACGCAGGTGGTGCTGGACCCCGTGGCCGTCTATCAGGGCAGTGACAACCAGTTCGGCGAATTGAAAGCCGCCGACCGGGCCGCGCTCGCCGACTACATGCAAAAGACGTTCTCGGAAAAACTGGCGAAACGGTTCGACATGGCCACCCAGCCCGGCCCCAACACCTTGCGGATCAAACTGACCTTGACCGGCGCCGAAAGCACGACGTTGCTGGTCGGACAGTTCATGCATTTCGACCTTGCGGGCAATCTCTACAACGGCGTGCAGTCGATCCGCGGCGGCCAGGGTGCATTCAGCGGCTCGGTGTCGTACGCCGTGGAAGTCCATGACGCCGCGAGCGGTCAACTGCTGAAAGCCTACGTATCCAAGCAATATCCGAACGCAATGAATCTGCCGGCCGCTTTCGGGTCGCTGGGCGCTGCGAAGACGGGACTCGACAAGGGAGCGGATGCGCTGGTGGCGCAGCTTCATTAACCGGTCCGCGTTCGCTGTCCATCAGGCGGGTCTCTTCAGAAGGTTCGGACACCATGTGCTCGCGGCATCCAGGTAGTCCCCGTACGCGCAGCCAGCGCAAGGCTTGCGGCCCGCAAGTGTTGACCTCGGGCGGCGGACCGCGTGCCGGGTCGATCCGCGCAGGCATCAGGCACGGCATGCAGCGAGCGTTGCGCTATCTTTGCCGGCTGGCGAAAGACATGGGCGACGTCGTTCGTGGAAACCTGTAAATGCGACTTCGCCCTCGAATCGCTGTCATCTGGCTGGCGCCGATTGCTGCCGCATTGATCTGTCTCGCGCTTCTCGCGCCCTGGCTCGAACAATCGCAGTCGCAGGTCGTCGTCAGCTTCGCCACGGCCGAGGGACTCGAGGCCGGCAAAACCCGTGTGCGCTATAAGGACGTCGAGATAGGCAGGTTGACGGAACTACGGCTCTCGCATGACCGATCGCGCGTCCTCGCCGTTCTGGAACTCGACACGTCCGCCGAACGGTTTGCCGTGTGCGGCACGCGCTTCTGGGTGGTCCGACCGCGCGTCGGCGCCGCTGGTGTCTCCGGGCTGACGACGTTCATCTCCGGTCCGTATATCGCGGTGGATGTGGGACGCACGCGCACGACCTGCCGGCAGTTTGCCGGCCTCGAAACACCGCCGTCCGCGACCGGCGACCAGAACGGAGGGCGATTCGTTCTGCACGCCTCTTCCCTCGAATCGCTCAATGTGGGCTCGCCGATCTATTTCCGACGCGTGCAAGTGGGGCAGGTCCTCAACTATGCGTTAGCTCGCGGTGGCGCCACCGTCGACGTCGAGGTATTCGTGAAAGCGCCCTATGACCGCTATGTCACATCAGGCACCCGATGGTGGCACGCAAGCGGCATTGACCTGCGCTTCGATTCGAGCGGCCTGACGCTGGACACCCAGTCCGTTGCTACGTTGCTCTCCGGAGGCCTCGTATTCGATGTGGCCGAATCACGCACGCCCGAACATCGCGCCGCCGATGGCACCGCGTTCGCTCTGGCCGCAAACAGAACCGAGGCGATGCGTCGAGCCGATGACGGCCCCGCCGCGTCGGTACGCATGCGGTTCAACGGGAACGTGCGCGGACTGTCAGTCGGCGCGCCGGTCGATTTCGACGGCGTCGAACTGGGCGAGGTGACCGCCATCGATCTGGACTTCATGCCGGCGCAAAGCCGCTTCGACATGGTGGTGACGCTCAATCTCTATCCCTATCGCCTCGGACGACGCTACAGGGAGGCGCTCGGCCAAGGCTCCGGCGCGGCGGCCAGGGCGCTGCTGCATCAACTGGTCGCCCAGGGTCTGCGCGGACAGTTGCGCATGGGGAGCGCCCTGACCGGACAGCGCTATGTGGCGCTGGACTTCTTCCCGCACGCGCCCGCTGTCAGCATCGATACACGTGGCATGCGGGTCGAACTGCCGACCGTGCCCAATACCGTCGAGGAGCTTCAGGACCAACTCGCCGACATTGTGAAGAAGCTCGACCACGTGCCCTTCGACGAGATTGGCTTCAACCTGAATCAGGCGCTCGTGAACGCCAATTCCCTATTCCAGAGAATCGACATGGAACTGGTGCCGCAGACGCACACGACGCTGGCCACTGCCGAGCGCGCGTTCAATGCGGCAAACGCCACGCTGCAGCAGGACTCGCCGATGCACACCGATATTCGTCAGGCGTTGACCGAGTTGCGCCGCACACTTGCCGCGCTGAAGGCGCTGTCGGATTACCTGGAACAGCATCCTGAATCTATCGTGTGGGGTAAATCGGCGGACCACTAACGGGGCTTCGAGGCCCGCCCAGGAATCCGCTTACAAGAGTTTGCGTGGAATCAACCGGATCCAATCACCAGCGCAACAACCGCGGCCCGAGCACCGCGCCAACGACCGCCGGCAACAACATTCCGAGCACGTACCACGCACCCCAGAACGGAATGCCCATCTCCGGGCAATGCAGGCAGTACGCCAGCGTCGCCGTCGAACCAGCCAGCAAACCGCCCGCCGCGCCCGTCAAAGCCAACCGGGTCGGCGCCAGCCCTTTGAGCGCCCAGAACACCGCGATAAAGCCGGGAATCGACAGCATCGCGATATTGAACGGACACACGCGCCAGGTTTTGCCCAGCACGAGCGCGAGCCTGGCTTCGCCCGGTGCGGCCATCAATACATAGGCGCCGGCCAGCCAGACCGCCGCGACGGGCGCGGCGATCAGCCAACTGCTGCCGCCCGTGCGTACGCCGGGACGGGCAAGCCGCGTCGACATCCACAGCGAGCCGATCATCACACATAAGGGCAAGGCGATCTTCGCCCAGAAAATCGGCGTGAGCGCCACTTCAGCGAGGTCGCGCCGGATGCCGAGCACCACCGCCATGATCAGCGTGGCGCCGGCCGCGCCGATCAGCACCGCGGCGCCGAAGCGTTTCGTGAGCGCGCGGCGGTCCACCGGCGTGACGCCAGTGGCAAGCAGGGAAATGAAGTCATCCGTTTTCATCGTGTTCCTCGAATCTTTGCAGCCAATGCCTTGAGTCCACGATGTACGCCAATCTTGACCGCGGACTCCGACAAGCCGGTCAATTTCGCGGTCTCCGTCACGGACAGCCCTTCGAGCTTCACATGCACGATCGGCAGCCGCTGGCGATCCGGTAACTGTTCGAGCAGTTTCCCAAGGTCGCGCTTTGCCTGCGCCGGTTCGAGATCGGGCGCGGCGAGCAGCTCGAACGCGTCGTCGAGCGGATCATTCAGCGCGTCATGCCGGGCGCGCGCCCGAAAGTAATCCGTCAGCTTGTAGCGCGCGATCGCGTGAATCCATGCCGTCAGCGGTTCCTCGACGCGATAGGTATGCCGGGCGTTATGCACCGCAAGCAATACTTCCTGCACGAGATCCTCGGCGTCGGACGCGCCATCGTAAAGCCGCCTGCGCAGGAAGCCGCGCAAGTGCGCGCCCAGCTCCGCAAGGAATTGCCGGTATGCGGCGCTGTCGCCGTCAAGCCCACGCAGGAACAGGGTTCGCAGATGCGCCTCTTTCGCCTGCGCGGCGGTGATATCGGTAGTTCGATTCATCTGGGGCGTCGGTTACAGGAAACAGGAGTTTATTCCATCGTCCCGCGCAATGGAGGTCGCAAGCACGTTGTCCCCCCCCTCCTTCACCCGTTCAGCAAAAAATTTTGCGCCTGCTGTAACCGCGTCGGGACACACGGCGAACTACCTCACAGATGCGGGATGACGACGCATCGGTAGTTGCCGGAAAGCAGATTCACTTCATACACATGGGCCCCGTACGCCGCCTAGGCGATACCGGCCTCATCAACAACACTCAAGGAGTTGTCATGAAAAGCATTGCAATTGCAGCATTTGCCGCAGCGTTGCTCGTCAGCGGTGGTTCGGCGTTCGCCCAGGCGAGCGGCGCCATGGCCGGTGATTCGATGTCGAAGGACGCCATGAGCAAAGACTCGATGGCCAAGAGCACCATGTCCAAAGATTCGATGAGCAAGGACGCGATGGCCAAAGACTCGATGAGCAAGGACGGCAGCAAGATGAAACCCGACGCGATGAAGAAAGGCGACGCGATGAGCAAGTAAGTCCCCCAAGGTGCATTCGCGACATCTCTGCGGCGAATGCACCTTCGAATTCTCATGGCGCTCATTCAACATGAACACGATCCCCAAATCCGGCGCATCGCACGACGCATTGCGCACGATCCAACCCGCGTGGGTGCGTATCGCGCACTGGCTCAACGCGTTGGCCGCGGTGCTGATGATGCTGTCGGGCTGGCGAATCTACGACGCGTCGCCGGTATTCGAAGGTTTCAGGATTCCGACCGGCATCACGCTCGGCGGCTGGCTCGGCGGTGCGTTGCAATGGCACTTCGCGGCGATGTGGCTGCTGTTCTTCAACGCCCTCTTCTATCTGGCGATGAACCTCGCCACCGGCCGGCTCAGAGCGAAATTTTTCCCGCTGTCGCCGCGCGCGATCCTGCACGATCTGCGCGAAGCGCTGAGAGGTCATTTGTCGCACGCGGACCCGAGCCGCTATAACGCGGTGCAGAAGTTCGCATACCTGTTCGTGATGCTCGACATCGCTCTTCTGATCGTATCGGGCCTCGCGATCTGGAAATCGGTGCAGTTTCCGCTACTGCGAGACTTGATGGGCGGATACGACCGTGCGCGTGTCGTTCACTTCTGCGCGATGGCGCTGCTGGCCGGCTTTATCGTCGTCCACCTGACGATGGTCGCGCTGGTGCCGCGCTCGCTGCTCACGATGATTCGTGGCCGCTAACCGAGGAGTAAGACAGTGAAGCTATTCAAACCTTCCTCGCCGGGCGTGGACCGCGAGTCGCTCAGTATCGACGTGCGTCGTGAGCTCGATATGCCGTCACGGCGGCTCTTCGGCAAGCGCATCATTACGCTCGGCGGGCTCGCGATGCTGACCGGATGCAGCCTGTCGGACGACAAATCGGTCGAGACGTTCCTCGCGCGCGTGTCGAAGCTCAACGACAGCGTGCAGGGCTGGCTGTTCGATCCGAACCGTCTCGCGCCGACCTACACCGAGGCGGACATCACCCGTCCGTTTCCGTTTAACGCGTTCTATGGCATCGGCGAGGTTCCGCACGTGAACGGCAGCGACTTCCGGCTGAAGGTCAGCGGCCTCGTGCAGGAAAGAAAAGCATGGAGCCTCGACGATCTTTACGCATTGCCTAAAGCCGAACAGATCACCCGGCATATCTGCGTCGAAGGATGGAGCGCGATCGGCCGGTGGGGCGGCACACCGTTTTCGGAGTTCCTCAAACGCGTCGGCGCCGATACGTCGGCGAAATACGTCGGCTTCAAATGCGCGGACGACTACTACGAAAGCATCGATATGCCGACGGCGCTCCATCCGCAGACACTATTGACCTTTACGTACGACGGTCAGCAATTGCCTGCAAAGTACGGCTATCCGATGAAGCTCAGGATGCCCACCAAACTCGGTTACAAGAACCCCAAGCACATCATGGAGATTTTCGTGACCAACACGTTTCCGGGCGGCTATTGGGTCGATCAGGGCTATAACTGGTTCGGCGGTTCCTGACCGGCAGCCTGGGTTCGCCAACGGGCTAACGCGAGAGGCGGGAGCCCGGAAAGAAGCGGTTTTCCGGGCGCGGCAAGCCCAGATTTTCGCGCAGCGTGGCGCCTTCGTATTCGCGCCGGAACAGCCCCCGCTTCTGCAACTCGGGGATGACCTTGTCGACGAAGTCGTCGAGCCCACCCGGCAGATACGGAAACATCACATTGAATCCGTCGGAGCCCTCTTCCACCAGCCACTGCTCCATCTGATCGGCGATCATGGCGGGCGTGCCGACCATCTCCAGCCCTGCATATCCGCCAATGCGCTGCGCCAGTTGACGAATCGTCAACCCGTCGCGCTCCGCCCATTCGAGCACCCGTTGGCGCGCAGTCCGGCTCGCATTTGTTTCGGGAATGTCGGGCAGCGGCCCGTCAGGATCGTAGCCGGACACGTCCTGTCCCAATGCAATCGACAATGAAGCAATGCCGCTCTCGTAATGAACGAACGTGTCGAGTCGCGCTCGCGTTTCGAGCGCCTCGTCCAGCGTATCGCCCACCACGACAAAGGCGGCGGGAAGGATCTTCATATGATCGCGTGGCCGCCCCAGTTTCTCCATGCGGCCTTTGACATCGGCATAAAAGCGCTTTCCGTCCACCAGTTGCGTTTGCGCGGTGAAGACCACTTCGGCCGTTTCGGCCGCGATCTGCCGCCCTGCTTCCGACGATCCCGCCTGCACGATAACGGGCCAACCCTGCACAGGGCGCGCGATATTCAACGGCCCGCGCACGGAGAAATGCTCGCTTTTGTAGTTCAGCACATGCAGCTTTTGCGGATCGAAGAATGTGCCGGTTGCCGTATCGCGGATAAACGCGTCGTCGGCCCAACTGTCCCAGAGTCCGGTGACCACATCGAAGAACTCACGCGCGCGGCGGTAGCGCTCGTCATGTTCGACATGCTCGTCGAGACCGAAGTTGAGCGCGGCGTCGGGGTTCGACGTGGTCACGAGATTCCATCCCGCGCGGCCGCCGCTGATGTGGTCGAGCGAGGCGAAACGCCTTGCCACATGATAAGGCGCGTCGAATGTCGTGGATGCGGTCGCAATGAGCCCCAGCCGATCGGTGACCGCCGCGAGCGCGGGAAGTAAGGTGAGCGGCTCGAACGACGTGACCGTGTGGCTGTGCTTGAGCGCATCGAGCGGCATGTTGAGCACCGCGAGGTGGTCGGCCATGAAGAATGCGTCGAAGCGGCCGCGCTCGAGTGTCTGCGCGAAACGCTTCAGATGCGCGAAATTGAAGTTGGCGTCGGGATAAGCGCCGGGGTAGCGCCATGCCCCAGTGTGAATGGTCGTGGGGCGCATGAATGCGCCGAGGCGAAGCTGACGTGACATAAAACGATCTCCGTCCCGAACAAGGTCGAGCCAGTTTAATCCGGCTTCGGCGCGGCTGCTTGCAAGCCGCCGGCGCCGTTGCGCCAGCCGCTATCCGACGCGATGCGCCGGGCGTCGCAAGCCAAGATTCTCGCGCAGTGTGCGGCCTTCGTAGTCCTCGCGGAACAGGCCGCGTCGCCGCAGTTCGGGCAGCACCAGTTCGACGAAATCGGTTAAACCGGTGGGCAGCAATGGCGGCATCACGTTGAAGCCGTCGGCGCCGTAGTTCAGGAAGCGCTCTTCGAGTTGATCGACGATCTGCGCCGGGGTGCCGACGAGTTGCCAATGGCCACGCGCGCCCGCCACGCGTAAATAGAGTTGACGTATCGTCAGATTCTCGCGGCGAGCGAGTTCGATGGTCAGCGCTTGCCGGCTCTTGCTGGCATTCGTCTCGGGCAACTCCGGGATCGGACCGTCGAGCGGATACTCGGACAGATCGAAGCCGCCGGTGAGTCCGGACACGAGCGCGAGCCCCACCTTCGGGTCGACGAGCGACTGCAACTGCTCGAACTTCTGCTTCGCTTCGTCTTCGGTGCGGCCGACAATCGGGAACACGCCGGGCATGATCTTCAGGTCGTCGGGATGACGGCCATAGGTCTGCATGCGGCCCTTCACATCGGCGTAAAAATCGACGGCGTCCTGCAACGTCTGCTGCGCCGTGAAAATCACCTCGGCGGTTCTTGCGGCCAGATCGCGGCCGGCTTCGGACGACCCTGCCTGCACGACGACCGGATGCCCTTGAGGCGAACGGGCGACATTGAGCGGCCCCTTGACCTGGAAGAAGCGTCCCTTGTGATCCAGCACATGCCGCTTGGCCGGGTCGAAGAAGCGGCCTTCGGCCTTGTTGCGAACAAAGGCGTCATCCTCCCAGCTATCCCACAGCCCCGCGGTGACTTCGGCGAACTCGGCGGCACGCGCGTAACGCTCGGCATGATCGAAATGCTTGTCGCGATTGAAGTTCTTCGCCTCGTGCTCACTCGACGAAGTCACCAGATTCCAGCCCGCACGCCCTCCGCTAATGTGATCGAGCGACGCGAACTTGCGGGCAATGTGATACGGCTCGTTGAAACTCGTCGAGGCCGTGCCGACCAGGCCGATGCGTTCGGTCACGGCCGCCAGCGCCGAGAGCAAGGTGATCGGTTCGAACTGCGCCACGTAGCTATGCGCCGTGCGGCTAAGAAAGTCGACGTTGTCACCGCGTGTTCCCACGCCGTCGGCGAGAAAGACCAGATCGAATTTGGCGGCCTCCGCAGCCTTGGCGAGCTGGACGTAATGACGGAAATCAACGCCGGCGTCGGCTCGCGACTCGGGGTGCCGCCACGCCGCAATGTGATGTCCGGAGGGGTAAAGGAAGGCGCCGAGGCGCAGGTGCCCGCTACGTCTGCTCATGGAAGTCCGCGAATCGAGAATGGATGGGACGCGCCGCGCCTGCCCGGCTGAAAGCGCGCGGCACAGTGTGGGTTCGCCGAAGGACACCGCGGCATTTGGCAAACGGTGACAGGCGATGGTGTGCGACCCGACTGATTCTCGTTGTGTTCGCCGCATTGCGCCACGAACAAATCGGCAGATCGATATTCGCCGGCGAACTAACGGAAGGCGCCGCCTGTCACCCCTCGCCGCTCGCGATCACGGCATTCATCGCCAGTGAGAGCACACCGACAAGGATGAGACTCACCGCCCAGACGATGTCCAGATTGAACCAGCTGCGTGATACGAACTTGAGCCCCAGGTAGCGGTAAACCAGCCACGCCAGCAGCCCGCCGACCACCATCATCGCGCCGGCATGCACACCCGCGACCAGCAGCGCCATGCCCAGGTTGGCCTCGATCAGTGTCTGCGCCGCCCGGTGGCCTTGATCGTCGTAGGCGTGGCAAAGTCCGAGGTAGATCGGCACGAGCATCAGCCCGGCGCCGTGCGCCATGGCAATCGCAAAAGACCAGAGCGCAAGGCGCGACGGGGGAATCCGCACTAGGACGCGCGGATGGCGTCGCCAGACCAGCAGAAATGCGCCAAAGCCGATAACGAGCACACTGGCGCCGATCTGGATCTGGCGCTGCCAGGCAAGCAGCGTCGTCAGCATGGCGAACGGCAGCATCACCAGCAACACCGCCAGCATGTGCCCCGCCGCGAGATACAGGAGCGCGCGGAACAGCGCCTTCGCGCGTTTTTCCATCAGGCCGCCCGACACCGCGAGCGGCCAACCCATCGCGGGATTGATGCCGTGATAGAAACCGCTCGCGAGTATCGCCAGCCAAAGGCCGGTCTGCGACCAGCCTGCGCCGATCAAACGCCCACCGACGGGTAACAGAACGAATCGGTCGAGCAGTCCCCTCCTTCGAGCCGGATCTGATGCGCCCGGTAGCCATCGGGAAAGTCCACCCAATAGTCGTCGGCCAAAGTAAGGCCGCCCGTGGGCGCCGCCCGCGCCATGACCTGCGCCCCGGGCACGCCGTCCGGGTAGAACTGGTTGTCCCAGGTCGAATAGAGCGAGTTGGTCCAGTAGACACGCTTGCCGTCGCGGCTGATCTCGACCATTTGCGGTCCACCCGCGAAGGTCTTGCCGTTTGGATGAGGCGTGCGCCGCACAATCCCGCCAATGTGAACCGAACCCGTAAGCTTCGGCTTGCGCGGTTCCGTCACGTCGTACTGGCGCAGCTCGCCCGTTCCCCAGCAGGCCACGTAGAGGAACTTGTCGTCGATGGAAAGATCGATATCGGTGACGAGCGGCGGCACCGCGCCGAACCCCTGCAGCAAGGGCGGCAGCAGTTCCGTGGCTGCGGGCTCGGGTGGAATGGTCGCGGTCTTCTCGATGTGAAACTCGCCACCCTCCCGCCACCATGTCCAGATCGACCCTTCCAGATTCGTCGTATCGACCACGACGCCGATAAAACCGTATTCCCGGCTCGGATCGTGCGCGGGACGCACTTCGAGCGCCATCTGATGATTTGCGCCGAGGTCGATGGTCTGCACGTTGCGCCTGCCGCTCAGATCCCAGAAGTGGATGCGGTGCCCGTACTTGTTCGACAGCAGGTCTTCGGGGACGATGCCGTTCTCGAATTGCGGCGGCAACGCCCATTCGCTCGATACCATATAGTCGCGCGGCAGGTTCCACCAGAAATCGTAGTGTTTCTCCTGCAACCCGCGGTCGATCTCCCAGCGGCCGAGCACCTCGAACGTTTCGCAGTCCATGATGAAAATGCCCGGCGGCCCGTCGGTGCCATCTTTGCCTGCGCCGCCGAGGGTGCTGATGTAGATGCCCTCAGGGCCGCAATGGACGGTATGCGGACGCGAATAGCCCGTCTTGCGGAAGATTTCTTCCGGCTCGATGATCTTATGAATGCGCGCCTGGGTTGGATGCGGATGCGTGTCGACAATGTAGATGCGCGAAGAGCGCATACCCGGAATGATCAGGTAGCGCCGTTCGAGGAACGCGTGTCCGGTTAGCGGCGACAGTGCCGACGAACAGGCATTCCAGCCGAAGTGATGGAATTCGTCGCCCTTATACGGCACCGGCACCGTGTGCACCACCTGGCTATAGGTCGGCGAACCGGGTTTCACGTCGATGACGGCAAGCGCGTCGGGCTGCGAAAAATCGGGGCTGAGCAGGACGGTGTAGGCGTATTCCTCAACCGGCGCATCCATCGCGAGTTGTGGTGATGCATGGAATGTGGGATCCGGACGCATACCCATGGCGGAAGTCTCCTTGTCTGTCTGGTTCGGGACCGAGGCGCCCGGCGTCCGCCTGCTTTGGCGAGTCCGCGCGACTCGTTACGAAACATCGTTATCAATGAGATGCGCGGCCCGATGGCAGGCCGTGGCATAGCTTTAGATTTGTAGTCCACGGCGGCAGCGAGAGCAACCGGAAGTTTCGCCCATTTTTGTGCATTGCGCCGTTGCCGTACCGAAGGGTCCTTCCGCCCTATTCTGGTCGCCAAAGCCAAATAGTTCTACAGGATCATCGTACGGGCGTGAGTGTGGCCCTCGGTATACCGTTAGTGCTGCACGCCCCAGCGCCGAACGGTCACGCGTTCGAGCGTGTCGAACACCAGGTGTTCGATCAGCAAGCCGATCACGATCACCGCGGCGAGTCCCGCGAAAACGCGGTCCGTGTACAGCTCGTTGCGATTCTGGAAGATGTACCAGCCAAGGCCGCCACTGCCGGAACTCGCGCCGAACACGAGTTCGGCCGCGATCAGCGTCCGCCACGCAAAGGCCCAACCCACCCGCAAGCCCGCCAGAATCGCCGGCAATGCCGCCGGCACCAGAATCAGCAGCACATGGCGCATGCCGGTGAGCCCGTAGTTGCGCCCCGTCATGCGCAGCGTCGCCGGCACGGATTGAAAACCGGAATAGGTGTTCAGCGCCAGCGGCCAAAGTACCGAATGAACCAGCACGAACAGCAGGCTGCCGGTGCCGAGGCCAAACCACAGCAACGCGAGCGGCAACAGCGCAATGGAAGGCAACGGGTTGAACATCGCCGTCAGCATCGACAGGAGATCGCGGCCCAAACGCGTGGATACGGCAAGCGAGGTCAGCACGAAAGCGAGCGCGGCGCCCAGCAGATAGCCGCGCAGCAGCACCGACATCGACACGGCCGTTTTTTGCAGCAGTTCGCCCGACCACACGCCCTGCACGAATGCGCTGAAAGTCGCGCCGAAAGTAGGCAAGAGCAAATCGTTGTCGATCGCGCGCGCGGCGATTTCCCAGATGCCGATCAACACCAGCGCGATCAGCGTCTTGCGCAGCCAGCTTTGCGCGAAGATGCGCTTACCGAGCGGCAGCCGCGCTTCGAGAACGAGTTCGCCGAGCGGTTCGAGCGGACGCTCGTATTCCTCGCGAACCGGCGGCAGCAAGGTGGCGGGAGAACTCATTGCACGGCCTCCGTCTCTTCAAACAGCAGGTGATGAATACGCGCCACGCTGCGCTGGAAATCGCTGCGCCCAAAACTGTCCTGAGAATACTGATGACTGTTGAGCTCCGCGCGTACACGCCCCGGATGCGGCGACAGCAACAGAATGCGGTTGCCGACTACGAGCGCCTCTTCGATGGAATGCGTGACGAACAGCAGCGTAAAGTTCACCTCCTCCCACAGCCGCAATAGCTCTTCCTGCATCTTGCGGCGCGTGAGCGCGTCGAGCGCGGCGAAAGGCTCGTCCATCAGCAGCACGCGCGGCTGCATGGCCAGCGCGCGGGCAATGGCGACGCGCTGTTTCATGCCGCCCGACAAGGTATGCGGATACGCGTTGGCAAAGGAAGCCAGCCCGACCTTCTCCAGATAATGCAGCGCGCGCTCGTGGGCCTCTGCCCGCGAGAGCTTCTTCGCAACACGCAGCGGAAAGGCGACGTTCTGCACAACCGTCTTCCATGGCGGCAGTTGATCGAACTCCTGAAACACCACGATCCGATCGGCGCCGGGGCCTCGCACGATCTGGCCATCGAGCGAGATACTGCCGGAGGTCGGTTCGATAAAGCCGGCGACGGCTTTGAGCAGGGTCGACTTACCGCAGCCCGACGGCCCCAGCAGCACGAAGCGGTCGCCGCCGTAGACGTCGAAACTCACGTCGTGGGTCGCGCGAACGATCCGCTCGCGTGTACGGTATTCGAGGTTGACGCGCTCGACCGCGAGCAGTTTTTCGCTGGTCGCCGCAGCGACCTGCTCACCATGGTTCGGAAACAGCAAGGTAGGATTGGCCACCATCAGTTCGCTCCCTGAAAGCCGACCACGCGGGCCGATAGAAATCGGGCGAAGCTCGGGTAGGTGTTCACGGTCAGCTTCCCGCCGCGGTTGCCGGGTCGTCGAAGAAGTAATCCTTCCACGACTGCGGGTTGTTCTTGATCACGCCCACGCGATGCATGAATTGCGCGAGTCCGAGCGTGTTTTGCGGTGCGACCTTGTATTGCACCTGCGGATCCTTGATAACCTTCAGCAATAGCGCGCGGTCGATCTTCGACTGATTCGTGCGGATATAGATATCGGCTGCGGCATCCGGATTAGCCGTCACGAAGCGTGCCGCGTCCGCCAGTGCGTCGACGAATGCGCGATAGGTCTTGGGGTTGTTGTCGCGGAATTTTTCCGTTGCGTAGAGCACGGTCGCCGAACTCGGTCCGCCCAGCACGTCGTATGAATTCAGCACGATGTGCGCCTTCGGATTACCGGCGAGTTCCTGCTCCTGAAACGGCGGATTACCGAAGTGACCGGTGATTTCCGTACCGCCGGCGATGATCGCGGCGGCCGCGTCGGGATGCGGCAGCGCCTGCGTGAACTTGTCGAGCCGGTTGTAATCCTTGTCGCCCCAGCGTTTGGCCGCCGCATATTGCAACACGCGCGATTGCACCGACACATTCACGGCCGGCACCGCGATGCGATCCTTTTCGGTGAAGTCGGCGATCGTCTTGACGTTGGGATTGTTGCTGACGAGGTAGTACGGAAGATTGCCGAGCGAGGCCACGCCTTTCACGTTCTGCTTGCCGTGCGTGCGGTCCCAGATGGTCAGCAACGGACCCACACCGGCGCCGGCGATATCCACCGCGCCGGAGAGCAGTGCGTCGTTGACCGCTGCGCCGCCGGAGAGCTTCACCCAGTCGACCTTGATATCGATCCCCTGCTTACGCCCTTCTTTCTCGACGAACTGCTGGTCACGCGCCACGTTCAGCAGCAGGTAGACGATGCCGAACTGCTCAGCCACGCGAATCTGCCCTTCGGCATGCGCGGGCGCGCTCGCGCCGAGACCGGCCACGCCCGTCGACAAGGTCAGCAGCGCCGCGGTCAGACGGCGAGCAAAAGACGACCGCGCGGCGGTCGGGCGAAACATGGCGAGCATCGGAACTCCGGTGAGCGTGTGAGAGTGGTGAAAACGGGCCACGTTGCCGTCAGAACGGCACGTCACCTTCAATTGTCGTGCGGTACAGTTTGCGGCGCAGATGATCCGGCGTGCCGGCCGCGAGGTGCATCAACGAGCGGTTGTCCCAGAACACCATGTCGTGTTCGGCCCACTGATGCCGGTAAAGATGCTCGGGGCGCACGCTATGCGCGAACAGTTCGTCGAGCAACGACTTGCTCTCGTCTTCCGGCAAGCCAATCAAGCGGGTCGTGAAATGCTCGCTGACAAAAAGCGCCTTGCGTCCGGTTTCCGGATGCGTGCGCACGACCGGATGCACCACCGGCTTCACCTGGGCGATCTGCTCGGCGGAGAGGTTCGGCCGCCACGGGCTGCGCTTTTGCAGCTCGGCGTATTTCGCGAGATACGTGTGTTCCGCCGAACGCCCTTCCACGGCGGCGCGCAAATGCGCCGGCAACGTGTCCCACGCCAGATGCATGTTGGCGAACAACGTGTCGCCGCCTTCCGAAGGCAGCTCCTGCGCGTGCAGCAGTGAACCCAGGCTCGGCTTCTCCTTGTAGGACAGGTCGGAATGCCAGTAATGGCCGGCGTCGCCCAGACCGATCGGCTGGCCGTTTTCGACAATGTTGGAAACGACCAGCACCTCCGGATGACCCGGCAACTGGAACTGGTGCAGCACGTGGATCTGCAACGGACCGAACCGGCGGCTGAAAGCGATCTGCTGATCCGGCGTAATGCGTTGATCGCGGAACACCAGCACGTGATGATCCAGATGCGCGCGGTGAATGCGGTCGAAATCGTCCTGACCCAGCGGCTTGCCGAGATCGAGGCCGAGCACTTCCGCGCCGACGGGGCCGTCGAACGCGCGGATCTCGATGTGCTGAGTCGGATGAATATGGCCAGCAACGCTGGCGGCGGTAGGTGCAAAGGCGGTCGTCACAGGACACTCGTCGTCGAATCGGGTCGGAAGACGCCAGCGGGGGCGCAGTCAGACGAATTTACCGGCGCACGCGCGCGCCGGCAACGAAGCAAATCCGATACGGATATCTGCTGGAGTGATAAAGCCGTTGCTTTAACGCGCTCCGGCCGTGAAGCGAGCACCGGCGCCTCATGCGGCCGCCCGTCTCCGCGCACGTGCGCGGGCGTTCGGCACGGCCGGCGCGCACGTTTCACGCGGCTTCAGTCCTGCCCGTGCGCGGTATAACGAGGCTTGAGCACCCGTTGCAGTTGACGGTTTCTGTCCTCGTCCGCCTTGATCCTCTCCCACGTGAGATCGGGAACCCGGTAGTCGGACGCGAGTGCGCCGACGGGCTGCCAGCGCCATTTGCGCGTCGCCCGGTCGATGGCCGCGCGCCAGACGGGTGTGCTGTCGAGCTTGCGCACCTCGAGCTGATTGGGCCCACTGGCGAGCGCATAGTAGCCGTCCCTGAAGAGCCACGCGACATTGCCCCGCGCGAGCCATTTCGCCGCCTTGCCAACCTGTTTCGGCGTCCATTTGTCGACATTGTCGAGAAAGTTATTCCGGGCGTCGATGCCTGGCAATTGCGTGACGAATCGCGTCGCACCGGGAGGCAAGGCCGAGTCGGGATTTCTCGCGAATTCGTACAGGCGGAACCGGTCGCCCGCGGTGCTTTTCCAGAAGGTGTGCAAGCTGGTGGGCGGCGGCACGACCACTTTCCCGTCAAAGCCCGTCAAACTCCATTCGGAGCGGCTACCCAACGATCCTTGCGAGACATATGGATAGTACGAGTACTTGCCGACGCTGAGAAACTTGCGATCTTCCGCGTGAATGAGATGCTTGCCATCGTATTCAAAAACGCCGTTGCGGTTAGTTCGAGCCGACGGCACAGCGCCCGCGTAGAGGTAGCCGTCGCTGCCGACACGAAGCACCCGCTTGTTGTCGTTCGCGAGATGAAAGCGTCCGTCTTCGCCCATGACGAACTCGCTTGTGTTCCCCGGCACGTCGACTCTGCCTGAATAATCGAAACAGACTTCGCCGTTGGCGCCGACATAGAGCTTGGTCTGCCATCTGGCGTCTCCGTGGCCCCACATCGTCATCGGGCCGCGATAATCGAGCCCCCTGGCTTGCCGGTCTACGAGGTGCGCCACTTGCGACCTCGCATGATCGTAAAACTCGGCTTGCGTGCGATTCGGATCCTGTTCGGGTTGCGGCACCGCGGGCTTGCCGGTGTATGAGATGCGTGCCCGGAACGGGCTATGACGCCTGTCGTTCCACGCGGGATTGGTGAGCGGAAAGCGCGCCAGTTGCGGTTGGGCGCCGGCCGTTTGCGTCTGGTCATAGACATCCCAGCGGTAATCGGGATTGGCGACGAACGGCTGCAGTCTGCCGTCCTGCACGTGCTGCCAACCTACGATCTGCGTGTAGTCGATCCGTCCCATCGCCGCCTGTTCGTGAGTTTGCGGGTCGCGGGAGCCGGCGCCGAGACTTTCGTTGACATCCACCATATTCGGCGTCGGCGCTACACGGTAGATGTAGCCGTTGTTCGACTGCGCCGCCAGGCGCTCCAACGCCGTGCCGCCACGCTCGAAGGTGCCGAGATAACCGGCCGAGTCGACGGCGGACGGATTCGAACTCACGTCGAAATTGTGCATGTCGAGACTCACGTCTTTTAGCGGCGCGCTCTCGATGCTGAAACCGCCTTGCGCCTTCAACGCTTCGGGCGTTACCGTCGAAGGCCGGAACAGCACATTCTGTGTTGAGTTGTCCGAGGTATCGGTAGACCGCTTCCTGAACTCGGCCCGAGGCACGCCGAGCCGCTCCATGTCAGGCTCGGGTGGTAAAGCGATGGGCGGCACGGCGACGTGGTGTGCCTCCGCGATATCGCCCAACGTGATGTCGTTGATGGGCGACTCTCCCGCTACGGCGAATTCGGCCTGGCTGACGCCTTGCACCGGTTGGCTCCGGTTCAGGTTGGCGAACCACGCCGTCGTCGCGTAGTCGTGGCGGCCTTGCGCGTACTCCTGCTCGTACCGGCTCCTGATGGCGGCCGACATAGCGTCGAAATTTCGATAGCTGTATACGCCGACGGCCGGATCGTAGATCTGGTAGGCGTCGTTCCGATAGTCCGCGGACGGTTTGACCCTCTGCACGACGACCGGCGCCTCCCCGGGCGGCACGCCTCCCTGTGCGCCGGCGACGCGGGCGCTGCGGTCGGCCGGAGCGTTCAGACGGATCTCGACGAAGTCGTTGTCATAGCCCCGCAAGCTGTTGTCGCGAACATAGGGGCTGCCGAAGTTTCGTTTGAGATCGTCGACCAACTCGGCGGCACGTCGAATCGTGCTTCGGCCATCGTGCCTGATGTGATCCGGCACATTCGCGACCGTCGAATACTGGTTGGCATCCTGCAGGCTGTGAATCTCTTCGATCGTCGCGTGTCGCGACAGTGGGTTGCCAAGCCGATCCCTGAGATCGGCCGTCGCGCTCGCCAGATCGGCAACACGGCCATGGGAAATATTCATGAGCGCGTCGACAGCCATGCCGGCCCCGGAATAGGCCATCGCGCGCGGTGTTTCCGCGGCGACCGAAAGCATGTCCTGCGACAGCCCGTTCGCGCCGGCCGCAGTGCGCGCATACAGGCCCTCGCGAGACTGCGCAGGCGGAGGTTCGGAAAGCACCGGCGGCGGTGGCGGCGTACCGGCCGGGCGCCCGCGCGGCTGGGGTGCGGTAAAGATCTGGATACTGTTGGGCGAGAGATGAAAATCCGCTTCGTTGTACGCGGTTTCCAGATATCCCCCGAGAGCGTGCTCCATATCGCCCCGGTTCCGGTAAACGAACGCGCCGTTGTTCGGATCGAACAGGACATAACGGTCGTCGGCTTGCCTCGCAATCAGCATCGCATGGCCACCCCGGAGCGCATTGTCACTGGTGGATAGCCGGTCGAGCCGCACATGCGCCATGTCGCCCGCGTGCATCTCGTCACGGATGCGTGTCATGAGGTTGGCGATGCGCTCCGTGCGATCTTCCGTGTCGCCGAGCCGATCGACACCGCCTTCCGCGTACCGGCTCACGCCGAGCGAGCGGGTGTCGTATTGAAACCGATCGATCCGGTCGAACATCTCCTCGCGGGTCACTGAGTTGCGACCCGCGTCGGCCAGGATCCGCTTCACGGCGGAGGGCACGTCCGGGGTTTTCCCGTCCGCGTTCCGGTCGACGCGGCGTATTGCCTCCATGACGAGGCCATCGCAGGCACCATGCCCCGTGTTGCCTCGCTTTCGATCGAGATCGGCCTGGTCGAACTTCTGGTAGGACGCGGCCGTCCCTTTCAACGCTTCGCCGCCGCGGCACTCGCGAAACTCCGACGCGGCGGCGCACTTGCCGAGTGCCCCGCCGCGTCGAACGCGGGAGAGCGTCGAGTTGGATGTCGAGGTGGGTGCCGCGTTCGTGCCATCGTTTCCAGATGGACTAGGCACTCGCGCAGGCGAAACAGCCTGCGATGGTGTTCCCGTATCGTTACGTTGCGAAGGCTGGCTCGGCTGATCGCGCGATTCCACGGGATAGGACGATACGTTAGTGCGACTGATTTCCATACGGCTCTCCCACGAGAAGGGACACGGTTGACGTGGCGCCGAAATCAGGACCAGCTCTTCGCTTGACCAGCGGATGATGGCTCTCGGCGGCACAGGGTCAGTGTGGGTGAGCATGCTTCGTGTCGGGCGCTGAATAACTGCTACACCAACGCTCGGCATAGCCGTGCCGGGTCATCGCACGCGCAGTGGTGCGCAGTGGCCGATCGGGCGATCGGCCCCGCAGCAGGCGTTAAACAGAGTTAAGCGGAGGCGCTGATTTCCCGCAGGCGCCCGCAGGCCGGGACTACAACCGCCCCGGACGCGGATCGGCCACGAAACCGTCGCGATTGGGCATCACCACGCGCGGCAGGGACGCCGCGTCGAGGCGCGTATTCGCCGGCACGATGCCGTTCTGGTTGAGCAGGAAGGCGCTCACCGCATACACCTCGTTAGCGGAAAGCGATTCGGGCGCGTTGTACGGCATCGCGCGGCGGATGTAGTCGAAGAGCGTTGTCGCATAAGGCCAGTAGCTACCCACGGTGCGCCTGGGCTTCGCGCTCGCGAGCGTGCCCTGGCCGCCCACCAGCGCGTCGCCGAGACCGCCCTGGCCCTGCGCGCCATGACACGCCGCACACTTCGCGGCGAACACGTGCGCGCCCGTCGCGACATCGCCGCTGCCCGCGGGCAAGCCGCGTCCATCCGGCGCGACGTCGATGTTCCAGGCGGCGAGATCCTGCTCGGCGAGCGGCGTGCCGATCTCGTGAGCCGCGCCGGTGTGCAGTGCGACCCGCGCGACCGGCGCGCTCGATGCGCAGGACGCCAGCATCGCCAGAGACAGCAGCGTGGCCAGCGCCGTGCGCGCCGGCGTAAGTCTGCGATGGCCGTCATGCATTGCGCACCTCGCCGCTTTCGTCCACGCGCCATTGTTGGATCGCGTTGTAGTGGTATTGCGAATTCAGGCCGCGCGCCGCGACGAGTTCAGCGCGCGTCGGTTGCAAGTAGCCGGTCGAATCGGTGGCGCGCGAGAGAATGGCGGCCGCGCCGCCGTCCCAACGCCAGTCCGCCTCAAAGCGAGTCAGCGCGCGATCGTGGATCGCACCAATGAGGCGCGCGGCACGCCACGTTGCGCCGCCGTCCGTCGATACCTCGACCTTGCGGATCGTGCCGCGTCCCGACCAGGCAAGACCGCTGATCGGGTAATAGCCGTGCGTGGTGAGGCGATGTCCCGGCGACGGCCGCGTAATCACCGACTTCGCGTCCATCTCGAAGGCGAACTGGCGCGCGGTGCCGTTCGCGAGCAGGCTCGTATATTTCGAGGTTTCCTCGCGGGTTTGCAGCGGCGCGTCGACCACCTTCAGGCGGCGCAGCCACTTCACGTTGGTATTGCCCTCGAAGCCGGGCACGATCAGCCGCAGCGGATAACCATTCTCCGGGCGCAAGCGTTCGCCGTTTTGGGCATAGACCACGAGCGCCCGGTCGAGGATACGATCGAGCGGCAAACTGCGCGTCATCGCGGCGGCATCGGCGCCCTCCGCGAGCAACCAGCCACCCCCGGCTGCCCGACCGGACACGGATAAACCGCCCACCTCTTCCAGCAAAGTAGACAGGCGCACACCGGTCCATTCACAGCACGAGAGCAGACCATGCGTGAGTTGCACCGGCATGCCGCTCGGACCGTTCCATTCGTTGCCGGTATTGCCGGAGCATTCGAGAAAATGAATGCGCGATTCGGACGGCAGGCGCAGCAGGTCGTCCATCGTGAAGAGTTTCGGCGTGCGCACCAGCCCGTGTATCGCCAGCCGGTGCTGATCGGGATCGATGTCCGGTACGCCGCCATGATGGCGTTCATAGACCAGGCCGTTGGGCGTGAGCGTGCCGTGCAGATCGGCGAGCGGCGTCATCGACGAAGCCGCACCCGGCAGCGGCCACGCACGCGCGCTACGCCGCACGACATCTGCTTCGTGCAACGACGGCACACCATAAGGATGGTCGAGGATAGGCGCACCGGGCACGCGGCTCGACGGCGCGACCTCGAGCGGCTTGAGCAGTTCGCTCGCGGCCGCGGCTTGGGACACGGCGAGACCGCCGGCCGCCAGACGGCCAAGCAATCGACGGCGGCCGCGCGACGGCGGCGTGTCCGGCACAGGGAGACGTAATGGCATCATGCCCCGCCGCTAAGCCAGCACATTCGAGAACACCCGGTCCGCGAGGCGATTCGAATCGGTGCCGCTGTTGAGCACGCCGACCGCTTTCAGGTCGTCGGCATAAAGCGAGATTTCTTTCCTGAACGCATCGCCGACCGGATGATGACGATCGGTGTGGCTCTTGAGCATCGCGCTCAGTTGCCCCACGTTCGCGGATGGCGTGTAGACCGAGAAGATCGCGGCGGCATCGTCCGGATGATTCGCGGTCCACTCGGTGGCTTCCAGCAGTGCCTGGGTCAACGCCTGCGCGGTCGCGCGATCCTTGCGCACCAGCGAACCGCGCACGCCGAGCACGCAGCACGAACGCGTCTGGTATTCGCCGCACAGATTGTTCGACACTTCATAAAGGTGATCGGACTCGCGGATCGACCAGATGGTCGGGTCGCCATCCGCGATAGCCTGCACTTCGCCCTTTTTCAACGCCTCGCCCAGCAGATTCGCCGGATACTGGCGCCAGTTCACGTCACGCTCCGGATCCACGCCGATTTTCTTCAACACGATGGCGAAGAAATTCTTGGTCGGACTCGCCATATCGCTGACGCCGATCGTGCGGCCCTTCAGTCCGCCCAAATCGACAATGCCCGACGCCCGCGTGGCCAGCAAACGCATGCAGCCGCCGTGAATCCCGGCGGTCAGTTTTACGTCGAAGCCCTGCTCCAGCGGCTTGATCCAGCGCAACGCCATGCCGACGCCCGCGTCGGACTTGCCGGTCGCGATCGCCTCCAGCAACTGATCGGTCGAGCCGGAAAAATTCACCAGCTCGACCTGCAAGCCGTGACGCTCGAAAAAGCCCTGCTTCACCGCCACGGCGACGGGCGCGGTGCAGATCGCGCCCGCATTCCACGAAAGCTTGAGCGGCTTGAGCGGAGCCTGCGGCGTTTGCGCGAAGGTCAGCGAGCCAGGCATCAGCACCGCACCGCCTAACGCCGCGGCGCCCGCGCTCCACGCCGTCTTGCGCAGCCATGCGCGGCGAGCCGGGTTTGGCGGAGCTTCATCGAAGGGATTCATGGTGGGTATTCCTCAGGTCGATTGTCGTTTGTCGTTTGTCGTTTGCCGATTGTTCGATTCGTTCAGGTATCCAGACCGAGCTGGGCAAGCACCTCGCGCCGCAACGCGACCAGTTTCGGGTCGTCGCGATGGCGCGGATACGGCGCGTCGTTGCGCACCTCGGCGATCACCCGCGCCGGCCGCTCGCTAAAGACGATCACCCGGTTCGCCAGCAACAGCGCTTCTTCCACGTCGTGCGTCACCAGCAGAACGGAGAAGCGTGCGTCCCGCCAGAGGCGCGCGAGTTCGTTCTGCATGCGGATGCGCGTCAGCGAATCGAGCTTGCCGAACGGCTCGTCCAGCACCAGCAGCGCCGGATCGTTGACGAGCGCGCGGGCCAGCGCCACACGCTGCGCCATGCCGCCCGACAACTGATGCGGAAACGCCTCGGCGAATTCAGTCAGGCCGACCAGCTCCAGCGCGGCATCGATGCGTTGCCGCACCCGCGCGTCCTGCGAGCCGCCGCGCCGGGCAAAGCCTCCGCGCTGCGCCTGCGGACCGACGCCGACGTTGCCGCGCACCGTGCGCCACGGGTACAAGGTCGGATCCTGGAACACCACCACACGCGACGGATCGGGCCCGGTGATCGCGACGCCATCTGCCTGCACGCTGCCCTGGGTCGGCGCATCGAGCCCGGCGACCAGCCGCAGCAAGGTGGACTTGCCGCAACCGCTCGGTCCGAGCAGCGCAACGAACTCGCCTGGCTCGACGGCGAAACTCACGTCCTGCAACACCGGCAACGCGGCGCCGCGCAGCACGAATCGATGACTGACGTGACGCACGTCGATGCGCGCGCCGTCACGAACCGGCGCCGCGGCGGCCGGCTGATTCAATACCTCGGGTACGGCTACCATTTGAGCAATCCTTTTTGCCAGGCCAGCAGGCGGTCGCGCACGCGGAACAGCAGCGTGATCAGACCGGAGCACATCAGCGCCATCACCAGCAACGCGGCATACATATTCGAGTACGCAGCCCAGCCCTGCGCCCATTGCAGATACCAGCCGAGCCCCGCTTTCACGCCCATCATCTCCGCGACGATCAGCACCGAAAACGATGCGCCGAGCCCCATGAACAGCCCGACGAACACCGACGGCAACGCGGCCGGAATCGCGACGCGCAGGATCAGGAACGCGGGCCTCGCGCCGAGCGTGCGGGCAATGTCGTAGTACGCTGAGTTCACGCCGGCCACGCCCGACCACGTCAGCACGGCGACCGGAAACGCCGTCGCCAGCGCGATCAGAAACACGCTTGCGCTAAAGCTCGACGGGAAGAAGAAGAACGCCAGCGGCAGCCACGCGGTGGCCGGCAACGGGCCGATCAGCCGCAGAACGGGATGCACCCAGTAACTCACGGCCTGCGACCAGCCGATACTCACGCCGATCGTGAAACCCGCAACCGCGCCGAGCAGATAACCGTAGGCAAGCAGGCCGAACGAATGCACGACGCTCGTGCCGAGCCGCGGGTAGTCTTCGGCATAGACGCCGATCAACGCTTGCGGCGGCGCGAAGAACGGCCGCGGCAACCATTCGAGCTGTGCCGTGACGGCTTCCCAGGCGCTGACGCCGAGCGCCAGCGCAAGCAGCCACGGCATTGCCGCGAGCCATGCACCGATACGCGTGGAGGTTGCCGCCTTGCGCCCGGACGGAGCGCGCCATCCCGCGAGCGCCGTCGCAGCCGCGAATGCCGCGAGCACCAGCTTGAGCGCAATGAAGGTTTTCGTGTACGGCCAATCGTCGAGACTCGGCCACCACTGGGTCAGCGCCGCGCTGGCCAGCCACGCGAGCGCGGCAAGCCATGCAATCAGCACGCCGCGAGGGAGCGCGCGCCCGTTTGCGAGGTCCCTGGCGTCGCCGGACTCCGCGTCGATATCAGGCCCTCGCGTCGCAATCGAATCGAACTGGGTGGACATAAGCGTTCCAGCCTCCTGCCTTGTTGAGTTAGCGCGAGCGCATACTGAAAATCGTCTTCACGCGGGGGCTGGCTGCGCGTAATCCTCGCCGTCGATGTCATAGCCTGACGGCTCCCACCGAATCACCAGCAGCACGAGCAGCGAAGTCAGCGGCGCAATTGCGATCAGCCAGAACACCTTGGTGCCGAACGCGGCGGCCAGCACGGGGAACAGAAACAGCGACACGGTCGAGGCGCTGCGCACCAGCGTCTGGTTGAAGCCGACACCGATGCCGCGCAAGGACGTCGGATAGCTGAGCGACGCATACGTCATCGAATGCGAGCCCGGTCCGAAACCCTGTCCGAACAGATAGCCGCCGAGCAGCAGGATCGCCACCACGACGAGCGCGCCGCTGCCCGGTTTGCCGATCAGGGCGAGCCCGATGAGCGAGGCGAACTGCAGCGAGTGGCCAAGCACCGTCATTTTCCAGGCGCCGACCGTCGGCGCCGTGCGCACGCCGATCAGGCCGCCCACGAACGCAAACGCCAGATTCAGGCACAGCGCCGCGATGATCGTGGTGAGCGGGCCCTGGTGAAAGAAGCTCGTGATGATCACCGGCAAGCCGAAGATGATTGCGTTGTAGCCAAACGAGGAAGCACTGCCGATCACCGCGGCGAGAATCGTGCGGCGCCGGTAAGTGTCGTTGAAGAGCACGCCGTAGTTGCGCCACGATGCGGCGCGCGGCTTGTTCACCGGCGCGGCGCCGGCTTCGACCACGGCGTCCACGCCATACGAGCGCTTGAGAATCCGCGCCGCCTCTTCCAGATTGCCCTGATTCGCGGCCCACACCGGCGATTCGCTGATATAGCGGCTGCGTACCAGAATGATCACAATCGCCGGCACCGCGCCGAAGGCCAGCGTCAGACGCCACAGCCAGCCGAGCTGATGCTCCGGCAGAATCGCGTAAAGCCCGAGAATCAGCAGATAGCAGGTGCTCGTGGCCGCATACCAGGCGGGGCACCACGCCGCGACGCTGGCCGCCTTGTTGCCCTTGCCCGCCACGCGTGAGAACTCCGCGAGAAAGGCCATCGCCACCGGTAAATCGAGGCCAACGCCGAAACCCATCAAAAACCGCGCGCCGCCGAGCACCCATGCATTCGGCGCGAGACCCGCGGCAATCGCCGCGACCACGAAGAACAGCATGTCGGCCATGAACACACGATAACGGCCGATACGGTCAGTCAGATAGCCGCCGAACAGCGCACCGAGAATCGCGCCGAACGTAATGGCCGATGAAACGAAGCCCACCTGCACCGGCGACAACGAGAACTGGCGCGCGATGTCCTTGATCCCGTAAGCGAGCGAGGTCAGGTCGTAAGCATCGAGAAAAACGCCGCCGAGCGCGATCGCAATCACGATGCGTGCATTACTGCCCTTGGCAGCGCCGGCATTGACGATACGCGAGACGTCTTGCGCGCTACGAATGACAGCGGGCCGCGCGGCGCTATCGGCGCTCGCCTGCGGGTCGGCGGCGGCGGGTGGGAAAGCAACAGTGGACATGATCCGGACTTCGCATGAGTGGCTGAAGCGTTGCATGGTAGCCATGCGATCGATGCCGGCAAAACGACGAATTCAACTATGCAAATCGGGAAATCCGCGCTTGCTTCAATGCACCACTTTGAAGCCACGCGTACCCGGCACGGTTCGCACTTCTGCAGATTTTCTTATCTGCAATGATTGGTTGGATTCGAGCGCACGCGAATCTAACGTGTAGTTCCAACTGTGCGCCGACCTGAGCTTTCACACCCACTCGCACCCGTTCACACCCGCTTCCTTCTCTCGATTGGTATTTGCGCATGCGCTATTTCCGTTTGCTGAAGACTTTCGTCGCGGTGGCGACACTCTCGCTTGCCGCGACCCATGCCTACGCCGACAAACCCGCGGTGATCCGCATCGGTGTCGCGCAACAAGGCACCGGCGACCCGCCCTCGTTCGGCGGCTCGCCGGCGGCGACCGTGCAATTGCAGCAGTCGCTCGAAAAGGAATTCGCCGCCGACGGCATCAAGGTCGAATGGCTGTTCTTCAAGGGCGCGGGCCCGGCGGTCAACGAAGCGATCGCCGACAAGTCGCTCGACTTTGCCTTTCAGGGCGATCTGCCCGCCGTGCTTGCCCGCGCCAATGGCCTGAAAACGCACCTGCTGCTCGCCTCGGGCGTACGCACCGGCATCAAGGTCGCCGTGCCCGCGGATTCGGATGTGCACTCGCTCAAGGACCTCAAAGGCCGGCGCGTGTCGATCTTTCGCGGCACCAATCTGCAACTCGTCGCCGACAACGCGCTCGCCGCCAATCAGTTGAACGAACGCGATCTGCGCGTGATCAATCTCGATACCGCGAGTTCGCTCGCGGCGCTGGCGTCCAAGGGTATCGACGCGTCCGTCAACGATTACCACGTGTACAAGCTGCGTGACCAGGGCCTCGCGAAGGTCGTCTACGAATCGCAGAACGATGGTCCGCAGTTCACGCGTCAGTCTCATCTGCTGGTGCTCGACGACTTCGATCACGCGCATCCGGATGTCGTACAGCGCGTCGTCAATGTGTTCGTGAAAGGCGCGCAATGGTCCTCCGACGAAGCCAACCGCGATGCGCTCTTCAAACTCTGGGCCAAAAGCGGCGTGCCTTATTCGTCATGGCAGGCCGAGTTCGCGAATCAAAGCCTGAAGGATCGCAATTCGCCGCTGATCGATCCGTTCATCGTGGCGCGCTACAAAGCCGTGGCCGACGACGCGTTGAAACTCAAGCTGATTCGTCAGCCGGTCGAAGTGGATGGCTGGTTCGAAACGAAGTATCTCGACAACGCGCTGCGCACGCAAAAACTCGACCACTACTGGACGCGTTACGACGCCGCGGGCAAACCGCTCGGCTAACGCTCAGCCACCTCACCGGAGCGATCACGATGAGCGAAACCGTAATCCACGTCGAACGTGAACGGCTTGCCTCAGCCAACGTGCCGCACGCGTCGCTATTGCGCGATGCGCGGCTGCGCGCAATAGCGTGGCGGCTCGCGCCCTGGGTGTTGCCCGCCCTGCTGCTCGCGCTCTGGACCGTGGGCTGCGAGCGCGGCTGGATCGCACCGCAAATCCTGCCGCCGCCCGAGCGTGTGTTCGACACGCTCGTCGAACTGGCCCGCAGCGGCGACCTCGCGCGCAATACGCTGATCAGCCTGCAACGCGTGCTGCTGGGTTTTGGCGCCGGCACGCTGCTCGGCTTCGCGCTCGGCGCGGCGCTGGGTCTGTCGCGCAGGCTCGAGGCTTATGTGCTGCCGAGCTTCAATGCTTTGGTGCAGATTCCCGTGCTCGGCTGGCTGCCGTTCCTGCTGTTGCTGGTGGGTGTGGGCGAACCGCTCAAATACATTCTGATCGCGCATGCGGCGCTCGTGCCGGTCACGCTGAGCACGCTGCAAGGCTTCCGGCAAACGCCCGCCGCGCTCGATGAAGTCGCGCGGGTGTTCGAATACAGCGGCTGGCAACGGATTGTCTATCTGGTTCTGCCCGCGGCCGTGCCGACGCTCGCCACCGGAGTGCGGCTCGCGTTCACCAAGGCATGGCTCGCGCTGGTGGTCGTCGAACTGGTGGCGTCTTCCGAAGGACTCGGCTATCTGATCGTCTACGGGCGGCAGCTTTTTCAGCTCGACCTGGTGATGGCGTCGGTGGTCGTGGTGGGCGCGATTGGTTATGCGGTGAATCGGGCGCTGGACGCACTCGAAGCGCGTTTGCGGCGCGGACAGCCCTCGGCGTTCCGCGAGTGATGGCATGCAGGCGCACGAACACGCATCGATACGGACCAGTCCGCACCGCGACACCGCAGGACACACCCGGACACCCCAGGCGCTGCGATATGCACCGACACCACCGTCAGCCACGCCCGCGAAGCGCCGCCCGTGAGGACACCCCAATGACTCTCGCCCTCTTCAAACGTTCCACCCCGTCGCCCAAGTCCGCCGACGCAGCCTGCGACTGCGCCGCGCCCGCCGCTTTCCAGCGCGCCGCCCGGCCCCGCCGTCCGTGGCTGGCGCGCTTCGATTGGCGCGGGAGCGTCTTGCCCGTCGTCGCGATTGCGATCTGGTGGGCCGTTTCGGAGGCGCATGTGATCAAAAGCGGCCTGCTGGTCAGCCCCGCGCAGGTGCTCGCCACCGCATGGCAGCAGATCATCAGCGGCGCGCTGCTGAAGGCGCTCTCGGCCTCGCTCGCACGCGAAGCGAGCGGCTTTGTGATCGGCACGCTGGGCGGCCTGCTGCTCGGCAGCGTGCTCGGCTTCTCGCGGCTTGCCACACGCATGATCGGGCCGAGCTTCGACACCTTCAAGCAGATTTCGCTGTTCGCGTGGATTCCGCTGATCTCCGTGTGGTTCGGTCTGGGCGACGCGGCGAAAGTCGTGTTCCTCTCGCTCGCCGCGCTTCTGCCCGTCACCGCGCACACCTGCGACGGCATCCACGCCGTACCGCCCGCTTATATCGAAGTCGCGCGCGCCTTCCGTTACTCGCGCTGGCAACTCATTCGCGCCGTGATCCTGCCCGCCGCGCTGCCGTCGATCTTCACCGGCATCTATCTCGCGCTGATCTATTCATGGCTCGCCACGCTCGGCGCCGAATATCTGCTGGTGGCCGGCAGCGGCATCGGCAATACGCTGATCGACGGCAGCGAGCAGTTCCGCATGGATCTGGTGCTGTTCGGCGTGATCGTGGTCGGCGTAACCGGCTGGGCATTGAACGCGCTGGCGCGGGCCGTGGAACGCGCGATCTTCGCGCGCCGGCTCCAGTCCGCCGTTCGATGAACCCGCAACTGAACTCTCACCGCCCGGACCGCTCATGACATCTTCCACGCTCTCCGACAGCATCGACATTCTCCACGTCAGCAAACGCTACGCGCAGCAAGGCGGCGCACCGCTCGCCGTGCTCGACGACATCAGCCTGCGGGTGCGCGCCGGCGAGTTCGTCAGCGTGCTCGGTTCGAGCGGCTGCGGTAAATCCACGCTGCTGCGGCTGATCGCCGGACTGGACACCGACTATAGCGGCGACATCGTGGTCGCGGGCGACAAGGTGCGCGACACATCGCTCGAACGAGGCATCGTGTTCCAGGATCACCGCTTGTTTCCGTGGCTCACGGCTTCGCAAAACATTCTCGCCGCGCTGCGCAATGCGCCGCTTTCCGCAGCGGAAAAACGCGAAGCCGTGGCGGAACATATCGCGCTAGTCGGGCTCAAGGGTTTTGAACATGCCTACCCGCACCAACTGTCGGGTGGCATGGCGCAGCGCGTGGCGATTGCGCGCGGCCTCGTCAATCGCCCGCGCGTGCTGCTGCTCGACGAGCCATTCGGCGCACTCGACGCGCTAACGCGCGGCCGTTTGCAAAACGAGTTGCAGCGCATCTGGGAACACGAACGCATCACGATGATCCTCGTCACGCACGATGTCGACGAAGCGCTTTACCTCGGCGATCGCGTCGTCACGATGGCACCGCGCCCCGGCCGTATCAAGCGGATCGTGGACGTGGCCTTGCCGCGTCCGCGCGAGCGCCATGACCCGCGCTTCATCCGCTTGCGCGACGAAGTGCTGGCCGACTTTGCCGGGCCTGACACCGCGCCACGCGAGCCCCATACGGACGATACGCCGCAAGACGGCGCGCGCATTCCGGCAGCAAGTCCCCCGATCACCGAATGGCGGCTTGCGTGGTGACACGCCTGCTGTCCCATTCGCACAACCACCCTTCACGGAGCAGACGATGAGCGGCGACAAACAGCCGAAGCGGCAGATCAGACTGGGCGCCTTCCTGATGGAGACGGGCCACCACATCGCCGCATGGCGGCATCCCGATGCGCATGCGGGTGGCGGACTGGACTTCGCGCACTACGCGGAGCTCGCGCAGATCGCCGAGCGCGCCAAATTCGACGCGATTTTTTTCGCCGACAGCGTGAGCGTGCGCGATACCAATCTGCCCTCGCTATCGCGCACCGCGCGCGCCGATCACTTCGAACCGCTTACCTTGCTGTCGGCGCTTTCGGTCGTGACGAAACATATCGGCCTGATCGCGACGGTGTCCACCACGTTCAACGAGCCGTATAACCTCGCGCGCAAATTCGCGTCGCTCGATCATCTGAGCGGCGGCCGCTCGGGCTGGAACCTGGTGACGTCGAGCACGGAATCGGAGGCGCTCAATTTCAGTTTCGATCGGCATCCGGAGCACGCGGTCCGCTACGAGCGCGCGAGAGAGTTCTACGACGTGGTGGCGGGCCTATGGGATAGCTGGGAAGACGACGCGTTTATCCGCGACAAGAACAGCGGCGTCTATTTCGATCCGGACAAGCTGCACGTGCTCGGCCACGCGGGCAGGCACTTCAAGGTGCGCGGGCCGCTGAACGTGGCGCGTTCGCCGCAGGGTTGGCCGGTCGTCGTGCAGGCGGGCGCGTCCGAGGCCGGGCGTGAGCTCGCGGCGCAAACCGCCGAGGTGATCTTCGTCGCGCATCAAACGCTCGACGAAGCGCGGTCGTTCTATCGCGACGTCAAAGGGCGTCTGGCGAAATACGGGCGCGCGCCGGACCATCTGAAGATCATGCCCGGCATTTTCCCGGTGGTCGGCCGCACCCAGGAGGAAGCCGAGGCGAAGTTCGCCGCGCTCCAGGACCTGATTCATCCGACCGTGGGCCTGTCGCTGTTGTCGAACATGTCCGGCGGCGTCGACCTCTCCCAATACCCCGTGGACGGACCGCTGCCCGAATTGCCGGAAACCAACGGCGGCAAGAGCCGTCAACGCCTGCTATTCGATCTCGCGCGGCGCGAAAACCTGACGATTCGCGATCTGTATCTGCGCATTGCCGGTGCGCGCGGCCATCGGCAGGTGGTCGGCACGCCGCAAAGCATCGCGGACCAGTTGCAGCAGTGGTTCGAGGAAGAAGGCGCGGACGGTTTCAACATCATGTCCCCCTGGTTGCCAGGCGGACTGACGGAATTCGCCGAACTGGTGGTGCCCGAGTTGCAACGGCGTGGGCTGTTTCGCACGGAATACGAGGCAGGCACGCTGCGCGGCAATCTCGGGCTGCCGCGCCCCGCGAACCGATACGCCACGGCCACGCAGCAACTCGCGGCCGCAGCCGGCCGATAAAGCGCCGGCGCTCACACCGTCGCGCGCGTTCTCTTTCGCAAGGAGTTTTTCATGAGTGCAGCCGCAGTGCAGGAAGTACAGTCGATTCAGCTCACGCCGCTGTCCGCGCATATCGGCGCGGAGATTCACGCTGTCGATCTCACGCAGAAGCTGGATGCGCGCCAGATCGTGGAGATTCGCGCGGCGCTTCTGAAGTGGCGCGTCGTGTTCTTTCGCGAGCAGTTCCTGACGCACGAGCAGCATGTTGCGTTCTCCGCGCAATTCGGCGAACTGACCTTGGGACATCCGGTGTTCGGCCACGTGGAGGGGCATCCGGAGGTCTATTCGATTTCGAAGTACCGCAAGGCCACGCGTTTCGAAGGGCAGACCCTGCAACGCCCCTGGACGGGCTGGCACACGGATGTCACGGCCGCGGTCAATCCGCCGTGGGCGTCGATCCTGCGCGGCGTGACGATTCCCCCTTACGGCGGCGACACGCAGTGGACCAACCTGGTCGCCGCCTATCAGAAGCTATCTGCGCCGCTGCGTTCTTTCGTCGACGGACTGCGTGGCGTTCACCGGTTCACGCCGCCGGCCGGCGCGAGCGGAACGCAAGCGTTCATCCAGGCCGTCGAGCAACGCGCGCTCGTCACCGAACATCCGCTTGTCAGGGTTCATCCGGAAACGGGCGAGCGGGCGCTGTATGTCAGCCCGAGCTTCCTGAAATCCATAGTCGGCGTGAGCCCGCGCGAAAGCCAGGTGCTGCTCGAACTGCTGTGGGAACACGTGACGCGGCCGGAGTTCACCGTGCGCTTCAAATGGGAGGCCGGCAGCGTCGCGTTCTGGGACAACCGGGCAACGGCTCATCTCGCGCCCACGGATATCTTCGATCTCGACTTCGACCGGCAGCTGTACCGCACGACGCTGGTCGGCGACGTGCCCGTCGGCCCGGACGGCGCGCAGTCGGTGGCGATCGAAGGTTCGCCGGTCAGCGCCGCCGCGGCCGTCGCCTTGAACTGAGGACGCCGCCGCGCGCCGCAGGACTTCAGCAGAACTTCGGCATGACATCGCCATGACTTAGGCACGGCGCGCGCAAATCCGCCAAACCATCAGTGCTCACTCGACTCGCCCCATGTCTCTCGGCTATCTTACGGACTGGGACGATCGAAGGGCACAATATGGCGACGTTTCGTGGCATTGCAGCAGTCTTACTGTTCACGCTGCTGAGCGCCTGCGCGAGCTTGCCGCCGCAGGCCGGCCGCACCGAGACGCACGCACTGACGGACACGGACAACACCCGGCTTGCCGCCGCCTTCGTACCGCAGGAGCGCAAGCACCCCGACAGCAGCGCCTTTCACCTGTTGTCCAACGGCGTCGATGCCCTGCTCGCCCGTATCGTGCTCGCGGAAGCGGCCGATCGTACGCTGGACTTGCAGTACTACATCTGGCACGACGACCTGACCGGCCGCCACCTGGCGAACGCGGTGCTCAAAGCGGCCGATCGCGGCGTCAGGGTTCGCGTTCTGCTGGACGATCTGGGCACGGGCGCCGACGACAAGGTTCTGCTCGCCATCAGCTCGCATCCCAACATCGAAATACGCCTCTTCAATCCGGTCGCCAACCGCAGCTTCAAGAAACTGGGCACGGCGCTGGAGTTCAGCCGGATCAACCGTCGCATGCACAACAAGTCGCTGATCGCGGACAATCAGGCCGCCATTCTGGGTGGCCGCAACATCGGCGATGAGTACTTCGGCGCATCCAGCGAGGTCGATTTCGGCGACCTCGACGTGCTGACTTTCGGACCCGTGGTCCATCGCGTCTCCAACGCCTTCGACGAATTCTGGAACTCGGATGCCGCCTATCCGATCGTCAGCCTGACCGGACATGCCGCCGAGCCGGACGCGCTGCCGGCCTATCGCGCGAAGCTCACGGCGTTCATCGCATCCGAGCATGATTCGCCCTACGTCACGCAGGCGAGAGCCAGGCTCGGCGAAACGCTGGCTGCGCGCGACACCGACTTCTCGTGGGGCAAAGCGACCCTGCTCTACGACGACCCCGCCAAGATCACCCGCTCGCCGGACGATCCGCAGGGACACTTGCTGTCGCAGTTCAATGCGTTGCGTATCGAGCCCGCCAAGGAAGTGCTGGTCATCTCGCCGTACTTCGTGCCCGGCAAAAAGGGCGTAGCGTGGATGCGTGCCCAGACACAGCGCGGCGTGCGTGTCACCGTGCTGACGAACTCGCTCGCCGCAACCGACGTTGCCGCCGTGCACGCGGGGTATCAGCGTTACCGCAAGGATCTGCTCGACGCCGGCGTCCACCTCTATGAATTGAAACCGGCTGCCGGCGAAGACAGCGGCGGGAAGAAGAAATCGATTCTCGGTTCCTCGAAGGCTTCGCTGCATGCAAAGACCTATGTATTCGACCGGAGCAGCGTCTTTATCGGCTCGATGAATCTCGATCCTCGTTCCATCACCCTCAATACGGAGATCGGCGTGTATTGCGAAAGCCCCCCGCTCGCCGCACAGGTCGCCGATGGGCTCGAACCGAAGCTGGACCAGATCGCGTGGCGGCTCGAAACCCGCACCGATCCCAACGGTACGAGCAGGATCGTGTGGATCGACACCGCGCCGGATGGCAAGGTGACCGAGAGCGGCGAACCCGGCGTGTCCGGCATGAAGCGTGTCGGTATCTGGTTCCTTGGCTTGCTGCCGATCGAATCGCAGCTGTAACGCCGGACCGCACTGATTCAGCGGTTCAACTTCAGCGAAACAACTTCAGCGGATCAACGTTTGATCTTCAGATACGCACGGCTGATCGTGGGCCGTGTATGGACCCACAACCGCGAAGCCAGCCATGAAGCCGGCTTGTTCCGTACTTCGAGGCGAGTAATCGAGCGCGCCGCGCCGTCATTGCGGCCCGAATAGTTCGAACCCGGCTCGCACGTGTAGAAATGGCGGAAGCCCGCCTGAGCCGCGATGCGCCGATAGTCCGCGTCGTGATAGCCCTGCGGCCAGCACAGGTGATCCGACACGCCGCCCAGCTTCTGCTCCAGCGCGGCGCGTGCGCTCGCGAGATCGGCTGACAGTCCCGCGCATTTCTCCTCTGCGTGAGAGGACACTTGATCCCATCTCACGTGGCTATGCGTGTGACTGTGAAATTCGAACGTGCCGGCTTCACGCATGGCATGAATCTCGGACCATCGCAGAATGGCGCGGTCGGGTTCGCCGTTTTCAATCGCCCGTTCGCCGTCGTGGTGATTGAGCAAGGCAGGCACGTCGCCGCCCGAGCGCGCATGCTCGCGCACCGGCCCTTCACCGATCCAGCTCGTCACCAGAAAGCACAGCGCGGTCAAGCCGTGCGCCTGCAGAACCGGATGCGCATGCACCCAGTTGTCGAGGTAGCCGTCGTCGAAAGTGAGCACGACGGATTTCTTCGGCAAGGGCTCGCCCGCCAGATAGGCCGATAGTTGCGCGCTGCCGATGGTCGTGTAGCCGGCAGCGGCCAGATACGCCATCTGCTCGGCAAAATGCTCGGGCGACACCGTGATCATGCCTGGCGCGGTACTGATATGGTGATACATCAGCACCGGCACCGCGCGTGCGAACTTCGTCATGCTGTCGCCCGCCATTGGCCGTAGTAAGGACGCCGGGCATAGATGCCGCGCATATAGCAGTCAATGGTCTCGTTCGCCATGGCGTCGACCGTGAATCGGCTGTCGGTCTTCAGACGCGCCGCAAACCCCAGGCGCTCGCGCAGCGGCGCATCGTCGATCAGACGCGCGAGCGCGCTTCTCAACGCATCGATATCGTGCGGCGGCACGAGCAGGCCGTTCACGCCGTCGTCGATCAACTCGGGCACGCCGTCGACCCGCGTGCCGATCACCGGCAGACCTGCCGCCATCGCTTCTATGAAGGATTGGCCGAGCGCTTCCTGATGTGTCGGTAAAACGAATAGATCACATCCGCGCAATACGTTGGCAATGTCCGTGCGGAACCCGAGCAGATGGATGCGATGGGCCAACCCCATGCCGTCGACAATGGCCTTGATCTTGTCGAACCACACGCCGTCACCGGCCATCACGACATGCAGGTTGGGCCGCTCGGCCAGCATCGGCTGAACGGCTGCGATGAGATCCTCATGGCCTTTCTTCTCGCGGATGATCGCCACCATTCCGGCAACCACGCTCGTGGCGTCCAGTCCGAGTTCGTCGCGCAGGGTGGAGCGTGTCAGCGCTTCCGGCTTCAGGATGCCGTCGTAAATCGTCTCCACGCGGCTTTCATGCACGCCCGCCGAAATCAGATACTTCCGCACATGATGGCTGACCGCGACGACGCGATGCGGCAGCCAGTTGTACGTGGCCAACGACGTGATAGGCAACGCCAGATGCCGCGTGCGCACGATCAACGGCGTGCGCGCAAGCCGCCCCGCCATGCCTGCGACGAGGCTGTCATGTCCGCTATGGGTGTTCAGCACGTTGAAGCGCCGACGCTCGAGCAGCGTCCTGATGGTCAGCATGGAGCGCAGGTCGCCGCCGCTGCGCATGCGCGCATGATGCACTTCGAAGCCTTCGGCGCGCGAACGGATGCCGATGCGCGCGTCTTCCGGGCACACGAGCTCGACGTTATGGCCGAGCGAGCGCAGCGCGATCATTTCCTTGAGCGTGCGAACCTCCTGGCCTCCCCATCCACGCGACGACTCGCTGTGGAGAACGCTTAATGCTTTCATTGCGCTGACTTGCCTTACGGCAACCTATCCTGTCTACGACGTGCAGCTCGTAATCGTTCGTAATATTTACCTCGGACCTGTGCGGTCGGCAGGCAAACGCTTTGTTCATGGGGGCGCAGCGATGTGGAAGTGAACTCAACCTGCTATCGGTCGATGTCCATTTAACGGCCTGGCATGACTTCTCGTTGACACTCGACTTTCAAGTCGATGCCGGAGTATTTGGGCGGCTTCCGGTTTTGTAAATAGGCAAACATACCGTTACGGTCGGCTCGCATTGGCGCAAACGTTGTCGTGGGGAAAGTGTTGTTTTTGGGCTTTCAAAGCGCCGGAGGGAAAAGCACAAAGACGGAAAGCGCTTGACTACTGCTGGCATTCTCCGTCGATCAATTGCGGATGATGTCTTTGAGCGGGCGCTGGTCGAATGTGTCCAGGGGGTTTCAGCGTTCGCGACGCGTTCGCCCCTCAATGCCGCGAATGCGTGCTCAACGCAGCCACTTGCGCACGTCCTTTTCCCACTCCGGATCGCCGCAGCCTTGCGGGTTTTCCGGGCCAAGCACGGTAATGTAGCCGCGGCTCTTCATGCATGACTCGTAGGCGCGAATTTTCGTACATTGATCCTGGCCAGCGTTCTTCGAGACCGTTTTGCATTGCGCGATCGACCTGTCCATCGGACCGAAGTCCATATCGCTCGCCTGGTTGAGCATGGGCGCGTCGGCGCCTGACGCGGAAAACTCGACCGGGCCGGTTTGTGCGCAAGCATTCAGCAGACCGGTCAACGCCACGATGAAGAGAAGCTGAACACGTGGATGCATGGGCGACTCCTGCTCGAAAGAGGTTGCAAAATCATACGGTCGCATGGACAGCGGCAACGCGCTTCCCAAGCGGTTGCTTATGTGGCGTCTGCCTCCGTGCGTTTTCATTCCGCCGGTTCTTCGAATTTGTTCAACGGTCCCGGCAAAGCTTTGTCTTCGCGTTTTGTCCTCGCCCGATCCGCATTCCTGCGCAGCACCGCGCCGATCTCTTTCCACACAGGAAAACGCGGCGCAGCGTCTCCCGCATAGTTCGACCGGACGGCGGCGATCAGCCTAGCGGCATCCTGATCCTCTGCGGCGTCGATATTGTCGAAACGGGCCGGGCGGCCGAAGTCGCGTCCCCTATCCATCCACGCATATAACGCAGGAATGGTCCGCTGCCACTCGCCCTTACGCGCGGTCGTTGCCAGCTTGCGCCAGGCGAGCGCGTCGCTTGCCAGCCAGCGTTGGCGCGCGTCGCTGAACGCACGCTGACCTCGCCGAACGAACGACGCGACACGCGTGCGCAAGGAAATCAGAAGGATCAGACACAACACGACAAGACCACCGGCAATCGTTTCGCGTGCGTGGATCACGACGATTCTATGCGGCGTACCCTCGCGCATGGCTTCCAGAGGAATCTCGAACAGCGGCTTTTCCCGTACGGGAGCGGCCGAAAAACGCACCGCCGGCAACACGATCGTTTCCTTGCGCCGCGTGGTCGTGTTCCACCATTCGATCGTCACCGGCGGCAGGCTGAACGTGCCGCTGCGATCGGCCACGTAGCTCGCGCTGTCGGTGCGCTCGCCGGCGACGAGTCCCGCGCGATCTTCGACGATGTTGCGCGTCGCCGAAGGTCTCGCATAGCGCTTGAGTCCGGGCTCGTCCCCGAGTATCGCGGGTGGAATGAGCATCGACTCGGTGCCGGCGGCCCGTTGCGTAATCGTGCGCGTCAGCGGCGCGCCAACGGCGAGATGCGCCGGCGCCGGTTCGATTTTCTGTTCGACGGTGAGCTTGGGCGCGGCGAAAAATGGGCTCATGCCTTCGGCCCCGGGCGGCAATGTCGCGACGAACTTCAAGGCCGGCGTATTCACCTGGGCCGGTCCTTGCATGCCGCCGGGATACACCGTAATGGTCAGCGGCGCGATCTCGTAAGTTTTGCCGGCCTGCGGCGCGATCCGGTACGCGCGGCTCACGCCGAACCAGCGCGTGCCGTCGATGTCCTCCGAGAGGTTGTCGGCCTGCTCGTCGGGCAGGTTCACGATCGCGTCGGCGACGGTGAACAAAGGCCAGTTCGGCGCTTCGGTAAACCATGTAGTGGTCAGCAGATCGACGACGAGCTTGACCTCGCTGCCCGCCACGACCGGCCCGGCTGGTTCGAGATGCGCGCGCGCCATGATGCGCGGCGCGGGATCGGCCGCCGCGGCCCGGGCTGCAAGCAGGGAGACCAGCGACGAAAGCAGCAACGTCACGAGCAGCGCAGCGCTGCGTGGAAACCGCATCATGGCGCACCACCCGTCTTTGCCGCGGATTCCTGCTCGAAACGCTGTTGCAGAAAGACAGCGGGCGATGTGTTCAGATTGCGCATCCAGGCATCCTCGCTGGGACGCGGCGCCGCTTCGATGACCGCTGTCGTGCCCCTGCCCTTCTTCTTGTCCACCTGCACCTGGTCGGGCGGATCTTCCTCGGGATCGGCGTCGTTCTGTTTGTCTCGCGCGAGCAGCGTTTGCAGGTAAGCGCGATTGGCCGCGGCCTGGGCGAGTGACGGTTGCAGTTTGAGCGCGTTGTCGTAGGCCTTGATCGCGCCCGCGTAGTCGTCGAGATGCGCGAGCGTATTGCCGATATAGAAATACGACTGCGCCGACTTGAGACGCGAGAAGGTTTCGAGCGCGCCCGCGTAGTCCCCCGCCAGATACTGCGCGCGTCCCTTCCACATCGGATCGTCGAAACGCGCCGCAGCCGCCTTGTAGTTGCCGTGTTCGAGATGCCAGCGCCCTTGCTGGTCGTGCGTCGCGAACAGATCGAGCCACTGCCACGGCGCCGCTTGCGCCGGACGCGGCAGCGCGCCGAAGGCAAGCGAGATCAGCACGACCGGCAGCCACTTGACGGTCCAGCCGCGCCGGAAGCTCCACAACGCAAGCAGCAGCAATGGCAACACGAGCCAGTAGCCGCTTTCCTTCCAGCGCGGCTCGATCCTCGTTTGCTCCGCTTGCGCGAGATAGGCCTGCGCGCGATGCTGCACCCACGACACATCGTCGTCGTCCGCGCGCATGCTGGCGAGCGGAATGCCGGCGTCGCGCGCGACATGGCGGATCGCGTCGGCGTCGAAGGTGCCCAGCAGCGGATGACCTTCGGCGTCCATCTGGATCATGCCGTCGGGACCGCGAATCGGGCCGCCGTGCTCCGTGCCGACCGCGAGCCAGAGCAACTGGTGCCGCAGCGATTTCGCTTTCTGCACGAAGGCGTCCGTACCGTCTGCGTCGAAGCCGTCGCTCATGAACACGATCGTGCCTGCCGCCGGGTCATTCGCCAGAACCTGCTCGGCTACGTCGAGGCCGGCCGTCGCGTCCTTGCCGTCACGCGGCATCAACGCCGGCGACAGCGCGGGCACGTAGAGTTCGAGCATTGCCGGGTCTTCGGTCGGCGGCACCACGAGGTGGGCTGTCGCCGCGAACACGACGAGTCCGGTGCGCGCGCCTTTGCGCGCTCTCGCGAGATCGAGCACCTTCTGTTTCGCGCGTTCGAGGCGGGTCGGCGCAATGTCGGTGGCATCCATTGAATGAGCCAGTTCGAGTACGACCACGAGCGGCGCCTTGTCCTGATTGAACGGCGGACGCTCCTGCTGCCACGTCGGTCCCGCCACCGCAAGCGCGCCGATGCCGAGCAGGAGCGCCAGCGTATGGACGGGCTGAAGCACGCGCCGTTTCGTATCACCGACAATCAGATGTTCGAGCAAGGCTGGCGCAATCACACCGCGCCAACGCGCACGGACGTCGTTGCGGCGCAGCCAGACGAACGGCAGCAGGAGCGCCGGAATCAGCAACAGCAGCCACGCCGGCCGCAGAAAATGAAACGCCGTGAGGTCAATTTCCATGCTGCGCCTCGCTAACCGGCATACCTTGCGCGCGCCGCGCCCGCGCTGGCGAGCGCAGCAGCGCGATCAGCAACGCCAGCACGTGATAGAGCGCGAGAATGAATAAGCCCGCTGCGACCGGCACCCAGAAATAGTCGCGCTGCGGCCGGTAGATTTCCCGTTTGATTTTTTCGGGCGTCAGTTTGTCGAGCGTGGCGTACACATCGGCGAGATCTTTTTCCTGGCCTAGCGCACGAAATGCGCGGCCGCCGGTAATGTTCGCAATGTGCGCCAACGCGTCGAGGTCGACGCGATCCTCGCCGGTGGTGGCCGGGTCGCCGATGCCCACCGTGTGCACCACGAGCTTGTGCTGTTTTGCGATCTCGGCGGCCCGCTCGGGTGGGATTGCGCTGCTGGTGTCGTTGCCGTCGGTGAGCAGGATCAACACTTTCTCCTGCGCGTGCGAATCCGCCATCAGCTTGACCGTCAGGCCGATCGCGTCGCCGATTGCCGTGCGTGGCCCCGCCATGCCGATCTGCATCTGATCGAGCAGGATCCGCACGCTGTCGTGATCGAGCGTGAGCGGCGCCTGCGGATAAGCCGCGTCGCCGAACACCACGAGGCCGATGCGGTCGCCCTTGCGCTTCGCCACGAAATCGGCCACCACGCGCTTGACGGCACTCAGCCGGTCCATACGCTCGCCGGCCGGATCGACGAAATCGCGCGTGGCCATCGAACCCGACAGATCGATCGCAAGCATCAGGTCGCGTGCCGGTTCGTCGCGCACGATTGGCGGCTCGACGAACACGGGTTTCGCCGCGCCGGTCACGAGCAGTATCCACAGCACCGGCAGCAGCAAACGCAACAGCCAGTGGCGGCGCAGGCGCACACCGCCGGGCGCCGGTTTTTCTCCCGCGGCCTGCGCCATTTCGTGGAAGAACGGCACTCGCACGGCCATCGCCGTGCTGCGATACGCCGGCACCAGCCACCACACCAACACGGGCAGCGGCAGCAGCGCGAACATCCACGGAAAATCAAACTTCCACATGATGATGCTCGATCCAGTCTCGCGCGTGCCCGATCAGCGCGGCGGCGTCGTCCTGCGAAAGACGGGCGACCTGCTGCGGCGGTGCGTAACTTGCGAGGGTGAGCAGCGGGCCGGTTCGCGCGTCGAAGCGGCCACGCGTGCGGCGCAGAAAGTCGAGCCACGCGTCGCCGGTCAGCGACGCGACCTGCTCGCGCGGTGCGACTTCGAGCGACGTGCGTTTGAGGAGGCGAGGAATCGCGGCGAGCATGGCCGCGCGCTGCATCGGGTCCGCGTGGACAGACGCGAGACCCGCTTCGATGCCCGCCAGTTCCTTTAGCGCGTGACGCCGGTAACGCTCGCGCCGATAGCGCCGCCGGGCAGCCCATGACATCAGCAGGACGGCGCCGAGCAGCACGATTGCGACGAACAGCCAGCCAATCGTTTGGGGTGCGTACGATACCGGCGCGGGCAGCGGCAACTCCTGCAAGCCTTGCAGCTCCGCCGACGACCCGGCCGGAGCGAGCGTAGCGTTCGAGGTGCCGCTCATATGCCGCTCCCCCTGGCAGGCCGCGCGCGTTCGCCGAACAGACGGCGAACCTGATCGACGGCGGGTTCGTCGGTGGACAATGCCATGAGCGGCACGCCGCTCGTACGCAGCAATTCGGCCACTTCAGCCGCGCGTCCGCTGAACAGGCTCGACAGCGGCTCGCGCACCCGCTCCTGCTCGATGCGCAATTCGACCTGCAAGCGTCCTTCGCTGACCACCAGCGTATGGTGGCCAGGCATCCGCTGCCAGAGTGGATCGAAGATCATCGCCGCGACGACGTCGTTGTGCGCCGCGAGTTGCCGCAACAGGCGGCGCGTGCGTTCGCCCGCCCCGGCGAAATCGCTGACCACGCAAATCAGATAGTCATGCCCGGCAAGTTGAAGCACGCCTTCGAGCGCGGCGTCGAGCTGGTCGTACGCGGTTCTGGCTTCGCTTCCGGCATGCAGCGCGCCGTTCATCGCCGCGAGCGCGCCGAACAGGGTCTTGATGCGGCTGCGGCTGCGCAAGGGCTTGATCCGCGTGAGCTGGCTGTCGTTGAACAGCACACCGCCGACGCGATCGCCCGCGGCGAATCCCATCCACACGGCAAGCGCGGCGGCCTCGGCGGCCACGACCGATTTGAACGCGCGGCGCGAGCCGAAAAACATGCTCATGCGCTGATCGACAACGACCAGCAGCGGCCGGTCGCGCTCCTCGGTATAGGTGCGAACCTGCGGTTTGCCGAGCCGCAACGACGCCTTCCAGTCGATATGGCGGACGTCGTCGCCCGGCAGATAGCCGCGAATCTCCTCGAAGTTCAGGCCTCGTCCGCGCAGACGCGATGCGTGCGCGCCCGACAGCACGCTCGACACCGGCGCGGGCGCGACGAAACTCAGCCCGCGCGCCTGAAATTCGAGCTTCGCGAGATGCGCGGCGTCGACATACACGCTGCCGATGTCGGTCGAGGACAGCACGGCCATGCCACTCCTGCGCATTCAAAAGATACTGGGTTCAGGCCGGCACCGCGACCTTTTCGATCAGGCGGTCGATTACCCGGTCGGCGCTGATATTGTCCGCGTTGGCATCGTAGGACAGTATCAGCCGATGCCGCAGCACGGGATGAATGACGGCACGCACGTCGTCCGGCGTAACGAAACTGCGTGCCTGCAGCCACGCCTGCACGCGGCTCGCGCGGTCGAGGCCGATCGCGCCGCGCGGACTCGCGCCGACCTCGATCCACTTGCCGAGGTCCGCGTCGAGTTGCGCGCCGTGACGTGTTGCATTGACGATCGACACGATATAGTCGTCGATTGCGGGCGCAACGACAATCTGCCTGATTTGCTCGCGCACCGCGAAGATGATGTCCTGCGACAGCACGGACGGCGCCTCGGCGGACGCATTGCTCTCCTGCCGCAGCAGGCGCAGCATCGCGACTTCACTGTCCGGCGACGGATAGCCGATCAGCACTTTGAGAAGAAAGCGGTCCATTTGCGCTTCGGGCAATGGATAAGTGCCCTCCTGTTCAATGGGATTCTGAGTGGCCATGACGAGAAAAAGCGCGGACATGCGGCGCGTTTTTCCCGCCACTGAGATTTGCCGCTCTTCCATGGCTTCGAGCAATGCGGATTGAACCTTGGCCGGTGCGCGGTTGATTTCGTCCGCGAGAATCAGATTGCCGAAAATGGGACCCGGTTGAAAACTGAGCGTGCGTTCGCTGCCCGATTGCAGCAGCGTCTCCGCGCCGGTAATGTCCGACGGCAATAAATCCGGCGTGAACTGGATCCGGCTCATGGTTGCCGCGAGCCGTGTGGCAATGGCCTTGACCGTGCGCGTTTTGGCGAGTCCCGGCAGACTTTCGAGAAGCACGTGACCGTCGGCGAGCAACGCGATCAACACCTGCCGAACCACGGACTGCTGGCCCACGACCGCCTGATTCACACTCGCTTCGAACTGCAGAACGGTGTCGCGCATCGTGCTTTCTCTCTCCAGTCATTTATGTCAATCTGATTGGACGACCCGAATGCCCATGCCCGCTGTCAGACACGTTAATGCAATGGTCCGCATTCGTCAAAGTGTCTCACGTGCATGGTTAAAAAAAGATATGAAATGTCGTCAAAAAATTGCTACTCTGCAACTGCTTGTTTGCGCGAGTGCAGCATCGTTACTCTGTATCGCTAAGCTTGTCCCAGTCTTGAAATGCCAGGCTTGAAATAAAGAGTCGACCGTCATATACGACGACCCGGCCGTTTCACTCCATGAGAGAAAAGATGACGAGTGCAAGAGATCGAGGGCCCGCGAAGTTGTCACAGCCGTTGTCACGCCTGTCGTCACACCAGCACGGGGCGGCCGCAACCACTCTCTCGCGTTCCGGTGGCATGCGCAAACTTTTGCTATGGGGCACCCTGCTCGTCTTGCTCCCTGCTTGTGTCGGCGCCGCAGTCAGTTGGGCCTTCACGCCGCACACTCCCGCTCATTCAGCAATCGTCCTCGGCGACGGCACGCATGGCCCGCTCGGCATGGCGTGGGTGCCAGGCGGACAGTTCCTGATGGGTAGCGACGCCAAACAGGCGCAACCCAACGAGCGTCCCGCGCACAAGGTCAAGGTGCATGGCTTCTGGATGGACCGCCATCACGTCACCAACGCCGAATTCCGCCGTTTCGTCGAAGCCACCGGCTACGTCACCACCGCAGAGAAGAAACCCGACTGGGACACGCTGAAAGTCCAGTTGCCGCCCGGCACGCCCCGCCCGCCCGAGAGTGCGATGGTGGCGGGTGCCATGGTATTCGTCGGCACCAACCGCCCTGTGCCGCTAGATGATTATTCGCAATGGTGGCGCTATGTGCCGGGCGCCGACTGGCGTCATCCGACCGGGCCGGCCAGCAACATCATCGGTAAAGACGATCATCCGGTGGTTCAGGTCTCCTACGAAGACGCGCAGGCTTATGCGAAATGGGCCGGCAAGCGCTTGCCGACCGAAGCCGAATGGGAATTCGCCGCGCGCGGCGGTCTAGAGCAGGCCACGTATGCGTGGGGCGAACAGTTCTCGCCTGACGGCAAACAGATGGCCAATGTGTGGCAAGGCCAGCAGCCGCAGTCTTTCCCGGTCGTCAATCCGAAAGCCGGCGGCGCGCTCGGCACGAGCCCGGTAGGCAGTTTTCCGGCCAACGGCTACGGCCTTTCCGACATGACCGGCAACGCGTGGCAATGGGTTGCCGACTGGTACCGCGCGGATCAGTTCCGACGCGAGGCGGTGAGCACCAGCGCGATCGACAACCCGGCAGGCCCGCGCGATTCGTGGGACCCCGCCGACCCGGGCGTACCCGTTGGCGCGCCCAAGCGCGTGACACGCGGCGGCTCGTTCCTCTGCAACGAAACCTATTGCCTGAGCTACCGGCCCAGCGCGCGACGCGGTACCGACCCCTACAACAGCATGTCGCATCTGGGCTTCCGGCTGGTGATGGACGAGGACACGTGGAAGGAAGCCGGTGCCCGCCAGGCGTCGGCAAAAGCCGCCGGCGCGCCCGGCATCCCTGGCGGTTAGCGTACTGAACTGTTGTACTGGACTGTTGGTGAAACCCTGTGTTTCGCGCCTGCGATCTGTCGGCGCGCGTTGCGATTGACCGTGTGATCGAACCGGAGCCCGGATGCACCTGCGCCATCAGCCTGTGTGGTCGAGCCGTGCCTTGCGCCTGATACGCGTAGCGTGCGTTGCATTCAGTCTCGCGGGATGCGCCGCGCCGCACGACGGCGTCGCACCCTCCCCAACGACCGCGAACAATCCTGCCGCCGCATTGCCCTCATGGCGTGACACGCCCACGAGACACGCAATCCAGTCGTTCGTTGCCGACGTGACCCGTGAAGGTTCGCCGTCGTTCGTGCCACCTGCGGAGCGTATCGCCGTATTCGACAACGACGGCACGCTGTGGAGCGAACAGCCGCTGTATTTTCAGTTCGTCTTTATGCTGGAACAGGTAAAGGCGGCCGCACCGCAGCATCCCGAGTGGAAAAACAACCCGGCCTTCAAGGCGCTCATGGCGAAAGACTACGGGGCGCTCGCGAGCCAGCAGAAAGCGTTGCTGCAACTGGTCGCGCTCGCCAATAGCGGCATGACCGTCGACGACTACGACAATTCCATTCGCGCGTGGCTGGCAAGCGCACGCCATCCGAAATTCGGCCGGCCCTATACCGACCTTGTCTATCAGCCGCAACGGGAATTGCTCGCCTACCTGCGCGCCAACGGCTTCAAGACTTTCATCGTTTCGGGCGGCACGATCGAGTTCATGCGGGTCTGGGCCGAAAAGGCTTATGGCATTCCGCCCGAGCAGGTGATCGGCTCCAGCCAGCTCGTGCAGTACGAAGTGCGCAACGGCCAGCCCGTGCTCGTGCGCGAGCCGAAACTCGATTTCGTCGATGACGGGCCCGGCAAGCCCGTCGGCATTTATCGCAACATCGGACACAAGCCCATTCTCGCGTTCGGCAACTCCGACGGCGATCTGCAGATGTTGCAGTACACGGCCGCGAGCCCTCGCCGGCATCTCGCGTTGCTCCTGCATCACGACGACGCCGTGCGGGAATTCGCTTACGACCGCGCGTCGAAAGTCGGCAAGCTGGACAAGGCGTGGGACGAGGCCGTCGCCGACGGCTGGACGGTGGTGAGCATGAAAGACGATTGGCAAACCGTCTTTCCCGCACCGCAGCAGTGAGCGGCGGCAAGAAGCGGCGCGCGGCAAGTTCAGGCCGTGGGTTGCCGGCGGCCGACGAGGGGCGACCCCGTCACGCGCAGCAATGCGCGACGGGTGGATAAGAGTCAACTCCATTGGAGCGACACGATGACAAACCTGTTGAAACGAGGGCGTTACGCGTTGGGGGCTGGTGCATTAGCCCTTGCCGCGTTCGGTGCGGTGATTTATCCATCCATCAACGCGCCGGCCCAAACCCAACCGGCGGCCAAACCCGCTCCCACGAGCGCGCCACAACCGGCCGCGAAGTCTTCGGCCAAGCCGAACATTCTCGTGATTTTCGGCGATGACATCGGGCAGGCGAACATCAGCGCCTACACGCGCGGCGTGGTCGGTTACAGAACACCGAATATCGATCGCATTGCTAATGAAGGCATGATCTTCACGGATTACTACGCCGAGAACAGTTGTACGGCCGGCCGCTCTTCGTTCATCACCGGTCAGTCGCCGTTGCGCACCGGACTGTCCAAAGTCGGCGCACCGGGCGCGCCAGTCGGCTTGCAAAAGGGCGACATGACTATCGCCCAGGCGCTCAAGCCGCTCGGCTATGCAACCGGCCAGTTTGGCAAGAACCACCTTGGCGACAAGAACGAGTACCTGCCGACCAATCACGGCTTCGACGAGTTCTACGGCAACCTGTATCACCTGAACGCGGAAGAAGAACCGGAGCGCCCCTATTGGCCGAAGGACAAGAACGATCCGTATGTGAAGAACTTCTCGCCGCGCGGGGTGATTCATAGCACCTCGGACGGCAAGGTGCAGGACACCGGCCCGCTCACCACGAAACGCATGGAGACCATCGACGACGAAACCGGCGCGCACGCGGAAGAATTCATCCGCAAGCAGGTGAAGAACGGCACGCCTTTCTTCGTCTGGATGAACTTCACGCGCATGCACGTCTTCACCCACGTGCGCCCCGAGTTCAGGGGCAAAAGCGGCATGCCCGGCAATGAATATGCCGACGGCATGTGGGAGCACGATCAGGACGTCGGCAAACTGCTCAAGCTGCTGGATGACCTGAACATTTCCAGGAACACCATCGTCGTCTACACGACCGACAATGGCCCGAATCAGTTCTCGTGGCCCGACGCGGCGACCACGCCGTTCCGCAGCGAAAAGGACTCCAACTGGGAAGGCGCGTTCCGCGTACCGGCCATGGTGCGATGGCCGGGGCATATCAAGGCCGGCGAGACCTCTAACGGCATGTTCTCCGGGCTCGACTGGTTTCCGACGCTGCTGGCCGCCGCGGGAGACGGCGGCGTGAAGGACCGGTTGCTGAAAGGCTGGGCGCCTAAGGCGGGAGGCACGAGCTTCAAAAACCATCTTGACGGGTACAACCAGTTGCCGTTCCTGACTGGACAGACGACCCAGGACCCGCGCACGGAGTTCTTCTACTTCGACGACGACGGACAATTGGTCGCGATGCGCTGGGATCAGGATGGCAACGCCTGGAAGGCGGTATTTTGCGAGCAGCGTGCCAAGGGCAACCTCGACATCTGGCAGGACCCGCTCGTCTGTCTGCGGTTGCCCAAGCTGTTCAACCTCCGCATGGATCCTTATGAACGGGCGGACATCACCTCGGATCAATACAACGACTGGGTGACGAAGAACGTTTACCTGAACGGCATAGCGACGCTCAAAGCATCGGCATTCCTGCAGACCTTCGTCGATTACCCGCCGAGCCAGCGGCCCGCGAGCTTTAGCGTGGACGGTGTGCGCCGGCAGGTCGACAAGAAGATCGACGAGTCGTTCAAGAAGCGCGGACTCGAGTAATACGTTTCAGCAGGCGCCGCACTTGCCGGCTTCCATTGGCATGTGCGGCGCGTTTACGCTTCGGTTTTCAAGTCCATTCACCTCGTCTCGACGCACTGCATCCGCGCACATTATCCGATGACCCAAACGTTGGCTCACCGCGCCAAAAACTCTCGCCGAGAGCGTCGCGCACAAGAACGCGCACAGCGTCGCGCCGATCCGCGTGAACATGGGCCGGCCGACACGAACAGTCGCTCTGCTTCGCCTGCTTCTCCTGCATTGCCGATTGCGTGGCCGATGCTCCTGCTGTTTGCATCGGGCGCGGCGTCACTGATTTACCAAGTGCTGTGGATCAAGCAATTGGCGCTCGTCGTGGGCGTCGACGTGCAGGCGGTCACGACCGGTGTGAGCGCATTCTTCGCCGGTCTCGCGCTGGGCGGCTGGCTCCTCGGCAGGTTCGCCGATCGCATCTCGCGGCCGTTGCTGCTTTACGCCGCGCTGGAAGGCGGCGCGCTACTGCTGGCGGTAGCCGGCACAATTGCGCTAGCGCACGCGGCCGCGCCGTTCGCATGGCTGCAGGATCGCGCCGGGCCGCTCGCCTGGGCGTTGCCGTTTGCGCTGGTCGGCCTGCCCGCCGTGCTGATGGGCGGCACGCTGCCGGTGCTGATGCGCGCGCTGGGCCCTCGCGCGACACGGCTCGGCCGCGCCGGCGCGCGCCTGTATGCGGCCAATACGGGTGGTGCGATTGCCGGCACACTCGCCGCCGCCTTTGTGTTGATCCCGTCACTTGGCGTGCAAGGCAGCGCGTTCGCGGCCGCCGGGTTGAACGCGCTGGCCGCATTGGCTGCACTGCTCATTGGCCGTTTCGCTTCTGCACGCGAATCTGTCGATGGACAACCGCTCGAAACGGCCTCTGCCGATGAAACAGCAGTCGACCGGGCCGCGCCCGGCGCACGCCTCGCCGTCGTCCTCTATGCGTTCGCCGGCGGCATCGCGCTGGGTTACGAGGTCGTGTGGTCCCAACTGATCGTCCAGTTCATCAGCACCCGCAGCTTCGCTTTCGCGATCGTGCTCGCCACGTATCTACTCGGACTGACGCTCGGCAGCGCGCTCAGTTCGCGCCATGTCGATCGCGCGCGCGATCCGTGGGGCATGTTCGCGCTGCTGATCGTGGCCGCCGGACTCGTCGCGCTGCTGCAAGTGGCCGCGCTGGGCGGGTGGCTGCTCCAATGGCAAAGCCTCGCGCGCGAGGCAACCTTCTCCGCCACCGGCAGCCTGCTCGTCGCCATGTGCGCGGGCTTTGCGGTCGCGGCTGCGTGCGTCGTTTTCGTGCCCACGCTGTTGCTTGGAGCGGCGTTCCCATTCGCGTTGCGCGTGAGCGTGGATGCCCGGCACACTGGCCGCGATGTCGGCGCCGTGCTGGCGCTCAACACCGCGGGCGGTATCGCGGGCACGCTGCTCGCCGGCTTCCTGCTCGTGCCGGTACTCGGGCTGGTTCGTGCGCTTGCGGTGCTCGCGTTGCTCGCTGGCGCAGTGGCCGCCGTGGCCGTCTGGCGCGGTCAGGGCGTGCGGCGTGGCGCCCGCTGGTCCGTGCCGGTATTGGTCGCGGCCACCCTGTGTGCCGTGCTGCTCACGCCGGCGGATCGTCTCGCCAGCCTGCTCGCCGCCGCACGCGGCGGCACGCTGATCTCCTACGAGGAGAGTGCGGGCGGTACCGTGGCTGTGGTTGCACAGGGCGCGGGCCAGAAGCCGTTCCGGCGCCTCTACATTCAAGGCGTTTCTAATTCCGGCGACGCGATGACCTCGTTGCGCTACATGCGTCTGCAAGCGCTCCTGCCACTGCTGATTCACCGCGATACGCCGCGCAGCGCGCTTGTCATCGGACTCGGCACGGGCATCACCGGTGGTGCGTTGCTCACGTGGCCTCGCCTCGACCAACGCGTGGTCGCCGAGTTGCTGCCTGCGGTCGTACGCGCCGCGCCGCAGTTCAAAGGCAACTACGGTATCGGCACTGACCCGCGCGTCGACATTCGCCTGCGCGACGGACGGCGCGAGCTGCTACGCAGCAGCGAACGTTACGACCTGATCACGCTCGAACCACCGCCGCCCTCGGCGGCCGGCGTGGTCAATCTCTACTCGTCGGATTTCTACCGACTGGCGGCCTCGCGTCTGCGCACGGACGGTATCGTCGCGCAGTGGCTGCCGCTGCCGACCCAGAACGAAGACGACACGCGCTCCTTGATCCAGAGCTTCATCCAGGTGTTTCCGTATGCCGCGCTATGGACCACCGAGTTGCACGAGATGATGCTGATCGGCTCGATGCAGCCAATCGAACTGGATGTGCCGCGCATCGAGTCGCGCTTTGCTCAACCGCAGGTGGCGGCGTCGCTGCGCGAGGTCGGCGTGGCCACGCCGGCGGCGCTGCTCGCGACCTGGATCACCGATCGCGCCGGCCTCGCGTATTACACCGCGGATGCCCTACCCGTGACCGACGACCGGCCACGCATCGAATACGCGGCGTGGGTGCGGCGCGACGCTTTTCCGGACACGCTCGCTCACCTGCTCGCGCTTCGCGGCGAACCGCCGTTATCGCACGCCGATGACAAGTTCCGCGCGGCCTTAAACGCCGAGCGCGGCGCGCTGCAAAGCTTCTATGCCGCGGGCCTCGACGCATACCGTGGCGAACGTGATGCATGGTCTCGCGATATTGGCGAGGCATTGCAGGCGCAACCGGACAATCCCTACTTCCGTTGGTTCGTCGGCGACGAACCGTAGAGGCGCACGAGGGAGCCTCAGCATCGTTCCGTTGATGCGGTGACCCACTCACCGCTATCAAAAGAAAAGGACCTTACGTGCGACTACTGAACCGTATAGCCTTTGCCTTGCATGCAGGAGTCGTAAGCGCGCCAATACGTGCTCATTGCCGACTGCTGGTTAGCCTGCGCCGTTTGCGCCTGAGCGGCTTGTTGCTGACGATTGCGCACGCCACCGGCCACCGCACCAGCGGTCGCGCCAACTGCGGCGCCATGTCCTGCGTCGTTATTACTCACGTCGCCAACGATTGCGCCCGCCGCCGCTCCACGAGCCGCACCGCGAACGCGCGCGCCTGTCGGCCCCGATTGCGGCGCAGGTGTTTGCGCGACCACGGCCGGGTCGATGCCGGTGCTTTGCTTTGCCCATGAGTAGCAGGCTCCATCGTCCGAGGTCTGCTGCTGTTGGCTTTGTCCATGCGCGGGATAGACGGACGGTTTTTGCGCCAGTGCGAGCGCGCTCATACTGGCCATGATCACCACGGCGATTCGTTTCATAGAGGTCTCTCATTGGATTGAGCGTTCGAGCAGCAGTCCGGGCCGCGGATCGAGCGGCGAGGGAACGGTAGATTAGCTGACAGGGTGCCGAAAACGCTCAACGAAAATGAGTTTTCACATTAATCGATCGATATCGAGCTGCGCTAATATTTCGTCGTCCCACGCAATCGAAACCGCAAACGAAACGGGCACAGGCTGAGTCAATATGTATCTTGACCCCGCCTGGCTACCCGGCGACGATTTCACAGTTCCTCAAGCGACCTATGAAACCTGTGCACGAAACGCAAGAACATTGTTGGATAGGCTGAAGGTCGGCAAAAGCGCCACATGCGCCACGCCGCGCCACGCCACGCCACGCCGCTAATCCAACAACAAGGGAAACTCAACAAGAATTTATTTGAACAAAAGATTGCACAATTCGTGGGAAAAGGTTTATTAATCTTGCCATCATGCGCGGGCTGTCTGCAACACGATTCGGAGTCCGTTCGAAGCGCGATTGTCGCGGAACCTGCGCGGATCTCGAGCAGCAGTCCGCTGCACTGGTTAGCACCGCCACACATGGCCGATCGCTTCCCAGTGGTTTCCGATGTGGATGTCTCACGCACCGCACCCGTGCGCCATATACAACTTCCAACAGGGGAGACTTGATCGTGAATCGCTCCAGGGCATACCAGAGAAGATCGCGGATTCTTCTAGCCACACTCACCGTATTGGCCGGCGCACCGTTGTTCCTCGAGGTCGCGGTGCCTGCCGCCTACGCACAGGCGCCGGCAAAAATTTCGAACCAGCAACTGGACTCGCTCACGGCGCCAATCGCGCTCTATCCGGACGCCCTGCTCGCCCAGGTGCTGATGGCGTCCACCTTTCCGCAAGACGTGCCGGCGGCGGAGGCATGGGCGAAAGCCAATCCGAATCTCAAGGGTGACGACGCCGTGAAGGCAGTGGGGTCCGAGCCGTGGGATCCGAGCGTGCAATCGCTGGTGGCGTTTCCGCAAGTGCTGGCCACCATGGCGTCGAAACCCGACTGGGTCACGCAACTGGGCAATGCCTTCCTCGCTCAACCGAACGACGTGATGGACTCGGTGCAGCGTTTGCGCAAGCAGGCGCAGCAGGCCGGCAACCTGCAAACCAACCAGCAGCAGAAAGTGGTGGTCGAGCAGAGCACCATCCAGATCGTGCCGGTGAACCCTCAGGTCGTCTACGTGCCGACCTACAACCCCACGGTCGTCTACGGCGCGTGGCCGTATCCAGCCTATCCACCTGTGTATGTTCCGCCTCCGCCGGGCTACGCGGTGGCGAGCGGCCTCGCCGCAGGACTCGCGTTCGGTGCCGGCGTGGCGATCACCAGTTCGCTGTGGAGCAACGTCAACTGGAACAATCACAGTGTCAATATCAACGTCAATCAGTACAACAACATCAATGTGAATCGCCGGCTCGACGTCAACAGCAGCACGACGAACTGGAACCGTAATGCGTCTGTCAATCGTAACACCACAGCCAACGTGGGCAGCGCGCAGCGCGACGCGTATCGCGGGCGCGATACGTCGGCCTCGCGTGCACAGGCGCAGCAAACGCTGCAGAACCGCACCGGCCAGAACCTGGGCGGAACCGCAAGTGAGCGCGTGCAGGGTATCCAGCATGGCGGCAACAATGCCGCCAACGTTCGCAACAACGCGCAAAACGTGAACCGCGACAACGCCCTGCGCGGCGCGGGCGACGGCAGCGCCGCGAAGCAGGACATGCAGCGCGGGCAAGCAAGCCGCCAACAGTTGGCGAACAACCGCGGCGGCAATCCCGGCGCGAATGGCGGTGGTCAGCAGCGTGGCGGCAATCTGGGCGCGGGAGGCGGTGGCGAGCGCGCCGGCGGCGGCTTCGGTGCGGGCGGCGGTGGCGAGCGCGCCGGCGGCGGCTTCGGCGCGGGCGGCGGTGGACAGCAGCGCGGCGGCGGGTTGGGTGCGGGTGGCGGCGGCCAGCGTCACCTCGGCCGGCAACGTTGAACCGATCTCACAGGAGCCGCTCATGATCCGTATCCATACATTCCAGACCGTCGGGGCACGTCTTGCCGACACGCTTCCTCGCGCCTTCGGCGCTCTCAAGCCACACTTTGCGGGCAGCGCACTCGGGCTTGCCGCGCTCATGCTCGGCGCGTCGGCGGCGCAAGCGCAAGCCGTGTATCCGACAGCGGAGGCCGCGGCCAGCGCTTTCGTCAACGCGCTTTCCAGCAACGACGACACCGCGATGCAGCATGTGCTCGGCAAGGATTTCACGCACTTCATTCCCACCAAAAACGTAGGCGAAGACGATATCTACGAGTTTCTCGGCGCGTGGGCGGCAGGACACCAGATCGTCGACGATCCGGCGCCGCTCAACGGTCGCGCGAGCAAGCATCTCTCGGTCGGCAACAGTGGCTGGACGCTGCCGATTCCGCTCGTGCAAGCGGCCAATGGCTGGCGCTTCGATCCCGCTGCCGGCCGCGACGAAATCATGACGCGCCGCATTGGCCGCAATGAGCGCGCGGCAATGCTGACCTCCCTCGCCTATCTCGATGCGCAACACGACTACCAGGCATTGACCCAGCACTACGCGCAACGCATTCTCAGCACACCGGGCCAGCACGACGGCTTGTACTGGCCCACTGCGGAGGGTGAGCCGGCAAGCCCGCTTGGCCCGCTTGCCGCGGCAATGCCGCATGGCGGCTCCGTCTCGAAGGAGGGTTATCACGGCTATCACTTCCGCATTCTGAGCGCGCAAGGGCCGCATGCGAAAGGCGGCAGCCAGAACTACATCGAGAACGGCACGATGACCAAGGGCTACGGCCTTGTCGCGTGGCCCGCCGAGTATGGCAAGACCGGCGTGATGAGTTTTATCGTCAATCAGGACGGGCAGATTTACCAGAAAAATCTCGGGCCTCAATCGGCACGTACCGCGACCGCGCTCAAATCGTTCGATCCGGACCCGTCGTGGGAGGCCGTGCAACCCTGAACGGGGCATCTGCGTCGCCGGCGCCACCCAGCGTGTGGCGCCTCGCGCGCCGCGCCCGGGCAAAGAATGAACGCGGCGTGAACGCGAGATGATCTCGCGGCGAACACGGGGTGAACGCGGCTCGGCAGTTCGCCCCGCATCTCATTCAGGAGCGCGTGGCGAGCGGGAGCCAGGACGCAGGCAGTCACGCTTCGGAGCCCAGTCATGAATAGCCCGCAAGAACCCGTCCTCCCCCCCGATTTGCCCGATCCTGACATTGCGCCGCGGCGCAGTTGGCTGCCCTCGCTCGTCTGGGTCGTGCCATTGATCGCGGCGTTGATCGGTATCGCGCTTGTCGTCAAGTCCGTCACCGAACGCGGCCCGGCGATCACGATCGTCTTCGAGAACGCCGAAGGCCTCGAACCCGGCAAAACCCAGGTCAAATACAAGGACGTGGAAATCGGTTCGGTCAAGGCGATCACGCTGTCGAAAGATCAATCGCACGTGGAAATCGCCGTGCAACTCACCAAGCAGGCGGAAAACTTCGCGGTCAAGGACACGCGCTTCTGGGTCGTTCGACCACGCGTCGGCGCCACGGGCGTGTCGGGCATCGGCACGCTGCTCTCGGGCGCGTATATCGGCGTGGACGTTGGCCGCTCCAAACAAACGCAAACCCACTTCGTCGGACTCGAAACGCCGCCCCCCATCACCACCGACCAGAAAGGCCACCGCTTCATCCTGCATGGCGATTCGCTCGGCTCGATCGACATCGGTTCGCCGATCTTTTACCGGCGCGTGCAGGTGGGGCAGGTCTACGGCATCGCGCTCGACAAGGACGGCACGGGCGTGACCATGCAGGTGTTCGTCGCCGCGCCGTACGACCAGTACGTCGGCACCAATTCGCGCTGGTGGCATGCAAGCGGCGTCAATGTCCGGCTCGACTCGGCCGGCTTCGTCGTCAACACGCAGTCGCTCGCAGCCATTCTGGTCGGCGGCCTCGCATTCCAGACGCCACCGGGGCAGCCGATGGGCGTGCAAGCACCGGAGAAGACCGACTTCCGCCTCGCCTCCGACGAAACGGACGCCATGCGCGCGCCAGACGGCGTACCGGTGCGCGCCGTGATGAATTTCAACCAGTCGTTGCGAGGGCTTTCGGTGGGCGCGGTGGTCGACTTCCGCGGCATCGTGCTGGGCCAGGTGACGGACATTGGTGTCGAGTACGATCCGCAGACGCAGAGCTTCACGATGCCGGTGACGCTGAACCTGTATCCGGACCGACTCAGACGGCGCGCCCGCAACCAAACGATGCCGCAGGCCCGTTCGACCGCCAGCCACGACCTGCTGCGCCGTCTCGTCGAGCGGGGCCTGCGTGGACAGTTGCGTACCGGCAACTTGCTGACGGGCCAGTTATATATCGCGCTCGACATTTTCCCGAAGGCGGCGCCCGTCAAGTTCGATGGCAGCATCGAGCCGGTCGAGCTGCCGACCATTCCGAATACGCTCGACGCGCTACAGGTGCAGGTGGCCGACATCGCGAAGAAACTCGACCGGGTTCCGTTCGATCAGATCGGCGCGAACCTGAACACGTCGCTGAAAAACGCCGATGCGCTGTTCAATCGGCTGAACACCGAAGTCGTGCCGCAGGCGCGCGACACGCTCGCCGCCGCAAGGCAGACCTTTGGCTCGGCGGAGGCGACTTTGCAGCGCGACTCGCCGTTGCAGTCGGATGTGCACCAGGCGCTGCAGGAATTGACCCGCACGCTGCAATCGCTGAACGCGCTGGCGGATTATCTGGAGCGTCATCCTGAATCGCTCGTGCGCGGCAAACCTGGAGACAAGCCATGACATCGGCGCTGCTGAGACCGTTTGCCCTGCCCCACAACCTAACGAGCCAGGGCTACTCCGCCTCGCCGAACACCTCACACTGACGAACAGCCGCAAGCTCATCGCCCGCCCGCAACCACCCACAACCGCCCGTGACAACCCGCCAATCTGGCCGCATTGCCCGCTAGAATGACCGGCTTTGCCCGCTTCAGCCGCGCCACAAGGCAAAATACGGGTTTTGCGCGCGCCAACCGCGCCGCGCTCCCCGATCAATCAGACGTCGGCGACCGGCATGCCGCCGGCCTTTGCCAACCCGCACAACGGCGGCCCACGCAGGCCCGGCGCGGCTTCGCGGCCCGTCGCGTGCGGCGCAGCCAGGACAGCTCGTCCTTTAACAGAGCACCTCAGGAGCATTTATGACCGATTCGAACCCATCCTTCCTCGGCAGGATTTCCCTGGCCGTGAGCACGTTCTTCCGCATTCTCGGCGATGGCGAATTCGCCGCCGGCGTCTTGCGTTTGCGCGAGGGCGGCGCTGCCGCCAGCGCCGCGCCCGTACCGGCACCCGCGCCGGCGCCCGCCCCCACGCCGAAGCCCGCGCCCGTGCTGAAAGAAGCCAGCCCCGACGCCGCCCTGCAACTGCTCGGCCTGCTGCAACGCGACGCGCGTTTCATCGATTTCGTCGAGGAAGACATCAAGAGCTACAGCGACGCCGACATCGGCGCGGCCGCGCGCCTCGTGCACGACGGTTGCCGCGCGACGCTGCGCGAGCACTTCACGATCCGCCCGGTGCGTGACGAAGCCGAAGGCAGCCGCGTCACGCTGGCCGAAGGTTTCGACGCCGCTTCGATTCGCCTGACCGGCAATGTGGTCGGCCGCGCGCCGTTTAACGGCAGCATCAGCCATCGCGGCTGGCGGGTCGAGGAAGTGCGTCTGCCGAAGCTCGCGGACAGTCACAACGCCAAGGTGATCGCACCGGCAGAGGTGGAGCTATGAGCGACGCACGCCAGTCACGTTACGCCATCGGCATCGATCTCGGCACCACGCATTGCGCACTCTCCTATGTGGACACGAGCGCGAGCGACGGCGAAAAAACCACCCAGGGCGTGCTGCCGATCGCCCAGCTCACGGGTCCGGGCGCGATCGACAACCTCGATCTGCTGCCCTCGTTTCTCTATCTGCCGCATCCGGACGAACTCGCCTCGGGCGACCTCTATCTGCCGTGGACCGGCCAGCGCGAATACGCCGTCGGCGAGTTCGCCCGCAGCCGCGGCGCGGCCACGCCGATCCGGCTCGTGTCGAGCGCGAAAAGCTGGCTGTGCCATCCGGGCGTCGACCGGCGCGCCGCGATCCTGCCCAACGACGCGCCGCCTGAAGTCGCACGCGTCTCGCCGCTCGAAAGCTCGGTGCGCTATCTGACGCACTTGCGCGAAGCGTGGGACCACGCGCATCCCGACGCACCGTTCAGCGAGCAGGACATTACGGTGACGATCCCGGCATCGTTCGATCCGGCCGCACGCGAACTGACCGCCGAAGCGGCCGAGGCCGCCGGCTACGGCAGCATGACGCTGCTGGAAGAACCGCAAGCCGCGCTGTATAGCTGGATCCAGAAGAGCGGCGGCCAGTGGCGCAAGCAGGTCAAGGTCGGCGACATCATTCTCGTGGTGGACGTGGGCGGCGGCACGACCGACCTCTCGCTGATCGCCGTGATCGAGCGCGAAGGCAATCTCGAACTGCATCGCGTCGCGGTGGGCGAACACATTCTGCTCGGCGGCGACAACATGGACCTCGCGCTCGCGCACGTGGTCGCGCGCAAGCTGGCCGCCGCCGGCACCCAGGCCGACGCGTGGCAACTGCGCGCCCTCACCTATGCATGCCGCTCGGCCAAGGAAACGCTGCTCAGCGACCCGGCTACCGACACCGTGCCGCTCGTCGTGCCGAGCCGCGGCTCGAAGCTGATCGGCGGCTCGATCCGCACTGAACTCACGCGCGCCGAATTGACCCAGACGATTCTCGAAGGCTTCTTCCCGCAAGTGGAGAGCGCCGCGCGTCCGGTGAGCCGCGCGCGCGCCGGTCTGACGCAGCTCGGCCTGCCGTATGCGCAGGACGCTGGCATCACGCGGCACCTCGCGGCGTTTCTCGGCCGTCAGGTGGGCGCGCTCGCCGAACTGGAAGGACTGCGCGACATCGCCACGGCGGAAAACGCGAGTTTCCTGCATCCCACGGCGGTGCTGTTCAACGGTGGCGTGTTCAAGTCGCCGCTGCTGGTCGAACGCATCATGGGCACGCTCAACAACTGGCTCGGCGCGGAAGGCGCGGCGCCGGCGCGGCTGCTCGAAGGCGCCGATCTCGACCTCGCCGTTGCGCGCGGCGCGGCCTATTACGGTTACGTGCGACGCGGCCAGGGCGTGCGGATTCGCGGCGGCACGGCGCGCGCGTACTACATCGCGATCGAATCGGCGATGCCCGCGGTGCCCGGTCTCGAACCGCCTATTCAGGCACTGTGCGTCGCGCCGTTCGGCATGGAAGAAGGCACCGAGGCCGAGCTGCCGGCGCAGGAATTCGGCCTGGTGGTCGGCGAGCCGGTGCATTTCCGCTTCTTCGGGTCGTCCGTGCGACGTCAGGATCAGGTCGGCACGCTGCTCGACTTCTGGGGCCCCGAGGAATTGCAGGAGCTCGAAGAGATTCAGGCAACGCTGCCCGCCTCTGGCCGCACCGCCGGCGAAGTGGTGCCGGTGAAGCTGCATGCGCGCGTCACCGAAGCGGGCACGCTCGAACTCGAAGCCGTGCCGCGCGGCACTGACGAGCGCTGGAAAGTCGAGTTCGACGTGCGCGGCAACGCGAATGCATGAATGAGATGAAGCGGTACAGCGTCGGTATCGATCTGGGCACCAGCAACACGGTGCTCGCCTATGCGGAGGCGGGGTCGCAGCTCATTCGCGTCTTCGAGATCGAACAACTGGTAAGTCCCGGCGAAGTGGCCGCGCGGCCTCTGTTGCCCTCGGTGCGCTACCACGCGGCGCAGGGCGAACTGAACCCCGGCGATCTGCAATTGCCGTGGTCCAGTGCGGATCAAACTGGCGCTCGGACAAAAGCGCACGCAGAAGCTCAAGCAAACGCCCAAGCCGAACCACCGCCCGTCGTGATCGGCCGGCTCGCGCGCCTGCTAGGCGCTCAGGTGCCGGGGCGGCTCGTGACGAGCGCGAAGAGCTGGCTCTCGCATGCATCGGTCGACCGCGTCGCGCCGATCCTGCCGTGGGGCGCTGCCGACGATGTCCTCAAAGTCTCGCCGGTCGAAGCCAGCGCGAGCTATCTGGCGCACGTGCGCGCGGCCTGGAACCACCGTTTTCCGGACGCGCCGCTCGAGACTCAGGACGTGGTGCTGACGGTGCCGGCTTCTTTCGACGAAGGCGCACGCGCACTGACCGTGCAAGCCGCGCGCATGGCCGGCCTGCACGATCTGAAGCTGCTGGAAGAGCCGCAAGCGGCGTTCTACGACTGGCTGTTTCATCATCGCGAGCGGCTTGCAAGCGAGCTCGCAAACACCCGCCTCGTCCTCATCTGCGACGTGGGCGGCGGCACCACCGACCTCACGCTGATCGAAGTCGGCCTGAAAGACGGCGAGCCGCAGCTCACGCGTATCGGCGTGGGCAATCATCTGATGCTCGGCGGCGACAATATGGATCTGGCGCTCGCGCATCTGGTGGAAGCGCGGCTGCCGGGCGCGGACCAGGCGAGCGGGCGCGCGCGTTTGTCGGCGGCGAGCCTGTCGCAACTGGTCGAGCGTTGCCGCAACGCAAAGGAACAGTTGCTCGGCCCGCAGGCGCCCGACTCGACGTCGATCACCCTGCTCGGCGCGGGCGCGAAGCTGATCGGCGGCGCACGCACGGTGCAGGTCACGCGCGATGAGGTCGAGCGAATCATCGTCGACGGCTTCTTTCCGGCGGTGACGTCGCACGAACGGCCCGGCAGGCCGCGTGGCGCGATCGTCGAATTCGGCCTGCCCTATGCGACCGATGCCGCGGTCACGCGTCATATCGCGGCGTTTCTGAACCGTTTCGCGGCGCAGTCGCGTAAAGCGCTGGGCGCGGAGTCGTCCGGCTCGCCGCAACTCGCCGACGAACACACGCTGCCCGTGCCCGACACGCTGCTTCTGAACGGCGGCGTGTTTCGCGCCGATGCGCTCACGCAGCGTCTGGCGAGCACGCTGGGCGCGTGGCGCGGCGAAGCGCTCAACGTGCTGCATAACGACAATCCCGACGTGGCCGTTGCACGCGGAGCGGTCGCCTATTCACTCGCGCGAGCGGGCAACGCGCCGAGAATCGGCGGCGGCTCGCCGCGCAGCTACTTTCTCGTGCTCGACGAAGCCGGCGACGGCAAGCAAGAAGCCGAACCGGTGCCACGCGGCATCTGCCTGCTGCCGCGCGGCACGGAAGAAGGCCACGAGATCCTGATCGCGGATCGCACCTTCGCGTTGCGCCTCGGACATCCGGTGCGTTTTCACCTGGTCTCGTCGAGTGCGGACACGGTCTATCAGCCCGGCGAGCTGATCGATCTCGCAAGCGGCGACTTCGTTCGCCTGCCGCCGATCGCGACCATCGTGCAGCCGCGCGGCGCGAGCACCGCACGCGAAACCGCGGTGCAGATCGCGACGTCGCTCACCGAAGTGGGCACGCTCGAAGTCCACTGCATCGAACTGGGTAATCCCGCGCAGCGCTGGCTGCTCGAATTCCAGTTGCGCCGCGAAGACGCGCAGGTGAACTTGACGGCCGATGCCGCTCAAGCCCGCCATCCCGCGCTCGACGAGGCGATCGAACAGATCGACCGCAGCTTCGGTTCGCGCGCGCAGAAGGTCGATCCCAAAGAAGTCAAGCGGCTGCGCTCACAACTCGAACACTTGCTGGGCCCGCGCGAGAGCTGGAACAGCGCGTTGCTGCGTGAACTGTTCGGCGCGCTGTGGGAACGCGCGCGGCGTCGGCGCCGCTCGGCGGATCACGAACGGCTCTGGCTGAATCTGGCCGGCTATTGCGTGCGGCCGGGCTTCGGTTATCCGCTCGACGAATGGCGTGTCGAACAACTCTGGTCGCTCTTCGACGACGGCATCCAGTACGTCAACGAAGGCCAGGTCTGGTCGGAATGGTGGACGCTCTGGCGTCGCGCCGCGGGCGGCCTCGACGAGAGCGCGCAACTGCGTGTACTCGACGCGATGGCGTATCTGCAAAAAGCCGCGCACTCGCGCCACAAGCTGCCGTTCGACGTGGCGAAAACCGGCTTCACCGATATGGTTCGCCTGAGCGCATCGCTCGAACGGATTCCTGTGGAGCGCAAGATCGAACTCGGCGAGTCGGTGCTGACCCGTTTGAAGAAGGCCACGGAAAATCATCAAAGCTGGTGGGCGGTCGGGCGTATCGGTGCGCGTCGGCCTTTCTACGGCAGCGCGCACAGCGTCGTGCCACCGGAGATTGCCTCAGCGTGGCTCGACGCGATACTCGCGCTCGACTGGAAGAAGGTCGATCCCGCCGCGTTTGCCGCCGTGCAGATCGCTCGCATGACCGGCGACCGCTCGCGTGATTTGCCCGAAGACGTGCGCCGCACGGTGGTGCGCCGGCTCGAAGCGGCCAACGCGCCGCGCGCGTGGATCACGATGGTGAACGAGAGTGTGGAGCTCGATAACGCGGACGAAGGCCGCGTGTTCGGCGAGTCGCTACCGGCAGGGCTGAAACTGATCGCGAGCTGAAACATGCGCGACCGGCGCGGCTCGACGTTTGGGCGCGCTTTCGCCGCAAGTGAGTTCCTGCGGTTCCTGCGGATCTTGATCGCGCGACAGGATCTTCAGGCGTCGGGATTTCATTGAAGCCCGCCGGCGTGATCAGCAGCGTGCGTCCCGACGCTTCACTACGCCATCGTCACCTGGTTTCTACCGCCATGCTTCGACCGATACAGCGCCCGGTCTGCACTCGCGAAACCATCCCGATACGCGGGCCGTGAGGTTTCGGTAATACGCGTGAGCGTCGCGCCCACGCTCACCGTCACCATGCCGAGCGGCGACGCGCGATGCTCGATCGCCAGATCCTCCACCCCCTGGCGCAGCGTTTCGAGCGTGTTTTCGAGCGCTGCCGGTTCGGCTCGCAGCATCAGCAGGCCGAATTCCTCGCCCCCCATGCGCCCGACGATCACGCGTTCGCCATCGGCCGCCGCCTGCATCACCGAAGCCACTTTGCGCAGGCAGTGATCGCCCGCCTGATGCCCATAAGTGTCGTTGTATTGCTTGAACCAGTCCACGTCGACCACGACCGAACCCATCACGTCGCCATCGCGCGCCTCCTTCCATCGGCGCGTGATGCTTTCCAGCAGGAAACGGCGGTTGTACAACTGGGTCAGCGGATCGATCGCGGTGGCCGTGCGCATCTTCAGATCGTTTTCGATCATTGCGCGCAGGTGATAGAACACGGCCCGTTGTCCTGCATCGAGCCGGCCCGGCGACGGATCCATCGCGCACAATGCGCCGACGATCTCGCCGTTGGGCGCGCGTAGCGCGATCGCCGCATAGAAACGCACGAACGGATGACGCTGCACCAGCATGCATTCGCCGAAACGCGCATCGTCGTGCGCATCCTCGATCACGAACAGCTCGGCGTCGCGCACCGCATAATCGGCGAGCGAGCGCGCACGCGTGACGAGCGGCATCGCCATGCCGACCTCGGCGCGGTAATGCTGGTACTCCTCGTCGAGCAGCGTGATCGCGGTGATCGACGCGCCGGTCACGCTCTTGAGGATCTCCGCGGCGTGGGTGAAACACTCGCGCATCACCTGATCATCATGCAGCAGCCATTCGATCACCGACGATTCCACCTCGGGTTCGCCGGTGGTGGACGGATCGAACTGCATCCGGCTGGACAGACGATCGTTATTGAAGGCGAGTTGCACGGCAGGGTTCCAGAATGTGGTTAGCTCGTGTCAACGGCAGATACTCACCAAACTTGAGTGCGCATGAGCCAGATCAACCCATGCGGGTTCGCGCGGCCACGCGAAGTACAATTCACGCGCCGTCTTGATGGCCTGTCAGGCCGGCAACGCGTCTATTCAGCAGACAATTGGACGCGCCGCCGGCAACGTGCCGCCGATCTTCCGTACGACAACCGCCCTGCTTTCATGACCACGACCGCTCCTCATCTGCCGACGAACGACCTGCTCATTACCAACGTGCATCTGTCGGACGGCGCGCGCGTCGACGTATCGATCGCCGCCGGGCGCATCGCCGCACTCGGTCCGGGCCTCGCGCGCGCGCCGGGCGTCGCAGTCGAGGACGGCGGCGGCGCGCTGCTGTTGCCGGGTTTCGTCGAAGGACATACACACCTGGATAAGACCAACTGGGGCTTGCCGTGGTATCGCAACGAGGTCGGTCCAAAGCTCACCGACCGCATTGAAAACGAACGGCGCTGGCGTGCTCAGAGCGGACATGACGCGGGACAGCAATCGCTCGCGCTCGCCCGCGCGTTCCTGCAGGCGGGTACGACGCGTCTACGCACACACGTCGATATCGATACCGACGCGGGTTTGCGTCATCTGGAAGGCGTGCTTGCGACGCGCGAAACGCTTCGCGAAGTGCTCGACATGCAGATCGTCGCGTTTCCGCAATCGGGTGTGCTTGGCCGTCCTGGCACCGATACGTTGCTCAGCGAAGCATTGAGTGCGGGCGCCGACGTGCTCGGCGCGCTCGACCCCGCGCTGATCGACGGCGACCCGGTGGCGTCGCTCGATCTGACCTTCGATCTCGCGCAACGGCATGCCAAACCCATCGACATCCATCTGCACGAGCCGGGCGAAATCGGCGCATTCACACTCGGTCTGCTGCTCGACCGGGTTGCCGCGCTGGGTATGCAAGGGCAAGTGGTAGTCAGCCACGCGTTCTGTCTCGGCGCGTTGCCCGAGCGCGAACGCGACAGCCTGCTCGAAAGAATCGCTGACCTGCGCGTGGCGCTCCTCACCACCGCCCCGCCTTCGACCACCGTTCCGCCGCTCAAAACGTGCATTGAAAAAGGTGTGACCTTGTTCGGCGGCAACGACGGCGTGCGTGACACGTGGACGCCATATGGTTCGCCGGACATGCTCGAACGCGCGATGTTGATCGCGATGCGCTACGGCCTGCGCCGCGACGACGACCTCGCCATCGCCTTCGACTGCATCAGCACCACCGCCGCGCGCGCCTGCGGATTCACCGGCTATGGCCTGCACGTGGGCGCGCGCGCGGACCTCGTGCTGGTGGACGCGGACACGCTCGCGCATGCGGTCGTTGCACGGCCGCCGAGGAAGCTGGTAGTGTCGAACGGCCGGGTCGTCACCCGCAACGGGGCGCACGCAAACCACTGACAATCGCTCAGCGCCGCCGCCCTCATTCGCAAGGGCACGCGCGGCGCAGCGACCCCGCATTGCCACATCGCCTCTCCGTATAGATAAGTACGACGACTCCGGTCGCTCGTCATGCTGCAATGTGTCCGGCGGCGAGATGCTCAGGATCCGACTCCCTGAGTCATCTGCATAAAAAAGCGCCTGGTGGCAGGCGCTTTCTCGATACGACGACGGGCGTGAGTCAAGTCCCGCCGGCGACAACGCTACGCGTCACGGCCGCTCGCCACGCGCCAACCTCGCCTCGATGTCGTACACCACTGGCATCAGATCCGCGACGCTGTCGATTACATAGTGCGCGCCGGCCGCCTGCAGCTTCTGGATCGCCGCCTTGCGGCGCCATGCGAACTCATCCGGCGCGAGCGCCTTGACGTCGTCTTCGGCCATGCCGAACGCGTTCCCGCTCACCGCGACGCCCACCGCCCACGTGCCGCCATTGATCCCCTCTTCGATGCCGACCTCGGTGTCGTCGACCTTGATCGCATTCTTCGCACGCCAGACGCCCAGTTCCGGCAGCGTCTTGTAGATCATGTACGGCGACGGCCGCCCTTCCGGCGTATCGCCGGTGCACACGATGCTGTCCGGCGAGAATCCCTGCGCCGCCGCGCCCGGAACGATCTCGGCCATGATCTCGCGCGTATAGCCCGTGGTCGTGCCGATCCGGATATCGTCACTGCGCAGCGCGCTCGCCACGTCGGCGACGCCCGGAATCACCGAGCTGTAGCTTGCCGCCACCGCGATGTTCTTCGGCACGAACACGTCGTACACGGCGTCGATATCCGCTTCACCCGGCACGTGACCGTATTTGTCGGCCCATGCTTGCGCGACGCGCGGCAATGCCATCAGCGCCGCGATATGCGGGCGCTTGGCCATGCCCATCGGACCCCGCGCTTCATCGATCGTGATCGACACGCCGAATTGCTCGAACGTCTCGACGAAGGCGCCCATCGGCGCCAGCGAACCGTAATCGACCACCGTGCCGGCCCAATCGAAAATCACTGCTTTGACGTGCTTCATTTACTTCGATCCTCGGGAGATTCCATCGCGCGCGCAATGCGCCGCGCGTGTTTCATCACGCTCTATCCAGCCGTGCGCGCGATACGCGTGCGGCTTCTTCTTCAGTCCGCTTCGGCCAGTCTCTTGCGTTCTTCGAGCGCCGCTGCCGGCGGCGCCGCATGCTCGACGCCCATCGTCCGGAGCGACTCGGCGCACGCTTCTACGACGCGGCGCATGACAGGCTCGTCCACCTGGCCGATGCAGCCGATACGGAAACTGTCCACCACCGTCAATTTGCCCGGATAGATGATGAAGCCCTGCTGCTTCATCAACTCATAGAAAGTCTCGAACTTGAAAGACGGATGCGCCGGCGCAAAAAACGTCACGATGATCGGCGAGCGCCAGCGCGCGTTCAGCAACGGCTCGAAACCGAGGTCGTGCATGCCGGCCACCAGCACGTCGCGATTGTTCGCGTAACGCGCGAGGCGGCCGGCCTGCCCGCCTTCCAGCTTATGCAGACGCAACGCCTCGATAAACGCGGCCACGGTATGCGTGGGCGGCGTGAAACGCCACTGGCCCGTGCGGTTCATCACCTCCCATTGATCGTAGACGTCGAGCGCGAGCGAGTGACTGCGGCCCTTCGCTTCCTGCAACGCGCTCTTGCGCGCAATCACGAAGCCGAAACCGGGCACACCTTCTATGCATTTATTCGCCGACGACACGAAAGCCTCGCAGGCAATCTCACGCACGTCGAGCGGCACCGCGCCAAAGGCGCTCATCGAATCGATCAGCAGCTTGCGGCCTTTCTTCGCGGTGGCGGCGGCGATCTCCTCGATCGGATTGAGAATTCCCGAGCTGGTCTCGCAATGCACGGCGACCACATGGGTAATGCGCGGATCGGCGTCCAGCATGCGTTCGACTTCAGCGCCGCGCGGCGGCAGATAATCGCCCTTGTCCAACACCGTGCAGGCGCGGCCAAGATAGCCGAGCGTGGTCGCGATGCGCTTGCCGTATGCGCCGTTGGCCAGCACGAGCGCATGAGCGTCGCGCGGCATCAGGCTGCCGAGCATGGCTTCGACGCAATAGCTGCCGCTGCCTTGCAGCGGCACGCAGTCGTACTCGCCCGCCGTATCGCCCGCGATTTCCAGCAGGCTGCTGCGCAGGAGCGCGGTCATCGCGCGGAAATCGCCGTCCCACGAGCCCCAGTCGCGCAGCATCGCCTCTTTGGTCGAGAACGCCGTGGTGAGCGGCCCGGGCGTCAACAGATACGGCTCGCCCTTCGGCGGCTGCGCGCACGTAAGCGCGGACGACCCTGTGGCGCTCGCGGCTGGGGAACGGTCGATCACGCTGTCCATGTTCGGAATCTCCGATATCGCTGTTGCGGTGGCTCACACAGTACAGAAACACGCACCATCGGTAAAATCGATATAATCGATGCCGGTATCGCAATAACTTATATGGCGACGAGGCACACGTGCAATACGCACAATTGCGAGCGTTTCATGCGGTCGCGGAACATGGCGGGTTCTCCAAAGCAGCGCAGGCGCTCTCGCTCTCGCAGCCGGCTGTATCGGACCACGTGCGGCGGCTGGAACAGGATTTCGGTGTCAAACTCTTTGAGCGCGGACCGCGCGGCGTGGAAACCACCGAACTCGGTCTGCGCCTTTTCAGCGTGACGCGGCAGATGGTCAGTTGCGAGCGCGACGCGCGGCAACTGCTCGAATCGGCGGGCGGCCTCGAATCCGGCTCGCTCTCGCTGGTGGCGGACGCGCCCGATCTGGCGGTCGCGCTGATCAGCGCATTTCGCAAGCTGCATCCGGGGATTGTCGTGACGCTGTCCATCGCCAACGCCGCGGATTGCATGCAGCGCGTGCTATCGAGCGCCGTGGACGCGGCCATTACCGCCGCGCCGCAAGTGCACAGCCGGCTGGAAGCGCGTGTGTTGCGGCGCGATCCCCTGGTGGCGATGGTGCCCGCGAGCTATCCGGTGGCCAAGAAACGCAAGCTGAGTTACACGGAACTCGTGCAGCAGCCAATGATTTTCCGCGAGGCGCAATCCGTCACGCAGCAGTTGCTGGAGATCGAACTGGTGCGCGAATCGCTGCAAGTGGAACCGATCATGTACGTGGATGGCCGCGAGGCGTTGGAAGAAGCGGTCGCGCAAGGCATGGGCGTCGGCGTGATTGCACGCGCCGAATTCAATGAATCGCGACGGATCAGAATGATTCCGCTGGAAGACTGTCAGGTGCAGATGATCGAATCGCTTACGCGGCTTGCCGAGCGGCCGGGGTCGAATCTGCTGGATGCATTGTTCGCGGTCGAGTTGCCGAACCCGGCGGCAGCCACTCCGGCTGGATAAAGCTGAAAACCGCCCTTCAGGCGTGGCCCGCGAGCGGTTTTCCGTGTGCTGCGTAATGGGGCGCGCCGCTATCCGGCCACGCCACCCGCCTCCGCGTTGACCCGCTTAACGCGATCCACCGCTTGCAATCAGGCTTTCGCCTGTCAGCCAGCGCGCGTCATCGGAGGCGAGGAAGGTCACGACATCGGCGATATCGTCAGGCTGGCCGATGCGGCCGAGCGGCGTCGTGCTGATGGCCCACGCTTCGAGGTCGGAACCGACGATACCCGCGCTATGCGTGCCTTCGGTCGTCACCATGCCTGGATTCACGGAGTTGACGCGGATCTTGCGCGGGCCGAGTTCACGCGCGAGCACACCCGTAATGCCATCCACGGCGCCCTTGGTCGCGGTATAGACCGCGCTGTTTGGCGGCGTGATGCGGCTCACCACCGAACTGATATTGATGATGCTCGCGCCTTCGCCGAGGTGCTTGACCGCAGCCTGCGTGGTCAACAGCAGGCCCAGCACGTTCACGTTGAAGTGCCGATGGAAATGCTCTTCGGTAATCTCTTCGATCGGCGCGAATTCATAGACGCCCGAGTTGTTGACGAGAATGTCGAGACGGCCATACGTTTCCACAGCGGAATCGATAATGCCTTGCGCGTCCGCCGCTTTGGACACGTCGCCGGCCACCGCCACCGCCTTGCCGCCCGCAGCGGTAATCGCGGCGACCACGCTGTCGGCACCCGCCTTGCTCGACGAATAATTCACCACCACGGAGGCGCCTTGCGCCGCCAATGCCTTGGCGATGGCCGCGCCGATACCTTTCGATGCGCCCGTTACAACCGCAACCTTACCTGTGAGCTTGCTCATGATCGATTGCTTTAGATGGGATTGGCGCCGATGCTGCCGCGAAGATTCTCGGGCTGCGTTGGAAATTGCCGTGGCGCTGTCACTGGTGACAATGTAGGGAGCTTGGGCGAGCAGATAAAGCGGCTGAAGGCGAATAGATACGTCGGTTGAGCCGAACAATCGGGAGACGGGGGATTCGTATGGCGGGTGGGCTTGATGCAAGACCCGGCGCCATCTTCTAACGCGAGTTAAAGGAGCACGGTAAGCACGCACATAAGATCGGTCCGTGATCGCCGCCGCTCCGCAGAGGCGGCTCGAACCGTCAGCGTTTTGCACGCCTGCAATGCGTGGCCGTTCTGGCAAGAGCGGTTCGGTCAATACCAATGACGCAGCTTATGTCGCATTGAATTCAGCACTTAAGCATCAACACAATTTGCACGGCGATGCTGACGAGTACCGCCAGCGCGCCGAGCGTATCGAGAATTGCAGACCACACGATGTCGCTCCTTTCACATTCGCTTTCCACCATTGCTTGATTAAACGAATTCGCGCGGCATCAATTGAATGTCCAGTCTGGGCGGGTTGATAACGGACCGGCGCCGCTTTGCGCCTGGCCGCACCATTATCAATTTGACTGATCTAACTTACCATTTTTAATCGATTTGCCTGATTTGGCTCGGCTTCTTATCCTTGACGCACAACCGTATGCGGTACGCCGCATACGCCGCCCGCCCCATTTTTTGCCGGCAAGATCATGGAAAGAACCATCATCAATGTACGCGTCGATAGCGTCCGCGACGAAGCGAACGGCGTGCGCTCATTCAGCGTCTCGCGCCTGGACGGGCAACCGTTCGCTCACTACGAACCCGGCGCGCACATCGATGTCACCGGACCGTCCGGCGTCACGCGGCAATACTCGTTGTGCGGCGACCCGGATCGTCGTGAAGCCCATCTGTTTGCCGTGAAGCGCGAAGACGCCTCGCGTGGCGGCTCGCGTTCGCTGCATGACGACGTGACGGTGGGCAGCGAATTGACCATTGGCGCGCCGCGCAATCTGTTCCAGCTCGCGCCGAACGCCGAAGAACATATTCTGATCGCTGCCGGTATCGGCGTAACACCGCTGCTGAGCATGGCTTACCGGCTGCTCAAGCAGCAACGGCGCTTCGTGTTGCACTATTTTGCGCGCAGCGCGGAGCACGCGGCGTTCTTGCCGCTGCTCTCACGCGCGCCGTTCAGTGATCATGTGAAGCTCCACTTCGGCGTTGCCCGGGAGCGGCTCGACGCAGTGCTCGGCGATTGTCTCGCGAATGCGCGCAAAGGCACGCACCTCTACACCTGCGGGCCCGCGCCTTTCATGGAGCGTGTGGTGGCGATTGGCGAAACGCGTGTCGTGCCGGAAGCGATCCATCTGGAACGATTTGCCGCTGAACCGGCTGGTGTCTCGAACAACGAGACCGCCGCGCTCGATACCTTCGATGTGCGGATCGCGAGCAGCGGCGCGACCGTGCGCGTGGACAAGGACACCACCATCGTCGCGGCACTGGCGTCGATCGGCATTGAAGTGGATACGTCGTGCGGCGAAGGGGTGTGCGGCACCTGCATGGTCGACGTGGTGAGCGGCACGCCCGAACATCGCGATCATTGCCTGAGCAAAGCGGAACGGGCGAGTGGCAAAGTGATCTGCTGCTGTATTTCGCGCGCCGCGTCGCCGCTTCTGGTGCTGGACCTTTGACGCGCGTCCCGCAGATACAGTCTTCTGACGCAGCGGCGACGCGCGCGTAACAAACAAGGTGCCGCACTCGCGGCACCTTTCTCAAGCGTCTGTGCTTACCGGTCGTCGTCGCGAATCGACGACGCATGCCGGCACAGCGCGCGCACTTCGACATCCATATACGGAAACAGCGGCAACTGGCTCAGCACGTCGTGCAGATGCGCGGGGCTATCCACATCGAACACGCTGATATTCGCGTAGCGCCCGGCAATTCGCCATAAATGCCGCCACACGCCCTCCTGTTGCAGCCTTTGCGACATCGCTTTTTCATCGGCCTTCAGACGCGCGGCGCGTTCTGCATCCATGTCGGCCGGCAGGTTGACGGTCATTTCAACGTGAAACAGCATGCTTGCTCCCATCCCTGATCGATAACAAAAAGCCCTGGCGGCCCGGCCGATCTCGCCGCGCAACCAGGGTTGATAGATTCATGCGGTACGTCCAACTGTTTTCTACGCAGAATCAGGCTTCGGCGCGCAGACGCTCCACTTCGGCGGCCGGCAGATTGTCGCGTTCCTTGAACAACGTGAAGTCGAAATCGATCAGCGCGAAGTTGCCGTCCACGCCATACGGTTTGCCTTCGGCACCCTCGGCCTGCTTGACCGCCGGCACGAGTCCGTCGCGCGTGGCGAAGGCGAAGTCGTCCCACAGATACGGATCACCGTCGATGTTGATCTGCGTGGTCAGCTTGCGGAAACCCGGCGCGGAAACAAAAAAGTGGATGTGCGCGGGACGATGTCCATGACGGCCGAGCTGATCGAGCAGCAGTTGCGTCTGCCCTTGCGGCGGCACGCTATAGCCGACCGGCACCACGCTGCGGAAGCTGTACTTGCCTTCGGCGTCGGTACGGATCGAACGACGCAGATTGAAAGCCGGCTGCGATTTGTCGAAGTACGAGTAATTGCCGAGATGATTCGCGTGCCACACTTCGACGAGCGCGTGCGCCAACGGCTTGCCGTCTTCGCCCAGCACGCGGCCGCGCATGATCAGCGTCTGGCCCGGATCGGTGCCGTCGTCGAGCCGCGCATGGCCTTCGGAGAGCGGCGCGCCGGCCACATACAACGGTCCTTCGATGGTGCGCGGCGTGCCGCCTTCAATGCCGGCCTTGGCTTCCGCTTCATCCAGACGCACATCGAGAAAATGTTCGAAACCCAGACCCGCGGCCAGCAAACCGAGCTCGCCGCTTTTGCCCGCGTCGCTGAGATAGTTCAGCGCGGTCCAGAATTCGTCGGGCTGCACATCGAGGTCTTCGATCGTATAGAACAGATCCTGCACGATACGGTTGACGATCTGCTTCGTGCGCGGATTGCCTTCGTGGGTGGCGCTGTCGTTAATCTTCTTGAGCAGCGCGTCGATTGCTTGCTTGTTCATGGGGTATCTCCTTCGTATGATGTTCTGGATGGCTAACGGATGAGCCTTCAGTGCGTGGAAACGCTGGCGCCCTGGCGCGTATCGCGCCGCAGACGGTCGATCTTGTCCCAGTCGAGCGTGATGCCAAGACCCGGACCTTGAGGCAGGTGCAGCGCAAAATTCTCGTAGCGCAGCGGTTCGGTGAGAATCTCTTCAGTGAGCAGCAAGGGGCCGAACAGTTCGGTACCCCACTTCAACTCTCCGAAGGTGCTGAAAAGTTGCGCCGAGGCCATCGTGCCCACCGCGCCTTCGAGCATGGTGCCGCCATACAGGTCGATGTTCGCGGCCGAGGCGATGGCCGCCACCTGCGCGGCGCCGACCAGACCGCCCGATTGCGCGATCTTCACGGCGAAGACATCGGCGGCACGGGCGCTGGCAATCGCGAACGCATCGGCCGGGCCGTGCAGCGCTTCGTCCGCCATGATCGGCACCTGAGCGAGGTCGGTCAGACGCTTGAGGCCGGCGCGGTTCCCTGCGGCGATGGGTTGCTCGATCAGCGCCACGCCGGCATCGGCGAAACGCCGCGCGGCCCAGATCGCTTCCGATTCGGTCCATGCCTGGTTCACATCGACCCGCACTTCGCCGCGCCCTTCCAGCGCTTTCCTGATGGCCACGACATGCGCCACGTCGTCCGCCACCGCGCGCGAGCCGATCTTCAGCTTGAACACCTTATGCCGCTTCGACTCGTACACCTGCTCGGCTTCGGCGATATCGCGCTGGGTGTCGCCGCTCGCGAGCGTCCACGCCACGTCCACGCAATCGCGCACACGGCCGCCGAACAACTCCGATAGCGGCACGCCAAGGCGCTGTGCCTGTGCATCGAACAGCGCCGTTTCCAGCGCGGACTTCGCAAAGCGGTTGCCCTGAAAAAGCTCGCGCAGTTTTGCCATCGCGGCGCCCGGACGCGTTGCGTCCATACCTTTGAGCAATGGTGCGAAGTAAGTGTCGATGTTGACCTTGATGCTTTCCGGGCTCTCCTCGCCGTACGCCAGACCGCCGATGGTGGTGCCCTCGCCCACGCCCGCCAAACCGTCGGCGCAACGAATGCGCACCAGCACCAGCGTCTGGCAGTTCATCGTTGCAACCGAGAGCCGGTGCGGGCGGATCGTCGGCACGTCGACGAGAATCGTCTCCACGCTCTCGATCTTCACGGGTGTTGCTATCATTCGTTGCTCTCCTGAACTGCCTGACCGGGAGCCCCCATATTAGAAACAAACCCGCGAAGCAGTCCAACACCGATTCCGACTACTTCCATACCTTAGAGGTATGCATGGAACTTCGCCAACTCCGCTACTTCATCGCAGTCGCGGAAGAAATGAACATCACGCGGGCCGCCAACCGCCTGCATATGACACAGCCGCCGCTCAGCCGCCAGATCCAGCAGATCGAGGAAAACGTCGGCCTGGCGCTGTTCGAACGCGGCTCACGGCCATTGCGCCTGACTGAAGCCGGGCGCATTTTCTATGCGCAGGCGAAGCGGCTCGTCGACGAAGCCGACGAACTCGCCCCGCTCACGCGGCGCCTCGCGCAACTGGCCGAGCGCATCGTGATCGGTTTCGTGCCGTCAACGCTATATGGCGCGCTGCCTGCGGTGATTCGCGCGTTCCGTGAAGCCGCGCCGCATATCGAACTCTCGCTGATCGAAATGTTCACGATCGAGCAGCTCGCGGCGCTCAAGGGCGGGCGCATCGACGTGGGCTTCGGCCGGCTGCGTTTCGACGACGCGCAGCTCGCGCGCGAAGTGCTCGTCGAAGAACGGATGATTGCCGCGCTGCCGCAAGACCATCCTCTCGCGCGACAGAAGAAGCCGCTGACGCTGGCGGCGCTCGCGCGGGAAACCCTGATCGTTTATCCGAGCACGCCGCGGCCGAGTTATGCGGACCAGCAACTATCGGCCATGCACGACCATGCATTGGAGCCGAAAGCGATTCATGAAGTGCGGGAATTGCAGACCGCGCTGGGTCTGGTCGCGGCGCAGGTTGGGGTATGTCTCGTGCCGGAGAGCGTGGAGGGTCTGCGCGCGCACGGCGTGGTGTACCGGCCAATTCCCGCGGCCAAAGTCGCTTCGCCGATCATCATGAGCCGCCGTTTGCAGGACGAATCGCCGACCACCACGCTGCTCTGTTCGCTTGCACGAGACCTGTTCAAACGTGCCTGAAGCAGCCGGCGCCCGTCAGTCACCGCTCGTCGAAGCGCCGCACGATATCCGCCATCAGATTGCGCAGCCACACGTTGCCCTCGTCCTGATCGAAATGCTCGTGCCAGTGCATCGTGACGGCGGCGATCGGCAAGGTCACGGGCAACTCGTAAATCTGAAAAGCGCCGTCGCGATTGAAAATATGCGCGAGACGCCGCGGCAGCGTGGCGAACAGATCGGTGACGGCCAGCACGCTCGGCAATGCCACGAAATGCGGTAGTTCCAGCGCAATATGACGCCCGACGCCTTGCGTGCGGAATTCGTCGTCGAGCGCGTGGTGGCTGTGCTCCACCGACGTGATCTGCACGTGCGAAGCATCCAGAAAGGCCTTCAGACTCAGCTCCTTCGTGCGCGGCAAGCCGCGCCGCTTCCTCGTCATGCACACGTAGGTCTCTTCGAACAGCGCCTGATGCCGCGTGCGCGCGGTCAACGTGGGCAGATTGCCAATGGCGAAATCGAGCCGGCTCGCCCGCAGCGCATCCTCTATTTCCTCGACCGGCAACGGCTCGATGCGCAATCTCACGCGCGGCGCCTGCTGGTGCAATGCCTCGCAGATGGGTGGCAGATAGGCCAGCTCGCCCGCATCCGATAACGATAGGCGGAATGTGCGCGTGCTCACTGCCGGGTCGAAATGTTCCGCGTAACGCAGCGCCTCGCGCACGGTGTCCAGCGCGCGCGACACGATAGTCGACAACTCCAGCGCAATCGGCGTGGGCTGCATGCCGGCACGCGTGCGGATGAAAAGCGGATCGTCGAACAGCGTGCGCAAACGCCCCAGCGAATAGCTGATGGCGGGCTGCGACAACGCCAGCCGCTCGCCCGCGCGGGTCAAGCTGCGCTCTTCGACAATCGCCTGAAAAACGCGCAGCAGGTTGAGGTCGACGTGGTCCAGCGAATTCATCGAGATATCCATATGGTTGATTTTATATTTCATTTTAGATCAATTTGACGCATATCATCAGGTCGGCGAGACTGGCTTTCATCGACCACCCCATTTACACAGCCATGAGCGAATCTCCCTATCAGACCGTCGACACGAGCGCGTTGTACCAGCGCGCGCAGCCGGATCGCGTGGCCCCGTCGCTGTATTACGACCCGGCCGTTTTCGAGGCGGAACTCGAACGCATTTTCTACAAGACGTGGATCTGGGTCGCCCACGAAAGCGAGCTGCCGAATTCCGGCGACTTTCGCACCACTACGATCGGCCGCCAGCCCGTCATCGTGGTGCGCGACAGGAGCGGCGCGGTCAATGTTCTGCAGAACCGCTGCCGCCACCGTGGTGCGACCGTCTGCGAACAGCACAAGGGCAACGCGAAAGGCTTTACGTGCCCGTATCACAGCTGGACCTACGGACTCGACGGCGCCTTGCGCGCGCTGCCGTACGGCGACGGTTATGAGGGCGTGGTCGACAAGACCGAACTGCCGCTCGCCAGTCTGCGCGTGGGCATCTATCAAGGCCTGATTTTCGCGAGCTTCAATCAGGACATCGAGCCGCTCGAAGACTTTCTCGGCGGCGCGAAACCGTGGATCGACCTGTTCATGAAGCAAGGCGCGGGTTATCCGGTCAAGGCCAACGGCGAACATCGGTTCCGCTTTAACGGCAACTGGAAGATCCAGCTCGAGAACACCACCGACCTGTACCACTTCCCCGTGGTCCACAAGTCGTGGATGAAATCGATCGACGACGAAACCGCCGCCGCGATCACGAGCTTCATGACGAGCGACGAAGCCTTCTGCCGCTCGCTCGGCAACGGCCATAGCCTCGCGGTGCTGGTGCCGGAACTCGTCGATCTCGACAAGGACGACGGTGCGCCGATTCCCGAGCGCTTCGAAGAACTCGCCGCCTCGCTCGCCAAAGATCACACGCCGGACGAGGTGCGCCGCATCGTGCGCTCGCTGATGGGCGTCGGATTCAATCTGAACCTGTTTCCGAACCTCGCGCTGTCGATGGCGTTTTTCCGCGTCCTGCGGCCCATTTCCGCGAACGAGACCGAGATCCGCCATGTCGCCCTCGCCATGGATGGCGGCCCCGAAGAAGCGAACCGTGTGCGCCTGCGCATTCACGAACATTTCCAGGGCCCGTTCGGCTTCGGCAGCCCGGACGACGCCGAAGCGTGGGAGCGCGTGCAGCGCGGCTCGCACGCGGGCCCCGATCTGCCGATTCTCGTGAACCGCGGCCTGAATCGCGAGAGCACCGCGCCGAATGGCGAAAAGACCGCCCACGCCACGGACGAAACCGGCATGCGTGAAGCGTACGCGCAATGGCGCACGATGATGGAGCAAGCATGATGGACGACAGGAACACGCTTTTCTCGCAGAAGACCTTTGCCGGCGCGATCGAACTCATCTGGCGCGAAGCTGAACTGCTGGACCGCAAGGACTATCGCGAGTGGCTGACGCTGTGGGACCCGGCGGGCTTCTACGTGGTGCCGATCGAACACGACACCACGGATTTCGCCGCCACGCTGAACTATGCTTACGACGATCAGGACATGCGCGAAAAACGCGTGCAACGCATGATGTCCGGCTATTCGGCATCGGCCGCCGACGCCGCCCGCACCGTGCGCACCGTGTCGCGTTTCACGCTCACGAGCGACGCGAGCGACGAAGTCACGGTGAATTCGGCGCAAGTCATCGTCGCCTACAAGCGCGGCAAGTCGACGTTGTTCGCAGCGGACCTCACGCATCGCATCAGTTTCGCGAGCGGCGAGCCGCGCATCGTGCAAAAGGTCATCCGCCTGATCGATTCGACCGAAGCGTTGAGCGCGATCGGTTTCCTGCTCTGATCCCCGACAACCTGCGAACACGACGATGCCAAACGACACGCTCTCTCCCACAGCCGGATCGCCCGCTGCATCCGCCGCGCCGGCCACCTCGCGGACCTTGCGGCGGATCATCGTCGCCTCGGTCCTCGGCAATGCGCTGGAGTGGTACGACTTTTTTCTGTACGGCACCGCCGCCGCGCTGATCTTCGGGCCGCTGTTCTTCCCGCTGCACGGCGATCCGCTGATGGGCACGCTAGCCGCATTTGCCGGCTTCGCAATCGGTTTTCTGGCGCGTCCGCTGGGTGGCATCGTGTTCGGCCATATCGGCGATCGCCACGGCCGCAAACGCGCGCTCGTCATCACGCTGATGATGATGGGCGTGGCGACCTTCGGCATCGGCCTCTTGCCGACGTTCTCGCAAATCGGCTTTCTCGCGCCCACCGCGCTCGTGTGTCTGCGTGTCGTGCAAGGCATCGCGTCGGGCGGCGAATGGGGCGGCGGCGTGCTGCTGATCAGCGAAAGCGCACCGGCCAATCGCCGTGGCTATTATGCGGCGTTCAGCCAGTTGGGCGTGGCGGGCGGCTTCGTGTTGTCGGCGGCCGCGTTCTATCTGGTGCAGCGGTTGCCGCTCGAGAGTTTCATGTCGTGGGGCTGGCGCGTGCCGTTTCTGGCGAGCGTGCTGATCTTCGGTGTCGGCGTGTACATTCGCCGGCGCTTGCCGGAAAGCCGCGACTTCACGGCCGCCAAACCGAAGCACATGCCGGTGCTGACGGTACTGCGCAATCATCCGAAGCAGGTATTGCAGGCGATGGGGCTGCGCGTTGCCGAAAACGGCGGAACGTATATCTTCCTCTCGTTCGTGCTGGTGTATGGCAAGACGATCGGGGTGCCCGTTTCGGTGATGCTCGGCGGCGTGATGCTCGCCATGCTGCTCGAACTCGTGACGATCGTGTTGTGGGGGCGTCTGTCCGACGTGATCGGACGGCGGCCGGTGTATATGATCGGCGCGCTCGGGTTGGTGGTGATCGCGTTTCCCGCGTTCTGGCTGATCGATACGCACCAGCCGACGCTCGTGTTCCTCTCGCTCGCGCTAGGCCTGCCGTTCTGTCACGCCGCGATGATCGGCACGCAACCCGCGTTGATGGGCGAACTGTTCCCGACCGAAGTGCGTTACTCGGGCATGGCGCTCGGTCACGAGATCGCGTCGGTATTCTCCGGCGGACTCGCGCCGCTCGTCGCCACCGCCCTCTATGCGAAAGTGCGCGCGCCGTGGCCTGTCGCGTTGATGCTGATCGGCTTCGGCCTGATCACCGCGCTCACGCTCGTGACGATTCCGCGCAACACCAGCACCACGCATGATTGAGTTGCGATCAGCCGGGCGGCGCGGCGACGACTGGCAGCGAAAAGCTGCATTCGAGCCCGCCGTGCCGCGCGGGCTTCGCCCAGATCGCGCCGCCGTGCCGCGTCACGATGTTTTTGCACAGCGAAAGACCGATGCCGTTGCCGCCGGCCTTCGACGAGGAGAAGCCGTCGAAGAGACGATCGTGTGCATCGGCGGGAACGCCCGGACCGTTGTCGATGACCTCGGCGATCGCGAATTTGCCGCGCAAGTGCGTGACGAGACGAAGTTCGCGGCGCGGCGGTGCAACGTTTTCGTTGACTACTTCGCCCAGCGCTTCGATCGCATTGAAGGCCAGGTTCAACACCACCTGCCCGATCAACACACGCTCGACATACACGGGCAATGGCGCGGGCGACTGCTCGATCGTGAGCGTCACGCCCGCCTCGCGCGCGCGCAATTCAATGAAGTACGCAACGTCCGCGAGGACCTCGCGCAAATCCGCATACGTCTCGCTCGGCTCGCGCTTGACGATGTAATCGCGCACGCTCTTGATGATCAACGCCGCATGTTCAGCCTGGCGATCGGCGCTGCGCAGACCCCAAATGGCTTCGTCGATCGATGCGGGTTGCGCGAGCCGCCGGATCGCGCCTTCGATGAAGTTGCGCACGGCGGCAAGCGGCTGGCTCAACTCATGGGCAATCGCGGTCGCCATTTCCCCCATGGCGTTGTAACGCCCCACGTATTCGAGCAAACGCGCTTCGTTGCGCCGCGCTTCTTCGACGGCCACTTCGTCCGTCACGTCGCGAAAGTGCAGCAAGCGGCCATTCAGATCGTTCTCGATCTCGATGCGCCGGCATGTCATGCGCAACCAGCCCGCCGTGCCGTCGCCGCGCGTGATGCGATAACGCTGCGGCGCCGAGGGTTGAATCCGCGGCGCATTGGCGAGTTGTTCGACGAGACGCCGGCGATCCGGCTCGCTGCAATAGTCGAGCACGTCCCCCATCGGCGCGCCCTCTTCCAGACCGAGCACACGCCGGCCCGATTCGCTGACGAATTCCACCTCGCCCGCGGGCGTCAGCACCGCGACGCCTTCGCCGAGATCCTGCATGAATTCGCGCAAGCGCGACTCGTAGCGGCGCAGCGTTTGCTTGAGCGTGTCTTCGGCGCTGATATCGCGGAACTGCACCATCACGACCGCACGCTCGCGAAGCGGCACGTAAGTGGCAATTGCCTCGGACAACATATCGGCACCGGTGCGCGAGCGATAACACCATTCGTAAATCTGCGGGCCTTCGGTAATCGAACGGTCCATTGCGCCGACGCCGATCTCGCGCCGGTACTTCGGCGCCGGGCGCGTCATGTCGTTCGCCTTGAGCGGCAACAGTTCGGCGAGCGTAAAGCCGAGCGCCTCGCAGGCCGCGCGATTGGCCCACACGATCGCCTTGCTTTCGGCATCGTGCAGCAGCACGCACAGCGTGAGCGCGTCGAGCAGGCGGTGAAAGTCTTCTTCGGCGGGAAAGTTCATCGGACGGTACGGCACATGGGTTCGATCACGTATGGGCAGAAACATAACACCCGTGCGCGCGTTTCGCGTCTGAAGATTTCTTTAGATACCCCCGGCACATTACCTAAAAGAGCGTCCCACGTCCCAATTGAAGCGTTCTTTTTGCATTTCTAGACTGGTCTGAACCTGCACAGCTCGTTTGTGCTCGATTGTGCTCGCTTGTTAGCGCCCAACGTACCGCGAGTTTCAGCCGATAACGAATCAAGGAGAAGCCCCCACATGTCCGATACCGCCACCGCCCTTGCCGCCGACCACGCGATCACTTCGACCAGCGCGCCGCTGCCGCTCGACGAAGTAATCGCCGAGATCGCCACGCGCCGCGACGAGTTCGACCGCCTCTCGCACGTGCCGCGCGATGTGATCGCCAAACTCAAGCGCGCGGGCGTCTATCGCGCTGCCACGCCGCGGCGTTTTGGCGGCGACGCACTCGCGCCGGCCGTGTTTCTCGACATGATCGAACGCATCGCGGCAGCGGACGGCTCCGCGGCATGGGTCGCGAGCTTCGGTTCGGCCAACGTCTACCTGGCGGCGCTGCCGCTGCACACGCAGGCGCAGATCTATGCCGGCGGCCCCGATCAGGTGTTCGCGGGCGGCCTCTTTCCCGTGCAACCGGCGCAACCCGCTGAAGGCGGCTGGCGCGTGAACGGCACATGGAAGTTCGCGAGCGGCTGCAAGGGCGCCGACTGGCTTGGTGTGGGGATCGGTGCCGCCGGTTTAGGTGCGGCCGGTAAACCGCGCACCGCCGTGTTCCGTCCGCAGCAGGTGGAGATCGTCGAGAACTGGGACGTGGTCGGCATGCAGGGCACGGGCAGTCACGATCTGCGCGTCGTCGACCAGTTCGTTGCCGAGGACTGGACCTTCGTGCGCGGCGGCGCACCCTGCGTGGATGAACCGCTGTATCGCTACCCGACGATCGCCTACGCCGCGCAGGTGCTCGCCGTGGTCAACCTGGGCCTCGCCCGCGCCGCGCTGGATGTCGCCAACCACATGGCCGGCGGCCGCAAGACCACGACCGGCGCGCCGCAACTCGCGGACCGCGCGTACTACCGCATCGAACTCGCGAAAGCCGAGGCGCAATTGCGCTCGGCGCGCGCCTTCTTCTACGACACGACCGATCAGGTCTGGCAATCGATCCTCGCGGGCAACGCCGTCAGTGCCGATCAGGTGAGCCTGCTGCGGCTCGCGGCGACGCAGATCGCGCGCGAAGGCGCCGAGGTCGTGCAGCGCGCTTATCGCCTCGGCGGCACGATGGCGATCTATCGCTCACATCCGCTGCAACGTCTGATGCGCGACTCGATGGTTGTGACCCAGCACGCGTTTCTCGGCGAAGGCAACTACGACGGCGCCGGCGCGGTGTTCGTTGGCGTGCCGCCGATTCCGGGCTACCTGTAGGCCAATTTCCGCTTGATCAGCATCCAGACGACTACGATTATAAGGAGCAACACGTCATGTCCGATACTTCAACACCGCCGCTGCGCGTTCTCTTCTGCTGCGGCGTCACGCAGAATTTCTTCGACCTGCCGCGCGAACAGATCGGCGAAGTCTGGCAGGCCTACGGCAAGATGCTGGCCGCCGTCGAATCGATGGAAGGCGTCAAGGTGCTCGGCATCATGGACGACGACCGCCTCACCGTGGGTCATGCCGACAACTCGCCGTGGACCTTCTACATCATGGCCGACGTGCGCGATTTCGACACCACCGTGGCCGTGTGCAATCTGTATCGCACCACGCACGTGGGCGAATACAGCCTGTGGCGCTACGGCAAGATCGAAGCGCGTGTCGGCCGTGCGCTGCAGGTGCCGCCGCAACATGCCCATGCAGCCTGAGCGTGACGCGATGAGCGCCATACCCGAAACACTCGAGGTGTTGACCCAACGGCTCGCCGCGCTCGAAGCCGAATCCGCGGTACGCCGCACGATGACACGCTATATGGCGCTGTGCGACGTGCCGTCCGGCGCAATCGAAGGCGAGACGCTCGCGGCCCTCTTTAGCGCCGATGCGATCTGGGAAGGCATCGGCCCCCAGTATGCGAGCAAGTTCGGCCGCCTGAGCGGCCACGGCGAAATCCTCGCGATGCTCACGCGCTACCTGCCGCCCTCGCCGCATTTCTCGGTGAACGTGCACTTCCTCACATCGGAAACCATCGACGTGCAGGGCTCGAATGCAAAAGGCCGCTGGATCATGCTGCAGGCGTCCGGCTATGTCGATGCGCAAGCCGAACTGATCTCCGCGCGCCTTGAAGTGGATTTCGCGCCTGCCGGCAATGGCCGCGACTGGCTCATCACGCACTTTCGCACGGAGCGCCTGTTCGACGCGCCGTGGCAAGTCAATGCAAGGAAACCGAACCCATGAACGAGTTTATCCAGACCCTCTCGCTAGGCGGCACGGGTCCCAGCATCGCGATCAAGGACACGATCGATATCGCCGGCTACCGCACTACGGCAGCGAGCCGCGCATTGGCGGACACGCCGCCCGCGCAGCGCCACGCGGAAGTGGTCGAGCGCCTGCTCGCGGCCGGCTGGCACATTGTCGGCAAGGCAAACATGCATGAGCTGGCCTTCGGCATGACCGGCATTAACGACTACACCGGCACGCCGCAGAATCCGCAAGATGCTGCGCGCATTCCGGGTGGCTCGTCGAGCGGGTCGGCCGCCGCGGTGGGGCTGAAACTTGCCGACGCCGCGCTCGGCACCGACACCGGCGGCTCGATTCGCGGGCCCGCCGCATGTTGCGGCGTGATCGGTCTGAAGCCTACCTTCGGGCGAGTGTCGCGGCTGGGCGTCGCGCCGAGTGAATCCACGCTCGATTGTGTCGGGCCATTCGCACGCGACATGCGCACGCTCGCTGCCGCGATGCTCGCTATCGCAGCGGACTTCGATGCGAATGCCGCACACGCATGGCAAGGCCCGTGCAAGGTCGGCGTCGTGCAAGTCGACGCGGCGCCCGATATCCTCGCCGCCGTCGCCCGCGCGGCCGATATGGCCAACTGCACTGCGCACACGCTGCAGCTCGCGGGCCTTGCAGCCGCATTCGACGCGGGCCTAGCCGTGATCAATGCCGAGACCTCGCGCGCTTTCGGTCATCTGGTGGCAACCGGAAAAATCGGCGCGGATCTCGACGCGCGCCTGCGCGCGGCAGCCCACACCACCGCCGCGCAACTCGACACTGCGGAACAGCTGCGCCGCCAGTTCACGGCGGCAGTCGACCACGCGCTCGACAACGCCGATGTGCTGATTCTGCCAACGCTGCCCGCGCTTCCTATCACGCTCGAAGAAGCACGCGGCGGGAAGTCGGTCATCGCCATGTCGTCACTGATCCGGCCGTTCAATCTGAGCGGTCATCCCGCGTTGAGCCTGCCGCTGCCGATCAAAGGATCGCCACTCAAGGCCGGATTGCAGATTGTCGGACGCAAGGGGCAAGATGAACAGGTGTGCGCGATCGCGGCGCGTTTCGAAGCCGCCCTCGCCGCTTGAGCGATGCATCAGGCCGCTGCAGTAGCGGCCGTTTTATCAGGAGTGGAAGCGATGCAGAAAAGAGTTGTCCTTGTCACCGGCGCCGCGCGCGGTCTGGGCGCGGCGATCGCCACGCGTTTTCATTCTGCGGGCTACGCGGTCGCCATCGGCGATATCGCGTTCGATGCAGCGCAAGCCCTTGCGCGCGATCTGAGCGCCGACGGTTCCACCGCAATCGCGCTGAATCTCGACGTCACCGCGAAAGCCGCTTTCACCACGGCGCGCGACGCGATTCTTCAGCGCTGGGGACGTATCGATGCATTGGTCAATAACGCAGGCGCCTCCAAGATCGTGTCCGTGATGGACATTACCGCGGAGCAATTCGATCAGGTCATCAACGTGAATTTGCGCAGCGTGCTGTTCGGTTGCCAGGTGTTCGGCCAGCATTTCGCCGACGCGGGCGCGGGCCGTATTGTCAATATCGCGTCGCTCGCGGGACAGAATGGCGGTTCGGCAACCGGTGCTCACTATGCGGCTGCGAAAGGGGGTGTAATCACGCTCACCAAGGTCTTCGCGCGCGATCTCGGCGCTGCGGGTGTGACCGTCAACGCGATCTCGCCTGGACCAATGGATCTGCCGATCGTGCATGAAAGCGTCGCGCCCGACAAACTGAAGGCGGTGATCTCGACTATTCCCGCAGGACGTCTGGGCTCGGCGGATTACGTCGCCGACGTTGCCGTGTTGCTCGCCGCGGACAATGCTTACTTCGCGAACGGCGCGTGCTGGGACGTGAATGGCGGGCTGTTCATGCGTTGAGGCTCAGCCACACTCTCACGCCTATTCAATGCAATTCACGCCGCAGCGGCTTGCATCAACGCGGCATGCCGACAGCGGCCGCATCCTGATCCCACACTGCCATCACCTCGCGCACCAGCATGGCGATCGATGCAGCGCCGAGCTTATCCTTGATGCTCGCGCGATGCACGTCGACGGTCTTCACGCTGATCGACAGATCGCCGGCGATGCGCTTGCTGCCTTTGCCGTCGATCACGCCGCGCAGCACTTCTTTTTCGCGCGCGGTGAGCGAGTCGATCCGCTTGCGCAGTTCGCGCTGCTTCTGGCCGGCGAAATGACGTTGCGCGGCGAGCTTTAGCGCGCGTTGCACGCGATCGAGCATTTGCTGCGAGTTATATGGCTTCTCGACGAAATCGATCGCGCCGTTTTGCAACGCGCGCACCGACATCGGAATGTCGCCGTGACCGCTGACGAAAATGGTCGGCAATGTCGCACCTCGACGGTTCAATTCCGCTTGCACATCGAAGCCGCTGTGTTCCGGCATACGCACGTCGAGCACGAGACAGGCCGGCACCGCCGGATCGAACGCACCGAGAAACTCGCCGGCACTGGCGAAGCCCATCGACTTCACGCCAACCGATTCGAGCAACCAGGCGAGCGACGTGCGCATGCCACTGTCGTCGTCGACGATATAGACGATCGGTGCGGGTGAGGTGGCGGACTGCGGCGACTGGGACATGTGGACGTAGGGAGGCGATTCGACACGTAAAAGCGGGTTCATCATAACCAGTGGATAAGGCGCTGCAAAGCGATAGTTACCCTGAAAAGACCGGTGAATCATGGCCCGTTCACTCAACGTTATCAATGTTAGCCGAAGCACTGGGGAAACCTTTAGACAGCCTGGGAAACACGCCTGTCCGCCTGCCGCTCGCGCGGATTCTTTTTCACTACGCGATTGAGTACGCTTGAATCCAACCACTCGACAACCGCATCAGGACGCCAACCTATGACGCCGATTCAGCAAGCGACTCCCGACGCCGAAGCCCACCTGCACGCCAGACAGCAATTCCGTCAGGCCATGGCGCATCTCTGCGCGGCCGTGAATGTCGTCACGACAGCCGGACCGCACGGACGTTGCGGCGTGACCGCGAGCGCCGTGTGCTCCGTTACCGATACGCCACCCACGCTGCTCGTCTGCCTGAACCGATCGAGCGCGATGCACGCGACCTTCCAGCGCAACCGGCACGTTTGCCTCAACGTACTGCCGGGCGAGCACGAGTTGCTGGCACGCCACTTCGCCGGCATGACCCAGGTGCCGATGGAAGAACGCTTCGGCTGGCCGATCTGGGATGAAGGCGCACATGGTGTGCCGGTCTTGCGTGACGCGCTGGCCAGCCTGCAAGGCGAGATCGTCGATCTGAAGGAAGTCGGCTCGCATTCGGTGATGTTCGTGAAGACCACGCGCATTAGCGTGAGAACGGATGGCGACGGACTGATCTACTTCGATCGCAACTTCCATCGCGTCAAACGCGCGGCGGTCTGTTGATGCAGGGCGGCAACTCGCGCGATAGCTCATTTTTTGGTGCCGGAAGCGCAAAGCGAGCGCGTGCGGCTGTACGTGCCAGCCGGTGAACACATCTTTAGCGCGAAGATCTTGATCCGACATTGGCGGATGATGGGGCGGCCCCCGTGAAAACCGGACACGAGGAACGCTTAAACTTTGAGGTAGTCTTACGCCTATGTTTAAGCCCAGCTCTAACGTGGAACCCATTGAAGTTTTGACCCAGCCCGAACAGCGCCGCAGGCGCTCTGTCGAGGAAAAGCTTGCGATAGTGCNGCCATGCGTCGATTGCGACGACGTCGATCTACCTGCATAGCGATGACGTGAAGCGTGCCAGGTGGGGCGGCCCCCGTGAAAACCGGACACGAGGAACGCTTAAACTTTGAGGTAGTCTTACGCCTATGTTTAAGCCCAGCTCTAACGTGGAACCCATTGAAGTTTTGACCCAGCCCGAACAGCGCCGCAGGCGCTCTGTCGAGGAAAAGCTTGCGATAGTGCGCGAGACCTTCGAGCCCGGCGCAACCGTTTCCGGAGTTGCCCGTCGTCATCAAGTGAATGCAAACCAGGTGTTCGCCTGGCGCAAGCTCTATCAGGACGGAAGCCTGTCAGCGGTCAGTGCCGGCGAGCATGTGGTACCGGCATCGGACCTGGCCGAAGCGATGAAACAGATTCGTGAACTCCAGCGATTGCTGGGCAAGAAGACGATGGAAGTGGAAATCCTCCGCGAAGCAGTGGAGTACGGCCGGGCAAAAAAATTGATTGCGCGCTCACCATTGCTGCCAGGGGACGACCGATGAAGACGGTCTGTAATGTCCTGGGTGTGTCGCGCTCTAATCTCGCAGTGAAAATAAAGCGCGACGCCGAATGGGTCGACAAGCGCAAGACACCCGCCCGTGACGACATGCCGCTCGTTGCCGAGCTCCAGGAGTTGGTTGCTGATTTGCCTACTTACGGCTACCGGCGCGCCTGGGCTCTCCTACGCCGAAACCGGGAGGCACAGGGACAGCCTCGGGTTAATGCAAAACGGGTTTATCGGGTCATGCATACCCACGGCCTGCTGCTTGAGCGCCGCCCTCGACATCCCGAATCCAGGCGCCGGCACGATGGAAGGGTCGCGGTGGACCAGAGCAATGCGCGCTGGTGCTCGGACGGCTTCGAATTCCGCTGTGATGACGGCTCGCCGCTGCGCGTCATCTTTGCACTGGACTGCTGTGACCGGGAAGCCATGAGCTGGGCTGCGACCACTGGAGGCTATACCGGAGACATGGTGCGTGATGTCATGCTTCAAGCGGTAGAAAACCGTTTCGATGGTGCGTTAAAGGCCGACAACGAAATCGAATGGCTCAGCGACAACGGTTCCTGCTACATTGCCGAGGAGACGCTGACGTTCTCGAAAAAAGTGGGCCTGAAACCCATCACGACGCCGGTCAGAAGTCCGCAGAGCAACGGAATGGCCGAGAGCTTCGTCAAAACGATGAAGAGAGACTACGTCTCGTGGATGCCCAAGCCGGACGCGAGAACGGCGTTGCACAACCTGGCCATCGCGTTTGACCACTACAACGAGTCGCATCCGCACAGCGCCCTGAAATACTGCTCACCACGCGAGTTTCGCCAGCGAGCAGATTCACCAACCTAAGCGTGACCGCATGTCCGGTCATGCAGGGGCAAGTCCAGATGAGTAGAAGGAAATACAGGATGGCGAGCNAGACTACGTCTCGTGGATGCCCAAGCCGGACGCGAGAACGGCGTTGCACAACCTGGCCATCGCGTTTGACCACTACAACGAGTCGCATCCGCACAGCGCCCTGAAATACTGCTCACCACGCGAGTTTCGCCAGCGAGCAGATTCACCAACCTAAGCGTGACCGCATGTCCGGTCATGCAGGGGCAAGTCCACCAGGCAAATCCGTGACGCGTTCGCGGACTGATACGCCCAGGCTTGGCCCGCGTGTTGGCTGGCGTTGTCAGCCGGACAAATGATTTTTCACTTGATGGAAGGGTTGCAACTTTACGTCAATCAGTCTGGAGCCCTTGACCCATAAGGCCCACCATTGCGACATCCTTCTAAAATCAAAGAAGTCTCAACTTTAGTGGCAAATTCGTACCAACTTTAGTTCGTTTGACAGATCACGCACTGGAAGAAGCGGTTTGTCGCTCAGGGGCTTGCGGGTCTGCATGATGAAGCTCGCCCTGGCCGACCACGCACACATGACGACGAGGCGGTCGCGGAATTACTGGCCAGGGTGTTGCACGAGAAGCCGGACGGGGCAACGCACTGGAGCGTGCGTTCTGCAGCCTCGCAGACAGGGATTTCGAAGAGTTCGGTGGCCCGGTATCTGTCGCTGTTCGGTATACAGCCCCATCGTTCAAAGAGCTTCAAGCTGTCTACCGATTCATTCTTCGTCGAGAAGGTGCGCGATATTGTCGGGCTGTACCTGAGCCCGCCCACCAACGCCCTGGTGCTGTGCGTCGACGAGAAGAGCCAGTGTCAGGCGCTGGAGCGCACGCAGCCGATGCTGCCGATGGGGCTGGGCTATCTCGAAGGCGTGACGCATGATTACGTCCGGCATGGCACCACAACCTTATTCGCTGCGCTCAATGCAGCGACGGGCGAAGTCATTGCTCAATGCAAGCCACGCCACCGGCATCAGGAATTCCTGGCGTTCCTCAGGCATATTGACCAGGCGGTGCCGGCCGATCTCGACGTGCATCTGGTCGTCGACAACTACGCGACACACAAGCATCCGAGGGTCAGGGCGTGGCTCGCCAGGCATACGCGCTACCACATGCATTTCACGCCGACCTACTCGAGCTGGCTGAATCAGGTTGAACGCTGGTTTGGCCTGATTACGCAACAGGCGATCCGTCGCGGGTCATTCAGAAACGTGCGCCAGCTCATTGCCAGCATCGAACGTTATACCGAGCAGTACAACCAGCACAAGCGGCCGTTCGTATGGACCGCGACAGCCGATTCCATTCTCCAGAAAGTGGCCCGGCTATGCAAAGTTATTTCTGGGACGGAACACTAGAAAGCCGCCATTTGAACTGCTAGTTCACCCTTGATTCCCGCCGTTCAAGCCCCTGTCAGGTCGAGCACCTTCCGGCGTCGCGCGCGCCGCGGATTCTGGCCTAGGCAGGCAGTCGCACACGGACACGACAAGCCGCCTCTCCATTCACTCCCGCCGTATCCGATGTTTTCGAAGCGGGAAAGCATCCGGCATAAACCGTATCGGCGGGAATGCAGCGTCGTCGATTGACCGCTGGGTCTCTGTGAGAGGTGCGGTCGATGTTACTATTCGACGGTCCCACGCTTGCCCTTTGATATGTGCGGGAACGCTGACTGCGGCGTCCGTCAAACCGGTAGTCTGGTCTGGAACGGTTCTCGCCGTCGCGTGGGTTTCGTGGCCGTTCGGCTGTGGCACGCCGACGTAAATCGCGAGGAAGTGATGGTCAAGATTGAGTTCGAATTAGACGACGACGTTTATGCAGCCCTGCAGTCGGTCGTTGCGCGGTGCAACCTAGAGCACAGAAGCAGCGGCGGTGTGAACACGCATGGGAAGCTAACCGTTAAGAAGCTGCTGATCGTTTTGGCGGAGGACGCCGCGATGACGCAAATTCGACCAGCCTCATGGGAGGCTTTCAAAATGCAGCATGTGCTCGACAGCCACGGGTACTAGTCGTGCTGTAGCTCCGGAACGCATGCGGAGGCGCGGAAAGGGTGTCGTTGGGCCGGTTGGGTAAGATGGCGTGACGAAGAAAGAAAAAACGCTTTACCACGGTCATCGGTTCCCGGCCGCAGTCATCAGCCAGGCAGTTCGCTGGTGTTTCCGCTTCGAGTTGAGTTTGCGCGACATCGAGGAACTGCTCTTCGAGTGCGGTGTGACCGTGACATACGAGACGATCCGATGCTGTTGCGACAAGTTTGGTAAGGGCTTTGCGCACCGGGATAAAAAGGGCGCGACGCAAGCCAGGTAGTACGTGGCACCTCGACGAGATGTTCGTCACGCTGCGTGGCGAACCGTACCTGCTGTGGCGTGCGGTCGACGAGCATGGCGCCGCACTCGACATCCTGCTACAAAAGCGGTGCGACAAGGCCACGCCCCAACGCTTCTTCAACGTGCGCTGCGATCCAGCCCAGTGCCGCGCAAGATCGTCACGGATCAACTGCGCAGTTATCCGGCCGCAAAGGCCGAAATTCCCGAGTTGGCGAACGTCAAGCACATGTTCGTAAAAGCGGCCGCCAGGCTGAACAACCGGGCGGAGAACATCCACCAACCGACGCGCGAACGCGAGCGTCGTATGCGACGCTTTCGCGATCCGAAACGCACACAAAAATTTCTCTCCTGCTTCGGGCCGATCCGGCAACACATCGCCCTGAAGCGGCACGTGATGCGAGCCTCACGTTATCGCAAACAACTCGCAGCCCGGTTTATTGCATGGCGCGAATTTCACCGAACTCGCTCAAAATCCGTTGACTGCTTTCTGACCAGTCTTCGTACCTGCCATCCTGCCGTCTCACCCTCGGTAAGTTGACAATGCCTTCAGGCACGTCTGTTCGCTGGGAAAGGCTGGAGCGGAGTGCATGAATCCTCGGCCGTCTGACCGAGATACCTGCCTTTCCCTGCTTCGCGTACACCCTCTTCATCGTCTTGACGAAACCCGGCGATTCCCGATACGTCGGTCCCAATTGCACGCCGGTAGACGCGCTCGGAGCGCCAATGCTCCAACCAGACACATAAGCGACGTTAATCTTTTTCGCGCAATTGTTGAGTTGTTGCGGCAGCGAAGCGTCCGTATATTCGTATGCATGGAGCGGGGTTCCGTGCGTATGCCTCGAGGCGGCACATCACTCGCGAGATGTTCGCCCGTCGCGCAGCCCGGCCAGAACGATTCATAAGCTAACAGGAGACACGCATGAGCACGAAATGCCGCATAGCGATCGTAGGCGGCGGGCTGGCCGGCACGGCGACGGCCAACGCGCTGAAGACCTTCGGCGTGGAAGCGGAGCTGTTCGAGGCGGCGCCGTCGCTCGGCGAGATCGGCGCGGCGGTCAGCTGCAGCCCGCAGGCGGTCAAGGCGTTGTGGGGTCTGGGCGCACGCGAGCGCGTCGATGCGGTGGGTCACCGCTCGCCTGGCGAGTACACGCGCAACATGCAGACCGGCGAGTTCCTGGAGTTCCGTGACCGCTTCAAGCTCGCGGAGAAGTGGGGCGCGCCGTACTACTCGTTCCACCGTGCCGACCTGCTCGATGCACTCGCTTCGACACTGGACAGCTCGCGCGTTCACCTCGGTCATCGGGTGGTCGCGGCCACGCCGCGCGATGACGGCGTGGAGCTCGCGTTCGACAACGGCCACCGTGTCGAAGCGCAGTACGTGATCGGCTCGGACGGCGTGAAGTCGGTGCTGCGCCAGGCGCTCTACGGCGACGACAACCCGAGCTACACGGGCCAGATGGCGTGGCGCTCGCTGCTCGATGCGCGCGACGTGCCCGAATGGATTCTGGAGCCGACGGGCCAGACAGAATGGGTGGGACCGGGCGCGCACGTGCGGGCCTACTACATCCGTCAGAAGAAGCTCGTGAACATCGTCACGCAGCAGGACACTGGCGACTGGGTCGAGGAGAGCTGGAACAGACGCGGTGACCCGGACGAGATGCGCGCGAGCTTCGCCAATCCGGAGCCGCGACTGAAGGCGCTGCTCGATCTGGTTGCCGACTGCATGAAGTGGGGGCTGTTCGCGCGGCCGATCAACGACAACTGGGGCCATGGCCGCATCCAACTGATCGGCGACGCAGCGCACGCGATGGTGCCAAACGCGGGCCAGGGCGCGTGCCAGGCGTTCGAGGATGCCTACATCCTGGGGCGCTGGCTGTCGTCCGTGGCGGACCCCGAAGAAGCGTTCAGGCAGTTCCGGCGCGTGCGCATTCCGCGTGTACATGGCGTGCAGCGTCTCGCGCTCGCGAACCTGAACTTCAAGCACATGAAGGACACCCAGGCGCAGAAGGAAGCGCTGGCGACGGGCAAGGGCAGCATGCACGGCAAGAACGACTGGCTCTACGGGTTCGACCCGGCCACGCAGTGGGATCAGACACCGGTGGTGGCTGAACAGTACGCGGACGCGCCGGCCGCCTCGGCCGCAGCAGCAACGACGAGCCCGGCCGCAGCCCATTGATCCAACCCAAACCGAATCGAAACGATGAAGATCTGCCGTTACAACGAAGGGCTGCCCGGACTGATCCTGGGCGATGCCATCTATCCGCTCGCCGATGCGCTGGCGATGACGGGCGCGACGCGCTCGGGCGCGTCGATGGCCGAGGTGATCGATGCGCTGGCGAACCATCCGGCCGCGCAGGACGCGATGGCCATCGCACAGCGCGGCGAGCCGCTCGCGCTGTCCTCGGTGCGCCTGCTCGCGCCGATCGACAACCCGCCGGCGATCTGGGCGGGCGCGGCGAACTACCGCTCGCATCAGTCGGAGATGACCGAGCGGGTCGGCGCGTACGACCGCTCGCAGTTTTCGGCCGATGACCTGATGGCCGAAGTGTTCCTGAAGCCGTCGTCGGCGATCGTGGGGCCGGGCGGCACGGTGATCCTGCCGATGATCGCGAAGCACGTGGACTTCGAGTGCGAGCTGTGCGCGGTGATCGGGCGCAGCGCGAAGGACGTGAGCGCTCAGGAGGCGCTCGATTACGTGTACGGCTACACGATGTGCTGGGATATCAGCGTTCGCGATCCGTGGGGCCGGCAGCACAACACACGCAACATCCGCAAGGGCTTCGACACGTTCTGTGGCGTGGGCCCGTGGTTCGTGACGCGCGACGAGATCGCGGAGCCGCAGGACCTGCACATCGAGGTGGAGCAGAACGGCAGCACGGTGATGCGTGCGCATACGGCCGACATGATCAACGGCGTGCGTGAGCTGATCCGTTTCCTGTCGAGCGTCACGACGCTCAAGCCCGGCACGCTGATCACGACGGGCACACCGGCGGGCGTATCGCAACTGGTCGACGGCGACCGGCTGAAGGGGACGATCGGCGGCATCGGTTCGATGGAGCTCGATGTCGCGGCGCAGGGCCGTTCGATCGGCTGATACGGCTCAACGCACACAACGGACAACACCATGCTGCTTCCTCTGCATCAACGCACTATCAGCTACGACATCGTCGGTCCCGAGCATGGACCGGTGGTGGTGTTTTCTCATTCGCTCGCGGCCGACCTCGGCCTGTGGGCCGAGCAGGTTCCCGCGCTGCTCGCCGCCGGGTATCGCGTGCTGCGCACCGATCTGCGCGGACACGGCGGCAGCACCGCGACGCCCGCGCCCTACACGATCGACCTGCTCGCCGATGACGTGATCGACGTGCTCGACGCGCTGCGCATCGAACGCTGTCATTTCGTCGGGCTGTCGATCGGCGGGATGATCGGGCAGTCGCTCGGTCTGCGTCACGCGCATCGCCTGCATTCGCTGATGTTGTGCGACACGCAATCGGAATCGCCGCCCGATGCCGCGACCTTCTGGGGCCCCATGATCGAAGCGATCAACAAGGCCGGTTCGCTCGAACCGATTGCCGACCGGACGATGGACCGCTGGTTGACCCCGGCGTATCGTGAGGCGCATCCGGGCCGCTGGAAGCAGATCCGCGACACGGTCGCCGGCTGCACGCCGACCGGATACATCGGCTGCGCGCAGGCCATCGCCAATTTTCATTTCACCGACCGGCTGAACACCGTGCAAACGCCCGTGCTCGTCGCATGCGGCACGCGGGATCCGCGCGCGACACCGGAGGAAAGCCGGCGTATCGCCAGCCTCTTTACGCATGGCAGCTACGATGAATTCTTGGGCGCGAAGCACGTCCCCAACGTCGAGCAGGCCGACGCATTCAATCGCGTGCTGCTGCAGTGGCTCGCATCACACCGGTAGACGTGGACCATGAACGAACTCACGACGACGACCCTCAAGGCATGGCGGTTCCTGTACCGCCGCGGCTTCATCGAAGGCTTCGGCCATATCAGCGTGCGCCTGCCGGGTGAACGCTTCATGATCACGCGTCACTCGCTGGGTATGAATGCCACCGCGGAAGACTTCGTGATCATGGACCTGGAAGGCCGCAAGCTCGAAGGCGCGGGCGACCCGCCGGGCGAGTATCCGATCCATCTCGAAGTACTGGCGGCACGGCCCGACGTCAATTGCGTGATTCACTATCACGGCATGTACTCGACGGNAAACCCATCACGACGCCGGTCAGAAGTCCGCAGAGCAACGGAATGGCCGAGAGCTTCGTCAAAACGATGAAGAGAGACTACGTCTCGTGGATGCCCAAGCCGGACGCGAGAACGGCGTTGCACAACCTGGCCATCGCGTTTGACCACTACAACGAGTCGCATCCGCACAGCGCCCTGAAATACTGCTCACCACGCGAGTTTCGCCAGCGAGCAGATTCACCAACCTAAGCGTGACCGCATGTCCGGTCATGCAGGGGCAAGTCCAGATGAGTAGAAGGAAATACAGGATGGCGAGCGGGTTATATTTGGTGTTCTTCTGATCCGCCTGAAGCACGACCCGCCTATGACCTACCACGCAATTACAGTCACACTTGAAAATATCAGCGGGATAGTCGCAGAGAAAGATCGGTATGGATCGAGAATAGTGAGACTGGCTTTTAACGTGACGGTCGAGGGAAAACGTCACTATGCTGTACAGATAGACGGTGCGCCCCGACTCGAAAACGGCATGGTGGTCACTGCGGTGCTGCGCGATACGGAAAACTGGCAAACGTTGGTAGGTTGGCTTAATCACGCAACGGGTGAGATTTGCGGCGTCAATTCACCTGGATACCAGATCGCGCTATGTGTGTTCAGTGTGCTGCTTGGAGTGCTGCTGTCCATCAGGCAGACAAGCGCTGAAACTGGTACAGGCCGGATGATTTTCTGGATTTGTTCAGTCGGCCTGCTCAATGCGTGGTCACTTCTGTCGTTGCGTAAATCCCTGACTGTTTACAGGCTGCTGAAGCCTTGAGTGTCGAGAGGATCGATTCCCGCTCCTGCGAAAGCGGCCCTTGAGAAACTACGTAAAGACGCCCGCACGAAGCGGGCGTCAATATCCGCGGCGCAGATTCTTCGCTTGTCCTGCGCTACAGGTGGCGTGCCGCCATAGCGGAGTCGATCCACCCTCTCGCCGACTCGCGCCGTAGCATGATAAACGCTAGAACGCGAAGCCATACGCAAAGCGCAATAAGAGCGATAGACCACACGCCTAATACCGAAAGATAGGGTCCACCGGACACGGTCCATACAATGCTAAACGCTGCGATCCACTTGAGAAGATCAAAGGCCCATTTTCGGCGTTTCATTGCATACACCAGTGCCAACGGATTAGCTATAAGGCTTGCGATTATAGCGACCCATCCTGTCGGCTTTAAAGGCAGAGTCCATAACAAAACGCCTTCTACCGATACCTCACATAGATAGGCAAGAAGAAAAGCAACGATGGCAGCTCGAATACTGAGTGGCATTGCAGGCGTCTTCATCGGAACATAGTACTCTGACAATAATTCATCCAGCTGGTAAGGTCCGAGCCTCCCCTCTCGTCATACAGCGCCCGGCAGTAACTCTGCTTATATAGGGAGTCTGCTACCGGTGTAAAACTACCCGGCACTGGGGTTCCAGAGATTCTTATCAAACCCGGCGCTGTCATGCTATCACTCAGATAGACGAATAGACCCTTACCGGACATTATCTCATCATATGTGTAAAGGTTATACCCGTTCCCGTGGTTGACGCTTCCCCAATAAAGCGATGCGCTGGCAATGGATGCTGGTTTTGAAAGCTGCAGCGTCTTCGACAATGCAGCTCCAAGCCATAACTTAGCGGCACTCACATACGGCTGAAACGAAGACTGCAAGTCAGCGGCAAGGGCGAGTGCTCCAATTGCCGCTGCTGCGCCGGGTCCAATTTCCGCCCATATAAGTAGCGTAACGGCGATTGTACCAGTCGCACTGACAAGAGTTAGCACATCCCCGGGTTGAACCATTTTATTTGGGTCTTTCCAGTCAGTCACGATCCGGGTTAGTGCGGACGTGGCTGATAAGCCGTTAGTAATGATGCGGATCGGTTTCAGCATATTGCTGACATTTGATACGGTCGCAATCAGATTGCTGCCGTTCTGGATTATTGACAGCGAGTCGCTCGGACTATTTCCTGCAGACATGAACGCCTGATAAGAATCCATCGAATTCGACCCCGTTTCGACCCATTGCAACACCAACTCTACTTTTGCCATTTGTTATTCAGCCTTTGATTCAGTATCCCATGGGGAAATTGAGTTAACGACCGAACTTACCGAACGAGAAGTCGAAGGATTCGATCCGATCACATAGCGATAAAAGAGTTGCGAACTTCCGGAGTTTGGCTTGTAAACCGGCTGAGCAATGAAAGATCGTGAATTCGTAAGAGTAAAAGGAACGTTTTCGATGATTTGCGAGAATGCTCTATCAGTTGCCAGCTCGAGACTTGCGTTAATATCATCATCAGGATTATCATAATTGATAATGCGAACCCAAAAAATCCATGACCCATCGTCGCGCTTCAGTGCGCTCGCGCCATTGGTTAGCGCATAGCCGTGGTTTGACGTTGCAGGGAGCTGGGGCGACTCGGGGGTGGCGCGGGCAATTTGCGATGTGATTCCCACGAGAGATAATGCGCTGTTACGCAAAAATAACCGTCTGCTTGTCATCGTTTTTCTCTGATTGAGTGGCTTGCGCCGTTTGCAAATGTAGCTCTCGCTACAAATTCAAACTTATCCCCATGGCAGACATGTATGACATCAGAGAACTCCTAAAGACTACTTCCATTTGACAAGGGGATGCCATGCCTCATCGGTTTTCACGCAGGTCTTCGTTCCAATAAAAATCCCCGCCGTAGCGGGGATCGTGTTTTTCTATCGGCTCTCGTCAAGCGCCTTTTTTATGGCCGCGCACTTTGGAACTGGAGACGTTTCCATATCGGCGGGGCATGTGAGCCGTTTATAAAATTCAAATTCCTGAGTCGCGATGGTCTTTCGACATTCTGCAATCTGGAAATCAGTATCCGGCGTGTAGTCTCCCCCCCACCCATTGAATGAATAGCCTAACACTGTGCAATCTGATTCAAGCTTGTCTTTCCATATCTGATAATTTTGATCTATCGCGGCCCGCCTGTCTCCTTTGGCTTGCTCTCTAATTATAAGATATAGAGTTTTCGAGTCAAAAAGCATCTTGTCTGCATCAGTTCTTGTGCACTCGAGAAAATCATTACGCGTTTTAGCATGTTTCTCACAAACCGCGTCAGCAAATGCAGACGTGGCAAAGGCAAAGCCAGTCGCTACAATGATTTCTTTAATGGCTCGCATCGCAATTCCCATCCTTGAACATATTTCCCTCTGCACGGCGTCGCCTTAAAATTCCGCGCGGTTGTACGTCGCCTGCCCACGAATACTCCAAAAACTTTGCTGGCACCTGGTCGTAGTGGCCGGTGTTTACGAGATGCAAAAGTCCCTCATTGTGACTGCGCAAATTATAAACAAAATCGACTAATGCATCGTACTCGTATTGAAAGAGCGGAACATTTATGCGTTGATTCACGATCCGTTCGGGGTCTATCAAATCCTGATGCATTAATTGGTGCGCACGCTCCAACGATATACTCCTCAAAAAAGGGGCTTCAGAGGATACACCCGATATCGGACCCATATGAACCAGGTGCCCGAAGCCAATAGTTGTATTCCCACTGCGCCCACCGCCGTCGTTGTCGTATAGATGTGGCCGGAAAGCCTCCCATGCTTCAATAAAACCGATTCCCGCCTGAGAGATTCGCCACGGCTTGCAAAGCCGATCCGTCCGTACGATCACACACGAATTAGAATTGGTGTTCGTTATTGCTGTCCCAAGTGCATCCGGCATCAAACCTCCTATCTGTGTCCAAGGTAAATCTTGATGGATTGCGCGCTGTCCGTTTGATAGCGCCGGGTTCGTCCGCGCGAATCGGTCATGCCGTGAATCCGTTCGCCCGAAGGCAGAAACACGGTGTAAGGCGTGTCAGGGACTACGTTATGCGCGGCGTCAACAAGCGCAAACTGCTCATCGTGGCGTTGATGTGCATACTCGACTTGGGACGCGTGCTCACTATCAAGCTCCACGCGTCGCGCGTATTCATAATCGCGGTCCTCGCACCACGACTCTCCCGCCAGGCTCGCAGTGATGCGCGGTGGGGTTGGACATTGGCACAGAACGATATCTCCATCGAGTGCCACATGGTGCGTCGTCTCGTATTGAAGCCGATACGGGCCGCCCGCTTTCGCGAGTATCCCAGTGCTTTTGCACGACAGGCAGAATGCTTCCTTGCCGAGTAGTGCGGCCTTATGGCCGTGAAAGCGAAAGCCGGTGCCCTGCACATAGTCAAGAACCTCGCCCCCGCCGCTCAAGGTGTCGCCCACAACTGCTATGCGTCGTTTCATACCTGCACACCCTCACTGAAGTTGAAGCTGGTTGCCATGCTCATCGAGCGGCACGAACAGGGTGGGTGTGTGCAACTGCGATGCGGACTGTCGTTGATCACGGCATGCGCGCCGTCGCTGTATGTCACGATATCTCCGACACACGCAAGGGGCAGCCCGGCCAGCGTGATAGACCGCCCGGTGGTGACACGCCCGCCGTGCCCGGTGAGCGCGCCTACAGTGACGAAGTGATAAAACGTGCCTTTACGTTCCTGATCCGACATTTCCACGACTCCATGAAATAGACGAAGGCGACCGGCGAGCCAAGCCACCGGTGCTGCTGCGGCGGCTTGGCCACTGCAGGCTCAAAATCATCTGTGGAGGCCGGCAGCCGCGTACATGGGATAAGTCGGAAAAACAATGCGACTGATGCGCGCCGCATGACAATGCGCACTGGAGTTGACAGATCACGGGTCGGCCCGAGCGCACCGGATGCACGGGCGAAAAAAAGCGCGATGATTTGCGCCTTCTTCATGGGTGCGGCGTGGCCGCTCATGCTGGCGGGCGGGGGGGTGCGTGCAGTGTGTCGGCGGCGGTGCGGACTCGCATACCACTATGCAAAAGGAAGCTCCGTGAAGGGCATAACGGGAGCGACCTATCATCAATTCGCTTCGCGTATCGACTACTTCGTGTCGAAGCGTACCGATGTCTATTTGATCTGTTCAGGCGGCCGGCGCCGCCGCTCCCACGTGGGGCGCTCACCCTTCGCTCTCCCATTGAACAAGCAGTTCAGCGGGAATGGCCTTGACCACCTCCGCATAGCGCTTACCCACAAGCTGCTCGGCACGCGCAAGCAGCAAAGAAACGGGACTGCTCGGTTCGTTTTTCTCAAACCACTCACGGGCCTGCCTGATTAGCTCGCGAGCGGTGTGGCGATCGGTAAGTGGCGTGCCGCCGCTCTCACCTGCCATCACATCGACGTTCCCGCACGCCGACTCCCCTTCGTGCGCGGCCAACGAATCGTGATGCGCATCATCCACGCCGCGTTCGATGGTCGGCGGGTCACTCATAGCGATGTCCGCTTTCCTTTTGTCCGCGTACGCGCCATCTCGCGCAACATGCCGGAGCAACCGGGTCAGCGCCGAAAGATCCGGCGCGTGGACGCCCAGGTGCTCGCGGCTCCATGCGTCGATCGCGGCGAGGCTGACGAGCGCCTCGTCGAAGCCCGTCAACGTGCCCTGCTGCTGTGAGCGCAGATCGTCGAGTTGCCGCGTCACCGATTCCGGCGCAAGTGCATCGTTTAGACGGGGATAAGCAAACGCACGCTCAATGTCGCGCACCTGAAGGCGCGTGGCAGTCGACTTCGTCAACGCGATTTCTCGCACATCCGCAAGCAGACCATCCACGTCGGTCAGGGCCTGCAATGCGTTCATGCGGATTTCGAGCGCGGCCTCGCGATCCGCGTCGACGCCGGGTTGCGGATGAATCTGATCCGCAAAAGCCGCGAGCCACGCAGCGAGCAGGCCCACGCCCTCGGCGAGTCCCGCCGCACCGGTGAGCCGGGTGCGGCAGCGCGTGAACAGCACGGCGAGACGCATGTCCTTGCTGCGCATCATCAAACGGCGGCAATCGCGATCGACGTCGCTCCAGTTGACGGGCTCCGGCGATCCCACGAAATCGCCGTATTGAGCGTCCAGCCTCGTGGTCATGTTCGCCGCGAGAACGACGAATTCCGGGTCGTATTCGAGGTCGATGCCGCACGGTGCCGCGGAGTCGATCGGGGTCATCCAGTTGTGAGGCACAGGTGCTTTCGTTGTCCCTGCGTTCTGGACAGGTTGTTTTCTGCTTTTGCTCATCATTGCCCTTCATCCCGCCTGGCCATCGGCACTTGCGGTTGTTTTTCGTGCATCTCCCTCGATACAGGACCACGCTCAGCCCGCGCGCGTTCCAGTGACGTTCAGTTGACTCGTTTCCAGGTCGAGCGAACTCTGCACCATAAATTCGAGCGGATACGGATCCATGCGAATCATGCCGCGTACCTCGAATGCCAGCACGTTGTAGTGAACATCGGCATCGACACCGGCGAGCGGCGCAATGCTGAGTGATTCGGCGATAAGCCGCGGCTCGAACTCGTTGATCGCGGACCGGATGATCTTCTCGATGTGTTCCCATTTGCGCGTTGCCGTGAAGGCCCCCGCAAGCGGCGGCACGCCGAAATTCACCGTCGACGAAGCCACATGCGGATATCGCTCGCGATCGATCAGATCCTCCATGCTGGTCGTATTCAGCAGGAACGCCAGATCGCGCTGCACGATGTCGCGCATCTGCGAACGGGTCACCGTGTATTCACTGGGCGCTTCCGTGTGCCTGCGCGGCGCATCGTCACGCAGACGGTCGAGCAACGTTGGCAACAGATGCGCGCTCGCTCGTCGGGGCGCGGCGGCCCCTTCGCGCGCGGAACGCGCCTCGCGTTGCACGGCCCAGGAAGCAGGCGCCTTAGGCCTGTCCATCTGCGGCGCCTTGCTGCCACTCTGTCTTGCTGCTGCGGGATAAATATGCGGTCATCGAGTCTCTTCGTGTGTCATTGAACGTGGGGCCGGCAACGGGCTGTCCAGACCCAATGCATGGTGGTCCCGTCGTGCCAGCGCGGGCGGCAACACGCGCGCGCGCCGTGCGGCCACGGCGAGGTATGCCGCCGGTGCGAAAAGACCGAGAATTTCGGGCGCCGGCTCCGCCGCGCCGAAGTCGGCTTCCAGGTCCGCGGCGAGCGGGCCGAACGCGTCTTCCATGAAACGCGCCCCGGACAGAAGTGCTTCGATCGACGCGATGTGCTGTGTCCGTGCACCGGATTGCGCCTCGTAGTGCGAAGCCGGATACATGCCGGCTGAAAGAGGAGACTGCCCTTCCCAACCTCCAGGCAGAGACGCATGAGGATCGCAAAGGACGCGCCGGTACTGCTCGTGCAACGTTTCGATCAGATCGTCGATACCGCTGCTTGCTTCGCTGCGATCTCGCCGCAACTCGCCGGTATCAGACGCCAGGGCGGCGCCGATCAGGCCGAATATCGCGCTGCTGCCAAGCAGATCTTCGTCTTTGCGGTACTCGGAATCGTATTCGGGGGCGCACAGATGATCGTCGGCGATCTGATTTGCAAGGCGCCTGTCTCCCGGCAGTTTGCGTTCCGTTTGTGTCGGGCCCGCTTCAACGCGCGGGGATACCCTCATTTCACGCCTGATAAATACTCTGACCCACATGTCATTGCCCGTGCTTTCCCGATTGGCGGAAGCCGCATTCTAAACACGAATTCCAGGCATCAGTCCATTTCAAAGAGAATTAAATTTTATTTGACTGACATCTCTTATTTTTTTGATAAAAATTAGGATAAAAAACCTTCCAGCGCATGGCATTTTACATATTTTCACGACTATCCCGCAATTTCAAGACAACGATACAGATCAATAAATCACAATAAAATCAATCGCCTACATACAAAATAGAATCACAAATTAACACTTTCACGAAGAACAATCCCAATCCAACTCGGAATTTTCACAACGCCATCCATTTTCACTCTGTTTCGACCCGCATCAATTGACGAATGAATCAAGTCATGCGCTTAATACAATCCTGACGATTTTATTTCACTTAAAAAAATATCATGACTTAAGAATGGAAATTTGATTGATCCGCAATGGATCGAATAGCCCGCAGCCCTATTCCCAGATTGATCCCAGATTGATTTTGGCCGATCCGCAATTGCTTTGCCCGACAACGAGCGAAAGCACGAAAACCCATGACAGCGACGCAGAGAAACCCCACGACGACTACGCGACAGGCGCTCTTCGGCAAGCTCGGAACCACGCTATACAAAAGCATCGAGTCCGCCACCGTCTTCTGCAAGCTGCGCGGCAATCCGTATATCGAACTCGTGCATTGGCTGCATCAACTGCTGCAGCAGCCCGACTCGGACCTGCATCGGATCGCGCGGCACTGTGGTATCGATCGGGAAGCGCTCGATCATGACATGGCGAGCGCGCTCGCCGCGCTACCCGCAGGTGCCAGTTCGATCAGCGATTTCTCGCATCACGTCGAATTCGCGATCGAGCGAGCCTGGGTATTGGCCACGCTCAGCTTCAATGACCGGCGCATTCGCAGCGCATGGCTCGTCGCGGCACTCGTACAGACGGTGGAATTGCGGCGTATGCTGCTTTGCATCTCACCGGCGTTCGCCAGGCTAACCGCCGAAGGTCTGAACGCATCTCTGCTGGCATCCATAGGCGCCTCGCCAGAAACCGCTGAAGCACCCTACGACAACAGCGATCTTTCACCGGCGGTGCCAGGCGAGACCTCGCATGCGCTGGCCGCGCAATCAAAAGCTTCGCCGCTCGAACAGTTCTGCACGGACCTGACCGCGCGTGCGCACAACGGCGAAATTGATCCGGTCATCGGGCGCGAACTGGAAATTCGCACGATGATCGACGTGCTGCTGCGCCGTCGGCAAAACAATCCGTTGCTGACTGGCGAAGCGGGCGTCGGCAAGACCGCTGTCGTGGAGGGACTCGCATGCGCCATCGCCACCGGCGACGTGCCGCCCACACTGGTGGGCGTGCGCTTGCTGACGCTCGACATGGGCGCGCTGCTCGCCGGCGCGAGCATGAAGGGCGAATTCGAGTCCCGTTTGAGAGGCGTGCTGGAGGCCGCGCTGAATTCGGCGGTGCCCGTGATCCTGTTCATCGACGAAATCCACGCGCTGATCGGTGCGGGCGGTCAGACAGGCACTGGCGACGCTGCCAATCTGCTGAAACCCGCGCTTGCGCGTGGCGCGATTCGCACAATCGGCGCCACGACCTGGGCGGAGTACAAGCGCCACATCGAAACAGATCCGGCGCTCACCCGGCGTTTCCAGGTTCTGCAGGTGCGGGAACCGGAAGAACCGGCCGCTATCGATATGGTGCGCGGCCTCGCAAATACCTTCTCGCAGCATCACGATGTCGTCGTGCGCGACGAGGCGATCCGCGCGGCCGTGACGCTGTCGCATCGCTATCTCCCGTCACGGCAATTGCCGGACAAAGCCATCAGTCTTCTCGACACCGCGTGCGCGCGTGTCGCACTTTCCCAGCACGCGCCTCCGCGAGAGTTGCAGGACGTGCGTCAGCGCGTACGGGCGGCACGCGTCGAAAGCGAGTTGCTCACCGCGGAATCGCGTATCGGGCTGGCCACCGGCCGCGCACTGACGGCAGCCCAGACCCGCGTCGATGAGTTCGTCAGCGTTGAAGGGCGCATCGAAGCCCGCTGGAAAGCGCAGCTCGCAGCGGCGCAGGCCTTGCTCACCGCTCGTAACGCGTTCGGCGTCGATAGCGGCACGCCACGCGCGGACACGAGCATGGAGGCGCGCGCATCGCTTCACACGCTCAAAGATCTGGAGCACGCCCTCACGCAATTGCAGCGCGATGCGCCACTCGTGTTCGCGGACGTGAGCGAGGCGATCGTCGCCCAGGTTGTGTCGGACTGGACGGGCATTCCCGTCGGCCGCATGGTCACCGACGAAGTGGCCGCCGTGCAGTCGCTGCCAGCCACGCTCGAAGCGCGCGTGATCGGGCAGTCCGACGCCTTGCGTCAGATCGGCGAACGGGTGCAAACCGCGCGCGCGGGGCTCACGGATCCGAAGAAACCGCTGGGCGTCTTCCTGCTTGCCGGACCCTCCGGTGTGGGCAAGACCGAAACCGCGCTCGCCCTCGCCGAGGCGCTCTACGGCGGCGAGCAGAACCTGATCACCGTCAATATGAGCGAGTATCAGGAGGCCCATAGCGTTTCCGGACTGAAAGGCGCCCCGCCCGGCTATGTCGGTTACGGCGAGGGAGGCGTGCTCACCGAAGCCGTGCGGCGCCGCCCTTATTCTGTGGTCTTGCTCGACGAAATCGAGAAGGCTCATCGCGACGTGCATGAAGTGTTCTTCCAGGTCTTCGACAAGGGCTATATGGAAGACGGAGACGGCCGCTACATCGATTTCCGCAATACGACGATTCTGCTCACCAGCAACACGGGCTCGGAACTCACGGCCACGCTGTGCGCCGATGCGTTGCGCTCACCCGATGCAAACCAATTGCGCGAAGCTCTCGGACCCGAATTGCTCAAGGCATTTCCCGCGGCATTTCTCGGCCGCGTCACCGTGGTGCCTTACCGGCCTCTTGCGCACGAATCGCTTGCGCGCATCGTGCGCCTCCATCTGGAGCGCGTTGCCAGACGCATGGCTGACGTTCACGACATGGCGCTCGCCTATAGCCCGCTCGTGGTGGACTACATCGTCGGCAGGTGCCTTGTTCAGGAAACCGGGGCTCGCGTGCTGATCGGCTTCATCGAACAACATGTGCTGCCGCGCCTTTCCGCGATATGGCTCGACGCCTTTGCGTCGAAACAAACGATCACCCGAATCGAGATCGACCTCGTCGACGCGAGCGCGCTACCCATCGCGGCGCTCGCTTTCCAATGCACGTATGCGCTTGCGCCAGCGCCGGAAAGGCACTCACCAGCCGCCATGTCACCCACATTTTCCGTCGAGCACGTTGACTGATCGCTGCCGACTCTTCACCACCGCCCTCGGAGACCTCCATGTCCGTTCCCAGCAGTTCGCAGAAATTCATCGCGCTCAATCGGGCGCCACGTGTACAGATCGAGTACGACGTCGAAGTCTACGGCTCCGAGAAAAAGGTCGAATTGCTGTTCGTGATGGGCGTGCTGTCGGACCTTTCCGGCGCGCCCGTCGAGGCGCTACCGCCGGTAGCCGCGCGCGGTTTCCTCGACATCGATATCGACAACTTCGACGAACGGATGAAGGCGATCGAGCCGCGCGTCGCATTCACGGTGCCGAACACGCTGTCAGGCGACGGACAGTTGCTGGTCGACATGACCTTCGAGAGCATTGAAGACTTCTCGCCGGCGGCCGTGGCCCGCAAGGTCGATTCGCTGCGCCAACTGCTCGAAGCCCGCACGCAACTCGCGAATCTGCAAACGTATATGGATGGCAAATCGGGTGCGGAATCACTCGTCAACAGATTGCTACAGGATCCGGCGTTGTTGAAATCGCTTGCGGCCACACCGAAACCGCTCGTGACAGACGCGGACCACGACACGGTGGATACGGTCGCGACCATCTGACCGACTGGCCAGAACATATCCGGAGGACAAGACATGGCAACACAACAGATACACGCGGGGGCTGCGGAAGCGCATACGCCGTCCGACTTTACCCAGTTGCTCAACCGCGAATTCAGACCGAAAACGGAACAGGCCCGCGTGGCTGTCGAACACGCCGTGCAGACGCTCGCCGAACAGGCATTGCTGCAGTCGGCCACGATTAGCGACGACGCGTATAAAAGCATCGAGGCGATCATCGCGCAGATCGATCACAAGCTTTCCGAACAGATCAATCTGATTCTGCACCATGATGACTTCCAGAAACTGGAGTCCGCCTGGCGCGGTATGCACCATCTGGTCTCGAACACGGAGACCGACGAGCGTCTGAAAATCCGTTTCATGGACGTGTCGAAAGAGGAGTTGCGGCGCACGATGAAACGCTACAAAGGCATGGCGTGGGATCAGAGCCCGCTCTTCAAGCAGATCTACGAACAGGAGTACGGCCAGCTTGGCGGCGAGCCTTATGGGTGCCTCGTAGCCGACTACTATTTCGACCATACGCCGCCCGACGTCGATCTGCTCGGCTCGATCGCCAAGGTGGCCGCGGCAGCGCACACGCCGTTCATTTCCGGCGCGTCGCCTTCGGTCCTGCAAATGGAATCATGGCAGGAGCTCGCCAACCCGCGCGACCTGACCAGGATCTTCACGCAAAACCTGGAGTACGCGCCGTGGAACTCGTTGCGCAATAGCGAAGACGCGCGCTACGTCGGGCTTGCCATGCCCCGCTTCCTCGCCCGGCTGCCCTATGGCGCGAGAACCCATCCCATCGACGAGTTCGATTTCGAAGAGGACACCAACGGCTCCGATCACCGTCGCTATGCGTGGGCCAACGCGGCCTTCGCGATGGGCGTGAACATCAATCGCTCGTTCAAGCTGTATGGCTGGTGCTCGCTGATCCGCGGCGTCGAATCGGGCGGCACGGTCGAGAATCTGCCGTGCCATTCGTTTCCCACCGACGACGGCGGTATCGACATGAAATGCCCAACCGAAATCGCCATCTCGGACCGGCGCGAAGCCGAATTGTCGAAGAACGGCTTCATCCCGTTGATCCACCGCAAGAACACCGATCACGCCACTTTCATCGGTGCGCAGTCGTTGCAGAAGCCCGCTGAATACTACGACGCGGACGCCACCGCGAACGCGAATCTGTCCGCGCGCCTGCCATATCTGTTCGCCTGTTCGCGCTTCGCGCACTACCTCAAGTGCATCGTGCGCGACAAGATTGGCGCATTCAAGGAGCGCGAAGACATGCAGCGCTGGCTGAACGAGTGGGTCATGCATTACGTCGACGCGGATCCCGCCAACTCATCGCAGGAAACCAAGGCACGGCGGCCGCTCGCCGCCGCGGAGGTGGTGGTGGAGGAAGTGGAAGGCGACCCCGGCTACTACCAGGCGAAGTTCTTTCTGCGCCCGCACTTTCAGCTCGAAGGGCTGACGGTGTCCTTGCGCCTCGTCGCGCGGTTGCCGTCCATCAAGGAAGCCGCCTGACTGAAACGGCCGGAAGCGGGCTACTGGATGCAGACCGTGTTATCGCTACGAAAACAGTTGTGCGTCCGCATCTCGCCCTGCTTTCCGTTTGTGATTTTCAACCGATTGCGATCCGATTCAACACGTTGATATGTCCGATCAAAATTACGATGTCGATGCAGCGGTCAGGCATCTGAATAATCACGCCCATGCGGATTCCAATGGCCGATGCGCGACCTATGTGAGGCAAGCGCTTGCGGCCGGCGGAATCGTCATTTCTCAGGGACCGGCGGTCGAGTTCGCCAGGAACTACGGTCCCGTTTTGCGCGCGCATGGGTTTGTCGAAGTATCCGTGGGCGACCTGATTACGCCACGCAAAGGCGACACGGCCGTTATTCAGCCTTATCCCGGCGGCAATATCGCCGGCCATATCACCATGTACAACGGCTTGCAGTGGGTCTCGGATTTTCGCCAGAACGATATGTGGGGCGGTCCCGGCTACCGTCAAAAGAAGCCGGCGTACAAGGTGTATCGCTGGCAGGGGGCGCAATGAGGCAATGGCGAAACTGCGCTTTGGCGGCGGTTGCGTGGGCCGCTCTGGGCATGCAACCGGCACTTGCACAGAGCGTCGATTCGGCGAAGCGGTTTCTGCAAACCGTCTTTGGCGCCTACACGTTCAACGGCGACCCTCCCCGCATCGATACGTCCGGTTCTCATGCGATTGCGTCGCCCTCACTCCTGCGGGTGATCAGGAAAGATCGGCGGGCATTGAAGGGAGAGGCCGGCTATCTGGACATGGATCCGGTTTGCCGCTGCCAGGATTTCGATATCGCGACGACTGGCATCGACGTCACGGTCGCGAAGCGTCACACGGCGAAGGCCGTCGTGTCGTTTACAAACTTCAAGGAGCCACACCAGGTGGAGTTCGATCTGGTTTGGGTTCGTGGCAGATGGCTTATCGACGATATGAGGGCCGCCGACGATCGCCGCAGTCTTCGTGAGGCACTACAGGCAGAGATTGCGGATGTAGCCAGCAAGTAGTGAAAACCAGACTGTCAATATTCAACACGCAAGGAGCGCTTTCTAAATGGCACAAGACATTTTTCTCAAGATCAACGGTATTGATGGAGAGTCGCCCGATGCTTCGCACAAGAACGAAATCGAGGTCAGGAGTTGGGGCTGGCGAGTGTCCCAGCAAGCGAATATGCATGCAGGCTCCGGCGGCGGCGCAGGAAAAGCGACCGTGGACGACCTCGAGTTCGAACACCTCGTGGATCGGGCGAGCCCGAACCTGATGAAATACTGCCTGACCGGCAAGCACGTCGATCAGGCTGTGCTGGTTGTGCGCAAAGCCGGTGGCAACCCGCTCGAATATCTGAAGATCACCATGAACGATGTGATCGTCACCCAGGTTCATCCGTCCGGCAGCAACGCCGACGACGGTATTCACGAGCATGTTCGCCTTTCGTTTGCGAAGGTCAAGCAGGAGTATGTCGTTCAGAACGCACAGGGCGGTAGCGGCGGCGCAGTGACAGCCGGTTACGACATCAAGGGCAATAAGGAAACTTGAGCCGCGTTGCCGGTTCACGCGCAGCCCCGTCCCCGGTAGGTCCTAGAGTTCCCTGGCCTCGCCGGGTTGCGTCCTTGCTGCGTTTCTATCGTGCCTCATTTTTGCGTTGCCCAATGCGCCCGTTCACCGACGTTATTGCCCTCGCCTTCGCATGTGCGCTGACCGCGTGCGCCAGCCGCGATCCGAACACCGCGAAAGAACCCGTCAAGCTCGAACTGTCGGTCGTTGCGTCGTCGGGCGTCAATCCAGACGACCAGAAGCGTGCGGCGCCGATCGTCATACGGGTTTATGAATTGAAAACCGACGCGGCATTCAATTCCGCCGACTTCTTTTCATTGCAGGACAAAGACAGGACAGCCCTCGCGGACGACCTTGTCACGCGCGCGCAATTCCAGTTGCGGCCAGGCGAGAGCAGATTAATCCGGACCAAAACCGATCCCGCCACAACCGTGATAGGAATACTCGCGGCCTATCGGGATCTGCCCAACTCGGTATGGCGCGCGGCCTATCCGCTCGCGGCCGCGCCCGACGCGGCGTGGTATCGCGCCTCGCCGAAATTGAAACTGACCATCGATCTTGAACCGAACGCAATCAGGATCACCGAAAGAAAATAGTGGAATAAAAGCATGAGCTGGCATAACAAGGTGGTCTGGAGCGAGGGGCTCTTTCTGCGCCCGCAGCTTTTTCAGCAACAGGAGCGATACCTCGAGCACTATGCGCACAAACGCGCAGCGACGCTCTCGCCGTTCTTCTTCGGCTTCAGTCACTACAGTCTCGATAGCGAAGCGCTGGCGCTCGGCAAGGTGATCGTGAAGTCGGCCAGTGGCGTATTCGCGGACGGCACACCGTTCGATATGGCCGCCAGCACGTCGCCGCCCGCGCCGCTCACCGTCCGCGCGGAGCACCTGGATCAGGTGATCTATCTCGCGGTGCCCGTGCGTGTGCCGAACGGCGAAGAGACGACCTTCGACAACGCCGCCGACTCGCTCGCGCGCAACGCCGTATTCGACACCGAGTTGCGCGACACGAATTCGATCGGACAAGGTCCGAAAACCGTGCAGTTGTCGAACCTGCGCCTGCGGCTCGTGCCGGAGAAGGAATTGACCGATGCATGGATCGGCCTCGCGCTCACTCGCGTCAAGACGATTCACGCGGACAGCAGCATCGCGCTGGACGAGACTTTGATTCCGCCGGTGGCGGGCTTCGGTGCGAGCGAACTGCTCACGAGCTGGCTCGCGAAGATTCACGAACTCACACGCCTGCGTGCAACCGCGCTCGCAACCCGGCTGACCGGCGCTAACGGCAACGCCGGCACCACAGCGGAAGTCTCCGACTATCTGCTGTTGCAAACGCTCAATCGTTACGAGCCCTTGCTCCAGCATCTACGCCGGGTGCCGGCCACGTCCCCGGCCGATCTTTACGCGCTGCTGCTCGGCATGGCGGGAGAACTGTCGACCTATGTGCGCACCGATAGCCGGCGGCCGCTCGATTCCCATCCGGCTTACCAGCACACCACGCCGCACCTTTGTCTGAAGCCGTTGGTGGACGACACGCATCTACTGCTCAATGCGGTGCTGGTGCGCAGCGCACAGCACATTGAACTAAGAGAGCTGGGACATGGAATGCGCAACGCGGTGGTCGATCCCGTCGACATGCGCACCTTCACGGCAGTGGTGCTCGCGGTGCATGCCACGATGCCGCCCGACCTGCTCCAGCAACAGTTTGCCGCTCAGGCGAAAGCCGGCCCCTCTGAACGGCTGCCCGATCTGGTGCGGGGACATCTGCCGGGCATCGCGCTACAGGCGTTGCCGGTCCCGCCGCGACAGATCCCGTTTAACGCGGGCTTTGTCTATTACGAGTTCGCTCGTGGCGGCCCGTTGTGGGACGAAGTCGCGCGACACGGTGGACTTGCCTTGCATGTCGCCGGCGAATTCCCTTCGCTGAAGCTCGAACTGTGGGGCGTGCGCGGCTAGCACGCATCAGCGGGTGCCAGGCAGCGTGAGACGCTAGCGCCTCGAATAACAAGGGGCGACGACAATCCAGAGAGAAAAGGTCAGTCAGTGCATTCAGACGTAGCAAACCGCTCGCGCGAGCGTGACTCGTGGCCGGGCGATCAGGGCGGCATACAGGCCGCCGCCTCACATTTCGCGCAGCCAGAAGTGTCTTCCCGAGCCGCGAGCGCGGCGGCGTCCGGCCCGTCGTTTCATCGAGACGCGCCGCCGGGTGAATCGACCGCGGAGCGCCTTGCCGCGATCAGGGCCTCGCGCAACCCGCTGCTCGAAGCGGCCCGCCCTTTGTTGCGCGCGCTGGCGGACCTGCCCGACCCGTTGCAGCAGGACGGGATAGAACAGTTGCGAGTGCTACTTGAGCAGGAAGTGCGGGCTTTCCAGAAGCTTTGCGATCAGACCAACATCCGGCGCGATCATATGCTCGGTGCGCGCTATTGCCTGTGCACGGCACTCGACGAAGCCGCCATGCAAACGGTATGGGGCAAAGGCGGAGAAACCGGCGTCGAATGGAATACCCATGGACTTGCCACGCTCTTCCACGAAGATCGGCAAGGCGGCACCAAGGTCTATCTGCTGGTCGGGCGGCTGATGAGCGAGTCGCAGGAACATCTCGACCTGCTCGAACTCATCTACCGGATTCTTAGCTTGGGCTTTGAAGGCCGCTACCGCTATGAGGCCGATGGACGACGCAAACATGAAACCGTGCGTCAACGGATCTATAACGAGATCATGCCGCGGCACGGGAGTCTGGCCGTCGCGCTGTCGCCACACTGGCAATCGGATGCGAAGGGCAATCGGGTGTCATTTTTCGACTTCCCGGTATGGATCACGCTTTTTGTTCTTTCAGTCATCCTGATCGCACTGTTCGGCTACTTCAAACACGAATTGCTGAACCACAGCGCGGAGGTGCAACAGCAGATCGCCGATATTGGCCGCATGACACCCCCGCCTCCCCCGCGCGCACTGCACCTCAAGGAACTGTTGATGAACGAGATTGCCGCCGGCACAGTGAGTGTCGACGAAGACGACCATCACAGCTCGGTAACGTTCCGCGGAGATTCCATGTTCCCGCCGGGGGCTGCGGCGGTGAAGAGCGCGATGACGCCACTCATCACCAGGCTCGCGGGCGAAATCGTCAAGGTGCCGGGCAAGGTCGCCGTGTTGGGTTACACCGACAATCTGCCGGTCCGAAGCCGCCAGTTCGCCTCGAACGAAGCGCTCTCGGAGGAGCGCGCCACGCAGATCATGCAACGGCTTCAGACAGCCGGCGTACCGGCGACGCGCCTCGAAGCCGTAGGAAAAGGTGCCGCCGATCCAGTGGGCGATAACGCCACCATACAGGGCCGCGCGCAAAATCGCCGCGTCGAGATCACGGTCGCGCAATGACGGATCAACCAGGACACTCGGGAAATTCAGGCATGAAGAAGTTGTCGTTTCTGGTATCGCGCCAGTTCCTCGCTCTCGCCGCGCTGCTGGTTATCGCGTTGGTGATCTGGTTTGTGGGTCCACTGGTGGCGTTCAGCGGCTTGAAGCCGCTCGCCCCCGTCGGCATGCGTGTGCTGGCGATAGCACTCATGCTGGCAGGCGTGCTGCTGTGGCTGGCGGGCTGGTCCGCCAGTGTGTTTTTCGTGGCGCTGCTATGCCTGCTGATCTGGCAGGCGTCGCCATTCGTCACCGTCGGCCGCGAACAACCGTTTGTGTCCGCCTCGGCGCGCATGATCGCCATTGCGCTCTTGCTGGCGATCTCCGTCTTGTACTGGGCGTTCCTGCTCTTGCAGAAAATGCGCAGCGAACCGCAATTCCTCCAGAGTCTGCTCGAATTTGGCCGCAGGAAGGAGGCATCGCCGGCTGCGGCGCGACTGGAAAACGTGCATGCGATCGTCTCGACGGCGCTGGCGCGTTTGAAAGCCATCCGCACGGGAGCACGTGGAATCGGGCGTCTGTTTCAGGGCACACGCTACCTGTATGAACTGCCGTGGTACATCACGCTCGGCGCGCAAGGCTCCGGCAAGACCTCCGCCCTGCTCAATGCCGGACTGCCGTTTCCGCTCGCGGCGCAGATGCAGCGCACTGCCGGTGCTCTCCTTGGCACTGAGTCCGTCGAATGGTGGCTGACCAACGAAGCGGTGCTGATCGATACCGCGGGGCACTACACCCGTCACGGCACCTCGCAAAACGGGCGACCGGCGTCGACGCGCGCTACGGTGACGAGCAAGGCTGCTGACAAGGCGACGGCCACATCAAGGCATGAAGACGCGGCCGCCACGAGCGAAACGGTCGCGTCGCCCGCCGCTAATCATCCGGACTCGAACCGGTTGCACGAAAAAACGGATGCGGACGAATGGCTCGGCTTTCTTGCGATGCTGCGCAAACACCGACCTCGCGCGCCGATCAACGGCGCGATAGTGACAGTCGAGCTTGCCGCGCTGACGAGTCTCGACGACAACGCGCACATGGCCGAAGCGGCGGCGTTACGCGCACGTCTTGCGGAGTTGCGCGAAACGCTCGGCATCCGCTTTCCGGTCTATCTGGTCGTGACCAAAATGGACCGCCTGTGCGGCTTCAACGAATACTTCGCTTCCTTGACGGCCGAGGGACGAGCCCAACCTTGGGGCTTTACGCTGCCCTACGGCAAGGAGTCGCTTGCCGCCCGAGGCATGCGGACGCGCTGCGACGAGGAACTCGCCCTGTTGACAAACCGCCTCGCCGAGGGCGTCAACACGCGTTTGCAGGACGAATTCGATCCGGCCCGGCGCCGGCAGCTCGTCGCGCTATCCGAAGAGTTTGCGGCACTGTCGCAACCGCTGGGCGAGCTGGTCGAACGCGTGTTCCTCGACTCACGTTACGACGCCACGCAACTTCACGCCGCCCTGCGCGGCGTTTACTTCACGAGCGCGATTCAGGCAGGCGACACGTTGGTCGCCGAGCGGCGCACTATCGCACGGCGGCTGTCGGCATCGCCCGATAGGGTGCCCGGTACGCGCGGTGCCAGGCCGGCGGGCAATCAAAGCTACTTCCTGCACGATCTGCTCACCAAGGTCGTGTTCGCCGAGGCGCAACTGGTGCGCCCCAATCTGCGCTGGGAATTCCGTTTTCGTTTGCTGCGGTTCATCGGCCATGCGCTCGCCGTGCTTCTCTTCGCATGGCTTGCAATCGGCCTGCGGCTCAGTTTCGCGCACAACAGCGACTATCTTTCCCTCATCGGCCGCAAGTCGCAGGCGCTGGCCGCGAAGGTCGCGCAACTCTACAAGGAGCCGAAACCCGACGCGGTCCCCGACACGCTCACCGAAGCGCGTTACCTGCCGACCTTCCCGGGGCTAGACATGGCGGACCCGGATAGCACCTTCCGGTTCGGTCTTTATACCGCGCCTGAGGTGGTCGCCGAGAGCCGCCGCACCTTCGACGTGCTCGAAGACAACCTGCTGCTGCCGCCTATTGTGCGGCGTATGGAGAACGTCATCTCGCAAGCGGTGACGAACAAGGACTCGAAGACCGCCTACGACGCGCTACGCGTCTACCTGATGCTCTACGACAAGCCAAAATTCCACGCCGACGACGTGAAAGCCTGGGTGCTCGACGACTGGGCGAACACGGATAGCGCAGCGGTGTTCGGCGGCCGGGCCTCGATGATCGAGCACGTGCAGCAGCTCTTTTCAGGCAGCCGCGTGGTCCAGTCACCGCTGATCCGAAACGATTCGCTGGTGCAGCAGGCCCGCTCGTTTCTCGATGGCAGCAATGCAACCGCGCGTCTGTATGAACGGGCCAGAGCGGCGATGCAGAAAGAGGCGCCCGACGAATTCACCCTGATCCGCGCGGTCGGCCCGCAAGCCGGACTCGTCTTCACGCGGGCGAGCGGCGCCCCACTGTCGCGCGGCGTGCCGGGACTCTTCACCTTCGACGGCTACCGGCAGCTGTTCGACAAGCGTGTGTCCGAGTTCGTCGAGGCCGCGCGCGACGACGACGCCTGGGTAATGGGTCGCACCTATCTGGGCGAGGCTCAAAAAAAAACGGCTGAGTTCGTCAGCGCGGCGAGCCGCGCCGACGACCCACTCACGGAGGCTATCCGCCGCCAATATCTGACGGAATACGCGCGACAGTGGGATGCGTTTCTCGGCGACATTCGCACCGTCAACGGGACCAGTCTGCAGTTCGATCTACAGGTGCTGCGCAGCTTCGCAGCGCCCGATTCCCCGCTTGCCCGGCTGGCGCGCGCGGCCGTGCGCGAGACCACGCTGACGCAAGCCGTCGCGGCAGCGGACGCCTCCCTGCTGCAAAAGGCCGCCGACCGGCTGAGCGAGAAAGCGGATAAGACGCTCGGCATCCGGGCCTCGGAAATCATCGAACGTGAACTGGTCGATAGTCACTTCGCCGCGCTGCGCGAGGTCGTTACGGGCAACGCGGACGGACAGGCCGCCGTGCAGGCAGGCACGGCGCAAGTGGACAAGACGGGGCTCGACGGCGTGGGGAACCTGCTGAACGACTACTACACGGCGTTGACGGTCGCCGACAATGCGCTCGCCAACAACAGCATGCCGCCGGCGAGCGACACGGCGGCCAGACTCAAGATGACCGCCAACACCATGCCGCCTCCGCTTCGCGCCGTGTTGCTGGCGCTGGCGGCGGACGGCTCGCGCGAGGTAAATCAGGGCATCGGCCAGTTGCTCTCGCGACAGATGCAGGCGGTAGTCGGCGACACCTGCCGGTTGACGATCGAAGGCAACTATCCGTTCGCGGCGGGCAGCCAGCGCGAGGTGCGTATCGACGACTTCACGCGGGTCTTCGCGCAAGGTGGTGTGATCGACGACTTCTTCGTGAAGACACTCTCGGCCTTCGTGGATACGTCGGCAACACCCTGGCGCTACAAGACGTTGGCCGGCGCGACGGAACCCGTCCAGGGGCCGGAGCTCGAACCGTTCCAGCATGCGAAGGCGATCCGCGACATCTTCTTCGCCAACCCGGATCGGAAACAGCTGTCATGGAAGGCGGAGATCCGGATTCCCGAGCTCGATCCGACGATTACCGGACTGATGATCGATATCGACGGTCAGACGACGCTCTATCAGCATGGGCCGGTTACGCCGTTCCCGGTGACGTGGCCGGGCACACGCGGCGGGGTGCATGCGGAGGTGACGGCCGAGCCGCGCATCCGGCCGGAGACTTCGACGCTCGCAACGGACGGACCATGGGCGCTGATGCGACTGGTTCAGAAAGGCCAGGTTGCCGAGACCACGACGCCGGGACGCACGCGCGTAGCCTTCGACTTCGACGGCCGCAAGGCTGTGCTCGATATCGCGGGTGCGGGCAGCGTCGCCAATCCCCTGACGAGCGATGTGCTGAAGACGTTCAAATGCCCGAGTTCGATGCGGATGCTCACCCTCACCGACAGCGGACCACCGCCGGGACTTCCGCCGGGAATTCCGGCCGAAGCGACGGGCGCGTCTCATTGATACCGCAAGCGATATCCCGGGCATGCGCATGCGGTCGGCGTCATTGCAACAGAATGATGCGACCGACCGCGCGCCATACCTCGACGGATGACGCAGCGCATCACCGCGTGCCGCTATTTCACATTGAACGCGTAGTCGCCGTGCGTGCGATGTCCATCCGACGCCACGGCCACCCAGTGCACCGTATAGTGACCCGCCGCGAGCGGCGGCAGCGGCACGGCGATCAGCGCCGGTTGATGCTCGTCGACCGCGGCTTTCTGCGTGTTGACCTGCTTGCCGCTCGCGTCGGTCACCGTCAGCGAACTGAACGCCGCTTCGAGCGGTCCGTCAAAAATCACCCGCACCTGCGCGGGTGAGGCGACCGTCGCACCGGCTCCGGGTTCCTGCTTCTGCGGGAACACGTGCGCGAAAGCCGCGCTCGCAACTGCGAGACCGGCGAACCACACCGCCAGTTTCGCGGCAATGCGCGTCGCATCACCGCGATGGTTGCCGATCGTGCCATTCATGATCATCGTGATTCTCCCGCGTTACTGAAACAAAGGTTTGCCGATCGTGGTCGGCGCAACATCGTCGAGGAAGATATGCGCCTGGACCAGAATGCCCACGTGCGAGCCGCTCGCATGATTGATCGGGATCTGCGCCTCCACGCCGAACTGCCCATAACGGTTGATCCAGATAAAGCCCGGATTGACCGTGCCGGTCGTCTGCCCCTGGCTGCGTGACAGCGGAATCTCCACTAGCGGAATCAGGTTCGCGAGCGGCTGCGGCAGGCCGACATCGCGCACGTGCTGCTGCAGATACGGCAAGCTGTATTGCACCGTGAAGCCGTAGTTGAATGCGTTCGGCTGTCCCGCGCCAGTGGTCAGCGCCGGTCCCGCTTCACCGGTAATGGCGAGCGGACGCAGATACGTGAGCGACTCGGGCAGATCGCCCATGCCCTTGCCCACGTACACGGTCGGCGAGATCGTCGAGAAGTTGTCGGCGATCGCGCGGCTGCCCGTGCCGCCGAGTTCGGCATCCACGCCGATCGAGGTCATGAACTCGTGCGCGTCGTTGACATACAGCAGGTACTTCAGGCCGGCGCCGAAGTTGTCGAAGCCGTGCGCCCGCGGATTGTTCTGCATCGCATAGGTGCCGTCCACGGACACCGCGAGCCGCGACGTGATCAGCTTGTCGTACTCGAAGTCGAAGGTGTTGATGCTCTGGTCGCCGTTGTCGCCCGGCACGCGTTGATGGCCGAACTGGAGGTTGGCTTCGTCGCCCACGCCGGGGTCGTCGACAGCCATCGTCGACGGAAAGACGCGATTGCCCGCAATCGCGTGGGCACTGGCGAGCGAGGGCGCGCACAACAAAACGCCGGCGGCAGCGACAAGCGCCGCCGCGCGCGGCGGTTTCCCGCTGCGCGTTGTCTGGTTCAACATGATTCATCCTGTTTCTAGGTCGTGTTAAGGCCGGCGCGCGCAGTCGCGACGGACGTGCGGCGGCAGCCGCGATGCACTCGATGCATCGCGCGTGAAGACTCGAATCAGGATGCGGAAGGAGGGGCGCGGGGCTGCGCGAAGCTGAGCGACTCGACGCGGCGCACGCTGTCGAAGCGGGTCGCGACGGTGTGCTGTAAAGCACGCACGGTGACGACGAACAGTCCCTCGACGCTCGGCACGACGGGCATGTGGGCGAGCAGGCTGCAATAGCCGCAGGCGTCGCCGTCGGACAGGGTGGAGTGCTGGGTGTGGTCGTTGCCGGGCTGGCGAGGCGTACTGGATGCGACTGATGACGCGTGCGGCACGTCTTCCTGCATCGTGTCCATCGCGGGCATCGTGTCCATGGAGCCCATGGAGGCCATCGACGGCATATCGCAATGCTCGCCCGCCATGGCGCTTTCAGCGCTGCGTGCGGCCAGCGTGTGCGAGATCGTCGGGGCGAGCGTGGCCATCAGGATCGCGAACAATCCCAGCCAACTGCCGATCTTCCGATAGAAACGACTCACGATGCGCCCGGCGACACGAGGGGAAGCTGTCGCGGATTATGCCACGACGACCCGCGCCTTCCGCTTGCCGGCGCGCCCGTTATGCCGGACATTTCACCGATCCGCTGCGTGTCCGCGGCGCTTCCTTGAACGTCTGGCGTTGGCCGCCCCGCTCCCGCCATTCCGTTTGCATTCACGGCTGGTGCAAACTTTGCCTACGCCCCGTCAATAGAGCAAACTGCCGACGGCAAACAGGGCGCGGACAGTGGACAATGCAATCATCCCGGCCCCGGCACCGAGTCCCCATGAGAGAGCAGCGCCCGCGTCCTCCGCATTTTTCAGGCGTTCAACCCCACGCCGAGTGGCGCGATCACACGTTGCCTTATATCGTCGTGGCCGCGCTCGTCGTGCTGATGGTCACGCTGATCGTCTGGCTGGTCGATCCGGCGCCGCCCAAGACGATCACCATGAGCGCCGGCCCGCACGACAGCTCGTTTTTCGTCGCCGCAGAACAGTACAAGAAAATCCTTGCTCGCAACGGCATCAAGCTGAACGTGCTGGAGTCCGACGGCTCCGTACAGAACCTGCAGCGCCTGCTGGACCCGAAGCAGCACGTCGACATCGCCTTCGTGCAAGGTGGCGTGGCCGATGGCCTCAACACTTCGTCGCTAATGTCGCTCGGCAGCGTCTTCTATATCCCGGTGGTGGTGTTCTATCGCGGCTCCGGGTTGAGCCAGCTTTCGCAACTGGAAGGCAAACGGATCGCAGTGGGGCGCGAGGGCAGCGGCACGCGGCTGCTCTCGCTCAAACTATTGGATGCCAATGGTATCGAGCCGGGCGGCGACACCGTACTGGTGCCGACCGACGGCTTGCAGGCCGCCACCCAACTGGTGACGGGCGAAGTGGACGCGGCGATCCTGAACGGCGATTCCGCGACCCGCGGCCTGATGCTGCGCCTGCTCAAGGTGCCCGGCGTGTCGGTCATGAATTTCGCCGAGGCGCGCGCCTATACGCGACTCTTTCCCTATCTGGACGAGATCGACCTGCCGCCCGGCGTGCTGGACCTGAAGCGCACGATCCCGCCTGAAACGGTGCATCTGATCAGTCCGACCGTCGAGCTGGTGGCTCGCAACACGCTGCATCCAGCCATTTCCGATCTGCTGATCGAAGCCGCGCAGGAAGTGCACGGCATGCCGGGTTTATTGCAGCGCGCGGGGCAATTTCCGAGTCCGGTTGCGCGCGAATATCAGATCAGCGAGGACGCGCAGCGTTACTACAGGACGGGCAAAAGCTTTCTCTACCGTACGCTGCCGTTCTGGCTGGCGAGCATCGGCGACCGCACGCTCGTTCTGCTGCTGCCGGTGGCGGTGCTGCTGTTCCCGGCCATGCGGCTGATTCCCGCGCTCTACCGCTGGCGGGTACGCTCGCGCATCTATCGTTTTTATGGTTCGCTGATTGCGATCGAACGCGGCGCGCTCGCCGATTCGACCGAAGAGGAGCGCAAACGGCTCTTCGCGGAACTGGATCGGATCGAGGATTCGTTGAACCGGCTGCGCATGCCGCTCGCCTACGCCGACGCGTTCTATGTGCTGCGCGAACACGTCGGATTCGTGCGCAGCCGGCTGGGGGCTGCGTCGCGGCAAGACAGCCACCCCTAGGCGGGGTGGCGGGTTTTACGCTTCGCGGGTGGCCGGCGCGCTGGCCGGTTCCGTAGCGGCTTCGTGACTTGCTTCGTGAGTGGCTTCACGATCATCCACCGTCGTATCCGCCGCGCCGGCCTGCGGCTTGTCCGCAACGCCTGCTTGCGAGGCTGCTGCGGCCTCGGGGACACCCTCCGCCCCGGCAGGAGCATTCGGCGCTTCGGCCTGCGTGGTTGCTGCCTCGGCAGTGGCTTGCGCGCCCACTTCCGTCGCGGCCTCGCCGGTTGCGTTTGCATTCGCCGCGCCGGCCGTCTTCGGCGCGCCCTTGCCCGCCCGATGCGCCTGCAGACGCTGCGCGCCGGAGGCTTCCTGCGCGGTGACCTTGCCTGCCTCGGCGCCCGTCAGATCGACGCGAGCCGCGCCTTCGACGAGACATTTCCAATAACGGCTGCCACGGCACCAGGTCTTGATCGCATCACGCAATTCGGCTTCGCTCAGCGACAGTTCCTTCGCATGCACCATCAGATCTTCGAAAATACCGACCTTCAGCGGCAGCTTGGGCGCCGGATTCTTGGGGAAAGCAACGGGAAAGCGCTTCTGCAACCGCCCGATCGATTTCACCACCGGGTCCACCGGCTTTGCGTCCACCGCCGGCCTGGCCTCCGCGGCCGGCCTGGCGCCGGGAGCGGCTGCGGGCGCGGCACGGCGCGGCGGCGCGGGCTTGCGGGCAGGCCTCGCGCCCGGCTTGGACGCGTCTTTGGCAGCGGGCTTGGAAGCCTCCTTAGCCGGCCTGGCAGCGTCCTTCGAAGCAGGCTTGGCGCCGGATTTCGCGGCAGGCGCAGCCTCGCGGCGAGCCGCGGCCAATTGCTTCTTCAGTTCAGCGAGTTGTTCGAAACCCATAGCGCACAATCGATCGAGAAAGACGAGATTGTAGCAGCGTAAGGAAAGCCGCTCGTGACGATGCCGCGAGCTGCGCCGCGCGGGCCTCTGCGCAGGCTCGCGCGTAGGTTCGCGCGTAGGTTCGGCGCGGTGCGATTAAACTCGATATTCGCGGCGCTTTGCGCCTTGATTTTGTCCCTTCCCGCCACCGCCTGCGCGCTTCATGGACCTCAAGCAAATCCAGTATTTCATTGCGCTTTTCGAAGACGGCTCCGTCACGCGCGCGGCGAAGCGGCTCAATATCGTGCAACCGGCGCTCAGCATGCAGATTTCGAAGCTCGAAACCGAATTGCGCCAGAAACTGTTCGAACGCGGCCCGCACGGCATGACGCCGACCGACGGCGCGCGCCAGATGTACCGCCTGTACACGCCGATCATGCGCGACATCGAACGGGCGCGCGACCAGTTGAGCCGGCAGGACGCTATCGTGACGGGGCGCGTGTCGCTCGGCATGGTGTCGTCGGAGGCGGAAAGCGTGCTGCCGGAGTCGCTCGCCAGGTTCAATGCGATGTTCCCGCAGGTCGAAGCGTCGGTCGCCGACGGCTTCAGCGCGCAATTGATCGACGCGGTCGAAGCCGGCCGGCTGGACGCGGCCATCATCAACAAGCCGCGCGGGCGCCTCACGCTCGACGTGGTGCCGCTGGTCGACGAGGAAATGGTGCTGGTGACGAGCGCCGCGCTCGGCCCCGACCTGCCGCTGGCCGTCGATCTCGCGCAGCTGGCCAGCATCGAACTGGCGCTGCCGACCCGTCGCAACGGCCTGCGCGGCGTGCTGGACGCGGCGTTGCTGGCCGAAGACGTGGTCATCAAACCGAAGTTCGAGATCGATCTGCTGAACACCATCGTGCAGTTCGTCGAACAGAGCAGCGTCGCGACGATCCTGCCGCGCGTGGTGGTTCAGCGCAAGGTCGACGAAGGCGTGCTGTGCGCGCGCACCATCACGTCGCCGCCGATCATCCGGCACATCATCCGCGTGAGCCATCCGAAGCGGCCGATCGGGCCCGCGGCGCACGCGCTGATCGAGATCATCGGCGAGGAGATCCGGCGCGTGACGACGGGCGTGCCGGCCGACCCGTCCGCGAGCTAGACCGCGTCGCGCACCGCGCTCTGCTCGAGCCGGCCGAGCGTCTCCGGCACGACGAACGCGCCGATCAGGAAAATCACGCTGATTGCCGCGACGAAGATCGCCAGCGTCATCGGCAACTCGCTGGCGTCTTTGGCGACCAGCGAGACGGCGGTCGGCATCATTCCGCCGATGGCGAAGCCGATGTTCCACGAAAGCCCGGTGCCGGTCGCGCGAATCGCGGTCGGGAACCGTTCGTTCAGGAAGATCAGGATCGGCGCATAGCCCGCGCTGCCGAGCGCGCTGAGAATCACCGCGTACACGCCGATCATGGTGATGCTTTGTGCCGTGGGCAACAGCAGGAACAGCGCGGGCAACGCGAACAGGCGAATCACGCCGAGCCAGATGAAAGCGCTCTTGCGGCCGATGAACGTGCTCAGATGCCCCGCCGCCACCGACGCGATCACCACCGCCACGCTGCAGATCAGCAGGATCGCCGCCGCGGCGCCGTTCGGCGCATGGCTCACCACCTTCAGAAAGGTCGGCAGATAACCCGAGGTCAGGTAATAGCCGCTGCCGCCGCCGACGGTGAGCAGCAGATTGACGAACAGGATCGAGCGATAGTCGCGGGAAAACAGCGTGCGCACCGGCGAGCGGACGATTTCGACCGGCGCGTCGAGCCTCTGCGCCGCGGCCTTGGCGGCCTTTTCGGCGGCGAGCTTTTTCCACAGCGGCGACTCTTCCAGACTGCTGAAGACGAACAGGCCCAGCACCGAGCTGATGATGCCGGTGAAGAACATGCAGCGCCAGCCCCATACATCGAATGCCGCGCCGGGGAACAGCGCCGACATCGCCAGATAGGTGAGCGAGGCGAGCAACGCGCCGAGGCCGGCTCCCCCGCCGCCGATCAGCCCCGACACCGCGCCGCGATACTTCGGCGCGACCGATTCGGTGCCGATGGTATGCGTCGAGGCCACCACACCGCCCACGAACACGCCCTGCACGAGCCGCAGCACGAGGAACAGGATTGGCGCGACGACGCCGACCTGCGCGACGGTCGGCAGCACGCCGAAGGCGGCGGTGGAAAGCCCCACGCCGACCACCGCGATGATCATCGCGCCCTTGCGTCCATGGCGATCCGCGTAAGAGCCGAACCATGCCGAACCGAGCGGGCGCATCAGCAGCGTCACGGCAAACGACGCATAGACCGCGGCGAGCGAGAGCATCGCGTGCTCGGAAGGGAAGAACAGCCGGCCGACCACCGGCGCGACGAACAGCAACACGAACAGATCGAACAGATCCAGTGCCCAGCCGAGGCACGAGGCCATTACCGCACCCATCACTTGCCGCTGATCTACCGCGGGCAAGGCGGCGCCATTTTGCGCTGCTACGGACATCGTCATCTCCTTGACTATCTGCGGGCCGTCTTTCGATCGTCCCCGTTTGAGGCACGCTCTTTTGCGCGTGCTCTTGGTGGTGTTAAGAAACCTTATGACGAGGCCGCGGTGAGCGGCGCCGTATTCGATCCAGCACAAGCCGCGCGCCGCGCGAGCATCGCGTCGGCGATTTTTTCGGCCATCATGATGGTCGGGATATTCGTGTTCGCCGAGGGCAGCCGTGGCATCAGCGAGGCGTCGACGACGCGCAGGCCGTGCGCGCCGTGCACGCTGCCCGACGTGTCGGTGACCGCCATGACGTCGTGCGCGCTGCCCATCCGGCAAGTCCCGCTCGCATGCCAGACACCGAACACGTTGGCGCGAATGAAGTCGTCGAGCGCGGCTGGCTCGGCGAGCAGCGCGGACATGCGCTGGCCGCGCGTGAAGAAACGTTCGATCAACAGACGCCGCAGCGGCGCGGGCGTATCGAGCAACGTGCCGAGCAGCGAGGTCAGCACCGCATTGCCCTTGCTGACGCGGCTCAGCGCTTTCACCCGCGGTGAGAACGCGGCCGGAAAAAAGTCGCGCGGGTTGTCGCCCAGACCCGAAGCCTCGACGATTTTCGCGAGCATCCGCACGCCGTATGCGAGGCGCGCGAGATCGCGCGGATCGTCGAGCAGATTCAGATCGACCCGCGGCGCCACCGCCGGATCAGCGGATACGAGCTGCACACGGCCGCGCGAATAAGGCCGGTTGCACCAGAGAAAAAACAATCCGAGCCGGTTGCCGAGCGCGTGCCATGCAGCACGCGTCGCACTCGAGAGATACAGATCGGATTCGTCGCAGTCCGCGACACCCGAGGTAAAACGCGCGGCCGTCATACTCGCGCGGCGGTGCGCGAGCGGCATGCGAAAACGCCGCTCGAGAAAATGACAGAACGTGAGCGACGGATGATCTTGCAGATTGCGGCCCACGCCCGGCCGATCGACTTTGCACTGGATGCCGAGCGCATCCAGTTCCGCCTTCGCGCCGATGCCGGCCCGCATCAGCAATGCGGGGGATTGCAATGCGCCCGCGCTCACGATCACCTCATTGGCGTCGAAACGGATACGCGCGCCGCTGCGTTGCACCGCGACCACGCCACGAGCCACACGCCCTTCCATGACGATCGACTCGACGCGCAAGTCCGCATAGACGTGCAGATTGCGGCGCCGGCGCGTCGCCTCGTCCAGATACGCGGCTGCGCTCGATACGCGCCGGTCGTCGAGATTCGAAAACGCGCCGGGAAAATAGCCGTCGCCGAATTCGGCGTTCTGATCCTCCAAGGCCGCGAAACCGTTCTTCCGCATGCCGTTCGCGAAGGCATCGCAAAACGCCGGCCAGTAGGCCGGGAGAATGCGGCGGATCGGCACCGGGCCGTCGCTGCCGTGCAGTTCGCCGGCGGGGAAATTCACATCGCGTTCGAGTTTGCGGAAATACGGCAGCACGTCCTGCCATGCCCAACCGCTCGCGCCGTCGGCGGCCCAGCCGTCGTAGTCGCGCGGCAGGCCGCGGTTGGCCGACTGCACATTGATGCTCGACCCGCCGCCCATCACGCGGCCCTGCTCGTACACGCGGGGCGCGGCGTTGCGCGTGGCGCTGGCCTTCAGTTCCGGCCAGATGTATTGATTGCCGCAGAAGACGGGCATCGGATAGCTGTCGAGGATGGCTGCGGGCACTTTGCCGGGCGGCGTATCCGCGCCCGCTTCGATCAGCGCGACGCGCAACGACGCATTGGCCGACAGGCGATGCGCGAGCACGCATCCTGCCGAGCCACCGCCGACGATCACGTAATCGAAGCGCTCCATACGACTGTCTCCTTGTCGACCGGAGTTAGCGCTTTAGCGCTTACTCCGGTCCCATGCACCGCTGTCGAACGGAGTTAGCGCTTTAGCGCTTACTCCGATCCCATGCAACGCTGTCGACAGTAGTTAGCGCTTTAGCGCTTACTAATGTCCCATGCAACGCAATTTTTGAATCCGACCACGCCCGCCGTTCGCCTCAACTCCCGCGAAACACCGGCTTGCGCTTGCCACGAAACGCCTCGACGCCCTCGCGGAAATCATCAGAAGTGCGCAAACGGCTATAGCAGTGCCCTTCGAGTTCAATCGCGATCGACAGCGGCGCGTCCTCGGTATCGTTCAGCAGCTTCTTCGCGGTGCGTTGCGCGAGCGGCGAGAACGCGCGCAGTTCATCCACCAGCGCGTCGGTGGTCGCTTCGAGTTCGGAGTCGGCCACGCATTCGACCGCGATGCCCCACTCGTAAGCCTGCTTGCCCGGAATCCGGCGCGAGCGCATTACGATGTCCTTGGTGCGGCCGATGCCGACCATCTGCTGCAAACGGGCCGAGCCGCCCGACCCCGGAATCTGGCCGAGCTTCTGTTCCGGCAGCGCGTAGAACGTCGTGTCGGTGGCAATGCGGAAATCGCACGCGAGCGACAGTTCGAAACCCACCCCGAAGCAGAAGCCGCGATTGGCCGCGATCACCGGCTTCGAGCAGCGTGCGGGCGCGGCAATATTCCAGGCGAGCTTCGACACGGTTTCGGGCGATGCTTCGAGAAAGCCCTTGATATCGCCGCCGCTCGAAAAATGTTCGCCTTTGGCGCGCACCACGATCACACGCACGCGCGGATCTTCGTCGAGCGCCTCGAAAGCGGCGCGCAACTGGTCGCGCGCGTGCATCGAAATCACATTCAGCGGCGGTCGGTGCAGGATGATGTCGGCCCGCTCGCGTTGCGCGTCGATCTCGATGGAAAAGCCGTCGAGATCCTGCAGCAGGCTCTGGCCGCGGTGGGTCAGCTCGGTCATGAGTTACTCCTTGGTGGTTTGCGTGGGAGGTGCGATGGCTTCGCCGTGCGTGTCGCGCTGGTACTCGCCCGCGGACAGCTTGCGGCGCAAAATCTTGCCGACCGGCGACTTCGGTATGTCGTCCACGAACACGTATTCGCGCGGACGCTTGAAGTTGACGAGCTCGGAGGTGCGACAGTGCGCGTCGAGCGTGTCGGCGTCGACGTAATCGCGGCGTTTGACGAAAGCGACGACGCGCTGGCCCCAGCGCTCGTCCTTCACGCCGGCCACCGCGACTTCGTCGACCGCGGGATGCAGCGACAGCACCGACTCGATATCGACTGGCGAGATGTTCTCGCCGCCGCTGATGATCATGTCGTCGACGCGGCCCGATACGTACAGGTCGCCTTCGGCGTCGAAGAACCCGGTGTCGCCGGTGAAGTACCAGCCGTCGCGCAGCGACTTGGCGTTCGCGTCGGGACGATTCCAGTAGCCTTCGAAAGCTTCGTCACCCAGCAGGTCGGCGATGATCTGGCCTTCTTCGCCCACTTGCGCGAGGTCCTCGGGCGTATGGGCGTCGAGCGTGACGACGCGCAAACGCGTGTTGATGCCCGCGCGCCCCGCACTGCCCGGCTTGCGCGTGGCGTCCTGATCGATGCTGAAGGTGTAGACCTCCGACGAGCCGTAGTGGTTGACGAACAGGTCGGGTTCGAACGCCGCCGAGAGGCGCTTGAGCAAACCGTCGTTCATCGGCGCGCCGGCGAAACCCAGCTTCTTCACCGTCGACGTATCCGTCTCGGCAAAAGCCGCATCGGCCAGCAGATCGTGATACAGCGTCGGCACCAGATAGAGGCAGGTGAGCTCGTGCCGCGCGATCGCATCGAGTGCGAAGCGCGCATTCCAGCGGCGCACGCAGACGAACAGGCCGTCCACCAGCGCCATCGAGAGCAGCGAGCGCACGCCCATGGTGTGATAAAGCGGCATCACGCCGAGCGTGCGTTCGCCGTGTCCGTACAGATTCTGCGCGACATGGGCGAGCGCCGCGGCGCGTTCATGACGATGACGGCGCGGCACGCCTTTGGCCTTGCCGGTGGTGCCCGACGTGTAGAGAATCAGCGAATAGTCGTCGGCATTCGCGCAGGTGCGACCGGCGTTCAGCGAGTTCTGCGTGCTCTGCGCCATCAGCGTTTCGAAGCTCGCGGTGCCGCCTTGCGCGCCGTCGAGACCGATGCGCGGCAGCGCTTGCGCGGCAGGACTTTGCGCGACGGCCTCGGCGCTAACCGGCTCATAGACGATGGCCTTCACCCCGGCATCCGTCACGCAGTACTCGAGTTCATCGGGTTTGGCGCGCCAGTTCAACGGCACGATCACCACACCGGTGAACTGACAGGCCCAATGCAGGGTCGCCATTTCCCAGCGGTTTTGCAGCACTACCAGCAAGCGGTCGCCATGCGCGAGACCGAGCGAGCGCACGCCTTCGGCAACCTTCAGGATGAGGCGGTGCCACTGCGCATACGTCAAGGCGAGTTCGCCGTCGACCAACGCGAGCGCGTTGGGGCTGCGCTCCACGGCTTGCAGAAAAGTTCGGCCGAGGTCAAGCATGAGCGGCCTCCACGCCCGAGTCGGCCGTCTTGCCTTGCCGGCGCCGCGCCGCCACGTCGAGCACTGCGGCGACGATCGGCGTATAGCCCGTACAGCGGCACAGATGGCCCGACAGCATGTCGCGCACTTGGGCTTCGCTCGGATCAGGCACGCGCTGCAAATAGTCGGCGCACGACATCAATATCCCGGCCGTGCAGAAGCCGCACTGCAACGCGTGATGACGCTGGAACGCCTGCTGCAGATCGCCGAGCTTCAGGTCGGGCGCGAGTCCCTCCACCGTGTCGATGCGGCGGCCGTCGGCCTGCACCGCCAGCATCAGGCACGAGCGTCCCGCCACGCCGTCCACGTGCACCGTGCACGCGCCGCACACGCCGTGCTCGCAGCCGACGTGCGTGCCGGTCGCGCCCAGTTCGTGACGGATGAAATCCGACAGCAGTTCACGCGGTTCGCAATAGCCGCTGCGTTCATGGCCATTGAGCGTCAGCGTGACGCATTGCCGTTCGCCCTGCCGCATCACGTGCACGACATTGCCGTTCGATGTGTTGCTCACTTCGCCTCCTCGATCACGCGCCATCCCAGTTGCCGGACCAGATGCCGGCGATACGCCGCACTGATATGCGCGTCGTCCTGCGCGCCCAGCTTCCAGCTCAAATCGTTCAATGCGCTGCGCAGATCGTCGTCGCGCAGACGCGGCCATTGCTCGACCACCGGCCGGTCCGCGACGCCGCCGACCGCGAGGCGGATCGAATCGCTCGTGACGACCGCCGCGCAGGCGACCATCGCGAAGTCGCCGTGGCGCGCGGAGAATTCCGTGAAGCCGTAGCGTTCGCCCGGCCGCTTGAGCGGAAAGCGCACGGCTTCCACCAGCTCATCGGGCTCACGCGCGGTCATCAACATGCCTTGGAAAAACTCGTGGGCTGGCAGCACACGGTGTTTCCTTTTCGAGCGCAGCAACACGTCGCCGCCGAGTGCGGCCAGCACCAGCGGCAGTTCCGCGCTCGGGTCGGCATGGGCGACCGAGCCACATACCGTGCCGCGATTGCGGATCTGGAAGTGCGAGATATGCGGGAACGCCATGGCCAGCAACGGCACTTCGTCGCGCAGCGTCGCGCGCCATTCGACGCTGCCTTGCGTCGCCGCCGCGCCGACGATCAGCAAGCCGGCCTTGTGATCGACGCGCACCGAGTTCAGCTCGTCGGTGCGCGAGATGTCGATCAGCACGCGCGGCTGCGCGAGCCGCATGTTCAGCACCGCCATCAGCGACTGGCCGCCGGCCAGCACGCGGGCGTCCTCACCGCTTTGCGCGAGGGCGTCGAGTGCATGCTGCGTCGTCATGGCGCGCAGATAATCGAACGGTGCGGGTTTCATGACTGTCTCCTGAAACGGGCCAAGACGCGCGAGAGCCACGAGCCGCCGGTGTGAACCGGCTTGCCCGCCGCCTGACGGCCGAGCGATTCGAACAGTTGCCGCAACACGACCTTGGCCGCGCCTTCGAGCATGCGTCCGCCCACTGCCGCGACCTTGCCCGACACCTGGGCTTCGTAGTCGTAGGAAAGACGCGTGCCGCTTTCGCTCGGCGTCAGTTCGACGAGGCCGCTGCCGCGCGCGCTGCCGAGCGACGACATGCCCGCGCCCGCCAGACGCAGCCGATGCGGCGCGTCGATTTCCGACAGGCCGATCTTTGCTTCGAAACGCGCCTTGATCATCCCGACGCCGACCGTCACGTCGGCGCGATACTGGTTCGTGCCTTCGGCTTCGAGCGCATGGCAGCCGGGTATCACTTTGGCGAGCGCGTTCGGATCGAGCAGGACGGCAAAAATCGCTGCCGGCGATGCCGGCAAATCCACGCTGCCTTGCGCGGTGAGCGCCTTGCCGCCACCCGGCGTCGCCGGTTTGGTCGCGGGCGCCTCACGCAACTCGGGACGCGACGGCTCCGGATCGTCGATGCCGATCAGCGCCATCACTTTCGACGGCGTTAGCGGCAAGCGAATATCGTCAACCCCGAGCGCATCCGCAACCGCATTGGCGATGCACGGCGGCGTACTCATGTTGTTGCCCTCGCCCAGTCCTTTCGCGCCGAGCGGCGTGAACGGCGACGGTGTTTCCAGATGCACGATCAGCGGATCGGGCACCTCGCAGGTGGTCGGCATCAGATAGTCGGCGAGCGTGCCCGACTGGAAGCTGCCGTCCGCGCCGTAGCGGAATTCCTCCATCAACGCCGCGCCGAGTCCTTGCGCGAAGGCGCCGCGAATCTGGCCGTCGGCGAGCGCGGGATTGAGCAGCGTGCCGGCGTCATGCGCGGTGACGTAGCGATCGATCCGCACGCGGCCCGTGGCGCGATCCACTTCGATTCCACACATGTCGAAAGCGAAACCGTAGGCCGCCGACGTATTGATGCGGTCGTTCTCGTCCGGCGCGGCCATGTTGGGCGGATTCCAGAACACCGTCTCGCGCAAGCCCGGCTCTTCGCCTTCGGGCAACAGCGCGGGCGCCCAATGGGGTGCATTGGCGGCGACACGGCCGAACGGCTGCGCGCGATCTTCTGCGCCCTTCGCAAAGATGCGGCCTTCTTCAAAGCGGATCTCGTCCGGCGCGCAACCCAACTGCTTCGACACGATGCGCGCGATCTTGTCACGCACGCGCACGGCCGCGAGATGCACCGTGCCCGCCACCGCGCCGGCGAAGCGGCTGGAATAATTGCCTGCCGCCACCGACCACGCGTCCTTGTGCGTATCGAATTCGACATTGACGACGACGTCATGCGGCGACACGCCGAGCACGTCCGCAACCACTTGCGCGCACACCGTCATATGCCCCTGGCCCGCGGGCGTTGATGCAATCGTCACTACCACGCCGCCGAGCAGATCGACGCTCACGGTCGCGCTCGCGATCGCGCCGCTCTTCGGCCCGGCTTTTTTGCGCGCCTCGGCGGGCATCACGGTCGTGATGTAGCCCATGTTCGACACCGACGGCTCGACGATCGCCGCAAAGCCGATACCGTATAGCCGCCCTTGCTGGCGTGCCGCGTCGCGGCGCTTGCGCAGTTCTTCGTAATTGCCTTCGGCGAGCGCGCGGCGCAATGCTTCCTGGTAATTGCCCGAGTCGAGCAGCGCGCCGGCCGCGGCACGATATGGGAACGCATCGGCGGCGACGAAATTGCGGCGGTACACGTCGAGCACATCGAGCTTCAGTTCGAGCGCGATGCGCTGCATCAGCCGTTCGAGCGCGAAGTACACCTGCGGTCCGCCGAAGCCGCGCACCAGACCCGTCGGCGTCTTGTTGGTCAGCACGACGCGGTTGCGCACCAGCAGATTGTCGATCGCATAGGCACCGGTCAGGCAGCCATGCATGCGGTAGAACGTGGCCGGTTCCGGCGCGCGCAGATAGCCGCCGCAATCTTCGAGCTGGTCGTAAGCGAGCGCCGTAATGCGGCCATCGTTTTCCACGGCCGCTTCGAGCGTCGAAACGCGCGCGGTCGCGGAGGTCGCCGCGCTCAGATGTTCGAGCCGATCCTCGACCCATTTCACCGGCGCGCCCGCTTTGCGCGAGGCGAGACACATCAACACGACGTACGGAAACACGGCCTGCTTCACGCCGAAGCTGCCGCCCGAATCGCGCGGCGCCTTGTGCCGCAAACGGTTGGCCGGGATGTTGAGCGCCATCGCCATCACTGCGTGCAGCGAGAACGGCCCCATGAAATTCGATGTGACGTCGTAGCCTTCGTCGCCGGCCAGATACTCCGCGATCACCACGCCGCATTCGATCGGCGCGCAGCTATTGCGCGGATAATGCGCGACCAGTTTCACGCGATGCGGCGCCTGCTCGAACGCGGCTTCCGGCTCGCCGTAGCGGAAGTGCCGGTCGCTGATCACGTTGCTGCCCACTTTCTCGTGCAAGACCGGCGACTGATCGCTCGCCGCCTGTTCGATCGACGTGACCGGCTCGAGCATCGCGTACTCGACCTTGAGCAGATCCAGACCGTCTTCGGCCAGCGCGCGCGATTGCGCCAGCACCACCGCCACCGGTTCGCCGACATAGCGCACGCGGTCCATGGCTAGCGCCCACTGTTCCATCGGCGATTTCACGCCGACCACGAAGGGCCGTGACCAGGCGCGCAGGTCGTCGCGGGTCAGAATTGCGTGCACACCGGGCAGTTTCGACGCGGCTTCGGTATCGATCGACACCAGTTCCGCGTGCGCGTGCGGCGAGCGCAGGATCGCGGCGTGCAGCGTGCCGGGCCGGATACCGATGTCGTCGCCATAACGGCCGCGGCCGGTGAGAATCGCTGGATCCTCCAGACGCTCCATCGGGCGGCCTAGATGCCGCTGCGGGCGATTCTCCAACGCCGGCTCAGCGGGGCGTTCCTGGGTCGACGCGTCGCCCGAATGGAGCAAGTCGCGCTGATTCATTCGTCGTCTCCAGAGCGGCGCGCCGCGAATTCGTCCGCGAGTCCGCTCCAACGCTGCGCGATCTCCCGATGCTCGATCCCGAACAGATCGAGAATACGGCCTACCGTGTGATCGACCACGTCCTCGATCGTCCTGGGATGCGCGTAGAAAGCGGGCACCGGCGGCATGACGATCCCGCCCATCTCCGTGACGGAAGTCATGTTGCGCAGATGCGCGAGGTTGAGCGGCGTTTCGCGTGCGACCAGCACGAGCCGGCGGCGCTCCTTGAGCATCACATCGGCGGCGCGCGTGAGCAGGTTGTCGGCGAAACCGTTGGCCACGCCCGCGAGCGTTTTCATCGAGCACGGCGCGATCACCATGCCCGCCGTGATGAACGAACCGCTCGCCACCGCCGCGCCAATGTCGCGCACGTTGTAGACCACGTCGGCGAGACGCTCGAGGTCGCCGCGCGTCATGCCGAGTTCCTGCGCCGCCGTGACCGCGCCGGAGGCCGACACGATCAGATGCGTTTCGTGCGTGCCGAGGCGGCGCAACGCCGCCAGCAGACGCACGGCGATCAGCGCGCCGCTCGCGCCGGAGATGCCCACGACGATGCGCTGAGGCTGGTGTCCGTGATCAGCCATGCGCGCCGCCCAGATACGTATTGAACGCGGTGTTGTCGGCGGCCACGAGTGTCTCCAGATTCACCGTGTCCTGCCCCGGAATGCACACCCGTGTGAACACGTGCGACGGATACACCACGGGCCGCGTGGCGTCGAGTCCCATCTTGGCGCTCACGCCTTGCAGATGCGGCGGCGCGTCCTCGGGCTGACCGACGGTGGTGGACGGATCGAGCGGCGAGCCTTGCGCGCCTTCGATCACGACGAGGTCGCGGTCCGCCTGGAAACGCGTGGCGATGGCCCATTCGATTTCGGCCGGATCGTGCACGTCCACATCGGTGTCGACCACCACGACCTGCTTGATGTCGTAGTGCGCGCCGAACGCGCACAGAATCACATTCTTCGCTTCGCCTTCGCGCTTCTTCTCGAACTGCACCCACAGGTGATAGCGGCACACGCCGCCCACGGACAGATGCACGTCCTTCACGTTGGGATGACTACGCTGCAGATGCGCGAGCAGCGTCGCCTCGCGTGGAATCGCGCCGAGCAGCAGATGTTCCATTTCCGCCGGCACGATCGTATGAAAAATCGGCTTCTCGCGATGCGTCACCGCGGTGACTTCGATCACCTCGCGCGCTTCCTGCGCGCTGTAGTACTTCGGGAATTCGCCGAATGGGCCTTCCAGTTCGCGCACGTTGGGCAGAATGCGCCCTTCTATCACGATCTCGGCGTAGGCCGGCACGTCGACGCCGTTGCTCACGCATTTGACCACCGGCAGCGGCGCGCCATGCAGTGCGCCGGCGATTTCGAGCTCGTCGGAATCGATTGGGGAGATGGCTTGCGAGGCGAGCATCGTCAGCGGATCGACGCCGATCGCGATGGCGACGTCGAGCGCCTCACCCGCTTTTTCCGCGGCTTTCTGGAAGGCGTACAAGTGGCGCGGCAGCAGCAGGATCGCCATGCGGTCCGGTCCATGCACCTGAATGCGGTTGATCGACACGTTCTGCACGCCGGTACGCGGATTACGCGCGATCACGAGACCCGCGGTGATATACGGCCCGTTGTCGTGTTCGCTGTGCGTGGGAATCGGCAGCAGCTGGTGAAGGTCGATGCCGCTGGTATGCACGACCTGCTGGCAGGGCGCCTCGGCGCGAGGAATTTCGTTCGAGGGAACCGGCTGATCGGCCGCGTCGCGAAAGCGCGCGAGCAGATCGGCCTCGGCCACGCCCATTGCTTCGGCGATCCAGCCGCGGCGCGACATGAAACCGCTGACCACCGGCACGTCGTGACCGCCCGGCTTCGTGAAGAACGCGGCTTGCGTGCCGTCGAGGCGCTTCGCAATCGCGGCGAGTTCGTGTTCTAGCGCGACCGGTTGATCGATCGTGGCCAGCCGGCCTGTATGCGCCAGGTGCGCCAGCCAGTCACGCAGCGTGAGCACACCGGACGGGCGACCCCACGTCAGGTGGAAAGTACCGTGCGATGCGGCATCGCGAGTATTCATTTACGTCTCCATCCGTGCCCCGGCTTCATGTCCGAACCGGACGGCCAGTTGATGACGGAAGCGTAACGAGATCGGCTTATAACTTCTAATATTGATTATTGATGCGCTGGATCATTCCTGATGATATGCGTGTTAGCACCAATGACAGGCAATTGTAGGCAGGATATCAATGGAGACCGCGAGCCACCGCGCGGGTCGCCGACCATGGCGGAGGGCCGCAGCCACGCTTTACAGGCATTGGTGGCGCGCGGCTCCCGTTTTCATCTGATACGGCGCGCCGTTCTCATTACGTTTGCTGATGTTTTATTCATACCAACATGGACCTCAGGCAAATCCAGTATTTCATCGCGCTCTTCGAGGACGGTTCGGTCACGCGGGCGGCAAAACGCCTGAACATCGTGCAGCCCGCGCTCAGCATGCAGATCGCCAAACTCGAGGACGAACTGCACCAGCAGCTCTTCGAGCGCAACGCGCACGGCATGGCGCCGACAGCGGCCGGCCGGCTGATGTACCGACTGTTTCTGCCGATCATGCGCGATCTCGCGCACGCCCGTCAGCAACTCGTGCAGCGCGACGAGGTGGTGACCGGGCATGTGTCGATCGGGCTGATCGCATCGGTCACGGAAAGCGTGCTGGCCGATGCGCTGTCGCGTTTCCACGCGCGTTACCCCCATGTCGAAGTGACCGTGGCGGACGGCTACAGCGCGACTTTCATCGACTGGGTGGCGGGCGGCCAGCTCGACGCGGCGCTGATCAACAAACCGCGCGCACGTCTTTCACTCGATGCGCAGCCCTTGCTCGACGAGGAAATGGTGCTGGTGACGAGCGCCGCGCACGGACCCGAGTTGCCGCACGCGATTGAACTCGCGCAACTGCCGGAACTGGAACTGGTGCTACCGACCAAGCGTCACGGCTTGCGGGGCGTGCTCGATACGGCTGCACAGCATGAAGACGTGCTGCTCGCGCCGCGCTTCGAGATCGACGTGTTGAGCACGATCGTGAAACTGGTGGAGAGTACCCATTTCGCGACCATCCTGCCGCGTATCGCCGTGCAGCGCGGGGTGCGCCAGGGCAGCCTGCGCGCCTATCCCATTCTCGCGCCGCGCATCGTGCGGCATATCGTGTGCGTGACCCATCCGCGACGCCCGTTGAGCGCCGCGGCGGATGCGCTGGTGTCGATCATCGCCGATGAATTGCGCCAGGTGTCGAGCGCATCGGAACTGGACGCGACGCTGAGCCCCCCGTCTGGAGATGCGTCGAGCGAGCCACCTATGGCGCTTTCGTCCGGGAAACATTAGGCCCTCTAGTGCCGGCGCCGACCGCAAAACTACCCGGCCAGCACATCTGCAAACCCGCCGACCCGCACTCCCGCCGCGCGAATCGCCATGGCGACCTTCGCCGACAACAGCGCCTGCAATTCCGCCTCGTGCCGGTAATCGCGCATGCCGTCGCTCAACGCCCGCTCGCCCGCCACCGCCGGATGGCAATAAATCTCCCCCACCCCATGCGGCAGATCGGCGAGCGCCGCAAGCCACGCCACCTCGTCCATCCGCCCACTATTCGCGATCCCAACCACATAATCGTTATGCGCGATGCCCGCGCGATCCAGACGCGCCTCGACCCGCGCGATCCACGGCCGCAACCATAGCGGCGCATTCGCTTCGAACGGCAAGCGCATGGCCTTCATTCCGTATTCGCGGCCGATGTCCAGAATCAGCCCGAGCACCGTCGGGTGCAAATGAAAGTGTTTGTGGGTGTTGACATGATCGAGCGTCAGACCGGTGTTCGCGAAGGCCTCGAACTGCGCGCGAATTTCCCGTGCAAGCTGCTTGCGCACGTGCGGCAAGAAAAAGAACCTCACGCCGTCCCACGCCATGTTGCTGCCAAAGCGGCCATGTTCGTCGACCAAAGCCGCAATCCGCTCGCGCGGCGCGCTCGCGACGCCGTCAGCCAGCACCAGATGCAGACCGACCCGCAGTTGCGGCAACGCACGCGCGCGCGCCACCGCGTCGCCGGCGGCCGGCGCGCCGACCATCAGGCTCGCGGCGCTCAGCACGCCGTCGCGATGCGCGCGCTCGACCGCCTCGTTCACGCGCGCGTGCAGTCCGAAATCGTCGGCGGTCACGATGAGTCCGCGCGGCTTAGCGACCATCGGACGCCTCCGCGACATCCATCACGTTCATCGCGCCGCCGCGCGCCGCCCTCGACGTGGAAGTCTCGACGGGCACGCGCGCACCGCGCCACACCACGTGCGAGCCGAACGCGCCCGCCAGCCACTGCAACGCCAGCAAGGCATCGCGCAAGGGCACGAGCGGCAGATCACGCCAGAAAGTATGCCCATGACGCGCGGAGCGCCAATGCAACAGCAGACGGGCAGCGAGGCCGATCGTCGTGCTGGTTGCGCACGTGAGTTCGGCCCACACGTGGGCCGCATGGGACGTATTCGCAGCAAGGCTGGCGGTGAGCCACGCGCCGGTCAGCAGCCAGGGCGTGGGAAAGGTGATGAAGAGGAACGCGAAGCCGAGCGGGTTCACCGAGCGGATCGTGCGCAGCCAGCGCGTTTCGCGCTGCCACAGCGCGGAGAACGTCGGCTCGATCACATCGGTGGCCACGATCACGCGCGAGAGTACGGTTTGCAGCCCGAGGGCGCGCACGTGTTCGGCCAGCCAGTAATCGTCCGCGAGACAGTTTTTCAGCACCTCGAAACCGCCGATGCGCTCGAGCGTCGCGCGCCGCAAAGCGAGTGTCGCTCCGAAGCCGAAACTGCGCGAACCGGCCGCGTGCGCGACACGCACCGACGGCGCGAACCATTCGTTGATGAAGAGCGCGCCCACGCGCGGCCAGAAACCGCCGACACCTTGGGCCACGTAAAGACACGTGACCACGCCCACGCGCGGATCCGCGAGCGGCGCGGCCACGCTGTCGAGATAATGGTCTTCGACGGCAATGTCGCTATCGGCGATCACGATCACCTCATGGCGGGCCCGCTCCGCCATGTTGATCAGATTGCTGACCTTGAGATTGCTGCCGTGCACGCGCGTATCGATCGCGAGTTCGATGTCGTGCAATGGATAGGCCGCCTGAAGCCGGCGGACCACGGCAATGGCCGGGTCGTCGGGCGAGGACACGCCGAGCACCAGCTGGAAGTATCCATGGCGCTGCTCGCAGAAGGTCCGCAGATTTTCATAGAGCCGTGGCTCGGCGCCGCACAGCGGCTTGAGCACGCTGACACCGACATGTTTGAAGGGATACACCGGATGCGCGTTGCGCGAAGCGCCTTGAGCAGGACTACCCGCTACGTGCCGGCGAGAGGCATAAAACGGCATCGCAACCGCCGCCAGCAGCGCGTACAGCGAAGCGCCGACGCATCCGCCGAGCAGAACCCATTGGCATGCTGTTAATGCGTGCGCCGCCATCGTCCCATTCCGTCAATGCTCGGCGAGCACGAACGGTCTGCCGGTCAGGCGCAGATGAAGAATCACGAGCCAGCGCCGTGGACAGTTCGAGGCGACCGCGACAGACCGTGCGGGCCGGCCGGCGCCTGTGGCGTAATGACCCTGCAGAGCGAAGTCGAAGGCGGCGTGCGCGAACTGGCGCGTGACGATCACACCGCTGACAATCACCGCCACGGCCAAAAGCCGGAACGGCATGGAACCAAAGGCGTGCTCCGAAACCGGCCACACCAGCAGCCCGAGGCACACGAGCAACTCCGCGCCCATGGCCGTAAGCGAAGCCACCAGCAGGTGGGCGCGCAGCATATCGACGGTGACTGGCTTCATGACTCGGTCTCGTTGCCTGACGAAATGCCTGGCGCCTTGCCTCGGCGCGACCCGTCGGTCCGAAAAACGGCCGACCGTCCATTCCATCGAGATGCCTACGATTGAACTGCAAAGACGTTGCAACAGACGCGAGACCGCGTGCTTGCAATGGCGCCGCGGCAAGGATCTGTTGATGGCCGATAGTAGCGATTCAAGCTGAAGGAAACCTTAAGGAAGAAGGCGTATAAAGCGTGTTATGAACAGCATGGTTAAACTTCGGGCTGCGGTTCGACACCTGACCTGCCGGCCGCCATGCAAAAAACATCGAATGGAACGAATGGACCCATGCGCGTACTCCTCGTAGAAGACGACGATCTGATCGGCTGCGGTGTCGAAGCAGGACTGCGCCAAGCCGGCTTCACCGTCGACTGGGCCCGCGACGGCCACAAGGCCGGTCTCGCGCTCGACACCACCGCGTACGCGCTGGTGGTGCTCGATCTCGGGTTACCGCGCGTATCGGGCATGGATCTGCTCAAACGGCTGCGCGATTCGGGCAAGCACGTGCCGGTGCTGGTCCTGACCGCGCGCGGCACGGTGGTCGATCGGGTCGATGGCCTCGAAGCGGGTGCCGACGACTACGTGGGCAAGCCTTTCGACCTGACCGAGCTGATCGCGCGCTGCCGGGCTCTGCTGCGCCGTGCGCAAGGCCGCAGCGTCGAGCAGATCCGCTATCAGGACCTGACGGTCAATCCGGCCGCTCAAACCGTCGAAGTGGGCGCGAAACGCGTGCCGCTCACCTCGCGCGAATGGGCCATCCTGATGCAGTTGCTGACCAACCAGGGCATACCGCAGTCGCGCTCGCGTCTTGAAGAAAGCCTGTATGGCTGGCAGGAAGAAATCGAGAGCAACGCGATCGAGGTGCACGTGTCCAATCTGCGCAAGAAGCTCGGCGCGAAGCTGATCAAGACGGTGCGCAATATCGGCTACGTGGTGGAGAAAGAATGATGGGCGCGTCGATCCGTCGGCGGCTCGTGCTGCTGGTTCTCGCGAGCATCGTGCTGATGTGGGGCATTGCGCTCGTGTCCAGCTATCGCCAGGCCGTACGCGAAGTGAGCGAATGGGAAGGGGCGCGGCTCGCCGAACTCGCGCAGATTCTCGCGCTGCTCGATGAGCGCAATCTGACCACGCTCGCCAACGCCCGCATCGACGTGCGCGAAGAAGAAAGAGGCGGTGAGCCCGGCGCCAACGACAGCGACGACGACGATTCGCTGCCGCGCGACGCCCTCTTTCAGGTGCGCGGCGCGAACGGCGAGGTGCTGGCGGGCAGCCCGCAATTGCGCGCGCTCAACGCATGGGATCTACCGGTGCCGGCTGCGAGCGGCGCGCAGGACATCACGCTCAGCGGCCAGATGTATCACTCGTTCACCTTGCGCGACACGCTGCTCGGGCACACTGTGCGCGTCTTCGAACCGGCCAACACGCGCAGCGACCTGGTGAGCGGTGTCGCGAGCCGCATCGCCCGCCCCACGTTGATCGCGCTGCCGGTGCTGGCGGTGCTGGTGTGGTTCAGCATCGGCTGGAGCCTCGCGCCGCTGCGGGTGCTCTCGGGGGCGATCCGTACGCGTGGCGTGAACCGGCTGGAACCGGTCGATATCGGCCGCGCGCCGACCGAGGTGCGACCGCTCGTCGATGCGATCAATCTGCTGCTCTCGCGTTTGCTGCACTCGCTGGAGCGCGAGCGCGCGTTCACCGCCGACGCCTCTCATGAACTGAAAACGCCGCTGGCCGCGATCAAGGTGCAGGCACAGGTCGCACTGGCCGAAACGGACGAAGCGCGGCAACGGCTGGCAATGGAACGCGTGGTGCAAGGCGTCGATCGCAGCGCGCGGCTCGCGGAGCAATTGCTGCTGCTCGCGCGTCTGGACGCGCACGAAACCATGTCGACAGCGCCGCTCAAACCCGCCGTGGTGGCAAAAGACGCGCTGCTCGCCAACGAGCGCAACGCCCAGCAGAAAAACATTCACGTCATGCTAAAGGGCGACATGCGCGCCGAGATCAACGCGGAGCCCGTGCTGATCGGCATCCTGCTCGACAATCTGCTCGATAACGCGATCAAGTACGGCCGCGCCGGCGGCAGCATCGAAGTGGCGGTGCAGCACGCCGAAGACCGCGTGCAGGTGAGCGTACGCGACGACGGCCCCGGCGTCGCGCCCGACGATCTCGACCGTCTGACGAATCGTTTCTTTCGCGCCACCGGCAATCAGGCCACCGGCAGCGGGCTGGGACTGTCGATCGTCGCGCGAATCGCGGAGCACTTCGGCGCGAGCCTGCGTCTGGGTGCGGGCATTGGCGAACGGGGCCTCACGGTCGAGGTGTCGTTTCCCGCCTACGCTCAGGTGAGCTGAGAAGATCGCGACGCGAACTGACGGCGCGCCCTCCCCTCACCCGCAGTTGCTCGCTATACGCGCCACGACGTCCGCGTGCCCTGTCCGTTCGTCTCGCTAAGGTGCGCGCTCGAAGGCTCGCTGCGGCGCCCGATTCGACGACTCCGCGAACTGCCACGCAATCAGCCCCGGCACGAACATCACGAGGTCGCGAATGCGCCGTGCGCCGGCCAGCGCGAGACAGGTGGAGGGATCGAGGCCAAGCGCGCCGCCGATCAGAATGAAGCCGCCCTCCTGCACGCCGAGCCCGCCCGGCACGAAGAAGGCCGCGCTGCTGATCGCCTGGATCAGCGATTCGATCACCACCGCTTCGACGAGCGTGACGTGCACGCCGAGAAAGTACAGCGCGAGCCAGATTTCCAGCGAGGTGAGGAAACACTGCAACGGTTGCCAGAAGAACAGATAACGCAGCACCACGCCACGCCTGCGCCAGATCAGCTTGATGGCCTGATCGATCTGCGCCGACTGCCCGACCAGTGCGGCGAGCTTGCCGCTCGTCATATGATTGAGTGTGCGCGTGATGCGCTCGAACGGACTGGCGTGCTGCACGAGCGAGAACAGCACGAGGAGCGGCGTGAGCACCACCACGCCCCATGCCAGTTGTCCGGCGAGCCGCAGCGTGTCGGAATGCGCGTGCGCGAACAGGAAGCCGATGCCGACCATCGTGAAGAGCAACTGGCTGATCACCGTGAGTTGCATGTCGACGATGATGCTGCCCACCGCCGTGGACGGCCGCACGCCCCAACGCCTGAGCATGCGAAACGACACTACTTCGCCGCCGATGCGCGCCACCGGCAGCATGCTGTTGACCGATTCGCGCACCCACACGAGGTGCAGCATCTGGAACACGCCCGGACGGTTCGCGCCGCGAATCAGCGAACGCCAGTCGCACGCATTGGCGAGCATCGGCAGCACGTGGGCGAGCGCAGCCAGCAGCAGTCCCACGCCGGCCGCGCGCAGCGCGCCGAGCACGGCGGCGGGATTATCCTGCCAGACGAGCCAGAGCGAGACCAGCAGGCCAACTAGCGCGGCGACGCGGCCGAGGTGTTTCATCACGCGCCCACCTCGTACGCGCGCTTCTGGCGCGTTGCTTCGCGTTTGAAAGCTGCTTCGAAAATACGACTCATCATTGCCGATCCAGGCTGCCCTTCGTCCGTCATTCGTCCTGCGCCGCCGACAACAGGCCGTCGCCGTCCACCTTGAAGCTGAAGCCTCGCCAGATCACGCGCGACGACCAGAAGCTCGCGACGAAAATCGCAAACGATACGATATCCCATATTGGCAGCAGCCACAGGTCACGATGCGCCTGCTTCAACGCGCGATCGGACAGCAGCTTCAGGGCGAGCCGCGCGCCGACGGCGGCCAGCGCGAGCGACCAAGCCCACCAGCCGCCCGCCGAGAAGATAACCGCGAGCAATGCGAACGCGAACGGATGAACCAGTGCCGAGCCGAGATGGCCGAGCGGATCGATGCGGCGGATCGTGCGGCTCCAGCGCAACTCGTGCTCGATCAGCTGTGCCGCGCTCGCTTCGACACAGGCATGCGAGATGGTGAACGGCGGAATCACCACCTTCTCGCCGGTCAGCCGCACCGCTTCACCAATTGCGTGATCTTCCGCCAGATGCCGCACGAACGGCGTCAGGCCGCCGATGTTGTCGAGCGTATCGCGCCGCATCGCGATCGTCTGGCCGAAGCACGGACGCGCGAGCCCGAGCGCGAGGCCCGTCACGACGCCCGGCAGGAACTGATAGTTGGTCGCCTTGGCCGACAGGCGCGGCCAGAAACCGGGATCGGGCTGTCCGCGATACGCGCAGGTGACGAGCCCCACGCCGGGCTTCTGCAGTTCGCCGATCACGTGGCGCAGATAGTCCGCTCCGACGCTCACGTCGCTGTCGGCGAAGACAAGCACGTCGTGCCGCGCTTGCGGCAGCATATTGAGGATGTTGCTGATCTTGCGGTTCGGCCCATAGAGGCGCGCATCGGCCACTACGGTGATGTCCGCTTCGGGATGCAGGCGCCGCAATTCGTCGACGGCTTGCAGCGCGGGATCGGCGCAGTCGTGCACGCCGAACAGAAACTGCACGGGCCCCGGATAGTTCTGCCGGCAGAAGCTCGAGAGATTGTCGAGCAGCGCCCACTCGTTGCCGTGCAGCGGTTTCACGATGGTGACCGGCACGAAGTCGGTCGGCTCGGACACCGCGCGTTTGAAGAACCGTCCGATCAGCACACCGGCGAGCGCGGTGTAGCCGATGCCGAGGACCGCGCCCGCCGCGCACGCGCAGGCGAGCGTGACGGCGGCCAGATGCGCGGCGCTCACGCCTGGCGGGCGCGCAGGAAACGGAAGAATTCGACGCCTTCACGCAAGCGTCGCTTCATCATGTCCCAGCTCGTCAGCATCTCGCGCAATATTTCCCAGATCTTCGACGGCCGGAAATAGAAATGCTTATAGAAGCGTTCGAGCTGATGGTAGATCTCGTCACGCGATAGATGCGGATAGCCGATCGCCGCGAGTTGCACGCCCGACTTGCTGACGAGGTTGATCACCTTGTTCTCTTCGAGCCAGCCGTTTTCAACGGCCTCGTTGTAGAGCCTGGTGCCGGGATACGGCGCGGCGAGCGACACCTGGATCGTGTGCGGATTGATCTCCTTGGCGTATTCGATCGTCTTCTGGATCGTGTCCTGCGTCTCGCCGGGCAGACCGAGAATGAAAGTGCCGTGAATCTTGATGCCGAGCTTGCGGCAATCGTCGCTGAAACGGCGCGCGATATCCGTGCGCAGACCCTTCTTGATGTTCAGCAGAATCTGGTCGTCGCCGGATTCGTAGCCGACCAGCAGCAGGCGCAGGCCGTTTTCCTTCATGATCTTCAGCGTCGAGTAAGGCACGTTCGCCTTCGCGTTGCACGACCACGTCACGCCCAGTTTCCCAAGACCGCGGGCGATTTCCTCGACGCGCGGCTTGAAGTCGGTGAACGTGTCGTCGTCGAACATGATCTCCTTCACTTCGGGCATGTTGTCGCGAATCCACTTCACTTCGGCCAGCACGTTCTCGACCGAGCGCGTGCGGTAGCGATGGCCGCCCACGGTTTGCGGCCACAAGCAGAACGTGCACTTCGAGCGGCAGCCGCGGCCCGTGTAAATCGACACGTACGGATGCTTCAGATAGCCGATGAAGTAGTTGTCGATCTTCAGATCGCGCTTGTAGATGGGCGCCACGAACGGCAGCTCGTCCATGTTTTCGAGGATCGGGCGCGCTTCGTTGTGCTCGATCGAACCGTCGGCGGCACGATAGCTGAGGCCCTTGATCTGCGAGAACGGTTTGCCTTCGGCCACTTCCTGACAGGTGAAGTCGAATTCTTCGCGGCAGAGGAAATCGATCGCCTCGGTGGCAACCAGCGAATTGTGAGGATCGACGGCGACCTTCGCGCCCACCATGCCGATCAGTACGGACGGCTTGCGCTTCTTCAGGTCTTCGGCGAACAGGGCGTCGGTGGGAAAGGACGGCGTGCTGGTGTGGATCACCACCAGATCGTATTGCTGCGCAATGTCGAGCGTTTGATCCACCGACAGACCGTCTGCCGGGGCATCGAGCACGCGGCTGTCGGGCACGAGTGCCGCGGGCTGCGCAAGCCACGTCGGATACCAGAACGAGCGGACTTCGCGTTTGGCCTGATAGCGCGAACCCGCGCCACCATCGAAGCCGTCGTACGACGGCGCCTGCAAGAACAGGGTTTTCATGGATGCTCCAGCAAGCCTTGTATCGGCGCTTTCTGTTCAGTAACGACAAAAAATCAGAAATTTTGCCCGCCGGGCGGCGGGTAATCGCGCAAATACTACGGAGCAAAGCTGAAGGAAACCTTAAGGAAAATACCGGCCGGCCGCGCGCCTGTCACGCGCGAACCGGCCTTTCAGTTCAGACCGGCTTGATATCCGCCGCCTGCTTGCCCTTCGGTCCCTGCTTGATCTCAAAGCTGACCTTCTGATTTTCCTGCAAGGACTTGAAACCCTCGGAACGAATCTCCGAGAAGTGAGCGAACAGATCTTCACCGCCGTCGTCGGGGGTGATGAAGCCAAAGCCTTTCGCGTCATTGAACCATTTCACTGTACCGGTTGGCATGTCGATTCCTCGTGCATCTGGGTTGATTGGGCCGCACTCGCCGGGTTTCGCTCGCCGCTGCGAACGTTGCCTAACGCGCTGCTTCGCGTACCGCCTTGCGTACTGCTTTCGCCTGCTCGAGCCGGCTTTTTCCCTGCTTTTCTCTGCTTTTGCCTGCCCGAGCCGGCCTCCAGCACCATCCACGGCCGCGGGTCCGCGCCGGTTCCTGCCACTGCTGTTCGACTCTACGCTTCTTTGCGCGGCACCGCTTTGGGCAGTTTCCCGCTGTCGCGCCAGCCGCGCCGCAAGACGCGTGCCGCGCGGCGCGGCCGGGCCGGCCGTCGGTGCGATTTTGCACAATCAGATAAGATGATTGGTATCGGCAGTCCATCCAGGACCCGCGCAGATTCAGCCCCATGTTTGACGCGCGCGCGGCCTGTCGTCTTCCCCTATACAGGAACCCCAGCATGGCCATTTCGAGCTATACCGATACCCGACTTCTGATCAACGGCGAGTGGTGCGACGCCGCCAGCGGCAAGACCCTCGACGTCATCAACCCGGCCACCGGCCAGGCCATCGGCAAAGTGGCGCACGCCGGCATTGCCGATCTGGACCGGGCGCTGGCCGCCGCGCAGCGCGGCTTCGAAGCCTGGCGCAAAGTGCCGGCCAACGAGCGCGCCAACACCATGCGCCGCGCCGCCGCGCTGGTGCGCGAGCGAGCGTCGGACATCGGCCGCCTGATGACGCAGGAACAGGGCAAGCCGTTCGCCGAAGCGCGCGTCGAAGTGCTGGCGGCAGCGGACATCATCGAATGGTTCGCCGACGAAGGCCGCCGTGTTTACGGCCGCATCGTGCCGTCGCGCAACCTCGCGGCGCAGCAACTCGTGCTCAAGGAGCCGATCGGCCCGGTGGCGGCGTTCACGCCGTGGAATTTCCCGGTCAACCAGGTGGTGCGCAAGCTGAGCGCGGCACTCGCGTGCGGCTGCTCGTTCCTCGTCAAGGCGCCGGAAGAAACCCCGGCGTCGCCGGCGGCGCTGCTGCAGGCCTTCGTCGAAGCCGGCGTGCCGGCGGGTACGGTCGGCCTGGTGTTCGGCGACCCGGCTGAAATCTCCAGCTATCTGATTCCGCATCCGGTGATCCGCAAGGTCACGTTCACCGGCTCGACGCCGGTCGGCAAGCAACTGGCGGCGCTGGCCGGCGCGCACATGAAGCGCGCGACGATGGAATTGGGCGGTCACGCGCCGGTCATCGTGGCCGAAGACGCCGACGTGGCGCTCGCCGTGAAGGCCGCGGGCGGTGCGAAGTTCCGCAATGCCGGTCAGGTATGCATCTCGCCCACACGCTTTCTCGTGCACAACAGCATCCGCGAGGAATTCGCCGCGGCGCTCGTCAAGCACGCTGAAGGTCTCAAGCTGGGCGACGGGCTTGCCGAGGGCACGACTCTCGGGCCGCTCGCCAACGCGCGCCGTCTGACGGCAATGAGCAAGGTGCTCGACGACGCCCGCAAAACCGGCGCCAAGGTGGAAACGGGCGGCGAGCGCGTGGGCTCGGAAGGCAACTTCTTCGCACCGACCGTGCTGACCAACGTGTCGCTCGAAGCCGACGTGTTCAACAACGAGCCGTTCGGCCCGATCGCCGCGATCCGCGGCTTCGACACACTGGAAGAAGCGATCGCCGAAGCCAACCGTCTGCCGTACGGTCTCGCCGGCTACGCGTTCACCAAGTCATTCGCCAATGTGCATCTGCTGTCGCAGCAACTGGAAGTCGGCATGCTGTGGATCAACCAGCCGGCTACGCCGTCGCCGGAAATGCCGTTCGGCGGCGTGAAGGATTCGGGCTACGGTTCAGAAGGCGGCCCTGAAGCAATGGAAGGCTACCTGGTCACCAAGGCCGTATCTGTGATGGCGGTCTAAGGTTCGCGCAGGCGGCGTTGTCGCCGCCTTCCGCCAACGCTTCGTTACACTGCACCGGGTCCGTGAGCCGTCGCTCGCGGACCTTTTTTTGTCATGAGCACGGGCGAACCGGCAGCCACTACCCGCCAGCGCAAGCAACCACAGAGCAATCGCGCGACCCGCTGACGCCTGACCCCGCTTACGTCTATCAGGAACGCAAGCGAGCCGGCTTCACCCCGCCCTACACATGCACGTCACGCTCGTTGAGCGGCGGTGCGCTTGCCGCCGCGAACTCCTCGCGCAACGCGTCGCGCGCATGATGCCGGCGCACCCACAGCGCCGTGAGGATCGGCACCAGAATCGCCGTCACGAGACAGGCCGTCGCCACCATCGCGGTTGCGGCAGGCACCAGCGGCTTGAAGCTCGGAATCATCTCGCCGATGATCGCCGGATTGGCCACCGCGGCCCCCGCCGTCGACGAAGCCGCCAGCCCCGCCGCTCCATTGCCGCCGGCGATCCAGCGGTCCGCGAGAATCAGCGGAATACCGGTCACCACGATCACGCCCAGACCCAGCACGATTCCCGGCACGCCGCTTTTCGCAATCACGCCGAGGTCGATGCCGTTACCGAGCGCAAAGCCGAAAAACGGAATCAGCGGATGCACGCAACGGCCGAAGAATTCGCGCAATTCGCCATCCAGATTACCCAGCACAAAGCCGATCAGAAACGGCAGCACCGCGCCGACGAACAGGCGCGGTTCGAAGAACGCCACGCCGGTCGCGCCGAGAATGATCATGCTGACGAGCGGCCCGGATTCCACCGACATCAGCACGAACGCGCCCGCCTCTTCCCGGGTTCCGTATTGCTGCATCACGGCCGCGTAGAGACCGCCGTTGGTCATGTCCATCGAGGTCGTGATCGCCAGCACCGAAAGTCCGGCGAAGAGCCCCGCCTTGACGCCGTCGATCGGAATGAAGTGCGAGGCGACGATCGTCGCGATCCACGCCACGATCATTTTCGTCACCAGCAGCGTGCCGGATTTACGCAGTACGGTGCCGGTCGCCCGCAGATCGATGGTCGCGCCCATGCAGAAGAACCACACCGCCAGAATCGGCACGGTGCCGGTAATCAACCCATTGGTGAACGACCCGAAGTACTTGCCCGCGCCCGGCGCAAACGTGTGGACGCAGGCGCCGAGCAGCAACGGCACCAGCATCAGGCCGCCAGGAATGCGGTCGATGGCCTTCTTGAGCTTCATGCCTCCTCCGTGGACTTTGCGTCCAGTTATCGGGTGGATCACCCGGGGTAATGTCCCGTTCTTAGGCCGGGCTGCTCCCTTTCGGCGCAATATAGCACCGCCTTAGGAACGCCGTTCCGTTTCTACTGAAATTTGCGTTTATCGTTTACCCGCGCGTCTTCTGAAACCCTTGCCAGTCATGGTGACGCATTGCACTATTTTCGGACCACTGTTCCGCGACTGCATTTCTGCGCTACAGTCGAACCCAGAACGGCGCCTGCCTGGAGAGACGGCAAGGCGCGCCAACCGAGCGGAGAAAGCTCCATGGAAGTGAGACAGGCCATCAACAGCGAATACGCGAAGACGCTCGACACCGCAGGGCTACGCCAGGCGTTTCTGGTCGATCAGGTGTTCGAGCGCGATGCGTTGAAACTCACCTATAGCCATATCGACCGGATCATCGTCGGCGGCGTGTCGCCGGTGGCGCGCGCGGTCGAAGTGCCCGGCTCGCTCGGCAAGGCGATCGGCGTGAGTTATCTGCTGGAGCGGCGCGAACTCGGCGCGATCAACATCGGCGGCGACGGCTGGGTCGATGTGGACGGCACGCGCCATACGGTGCGCAATGAAGAGGCGATCTACATCGGCAAAGGCGCGCAGGCCGTCGCCTTCGGCAGCGACGACACCACGCGCCCCGCGAAGTTCTACCTGAACTGCGCCCCCGCGCACACGTCGTATCCGACCCGCACGATAACGCTGGCGCAAGCCTCGCCGCAAACGCTCGGCGACCCCGCCACGAGCAACCGCCGCACCATCTACAAGTTCATCGTTCCCGAAGTGCTGCCCACCTGCCAGCTGTCCATGGGCATGACGAAGCTCGAACCGGGCAGCCTGTGGAACACCATGCCGTGCCATACGCATGAACGCCGCATGGAGGTGTATTTCTATTTCAACGTCGCCGCCGACGCCGCCGTCTTTCACATGATGGGCGAGCCGAACGAGACGCGGCACATTCTCGTGCACAACGAGCAGGCGGTGATTTCGCCGAGCTGGTCGATTCACTCCGGCGTCGGCACGCAGGCGTACACGTTCATCTGGGGCATGGTCGGAGAAAACCAGGTGTTCAGCGACATGGATCACATCGCCGTTGGGGACTTGCGTTGACGGGCCGCTTTCTTCGTCGCTTTCTTCGCCCGATTTTCAACTGCTCGCTTTGCTGCTCGCTTCACTGCTTCTCTCGCGCCAGGAACTCCCGGCGCACGACATGGGCATGAATACCGTGAACACCTTTGATCTCACCGGCCGCGTCGCCATCGTCACCGGCAGCAACACGGGCCTTGGCGCGGCCATGGCGCTCGCGCTGGCAAACGCCGGCTGCGACATTGTCGGCGTGAGCCGGGCCGACGCCGGCGACACGCCCGCGCGCGTGGCCGCAACCGGCCGACGCTTCGCGGACGTGCGCGCCGATCTCGGCTCGATCGCGCCGGTCGAGGACATCGTGCGCGCCGCGCTCGAGGCTTTCGGCCGCATCGACGTGCTGGTAAACAACGCGGGCCTCATCCGCCGCGAGAACGCGCTCGATTTCACCGAAGCCGACTGGGACGCGGTCGTGGACGTCAATCTGAAGAGCCTGTTCTTTCTCTCGCAGGCCGCCGCGCGGCAGTTCGTCAAGCAGCGAAGCGGCGGCAAGATCATCAATGTCGCGTCGATGCTGTCGTTTCAGGGCGGCATACGGGTGGCCTCCTATACGGCATCGAAAAGCGGCGTGCTCGGGCTCACGCGGCTCCTCGCGAACGAATGGGCGGCGCAAGGCATCAATGTGAATGCGATCGCGCCAGGCTACATGGCGACTGCGAACACGGCGGCCTTGCGCGACGATGCGCAGCGCAACGACGAGATTCTCGGCCGCATTCCGGCCGCCCGTTGGGGCACCCCGGACGACCTGGCGGGCCCGGTCGTGTTCCTCGCCTCATCCGCTTCGGACTATGTGCACGGACATACACTGGCGGTGGACGGCGGCTGGCTCGCGCGTTGACTCGGCAGCGCGCGCGGGACGCGGTATGCTCTCGGCGCGTCGCCGACACGCGCGTTGGCGGCGCGGCAACGCATAGACAGGGAAGAAGGCAATGGCAGCAACAGGCAAACAGCGCAAGGACGACGCCCCCGCCCACGCACAGGACGCGGAGAACGCCGACTTCGGCGGCATGGGCGGCATGGTTTGCGACAAGGGCGAATCGGCCTCGTCGATCGGCCGGGTCTTCGCGATTCTCGGCGCGATCGGCGACAGCGGACACATCGGCATTAGCGAACTGTCGCAGCGGCTCGGCATGTCGAAGACCACCGTGCATCGCGTGATCCAGACGTTGAAGTCGCTCGGCTACGTGACGCAGGAAGTGGAAACCGAGCGCTACCGGCTGACCATCCGTCTGTTCGAACTCGGCGCGAAGGCGTTGGAAAGCGTCGATCTGGTCCGCGAGGCCGACGTCGAGATGCGCCGCATCGGCGCGGCGACGCGCGAGGCGGTGCACTTGGGTGCTTTCGACGAAGACGCCATCATCTACATTCACAAGATCGACGCCGATTACGGGCTGCGCATGCAATCGCGCATCGGCCGGCGCAATCCGCTGCATAGCACGGCGATCGGCAAGGTGCTGCTCGCGTGGATGGAACCTGCCGACGCGCGCGAAGTGCTTTCCCACGTCGAATTCCGCAAGTCGACGCAAAAGACGCTTGCCTCCGCCGAAGCCGTGCTCAGCATTCTGCCGCGCGTGCGCGAGCAGGGTTACGGCGAGGATAACGAGGAACAGGAAGAAGGCCTGCAGTGTCTCGCCGTGCCGGTGTTCGACCGCTTCGGCCGCGTGATCGCCGGTTTGTCCATTTCATTTCCGACCATGCGTTGCGGCGCCGACACCAAGTCGCACTACGTCGCGCTGCTCAGGAAGTCGGGCCTCGCGATCTCGACGCGGCTCGGCTATCGGGAAACAACCGCGCCGGCGCACCTTGCCACTGAATAGCGGCGCCATACGCGCTGAACGAAACCACTCGCGAGCGATCGCGGTGAGCGCGACCCTCAGGCCGCCTTCGCCGCCGGTTTCGGTTCGACACTGCGCGTGAAGCTGCGGCGGCCGTCGACGCTGACCGGCACATCGCCCTTCAGCGTGACGCGCCGCACCACCCGGTGTGCGTCGCCATAGTCGTTGACCGCGTAGTGCTGGGTCGCGCGGTTGTCCCAGATCGCCACGTCGCCGGTCTGCCAGCGCCAGCGCACGATGTTCTCCAGCCGCGTCACGTAGCCTTGCAGCAGTTCGAGCACATGCGCCGACGCACTCGGCGTGAGGCCCACGAAACTCTTCACGAAGTGCCCGAGAATCAAGGTCTTTTCGCCGGATTCCGGATGCACGCGCACGACCGGATGCTCGGTCTCGTAGCGCGTGGACACGAACGCCTCGCGGTAACGTTTCAACGCCTCGGTATCGCGCCCGCGCTCGCCGACGTTCGCATGGTTCGCATAGTCGTATTCGTTGCTGTGCACGGCCCACAATTGTTCGGCGAGCGCCTTGAGTGGCGGCGGCAGATCATCATAGGCGGTGGCCGTGTTGGCCCATACCGTGTCGCCGCCCACTTCCGGAATCGTCACGCCGCGCAGGATCGACGCTTGCGGATAGGCATCGACGAAGGTCACATCCGTATGCCATGAATTCGCGCGGCCGCCGCGATGCGAGTCGAGTTCGAGCAGATAGTCCGTGCCGTCCACCACCGGCACCGTGGGATGCGAAACCGGCTCGCCGAGCAGCTTGGCGAACGCTTCCTGGTCGGCGTCCTGCAAGTGCGTCTGGCCGCGGAAAAAGATCACCTTGTGACGCAGCAACGCCGCGCGAATGGCTTCGAGCGTTGCGGGCTCGAGCTGGCCGGACAGCCGTACGCCGCGAACTTCCGCGCCGATGCGGCCAGTGACGGGATGAATGTCCAGTGCGTTGGACGTCGCGAGACTGAGGTTCGACATGTGATGCAACTCCCGGTTTGAGGACAGGACAGGTCTGAATCGACGAGTCATTATCGACAGGGTGGGCGCCGCGAATCTATCGCGCTTTGGACACTTGATAGAAGCGCTTTTTATATCGTTATCAGTCTTCTCACGCGGCCTCGCTCAGTTCGCGCAGCGCCTTCATGTCGATCACGGTCAGGCGGCTATAACGCACGTCGACGATACCGTTGCGCACCAGCCAGCGCAGTTCCTTGTTGACGCTCTGCCGTGACGCGGCAAGCAAGGCCGCGAGATCCTCCTGTGAGAGTCTGATCGTCAACTCGACGCCCCGCTCCGTTTGTCTGCCATGCCATTCGGCGAGCGCGAGCAACTGGTCCGCCATGCGCGCGCGAAAACCCGCCAGCGCAGTCCTGCTCATGCGGCCGTGCAGTGCGCGGCTGCGCAGGCAGATCAGATCCAGCACGTTACGCAACAGCACCGGCTCGCGGGCGAACAGATCGAACAGCGCTTGACCGGGAATGTGGAACAGCGTGGTCGAACCGTGCGCGCGCTGATCATGCATCGAACCGCGCCGGTCCAGAACCGGAATGAAATTGATGACCTCGTTCGGCCACATATACACCGCCACCGCGCGGACGCCGGCCGCGTTGGTCCAGCTCATTTCGATCGCGCCGGACAGTACGACCTGAATGTCGTCGCACGGCTCGTCGCGCGCGAAAATCAACTCGCCGTTGGTCCACGTGCGAAGGTGGCCGGCGTCGCACAGCGCGTCGATCGCGTGGGCAGGCCAACTCTTCAGGCACGGGTTCGCGGTGAAGGCCGCGTGGATCGCCTCGCGCAGATCGGCGTCGAGCTTGCGGCCGTCGCGCTGCGACCACTCCAATGGCGCAGCACGCGAGGGCATCCGGCGCGCGGCGAGCGCCGCGGCATCCGGCGTGAACGCTTCGGTAAGTGTGCTCACGGCTGACCGGCAAGAAATGCGATTGAACAGAATCGACCCACGGACAGTCGATCCCGTGATCTAACCAGTCTTGGCGACGCGCGTAAAAGACTTGTTTTTCATGTGCTTATCACGCGCGACGTTCCAGGTTCGCGCGCGGACGTCACCGCGTCGATATCGACGTAATCGTGTCGCTACGCATGCCGGGCGCCAATGGCGACTGTCCACGTCCTGACACTCACGCGCAATGTTTCGGCGGATCATCAATCGACCGGAGCGATTCAATCGGCCAACAGCGCCGGTCAGCGACTTAGTCTGCAACTGAATGTATCCGTACGGCATGGATGCGGTAATCCTGCCCGCCACGAGACCGGGTGCTGCCGATCCACACGCCGATCGGCCCGCAGCGCTTTGCGCAAGGGTCGACCATCACGCTGTATTTGCAGTGCGTTCAATGGCTTGCGCGCCGATCGCCGCATAATCCGCCCTCTTCTCACCAGGCTCTGGCGTGCGCCCCTTACGCGGTACACGCGTTGTCGGCACACGCGCCTATCGACACGTCCTGTTACACACAAACACACCGGAAATACGGCCGGTCAGTAGAGTTCGGGTCACAAGGAAACAGGAGCAACGTCATGAAAAGAATTTTCGCGCTGGCCATTCTCGCCGTCACGCTCGGCGGTGCATTGAGCGGTTGCATCGTCGTCCCCGAGGGCGGTTACCACGATCATGACCATTATCGCTATCACGATCGCGACCGCTATTGAGCGCGAGCCACACAAGACTTTCCACTCACTATCGTAGAAGCGGGAAATACAACATGAACAAATCACGAAACCGCTGGCTGTCCATGGCGATCGTTGCGGGACTCGGAATCGGCGCATCGTCAGTCGCGCTGGCCCACGTCGATGTGGGTGTGAACATCGGCATTCCCGGGGTCGCTTACGCGCCCGAACCCGTGTATGCCCCGCCCCCGCCGCCGGTTTACGCGCCGGCTCCGCCGGTGGTCGTGGTGAGTCCGGGCTGGTACGGCGAGCGCTATTACGACGGCCACCGCTACTGGGAGCGGCGCGAGTGGGAAGAGCGTCACCGCGACGGACGCGAATGGCACGAGGCGCGTGGTCCGCACGGCGACTGGCGCGGTCACGATAACGGCTGGCATGGCCATGGCGATGATCGCGGCTACGGTCACGGTCACGGCGATCATTGATGCACGCGGCACGGTCGCGTTGATGACGCGACCGTGCCGCGCACGCATTCGCGCCACCTAATCCGCGGGAGCAACATTGTGCTACGCAGCGATCCACTCCGAGTCACCGCGCAAATCAACGACACGCTGATCTGCGCCGAATACAGCGAGCAGACCGGCCAATTGTGTTTGCGTCAGGATGGCACACTGCTGCGCGAATGGTTTCCACCTCACTCGTGGATCGCGATTGCGTCAGTGGCGGGCGCGCGGCACTGGGGCACGCGGCCTAGTAATGATGATCTGCTGGCGCTGCTGCACAACGAAATGACCCTGTTGCGCGCGCCATAAAAAACAATCCGCCCGCGCGGCGATCTGTTCGCCGCGCGCTTCGTTGTTTGCTTAACGAATGTTGCGGATCGGCGGCGAATACGAACTCACCGTCGTGTCGTTACCATAGCCCGCTTGCCACGTGCCATGGCTGCCTGTGCCATAACCGCTGTTGTCCGTTTGAGCCGATTGTTGCTGGCCCGAGGCCTGCGCTTGCACGGCTTGCGACGCGGCGTCATTGGACGACTGGGCGAACGATGCTACCGGCGCGGCAAGAACAACGGCGATAGCAACAGCTTGAATGAGCGACTTCATGAAACCACCTCCAGAGATTGTCTTTCTACGCGCTGCGGATGGGGCTGTTGTTGCAGCGGTGAATACAGTGTAGGTGCCCGGCGCGGCGGGATAAATCCGACAATCCTGAATTCACTGTTGCTACTGCCACTACAATTGAAAAACGGTTGGGCAGCCGGTGTTTTCTAAAGGCATTTGTTGGAAAAACGCTGCTTTCTCTATTCGGACGTGGGGACTGTTCTGCACGACGCGCACAGTGCCTGTTTTGCGGCGCAGCAGTCATTCAGAGCGCTATACCACGCAGGCTCGGTCGCTTCAGCGAGTGCGGCGGCTCGGCCCCGGTCTCCATTCCAAAGGCTTCTCTACTCCGAACAATGTATTTTCGCTGGGCGGCCGCGTTCAATCGGATGTTTTCCGCCATTCAGCTTCGCACGGCAGCCTCGCCGAACGAAGCGGGAAATCGCATTGGGTTTCTGAATCGCATTTTCAACTATCTGTATGCCGTGCGACGGGTTAGAAAGCGTCTAAAGGCATGGCATCGGCCAACGTACTACATATTCAAGTGGATTCTGTTCGGCGCGATTATGGTCGCGCCTTTTCGCGACACTTTGATCGAGTGAGGCGCATATGCGCCACGCCTCACGCCAAATCAGGGAGCGACCGCCACAGAAAAAGCCGGCCGGCCTTTGACCGCGTGAAGCCAGCGGTCCAGCGAAGGCAAGGTCTGCGGTGCCTGGAGCACGTTGGGAAACCGTTCAGCGAGCTGCACCCAGCGGTGCGCCGCGAGGCCGACTCCGATATCGGCCACGGTGAAGCGATCCTGCGCGAGATAGTCGTGTTTCGCGAGCACAGCGTCGGCAATGCCTAGAAGTCGCGTTGCTTCGCGATATGAACGCTCGATGGCGTCATAGTCGCGTTGCTCCTCCGGCACTCGCGTCAGACCGAGGAACGCGACGCGCAACGTTGCCCAGAGCGTGCCGAGTTGCCAGTCCATCCAGCGCTCGACATCGGCACGCGCAGCGGGTTCGGACGGCAACAAGGTTTGCGCGTCGTATTTCGCGGCCAGATAGCGCACGATCGTATTCGACTCCCACAGCACGCACTCACCATCCACGAGCGTGGGCACCAACCCGTTCGGATTGAGCGCACGATACGGCGGCGTGTCGATCACGCCGAACTCGAGCCCGGCATCGATCCGCGAAAATTCCCGCCCTTCTGCGAAACCCAGTTCAGCGAGACACCACAGCACTTTTTGTACGTTGATCGAACTGCGTCTGCCATAGACCTGCATTGCATTACCTCGTTAGCGAGTGAACGTGCCCGATTATCACATTCACGAGCCCGCCGAACGGAATGATCAACGGATTCATTCTTCAGTCGCGAAAACGATCCGGACACGCGTGACTAGCGAGGCATGCCTGAGACTATCCAATCAGCTCCCGATGCAATGCCATGAATTCATGGGCGAGTTTGTGACGCGGGTCGAAGTGAATCATCGGCTTGGCGTACTGATGCGACTCGCGAATCTTCACCGAAGTCGACAATCGCGACTCCAGCACAGGCAAGCCCTCGCTGATCAACTCCTCGACCAGTTGAAGGGGCAGGCTCGCGCGCGGCTGAAACTGGTTGATCACGATACCTTCGACTTCCAGGTCGGCGTTATGGTCCTGCTGAATCTCCTTGACGTTGTCGAGCAGCGTATACAGGGCGCGGCGGGAGAAATCGTCGCAGTCGAAAGGAATCAGACAGCGCTCGACTGCAATCAGCGCGGAGCGGGTATAGAAATTCAATGCCGGAGGCGTATCGATGTAAATCGCGTCGTACTCGTCCAGTTCGTTCAACGCGTCACGCAGCTTGTAGATCTTGTAGCGCGACTCCAGCTTGCCGTGAAGCGTGTCGAGATCCGGATGAGAGGGCATTACGTCGAGGTTTTCGAACGGCGTGCGGTGAATGAACGTCGAGACCGGCGTCGGTCTGAAGCTGAAACTCAAGGCCGTTTCGAAGAAGTCCGCGACGTTGGGCTTGAGATCGCTGGCCTCTTTGCCAAGCAGATACTGGCTGGAGTTACCTTGCGGGTCGAGATCGATAACCAGCGTACGCAGGTTCTCGCTGGCGTTGATAGCCGCCAGGTTGCACACGATGGTCGATTTGCCCACCCCGCCCTTCTGGTTGAATATGACACGCCGCATTTGCCTCTGCCCCTTTTTCGAAGAACGCGCTAAAGGGAGAGCATACCCCGGCAAAATGACAGCGCGGACATAAGCCGCTGTCGTTTCGTTCCGCTGCATTCGCCGGGGAAGATTTCATCCATGCGTGAGTGTGCGGCCGGCGGACGCTTTGTGCGCGCCGCGCCGACCATCGCGCAGCAGCACGCGACGACCCACGGCATGCCGGCGAGGCGCCTCGCCCTGGCCGCTCAGATCTGAGCGCCGGCCACGCCCACATAATTTTCCGCCATGGCGGTGGCCGCCGCGCGCGACGTCGTCACATATTCGAGCTCGGCGACCTGAAGCTGCTGCTCGAACGGCGACGCGCCTTCGATACGGTGCATCATGGTGGTCATCCAGTAAGAAAAGTGCTCGGCGCGCCAGATGCGTTTGAGCGCGGTCGCGCTGTAGCTGTCGAGCAGATCGGTGCGGTTTTCAACGTAGTAAGCGTTGAGCGCCTGGGTCAGCACGCGCACGTCGGCCACCGCCAGATTCATACCCTTCGCGCCGGTGGGCGGCACGATATGCGCCGCGTCGCCTGCCAGAAAGAGCCTGCCGTGTTGCATGGTGTTCGACACAAAACTGCGCATGGCGACAATGTTCTTCTGAAAGATCTTGCCGTCGACGATTTGTCGGCCATCGTGCGAATCGACTCGTGCATGCAGTTCCGCCCAGATCCGGTCGTCGGACCAATTCTCCACCGAGTCTTTCGGGTCGCACTGGAAGTACATGCGCTGCACGTTCGGCGAACGCGTGCTGATCAGCGCGAAGCCGCGTTCGTGCCGCGCGTAGATCAATTCATCCGATGACGGTGGCGCTTCACACAGGATACCGAACCAACCGAACGGGTACACACGTTCGAAATCCTTGCGCAATGCCTGCGGAATCGACGCGCGCGACACGCCCTGCGAACCGTCGCAGCCGATCACGAAGTCGCATTGCAGTTCGTACGCTTCGCCCTCGTGGCGATAACGGATCGACGGCTTGTCGGTATCGATGCCGTGAATCGACGTGTCCGACACGCTGAAACGCAGCTTGCCGTCGTAGGCCATACGTGCCGCGACGAGATCCTTGATCACTTCGTGCTGTGCGTAGACCGTAATCGAATGCCCTGTGAGTCCGGTCAGATCGATGCGGCGCCGCTTGCCTTCGAACGCCAGTTCGAAGCCGTGATGCAGCGCCCCTTCGGCCTTCATGCGGGCGCCGACACCGGCTTCAGTCAACAGGTCCATCGTGCCCTGTTCAAGCACGCCGGCACGGATGGTGGATTCGATCTGATCGCGAGCACGCGACTCCAGCACGACGGAGTCGATACCACGCAAATGAAGAAGATGGGAAAGCAGCAGCCCCGCAGGCCCGGCACCGATGATGCCAACTTGAGTGCGCATGAGTTGTCTCCTGAATGCGGCGTTAGATTTGCACTCAGTTTGACGACCACGCGTTATATCGCGCAACGCGATACGGTAGATAGGCCGTATCGCGTTTGGAGATAAAAGGTTTGATTGGCCGCACGCGACCGCGGACACAATTCGGCGCTATCGCCGTCCAGACAAGGCTCGTGGCGCATTCGCTGCGCGACTCATTCGTCGCGCGGCATCGCGCTACGTCAAGGTAAACCCCGAGCCGCTCTACGATGCGAGAAACAGGCGATACACCGGGTTTTGCGTCTCTTCCCAGTTCGGATAGCCGAGCGTGGCGAGAAAACGATCAAAGGCCTCGTTCTCGCTCACCGGCACCTGGACGCCGACCAGAATCGAGCTGTAGTCCGCGCCCTGGTTGCGGTAATGGAACAGGCTGATATTCCAGTTCGGCGCCATCGACGAAAGGAATTTCATCAGCGCGCCCGGCCGCTCCGGAAACTCGAAGCGGAACAGGCGTTCGTCATGTGCCAGAGGCGAGCGGCCGCCCACCATGTAGCGGATGTGCTGCTTGGAGAGTTCGTCGAAAGTGAGGTCCACTGTGGCGAAGCCGTGCGCTTCGAACGCACCCGCGATCTGAGCCGACTCGCTGCGATTCCTGATCTGCACGCCCACGAAGATATGGGCGGAGTTCGCGTCCGCAATGCGATAGTTGAACTCGGTGACGCTGCGCGTGCCCACCAGTTCGCAGAAACGCCGGAAACTGCCGCGCTCTTCGGGGATCGTCACGGCAAACACCGCTTCGCGCGCTTCACCCACTTCGGCACGTTCGGCCACGAAGCGCATGCGGTCGAAGTTCATGTTCGCACCGGACGTGATCGCGATCAGCGTCTGGTTCTCGATGCCTTCGCGCTCTGCATACTGCTTGGCACCGGCCACGGCCAAAGAACCCGCAGGCTCCAGCACGCTGCGGGTGTCCTGGAAGACATCCTTGATCGCGGCGCAGAGTGCGTCGGTATTTACGAGCAGCACGTCGTCGAGATACTCGCTGCACAGGCGGAAGGTTTCCTCGCCGACCAGTTTCACCGCCGTGCCGTCCGAGAACAGACCCACTTCGTTCAGCGTAACCCGCTCGCCAGCTTTCAGCGACGCGGCCATCGCGCATGAATCATCGGTCTGCACGCCGATCACCTTGATTTCCGGGCGCACCGATTTCACGTACGCAGCCACGCCCGCCGCGAGCCCACCGCCGCCGATCGGCACGAAGATCGCGTGAATCGGGCCTTGATGCTGACTGAGAATCTCCATGGCGACGGTCCCTTGCCCGGCGATCACATACGGATCGTCGAACGGATGCACGAAGGTCAGGCCGCGCTCTTCCTGCAGCTTCACCGCGTGGCCATACGCATCGCTATACGATTCGCCGAACTGCACGACTTCGACGGTCGGGCCGCCGTGCGCGCGCACCGCATCGACCTTCACCTGCGGCGTGGTCACCGGCACCACGATGATCGCCTTCACGCCCATGCGCGCCGCCGACAGCGCGACACCCTGCGCATGGTTGCCCGCCGACGCGGTAATCACGCCACGTTCCAACGCCTCGGAAGGAATATGCGCCATCTTGTTGTACGCGCCGCGCACCTTGAACGAGAACACCGGCTGGTTGTCCTCGCGCTTCAGGTAGACCGGATTGCGTAGCCGTGCCGACAGATTCGGCGCGCGTTCGAGTTCGGTCTCGCGGGCCACGTCGTAGACGCGCGCGGTGAGGGTTTTTTTCAGGTAGTCGTGCCGAAGCGCGACGCTATCAGCGGCTTCGGCCGCCCGTTTGAGTTCGTGTAACGACAAGGCAAGCTCCTGTGCGGCAAGGACAAATCAGCAGAGAGTTCACCAGGAGGCAGGTTGCAGCGGACATAAAAAAACCCGCCTCGTGTGGCGGGTTATGTGTCACTGCTATCAGACGCGCGCTAACCCACCATTCGATGAATGATGCTAATAATCAGCGCAATACGGATGTCGAGGCAGTTCATGCGTTCGATCTTCGTTGACTTGAGGCGCTTTGTCAATCCCTGTTGATTGCGATGCGCGCAGGTTTGAGCGCTCTGCATTGCGCACAACCCTGCCCGACGCGGCACTTACGCGCGATAGTGAACAGCGTCACAGCTGTCCCAAACCGCACCCGTCGATCTCAACGCCGTAAAGCCTGCGCGACGCGCAACCCGTGATCCGACACGGCGGCTGGACGCCGCGCATTCAAGATACGCTCGCGCAGAAACCGGTCGAACTGCGCCATCACCACGTGGCGAGCGGACTGTGAAAAGAGCGCATGGTCGACCTTGTCGATCAGTTTCACATCGATGTTATTCAGCTTATCGAGGCGATTACCACGGGGTCCGAAATGAATTTCGAGTGCGTCCAGTCCTTCATCGAGCGAACCATAGATCAATGAAGTCTGCACACCCTTGCGCTCCAGGTCGAGAACGAGTCTGCGCACTACGCCGCCCGGCGTACGTTGGCCAAGCACCCACTCGAGCCCTTTACCGACGCGAGAGGAAAGGCGCGCGCCCAAACGCCGAGCGAGTTCGATCGCGATCGTCCGGCCATTTGCCTGGCCGGTCAACAAACGTAGCCATTTACGCGGATCGCGCATGGCGCGCCGGTAGACGACACTCGCCGCCATATGGCGAGCGCCGGGCCGCGTTTGCGCGCCATCCCACGTGAAAAACGGCAGATTGACGGCCGCGCAACCCACCACTGCCGGGTGCGCCTGCGCCGTATGCAGACTGACGTAGGCACCTGTGCACACGCCGAACATCACGGTTTCCGGATACCCCGCCGCCACGAGCCAATCGACACCCGCTTTGGCATCCGCGAGCGCATATTGCGCGTAAACCTTATCGAGCGACAGAGCGGCGTCACGACGCTGACTATCGCCGAGGCCGCTCAAGTCCATGCGCAACGAGGCGATGCCCTTGGCCGCCAGATAGCGCGCCATCAGCACCGTGAAGCGGCCGTCGCCGATGCGGTGCACGCCGCCGGTATTGACGAACAATACGGCCGGCGCACCTTCACACGCTCGCCGCGGCTGACAGAACACGCCCGCATAGCCGCCACCCTCGAACACCACCGGCGTTTCACGCCCATGCGCGAAATCGATCTGCGCGGTAGTTGCGCCCGCAAGCATCGCGACGGGCGGCTCGGGTCCCGTGAGCGCGGCGGCACCGAACCATTCGAGCACGCTCGCGAACGCCTGATCCGGAGTTTCGCTGTGACTGGGATTGACCAGAAACTTGCCGTATTCGCCGAAAAATTGCAGATCGGTTGACGCACCGAGCGTCTGATAATGCGCGGCCACGCGCTTCAGACGCGCGTTCTCATTCAGATCCTGCAGCAACACGCGCCGCGCGGGCGATTGCGTAGTCCGTTCGAGATCGACCTTGGCGAGCGCTTCGAGCGTATCCGGATACAAACGGAAGCCGTGTGCGCCGACCGTGTTGGCGGCCTCGTCACCGAGGCTGAGTCCGAGCGCCTGCTGCGAACTGAGCCAACTCTGATGCTGAAGCTCCAGCTCACGCATGTAGCCCTTGCCCGAACTGACTGGCATGAGCAGCACCAGATCGTCGACGCCGCCCATCTGTTCGGCGGCCAGCGCCGCCAGCGTCGCGCCAAAACGCAGCCCGCACAGACTCAGGCGCGTCACCGCGGTTTCGGCGCGCAGCCACAGCGCTGCCGCTTCGATGCTGTCGAGCCACGCACGCATGCGTTGCGGGTCGTCTTCGTTGCCGCTCGAATCGCCCGTGCCGGGATAGTCGAAGCGCAGCACCGCGATACCGCGCGCGGCGAGCCTGTCGGCGAGGTCACGCCAGCCTCGATAAGTGCACAGTGCTTCATAGCCAAACGGGTTGCACAGCACGACGCCCGTCTCGGGTTGCGTGCCGGCCGGACGGTGCAGCCATCCGAAACAGCCGCCGAACGTAACCGGTGTCATGGTGAGCTGAGCGGGCGTGATCGGCCGACGCAGCGCCACTTCAGGTTCGCGTTGCAATCGACTCCTCCGGCACGATGAGCGCGATCACGCTTGCGAGGGAATCGATGCTTTCAAACATCTCGTGCGTGATCAGCGCGCCTGGAATCTCAACGGCGAATTCGTCCTCGATGGCCATCATCACGCGGACTGCGCCGAGCGACGACAAGCCGGCGGCGTAGAGACCATCCTGATCGCCGAGCGTATCGACCGATACGGCGAGACAGGCGGTCTGGCGAAGAATGCGGCGCACATGAGTCTTCATTCTGATTTCCCCGATACTTCAATTTTTCAACGCGGCACTCATCCATCGAGCGCGCACAAGAAGACTTTGCCGCACTGCGCTCAGGTGAGCACATCGCCGGTCACACAGTGCTCGGCGAGAGCCCTCTTGTCGACCTTGCCATTTACATTCAGCGGCAACGTGTCCAGCATCACGACCCGTTGTGGTACGGCATACGCCGGCAAGCGCTCACGGCATGCCTGCAGAATCTGCGCGGCACCGCGTTGCGCACACGTCACGAACGCCACCAGGGCACCCGCGCGCCCCGCTTCGTCGACCGGCCAGGCGATGACCGCGCACAGCGCCGCCTGACTGCATGATCGAACGATATGCTCCACTTCTTCGAGCTCGATACGGTTGCCGCGAATCTTGATCTGCGTATCCAGCCGGCCTTGAAACACGATTCCCTGACCGGGTACCTCGCGCGCGGCGTCAGCGCTCCGATACCAGCGCGTCGCGCTGCGGCCCGCATACAGGTTCGAAATGAATCGGCGATTGCCGGGGTCATCCGCCGACAGATACCCGGACGCGACCTGCGGACCACCAATCAGCAATTCACCGCTGACGCCCGGCGCGACCGGTTCGAGCGCGGCGTCCACGATCAACAACTCCATCCCCGGCAACGCACGGCCAAGCGGCATCACCGTGTGCCGCGGATCGGCGAGAAATGCCGCAGTGACTTCGAAGGTGGTGCACGCAACCGTCGTTTCAGTCGGCCCGTACATGTTGAAAACCCGGCTGTTCGGCGCGGCGCGCCGCCAGGCTTGCACCAGCTGACGCTGCAGCGGTTCACCGCCGAACAGCGTCACGCGCAGGCTGGGGAATTCGTCCGGCTGCAGTTTGCGGAACTGCTGCATGAAAGCCGCGACAGAAGGTACGCTGCTCCAATGCGTGATTGCGTGTTCCTTGATGAAGGCCGCGTTGTAGATCGGCTCGACCGTCTTCGGTACAAACAGGCATGCGCCGTTCGCCCAGCACACGAACATGTCGTGCACCGAGGGATCGAAGGAAAGCTCGCATAACTGCACGTAGCGCGCTTCGGGAAGCTTTTCGAACAATTCCAGTTGCCCCGTCACATAGGCGCAAGCATTCTCGTGCGAAATCGGTACGCCCTTGGGTGCGCCGGTCGAGCCTGACGTGAATAGAACGTAGGCCTGGTCGTGCAACGCGCGAGGCGTGGCCGCTTCGGCCTCGTTTGGTCCGTCAGGTAGCCGCGTCTGCGCGAAGCGGGCAGATGCCTCGCAGAGAGGGGATGTCTCCCTGAATTCCTGGGAGACTGTTCTGACTTCTTCGCTTACGTCGTCGAGCAGGAAAATTTTCGGCGACTCGTCCAGCAGCGACACCACTTCGTCGAGTAATACGGCGCATCGCCGGTCGACCAGCATGACGGACGCGCCCGCTTGCTCGATTACCGCGGCAATACGTGCAATCGGCACGTTCGGATTGAGCGGCACGTAAGCGCAACCAGCCCTGAGGATTCCTAGCAAACCCGCATAGGCATCTATGCTGCGATGGGCGAACAACAGGCAGCGTCGCGCTCGGCCGGCTGGCAATACCGGGCCCAAGGCGGCCGCGATCCCACAGGCTCGCGAGGCAACCTCGCCGTAGGAATACGAGCGCTGGTCGACCCATAGCGCGGGACGATCCGGCTCACGCGCGGCAGTATCGAAGAAGAATGAATCCAGCATTCACGGCCTCGACGCATGGGGCAAAGTGCCGGCGTTGCCGAACCGGTCGCGCGAGCGTGCCGGAGCGGCGGCCAGCCATGCCAGCAGCCCGCTACCGGGCAACTGAGCTACCCGGCGGCGTGCTGCATTATCGTAGGAGAATTCACAAGACAAAGACGCGGACAGCAACCGGCCACGCAGGCTCGTCGCGCGCTATCGCTTGATGAGCCTGACGGTCAGGTCTTTGTAAGGATCATAGATGCCGGTGAGGCCGGCCTATGTGCGATAGCGCTCTCAACAGACGAATGAGCATTCGTCGGCGTGCCGCCGTCAGCACGCCGGGGCGCCGCGGCCAAATCAGTTGCGCGCGCTGCTCTGTTTCCTGAAGGCGCTGAGAATGCGCTGTTCCAGCGAGTTGTAATCGCCACCGAAGTGGTGATCGCCCGAGGTGCGAATCACTTCCACGCCGGTTTTCGTCAGCGACGGACACAAGGTGTCTTTTTCGTTCTCGCCGTAGAAGCACTGCACGATCGCGGGCGGCACACGGGTCAATTCCGGCTGGACTTTCAGCGCCTTGTCGCTTGCCGGCATGCCGAGCCAGCCGCCCACGCGGATCTGAAAATCGGCGTCCGGCGCGAAGCCGAGCAACGCGATCAGCGATACCTTCTCGCGCAACGCGGGCGGCAGACGGTTATAGGCGAACGGCATCACGTCCGCACCAAACGAATAGCCGACGAGCGCGACATGCTGTGCGTTCCAGCGTGCGCCGTAGGTTTGCATCACCCGTGCGAGGTCGCGGCTGGTTTGCGCAGGCGGCTTCTCGCTCCAGAAATAGCGCAAGCTGTCCCAGCCGATCACGGAAACGCCGTCTTTCTGCAAAGCCTGGGCGATGGTCTTGTCGAGATCGCGCCAACCGCCGTCGCCGGAAATCACGATCGCCATCAGGCCGTTCGGATGCGCTGCCGGCAATTCGATCAGCGGCAGATCGGACACATCGTCATCGCTCATCGACACCGCTTGCAGATGTGGCGTGACCAACGCAACGAGCCGCGTGCGATCGGCGCTACCCGTAGCCACTTTTTCGACGAAACCCGGCACCTTGTCGCGGATCACCGTCGGATCCGGCGGACACGGCTGGAAGCGCGGATCGAGCGTGCGCTCGGCGTCCACCGCGACCGCGCCGGCAATCGTATTCGAGGGCGCCTGTTTGAGCACGTGCATGGCGAGCGTAGCGCCCTGCCCGGTACCCACGACGATCGGCGCGAAGTAGTGGCTCGATTGCGACTGCCGTTCGAGCTGGTGGCTCAACGCTTCGGCATCGCCCACCAGCTGATGGCAGGCTTCTTTCTTCGCGCCGAGATTGGCCGCATAGCGGGCGGTGTCGACGCCGACGGTCAACGCACCGGCCTTCGCAAGCGCATCGGCGCTTTGCTGATCCGCCGCGCTCCAGCCGCTGGCTTGCGAGTACAGCACCACGAAGCCGCGCAACGGACCTTCCGGCTGCGTGACCTTCACGTCGCCATAACGGCCGCCTGGAACGGTGGTGGTCGCGGCGTGCGCAAGCGCGCCGCCAATCACGAGGCCCGCCACCACGGCGGCCCGGAAGAACGAATGCAATGTCATGAACGCCGGCCTCCCGCCAGCAATGACAGGTCCGCGAGCGTGAAGAACACGCCCACCGAACCCGACGCCGCGAGATAGCGCGGCTCCCAATGCGGCTGGAATTTGCTCTTGAAAGCGCGCAGTCCGCGGAAATTATAGAAACGGCCGCCGAAACGCCACACGATGCCGGCGAACCGGTGCCAGCGCGAAGCGAGCGGCGTGGGCTGCATGCCGGACAGCGGCGCGATGCCGAGGCTGAGCGAGCGGAAGCCCGCCTGCTTCAGATGCAGCGCAAGTTGCGTGAACAGATATTCCATTGCATAAGGCGATGCGCTTGCCACATGACGCATCACGCCGACCGTCGCTTCGGTGTTCATATCGGTCGTCATGAAGGTGACGAATGCGGCCGGTTCGCCGTTCTGACGCACCAGCATCACCGATTGCGCCGCGAGGTACTCATCCGTGAATGCGGCGACCGAGAAGCTCTTTTCGCGCGCGTCGCGGCTGTCGAGCCAGCCATCGGAAATCTCGCGCAGCGTTTCGAGCGACGCGGGCACGTGCGCCTGATCGATCACTTCGACGGTGAAGCCATCACGCTCGCCGCGCTTGAGCGCATAGCGAAGATGTGCGCGATGCGAGCCCTTCAGATCGAAGTCGTCGAGCACGACATGCGCTTCTTCACCGAGTTTCATCAACGTGAGACCGGCGTCGAGATAAAGCGGCAAAGCGTTGGCGCGCACCTGATAGAACGCCGCGCGCCCGCCGTGGGCATGCGCGAGCGCGACGAACTTGCTGATCAGAGCGGCCCACTCTTCGCGCGGCCCCACCGGATCGTGCAAAGCGGCCCATGTGCGGCCATATTTCGCGTACATCAGAAAAGCCTGGCGCGACTCGGAGAACAGGAAGCTCTTGTCGCCCATCAGCGCGAGGCCGGCGTCGCTGCGCTCCTGCGCGCGAACGATGCGCGCCGCGTCGTGCAGATCTTCCGGCGCCGGCTTGACGAAGCGGCCCGGTGCGGGACGCAGCAACTGCCAGAACGAGAACACCGCCGCAAAGAGGCTGGCGGCCAGCGTCGCGCGCAGCGCACGCGGCGCGCGTTCGTCGAAGGCGAATTGCCACCACAGGTCGCGCGTGTACGGCACGTCGCGAAAAGCAAACAGCATGACCCACGTGGCGAGCATCAGCACCATCGCAACCGAAACCAGCCAGCCCGCGGTAAAACGCTCGGCGAACAGCGAGGAATGACGGTTGAAACGCTGGCGCGTGGACAGCAGCAGCACGATCAGCATGCCGAGCACGCCGGCTTCCACGAACGCAAGACCTTTGGTCAACGACAACGCGAGACTCAGCACTGCCAGCATGAGCGTCATCCACCACGCGGCGTCCAGCCGCCGCAGCAAACCACGCGCGACGAACAGCAGCAGCACCCCGAGCACGCTGCAGAGCATCTGCGAACTTTCGAGCACCCACAGCGGCAGCACGTCGCGCAGAATGCGGATACGTTGCCAGAACGCGGGCGTCGCGCTGGAAATCACCAGCATGCCACCCACCACGAACGTGACGAGACTCAGGAACAGCGGCGCGAGCTTCGAGGCGGCGGCCGCGTGTTGAAACGGCAGTCGGCTTTTCAGCGCCCGTCCCTCGAAACCGGCGAGCAGCGCGGCCGAGACGATCAACGGGACACCGAAGTAAATCGCACGATACGCGAGTAACGCGGCAACCATATGATGCGTTTGCACGCTACCGTTCAGCGTGAACACCATCGCCGCCTCGAACACGCCGACGCCCCCCGGCGTATGGCCAATCATGCCGAGCAGCATGGCCGCGGCGTAGACCGTGATGAAGGTTACGAAGCTCACGTCCGCATGCGGCAGCAGCGCCCACAAAGCGAGGCCGGCGGCCACCACGTCGAGGACGGCGAGCGCCACTTGCGCGAGCAGATCGCGGCGCGCGGGAATGTCGAACGAGAGCCACTGCCAGCGCGTGCGGACCGGGCGCGTTTCACTGCGGCATGCGGTGGCCGCCAGTCCGAGCACGACGAGCAGCGCCGCACCGCCCCAACGCAGCGTGACCGGTTCGAGATGCAGCATCGGCGCGAGCGTGCCGGCCACGCCGAGCATGCCGAGCGCCGTCATCAGGACAAGCGCGAGCGCAAGCGAGACGCTCGTGAACACCGTCATGCGCCCGATCTGCGCGGGCGTGACGCTCGCCACGCTGTAGACGCGCGCGCGCACGGCGCCGCCTGTCAGCGCACCGAAACCGGTGGCATTACCGAGTGCGGAGCCCGCGGTCGCTCCGATCCACAGCGCCGCACGCGGCACGACTGCGCCCAGATAGCGCAAACCGACGGCATCGCGGCCGACCAGCGCCACGTAACTGAGCGCGGTGGCGCCGAGCGCGGCGGTCCATTCGCCGGCCGTCAGTTCACGCAACTGACGCATCACCGAGCGATAGTCCACCGCTTGCGAGAGATGTTGCAAGACGACCAGCAGCAGCGCGCCAAGCACTAGCGCGAGCAAGGGCGAGAGAAGCCCGCGGTCAGAAAGCGTTTTCGATGCACGGTCGAACATCGCGCCTAGCCGGTCGAATTTATTGTTATATCGATGGAACATGGTCAATGCAGGGCCTTGCTTGGAGCTGTCACGACGACAATTCGTCCGCCGCGGCGTCGCCTCTTATTGGCGATTACAAATGGATAACGGCACAGGGGTGAAAAGGTTGACAGTGTGAGCCCTGACGCGGGGTTTAACCTGGGCCCGCCGCATCGAATGCGGCACGCGGCGTGACAGAGCGAAACGCGTGAATAAACGGTCGATATTGCCGATCGGATGGCAACGACACGCACCGCCTTTCGGCAGGGGCTGAAGTTTAAACGCTATTTGCGCGCTGCGAATGAAGAATCGACGGCGCGTGGTGACGGCCGGACAGGATGGGGACGGCGCGCAGGTAGCGGGTCGCACTGGTGCCGATGACACTTTTGATCTGCGCGTTGATGACGCGCAGCGACCCGTGCGCGCGAAGCAACGCTCGACATTGTCGAACGGGCCTCGCGGCTACCTCACGCAACGGCACGCGAAAGCGTGCCGTGCAAACAGCAGCGGCGCAACGCTGCGCCCTGCTCTGCGAGTCAGCGCGCGAAGAGCGCGCCGCTTTTGATTACTCCGGACGACGATGCGCTTCAGCGATCACCGCGCAATTTTGCAGATGGAGGTTCAGTGCATGCAGCGCCAGTGCGCGCAGCTTGCCGAGGAACGTGTTGCTCGTGGAGACAGTAGCGCGGGCGGCGGCGTTGGAAGCGGTGTTCATGACAGACTCCTGTATAGGGTTTATACCTAGGCAATAACCCGATTATACCGAGCTTCTGTCGCACCGCAACAAATATCAATAAAGTGTCGGACCTTTGCCGCGGAAGGCCAGCCGCCATAGAGACAATCTTAAAAAGGGTGACATCGGAGCGTTGTCTTTTAACCATGCGCACCGTACAGGTGCAACAATGCCTCTTTGACCGTGAACGCCCGACGCAGCCCGCCTTCATGACCGTCGTCCAGAAAGCCCTGATTGCGCCCCTTATCGTCGCGTGTGCGATGTTCATGGAAAGTGTCGACGCGAATGTGATCGTCACCGCGCTGCCGGCCATGGCGCGCGATTTCGGGCGCGATCCGGTCACGCTGAAAATCGCGGTGACGAGCTATGTGCTGGGACTCGGCGTGTTCATTCCCGTGTGCGGATGGCTCGCCGACCGGTTCGGCGCGCGCACGATCTTTCGCACGGCAATCGGCATTTTCGTGACGGGCTCGCTGCTGTGCGCCGCTTCGAACTCACTCGCCACCTTCACGCTCGCGCGTTTCGTGCAGGGTGTGGGCGGCGCGATGATGGTGCCGGTCGGGCGGATCATCATTTTCCGCGTGGTGCACAAGTCCGACTTCATCCGCGCGATGAACTATCTGAGCGTCCCCGCGATGCTCGGCCCCGCCGCCGGACCGCTGCTCGGCGGCTTCATCACCACATATCTGCACTGGCGGCTGATTTTCTTCATCAACGTGCCGATCGGCATTCTCGGTATCTATCTGACCAACCGGCACATCGCCAACACGCGCGAGCCGGACCCGGGTCCGCTCGACTGGATCGGTTTTTTTCTTTCGGCTGCCGGCGCGGTGTTGCTTCTGCTTGGGCTGTCGCTGGTCGGCGGCGAACTGATTTCGAATCGCGACGCGCTCGGCATGTGCGCATGCGGCGCCGTGTTGCTCGCGGCTTATGTCGCCTACGCGCAGCGCGTGCCGCTTCCGCTGCTGGACTTGCGCTTTTTCAAAGTACCGACGTTCCAGGCGAGCGTGCTCGGCGGTTCGCTGTTTCGTATCGGCCTCGGCGCGTTGCCGTTTCTATTACCGCTCATGCTGCAGGAAGGCCACGGCATGAGCGCATTCGAATCCGGCCTGATCACCTGCGCGTCCGCATTCGGCGGCATGTTCATGCGCACGGTCGCCTCGAGCGTGCTGCATCGTTTCGGTTTTCGTTCGGTGCTGGTGGTCAACGCCGCGTTGTCGGGAATCTCGATCGCGGCCTGCGGACTGTTCTTCCCCGGCACGCCGACGTGGATCATCTGGATCGTGGTGCTGCTCGGCGGATTCTTCCCCGCGTTGCAGTTCACGAGTCTGAACTCGCTGACTTATGCGGAAATCGCCAGCCGTGACGTGGGACGCGCCACGAGTCTCGGCAGCGTGGTGCAGCAGATGTCGCTCGGGCTGGGCGTGACGATCGGCGGTATCGTGCTGCAAATCTCGCGCGTGCTGCACGGCCATCCCGGTATCACGTGGTCGGATTTCTGGCCGGCATTTCTGGTGGTCGGCCTGTGCTCGTTCGCGTCGATTCCGGTCACGCTGCGCATGCCGCATCGCGCGGGCGAGGAGATCTCGCGAGGCGGTCGCGGCTGATTGGTTGTCGATCGGCTAAACGACTGAACGGCTGGGCGGATTTATCGGTTACGCGCACGGCACGGGCACGCTTCAGGCCTTCTTTCGGATCACGCTCACCTCACCGTTGCGTTCGAGAATCGCCGCGGCCACATCGTTCATTGAACGTGAGCCGGTTTTCTGGCGCACGCTCTCCTGAACATCGGTCGGCGTGATGAGCGCGGCGTTCATTTCGCGTGAGTTGAACTCGCCGTTGCTGAACACTTCCCGTTCGACACCGCCCACCAACCGCTCCAGCAAGGACGAGCGAATACACGCCCACGCCAGCAAACGATGACACACGACGATCACGAACGACGCCGCCACCGTTGCGACAAACGGCGACGCCCCAACGATCGCCCGGCTCAGCGTTGCACCAAGTAGTATCACCACCACGGAATCGAACGGCGAGCGTTGTCCGAACGAGCGCCGCCCTGAGATCCGGATCAGCACAAGCGCGACCAGAAATACGACGATCGAACGAGCCCCCATCTGTAGCGGATCGAGTGTCCTGCCCTGACCGAACAGCAGGAAGATTGCGTCCATCATGCCACCCTCCTCGCGGCGTACTGCCGGCTTAGTCGAGTGTTGATTGCGCGCGCCGGAAGCATTGGGCGGCTCCGTACGCCTTATGCGGTCGCTTTAGTCGACTGCTTGTGAGCACCGCTTTACCCGACCGCTTCAACCAACCGCCCACCCCGCCAACGTATCGCCGAAACCACCACGCGCGCGAGCTGCCGCACGCGCACTCGTAATCACGCGCGGCGCCGCGCTCCACGCGATACGCGCACCTATCGCGATCAGCCGATCCACCAGCGCGACATCCTCGCTGCACGTGAGCGGCGGAAAGCCACCCGCGCGCCGGTACGCGTCGGCCGACACGCCGAGGTTCGCACCGTGAATATGTCGATGACCGTCCGCATCCACGTAAGTCTTGCGAAAATATTCGCGCACGCTGTGCGGATGCGGGGTCCAGTCGTCGACGGCAATCGAGCCGCACACCGCGTCCGCGTCGAGCGAAAGCTGGGCGACGAGCCAACCCGGCGACACTCGGCTGTCGGCGTCGGTAAACGCGAGCCAGCGCGCGCCATCCGCAAGCAGGAAGTCCGCTCCGCTCGCACGCGCAATGCCGACATTGCGCGCTTTCAGTGTGAGCGTCTCGACACCGTAAGCGCGCGCAATCGCGCCGGTAAAGTCGTCGCAGTCGTCGAGCACCACCACGATGCGAACCGTTTCCCCTGCCAGATCCTCGTGGCGCGACGCTTCGATCAAGGCCGCAAGGCAAGGCGCCAGCAACGCCTCTTCGTTATGCGCCGGAACAATCACGCCGATCATAGGAGCCCCTCGCGCTGCGCGACCGAACGGGCGTCGCGCGACCAGACGTCGATCAGCAGATCGGCTTCATCGTGATGCGCGAGACGCGACAGGCCGCAGCGTGCATCGAACAACGCATGCGCGGCGTCGGCGGACTCGAGCGCTTCGGCGAAGGGCCGGCGCCAGTGACAGGCGAGCAGCGTGCCGTCTGTGGTGAGCGACGCGGAGACTCGCGAAGCCAGCGTTTCGAGTTCCGCGGCGTCGAGGTAGTAAGCGAATTCGCTAATCACGATCAGATCGAATGGGCCAGCCTCGGTTGGCCACTCGCCCGGCACCGTGCGCTGTTCGACACGAACCTGCGGCGCACCGGCGACGCGCTCGCGCGTCAACTGCACGGCGCGCGCGTGCAGGTCCGCGGCGAGCAGCATGTCGCAGCGCCTCGCCAGTTCAACCGTCAGTTCGCCGTTCGCACAGCCGGGTTCGAACGCATTCCGGTAGCGCGGACGCGGCAGCAGCGCGAGCGTGAGCGAGCGCTTGCGGCGTTCGTACCAGCCTTCGCGCAGCTTCCATGGATCGTCGCTCTGTTGATAGAGTTCATCGAAGTAGGTGGCGGGCGAGCTCATGTCAGCGGCCCTCCGTGACGGGTGTCAGAGCATCCACGGGGCACCTCCGGCATCGCGATCATCGCCGCCCTTGCCTGCCTCGTCCGCTCCCGCGGCGGCGCTCAACTCACCGAGCGCGGCAAGATCGCGCTCCGCGTGGCTCTGCCGCAGAAACACCGGCAGGTCCGCCAGCGCACGCGCGAAGCGCGCATTGCGGCACAACGGGCCGGCCCCGAGCGTACGCGTTGCGTGATTCATCACCGCGCTCGCGGCTTCTTCCACCACGAGGCGGGCACGCATCGCCTCGCGCTGCGAATCGGCCAGCGGATTGGCGTCGATGTGCGCCGCGGTCTCGCGCAATACCGCAGCGGCGCCGGCCAAGGCGACCTCGACCGCACCGAGATGCGCAAGCCGATGCGAGTCCGCGCGCTGCGCGGACGCTTCACGCAGCATCCGCCCGATTTGCGTGGCGGCGCCGTACCAGCACGCCGCGATACCGGCGCCACCCTGCCAGAAGCCCGGGCGGCGCACATAGTCGTGCGCGCCACCCACCAGCGTTGCACAAGCCTGATTGAACGTCACATCGGCGCTCGCGGTGGCCTGCATGCCGACGGCTTGCCACTTCGACGTATCGATCGTGATCGACGCCTGATCCATCGCTACGGCCGCAAGCACCGGTGCGCCATCCAGCCACGCGGTCACGAGCGCATGCGTGACGACAGAGGCGCCCGAGCACCACGCTTTCGTACCGGTAAGATGAAGGTCCTCGCCATCGCTTCGGAATCCTACTTTGACGGCCTGAACGCGCGCGTCGGGTGGCTCGGCGGCCCACACGCCCCAGCGGCTTCCCACCGGCGCCTCGGGGCCCTGCAATTCCGCGAGAATGGCGAGCGCGTCAGTGTGCCCTTCGAACAGTTTGACGAGGCCAAGATCGCACGCCGCCACCGCGGCGAGCGCGCGCCAGCGCGCGAGCGTCTCGCCGTGGCCCGGAAGGGGAACGACCGGCGCACGGTCATAGCCGCGTTCGACCAGCGCGCGCAGCACGCCGCCCAAGTCGACGGGGTCGTTCGGATCGAAACGCGTGCCAAGCAGAAAATCTTCGAGCGATCTGGCAGGATTCCCTTCCTTGCGCGCGCGGCGCCCCGCGTTATGCGGAGCCTCAGAGGCGACCAGGTCGGAGCTGTGCGGCGGCCAGGCATTGACGCCGGCCCCACGTTCACGCGTATCGAGCATCGTGCCTCCCTGAAGCTGTTCGATCGATTGCCAGCAGATCCTAAAACGGGACCGCCGGCCATACGGAAGCGGACAGCAAGCGGCGTGCCTCAGCCGGCGAAAGCCGGAGCACGCCGAGGTTTCTTCAGGAAAGCGGATGCACGCGGAGACTGTTGTTACGCTCTGGTATGAAGGAAGCGCAGGGTGATTCGAGCGCTAGCCAGTGGCGCGCCCGCTACGCCGCGCCTCGACCTCGGCGAGCAACGTATCGAACAACGCGAGTTCCACGGGCTTCACGAGATGCGCATGGAAGCCGGCCCCGCGGGTGCGCTCGCGATCCGATGCCTGGCCGAAACCGGTCATCGCGGCGTACATCGTATCGGCGAGCCTCGGCATCTCGCGCAGCGCCGCGATGGTGGCGTAACCGTCCATCTTCGGCATCGCGATGTCGATCACGGCGAGGTGCGGCGCGAAGCGCGGCGCGACCTGCAGCGCCTGCTCGCCGTCGTAGGCAATGCGCACTTCGTGGCCTTTGAGTTCGAGCAGCATCGCGAGACTGTCGGCGGAATCGCGATTGTCGTCGACCAGCAGAATGCGCAACGGCGCGACCTGACCGCTTGCCGCATTCGCCTCGTCGTTGGCTGCATCGGACGGCGCGGCGGCCAGCGGCAGACTCAGCGTGAACGTACTGCCGCTGCCCGGCCCCTCGCTGCTCGCGACAATGCTGCCGCCGTGCATCTCGACGAGCGACTTGCACAGCGTGAGGCCGATGCCCAGCCCGCCTTCGCCTGCGCTCTGCGCATCTTTTTCCTGGGCGAACAGTTCGAAGATCTTGTCGAGCGAGCGCAGAGGAATGCCGCAACCGTTATCGCGCACTTCGAGCACGGCCATGTGAAAATCGATGCGGGACGAAATTTCAATCGCACTGCCCACCGGCGAAAATTTCGACGCGTTGTGCAAAAGGTTTTGCACCACCTGAACGAGACGCGTCATATCGCCACGAACGAATATCGGCTCAACCGGCACGCGCGGCACAACTCGCTGCTCGTGCGCGTCCGTAAACGGCCGGGCTGCCTCGATGGCGCGCGCCACCACCTCGGCCAGATCGATGCGGCCGAGGCGCAGCTCGACCTTGTTCGACATGATCCGGCCGACGTCGAGCAGATCATCGACAAGCCGCGTGAGGTGCGTGACCTGGCGGTCGATCAGATCGCGCGAACGCGCGAGCGTGGGGCTGACACCGGTTTCGAGTTGCATCACCCCGATCGCATTGCGCACCGGCGCGAGCGGGTTGCGCAATTCATGCGCGAGGGTCGCGAGAAACTGACGCATGCGTTCGCCCGAACGCTCCAGCTCTTCGCGCTGACGCCGCTCGGTCAGATCGCGCGTGACCTTGGCGAACCCACACAGCCGGTTCGATTCGTCATGTATCGCGGTGATGTTGACGTTGGCCCAGAACGTCGTGCCGTCCTTGCGCACCCGCCAGCCTTCGTCCTCGACGTGGCCGAGTTGCCGGGCAAGCGCCAGTTCACGCGCGGGCTTGCCCGCCGCCGCTTCCTCCGGTACGTAGAACACCGAGAAATGCTGACCGACGATTTCCTCGCGCGTATAGCCTTTGATGCGCGCGGCGCCGGCATTCCAGCTCACCACGTAGCCTTGCGGATCGAGCATGAATATCGCGTAGTCCTTGACACAGTCGACCAGCAAACGGAAACGCTCTTCGCTTTGCCGAAGCGCTTCCGTGTACTCGCGTTGCGCGGTCAGGTCGCGCGTGATCTTGGCGAAGCCGGTAAGAATGCCGGCGTCGTTGCGGATCGCCGTGATCACGACGTTCGACCAGAAGGTCGAGCCGTCCTTGCGGACACGCCAGCCTTCGTCCTCGAAACGGCCGGTCAGCGACGCCTGTTGCAATTCGTAGGCGGGCCAGCCGCGCGCCACGGCTTCCTCGGTGTAGAAGCGCGAAAAGTGCTCGCCGATGATATCGGTGTCTGCGTAACCCGCCAGCTTCAGTGCCCCGCCATTACAACTGACGATCCGCCCGGTCGCATCGAGCAGGAAGATTGCGTAGTCTTCGATCGCCTGCACCAGAGACCAGTAATCGACGTCGGCAGCCGGGTTCATGCGAGCCGGCGCTGGAGCCTCGGCAGGTTCGCCGTTATCACCGGTAGAAGGGACATCGAGCTGTTTCATGATTTCAAAAAGATGAGGGTTACGTGCAAAAGCATACACCGGCAACCGCTGGCCGCATCGTTTATGGTGTGCCACCAAAGGACTGCCCGACAGGCTTCGCGCCGCAATTCGCGTGGAAAGACACCCTCTGGCGGGGCGGGCCTCCCAATTGCTACTGCCTGATCGCACCATCATCAAACGAACAGGAGTTGCAATTGAAAAGAGCATTGACCAGCCTCGCCCTTGCGGCAACATTGGCATTCACTTACACCGCAGTGCAAGCGGAAGGCTGCACCAAAGGCGCGGTGGTGGGCGGCGTAGCCGGCCACGTTGCGGGTGATCACGGCGTGGCGGGCGCGGCGGCGGGTTGTGCAATCGGCCACCACGAGGCCAAAAAGAAGGACAAGGAAGCCAGCGCGGCGGCCGGCGCCAGCGAATCCGCAGGGAAGTGAAAGGCGTGTAGAAAAGAGCCGGTAGTGACCTCTCCCGATCTCTGCCGGCTCGATCTCGATGCGCTAGTTTCTCGGCACATTTAACCGGCAGCGTTGACCTTTTCCGCCAGCTTCGCGTCATAACTGGAGTGGACGTGCACGCGCTTCTTCTCCGGATACGCGTACGCGTACGCTTTGCGCAGTGCCAGCGACGCCTCATGAAAACCCGACAGAATCAGCTTCTGCTTGTTGGGATAATTGGCAATGTCGCCAGCCGCGAAGATGCCGGGCCGTGAGCTCTCATAGTTCGACGTATCCACATCGACACGGCCGGCGTGAATCGACAGGCCCCATTGCGCGATGGGTCCGAGATCGGCAACCAGTCCATACAGCGCGACGATGTGCTCGGCCGCGAGTTGCGTCTCGCCCTCGATATGCCGCAAGGTGATCGACTTCAATGCACCGCTCTCCACCTGGAGGCCCGCAATCGCGCCGACCATGAAGTCCATCTCGCCCGCTTCGACCGCGCGGCGCATCGACTCGACACTCGAATCCGCCGCACTGAAACCGCTGCGCCGATGCACCAGCGTCACCCGTCTCGCGACCTTGCGCAGCGCCAACGCCCAGTCGAGCGCGGAGTCCCCGCCTCCTGCTACCACCACAGTCTTGCCGGTGAAATCGGCAATACGCGGCACGCTGTAATGCACGTGACGCGACTCCAGTGGCACCGCTTCGGCCAGCGCCAGCTTTTGCGGCACGAACGCGCCGTTGCCGGCTGCCAGCAGGATCGCGGCGACATCGAACACGAGGCCGCGATCGGTACGGACTGTCCAGCGCCCGTCGCCGCCCTGCTCGACCGACTCAACCCGCTGACCGAGATGAATCGGCGGGTCGAACGGTTTGCATTGCGCAAGCAGGCGCTCGACCAGTTCACGCGCCGTGCAGGACACAATGGCGGGAATATCGTAGATCGGCTTGTCTGGATAGAGCTCGATGCATTGGCCGCCGATCTTGTCGAGCCCGTCGACGATCTGGCACGACAGGCCGATCACGCCTGCCTCGAAAGCGGCAAAAAGCCCGACGGGGCCCGCGCCCACGATCAAAACGTCGGTGCGGATCGGCGACGGTGGCTGGTTGGCGGCGGATGTCATGCGCGCTCTCTTCGGATAAGTGGATGACCCACCATACAGAATCGCCCGAAGCCCGGCAACGATGCCATTACCATCGGTAAGGGTGCTCGGCGCGGCAAAATACGGATGACGTTGCGCGCGTGGCCGACGTGAACGCCGCAGCTCAAACGCGGTTTAGAAAGCGGTCTCGCCGAACACCCCTGCTCGAAGGCTGCTCGAAATACAGCCTGGCCGATCCCCACCGCCCGAAGGCCGCTTAATAAACGGCCTCGCGCCGCGCAGTATCACTCGCGACTTTGAAGGCCGCGGTCAATTCGCTCAATTGCCGCGCCTGATCCGCGAGCGAGTTCGCGGTCGCCGCGCTTTCCTCGACCAGCGCGGCGTTATGCTGCGTGACCTCGTCCATCTGCGTGACGGCGAGGCTCACCTGTTTGATCCCTTCGCTCTGCTCCTGCGAGGCCGTCGCGATCTCGCCGACAAGGCGCGCCACGCGCCCGACCGCGGCTTCGATTTCCTGCATCGTCTCGCCCGCCTCGTTGACGAGCCCGGCACCGCTCTCGACGCGCGAGGTCGACTCCGCGATCAGCGAACCAATTTCCTTCGCGGCCGCCGCCGAACGCTGGGCGAGACTGCGCACCTCGCCCGCCACCACCGCGAAACCGCGCCCTTCTTCACCGGCGCGGGCGGCTTCCACGGCCGCGTTCAACGCGAGGATATTGGTCTGAAAGGCAATGCCTTCGATCGCGGTGATGATGCCCGTCATCTTCGCCGAGCCCGCGTGAATCACGCGCATCGTCTCGACCATGCTACCGACCGAATCGCGCCCGCGCGCGGCCATCTCCGAGGCGCGCAACGCCAGTTCGCTCGCGTGCTGCGCGTTCCCGGCATTCAGTTGCACGGTCGACGTGAGCTGCTCCATCGCCGCCGCGGTTTCTTCGAGCGACGCGGCCTGTTCCTCGGTGCGTTGCGACAGATCGAGATTGCCCGCGGCGATCTGCTGCGTCGACGAGGCGATCGAATGCGAACCGGCCCGCACGGTGGTGACGGTCGCGCCGAGTTTGTCCTGCATCGACGCGACGCCGCGCAACAGCGTCGCCATTTCGTCGTTCGAACGAATCGGCACCTGGGTCGTCAGTTCGCCGGCGGCAATCGCATCGAATTGGCGCAGCGCGTCGTTCAGCGGCGCCATGATCGCGCGGCGCAACGTGCGCCAACTGATGAACGCTACCGTGAGCCCCACCAGAATGCTGCCGATGCTCGCGTACAGGAGCGTATGAAAGAGCGTGGCGGAGCGCTCGTTCGCGTCGCTCGCCTGCTGGTTCAGATAGTTCTCCAGATCACCCTGACTCGCGTTCATTGCCGTATATAGGCCGATCAGATGATTCGCGCGGCTTTCGTCCATCCAGCTCGCGTCGCCCGTACGGATCGCTTCGATCAGTTTGTCGATACCGTCGCGACGCACGGCGGTGCGCTTCGCGTCGAGATCCTCGGTGAGGCGCTGCAGTTCGGGCGTTTTCGGCAGGTCGCGAAAGGTGTTCCACCACTTGTCCGACTCGCCGAGCAGCATGCGGGCGCGCTCGAGTTGCGTGGTCAGTTGCGGCGAGTGCGGGTTGCTCATCGCCCAGTCGAGTCCGAAACGCGCCCGCGACATTGCCGTACCTGATTTGCCGAGCGCGACGACCGAGGCGAAATGAACCGAGTAAGCGTCGCGCTGCGCCTCGTTGCTTTCGTTCATACCGAGAATGCCGAGCACGCCGGTAGCGGTCAGCAATATGCCAAGAAACGCGATGGTGATCGCGATCCGCAAGTTGATGGTCAAGTTCCTGGTCATGGTGGTTTTTATCGCTCTGGCTGGTTTGGCGCTCTGGCTTTTGACGTACGGCCCCCGCGCACGTACGCGGTTATATGTTCCATATATGGAAAGATTAACCGTATTTGGAAAGTATAACGATCCACGACTTGGCGAAAAAATAATATTTGGCCAACGCGGTAAACGCGCAACACGCCGGTGACCACCCGTTTCGCCGGTGGTCAAGGCCCACGAAGTTGAATAAATTAAATTTATGTAACTATAAAAAAACAACATTATTTTTATAACGACCGTCTTCGTATAGTCGAGCCCAGTTCAAATGCGCCTCACGCCAGGCGCCCTCTTTTCCCGCTACTGGACCACGATGAAACTACTCAAGTTCGCCCCTCTCGCGATCGCCGGCGCGCTCTCCAGCGCCGCGCATGCGCAAAGCAGCGTGACGCTGTATGGCCTGATTTCGGCGGGCGTCGGCTACGCGACGAACCAGGGCGGCAAGAACGCGTGGCAGGCGCTCTCCGGCACCAATCAGAATCCGCGCTGGGGTTTGAAGGGCGTCGAAGATCTGGGCGGCGGTATGGCCGCGATATTCCAGCTGGAGAACGGCTTTAACGTGATGACCGGCACCGCGTCGCAAAACGGCCGCCTGTTCGGCCGCCAGGCGTTCGTCGGGCTCGCCAGCAAGAAGTACGGCACGCTGACCTTCGGCCGTCAGTACGACACGGTGCACGACTATGTCGGCCCCGTGATCATCGCGAGCAATGGCGTGAATATCGGCGACAACGACAACGGCTATAACGACATCCGCGTGCAGAACGCGGTCAAGTACGTCACACCCGACTATCACGGCCTGAAGGCCACCGCCGAATATGGTTTCAGCAACGCGACCGGTTTCGCCAACAACAATGCGTACAGCTTCGGCGCGGGTTACGAGCACGGCCCGCTGAAGTGGAGCGTGGTGTACGCGCAGTACAACAATCCGTACAGCGCGACCAACCAGGACGGCGCGATTTCGAACGACTACGCCTCGTCGCTGCTGATCTTCTCGAAGAGCGCACTGCATCCCGCCGCGTACGCGAGCAAACAGCGCATCTTCGGCACGGGTGGTTTCTATACGATAGGGGCGGCGCAATTCGCGGCGCTCTTCACGGATGTCCGCTACGATTATCTCGACAACTCGCATCTGCATTTGCAGAACTACAACCTGAACCTGAACTACCACGTTACGCCCGCCTTCATTCTCGGCGCCGCGTATGCCTTCACCGACGGCAAATACGACGTGATCAACACGAGGCCCAAATGGCATCAGGTGAATCTGCAGGCCGACTACTTCCTGTCGAAGCGCACGGACGTCGCGCTCACGGTGATCGCGCAGCAGGCGGCTGGCGACGCGCAACACGCGCAGATTTTTGCCTACGCCCAATCCACCAGCATCCGTCAGATGATCGCGACGGTCGGCATGCGCCACGCGTTCTGACGATGATGAACGCCTCCGACACGAAACAGGACCGCCGCGCCTTTCTTCGCACGGCGATGGGCCTCGCGGCCGGCGCTTCAGCCTGGCCGATGCTGGCGGGCGCGGCGGGTTCCGCGAGCGCATCCGGTGCGGCCGATACGGCGAACGGCGCGTCGTCCAGCGCCGGATTGCAGGCCGGCACGCGACGCAGCGTGATTATCGATTGCGATCCGGGCCAGGACGACGCGATTGCGATTCTGTTCGCGCTCGGCGCGAGCGAGCGTCTCGACGTGCGCGCGATCACGACAGTGGCGGGCAACGTGCCGCTCGATCTCACCGAACGCAATGCGCGTATCGTGCGCGACTGGGCCGAGCGCACGCATTCGCTACCGATTTACGCGGGCTGCCCGCGGCCGCTCACGCGCGAACTGATCACCGCCGCCAACGTGCATGGCAAAACCGGACTCGAAGGCGTGCCGCTGCATGAACCGCTTGCACCGCTCGCGCCGCAACATGCGGTCGCCTTTCTGATCGACACGCTGCGCGCGGCGCCGCCGCACAGCGTGACACTCTGCGCGCTCGGACCGCTGACCAATCTCGCCACCGCGCTCACGGAGGCGCCGGAGATTCGCAACGGCATCCGCGAAATCGTGCTGATGGGCGGCGCTTTTTTCGAGCGCGGCAACATTACGCCTGCCGCCGAGTTCAACATCTACGTCGATCCGCAGGCCGCGCAAATCGTGTTCGCGAGCGGCGTGCCGATCGTGGTGCTGCCGCGCGACGTGGCCGTGAAAGCGCCGATCACGCCGGCGCGCATCGCGCCGATCCGCGCGCTCGGCAATCGCTGCGGCACCATGGCCGCCGACATCATGGCCGCCGAAGTGGCCTATCAGAAAGGCCGACGCGGTATCGAATCCGCGCCGATGTACGACCCTTGCGCGACCGGCTACCTGATCGAGCAGTCTCTGTTCAAGGGACGCGAAGTCAACGTAATGATCGAAACGGTGGGCGAATGGACCCTCGGCGAAACCGTCGTGGACTGGAGCGGCCACAGCGGCCGCAAGCCGAACGCGACGTGGATCACCGAGGTTGACGCGGACGGCTTCTATGCGGCGCTGCGGGCGCGGCTCGCCACGCTGCCGTGAGTTTCGGGTTTAGCGTGCGTTTAAGCGTGTGCGTCGGGACAGGCGTGATGCGAACCGGGCGCGCTGCGTCAGATATGCGCGGCGATCCACTCGCGACACGCTCGCACATGCGGGCCGCGATCGTCGCCGGCGAGCGAGATCAGCGCGATCGAACGGCTCACGCGCGGCTTGTCGAGCCGCAACGCGACCAGTTCCGCGTCGTGCAGATGCATCGTGTAGAGGCTCGGCAGCACGGCGATCGCGAGGCGGTTGCGCACCAGTTCGTACAACGGCTCGGTGTACTCGACGCGGTACGCGACGTTCAGTTGCAAACCTTCCGCGCCACCGGTGCGCTGCAACGCCTCGCTCACGCTGCCGCGCACGAATGCGGCGAGATCGCGGCCGACCAGCTTCGACCACGCGAGGCTCTTCTTCTGCGCGAGCGGGTCGTCGCGCCGCACTACCACGACGATCTGATCCTCGAACAGATCCTGGTAGCGCAGTGCGGCGGCGTCGTCGTCCGGGCTGGACGCATCGGGCTCGTGCACGCCGATGCCGAAATCGGCCGCGCCCTGGCGCACGGCGTCGAGCAACGCGGTGTTCGGCATATCGTTCAACGTGAAGCGCAGCGACGGTTGCTGCGCACGCAACGCGCAGAGCGCGGGCAGCAAGCGCGCCGCGGCCGAGGGAATCAGTCCGATACGCACCGTCTGCACGCGTTCGGCGAAGGTGCTGGCCATGTCGTCGAAAGTGCCGCGCGCCTGGTTGAGCAGGCGTTCCGCGAGCGGCAGGACGCTCGCGCCGGCATGGGTCAATGTCAGCCGATGCGCGGAACGCGCGAACAAGGGCCCGCCGAGCAGGAATTCGATCTGCCGGATCGCCGCGGTCAGCGCGGGTTGCGTCAACGCGAGCGACTGCGCGGCCTGCGTGAAGCTGCGGGCATGCGCTAGCGTGACGAAGTACTGGATTTGCCGCAGCGTGAGCGCGGGCAGCAGGGAAGAACGGTCGGTCATGGAAAGCAATGCATCGACGCAATGCGCAGCAGTATAAATGGCATGGTTACAGGATGAATCAATTGATCAATAACGAATCTTCAAGCGCCGATGCAACGAGCGGCATGTCGCTTGCAAACGGTGGCTGGCTCGGGCGGCGTTTCGCGCTCGGCGCGCGCAAGACCAGCGTGCGGGTCGAGACGATCGCGGGCATCACCTCGTTTCTCGCGGCCGCGTACTTGCTGGTGGTGATTCCGTCACTGCTCGCCGCGGGCGGCATGGATCGCGGCGCGGCCACCACCGCGACGATCCTCGTATTCGTGCTGAGCACGGTGCTGATGGCGCTGTACGCGAACTTGCCGTTTCTGGTCGGACCGGGTATCGGCGGCTCGGTGATTCTCGGCATTACGCTCGCGGGCGAACATGTCGCGTGGCAAACGGGGCTCGGCATCGCGTTCGTCTCCGGCGTGCTGTTTCTGATCCTGACGCTGGTGGGTGCGCGCAGTCTGGTGGTGCGGCTGATTCCGGCGCAGATCAAGCTCGGGCTCGGCGCATCGATTGGTTTGTTCATCGCGGTGCTCGGCTTTCGCAATGCGGGCATGGTGATCGCCAACGCGAAGACCAATGCGCTCGCGCTCGGCGACTTTTCGCGGCCAGGCACACTCGTCGCGCTGGTCGGACTCGGCGCGGCAGTCGTTCTGCAAGGACGCCGCGTGCCCGGCGCCATTCTGTGGGCGATCCTGATCGCGGCGGCCACGGGCGTGCCGCTCGGCGTCACGCATATGCCAGCGTCGTTTCTGTCGTGGCCACACAGTATCGCGCCGATCGCGTTCAAACTCGATATCGCCGGCGCGCTGAGCGTCGCGTCCATTCCGTATCTGTTCGTATTCTTCGCAGCCGAATTCTTTTCCACGCTCGGCACCACGCTCGCCGTCGGCGCCAAAGCGGATCTGCTCGACGAAAACGCCAATCTGCCCAATATCAACCGGCCGTTTCTGGTCGATTCGATTGCCGCGACGCTCGGCCCCGTATTCGGCATTCCGGCGCTCACCGCGTTGGTGGAATCGGCGGCGGGTGTGGAAGCGGGTGGCCGCTCCGGCCTGTCGTCGCTCGCCGCGGCCGCCATGTTCGCGCTGATGCTGCTGTTCGTGCCGGTCGCGCTGGCGATTCCGAAAGAAGCGACCGCGCCCGCGTTGATCCTGATCGGCCTGTCGATGTTCAGCACGATCCGCCACACGCATTTCGACGACTTCACCGACTCCCTGCCGGTGCTCTCCATGGTGCTGCTCACGCTGATGTCGAACAGCTTCGGCACCGGCATTGCAGGCGGCCTGCTCTGCTACGTCCTCGTCAAACTGCTCGCGGGACGTTTCCGCGAAGTGCCGTGGGGCCTGTATGTGCTGGCCGTGCCGCTCGGCTACTACTTCTATACCGTGGTCAAGCCGCACTGAGCCCCGCGCCTTCGCGCCACGAGTTCACCTTGCATTCGCACTACACTGAGTTTTGCGCACTACCGAAAACCATACCGACATGAAAGAGACAATGGGTAACGTGCCCGCATCGCGTCTGAACATCGGGCTGACCGACGCGCATCGCGCCTTCTTCAAGGCACTGCCGAAAGCCGAATTGCACTGCCACCTGCTGGGCGCGGTGCGTCATGAGACGTTCATCGCGCTGGCCGAAAAAAGCCATGCGCCGCTCAGTCGCGAGGAAATCGATTCTTTCTACAAGCGTGGCGAAAAACCGGTCGGCGTGCTGCGCGTGCTGCGCGCGCTCGACGAACATCTGCTCACGCAAGCGGACGATCTGCACCGTATCGCCTACGAATATCTCGCCGATGCCGCCGCGCATCAGGTTCGTCACAGCGAATTCTTCTGGAATCCTACCGGCACGGTGCGCGTCTCGCACATTGCCTATGCCGATGCGCAAGCGGCAATCGTCACCGCCATTCGCGACGCCGCGCGCGACTTCGGCATCAGCGCGCGGCTGATCCCGAGCATCGATCGCGAAGCCGATCCCGACGAAGCCGTCGCGCTGGTCGACTGGATGTGCGCCAACCGCGCCGACGAAGTGGCGGGCCTCGGCATCGACTATCGCGAGAACGACCGGCCGCCGGAACTGTTCTGGAAGGCATATCGCCACGCGCGCAACGCTGGCTTCAAAACCACCGCGCACGCGGGCGAATTCGGCATGCCGTGGCGCAATGTCGAAACCGCGGTCGATCTTCTGCAGTGCGACCGCATCGATCACGGCTATACGATCGTGGACAATCCGCAACTGGCCGAGCAATACGCCGCGCGGGGCATCGTCTTCACCGTGGTGCCGACCAACTCGTACTACCTGCGTACGCTGGCCCCGGACGTGTGGGCTGAACAACATCCGCTGCGGCGCATGCCGCAACTCGGCCTGAAGATCCATCCGAATACCGACGACCCCACGCTGCACAAAGTGAACCCGAGCGAAGCATGGCAGTTGATGTACAGCCACTTCGGGTTCAGCGTCGCGGAACTGCGGCAATTCATGCTGAACGGGATTGACGGCGCGTGGGTCGACGAGGCCACGCGCAACACGTGGCGCGCGGAGTGGGCGACGGAGTTCGACAAGCTCGCTGCCACGCTGCCCGCCTGATCCGAACACGCGAAGCGGCGCGTTGTATCGCGCACGCGCCGCCTGCGCGCCCTCATTCTCCGATCCATGATCCGCGCAGATCGCTGTCGTGCAGCAGCTGCAGCAACGTGCCCGCCGGCCGGCTGAGCCGTTTTGCCGCGAGAGCGATGAATTCCACCGACGGCAGCACCGGCAGACTCGCCGTATTCAGCGGCGGTGCAAGCCCCCGCGCGGCGAGATACTGCGGACGAACCGTGATGCCGAGCCCGCCGCGCGCGGCTGCGATACAACCAGCGTGACTGCTGCTCGTACACACCAGTTGCCAGCTGAAGCCGGCCTCGGCGAGCGCGTCGAGCACGACGGCCCGCGTCACGCTCGGCTCCGCGACCAGAATCAGCGGCAACGGCTGGCTCAGGTCGACCAGCGTGCCGGCGCGCGCCAGCCACTCCAGCCGTCCGGTGAAGAGCGGCACGCCGCGCCGGTCGCCGAGCCGCCTTTTGCCGACCAGCAGATCGATCGCCCCCGCATCGAGCAGTTCGTACAGCTTGCCGGTCATGCCGATGGTGATTTCCAGTTCGACATCCGGATGCGCGTTGCGAAAGGCCGCCAGCACCGTCGGCAGCGGGCCGAGCGCGACATCGTCCGAGGAACCGAGCCGCACGCGGCCTTTCAGACGCGGCGCGCGAAACTGCGACTCCGCCCGCGCCAGCGCCTGCAGAATCACGCTGGCGTGCGCGAGCATGGCTTCGCCGTCGGGCGTCATGGCAAGCGAATGGGTGTCGCGCACGAACAGGCGCCGGCCGACGCTCTCTTCGAGCCTTCGGATGTGTTCGCTGACGCTCGATTGCGTGAGGTCGAGCCGCCGTCCCGCCTCGGTAAAGCTGTGGCACGCGGCGACGGTCGAAAAGGTCTTGAGCCAGATGGGATTGAGCATGAGCCATTGTCACCTCGCTTATCGGCAAAGTCGATAACAGTCAGCGCCCCTAGTGGGGTTCCCGATTGACGAGGATGTCAATATGATGACGGAATCGCCCCACCGAATGCTCCGGTCCCGGCGGCCGCCCGCTCATGCCGCCGCCCCGCCGCCCGTTAAAGATGACCAAGGATTCTTCCCAGACCGCACTGCTGTGGATCGTCGCCGCCGGCTTTTTCATGCAGTCGCTCGACACGACGATCGTCAATACGGCGTTGCCGTCGATTGCAAACAGCTTGCACGTCGCGCCACTCGCCATGCAGCCGATCGTGGTCGCGTACACCTTGACCATGGCGATGCTCACGCCGGCCTCCGGCTGGCTCGCCGACCGCTTCGGCACGCGGCGCGTCTATTTCGTGGCAATCCTCCTGTTCGTGATCGGCTCGATCTGCTGCGCGAGCGCGCATACACTCGGCCAGCTGGTGCTGGCGCGCGTGCTGCAAGGCGTGGGCGGCTCGATGTTGCTGCCGATCGGACGGCTCGCGGTCTTACGCAGCGTGACGGGCGAGCAGTACGTGGCGGCACTCGCGTTCATTTCGGTCGCGGGACAACTGGGGCCGATCGCCGGGCCGACGCTCGGCGGCTGGTTCGTTCAGGCGATCACGTGGCACTGGATTTTCCTGATCAACGTGCCGATCGGCGCTATGGGGCTGTACGCGGTGCAGCGCTTCCTGCCGGCGCATGGCGAAACCCAGGCGCCGCCGTTCGACTTCATTGGCTGCGCGCTGCTGTCGCTGTGCATGATCGCGTTTTCGCTCGCCGTCGACGCGCCCATGCCGACGCATCGGCTGGCCTGGTCGGCGGCGCTCTTCGTGCTCGCCGCCGTGAGCGCGCTCGCCTACATTCCGTACGCGAAACGCCGCGCCAATCCGCTCTTCAAGCTTTCGCTCTTTCGCGAGCCGAATTTCAGCGTCGGTCTGATCGGCAACCTGGTGTGCCGCATCGGTTCGAGTGCCGTACCGTTCCTCGTGCCCTTGCTGCTGCAATTGCAACTGGGCTATTCGCCGCTGCATTCGGGGCTGATGATGCTGCCCGCGGCGCTGGCCGGCACCGTCGCCAAACGCTGGATCGCGCCGCTTGTGCGCCGTTATGGCTATGACACGTTCCTGCTCGTCAATACCGTGATCGTCGGTTCGTCGATCGTGGCCTTTGCACTGATCACGCGCGACACGCCGCTCGTGGTCGGGATCGTGATTCTGGCGGTGTTCGGGGCGTCCAACTCCATGCAATTCGCGGCGATGAACAGCGTCACGCTCAAAGACCTCTCGCATGCCGACGCCGGCAGTGGCAACAGCCTCTTTTCCATGGTGCAGATGCTCGCGATCGGGCTGGGCGTCTCGATCGGCGGCGGCCTCGTGAATCTCTTTTCCGCGCAAGTGGGATCGGCGGCGCTCGGGTTCCGGCTCGCCTTCGTGTGTGTCGGCGTGATCACGCTGGTGTCAGCCTGGGTGTTTCGTCACCTCGACGAAACGCCTGCCTCGCGCACCGTGCGCGCGCAAGCGACCCAAGGCGCGGGCCGCTAACGGGACCATCGGCGGCGCGCACAATAAAAATACGCGCGACGCCGAGTTGTCCGCTATTCCATCCAAATATGCCCAATGCATGACGAGAGCCGCATGTTCCTGTTGCATCGGACGAGCTCATGCAGATTGACGCCCGCCGCGTGATTGACGCGGTAGCGCGGCTGTCGTTCCACTCATGACATGACATCATTCGTCCGCCTTACCAGGCGGCGTTTCCCCGTTTTGGCGCGTGAATTCAAACGGACTTTCGCGTTAGCATGTCACGCATTAATGCATAACAAAGGACTCTCACATGCCATTTGACGAGCGCATGCTGAACGGCATGGGCGTCTTGACGGCGATCGTCGATTGCGGCAGTTTTGCGGCCGCCGGCGAAGCGCTCGACATGTCGCAATCCGGGGTCAGCCGTTCGGTCGCACGGCTCGAAGCGCGGCTCGGCATCCGGCTTTTCGATCGCACCACGCGCTCGGTCGCGTTGACCGACGAAGGCCGGCGCTTCTACGAACAGATCGTGCCGCTTCTGGGCGGACTCGAAGAAGCCGCGGCATCCGCCGCGCACGGCGCGACCGCTGTTCGCGGACGTTTGCGCGTGAACATGGATCCGTTCTTTTCGCGGCTCGTGCTTGGGCCGAGGCTGGGCGGGTTTGTCGACCGGCACCCCGACCTGCAGCTCGAACTGATCACCCGCGACCAGTTGGGCGATATGGTCGCCGACGGTTTCGATCTCGCGATCCGTTTCGGCGATCCGCCGGCATCGACGCTGATTGCCCGCAAGCTGCTGGACACACGGATTCTCACCGTGGCCGCGCCGTCGTATCTGAAGAAGCATGGGCATCCGGTGAATCCGGCCGAACTCGAAAGCGGCAAGCATGTGTGCATCAAATTCCGCGATCCGCTGACGGGCTACCCGTTCAGCTGGGAATTTCATCGCGGCCGCAAAAAGACCGTGATTACGCCGCAAGGCCGTTTGACCGTCAACGACGTGGGCACCTTGCATAGTGCCTGCGCAGCCGGCCAGGGCGTCGCGCAGATTCTCGCGCTCGGCGCCGAATCGCTCATGGCGAGCGGCAAACTGGTCGAACTCTTTCCGGATTGGGGCGACGAGCTTTATCCACTGTACGCGCTCTATCCTTCGCGGCACCATCCGCCCGCGAAGGTCCGTGCGTTTTTCGAATTTGTCGTTTCGCTTACGGGCGGCGCGCCGCGCGAACCGGCGGCCTGAGTCCCGCTTCGGCGACGTTTGCGCGGCACGCCGCGCCGCGTCAGGAAATCGTATAGCGGTTTTGCGGGCCGCCGAGATATAGCCCGCGAGCGAGCGTCAGAATTTGCTCGCGATGCCGGTCGAACGCCGCGAGCACGGCCGGTTCGTCGGCGCCCACACTGGGGCTCAGATTCGAAATCACCGAACGGGTGACGACGAAAGCGATTTCGCGCGCATTGTCATAGCCCCAGAAATTGACGCAGTGGTGCGAGGCGTCATAGCTGCGGCTTGGGTTCGGGAAGTTGAGGGACATTTCGTACTCCCGCGAGAAAGGGTTCTCGTCCACGGTGCGCTGAATGACGGGCATGGTCAAGCGCTTGTTTGTAAGTATGGAGGTCAGCCTGTTCTGGAATCGGCCTTGCGGCAGCAATGCTTGCGCGTCTTCGCTCGACGGCAGTCACCGCAGACGCGTGTCGCGCTCGCGTGGTCATCCTCCGGTAACACACGGCGCCCTGTCCGAGGTGCTTTCATCGTTATGGCAATCCGCCTCAATGGGTTGCAACGCAGCGTCCCTTCAACATAACGAAATGCCCTATGACAAACTCCGTCTCCGATTTTCGCATTCCGTCCGGAAACGCACCCGGCACGCTGCCGAGCCGGCACAACGCTGTCGCCCCGAAGCCCGCAGTCGTGGCGTCGAAAGACACGACCACGCCGGCCGAATTCGCCCAAACCATGCTGAACAAGTATGACGGTGGCAACCAATCGATCAACTACGCAAACGACACGAAAGTCACGCAAGCTCAGGAATCGACGACGAACCTGCTGATGACCGGCTACCCGCGAGGCTTCGCTAACGCGCGGGTGCGTCTGGAGGGTCTCGCGGCCGCTACGGCGCAGATGGACGAGGAAACCCGTGAGGGCTTCGCCGCGCGGGCGAAGGCCGTGATCGGCGAACCGGACGCACAACGCGACGCCGATATCCAGCAACTCAAAACAGACGTGATTGCCCAATTGAAGCGAACGCGCGCCGATCCGCTCAAACGCATGAATGCCGTGTTCAATATGCCGGCTGGCGCCGGGCTGCTCGGCGACGCCGGCACTCAACGCTTGCAGCAGCTGCGCGACCAGTACAGCGCATTTAGCGCACCGGCCGCGACAGCGCAGCAACGCGAGGCCAATTTCGCGCAGGCCGTCAAGATCAAGACTGACCTGCAGCGCGATATCCTCAATAAGGCTGGCGACGTCTACGCGGCGACTCAGAAATCATGGAACGAATCGGCCGCCCGCGTGAACGACATTCTCGACGCGGCGCAGCAGTACAAGGCTGACAAAATCCAACTGCCGAAAACCTCGGACGATCCCGACTGGGATGACAATACGCGCAAGCCGGCCTATGCGAAGACCTTCCCGTACCAGTCGGTAATGGAGAAGCTGCTTTCCGACGACGGCTATTCGAGCCAGGAGCGCGCCACATCATCGGTGCGTCACCGCCCGCCTGAGCAGGTCGCGCAAGATCTGCTGACCTTCCAGCAGGGCATGACGGATCCAACGTCTTCGATATATCGTCGCATGCAGGCCTTGCAGGACCAGGCGCTGACGACCATGGACAAGCCCGGAGAGGGCCTGAGCCACGTTGACAGGCCGCAGACCTACGAGGACGCCGCGAAAAATCCACCTGCCCCCGACAAGGACTACGTGGACAATCTTGCGAAGAACTACGGCGGCGCGCTCAAGGACATCGACGGGAAAAACCGCGAAATGCTGCGCGAGGCTATTCCCGGCCTTGCCGACAAGATTCTCTACGGCATTGGCCGCGTGTTCGCCGACCTGTCGCCGATCCCGGGCGCGGACTGGCTGGCCACCAGGTTGCTCGATGCCGAATTTCCCGATCATGGCGGATTGAGCCGTGGACAGGTGGGCCTGATCGACGCCGGAACGGCAATCGGCGGCCTGTTGCTCGGCGGTCTGGGACCCGAAGGGGAACACCTCGCCGGCGTCGGCGAGCACCCTTCGCCGTCGCTGCCCGCCGGTTCGGTGGACATGTTCGAGCGCAATTTCGCGGGCAGCGGCAGCGAGGCGAAAGACCCAAGCCCCACCGGATCCGACCATCAACACACGCCGGATGCGCCCGCGCTGCCATCACGCTACGCGGCACAACCTTCAGGCACGTTGCAGCCGGACCCGGCGCACGCCGGAGTCCTGATCGATTCGAAGGGGCAGAGGTACATTCAGGATCACGGCCAGAGCTATCCGGTGCGCTACGACACGGCCAACCAGACGTGGCGCGTCGTGCAACCAGACAAACCGGCCGAGCCGGGCGTGCCGATCGAGCGTCGGCCAGACGGCAGCTGGAAGCCGCATGACGCTGTCGGCCTGCGAGGCGGCGGAAACGAGTCCAGAGACCGACACACTGCCGTGGGCGACGAGCAGAAGGCCTACCAGATCCAGCAGGCACATCAGACATTGGCTCACTTGCAAACGCAACTGCAAACCGTCACGCAGGATGTGCTGTCGACCGCGCGAAGGCTCGAGGAGATACGCGGGCTTCAAACAACCACGGAACAACGGAAGGCGGACCTGCTGCAGCGGAAAAATCAGACAGAACAGGAGAGCGCCAACCTGATCGCCCAGCTTCAACAACTCGAAAGCACAGGTCAGCCTCGCGACCCGCAAGTGGACATGCGCATTCGCGAGCTCCGTGATCGAAGGCAAACCATTCGCGCGGAGCTCACCCGCTTCAACGATGATATGGCGAAACTGAGAGGGGAGTTGAACACTCTACTGCCCCAAATCCACCAACTCAACGACCAGCGGCACCAATACCAGCAAATGGAAAGACAACTTCAGACGCAGATCGGGATAGCGCAGTTTGAACTAAGCCAATTGCTGCACTAGTCAGCGGCAGCCGACAGGTTCGCGTTACCACACACTGTCGGCGGTGTCGCCTCACACCACCTCCTCCAGCAACTCCCGCACAGCCGCCCTCGCCTCGCGCGCCAGTTCCTTGAGATCGACACCGTCGATCCGGTCATCCGCCACCACGCGCTTTCCAGCAGAAAACAGCGCCGCGAGCGATGGCCTGCCGCCCGACGCCACCGGCCCGATCGCCGGATCGTGCAAGCCGAAATAGCGCGGGTCGTCGAGCCGATACACCGCGAGATCCGCGGCGAAACCCACCGCAATCCTGCCGACTTCGTCGAGGCCCATGATCCGCGCGCCACCCGCCGTGCCCCAGTGAATCACATCGGCAACGCTCGCGGCGTTCGCGCCGCCTTCGAAATTCCCGCCGCGAAACGTGGGTTGCGCGAGCATGCCGCGGCGCGCGCGTTGCGCGAGCCATGTCATGTGCACTTCGGAGATCATGTCGGCCGCTTCGTTCGACGCCGCGCCGTCGACGCCGATCGACACCGGCACCCCCGCATCGGCCATTTCGCGCACCGGACAAATGCCGCTGCCGAGGCGCCCGTTGCTCTGCGGACAATGGGCGACGCCCGTGCCGGTTTGCGCCAGCAGCGCGATCTCGTCGGCATCGACCTTGACGAGATGCGCGTACCAGACGTCGCTGCCTAGCCAGTCGTGCTCGCCGCAAAACGCAACCGGCGATTGCCGGTACATCGCATGCGCGCTGTCCTGGTAGCCCACCGTCTCCGAGAGATGGCTATGCAGACGCAGACCGAGGCGGCGCGCCACCGCCGCCGTCGCGCGCATTTCGGCAGGCGAGATCGAATACAGCACGGTGGTCGGCGCCATCACGACACGCTGCATCGCGCGCGGCGACGCGTCGTGGAAACGGGTGGCGAGCCGTTCGATATCGGCGATGTAGGCGTCCAGTGTTTCAGGGCGCAACGCGGTCGGCAGTTCGGCCTCGAGCTGGCGCGTTTGCGTCGCGCCGCCGCGCAGCAACACGAAACGCAAGCCGAGCTTCCCGGCCTCCTCGAAGAGAATCGCCGAACTGTCGAAGGGCATGTTCGGGTAGTACACGTAGTTGTGGTCGGCCACCGTCGCGCAGCCCGAGCGCGCCAGTTCGATCAGGCCGATGCGCGCCGCGAGCCGGAAGCGCCGCTCGTCGAAGAGCGCCCGGAAGCGATACGGCGTCGCGGCGAGCCACGGCGTGAGCGTGGCGTCCAGTCCCGCCGTGTCGCCCTTGAGCAGCGACTGGAACAGATGATGATGCGTGTTGACCCATGCCGGATAGACGACGCAATCGGTGGCGTCGACGATCGTCTCGCCCGGCCGCGGGGTGAGCGCGCCGATCGCGTCGATCGTGTCGCCGACAATGCGAATGTCAGGTCCGCTCACGCGCGCGGGATCGTCGGCCGAGCCGCGGCCGCCGGTCATGATCGCCGCCGCGTTGCGGATCAGCGTGCCAGGTGTCGTGTGCTGTGTTGTGTCGTGTGTCGTCATGAGTTCGAGCGAGAGTGTGAAGCTGAGTTCGAGACCGCGTCATTCAAAGCTGGCTGTCGTGCCAGCCGCGCAAGCCCGCGCGCGACACCCACGCCGTGATGGCGAACAGCACCACGCCCGTCACGGTGATCAGCAGCAGCGCCGCGAACAGACGCGGAATATTCAGCTGAAAACCCGCCTGCAAGATCTGATAGGCGAGCCCCGCGCCGCTGCCGCCCGTACCGGCGACGAACTCCGCCACCACCGCGCCGATCAGCGACAACCCGCTCGAAATGCGCAGGCCGCCGAAGAAATACGGCAACGCGCTCGGAATCCGCAAACGCACCAACGTCTGCCAGCGGGTCGCCCGATTGATCCTGAAGAGGTTGATCAAGCCGGGGTTCACGCTGCGCAAGCCGAGCACGGTGTTCGAGATGATCGGGAACAACGCCACCAGCGTCGCGCACAAGACCAGCGCGACGTTCATGTCCTTGACCCAGATGATGATCAACGGCGCGATCGCCACGACGGGCGTGACCTGCAACAGGATCGCGTAGGGAAAGAGGCTCGCCTCGATCAGTGGACTCTGCACGAACAGCAACGCGATGACGACGCCCAGCACCGTGGCCAGCGCGAACGCCAACAGCGTGATCTTCAGGGTCGCGAGCAGGCTGCCGAACAGCAGCGGCGCGTCCTGCACCAACTCGCTCACGATCGCCGACGGCGACGGCACCAGATACGCCGGCACCTTCATCACCACGCACCAGGCTTGCCAGCACGCCAGCACCACGACGCCGACCACCCACGGCGCGATGGCTTTCATCACGCCGGGGCGTTGCAACCATGGCTGCCGCTGGGAACTGGTAGCCGGTCTCGCGGCAGATTTCGCACGCTGCCCTGCGCCCTGCGCTGCAGCCGCAGCTGCCGCTGTCGACGACGCGGCAGCCGCCCCGCGTCCCGACTTGCCCGAATGACCCGCAAGCACTTCGCCCGTCATGATTGCACTCCTGTTTCTTCGTTCGCCAACGACGCGCGATGCGCATCGGTAATCAACTCCGAGAGCGTCTTGCAATGCTGCATGAACGGCTCGCTGACGCGATAGGCGTCGTCGCGTTCGAGCGGACCGTCGATCGGCACATCGGCGATGATGCGGCCCGGCCGCGCCTGCATCACAACCACGCGGCTCGACAGATACACCGCCTCGTAAATGCTGTGCGTGACGAACACCACCGTCATGCCACGCCGCTGCCACAACGCGCGCAGATCGCTGTCGAGGCGGTTGCGGGTGAATTCGTCGAGCGCGCCGAACGGCTCGTCGAGCAGCAGCAGATCCGGCTCGGTCACGAGCGCACGCGCCAGCGACGCGCGCATCTGCATGCCGCCCGACAATTCACGCGGCAGCACGTGGCCGAATTTCGCGAGCCCCACGCCGTCGAGCGCAGCGGCCACGCGCGCGTCGGCTTCGCGCCGCGGCACATGCGCGAGATCGAGCGGCAAGCGCACGTTGTCGGCGACCGTGGCCCACGGCATCAGCGTCGCCTCCTGAAACACCATCGACATGCGCCGCCCCGGCGAGCCGACCGTCTCGAACGCTTGCCCCCACCAGCGCAGATGGCCGTGCGTGGGCGTTTCGATGCCGGCAAACATTTTCAGCAGCGTGCTTTTGCCGCAACCCGACGGGCCGAGCAGCGAAACGAACTCGCCGGGTTCGATGGCAAGGCGCACGTCCTCCAGTGCGATCGTGCCGTTCGCATAGCGCTTGTCGACGCGCTGCACCGAGAGCGACGGCGCGGCCACGTCAGCGATAAAGGCTTGAGTCGCCGCCATGATCATTCCTCCACGTGAATGGGCAATACTTCGCGAAATACTTCGGACTCGCCATGATCGTTCAGCAGCTTGAGCAGCATGCGGCGCATCAGCAAGCCGGGCTGATCCGATTCCATATGGCACTCCTGCTGACGCCGCACGTCGATGCACGCGTCGTAGTCGGTGGCTTCGAGAATGTCGCGGTCTTCGTCGGTGATCGGGCGATCCCAGTCGATCAGTTCCTGCGTCGAACACGCGTCTTCGGTGTCGTTGCGATAGAGCCATTGCGACAGCATCAGCGTGCGGTCGTCGATCGGCGTCGCGCAGTTGTAGATGATGTGATGGATACCGCTCGCCGGATACACGCAGCCAAAGCGCCGCGCGAACGGCATGAACCAGCGGTTGATCAGATGCCGCTCGGTGACTTCCTCGGTCGTGCCGGTGATGCGGTAGCTCGCCGGCGGATTGCGCACGGGCACATGCGTCTCGGCTTCGAAGCCCCAATCGTGGGGACGGAATTCGTACTTCGACGGTTTCGGATTGTCGAACAGGCCGAAGTTGCCTTTATGCACAAAGCTGAAATGCGAGTTGTCGAACGAGTTTTCCATCATGCGCAGCGGACTCGTTTCCCAACGCTCGTAAAACTGCAGGATGCGGCGATAGCCGGGCGCACCGTCTTCGGGAAACTCGGGGATGGGCTGCAACGGGTCCTCTAGCGCGACCCACGCGTAGCCGTAGCGTTCTTCGCAGCGATATGACGGCACCACGGCTCGCGACGGAATCGCGCCGCCGCCGTTCTGCGGAATCTTCACGCATTGGCCCGAGCAGTCGTAGGTCCAGCCGTGATAGCCGCAGGCGATATTGCCGTCGCTATCGACGAATCCCTTCGACAGTTTCGCCGTGCGGTGACAGCAGCGATCACGCAACGCGTGCGGCTTGCCGCCCGCGCCTTTCCATAACACGATCGGCTCGCCGAGCAAGGTGAAGGGCTGCGGTCCGGCGTCGAGTTGCGCCATCGGCATGATGGCGTACCAGAAGCGGCGCAGGACGTTTTGACGGGTGACCAGCATGTGATGCTCCTTCTTTCAGGCGTTCAGGCGTTGGGGCGAGGTGCGATGTCTGCGTGGAGGGCCAGCCTCAAGGCATCACCTTCGCGTTCTGAATGAATTGCAGCGTGTAGGCCGCGTGATAGTCGGTAGCGGGCTTGAGCAGTTTCGCGTCGACCATGTAATCGAAGGTCTTTTTCCAGCGCGCGTCGGTCATGGTGCCGATGCCTTGCGTGGCCGCATCGCCGCCGGTTACGAGCTTGAGTTTCTTCAGTTGCGCCACGCCGTAGGCGAGTTGGGCGTCGCTCATCTGCGGGTTGTCTTTCTTGATCAGCGCATTGCCCGGCGCGGGATCGTTCAGATAGCTCTTCCACCCTTCCATCGACGCCTTCACGAAACGCGCCACGACGTCCGGCTTGTTTTTCATCGTGTCGCGCATCGTGACGATGGTCGAGTTGTACGGCGGATAGCCGTCATCGGCGAACAGGAAGAAGTGCGCGTTCGCATGAGCCTGCTCCGCCTGGAACGTTTCCGACGACGGATACGCCTGCATCGCCACGTTCGGATCGGCAAAGAACGGCTGCAGGTTGAAGGTGTACGGACGCGCTTGAGCCTCGGTGTAGCCGTACTTCGCCTTCAGCCACGGCCACCACGTCGTGCGGCCCGAACCGGCGACGAGGATCGTCTTGTTCTTCAGGCCGGCGAGACTGGTCACGTCGGCGTGGGTCATCATGCCTTGCGGGTCGTACTGGAACGCGGCGGCCACGGTGGTGACGGGAATGCCGGCTTCCACGCTGGAGAGCACCTGGAAGTCGTAGCCGAGCAGAAAGTCCGCCTGCCCGCCAGCCAGCAACTGCATGCCGTTGACCTGCGGACCGCCCATTTTGATCGTGACGTCGAGCCCGTATTTCTTGTAGATGCCGGTCGCGACGGCCTGATAGAAACCGCCGTGCTCGGCTTGCGCATACCAGCTCGTCAGCAGGCTGACGTGATCGTCGGCGTGAGCCGGCGGCGCAACGAATACGCCAAGCGCAGCGCCGGCCAGGAGGGCGGCGCTAGCGGCACGGGCCGCGATCGAACGAGCGGACACTGCAATGCGGGGGAGAAGATGCAACACGCGCATGACTGAACTCCGTGTGAATGTGGAAAGAGTTGGGATCGTGAGAAGGCAAGGCTGAATGCCGGACAAGGAACGGGCGATGTGACTGCCGCGCTGCGCGCATGCTCGATCGATACGACGCGTGGGCATGGATGAACGCAAAAGCGAACGCAAAAGCGAACGCAGCTCGCCGCGTGTGATTGCGGTGATGCACGACAGTCGGGTGAAGATTTGGGGCAACTGCATCGCACGCTCCTTGTTGGCGGAACCGGACAGTTCCGTTCAAACGCCGAATTGCTTCGACGTGGGCGCACGATGCGCCCCAAGAGCAATGCCCCACGGTGACCGGCATGGACATGCCGGCTCGCTAGCCGCTTCTACTCTGATTTTCCTTTAAGCGAATGTTGTGCCAGCTGCTGCGAAGCAGCATGCCATGCGTGCAGTGGGCGTTCAGGCGCAATGCGTCAGCGGCGGCCGCGTCGCACTGACGTACGACTGCACTCGGGCGATGCGCGCCGGCACTGTCCAGGTGCAGATACGGCGCGAATGCTTCGCTAATGACACGCCGGATCGCGAGCCGGGCCTGCCGCTTGCTGCATCGAACATGTCATCCAATCAGGAGAGAAACATGAGCGAAACGAAAGTGCGTGGCGATCAGAAACCGGCTGATATGGAGCATCCGCAGCCGGTCGTGCACAGCGACAACGAGAAAAGCAAGCTGCCGGAACGCGACGACGAGGGCCGCAATCAGTCGCCCGCAGACCGTCCGGGCAAAAAACCCGGCGAGGGAGAACCCTCGGTTAGTTGAAATCGTGCGTGTTGGCGGGCGAGCGGCTTTGCTGCTTTTTTTCAGCGAAGCCGCATAAATATTCCCCTTCAGCGCGCTTTCATACGGCAAACATTTCTTCCTTATTTTTACCGATTATTTTTTTGGTGTGATGGACTATTTTTCTGCTTGCAGCGACGTGTGCGTCAAGCGGACCAGCTGCCGCCCCTCAACAGATAACAAAGGCGACGCTTATGTCCATCACTTCGACCCCCTCCACCCACCCCAAGGTTTCCATCTGTCTGCCCACTTGCGACCGCCCTGATCTGCTCGTGACGTGCATCGACTCGTGCCTGACGCAAAGCTACGGCAATCTGGAAATCCTGATCGGCGACGACTCGGCGGACAGGCGCACGGAGCGGTTGATCACAACGCGTTATGCACGCGAGCCACGCGTGCGCTATATGAGGAATCAGCCTTCCCTCGGCCAGGCGCGCAACGTCGCGAACCTGTTCAGGCGGGCGAGCGGCGACAAGATTCTGCTGATCCACGACGACGACCTGCTCACCACGGACGGCGTCGAAAAACTCCTGTCGCTATGGACGCTGCATCCGCGACTCGAAGTGGCATTCGGCGATCAGTATGAAGCCGACCATGGCGGCGCCATCGATTTCGCGGCGAGCGCGAAGCTGAACGCCGCGTTTCGACGCTCGAAGGCTGCCGAGGGCCTGCAATCCCTGCCGGGTAGAACCGGGCTCATTCAGATGTTCCCGAACAACGGCTGGATGGCCAACGCCGAACTCGTGAAACGGATCGGCTACAAAGACACGTACGGCGTATGCTGCGATTTCGTGTTCGGCACCGAGCTGTGTCTCGCGGCGCGCGAGGTCTTCTACCTGCACGACTACGTGTCCGTGTATCGCAAGACGGCAAGCTCGATCTCGCACAGCACGCGCGGCACGACGGCCGCGGCGACGCTCTGCGCGTATGCGTACGTCAAGGCATTGAAGCTGCCGGCGCAACTCGAGCCGTCGCGCAGATTGGCGTTGCGCCGTCTCGCGCCGATCGTGGTGTCGGCTCACGCGAAGAACCGTCAGGCGCTCGCCGGACTCAAAGTCGCCTTCGCCCATCTGTTCGCGTACCGCTATGGGCTGAACGCGCGGCTTTACTACCATCTTCTGATGCTCGCGCGTGGCGCGTTGAGCGCGCGCCAGCAGGCCGTGGCGGCGGCCGCGGTCGCTGCGGTGGCTACGGCGCCCGCGGTGGGCGTGGATCCGGCCGCCGTCGTCAAGGAGTTGGTCCCGGAGTTCGCGAGCGATCATTCGGAGCCGGTGTAACGCGGCGCCGGCGCTGAACGCCGGTCAGCGCGAGGGCAATAAGCGGGTTTTCTGCTAAGCATCCGCTGCTAAGCAAACGCGTATTTGTTGCTTGGTCTCACGCAACACGCTGACTAGGATAGGTGTGATCCATCACCAGACCTGAGGCGATACGCCATGTCCGACAGTGCCTGTTTCAAGCCGCGTGTGATCGAACCGGTCGTCGTCAACCAGCCTGAAGGATTGGGGCTCGCAGTGGAGTTGTGGCTCGCGCAACCCGTCGACGGAATCACCGGGCGGGCGCTGCAGATTCACTTGCGCAGCGGCGCGAAAATGGCGCAGGCCGAAGCGCTGCGCGATCTGCTGCACGCGTTGGGCACTGAGATCATCGTGGCGTGAGCGTACTCCGCGCGGTCGATACGCCTTCCGCTCAAAGCGTTAAGGCCGCGAAAACGGCGCTCCGGGCCTCCCTGGAGCGCCGCTCGCGAACCGCTGCGGTCGTGCCTAATGGTGCCTAATGGTGCGTTATGGTGCCTTGCAGATTCAAGGCTCGTGACGCAAATACCCTTCTTTCGATGGATCGCGCATACGCAGCGAGACGAGCCCGGCAATCGCGCAGAGCGCAGTGACGTACCAGTAGAACGTGGACTCGCTGCCCGCCTGCTTCAACCACAGCGCGACATACTCCGCCGAGCCGCCGAAGATCGCATTGGCCACCGCATACGACAACCCCACGCCCAGCGCGCGCACTTCAGGCGGGAACATTTCCGCCTTGATCAGACCGCTGATCGACGTGTAGAAGCTCACAATGGCGAGCGCCAGCACCACCAGACCAAATGCCGCGTACGGGCTCGTCACGTCTTTCAGCGCGTGCAGCAACGGCACCGTGCCGATAGTCGCGAAAAACCCGAAGAACAGCATCGAACGGCGGCGGCCGATGCGGTCCGACAATGCACCGAACGCCGGCTGCATCACCATATACACGAACAGCGCCGCGGTCATCACGTTGCTGGCCG
>NZ_JCAQOY010000008.1:0-282548 GCF_059567925.1 Paraburkholderia sp. BGA-UO-ETr-F21 | reverse complement strand
GATAGGGTGCTGCGAAGCTCCATTCTTCGTCGGACACATCGGTCGGATACCCTTTGCGATCTGCTCTTTTCATCCCGCCAGGATACTAGGTCTCCCGCAAAGTGCCTAACACGCTCTAGGCCGCAAGCATCCAGCGCAGCGTATCCATGAACGGAATCGCCTCGACTTTCGGCACGAGCGTGCGCAACCTGGCGGGCGATCCGGCCAGCATCTTCACATCGGTTTGCCGCACGAAGGCGGGGTTGATCTGGATCTCGAGCTCGTGCCCGGTCAGGTCGCTTGCCGCTGAGAGGATTTCGCGCAATGTGAAGGGAGTGCCGGTACAGACATTGACTGTCTCGGCGGCGGCTTCGGAGTCGAGCAGCGCTTCATAGGCGCTCGCCACGTAGCGCACGTCGGAGAAATCGCGCGCAACATCGATATTGCCGAGTTCAATCGCCGGTTCACGGCGCGCAAAGTGCTCGACGATCTTCGGCACGAGGAAGTTCGATGCCTGGCCGCGGCCGGTGTAGTTGAACGGCCGCACGATCAGGATCGGCAGCCGGTCGAACCAGGTCCGCACCATAGTTTCCATCGCCGCCTTGCTGGCGGCGTAGTGATTGACCGGCGTGACCGGAAAACTCTCGTCGATCGCGTCGCTCGTCACATTGCCGTAGACGTTCGCGCTGCTCGCAATCAACAGCTTGCGCGGCGTGTGACCCACGGCGGCGCAAGCCTCCAGCAGATTCAACGTGCCGAGCACGTTGACGCGGTAAAAGTCGAGCGGATCGTTATGGCCCACGAAGCTGATTGCAGCCAGATGGACGATGTAGTCGGGGCGCGCGATTTCGATCGCGCGCTGGCAGGCGTCCGGCGACGTGATGTCGAGCCTCACGCGAGTGGGCGTTTCGGGCTCGTTGCGCCCGGCGACCGTTTCGATCACAGTGTGGCCTCGGCCGAGCAGGTTATCGACCAGATAGCGGCCAGTGAAGCCGCTCGCGCCGGTTACGAGCGTACGGATGGGTTGCTGCGCATGAAAAGACGACATGCTGTTCTCCGTTCACGAGGGTCATCGTGTTGTGCTGCAATATCGCGCGCGCCGCTCGCCGGGGCGCTTGCCGGCGGCGTCTTGCGCCGCCTGACGCGATACGGGCACTTCAAACGGGCTATTATGTCACGCTAGCATGCTGCACTGCCCAACGCGGCACGCCTCGTGCGTAACAGCATGTATCAAACCGCACTTACTTCCTCGATGACACCCGCCACTCCGTCTTCCGCTTCCTCCGCCCAGCACCCGGTCCCGCTCGCGTTCGGGGATCTGCAAGGTTGCCGCACGCCGTTCCAACAACTGCTCGCCAAGGCCGCGCCGCCGGCCGGCACGCCGCTGTGGTTCGCGGGCGACCTGATCAACCGCGGCGCAGAATCGCTCGCCACGCTGCGCGACGTGATCGCGCTGGGCGAGCGCGCGGTGCCGGTGCTGGGCAATCACGATCTGCACCTGCTGTCGGTGTCAGCGGGGATTCGCAAGTCGAAGAAAGGCGACACGATCGACGAGATTCTCGCCGCGCCGGATGCCGCCGACCTGCTCGAATGGGTCCGGCACCGTCCGCTCGCCCACTTCGACAACGGCATGCTGATGGTCCATGCCGGCGTTCTGCCGCAGTGGGATGCGACCATGACGCTCGAACTCGCCGACGAATTGCAGCGCGCCCTGCGCGCGCCGAACTGGAAGGAGACGCTCGCCGGCTTGTACGGCAATGAGCCGAACCGGTGGAAGCCGGGACTGAAGGGTATCGAGCGGCTGCGCCTGACGTGCAGCGCGTTGACGCGACTGCGCTTCTGCAACGCCGAAGGCACGATGGATTTCAGCAGCAGCGGCGGCCTGAACGCGGCGCCGCCCGGTTGCATGCCGTGGTTCGATGTGCCGTCGCGCGAGACTGCCGACGTGACGGTCGTGTTCGGTCATTGGGCCGCGCTCGGCTTGACCTTGCGCGACAACCTGATCGGACTCGACTCAGGCTGCGTGTGGGGTGAAAAACTGTCTGCCGTGCGACTCGCGCGGAATCCCGCGGAACGCACGCTGACGCAGGTCGATTGCGGTAATTGTCGTGCGCCGGGTGGCGGCAACTAAGGCAGTCACGAAGCGCGGTCACTAAGCGCCACAATTACGCGCGGACAAGTGAGGAAGACAACCAGGAGGGGCAATTGAGCGCGCCAACCAAGGGCGCGACATAAGCGCAGCGACCCGGCCCAACGCCGTTAGGCCGAACGCCCTGATTGATCGACCTCAGTAACCTGATTCGCCTGGTCGGCCACTTCGATCGGCGTTCCCGTGGAGGCGGGTGTGGCGGCCCGCTCCACGATCACCGCACCGCTCAGCGCGGCGCCGCTTTGCATCTGCCGCAACGCCTGCGCGATCACGCCTTCCGCCTCCGCCGCCAGCGTGCGACGGTCCGCCCCCGGCGCGAGCGGCGCGCCCACGTAGACATGCGCGGTCAATGGTCCGCCACGCAGCAGCAGATTCAACGAATCGGCGAGCGACAGATCGTCGATATAGGCCGGCGCGGTGGACTGCCGGCCCTGCGCGTCCTCATACATGATGCACAGCGGCTGCACCGGCACGGACGCCGACACGGCAGCCTGAAACATGTTCGCGTGAAACGGCAGCACCGCGAGTCCATTGGACGTGGTGCCCTCGGGAAACACGCACATCAATTCGCCTGCACCGAGACGGTCGGACAGTTCGTGCATGATCCGCTTCGCGTCGCTACGCTTCTCGCGCTGAATGAACACCGTGTCCAGCTGCTGCGCGAGCCAGCCGACCACCGGCCATTGCCGGATTTCGGCCTTCGAGACAAACGGCGTGGGACGCCACGCGTTGATCACGTAAATGTCGATCCACGAAATGTGGTTGGCGACCACCAACGCGCCGCGGTCGAGCCGCTCGCTGTCGTTATGCACCACGAGCCGCATGCCGCACAGGCGCAACATCTTCAGCGACCATTTGCGATTGAGCGCGTGCCGCGCGTCGGCGCCGGCTTTGGGAAAGCGCGTCGCCACGATCCACATGCCGTGCAGCAGATGAGCGACGAGGCGGGCCTTGCGTAACGCGAGCTTCATGGTCGGGGCGTTCCTTAACGTGCCAATGAGGGGGCCGCTGAACGGCCCGATGCTGCGGACATTAGCGCTGTTCGAATGCGACGTGACCGGACACGATGGTCGCACGCACGCGCGCCGGCAACTCGTAGCCGAGGAACGGCGTGTTGTGCCCCTGGCTCTTCAACGCACGCGGCTCGACGCGCCAATGCGCGTTGCGATCGAACACGCAGAGATCGGCCGCGCCGCCCACGGCGATACGCCCCGCCGCTTCCAGCTTGAGCACGTCGGCCGGCGCCGTGGTGATGCGGTTCAGCGCTTTGGCGAGCGGCACGCCCGCTTCGTCGGCCCACTTCACCGTCAGCGACAGGAACAGCTCCAGGCCGGTCGCCCCGGGCGTCGCTTCGGCGAACGGCAGCAGCTTTTCGTCGTCGTCGACCGGCGTGTGGTCGGAGCAGATCGCGTCGATCGTGCCGTCGACCAGACCCGCGCGGATCGCTTCGCGATCGCGCTGTTGGCGCAGCGGCGGATCGAGCCGGAACTGCGCGTCGAAGTAACCGATATCGAGATCGATCAGATGCACGTGATTCACGGTGACATCGCACGAGACCGGCAAGCCCTCCGCCTTCGCGGCACGCATCAGCGCAATGCCCGCCGCCGACGAGACGTGCGACAGATGCACCCGCGCGCCCGTCACACGCACCAGCTCGAAGATGGTGTGCAGAGCGATGGTTTCCGCCGACACCGGCACGCCCGACAGCCCCAATCGCGACGCCAGCGCGCCGCTCGCGGCCACGCCACCCTTGCCGAGATACGCGTCCACCGGACGCAGCCACACGGTGTAGCCGTAGGTCTTCGCGTATTGCAGCGCGCGCATCAGTACCTGCGTATCGACCACTGGCACGTCGGCCTGCGAAAAGCCGATGCAGCCCGCCTCCGTCAGCTCGACCATCTCGGTGATCACCTGGCCCTTCAGGCCGACCGTGAGCGCGCCGAGCGGATAGACGTGCGCCTGGTTCAGATTGCGCGCCCGGAACTTGAGCATCTCGACGAGGCCCGGTTCATCGAGCGTCGGATCGGTGTCTGGCGGACAGACGAGGCTCGTCACGCCGCCGGCGAGCGCCGCGGCCATTTCGGATTCGAGCGTCGCCTTGTGTTCGTAGCCTGGTTCGCGCAAACGCGCGGACAGATCGACCAGACCCGGCACGACACAGAGGCCGTGGGCGTCGATCGTCTTCGCCGCGTTGAAGTCCGCGGGCGCGTTGCCGATGGCGACGATCTTGCCCGCTGCGATAAAAATGTCCTGCTGCTGTTCGGTGCCCGCTGCCGGATCGATCAGCGTGCCGCCTTGAATATGAATCGTCATCAAATTTGCTCCGGGAAACCCTGCCCCTCACGGGCAAGGAGTGAGAGAAACGCAGCCGCAAGCCTGCGTATCCCGATTATTTATCTCACACAAACATATGATACTGTGTGAAGCATGAACATTAAGCGTGCGTACCGATTCCGGTTCTACCCGACACCCGAGCAGAAAGTGATTCTTGCCAAGACGTTTGGGTGCGCGCGTTTTGCCTACAACCACATGCTTCGGTTGCGTACGGATGCGTGGTATCAGCGTCAGGAACGAGTCGGTTATCACGAAACTTCCGCAGTGCTAACGGCGCTCAAAAAAACACCTGAGCACGCATGGCTGAGTGAAGTCAGTTCGGTCCCGGTGCAACAGGCCTTGCGCCACTTGCAAACGGCATTTACGAACTTCTTCGCCAAACGCGCGAAGTATCCGAATTTCAAGCGCAAGGACGGTGCGCAATCTGCCGAGTACACGACGAGCGCTTTCAAGTGGGATGGTGAGTCATTGAACCTCGCAAAGATGGATGCGCCGCTTGCAATTCGATGGTCACGTACTATCCCGAAAGGTGCAAAGGTGACGACCGTCACGGTTTCGAGAGACCAATCAGGCAGATACCATGTCTCGATGCTGTGCGATGACGCAGTAACCGCGAAGCCAGAGGTATCCGGCAAAGTTGGCATCGACTTTGGTCTCACGCACTTCGCAATCCTTTCTACCGGCGAGAAGATCGCGGTCCCTAACACGTTCCGGAAGAACGAGGCCAAGCTCGCCAAGCTGCAACGGAGTCTAGCGAAGAAGCAAACGGGCTCCGCCAATCGCATGAAGGCGAAGCTTAAAGTTGCACGAATCCGTGCGAGGACAGCAGATTCCCGAAGAGACTTCCTGCACAAACTTTCGAGCCGGCTGATAAACGAAAACCAAGTGATCGCCGTCGAAAGCCTTGCCGTCAGCAACATGAAGAAGAATCGTTGCCTTGCAAAGTCGATCAGTGACGCTAGCTGGTCTGAGTTCACCCGGCAACTAGAATACAAAGCACAATGGTACGGACGCACGTTGATCGGCATCGACAGGTGGTACCCGTCAAGCAAACGATGCAGTGATTGCGGACATGTAGTGCTCAAAATGCCGTTGAATGTCCGCGCGTGGACCTGCCCGGAATGCAGCAGCATCCATGATCGCGACATCAACGCTGCGCGCAATGTTTTGGCCGCCGGACTGGCGGTGTCAGCCCATGGAGAAGGCGTAAGTCCCATGTCTCTGTGAGATGAAGTTGGGTTGCCGTCTGTGAAGTGGGAATCCCCTCCCTGTTTAGAGAGGGGAGCAGTCAAGCGCTGCCTTATGTTCAGCCAAGTTGTGCCTGATTTGTCGAGTGCTTGCCGCGAACGGCTTGTTTGCCGCGGCGAGATCAATCGTGATTGCCCGCGACGATCCCCATCACCGCCATGCGCACCGCAATGCCGAAGGTCACCTGGTTCAGAATCACCGATTGCGGGCCGTCGGCCACTTGCGAATCGATTTCGACGCCGCGATTCATCGGGCCCGGATGCATCACGATCGCGTCGGGCGCGGCGAGCGCGAGACGCTCGGGCGTCAAGCCCCAGCTCTTGAAATATTCCTGCGCCGACGGCAGCAATGCGCCGCTCATGCGCTCGTTCTGCAGACGCAGCATGATGATCACGTCGACGTCCTTCAGGCCTTCGTCGAGGTTGTGAAACACGCGCACGCCCATCTGTTCGAGGCCGCCCGGCAGCAGCGTGCGCGGACCGATTGCGCGCACTTCCGGCACGCCGAGCGTGGTCAGCGCGTGAATGTCTGAACGCGCGACCCGCGAGTGCAGAATGTCGCCGACGATCGCCACGCGCAGCTTCGTGAAATCCTTCTTGTAGTGGCGGATCGTGTACATGTCGAGCAGCCCCTGCGTGGGGTGCGCATGACGGCCGTCGCCGGCATTGATCACGTGCACGTGCGGCGCGCAATGCTGGGCGATCAGATACGGCGCGCCGCTCGACGCGTGGCGCACGACAAACATGTCGGCGTGCATTGCCGAGAGGTTGTTGATCGTGTCGAGCAGCGACTCGCCCTTGCTGGTCGACGACGCGTTGATGTTCAGATTCAGCACGTCGGCGGACAAACGCGTCGCGGCGATCTCGAAGGTGGTGCGGGTGCGCGTCGAGTTCTCGAAGAACAGGTTGAACACCGACTTGCCGCGCAATAGCGGCACCTTCTTCACTTCGCGATCGGTCACGCTGACGAATTGGTCGGCGGTGTCGAGAATGTGATTGACGATCGCCTTCGGCAAGCCCTCGATCGACAACAGATGTTTGAGCTCGCCGTTTTTCGTGAGCTGCGGGTTGCCCTTCAGGAAGCCATAACGGAAGCGCTCGGTGGCGCTATCGGCGGAATCCTTGGGAGCCTGGGTGGCGGTGTTCATGATTTACCTGCTTCTCAAATACGGGCTTCAACGTGATCGGTGTCGATGCTGACTGCGTGTGACGATCCCGAACCGGTCTTCGCGCGCGAGGCTGCGACGACCGGCTCGAAAAATCCTGTTTGCGTGGCGTGGGATGGCTCGATGCATGCGCCAATGGCCACGGGTTCGATGCGCGGCTCGCGCACCTCGCGCCGCATTCAATCGACGCGTGCTTCTGTGTGAAAAGTAAAACGTTGCGAATGAGGCGCGCCGCCTGCTTCGCCGCCGTCCGTGCGGGCCAGCACGAGCGTGGCGTCGGCAGGAACGTTCACCACGCCGCCGACAAAGCGCGCCGCCACCGGCAATTCGCGCCCGCCACGATCGGCGAGCACCGCCAGTTCGACCGACGCTGGGCGGCCGTAGTCGTACAGCTCGTTGAGCGCCGCGCGAATCGTGCGGCCGGTGTACAGCACGTCGTCGACCAGCACGATATGGCGGCCGTCGACCGAAAACGGCAGCGAGGTCGGGCTTGCCTGCGAATGCAGGCCCTTCTTCGCGTAATCGTCGCGATGCAGCGCAACGTTCACCACGCCGAAGCTCGGCAGGTTCAGGTCGCTCGCGAGCCGTTCGGCAAGCCACGCGCCGCCGCTATAGATGCCGGCCAGCACGGCGCCTTCAGCGCCGTCTTGTGCGGCGCCGAGCCTGTCGCCGTACACCGCGCGAATCTGGTCGAGCAACGCGCGATAAAGCGCTTCGGCGTCAATGGAACTCATGATCGTCGGAAAGTCCGTCTAGATATTGCTGGAGGATGATGCTCGCGGCTTCGGCGTCGAGCATGTCGGCGCGGCCGTTGCCGACGCGGATCTCCGCCTTCGCCTCGACCGACGAATAGCGTTCGTCGATCCACGTGACCGGGAGATTGAAGCGGCCGTTCAGCTGATTGCCGAAGCGCTTCGCGAGTTGCGTCATTTCGTGCGGCGTGCCGTCCGGATGCATCGGCAAGCCGACAATCAAGGCGTCTGGCTTCCATTCGGCGATCAGTTTGCCGACCGCCTCGAACCGGTATTCGCGGCTGCGATTCTGCACGATCACGAGCGGCCGCGCGCTCTTCGTCAGCGAATTGCCGACCGCCACGCCGATGCGTTTTTCACCGTAGTCGAACGCAAGCAGCGTCGCCTCACGTCCGGCCGGCAGACTCATGCGTGACCCGCCTCGCCCGAGAGCATGGACAGGTTGATGCCGAGAAGCGCCAATGCGGCTTCGAGACGCTCTTCGGCGGGCACGTCGAAGACGATTTTCGGGTCGGCTTCGACCGTCAGCCAGCCGTTTTTCGAAATCTCTTCTTCGAGCTGCCCCGCTCCCCAGCCGGCATGGCCGAGCGTGAGCAGGAAACGTTCGGGACCCGTGCCGCTCGCCACGGCTTCGAGCACGTCTTTCGACGTGGTCATCTCGAGACCGCCCGGCACCGACATGGACGAGGTGTAAGCATTGCCGTCTTTCGGATCGTGCAGCACGAAGCCGCGCTCGGTTTGCACCGGGCCGCCGAAATACACGGGCACATGGAGAAGGGGTTCGATCTCGAGCTTGAGATCGATGCGACTGAAGAGCGCTTGCAGGTCGATATCGGTCGGCCGGTTGATCACGAGGCCGAGCGCGCCGCGCTCACTGTGATCGCAAAGGTAGACCACCGTTCCTGAAAACGTCGGATCCGCCATGTTCGGCATGGCGATCAGGAACTGGTTGGTCAGATTGATGCGATCGGTACTCTTGGACATAGTTCGGATTTTAGCAAAGACGATGCAGGATGGCGGGCTTTGAGCGTGGAACCGCGATGTGTGCCATGGAGCGTGCCGCGAGCCATCGACGGCGAATCAAGTTGCACTCTATCACGCACGCGGGCGCTCGCCACGGTGCGGCTTCGCGCTGTTTTGCGGCACGGCTGTTGCGTGCCGCCGGGTTGCGCCATGGCGGCCCTGTGCGGGCGCTTACCAACGGGCCAGCGCGCCGAACCTGCGACGGCGGCCGCTCATGCGCCGCCCTGTTCGATCGAACGGGTCAACGCGGCCAGCGCGGCAGTGCCGCCAGCCGGTGCGACACCCGCCGCCACTTTGTGCAGCGTGGCACGCAGCGCCTCCGCGGCCTGCTCGAGCGTGCTCGCCGCCGGTGCGCCGACGATCACATGCGCGCGCACCGCGGGCGTTGACACACCGGCATGCGCGCGACGCCGCCACGCGAGCCCCAGCGCGTCGGCCAGCAGCGCGACATGGCCGAGACCCAGCGCGCACGCGGCGGAGCCGAGACGGTAGGCGGCGTCGCCGGCTTGCAGCGCTTCGCTGGGGTCGGCCTTCTCCGGCTGGTCGGCCGCACGGGCATGCTCGGTCAGCGCGGCGATCGAGGCGTCCGCCGTCTGCAGAAAATCTTCGTACGCGTTCGCATTGACGGTCAGCACGCCCAATTCGCGCGTCAATGCGCTGCGGGTCGCGCTGATCGCCTGCGCCTGTACCGCACCCGCCTCCCAAAGCATTTCCGACGCCTGGGTGCCCGCGACGTGCCAGTCCACCGTCAAGCCATAGTCGTGCAGCACCTCGACCTGATCGGCGTCTTCCGCCGCGGCGCCAAACAAGGCGTAATCGCGCCACAGCAGCGCGAGCGTGGCGCGCACGAGAGAGCGTGGCGCAAGCTGGATCCCGCGCGCATGATCGGCCAGCGCGAGATTGCAACGCGCGTAGAAACGCCGCGCGTCGGTTTCCGCCGCGGCACGGCCGCTGACCCGCAAGGCCTTGGCGCAGGCCTTGGCGAGGCGCCAGAAATCGTAGGGATCCGGGCCGGCCAGTTCGCTGAAAACGGCGTCCAGTTCGTCGAGCGCCGCGTTGGTGACGGCAAGCGCCGCCGCACTGCCGGTATTCGCCTGCGAGCGCAGCACCGGCAAGAGCGCGCGCTCATAGCGTGCCCGCAGATGCGCCAGTTGGTCAGCGGACTGCGCGTGAAGCGAGACGGGCGGCACCGGCCGAGCGGTCAACACAAGATCTTCGAACGCGACGGTGGTGCCGGGCGTGTGCTCGGACAGGTGCGTGCAAAGTGACCGGTAATGGTTGAACAGAACGGGCGAACAGGACAGCTCGCGCAGATTGTGACGCTCCAGCGCGCCGCGGAACTCGCGTAAAGCCGCGCCGAAGACGGGCCGCGCGCTTGCCGCGTCGGACGGGTCGCCCTCCGCGAGGGGAGAAAGCCGCACCAGCGCGTCGGCGAAGCGCTGCGCGCTGAGCCAGCCGGCTCCACGCAATGCATGTGATGCACGCAGCAGCGCCGAAGTGCTCTCGCTGTGCTGTTCGAACGCCAGCAGCGCCTCGGCCAGGGCGAGTTCGGCGGGACGGACGGCGCCGCCGCGCGGATTCGGCAAAGCGTCGAAGGAAACGGGTGCAGCGGATCGAAGGGTCATGGGCAGGCGACACGAAGCTGACGGGCCGTCGCTTCGCGCCGCGCGCCGACTGATCGGCTAACGCGTGAACCGGCGACAGGACAATGACAGACTAACGTTGCGACACGGCGCGCCCAGGGACGTTCCGTATCGACGCATTGGGGCACACTTCAGAGCACGCCTCGCGCGTTCGATCCGGCGCGACGCGCTGGCCGCGAAACACCTGCCAACGCCGCGCCGCAGACACGCGGCGCGCCCCCCGAGGCCGACATGCCGGCCGCCCCCGAACTTCAGATCTGGACCATCTCGAAGTCTTCCTTGCGCGCACCGCACTCCGGACAGGTCCAGTTAATGGGAACGTCTTCCCAGCGGGTGCCCGGCGCAATGCCTTCGTCCGGCAAACCGGCTTCTTCGTCGTAAATCCAGCCGCAAATCAGGCACATCCAGCTTTGATATTCCATTCTTGTGTCGCGTCGTAAAGTCCGTGGAAACGGGAGCCACGATGATACCGTGTTGCCGCCCCAATGCCTAGCATTGACATCCTCCCTGTCATGAGCGACAGGGATTCCTACAGCGCTCAGGCGGTTTCTGCCTGAGTCGCTTCGGTGGGTTCCTGATTCACGGAGCGGCCTGACTGCGCCGTCTCTCCACAGGCTAACAAGCGCTGTCCGCGCTCTAAAACGTTGATCGCGCCGACCACGTCGGCTTGATTCTCATATCCACATGACGTGCACGCAAACCGTGATTGCGTCTGGCGGTTGTCCTTTGACACATGGTTGCAGCGAGGGCACGCCCGACTCGTGTTCTGCGGCGGCACGGAGATGAGGAAACCGCCATTCCACACCAGCTTGTAGTCCAGCTGGCGGCGAAACTCGAACCACCCCTGATCGAGAATGGCCTTGTTCAGGCCAGACTTGGCCCGAACGTGTGTGCCCGGCCGTTCGGCGCTCCCTGCTGCCGATCTGGACATGTTCCGAACCTGCAGGTCCTCGACGCTAACCATCGCGTAGTTTTGGCTGATTGTGGTCGTGGTCTTATGCAGGAAGTCGCGACGGGCGTCACCGATACGGCTATGAATGCGCTGGACACGGGCTCTTGCTTTCTTCCAGTTCTTGCCGAACTTTGCCTTGCGGCTCATGGCGCGCTGGGCCTTACGAAGCCGTAGCTCGTGCCGCCTGAAGCTGTTGAGCGGGGCGTAAAACGTGCCGTTGCTCAGGGTCGCGAAGCGGGCGATGCCCATGTCGATACCAACCATGCCTGCCGCCTTCGGCACAGGTTGTCCAACCTCGCGTTCGGTCTGGATCGACACAAACCACTTGCCGCATGACTGGCTGACGGTAATATTCTTTGCTGTGCCTAGCGCGTGCCGACTATTGCGGTAGCGTAACCAGCCAAGTTTGGGTAGAAAAATGCGGCTATTCGCTTGGTCGATTCTGAATTGTTTCGAGTCCGGATAACGGAAACTGTCTGACCGCCCCTTCTTCCTGAAACGGGGGAAACCTGCGCGCTTATAGAAGAAATTCTTGTAGGCACGCTCAAGGTCTTTTAAGGCGTGTTGCAATGGATGAGTCGGAGCATCCTTGAGCCACGGCGTGTCAGCACCGTTGCGCCATGCCGTAAGTTGCTTCGCCATATCGACATAACTGATGAATTTTCTGCCTGCTTCGTAGTTCTCCTTTTGCAACATTAGCGCCTTGTTAAACACGAACCGGCATGAGCCAGCAAATCCGCACATAGCACGCGCCTGCCCGGCAGTGGGCATGAGTTCGTATTTGTAGGCTTTGAGTCGGTTCATAGCCACGACTATATTACTGGTCAATGAGTACCCACAACGACCTTGGGCATGGCAAGCATTAAATTTTTACGAAGCAGGTGTATCTGGTCCGCCAGACCAAGCACCGGCATGGCGCTTTCAACATGAGACTATTGACGACACCCGCACCGTTTTGGCAACGTGTACGAGTTCGACGGTGAGTCGAGCTCGCGCACCTCTCTTGATGAACTATTCACAGAAAGTGGTTGCGTCAATGCTGACGCAAAGCCTGAGAGGAGCGTCCAGTAGAAAACTCCGAAAAGCTCTCGGCCGATGCATTGCGTCATGGTTCCCGCCCTACTGTGTGGGTCGTAAGTAGTGACGGTGCGCACATTGTCGTCTAGCGTCAGCAGCAGACGCCAACCTTACAGGCGTCGCGACGGTTGCGAAGTCCGCACTAAACCTACCCGGCCTGAATGCGAAGATTTGTGCCGCACTGGATCAGGGGCCGCTAAACATATGACGCGACGACCACATCCTATCCGAATCGTGTCAATCCATATCACAATTCGACTCAATCACGCCCTCGCTGCCGACGAATAGGAAAATGCGCCTTTCCAACGGTTTAGGCCGCATAATTGAGCCGATTGCGCACCCTCCGCGCCCAAATTCAGCTCTTTTTTGTCAATCTTCATGCCCAGCGATACGCCTCCGATCGTCCTCACCTTCGGCCTTTCCGATCCCACCGGCGGCTCCGGCCTGCAAGCCGACCTGATGACCCTTGCCAGCATGGGCTGCCACGGCGTCTCCGTGCTGACGGGCTACACCGTGCGTGACTCGGCGAGCTGCGACGAAGTCACCGGGCTCGACCCCGAAGTGGTCGCGACCCAGGCCCGCATGCTGCTCGAAGACATGCCAATCGCCGCGTTCAAGGTGGGCGCCTGCACTCGCGCGGAAGTGGTGAGCGCGATTGCCGAAGTCGTCGCCGACTACGACGATATTCCCCTGATTCTCGCCCCCGACTTCACGCTCGACGACGAACACGTCCTCTCCGCCGACGAACTGCGCGAAGCAATCGCCGATCTGCTGGCGCCGCAAACCACCTTGCTGGTCGCCGACGCGGCCACGCTGCTCGCGCTCGCCCAGCCGGACGGCGACGCGGAGGCGCCGAGCCTCGACGCCGCCATCTCGCATCTGCTGTCGCAAGGCTGCGAATATATTCTGTCGACGGAGACCGGCACGCACCGCCACGTCAACACGCTTTTCAGCGAAGACGGCCAGTTGCGTCAGGACATGTGGGACCGTGGTAGCCACCGGATCATGGGGCTGACGGATACGTTGGGCTCGGCGATTGCCGCATTGCTGGCGAACGGCCAGGAGCCTGCTGAAGCCGTGCGCGAGGCGCAGGAGTATTTGTACCAGGCCGTGCGCAACGCGTTCCGGCCGGGCATGGGTGCGTATATGCCGGACCGCTTCTTCTGGGCGCGCAGCAGCGACGACGAAACGCCGCCCGCGGCTGGCAAGGACGCGGCGCCGGGCGAAGCGCGGCATTGAGTTTCCTTCGAAGGGTATTGCCCCCACACGGTAAGCGCTTTGGAGGCTATTCAACCTAGCTTATCGGCGCACGAACAACCTGCAACTCAGCAGGTTTTTTCTTTCAGAAATTTTCGGTCGGCGCTGGCGGGCCTGCTCCCGCAGGGTTAACGCGCGCTCAATTGTGTAATTTACCGTTACAACGTCAGTCTTAGCGCCCAGCTAGACTTACGATTCGTAATTCTGTCATATAACACTATGTCCCTGCGGGTTCCATTTCTCTTGCCTGTCCGTGCATGGGACAGCCTCCATGCCATGGCCGCACATTTACAAAGGCGTCTGCAAAATGCAGAGGTCCGACAACAGAGTGCACACTGCGACAGAAATCCAGGGGTATAACCATGGGACAGTCCCACAGTTTTCTACAACGCGTTCACGGCAAAGTGACTACCCGCGACAGGATGCAAATATTCCGCCAAAAGCCAGTCACGATCTGGCTCACCGGGTTGTCGGCGGCGGGAAAGTCAACCATCGCATTCCAACTCGAGCAGCAACTTCTATCACTAGGCCATGCGTGTTACGTGCTCGACGGCGACAATATTCGTCACGGCTTGGCGTGCGACCTCACCTTCGACAAAAAAGATCGACGAGAAAATATTCGACGGGTTGCCCACGTCGCGCAATTGATGAATGACGCGGGTCTCATCGTCATCACGGCTCTTATCTCACCCATGCGCGAAGACAGAGCGATGGCGCGCGACATCGTTGGCCCCGGCAAATTCGTCGAGACATATCTTTCCGCCTCTGTCGAGACATGTGCTCACCGCGACCCCAAAGGTCTTTATGCCAAAGCCCGGGCCGGAGAAATCACTTCATTCACGGGAATATCGGCGCCCTACGAGGCCCCAGACGATCCTGAGTTGAAAATAGACACGGCGATGGAGACGCCGGCAGAGAGCGTCGCGAAAATACTAGCCTACTTGCACGATAACGGCCTAGCGGATCCCGGTCAGGCGGAGTGTTCGTAATATCAGATCGCGTCACGCCAACCCCAAAAGAAAAAACCCGCATTGCGGGTTTTTTCTTTTGGGAAGCACGCCTCGCGGCGCACTTCCCCATGTGTTCCCAACCGGGCCCCGAAACGAGGCCCAATCCGGAATTACATGTCCATGCCCATGCCGCCCATGCCGCCGGGCATGCCGCCAGCCATCGGTGCATCTTCCTTCGGCAGTTCGCAAACAGCTGCGTCGGTCGTCAGCAGGAGACCTGCGACCGAAGCTGCGTTTTGCAGCGCCGTGCGCGTCACCTTCGTCGGGTCGACAACACCAGCGTCGACCAGGTCGACGTACTCGCCGGTTGCTGCGTTGTAGCCGTAGTTGCCTTGGCCAGCAGCAACTGCTGCCACCACGACGCTGGCTTCTTCGCCACCGTTCGTGACGATCTGACGCAGCGGCTCTTCCATCGCGCGCAGCACGATCTTGATACCTGCGTCCTGATCGGCGTTAGCGCCCTTCAGGCCAGCGATAGCCGTACGTGCGCGGATCAGCGCGACGCCGCCACCCGCCACGATGCCTTCTTCCACAGCTGCGCGCGTTGCGTGCAGTGCGTCTTCGACACGTGCCTTCTTTTCCTTCATTTCGACTTCGGTCGCAGCGCCGACCTTGATCACTGCAACACCGCCTGCCAGCTTGGCAACGCGCTCTTGCAGCTTTTCACGGTCGTAGTCCGACGTTGCTTCTTCGATTTGCGTGCGAACTTGCTTCACACGTGCTTCGATGTTCGCAGCTTCGCCAGCGCCGTCGATGATCGTGGTGTTTTCCTTACCCACTTCGATACGCTTCGCCTGGCCCAGTTCAGCCAGCGTTGCCTTTTCGAGCGTCAGGCCGGTTTCTTCAGCGATGACTTGACCGCCGGTCAGGATCGCGATGTCTTCCAGCATGGCCTTACGACGATCGCCGAAGCCCGGAGCCTTGACAGCAACAGTCTTCAAGATGCCGCGGATGTTGTTCACAACCAGCGTTGCCAGTGCTTCGCCTTCGACGTCTTCTGCAATGATCAGCAGCGGACGGCCAGCCTTCGCGACTTGTTCCAGGACCGGCAGCAGATCACGGATGTTCGACACCTTCTTGTCGTGCAGCAGCACGAACGGGTTCTCCAACACGGCAACTTGCTTGTCCGGGTTGTTGATGAAGTACGGCGACAGGTAGCCGCGGTCGAATTGCATGCCTTCGACAACGTCCAGCTCGTCTTGCAGCGACTTGCCGTCTTCGACGGTGATCACGCCTTCCTTGCCGACCTTGTCCATCGCTTCAGCGATACGATCGCCGATCGACGAGTCGCTGTTTGCCGAAATCGCGCCAACTTGTGCGATTTCCTTGTTGGTCGTGCACGGCTTGCTGATCTTGCGCAGCTCTTCGATTGCGGCCGTCACAGCCTTGTCGATACCGCGCTTCAGGTCCATCGGGTTCATGCCCGATGCAACGTACTTCATGCCTTCGCGGACGATCGACTGAGCCAGGACCGTTGCGGTCGTGGTGCCGTCACCTGCGTTGTCGCTGGTCTTGGAAGCCACTTCCTTGACCATTTGCGCGCCCATGTTCTGGAGCTTGTCTTTCAGTTCGATCTCTTTCGCGACCGACACACCGTCCTTGGTGACCGTCGGGCCGCCGAAGCTGCGTTCCAGCACAACGTTGCGACCCTTCGGGCCCAGCGTGACCTTCACAGCGTTCGCGAGGATGTTCACGCCTTCAACCATCTTGGCACGGGCGGAATCACCGAATACGACGTCTTTAGCTGCCATCTTCTAACTCCTTGAATTCTTTGGGATATGACCGGGAAAAGTAGCGGCTTGCGCTTACTTCTGCACCACGGCCATGATGTCTTCTTCGCGCATCACGAGCAGTTCGTTGCCGTCGACCTTGACGGTCTGGCCTGCGTACTTGCCGAACAGAACGCGGTCACCAACCTTCACGTCGAGTGCGATCTGGGCACCCTTATCGTCACGCTTGCCCGGGCCGACTGCCAGGATTTCGCCTTGATCCGGCTTTTCCGCTGCGGCTTCGGGGATCACGATGCCCGACGCAGTCTTGGTTTCTTGATCCAGACGTTTGACGATCACGCGATCATGCAAAGGACGAAGGTTCATACATACTCCTCTCTTGATTGAGACTGAAGAACGCTGAGAAAACCCGGCTGGCTGAGCCAACCGGCGATGTTGTTAGCACTCTCGTGCAGCGAGTGCTAATTATATGGACGGGTGGTGACAAATTCAAGAAGGGAGGGTGCGGAGATTCAGTTAACTTTGAACGCTGTTGGTTGGAGCGTGCATTCCCGAGCAGATCCGGACCACGTCTCGAGCGGCGATTTTCTGCAAAAACAGCGACTTAGGGACGAATCGGTTATCACCCATGTCGCGTGCGCAGTACAACGCAATGCGCTGACTAACTGCATTCGACCGCGCGTTACGGCGGCTTCCCTAGGGAAAGCCCTAGCCAGACCATACGCAAAGCTCCCCGCCGACACGGCAGTCGCTTCAGCCGTTCGACGCCGCAGCATTGTGACGATTGAATGGAAGGAGACGCAACATGGAAAACCTCCTGGAAAAGTGGCTGCACCTTTCCGCGCTGGCTTTGTTGCTCGCTGGCTGCGCGGCGGGCAGCAGCCCGCAAAGCGAAGCGCATCTGAGCACATCGCAGTGCCGCGACCTGGCCGCGCTCAGGAATAACGCCCCTCCGACCGCGGTGCGAAACCGCAGCGAACTGGCTGCTCTCAGGAAAGCGGGCTACGACCCGTCACCGTGGTTCGACCCGCACTACCCGGAGGATCTACAAGCGGCACAGCGCCAGGTCGATAGCTGGTTCCAGGCGGAATGCCAGCAGGCCCCGCCCGCTTGACGGCCAGTTCATTTGAGCTTTAGTTCACCCGACGCGCTTTGGCCGACCTCGCGAAGCGAAAAGTCTGCCGTTCAGGACGCTTAACGGACGTTCGCCGACGCGAGGTGGTTAGCTCACCGCAGCAGGGTCATCTGCACGACTTTAGCGATGACGAGGCAGACAGCGACAATGAGATAGCCGCGCAGCACACCCATCCAGATGCGGCTGGACAACGTCAGCCGCGGCGCCGGCAACTCGTTCAACGGTGGCATGCGCCACGTGTCACGCGCCTCCTTCGGATCGCCCGACACATCGCCGTGAGTTTCGCCATCTGCCGGCTCCTGGCGAAGCTTGCGAAACCCGGTCGTTGCGGCATAGCCCGCGATCGCAAGCAGCGTGCCCCCACCGAGCACCTCGAGGATGGTCTGGCCGGAGATATCTGGGTACATGACCGAAGCGGTGAGGATAATCGACAGCATCACCAGAACCCAGATGACGGCGCCCGTGAACAGGTTCAGCTTCCTCGAATTGACCCACGGACCCAGCACAGCCTTGTCGTTACACAGAAGCAGCAGGAACACCGTCGCACTGGGGAGCAACACGCCAGCAAGCGTTTGCACGGCTTCTGTCAGGAGTCCGAGTGGGCTTCCGGGAATCAGAACGAGCGCCGCAGCCAGCATGACAATGCCAAAGTACACCAGGTAAAAGCCCTTCGCGTCCGTCACGCTGCGGTGAAGCGAGTGGCGAATCTTGAACACGTCGCCGATGGCATATGCGGTCGATAGCGATACCGCCGCCGCGCCGATGATGCAGGCATCGAGCAGCGCCACGGCGAAGATGACGGCCGCCGTGCGCCCCACGTATTTGTCCAGGCCGGCGATGACGCCACCCGCGTCCGTGAAATTGCCAAACTCGGGCTTCCCGGCAAACAGCGCGGCACAGAACGAAATCATCGCCACCGCACCGATCAGCACGAACACAATGCCAATCCACAGGTCTGCTTTTTCGTACTTCATGAAACGCGGCGTGATGCGTTTGTCGACTATGTAGCTTTGCTGGAAAAACAGCTGCCACGGCGCGACGGTAGTACCGACAATGCCGATGACGAGCAGCATCACGTCGCTCAGTTTCGAGTGGGCAGGCCAGTTGGGAATCAGGAAGTCTCGCGTTATCTGGGCAACCGGCGGGTGAACCGACACCAGCACGGGCACCAGCAACAGACTCAGCAGGCACAGCACCAGGGCGAAGCGTTCGAAGCGCCTGAAATTGCCTGTGCTGACAGCAGCCATGGTCAGCGCCGCAGCAATGCAGACGCCCAGAACCTTGGAGACGCCGAAGAATTCGAGCACGAAGGTGATGCCGATGAACTCGGTCACGATAGTGAGCGCGTTCAGGATGAAGAGGTCGACAACGCTGAACGCGCCCCAGAATTTACCGAATCGTTCGAAGATGAGGCGCGCGTGGCCGACACCAGTGACGGCGCCGAGTCGCAGCACCATCTCCTGGTTGACGAAGAGGACTGGCACCAGCAGCAGCATGGTCCACAGCAAGGTGGTCCCATAGTTCTGCCCGGCCTGGGTGTACGTACCAAAGGCGCCGGCGTCGTTATCGCCGACCATCACGATAAGGCCGGGGCCGAGAATGGCAAGCAGCGTACGCAAGCGTGCCCACCAGTTGGTGCGCGGCGCAGTGTCGTGGTGGGCGATCGTGCCCAACGCACCCTTGATGTCGCCAATGTGCGCAGAGTCGAGCACGGCGCTGCGTGGCGGTGAAACGTTAGCTGGAGTGGCCATTTTGTTTTCTTTCCCAATTCTGATTATTAAAAGGAAATTGCGCGCCTCGGCCATACGTCTGGGCGTGCACAGTCGAACGACGGAGCCGCGTGGGTATGGCGGAAATAGTGCAGTGGCTTACGAAACGAGAGCTTTGAGGCGTTGCCAGAATGCAGCGAACCTGTGCGATTCATTGGCATGCAGCGCCAGCATGGCGTCGTAGTGGACGCGCGACTCTTCAACGTGCGGCAGTTTCGACAGAAGGAGGCCGAAGTTCATGATATTTCTCCAGGCGTTGGCTCAACGCGGTTCTCGGAAAGCCAGCGGACATGGAGGTCGGGCGCACTATGCGCGCATCGACGAACGTCTACTCGCTTTCCTCAGGCAAAGGTAAAGGTGAGTGGCATAAGGGATAACTGTCACTGTCCGGCATGGCGGCTCCTTATCGGCGTTCTGGTACGCGTGTTTGCGACACGCGTGCTTATCCACGCGTTGGTTCTCGCCTGAATCGAACAGGCACGAACGAACGCTGCCACGAGCCAACGCTCGCGGCGCGGTGCCATGTAGACGCGCACAAACGCTGCGTCCACATGGCGCTAATCAAGGTGCACGGGAGAGGGATGCTACGGCGCGCACCGTCTGCCTGAAGGCAAGACGGCGGCTGGAAAAAGAGAGCGCGGACGTCCTGCCAGTCAGGCAGCGAAACTATTCGAAGGTCGACTACTGCAGGTGTCCAAGGCATTAGCCCCGTTTGTGAAGATGCGCGAATTTTAGGCGGCGCCTTAATCCAAAGTCAACATGATTTGCTAAGCACCACCAATATAATTTCCCCGCACCACTCAGCCTTTCCGAATGACAGGAACGACAGGCATACGAAAGAAAATACCTGCTTCTGCGGATGTGAAGCAGAACCGTTTGCCCGCTGTATTGGCGGGAGATTCGGAGTGCGCTTTTCGTCACGGTTTTTTTACTTGCGGTTTGCCACGCGTGCCGAATACAATCCGCCCGTCTCATCGAAAGGAGTCCCCCGTGGACACATGCTCTAGTAGTGAAAGTACGCTGCCGGCCCAGGCCGGCGTAGTCACCGCGAGATAGCCGCCGCAGGATCACTCCTTCGCCGCTAACTCGCTTTTGTCGGGTTAGCGCGCTTCATTTACTGACTGGCTTTGCGCCGGTCTGTCAGTAGCACGCTCCCTTTGTTTGGCCGCTTATCGCAAGTCCGCTTGCGAGACGCAGTCACGTCGTCACACGTCGTCCGGCTTGGCCGGGCAGGACGGGGGTGCGCTTATGTTCATCAAATCATTCGTTACGTTTTTCGGCAGCGGCATGCCGGGCCGAAAAACCAGCCGTGCGTTCCGCACTTCGGGCACCTATACAGGCAACCCCCTCACGCCTATCGGGTACGCGATTGTCGCCGTCACGGTCGCTGCTTTCGCGTTGGTCGCGATGTTGTGCACTTCCTCTGTCGGCAATGAACTTGGGCGCTCGTTACGGCTGAGCTGGTGGTTCTCCTGAACCAGGGCAGGTCACGGCCCTGCCTCACATGGTGCGTCATATCGATCAAATAAGCGGATTCATCCGCCTGACAAATCTCGACTCCACTTGTTATGAAGAAAACCCTCAAGACCACATTGCTGATGTTCAGCGCGCCCCTCAGCTTGAGCTGCCTGCTCTCTCTGGGCATTGTGCAGCCCGCGCTAGCCCAGGCGAGCGGCGAAGCCTCGCCTGTTACGACGCCGGCCGAGTCCGCGCCGTCGTCGTCGCCGCTCGCAACGGACGCGATTCAAGCGGAACAGACCCCGCCGGCGCCGACCGGTTTCTGGGACCGTGCGGCACTTTTCGGTGACATGGGTGGCTTGCGGCCCTGGCTCGGCGACTACGGTGTGACCTTAAGTCTGCAAGAAACCAGCGAATACTTGAATAACCTCTCCGGGGGCGTCAAACGCGGTGGCGCCTACGACGGGCTGACGCAACTTGCTGTCGTGGTGGATACGCAAAGGGCGATCGGGCTGCCGGGTGGGACGCTCAACGTTTCGGCACTGCAAATTCATGGCACCAACCTCACCCAGCGCAATTTGCTGACGCTGCAGAGTGCGAGCGGCATCGAAGCCGATGCGACGACCCGCCTGTGGGAACTCTGGTTTCAGCAATCGCTGTCCGGCGGCAAGGTGGATGTCAAAGTCGGTCAGCAAAGTCTCGACCAGGAATTCATGGTGAGCCAGTTCGCGACGCCGTTCATGAACGCGACTTTCGGATGGCCCGTGCTCCCCTCGGTCGACATGCCGGCGGGTGGCCCGGCTTACCCGCTTTCGTCACTGGGTTTGCGGGTACGCGCCAAACCGTCCGACTCGTGGACAGTGCTGGCCGGCGTGTTCGACGGTAATCCCGCGGGCAGTGATGTCGGCGACCCGCAGAAACAGAACAGTCACGGCACGAACTTCAACCTGCATAACGGCGCGCTGTTCATTGGTGAAGTGCAGTACGCGCTCAACCCGGCGCCGTCTGACCCTTCTGACCGGAAATCTGCCGGCCTCCCCGGCACCTACAAACTGGGCTTCTGGTACAACACCGGACAATTCGCCGACCAGCGCCTCGACAACACTGGTGTTTCGCTTGCGAGCCCGGCGACCACGGGTGTCCCGCAGCCTCACCGGGGCAACTACAGTTTCTACGCCGTCGCCGACCAGATGATCTGGCGCCCGAGAGCGGACAGTCCGCAATCGGTCGGCGTGTTCGCCAGAATCATGGGCGCGCCGGGCGACCGTAACCTCGTTGACCTTGGCGTGAACGCCGGCGTGACGTTGAAGGCGCCGTTCAAAGGACGCGACAACGACATTGTTGGGCTGGCGGTGGGCTACGCGCAAATTGGCTCGCACGCGCAGGGCCTTGCCAGCGACACGGCCACGCTGACCACGCCGGGCTATCCGTCGCGCAGCGCCGAGACCATCATTGAGGCGACCTACCAGTTTCAGGTCACACCGTGGTGGCAGATGCAGGCCGACTTCCAATATGCGTTCCGTCCGGCGGGTGGCATCCCGAATCCGGAGAAACCTTCGGAGCGGGTCGGCAATGAAGCGGTCGTGGGCGTGCGCACCACTATCGTGTTCTGACTCGCTGCAATTGGGGCCTTCCGAGTTGTACGAAAATCTCGCGAGAGACGAGAAGGATGACACCCCGAAAGCAGGTGCTCGACGACTAGGCCAGGCCGGAGCTTGCCCGTCGTCAGGGAAATCCCTTGATAATCTGAAAACGAATGACTGCGATCGTCATACCGCTTTCAAAGCGGGCAGCAGCCGGTCGAATTCGCGCCTCACCACGCCGTAGCATTCGCACACACGTTTTTCGAGTCCCGGCCTGTCCAGCACCTCGATATGACCATGGCTGTAGCGAATCAACCCCGCGTCCTGCAATTTCAGCGCGGCCTCGGTGACGCCGGATCGGCGCACGCCCAGCATATTGGCAATCAGTTCCTGCGTCATCTTCAGTTCGTTTGAAGAGAGGCGGTCGATGCTGAGCAGAAGCCACCTGCACAACTGCTGATCGATCGAGTGGTGTCGATTGCATACCGCCGTCTGCGCCATCTGCGTGATCAACGCCTGTGTATAGCGCAGCAGAAGGCGCTGCAAAGGGCCGGCGCGATGAAATTCATCTTTCAGTATCTGGGCGTCGAGGCGATACGCCTTGCCTGCGCTTTGCACGACTGCCCGGCTGGGTGTGGTCTCGCCGCCCATGAAAAGCGCGATGCCGATGAGCCCTTCATTGCCGACGATCGCGATTTCGGCGGATGCACCGTCCTCCATCACATACAGCAGCGACACGATACAGGTGGTCGGAAAATAAACGTAATTGAGCCGATCGCCTGATTCATAGACGACGTTGCCAAGCGGCATATCCACGAGCACCAGATGCGGCGCCAGTCGCTCCCACTCGAGGTCAGGCAGCACGGCCAGCAGATGATTTTCGTTTTCTTGACGACCTCGTGCCATTTCACACCCTCCGCAACTCGCCCGGAACCGCGCCGCTTTCGCCGACGATTTCCTGACGGTAAATATCGATAAAAGGAGAAATGCTCCAACGCCTTGACGGACAGTGCCGAAGCACGAAAACGGGCGGCAAGCTTCACGCGCCCGAAGTCTGGCCGGTATGCAATGGATTATAAGTCGCGTCGAGATGACGGCGCAGATCCGCGCGTTGACGGGACATCGCGTGACGGCGCACGCCTGTCTAATTTCAAAATCGTGCCCGCCAAGATCAACATAAATTGTGCGTTCGAACATAGACCGCGGTCTGTACGTTGTCGTACCGCATTTCTGCGCGCGTTCGCGTAGCATTTACGTTCGAGGGGCCTACATGAGACCGCGAACGCAGCATCGACCATGTATCGGATTTCATCTACGCCGACACCGACTGCGCGATTCGCTATCTGGTCGTGCAGGCCCACACCGGGTGGTCTGGCGGCAGAACCAAACAATTCCCGACGGACTGAGGCGCCGTGCGGACCGCCGCCCTCGTCGAGTCCGGACAGCACCGGATCGATCGGAAGCAAAAGCCTTCAAAAGCACCAAAGGCAGGAGCAGGTCATGAGACAAAACATTCAGAAGTTATATCAAGCGCGCGTCCACACATTCACTCCCGAATGCCTGGAACTGCAGGACGGCACATTTGAATTTCACCTTCGGCATGCGGTGGAAGGCACGCTTCCTTCAGCCGACGAGCACTACGAGGTGGGCATTTTTTCAACGAGCGAGGAAGGCTATGCGGCCGCACTTGCCTATGGAGACAAATACATTGCGGAACATAAATTCGGCATGTAGCAGCGCCCACGCTTATCGGTGACCCGCAAGCCTCAACCAGCACGGACGACAACCAGTTTGGCTGTCGTTCGATCAGACGGACGGCGCTATGGCAGAAAGAATCATTTCAAGCAAGACACACGACGCGTACATGAACGTCACGGATCATATAGCCGATGGCTGGGTGGCAAGTGTACGTATCGTTCCGAAGGGTGCATCGAAGGGCGGCGAGCGCATCGAACTCGACACTGTCTTCGAACGTGAAGATCTCGCATGGGAATCCGTCGAGACGCTAGCGCGTGCCGAGCTCAACAATCTGAAGTAGCGCGCCGCCGCACTTCCAGACCTCGGCATGCACGGCGCAGCGCCCGATGTTGCCGTGCAAAAGCTGATCGACATCAAACTTCTGATGGGTTTTGACCGGCTGTCACGCTGCCGATGTTCAGACCGGGGCCGGCGGAATAAACTGTCGGATGAAACGCGCCATCGTCGGCAGCAAGGTTCACGCTGCGGCGCTTTGAGCGCGGACAATCCAACCCCACGGCGGGGCTCGCCGTCCTGGCGAATTCCTGGAGGCCGACATGTATCAACGCATTCTGGTAGCGATCGACGGCAGCGAGACGTCCGAACATGCATTCGCCAGCGCGCTGCAACTCGCTCGCGACAACGGCGCACAGTTGCAGCCGCTCTATGTGATCGACAACCCATTGATGCCGTACAACGCGTCCGGCTACGATCCGACCATCTTGCGCGACGCCTGCATGCAGGAAGGCCAGCGGTTGCTCGCGGACGCTCTGGCGCGGATGAAGCATGAGAACGTGGCCGGCGAGCCGAGAATCGTCGACGTCGCACCGATCGGCGAAGACATTGCTGAACGGATTCGCATCTCGGCCGACGAATTCAACGCGGACCTGCTGGTGCTAGGCACACACGGGCGGCGGGGATTCAAGCGCATGGTTCTGGGCAGCGTGGCCGAACGCGTCGTGCGCGACGCGCACCTGCCAGTGTTACTGGTGCCGAACCGGCAAGCGCAAACCACCGTCGCGCCAACCGCCAAACGCGGACACGCCGACGTCGCCGCAGCGATGTACGAATTGCGCCGCTAACCGCGGCGCGGCCACTGCGACAAGCCAGGACCGCACGGCCCCTTTTTGCGTCTCGACCCATGAGTAATCCGTACCCTGACACCAGGCGCGAATGCCTCGCCGGCAACCCTTTTCGAAAGCTCACTTCGGGCTACGAATCGTCATAAGTGGCGAAAGTGCCTGCGTTTAGCGGCAGTCAGGAGTGGGGTCTGACCGTTGCGGCTGCAACCTTCGTAAATGAATGCGTGCTTGCGCCGATCGAAGGGTATACAGTCAGTGTACGGGTCGCGTTCGGCGCCCCTTGTTCTGGAATGACCATGCGATCACAAATCAAAGTTGCACCACGTACGAGCGGCACGATGAGCGAATATGCTCTGTCTCGTCAGGCACAAGCACTTCTGCTCGAACAGGCGGACCGGGCACGCGCGGAACAACGGCGGATCAATGACGCGCGCATTGATTCCAACGCGAGCAAGTGGCGCTATTCAGTGGCGTTGGCAGGGAGTTGACCCGGACAGCCGAAGTTGAGGAGGGAAAGATGACCACAGCCACGTGGGGCGTTCTTGTCGGGTGATGTTAATCATCACAGTATCCCATTACAGGTATCGGCAAATTCCGGTGGGAAAGTAAAAAGCAGGCTGGCTGAATAAGAATGAGATGGTCGGCGAAATCAGACCACGTTATGCAGCAAGGCTCTGTGCGCGCAGCGGCGGAGGGACCGGTCCGACATTGGCCGAAACATCAGAATTGCGGAGACTCTCTTCCATACAAAGGACCGATGTGTCGCACCATCAACTCGAACAAGATCTCGTTCATCTCGAACACATATTGCCGCAACTCGTTGCCAACAGTGCGCTCGGCATGGTCTATTGGCGCCAGCGTATTACCGCCCTCGAAACCGCGCAGTCATCGCTTCCCGATGGCGCTCGCAGAGTGACGCGCCTGCTGTCGATGATCAACCATATAGACGGCGCGACGCGCCCATCCTGACGACAGCGTACTGCAGTCTTTGTACCGATAGCGTCGTGCACTCGACGACCCGACTGTCTGCAAACTGAATGCCCCTCAAAGAGTTGGCGGTAACGTGCCAAGTTGCCGGAACACGGATAGCCAGTCCTCCAGGTGCCATGTTTTCGCAATCAGACTTCCGCGCATCTGGTGAAAAGAGTGAATGGCGAATCTGATGTGTTTAGCACTCGCGGCAATGCCAAGCAATGTTCCGGTTTGAGTGCCGCTGATCTCCGCGCGAACGCCTGCGCGGTCGCCGTGAACGAGCACGTCGAGAATAGTCACCTTCATATCAGGCAGCGCTTTGGCGATGTCGTCGAACAGTTGCACCATCTGGTCGGGTCCTGCAATAGCCCCGACGGGCTCGGGAATATATTCCCAATCCGGCGTGACGACCTGCCGCAGCAAGGCAACGCTCTTCTGCTCGAATGCGCGATAGAACCCTTCAATCGCTTGGCGAGCAAGAAGTTCATCGGCGGGCAATGTCATCTCCAATACTCCTGACGAATGTGCGGTAAAGCGTCGACTGACGATACTACACTCTTTCCCTGTCTAATTCAGCGACGTGCCGGCGAGCGGACATGGCAGTGCAAATGCCCGCGACACATCTGTCTTGCCGAAACAGTGATAGTCGCGACACGAATGCTTTCCTGAGGGCCTGCTTGTGCGGCATTGGAGATACTCGCTTGCTCACCCGCCCTGAAATGGATGCGCATGGCACCTAAAAGACAAGCGCAGAAAAAAGAAGGTATTCTTCCTGATCGACATGCCGCATTGAGCCGGGAATGAACGCATGATAATGATGTGACAGAGATTGAGAAGGTGCCGCATGCGATATGAAGCATCGGAAATGTGGATTAACGTCGCAATGCGATACCGACAAAACGCGCTTATAGAAATGGAACGCCAAAACCTTGATGAAGTTTCATAAACTGCCTGGGCGGTATAAGATCTGTGAAAATTTTGAACGTCAACTGTGTCGCCCAGCGGTGCTTCTCATCCTGGTGAGGTGAGGCTAAATGGTCGCGCGAAGCGGCACAACAGCCGACCTGCTTCAGTCATTCGAACCAAAGATTCCCGCTTGCCTCGAGCAGGCAATCGCGCAGTCGCAAAAGCATTCGCTGTACTGCTGTCGGAATTCGCAACGATTCATTCATACTCAATCCGATGCCCAACGACATCCCAGAGCCGCAAGCCATTTGTAACGACGTCACCCGCAGCGCGATCTTTATCGTCGCGACAATCGAGGCCGGCAATGACCAGGCAGAAAAGGTACGCGCATGGTGCGGCGACATCGCCGCTCTCGTGCGCTCTGTCGGCAAGCGGGTTCCCGCCGGCAATCTGTCGTGCGTGTGCGCCTTCGCCTCCGACGCGTGGGACACCCTGTTCGGCGCCCCTCGGCCCGCCTCCCTGCATCCGTTCCGGGAGTTCGGCTCGGGTGAGCGCCGGGCGGTCGGCACGGCGGGAGACGTGCTGCTGCATATTCGCGCCGACCACATGGATCTCTGTTTCGAGCTCGCCACACAGCTACTGGGCGCACTCGGCGACGCAATCACCGTGATCGACGAAGTTCACGGTTTTCGCTACTTCGATATGCGCGCCATGGTGGGATTCGTCGACGGCACGGAAAACCCGACGGGTCGCGCCGCCAATGAATTTACCTTGATCGGTGACGAAGATCCGGAGTTCGAGGGCGGCAGTTATGTTGTCGTGCAGAAATACCTGCACGACATGACGGGCTGGAACGCGCTTTCCGTCGAGACTCAGGAACGCATTATCGGTCGCACGAAACTGTCCGACATCGAACTCGACGAAGCGGTGAAACCGTCGTGCTCGCACAGTTCGCTCACCACCCTCACCGAGAACGGCAAGGAAGTGAAGATACTGCGCGACAACATGCCGTTCGGCAAACCCGGCTCGGGCGAGTTCGGCACCTACTTTATAGGCTATGCCCGCTCGCCCGCGCCGATCGAGCAGATGCTGGAAAACATGTTCGTTGGGCGGCCGCCGGGCAATTACGACCGGCTGCTCGACTATAGCCGCGCGGTGACGGGCGGCCTCTTCTTCGTCCCGTCGGCGACCCTGCTTGAAGAACTCGCAGACCGCGACCCACAAACCGCCGCTGCTGCCGATGTCGAACAGCAGACCGATATGTCTTCGTCCGCAGAGCCGCATGAAGCCGGCTCGTTGAACATTGGCTCTCTCAAGGGAACGTCCCAATATGAATAACCTGCATCGCGAGCTCGCCCCAATCTCCCGTGCTGCCTGGTCGCAGATCGAAGACGAAGTGGCGCGCACCTTCAGGCGCAGCGTCGCCGGCCGTCGCGTGGTCGACGTCAAGGGTCCCGGTGGCACCGAGCTGTCGGGTGTCGGCACCGGGCATCAGATCGCGATCGCCGCGCCGCAGCAGGGCGTCGTGGCGAAACTGGCGGAGGTCAAGAGCCTCGTCGAGTTGACCGTGCCGTTCGAATTGCAGCGCGAGGCAATCGACAGTGTCGTGCGCGGCGCGAAAGATGCTGACTGGCAGCCCGCGAAAGAAGCGGCAAAACAACTCGCCTACGCCGAAGACCGCGCGATTTTCGACGGCTATCCGGCTGCGGGCATAGGCGGGATTCGCGATGGTTCTTCCAATCCGCCGCTCGCCCTGCCGGCCGACGTTAGCGACTATCCGAACGCCATCAGTAACGCGCTCGAACAACTGCGGCTCGCCGGCGTGGACGGCCCCTATTCCGTGCTGCTCGGCGCCGATGCGTACACCGCATTGGGCGAGGCACGCGACCAGGGTTATCCGGTTATCGAGCACATCAAGCGGATTGTGAACGGCGACATCATCTGGGCGCCCGCGCTCGCTGGCGGCAGCGTGCTGTCCACACGCGGCGGCGACTTCGAGTTACACCTCGGCGAAGATCTGTCTATCGGCTACACGAGCCATACCGACACCGTGGTGCGACTTTATCTGCGCGAAACACTGACATTCTTGATGCTGACGAGCGAAGCATCGGTTTCCGTGACGCAGGTGGAATAGGCGGTGGAACGAGCGGATTGAGCCACTCGCTGTTCCGGTAATGGCCTCCCCCGGCTGAATGCCGTTCTGGTCCGGCATTCAGCGCCTTCCTTTGCGCAGTGATGCAATCACAGCATGGTTAGCATAACGAACCCTGAATCCGTCCGTGCATTTCATGAACGGACTGCGCAGAAGGAAATATTGATTTTCCAGTGTTAAGCATTGGCGGATCGACCCGACACGTATCACCGGAACGCCGTCACTTGCCGGCCTCGCGACGACTCTGTTCCTCGACAGTGAAAATAGCTTCCGGCGTGACTTCGAGCCGAGCTTTCGGTATCGGAAGACCGCTCCCGTCGGAAAGACCGTAGGTGCCTTCCTTGATCTTCTGCAACGCGCGCTCGATGTCCGCGATGCGGTGGTCGTTCACGTCACGCAGCGCCTGGTTGACCTCCTTCTGGGCCATTGACTGCGCTTCGTCCTCGTACTCCTCCGCTTCATCGCCATGCTGCTCCTGCGTTGCCTGCTCGTCCGCGAGCGTGTTCTCCTCCCCGCCCAGCAGTTCCCGGCGAAGCGCCTCGAGGCGCTCGCGCTGCTGCGCGATGAACCCCTCACTCAACTCACCCTGTTGCTCCGCCATGATTCTCTCCCTTGCGTCGATTCGCTTTGCACGCGGTAGCGTGAAGCGTCACTCACCCGACTCCCGAAATGCGTGGCCATTCAGCTTCCCGTCTTGAAGTCTACGAGCAAGTCATGCCCAAGTGAAGCTGGGCTTCGCCGATGAGAGCGATTGATGGCATGCGCGCGGCGCTTTGCTGTTCAGGCTGAATATCCCGCTGTCGGCATGGTGGAATTACGGCATGATGGATTCTTATGAGAAGCATGCGCGCTGAATGCGGGCGGATGTCGATCACGAACGCTGCAAAGGAGAAAACGATGCCAACATGCACAGTTTCTTACGGCGAGTTTGAAATCGTGGTGCGGCCTGAACTTAACAAGCGCGGCGCCTGGGTTGCGAGTGTGAGCGTCAGCCGAGGCGCGGGAGCCGCAGTCTACGACCGTCCGATGACGACCCAACCGGAATGGCTGACTGAAGAGGAAGCCACGAGAGACGGAGTCGAATGGGCTTACCGGTTCGTCGATCAAGACTTGAACGCGCGACAACCCCACTCCAGCGTTGCCGAGCGCTCCCGAGCGGAAACCTGGTTCCGTGACGTCGAGCAATCGCGCAGCGCCAAGCCCACCCCATAGCAACCACAGGGACGGAACATCGTGCCCGGTGGGCTTGCGAAGCTGGCGTGAGACCAGGGGCACTTAAAATACGCGCCCGTCTTCCGTCAGCCACGACAAGCCAGGTAAGGTTGGTCATCATGCACCGCCAGAACAGGAATTTCCCGGGTTTGACGACGCCCGCTTCGACTAGCCCGCCGCTCCCGGCACCGCCGGCATGCCCAGGGATAGCCCTGACTTTCCCGCCAATTCGCGCCGACGTGTCTTGATTCGACTGCAGGATGGCGGTTTCGCGCGCTATGGCAGTGTATTGCGTCGACAATACACGGTGTTACGCTCAGGAAAGCAGCCTTCGCGGCAGTGAGCCGCCGTTCAGCGGCAAAATCAGCAGCTATCAGAACATACCGCGAAGCGCGATTGCCTACGAGAGGCGAAACATCGCTGCGGGAGCGACTGCGATGCAAATCAAAACATATACCGTACTGACGCTAGTGGTGTGTAGCAGTGCTGCCTTCGCATGGCAGCCGCTCACCTATCCGATTCGAAGTCAAAGCCCTTACCAGCGCAGTATCGACAACGCAACGTGTTACGCGGCGGCGAACAAGCAGACCAAGGTCAACATCACCCGGGAACCGCAGATTCCGCCACGCAAGCCGGCTGCGACCAAGACCTCGTCGACGGGTGTGCCGTCGCGACCGCCATTGCCCTCCAGCAGTTTCTCGAGCGCGCCGATTGGCGCGAGCATGCCGGCGGCGGCCGCCGCAACAGGCGCAAGCGCGCCCGCCGCGACCACGGCTGCTACGGCGCCGACCAAAGGTGCTTCGGCGCCCAAGGCGGCGAGCGCTCCGGTGGCGGGAACCACGACCACGGCGGCTACGACGGCATCGTCGACATCTGCGACAAGCGCGGAAAACGGCGCCTCGGAAACGGCGGCCGCGAGTGCGGCCCAGGTGGCTGCGGCATCCGGCGTGAAGCTCCCGCCTCTGCCGGCGCCCGAGCCGCCGATGACACAGTATTGGGCCGCGTATGGCGCGTGCATGCAAGCGCGGGGTTACGTAGTCGCACAGTAACCTTGCTTGCAAGCTTCGTTACGGTGCCTTGTTTTTCTGATTGTGGCGCCGGCATTCGACGCCCCTTTGCGACACGGCGATGCTTAGCGACTTGACCTCCGATCAGCACGATCCATCCCGATGCGGACACCGCGGTGTCCCGCTAGCAGGTCGCTTCACGCCTTGTCCTTCGTGTCATCAGTGGCCGCACGAGTCGCTCGGCGCGCGCGCTGCCCCGCGTTCTTCCCTGCAAGTCCCGTTACACGAGCCGCTGAACGACTCACAGCCGCTGGTGGACCGCCGACTGCCCATCCGCAAGATCTGGAGTCCGTCCTCGCGCGCGCTGGTCAATCCTTATGAGTTCGTCGAGAAACCCGTCGTCGCGGTGCCCACGTATCAACGGTTGCGCCAGCCACTCGTGCTGACCGCGTCGGTGCTGGTGGTGACGTCCGCGGTGTATCTGGGTTTCATCCGTAGCAATGACTCGAAGGTCGGCGCTCCTATTGGGGTCTCCGGCAAGGTGCAGACACAGAGTGTCGCGCCGCTTGCCGTCTTGCCCCAGAAGTCCGCGCCGGCGGGCGCTCAGCGATCCGCGACCGCCCCGCCCCAGAAACCCGCGACCATCCTCGCGCAAAAGCCCGTTGTCGCTGTCCCGCAGAAGCCCGTTGCCGCGCTCGCGCAGAAGCCCGTTGCCGCTCTTCCGCAGAAACCCGTGGCGAGCGTGGCCGCGCAGAAACCTACGACGGTCGCCGCGCTTCGGCCCGCGCCGGCGCGTTCCCCACCGATTCCGCCACCGGCCGCTTCACCGCCGCTCGCGCGCCGCGTCGCATCCGTCGACCCCGGCGCGAAAAGCGATTCGGGCGGCCAGTCAGGCAAGCCACCGGATAAGGTACGCGCGGACGTGTCCCGGCATCTGCGCGCCGCGCGCGCCAATCTTCAGGAAAACAATTTATCGGCAACCAGAGCGCGCCTTGCGGCGGCGATTGCCGCTCAACCGGATAATCGCGACGCGTTGAATATACGCTCGACGCTGAGCGCGCGCGAACAGCAACGCGATGCGTTACTGAGTCTCGCGCGAGGCTGCGGATATATCGCGCGATGGACGTGCGTCTCGCACAATGCCGGCACCGCGCTGCAGATCGATTCCAGCAGCAAGGAGGCCCAGCGTCTAGTGACGCTTGCGCAGCGCGAGACTGAACTCCAGATGCCGCCTGCCGCGGAACCTGCGCCCGAGTCGGCACCCGACACACGCGACCTGACCAGCCATCACTAATGGCACAGTCAGTTGCAAGCCGGTCATGAACCAATGCCGACGAGCGCTTGCGGGTGACTCGCCCTAGCGGGCCGACACTGCAAGGCTCACCTGACGCGCGATCGCGCGATAGCGGTCGGCGGTATCCCTGAGCGTCAGGCCAGTCAGCGAACGTTGCGCCCGCTCCTGCCCCAATGCGGCAATCACTGCGTCGGCGTAGCACTGCACATTGTCCGTATCGATCAGCTGGACACCCGGAAAGCCGTTCGCGAAGGCGAAGGCCGGAATCTTGCTCGCCACGATCGGCACGCCGGAGGCCAACGCCTCGAGAAATGCCACACTGTGCGCCTCGGATTCCGACGGCATGACGAAAACGTTCGACTCGGACAGCACACTGGCGACGTCGGTGCGCGGGCCCGCAACCACGACGCGTTCCGCAATGCCAAGCGTTTTCGCCAGCGCAATGACCGCGCGTTGATAGTCCGGGTCTTCGACCACGCCGTACAGCACGAGACGCGCGTCTTTCCCCCGCCTGAGTACTTCGCTGAAAGCCCGCAACGTCGCCAGTTGATTCTTCACTGCCGCGTACCGGCCGATCTGCACCACCTGCGCCGTACGGCCGTCGCGCTCCGCGCCGTCAGTGAACGAAAAGCGTTCGAGGTCCACTCCGTTTGGCACCACGGTCATGGATGGATGCGGCCCGATGGCCTGCACGTAGTCCGTCACGCCCTGCTCGGAAACGCCGATCACCACGCGGGCACGTCCCGAGAGGATATGCTCGACGCGCCTGAACAGCGGGCGCTCGAAGTCGTTGGTCGCCGAATGCATGACGTACACCACCGGCACGCGCAGCGGCAACGCACGCGCGTAGAACGAGGGAATGGTCGCGTGCGCAAAAATCACATCCGGGCGAAAGCGCCGCACCGCGGCGAACAGATGACATAGCTTGATGAGCGCGCGATGCCGCCGCTGCGGAAACACGCACGCCACGCCATGGCGCTCCAATTCGTCCTGCAGGGGCGCGAATTCCGCATGCGCCGGCAACAGCGAAGCCACGCACACCGCCATGCCCTCCGCGCACTGGTCGAGCGCGAGGTCTTTAGCCAGGACTTCGGCTCCCGACAGGCGCGGTGCAAGGACCAGATGAAATACGCGCATCATGAAGTCCTCGTCGTCAACGTCCTGAACAGCATCCATGCGGCGGCGCAGCCGAGGCCGAGCGTCATGGACCAGGCAATGCCCGTCACACCCCACCAGTGAACGGCGGGAGGCGCGCTCAGCAGCAGCACCACGACCTGGATCGCCGATGCATGCACGGTGGCTTTCGCGTCGCCCACCGCGCGCAGATAAGCCACCAGTACCGCGATCAACGCACCGATCGCCATGTTGATCACGAGGATTTTGAAGAGCGGCACCGCCGGCAGCCACGCTGCGCCGAGAACCAGCGAGAAGAGCGGCTCGGCGACCAGCCTCAGCAGCGCAACGAAACCGGCGAGCCCGATTGCGACCACCAGCAGATAGATCTTGATGACGCGCGCCGCCGACTGCGGATTGCGCCGGTAATGCGCCGCGAACGTGGGGAACAGGTATTGCGACATGGCGATGGCGGCGTCCGCGAGCAGCATCTGTGCGAGCCGCGACGACATCTGATAGCTGCCCAGTTGAGCCGGCCCGAGCAGCTTGCCGACCACCACCTTGTCGAACTGGTTGAGCAGCAGGTTGATCACGCTGCTGGCCCAGATCCAGCGGCTGAAGCCGACATAGTGGCCGATGCCCGACCACACGGGGCGGATCGGCGGGCGAGGTTTCATGGTCGCCCAGGTCAGCGTGCTCTTCAGGCTTTCGCCCGCCACGAGGCCGAGCAGCACGGAGGCAGCGCCCGCGCCGAAATACGCGAGCACGAGCCCGACCGAGCAATCGACGAACGCCGCCGCCACCTCCACTCCGGCGATGTGCTGAAACCGCCGCTCGCGCTGCACCACGTAGTAAGCGGGCGAAGCCAGCCCGCGCAGTAAAGGCAGCAGCGCGGCGAGCTGGATCAGCACCAGCGAGCCGTTCAGGTGAAACTGGTCGCTCAGCAACGGGGCGAGCGCGACCAGCAGCAGCGAGATGAGCACGCCTCGCGCCGTCAATGTCGTCCACAGCGCGCCGAGTTGCGAGCGCGACGGCGGATGTTCGCCTTGAATGACCGCTTGCGCCAGCCCGGTGTCGGACAACGCCTCGGCAATCGCCACCGCGAGCAAAGCCACGCTCACGCTGCCGATCGCCGCCGGTCCGAGCATCCGCCCGATCGCAAGAAATTTGATCGCTACAAGTCCACGCACAGCGAACTGTTGCAGCAGGACCCACGTCGCCGCACTCGCGCCGAAGCTGCCCGCCATCGAGAACGCCGGAAGCCTGATCGCCCGCAAGCTATCTCTCCGTCGAATCGCAGCGCCGGTGAATCGGCCACGCACAGCGATTTCACGCATCGCTGCAAACGCCGCCGGCGCATAATTAGTTAGATTGCACCAGCAAGCTGGCGAAGTTTTTCATCGAATTCCATGCACGACCATACCGCGAGAGAATCGCCGACAACCGCCATCAGCTAGGCGGGTTCCGCCGCGGCCAACACCCCCTAGTACGTTAACCAACAAAGCGGGTCAAATTAGTGCTTCTACCCATTCCGGCGGTGCTAACGTTGCTCAGCCGACGCCGTTCAGGAACAGGCGCACGAGTACTTTTCACCCAACGTAAATGGCTGCCGACGCAATGGAACAAGACTACGTCCTGATTGTGGAACCGAATCTGACCGGGCACCGCTGGCGCTATGTCGAGTGGACCATGCAGGCTTGCGCGGAAGCGGGCTATCCGTGCATGCTCGTGACCGAATGTGCCAACGAAGACCACCGGCTCGCGCGGCAAATCACCGCCGCCAACCGCCCGGACCAGCAGATCGCTTTCGTCGATCCCGAGGAGCGGCCGCGCAGCCGCCTGCGCGAGCCCAACGAATACTGGCGCTTTCACCGCTACTTCAAGCGCGTGTATACGATCATCAGCCGCATGCAGTCCATCCGTCTCGTGGTGGTGCCTTACGTCGATTACTTCTTTTATTCGCTGCCGTTTCTCGGCTCGCCATTCGGCGACACGCCGTGGATCGGCATCACGATGCGCGCGACGTTTCATCACCACAAGGTCGGCATCAAGGCGCCCGATCGTCCGCTCGTCAATGCGGTCAAGTCGCAGCTATTCAAGCGCGCAATCCGCACCACCGGCCTGCGCACGCTGCTGACGATCGACCCCACGCTGCCCGAATGGGCGGCCCAGAACGCCTGGAAACACAGCGCGGCCATCGCCTATGTGGCCGACCCGTTTCCCGATGAGCAGGCGGAGGATCCGGCGCTGGCCCGCAACCGTCTGGGGCTCGATCCCGAACAACGCTATTTGCTGGTGTACGGCGCGATCACTGAACGCAAGGGCATCTACGAACTGGTTCATGCGCTCACGCGACTCGAGCATGCACCCACGTTGATCGTCGCCGGCGAGCAGGATGCGGGCACGCGCCACTTCATGCGCAACCATGTGCGCAGCCTCAAGCCAGCACCGCTGGTGCTCGACACATTCATCTCCAACGATTTGGAGCGCGATCTGTTCTCCGCGTGCGACGCAGTCTGGCTCGGCTATAAGGGGCACTACGGCATGAGCGGCGTGCTGGTGCAGGCGTACCGCTTCGGCAAACCCGTCATCGCGACGGAAGACGGTCTGATCGGCTGGTTCAGCCGGCGTTGCGAATTGGGGCCGATCCTGAGCGACCTGAGTTCCGCGTCAATCGGCCGTGCGATCACCGAGACGATGACCTCCTGGCCGCACGCGCCTGAAACCGTACCGGGCGCCCGCGAGGATCTGTTGTCACGGCATACGCTCGGGCAGTTCAAGCAGACCTTGCTGCAACAAATGGCCTGACTGCACCGCAGAGGTCTTTCAAAAAAACGCAAGGCGTCCATCATTACGATGGACGCCTCGCCATTTGTGGCATTTGTGGCATCGGTTAATTGGCCGGATACACGCGTAACCGGCCGCATTCCCCCTGCTCAGGACAACTGGCCACCCGCCGCAGCGGCAGGCACCTGCTCGCGCACCGAACTGCTGCGCTTTTCCGGGAACAGCGCGTTGCGCATCAGCAGGAACGGGTACTCGATGGCGCGCGTGGTCACGTAGCCGATCGTAATCGCAATCGCAAACTGCGCCGCAAGCGCGACAACCCAGATGAGGCTCGGCGCGAGACCCAACGCGGTCGCTTTGCGAATCAGCATGTCGCCGGGCGCGAGCGCGAGCGAATGCCACAAGTAAATACCATACGAATAAAGGCCGATCCACGCCACGCCGCGATACAGCCACGATTGACGCAGCGACCCGGAGTACTCCAGTACCAGCACGATCAACGCAGCGAATCCGATCGCCTGGATCGTATAGCCGATGCTTTCATCCAGCGCGAGATTCTTCGTTGCGAAGGCGAGCCATGCGCAAAGCAGGACGACGCTGAAGATCAGCAGCCACTTGCGCTTCGCGAGTTGATGGTAGACGCCGGGTTTCATCCAGTAGATCGCGGACAGAATCACGCCGACCAGCAAACTGTCGATCCGGTATTGCGTATACGCGAAAGCCGCCTCGAGGTTGCCGCCTGCCACGGCGAAGCAGCGCGCGGTGAGCACTATCGCGCAGATGCCGGTGAGCACGCTGACGATCGTCCAGGCGCCGAGACGCCAGCGCGCGAACAGAAGCAGAAGCGCGGGCAGCACCAGATAGAAGTGTTCTTCGACGGCAAGGCTCCACGTCTGCGTAATCGAGGTGCCCAGATAGTTCTGCAAGTGGGTCAGGTTCTGGATCAGGAAGGAATTCCACGGGTGGCGTCCGGCCAGCACATGAAAGACGATCAGCACGTAATACGCGGGCCAGATGCGGAAAATCCGCCGGATGATAAAGCGCCTTGCGTCGACGTGCCCGGTCTCGGCGTACTGTCGAAGCAGCAGGCCACCCACCAGAAAACCGCTGAGCGTGAAGAACAGATTCACGCCTTCGCGGCCGAAATTCTTCAGCGGGTACTCAATAATCTGAATGAGGTAATTGCCGGTGTGAACAGCGTGAAAGTGAAAGCCCATCACCATGATGATGGCGATGCCGCGCACGAAGTCCAACTCGACCGCCCGCCCGGCTGTTGTGGGTCCCGCCCCGCCGAATAATTTCATGTTGTTCCCCCTGTCGACCAAAGTTGGCGCTTGAGCGCTTTTAGCCCTACTCTGATCCCATGCAAGATGGTCGCTGTCGTCGTTCACGGGCGCGTGGCCCTTTTTGCATCTTCGGTGTCGGCAAGCGTGCGTGCGCGCCAACTTCAAGGCATTGGCCGACAAGATACGCAAGTTTGCGCGCGTCTTGCAGAGCATGCGCTTTCCGCCGACGCCAGAACCCAGGCAATGCTCGACGAATGCGGTCCAGCCAACTAACAGCGCGGGAGATTCCTTCAAAATAACCCGATGCGAGACCGTCCGCTATAGACCGACGGCGGATCGAAGGCGACGGGGAGGAATCGGTAATGCGCCATCAGTATGCAACGCCCTGGATATGGATTTTTCTGCTACCGCTTGCGTTCGACTATAAGGCGACCGACGCGAATACCGGCCACTTCGCGCAGTTCATCTTCGTCCTTCCGGCGATCGCCGCGGGCATTGCGCTCCTTCTCATCGCACCGCGCTTTCGCGAACGTTCGCGGCTACGCTCGGCCGTGACGTGGAGCGTGATGCTGTGCGTGTTCGGCAGCATCGTCGCGCAACTGGTTCAGGATAACGACACCGGCAACTACTTGCGCGTGCTGTTGCCATTCGTCCTCTTCATGCTGGGCTATCTCGTGGCATGTCGCCCGTGGAGCGAATTCCGCATCGCCCAGTTCGAAAAAGCCCTGTTCGTTGCCAACGTCATCAGCCTCGTGTTCACCCTGGTCTACGGCATGGCGACCGGCGGCGGTCTCGACGACGTGCGCTTCCGCATCCTCTCCGTGACCTTACTGGGTTTGCAAGGCGTGCTGCTCCACGAATTCATCGTGGCGAAGCGTTTTTCCTTTTTTACCGTGTCGGTGTTCGCTCTGAGCGTTGTCATCGAGCTGCTGAGTGTGACCCGCAGCGCGATGATCGGCACCGTGCTGCTCTTCCTGATCGCCATGGCGCTCAGCGCGCCGTCTATCCGGCATATCTGGCGCGCGACGAGCCGCACGATCATTATCAGTGCCGTGCTCGCCGGCGTGGCCGGCGTTGCGGCGCTGAGTTTCCCGACCGTCGCCGAACACTGGACGCAGCGCATTTTCTTCTCCGAAGAGACCCGCTCCGGCAAGGATCCGACCACCGTCACGCGTCTCGCGGAAATGCGAGACCAGTACGACCAGGTGACGGCGGAACCGGAGACGCTGCTATTCGGCGAAGGCTACGGTCACTACTATCGCTACTCACCGGTCTATCTGCCTGACCTCGCCGGTCAGATCAGCGAGAAAGACTTCTACGCAATCAGCGAGTGGGCCGCGGGACACAATTTCTGGGTCTATCAGTTCTTCGCGGGCGGCCTGCTGTTCGGCCTCGCCATGCCGTTGGTCACGCTCGCGGCGCTGGCGATCTGCTTCTTTTCGTATCGCTACTGGCGCTCTGTCGTGCCCGACGCGCCGATGTTGCCGGTGCTCGGGCGCGCCATCATGCTGTTTGCCGCGTTGCCGGCCACGTCGATCGGCGGCAATCCGCTCGGCCCGCGTTTTTCCGGCCTGATATTCGGCGTCGCGCTCGGCTTGATGATCGCCACTCACGCGCGCTTGCAGCGCGCGCTGCCGGCTCGCGCGCGACGCTTGCGCCGTCCGCCGTCTGTACGGGCGGAGGCAATGCCCGAACTGCCCGGCCGAATCCAACCCGGTATGGGCCGCGCCGACCTCCCGGCCACGCTCGGCATGTCGAGCACAGCCAATACCGGCACCGACTCCCGCCAGTACGGCGCGCTGGTCCCGCACACGCCGCAGAGGCACCGCTCCAACCGACCCGGTATCATTCGATGAAAATCCTCCACCTGCTTGCAAGCGTCGACCCACGCGCCGGCGGTCCCGTTGAAGGCGTGCGCCGCAGCGGCGTGGCCATGCAGGAAGCCGGGCACGAGATCGAAGTGGCGACGTGCGATGCGCCCAGCGAGGCCTACCTCGCGGCTTTCCCGTTCCCGGTCCACGCCTTCGGCCCGACCCGCGGCCGCTACAGCTTCAGCGAGCGCCTCGCGCCCTGGCTTGCCGCCAACGCGAAGCGCTTCGACGCGGTGATCGTCCACGGCTTGTGGCAATACCACGGCTTCGCGGCCTGGAAAGTCCTGCACAACAGCGAGGTGCCGTATTACGTATATGTACACGGCATGCTGGACCCGTGGTTCAAGGAGGCCTACCCGCTCAAGCATCTGAAGAAGTGGCTGTACTGGCCGTGGGCCGAGTATCGCGTGTTGCGCGATGCGCGCGCCGTCATCTTCACGACGGAAGAAGAACGCACGCGAGCGCGCCAATCGTTCTGGCTGTATCGGGCGCACGAACGCATCGTGCCGTTCGGCACGGCGGTGCCGCAACTCGAAGCCGCGCCGCTGCGCGAAGCATTCCTGCAGGCCATCCCCAGCTTGCGTGGCAAGCGCATCGTGCTGTTTCTCGGCCGCGTGCATGCGAAAAAAGGCTGCGATCTGCTGATCGACGCATTCGCGCGCATTGCCAGCCGCGATCAGACGTTGCACCTCGTCATTGCCGGTCCGGACGAAACCGGCTGGGCCACGACACTGCGCACTCAGGCGCAGGCGGCCGGTGTCGCGCATCGCGTGAGTCTGCCGGGGATGCTGCAAGGCGACCTGAAGTGGGGCGCTTTTCATGCGAGCGACGTGTTCATTTTGCCGTCGCATCAGGAGAATTTCGGCGTGGCGGTGGCGGAGGCGCTCGGCTGCGGCCTACCGGCGCTGATCTCCGACAAAGTCAATGTGTGGCGCGAGATCGAAGCGGACGGCGCCGGACTGGTGGCCGCGGATACAGTCGACGGTACGGAAAAGAATCTCGTACGCTGGCTCGAACTCGACAACACCGCTCGCGAGGCGATGCGCGCGCAGGCGGCTCGCACATTCAATGCGCGCTTCCGGGTCGAGACCATGGTCAGCGCACTGACCGCCCTGCTCGAATCCAAGGGCCGCCATGAAGACGTGCGTGACAATACGCTCACCACACTGCGCGAAGCAACCCAGCAAAGCCGCTGAACGCGCGGGGCTAGTCACGCGGCGCGCAGTACGCGCACGCGCCTGGCTCATGACACCGCGACGCCACAGCGCACAAAGTTCCAACCAAAATTGAAAATGGCGCGCCTGGGGCGCGCCATTTTTCCCTCGCCTTCATTGCGCGTTCACTGCTCCTTCATCAACGGCGTCAAGGTCGATGCCGCGATCGGCAACGTATCGACTTGAGACGGCGCCTGAAGCGACATGCTGGCGCTGTTCGCGGCGTCGACGCGATTGGTGCCGACGAGATCCGGCAAATCGAGTTGCCGCTTCAGATGACCGGCGAGGCGCAGCGACAGCGCGGCAATCGTGATGGTCGGGAAATTGGCGCCGACGGTCGGAAACACCGAGCTGCCGCCAATGTACAGATTGCTCATGCCATGCACCTTGCAATCGCGATCGACCACGCCCTCGCGCGGCGAATCGTGCATGCGCGTGGTGCCCATGTGGTGCCACGTGCCTTCGAGTTTCACCGGCCACGTCCGGCCTTCGAGCGGCTCGTCGAGCGTGACGTCCGCGACGTTTGCCATCTGCAATTCCTGCGCGAGCAACTGGAACGTCTTATCGAAAGTGCGCTGCACCTGTTCGCCGAGGCGCCACTCCACGCGCACGCGCGGCATGCCGAAATGGTCGCGCTTATCGGTCGACAACGTCACGCGGCTATCCGGATCGGGCACCGCTTCGACGATCGCCTGCAGCGTGACGTCCGTGATTAGCGCGGGCCATTGCAACAGCCGCGTCAAACCGAAGCCGACGGTATGCAGCGGATGCGAAATCATCGTCTCGATGTCGCGCTTCAGGCTGCGACCCGGCTGATCCTTGCCCATCAGCGCTTCCTTGAAACGGATCAGCGCCTCGGAACCCGCACTGCCTTCGCCGTACCATTTCGAGTAAAGCCAGACACGCGAATTCAGCAGTTTCTCGCGTTCCATCCACTCCTGCTTTGGCGCGAACTGGGACGAGATCTTCGTACCGTGCGCCGACACCGCCGCATTCTGGTAGTGATACTTGATGTCGTACAGCTTGTTGCGCGTGACGCCCGGACGAAAGCGCACTTTGCCCGACATCATGCGCGGATGATCCATGAAGTAGCGGCCGACCAGATCGTTGGCATTGCCAAGACCGGCGGCCTGCACATTGTTCGACGCGAGCAGCAGGCGCGCGTTTTCGATGCCACCTGTAGCCAGCACGAAAATCCTCGCGGTCACCGAAATTCGGCGGCCGCTGATCGTGCCCACTTTCACCCTCGAAATCGTCGTGCCTTGTGCGTCGGCGTCGATATTGAGCACGTTTGCATGCAGGAACACACGCACCGTCGTGGAGCGCGACAGTTCCTCGCGATACGTCTTGCCAAAGCGCACCGGCGGGCTGAACTGCGCGACGGTGTCACGCATATCGCCGGTGGCGAGCGGCAGACGGCGCACATCCTGGCGCCCGATCTCGCGCTCCCAGTAAGCGGGGTCGAAATTCTGCGGACCGAGCTTCAGCAGCTCATGCGTGCGCGCATAGTAGGGCGCGAGTTCGTCGAGACCGAACGGCCAGCCGCTGTGCGCAATCCAGTCGCGCTTTTCGAAGTCCCAGGGGTCGAGCGGGCGGCACCAGCCGCCCCAGCAGTTGCTGCTGCCGCCAAAGTACCGGCTACGCGAGCCGTCCGCGAACGTATAGGGAAGCCCGACGTTCTCGCCTCGATACAGGTCGCGGGTCGCGTCGTCAGGTCCGAAGCCACCGCTTTCGAGCACGCAGGCGTCGATACCCGCCCTGGACATTTCGAGCGCAAGCGTAATTCCGGCAACGCCTGCACCGATGATGCAAACCGTCGTTTCAACAACCGTGTTTTGTTCAACAGTACGCGTATCGATGAACATCCCCTACTCCCGATCTTCTTCACGCATTTTTTGAGCGCGTCACGATCCGCCGGCCACGGCCGGCAACCATGTTACGCAAACGTCGCAACCGGGCTCTGCAGGCGTGCCGCCTCGGGTGCCGCTCACCCTATCGCGCGACAATCCCCTTGCGGCAGCCCACATTCCGGCACTGCGACCTCGGCCTCCTCAGCGTACGAACGCTGTGGTTCTACGTCTGTGGGTCAGGTCACGGAGTCGAACCGTTTCCTGATGAAGCGGCACGGATTTCCACCGTACACGCCCTCCGCGTCCAGCGACCGATGCACGACCGACAAAGGCGTCACGACCGCCGAACGGCCAATCGTCACGCCCATTTGCACCACGCATTTCGACGTGATCCAGACGCCATCCTCGATGATGATCGGTGCAACGTGCAGATCCATCGTGGTGCTCATGTCGTGTGAGCCGGCGGTGAGGAACGTGCCTTGAGAGATGCACACGTTCGAGCCGATGCGAATCAGCGTCTGGTTGTAGATCCAGACATCGACACCGAACCAGCAGTTGTCGCCCACCTCGAGATTCCACGGCGCCTTCACGCGCACCGGATGCACGAACCGGCAACCTGTACCGATCTTCGCGCCGAACAGCCGCAGCAAGGCGACGCGCACACCGGAGAACGGCAGCAGTTTGTTGTTGATCACACAGGCTTCGAGCACGAACCAGATCAGTTCGATCAGCGCGCCGCGCCGCGCCTGATAATTTCCTTTGCCGGCCTGCGCCAGCTCGATGACGCGACCGTCTTCGCGCACGGCATCGGCCTGCGGCATGCGGCCGATATGGGGATCGTCGGCAATGTTACCCATCAGCTTTCTCCGAACCACGAACAGTGGTAAACATACGCAGGCATGCCAGGCAAATTCCTTACATTATGTTGCGGCGCCTTGCGGGACTTTTCACTGTGGCCGCGCCGGCAAGCGTTTTGGCGGCTACACGCGTACTGGCTGGCGCACGATAGCTTTATCCCGACCGCATCTCCTTGGGGAACAAGATGAACACCTCGCTTCGACACACTGCTACCTGGATGTTTCTCGCGATCGGATCGTGCGCGATGCCGGCTTTCGCGCAGAAGGCCGCACCCGAACCCGCTCCCGCCGCGACCGCGGTCAACGCCTACGGTGTCAACGCACAGCTTCCCGCCAACCGGCGCGCCGCGCATCGCGACAGCGAGAAGGCGTTGCTCGGCTCGCCGAACCCCTACGGCACGGACAACGTGCAAGGCAATACCGACGACGCCCAGCGCGCCGCGTTGCTCGATACGCAACGCATGACCGTGCTGGGTGGGGGTCAGGGTGCGCAACCGGCGGTCGGCAAGGGCCAGCGCAAGGCGCCCGCCGCGGCCAACGGCCAGGTGCGTGTAGCAGGCCAGCCGGGCCGTCCGAATCCGGCTAACGCGCTGGCGGCGGACGGCACCGCGAAAACCACCTATGCCGATCCCTACACGTCGGGCAAACGCGGCGTCTACCGTTCTCCGTGGTGAAATCAGCTTCATGATGAGGCCGCGGTCCGGATCAATCCGGCGCGGCTTCCTCCGCCGTGGCCGGCTTGTGCCGCCGCCGGCCGGATCCACCTGAAGCGCGCGGGCCGACCGGGGGTGCCGCGCCTTTCGATTGTTGTCCTTCCGACTTACGCAACAGCACCGCGAGCCGTTCTTCGAAGGTGCGAATCGTCGACTCCGGCGAGAGCGCGCGCTCCGCATAATTGCGCGCGGCTTTACCGAGCGACGTGCGTCGTTCCGCGTCGCTGGCGAGCACCGTGATCGCCGCCGCCAGCGCCTTCACGTCGTCCGGCGGCACGACCACGCCGCGTGGCGCCACGGCTTCGTAGAGCGCCGTGCCACGGCGCGCCATCGCGATGGTCGCGCGCCCGCTTGCGAACATCCCGGTGAGCTTGGAGGGCATGACGAGATCGGCCGCGTCGCCGCGTTGCGGAAGCACGTGTATATCGGCGAGATTCAGCAGTTCGTTCAGGCGCTCGACCGGTTGCAGCGGCAGGAACACGCAATTCGTCAATCCCGAGCAGCGTTCCAGCAGATTCTCTTTGGCGGCGCCGCTGCCGCAGAACACGAAGGTGAGGTCCTTGCGCGCGGCGAGCGCGACCGCCGCATCGGCGAGCGTTTCGATGCCCTGCTTCGCGCCCATGTTGCCGGAGTACAGAATCACTTTCTGTTCGGCAGGGATTCCGAGGAGACGCCGGAATTCGCTCGGCCGCCCAAGCGGGAAGATGCTCGACACGTCGACCCAGTTTGGCAGGCACACCACCTTCGATGCGTCGACGCCCTTGGCCGTCGCGCGGGCGCTCATCTGCCGCGTGATCGACGACACCGCATCGAAGCGCCGAAGCAACGCGCTTTCGATCCAGCGTGCCGTGCGAGCCGCGCGTGGGCTTTTCAGCAGGCCCAGATCGAAAGCCGCATCGACCTCGTAGTCTTGAATATGCAGCCATGCGCTTGCGCGCGTGAGGCGCGCGAGCATGAGCGAGCCCGGCGCGCACATCAGGGTCGGCGCGATCAGCATCACCGCATGGGGGCGCCACAGCAACTGCCGTGCGAGCAACGGCAACGAGGTCGCCGCGAATGTCGCCAGATGCAGCATGCGCTTCAGGCCGCTCGGACGCGACGGCACCCACAGCGGCGCGCGCCAGATGGCCACACCGTCGCGCGTCTCGTGCTGATACCGCCACGACGCGTAGCCCTCTCCGACACGCCACTCCGGATAGTACGGCGGCGCGCACACCACCCGCACTTCATGCCCGCGGTTGGCCAGCAGCACGGCCATTTCCGCCGTGTACTTGCCCACCCCCGTCAGTTCAGGCGCATAGTTGATGCCGTAGATCAGTATCTTCATCGTGACTGCCAGTGCGAGTGAGGGCGTCGTGCGCGCGACGTGGCTAGGCGATAGCGACTCAGTCGCTCAACATCAACGCACAGCCGCGGGCGATGTTGGCAGCAGCGGAAGGCGGGTCGAAACGGCGAATCACATCCATGCACCGGCGCGCGGTGCCGCCCGCATCGGCGAACGCTTCCATTGCCTTGAGCATGGTGCGCTGCAGCCCGGCAACGTCGCCCGCGGTAAACGCGTAGCCGCTCACCCCGTCGATCACCAGTTCCGGGACGCAGCCACAACTCTCGCTGACCACCGCCGGGCAACCATGCGCGAGCGCTTCGTTGACCACCAGTCCCCACGGTTCGCTGTAGCTCGGCAGCACCATGCAGGTCGCGCCGTAATACTCCTGCGTAAGCGGTTCGTCCTGCAGACTGCCGACGAACGTCACCGCGTCGCCGAGTTCGAGCTCGGCGACCTTCGCATGCAAGGCTTCACGCATCGGGCCCGTGCCGACAATGCGCAGCTTCGCCGCCGGAACACGCCGCCGCAATCCGGCGAGCGCCTCGATCAGCGTGCCGATGCCTTTCTCTTCGGACAGACGCCCCACGAACAGAAACACCGGCTGATTGCCCGCGCGAGCGGCAACCCGCTCGACCAGCGCACGCTCCGGCGAAAACGAACCCGGCAACGCCGCCGCCTGACACGGCACGAAAATCTTCTCGCGCTTTGCACCGAGGGAGAGCAGATACTCGCGGCTGCGCTCGCCAAACCCGAAATAGCCGTCGCACAGCGAGAAAAACACGCGCTTGGGAATTGACGTCAGCAGCTTCTTGGGCCGGTCGCGCGCGGTCGAATCGCAGAACACCGCGCGCCGTTTACCGGTCACGATGCAGGCCGCGAGCATGGCCCAATATTCCGGGCGGTGATAGCCCGGCAGCACAATCAGGTCCGACTTGGTGCGCAAGACTTCCCACGTGAGGCGCGCGATCAGCTTCATGGTCGGCACGTCTTCGTAGCAGCCGTCGAACAGCTTCTGCATCGGATAGCGATGAAACGAATAATCGACGTCGGAAAACCCGACACGGTCATGCTCCGTATCAGCGATCTGCACCATTGAATAGCGAATCGCGCCTGAAGCCGAAATGTTATGCAACGCGGAAAACACGACACCCTTGTGGCGCGACCACACGACGTTGTGAAAGATCGTGACTGACGCTGTCATTTTTATGCCACTCCTCGAAAATTCGTCCTGCGTGCATGGCGCGTTCCGCGCTCGCACAGCGTCCCCAGCTAGTCATTTCAAAGCCGCGCTGAAGCGGCAACCCGTGCGGCTATACCTCGACGGCGGCAGCGGGTGTCGAACCGGCATGGGATTCAACGAAGTCCCGGTACGTGGATGCGATCCCGTCCTCCAGACCGATCGTTGCGCGCCAGCCCATTTGCGCGAGGCGCGAGACGTCGAGCAGCTTGCGCGGCGTGCCGTCGGGTTTCGAGGCGTCGAACACGAGTTCACCGTCGAAGCCGGCCACCTTGCAGATGCATTCGGCCAGCTCGCGAATCGACAGGTCTTCACCCACGCCGACATTGAACAGGCCTTCCGTCACGTTGTGCTCGAGCACGAACAACGTGGCCGCGGCCAGATCGTCGACGTGCAGGAATTCGCGGCGCGGCGTGCCCGAACCCCATACCGACAGCGTGGCGTCGCCGTTCACCTTCGCTTCATGAGCCTTGCGCAGAAGCGCCGGCAACACGTGGCTGCTGTTCAGATCGTAGTTGTCGTTCGGACCGTACAGATTGGTCGGCATCAACGCCACGTACTGGGTGTTGTACTCACGGTTGTAGGCTTCGCACAGCTTGACGCCAGCGATCTTCGCGATCGCATAGGCGTCGTTGGTCGCTTCGAGCGGCGAAGTCAGCAGATACTCCTCGCGGATGGGCTGCGGACACTGCTTCGGATAAATGCATGACGAACCGAAAAACACCAGCCGCTCGACCTTGGCCCGGTACGCCGCGTGAATCACGTTGGTTTCGATCACCAGGTTTTCATAGATGAACTCACCCGGGCGCGTCGCGTTCGCCAGAATGCCGCCCACGCGCGCGGCCGCGAGCAGCACCACGTCGATCTGTTCGCTTTCGAAAAAGCGATTCACGGCCGTCTGATCCGTGAGGTCGAGCTGCTGCCGCGAGCGGGTGATCACATTCGGATACCCCTCGGCGGCAAGACGCCTGACCAGCGCGGAGCCGACCATGCCACGGTGGCCCGCAACGAAAATGCGTGCTTGTTTGTTCATCGCAAGTTACTCGTGATGTTCCAGCGCCGTAAATCCGGCCAGCGTGACGAGCGCGTCACGTCGTGCAATCTGATAGTCCGAGCGCACCATTTCCTTGACGAGCGAGGCGAACGACGTGGTCGGCTGCCAGCCGAGCTTCGCATGCGCCTTCGACGGATCGCCGAGCAGCGTCTCGACTTCGGCGGGCCGGAAGTAGCGCGGATCGACGCGCACGATCACGTCGCCCGGCGACATCTTGATCTCGCGCCCTTCCACTTTCTCGACGATGCCGATTTCATCCACGCCGGTGCCTTCGAAGCGCACGGTAACGCCAAGCTCGGCGGCCGCGTGCTGCACGAACTGACGCACGCTGTACTGCACGCCCGTGGCGATCACGTAGTCCTCCGGCCGCTCCTGCTGGAGCATGCGCCACTGCATCTCGACGTAATCGCGGGCATGGCCCCAGTCGCGCAGTGCCGACAGATTGCCGAGATACAGCGTCTTCTGCATGCCCACCGCGATACGCGCGACGGCGCGCGTAATCTTGCGCGTGACAAACGTCTCGCCGCGCACCGGCGATTCGTGATTGAACAGAATCCCGTTACAGGCATAGAGGCCGTAAGCCTCGCGATAATTGACCGTGGTCCAGTACGCGAACAGCTTGGCCACCGCATACGGGCTGCGCGGATAGAACGGTGTGGTCTCCGACTGCGGCACCTGCTGCACGAGGCCGTACAGCTCCGAAGTGGAAGCCTGGTAGAAGCGCGTCTTTTCTTGCAGCCCGAGAATCCGGATCGCTTCGAGAATCCGCAGCGCACCAAGGCCGTCCGCGTTAGCGGTGTATTCCGGCTCCTCGAACGACACCGCAACGTGGCTCTGCGCGGCGAGGTTGTAGATCTCGTCGGGCTCGACACGCTGAATCACGCGCAGAAGGCTGGTCGAGTCGGTCAAATCCGCGTGATGGAGAAAGAGTCGCTGGTCCGGATCGTGGGGATCGCGGTACAGGTGATCGATCCGGTCTGTATTGAACAGGGATGACCTGCGTTTGATGCCGTGTACGTCGTAGTCCTTGGCGAGCAACAACTCCGCCAGATACGATCCGTCCTGTCCTGTGATGCCGGTGATCAGCGCGACCTTACGTTTCATGGAGCATTCTCCTCGTTAACCTGTGCAATCCCAGTGCCATAGCCCGGTGCCATTAGCCTCGTGAACTTCGTCGAACCGCCGGCCGTCGGCCGCCGTCTCAACCGGCGATACTGTCGTACCCGTAATAACCGCCCTGATAGCCCGAGCCGAGGAACGCCCCTTCCTGCGGCACGTCGGTCAGCAGCACGCCTTTGAGCGGCACGCCGCCGTTGCGCAGCCGCTTGGCCGTCTCCATGACCTCGTTGAGCGGATGACGGCCGTGGCGCACCACCAGCAACGTCGTGCCCGCGTACTTGCCGATCAACGTCGAGTCGGTCACCGCGAGAACCGGTGGCGTATCGACGATCACGAGGTCGTAGTGCGACTTCAGTTCTTCGAGCATCGTTTCGAAGCGCTTGCTCATCAGCAATTCGGCAGGATGCGAGGGCAGCGTGCCCTTGGCGAGCACGTCGAGACCCGGCAGCACGTCGCGCTGGATCATCGCGCTCAGGTCGCCGCCGCTCAGCACATCGGACAGACCCGGCTGATGCGCGACACCGAAATGCGAGTGCACGTCGCCGCGCCGCATATCGCCGTCGATGATCAGCACGCGCTTGTTCGCCGAGGCCACCAGCGCCGCCAGGTTCACCGAGAGGAACGACTTGCCGGAATCGGGCCGCGAGCCGGTGATCATCACCACGTTGTTCTCGGCGTGATCGAGCGAGAGCTGCAGCGAGGTGCGCAGATTGCGCACGCCTTCCACGGCGATGTCTTCCGGCGCCTGCTGCGCGAGCACGTGCAGCCCACGACGGCGCAGCATGACGTTCTCCTGCAGCTTCAACTGGGTCTGGCTGCGCGGCACCACCGCGAACACCGGCACGCCGAGCATGCCTTCGAGTTCGTCCGGCCGTTCCACGCCGCCGTACATGGCGCGCTTGAAGAAGGTCAGCAGAATGCCGAGCACGAGGCCGCCGCCGAGCGCGATCAGGATCGCGATCACGCGCTTCGGACGCACGGGTTCGTCAGGTGCTTCGGCGAAGTCGACCACGCGCACGTTGCCCACCTGGCCCGCTTTCGCCACGCGCAGTTGCTGCGCGCTGTTCAGCAGATTGGTGTACAGCTCCGTATCGACGTGCACGTCACGCAGCAGACGCAAAGCGGTCTGCTCCGTATCCGGCATCACCGCTACGCTGCGGTTCATGTTCGCCGCGGCGCCTTGCAACGCGGCGATCTGCGCGTCGAGGGCGGCCACCGCCGGGTGATTCGCCGTGAAGCGTTGCGACATCTCCGCGCGTTGCTGCTGCAGATCCATCAGCTTGGTCTTGTTGTCGACGATCTGTTGCAGCAACAGGCGGCTTTCTTCGCCCAGGTCGACCGTGCCGTGCGTATTGCGGAACTTGTTATAGCGTTGCTCGGCGTCGTCGAGTTCCTTGCGCAAGCCCGGCAGTTGCTGATCGAGGAAGGCGAGCATGTGCTCGGCTTCGGTCGAACGGCTCTCCACATCCTGACGCACGAATTCGCGCGCCATGCTGTTGACGATCGCCGCGGTCAAGCCGCTGTCGCCGCCTTCCAGGCTCGCGCGGATCACGCCGGACTGCAACGTGGTTTCCTGCACCACGAGCGCCTTTTGCAGGCGGTCCACCGTGCTCAGCGTCGAGGCGCGCTGCAGTTCGAAACGCGAGCCGGCGGGGCCGACCAGCTTGTCGACGCGCAGTGTGATCGGGCCGTCGGCGGTATCCGTTTCCACGGTCTCGCCCACTTTGCCCGACAGAATCGCGATACCGTTCTTGTCGCGCAGCACATACGAGCCGTCGGCGCCGGAAACCAGCGTGAAGGTCGTGTCGTACATTTCCTTCGAGGTGTCGAACTGCGACACCGAAATGCTCTCGTCACCCCAGGCATAGCCGGACAGGTTGATGAACTGCGGCAACTTGAAGCCCCATTGCCCGTTCACCAACCCCGCGATCATTCCGCCGATGAGCGGAAAATAGCGCGGCCCGGCCGTGATATCGAGGTGCAGTTTCTTGACGGTTTCTTCCGTGACGAGACGCGACTTCAGCAACTCGATCTCGGCCGCCGTCGAAGGCTTGGTGTCGAACATGCCGGTAAGCGGCGGCAAGGAATCCTTGCCGTTCGCATTGGCATTGGCCGTCTTGTCCTCGACGTGGAACAGGACATCCGCGCGGTAAGTCGGCGGCGCGAGGAAAGCGTACGCGCACCCCAGCGCGAGCGCGATCAGCATCACCATCACGATCGTGCGCCAACCTCGCACGATCGTACGCAGATAGTCCGACAGATGAAGCTCGTCCGGTCCGGACACGTCGGTGTAGCGGTTTTCGAAGTTGATTGCCATTTTCTTCACCCAACAAAGCCCGGCGGTTCAAGATCACGTTGCACGGTTGTTATTTCGCGAGGACCACGCCCGTTACAGCCGCATTGATCGCCGGCAGCAGCAGGTTCAACACACGGTTGAAGCGGACCAGACCGCCTTGACCGACGTACACCACGTCCTTCGGCTGCAGTTCGAACTGGTTGGCGAGCACCATCGACACCGGCGAGGTCGCATCGAGGTGGTACACCTCGGGCTTGTCGCTCGTCGAATTGCGGATCACGAACAGTTGCCGGGCCGCAGCCGTGTTGGAGTCGAAGCTGCCGCTGTCGGAAATCGCCTGCGAAAGCGTCAACGAACCGTTGCGCATCGGCAGGATGGTCGCCGGCTTGTTGACCTCGCCCATCACGTAGACGCCGCTGTCTTCACGCGAAGCCACACGCAGTACGTCGCCCGGTTGCAGATAGATATCCGACGGATTGCGGCCACGCTTGATCAGATCGTCCAGGTTGAGCTGATACGGCACGCCGTTGCGAATCAACACCACGCGGCTGCGATCCGCATTCGCGCTAAGACCGCCGCTCAAGCTGATCGCGGTCGTGAGCGACATCGGAATGTCGTTGACCGATTGGGCGCCCGGCGTGCGCACTTCACCGTCGACATACACCTGCGCCGCGCGGAACGAGGCCACCCGCACCGTCACTTCCGGCTTCTGATACACCTTGCTCAGACGGCGCGACAGGTCCTTCTGGATCGAGGCGACGTCTTTGCCGGCCACGTGCACGGTTCCTGCATACGGAAACTGCACATCGCCGTTTTCGTCGATCAGGAAGCCAGGTGCGGCATCCGTCGCCTTCGGGTTCTGTGCCGGCTGGCCGAGCGCGGCGGCGAGTTCCGGGTGATCCCACACGACAATCTGCAGCACGTCGCCGGGGCCGACCTTATAAACGGTCGGCTTGCCGAACAGTGCGACCATTTGCGGCGAAAGCGGCGCGGCGCTCTGCGCCTGGCTCATCTTGCGCAGCATCGTGAGGTTGATGTCGGTGATCGGGATCTGTTGTTGCGTGTTCGCTTCGGTACTGAAATCACCACCCGTGTCCTGAATTGCGGCAGGCGTGATCATCCGCTGGCCCGGTGCGATCCCGCATCCGGAAAGCAGTGCTGCAGTAGCGAAAACCAGGAGACTTCCCGTGCGTAAACCAAGCGAGCTCATGATGTTTCCTCCGTGCGCCACGGCGTGTTCCTCGAGAGAGGTAGCGTCTGGCGTTTTGTTAACCACTTAGTAAGCGTTTCGATGCACCAGTCCGGCGACTATCGTCGCGCCGATAATCCGCATGTCGAGTGCGAACGACCAATGTCCCAGGTAATACAAGTCATGTTCCACCCGACGTTCCATCTTCTCGATGCGGTCGGTCTCGCCACGAAAGCCGTTGATCTGTGCCCACCCCGTGATCCCCGGTTTAATCCGGTAGCGATTGATATAGCCCGCGACCACTTTCTGATAGAGGTCGTCGTGCTCGAGTGCATGGGGACGCGGTCCAACGACCGACATGTCGCCAAGCAACACGTTGAAGAATTGCGGCAGTTCGTCGAGGCTCGTGCGGCGCAGGAACGCGCCCACTTTGGTGACGCGCGGATCGTTGCGCGTGGCCTGGCTGACGGTGCCTTTTTGCTCGGTATGCAGACGCATCGAGCGGAATTTGTAGATCGTGAATACCTGGCCGTCCGCGCCTTTGCGTTTCTGTTTGAACAGGATCGGACCGCGCGAGGACAGCTTTACCGCGATCGCAATCGCGAACATGACGGGAGCGAGGGCGATCAGCGCCGTCAACGCGAACAGACGGTCGAAGATCTCTTTCTTCAGCATGGAACTCGCCGACAGCGGCGAAGCCACCAGGTTGATCGCCGGCACGCCGAGCAGATCGATCACGCCGCTGCCCTCGAAGAGCGCGAGGCTGCGCACGTCCGGCATGAAGCGGATGTTCACCAGATCGTCGCGGAATTCACTGACCAGCGAGCAGATCAGCGGCTCCTCGCTGAGCGAGAGCATGAGCCACAGTTCGTGTACGTCATTGGTGCGCATATAGCCGGCCAGCGCATCGACCGTGTCGAACACCGGCACGCCTGGACTCGTGACCGGAGAAACATCCGGGCGCGCGTTGAATACCGCCGTGGCGCGAAAACCGGTGGTCGGCGCGGCGCCGATCCGGCGAATGATGGCGTCGCACTGCGAGCCGCTGCCGACAATGGCGACCTGATGCAGATTCAGGCCGGCGCTGCGTGCGCGCGCCAGCACGGCATGCGTCATCAGCCGGTACGCGATCAGCAGGCCGCCGGTCACTGCCGTCCAGTACGAGAACCACAGACGCGACACGAAGTCGATACGATGCAGCGAATACATCAGCACGAGTGCGCTGCCCTGCACCATCAGCCATGCGAGCGAGACCTGGCCCGCCAGCGCCAGCTTGGAGCGGCCGCGCCATGATTCGTAGACGCCGAACGCCGGAAAGATGGCCAGCGCGAAGGCGGCGGAAAACATCACGAGCGCCCAATAGAACCCGGATTGAGCGAGGTAATCAAAACGGATCTGCGACGCCACCACCGCACCCGCCAACACCAATGCAACATCAAAAACTCGCGCGAGCAAATCCTGAAACTTGCGCATTTTGGTCACCTCGTTCTTGCCGTTCTTGTCTGCAGTTGAATCCGGCGTGCTGTTTAGGAGCAGCGGCCGTAGTTGTCGTTGAACCTCACAATGTCGTCCTCACCGAGATAGGTGCCTGACTGGATTTCAATGATTTCGAGCGGCACCTTTCCCGGGTTTTCGAGCCGGTGGCGGGTGCCGAGCGGAATGTAGGTCGATTCGTTCTCACTCAACAGGAACTGCTCTTCACCGCGCGTGACGAGCGCCGTGCCACGCACGACGACCCAGTGTTCGGCGCGGTGGTGATGCAATTGCAACGACAGTTGCGCACCGGGCGTGACGACGATGCGCTTGACCTGGAAACGCTCGCCATGGTCGATCGAATCGTAGAAACCCCAAGGGCGGCGCACCTTGCGATGCGCGTCGGCCTCCGGCGCGTGCTGCGCCTTGATGCGCGACACCAGCCCCTTCACGTCCTGCACGTGCGAGCGGTCGACCACCAGCACCGCGTCGGCGGTCTCGACCACGACGACGTTAGTGGTGCCCACGCAGGCAACGAGGCGCCCTTCCGAATGCGCGTAGCTCGATACCGCCCCTTCGAACGTCACGCGGCCGCGTCCGGCGTTACCGTTGGCGTCCTTTTCCATTGCGGCCCACACGGCGTCCCAGGAACCCAGGTCCGACCAGCCGGCATTCAATCCGACCACGACGCCGGCCGGTTGCGCCGGCGCGTTTGCGGCCGCACCGTCCGTCGAGTCCGGTTCGGCCGTCTCGGTCAGGCGCTCCATCACTGCGTAGTCGATCGAATTCGCGGGCGCACTGAGGAACGCGTCGACCAACGGCCGGAAATACGCGCCATCCTGGTGCCCGCCGGTGAATGCGCGTTCACAGGCCGCGTGCATTTCGGGTTGCAAACGCTTCAACGTATCGAGCCACACGCTCGCCCGGACAATGAAGATGCCGCTGTTCCACCAATACATGCCCGCCGCGACGTACTTCGCCGCGAGTTCTTCTGCCGGCTTTTCGACGAAACCGTCGATCGCATGGCCGCCGCCTGCCAACTCCGCACCGATGCGGATATAACCGAAACCAGTGTCGGGGCGCGTGGGCGGCACGCCCAGCGTCGCGATCGAACCCTGTTCCGCGTAGCGCGCGGCCAGTTCGAGCGCAGCCTGCAACGCGGGCACGTCGGCGATCGAGTGATCCGCCGGCATGACGACGAGAATTGCGTCGCCACTGTCCGCGCACGCGAGCGACGCCGCCAGCGTCAGCGCGGGGGCCGTATCGCGTCGCGCCGGCTCGACAATAAGACGAGCGTCGACGCCGTTTTCATGAAGTTGTTCGGCGATCACGAAGCGATGTTCTTCACCGCACACGATGATCGGCGACGCTTCCACTTGCCAGCCCGCGGGAAACCCGTCCATGCGTCGCGCGGTGGCTTGCAGCAGCGAGTCGGAACCGACTACGTCGATCAGTTGCTTCGGAAAGTTCTCGCGCGATACCGGCCAAAGCCGCGTGCCTGAACCGCCCGCCAGAATGACCGGGACGATGCGCGCGCAACGCCCGTGCGCCACTGCGGCACCCGCACCGTTAGGTTCGACCGACACGGCGCTCACAACTCCCTGAGTCAACATATTCGCATTCCTTATAATTCTCAAAGATCGGCGGAAATTCTGACCGGCTGCCGTATTGCCACACGGCCCCCGGCTGGCCCCGTCGCGCTATTCGCCGACCAGTCGGCGGCTTTGAATCCGAAACTCGGTTGGCGAAATTCTCATCCGCTTGCGGAACACCTTCGCCAGACGGTCGCCATTGCCCATGCCGGTGCGCCGCGCGATCTTGTCGACCGGCAATTCGGACTCGGTCAACAGGCTGCAGGTCACCGCCAGACGCTCGTGCAACAGAAAACTCGAGGGCGTAATACCCATTTCCATCTTGAAGCGGCGCAGAAAGTTGCGCTCGCTCATCGCGGCGAACTGCGCGGCGTCGGCAATCGAAATCGCCTGCTGGCAATTCTCCTGAAGCCAGCGAGCGGCCGCGCGCACCTTGTCGCCAGGGCTCAGTCCGCCGTCTTCACCTAGCAGCGGCGCGAGATTCGAGCACGAATCGGCCAGCAGGCGCTCGGCAACCGTGCGCGCTGTAGCGCTGCCCAGATCGCGCTTGATCATGGCGAGCGCGCTTCTCATCGATTCGAGGCGATCGCCCGCGTCGGCACCCTGTTCAGGCTGGCGCGCCTGCGCGGACTGTCCATTCAGGTCGGCGCTGTCCTTGCTGTCTTTGTTCTCAGGCACGTACGCGGCGTCGAGCAGCGCCCGGCCTTCCGCGATCGGCCGGATCATGCCGGTGTTGCGGCGCACGCGGCGCAGCCAGGCAATCAGCCGCTCGTCGCTTGCGGCGGCGAATGCGCCTTTACCGCCCGCCACGTACAACGCATCGAAACCGCCGTAATGCCGCGCGTCGAGTCCGTCTGTCCAGACCCGCAGCGCGGACGACGAAGTCACCATGCCGCCGTCGGCCGACAGGAACGAAACGTCGTATAACCAGCCGCCCGAACCGGACGAAGCCATTTCATTCGCGGCCTGGAACACCTCGGCAACAACCCCTGCTCCCTGCAGCGAGCAGTCGTTGAACATCAGTATCGCGATGCGACGCATACCCTTGTTCGGAGCGTGCACCCAGCGCAGCATTGCAGACTCGAGACTCGCGCAGGTCATAGTCATCCTCTCACCAGAAAACGGATCTACTTTTCACTCTCGGGCGGTCACAGAGAGGCCTCCTCTGTGCGGCGCATCATAGTCACCGGCAATCAAGCATTTAGCCGCCATGACCGAAAGCGCGTACATGTTGGCGTATTGACAGGGTGACCACCCAGGGATTTTCGGAACAACCCCGCTACCGCTGTCTTTTCAACGAATTAATTGCCGATTCCACATATGAATGAATTGGCATTCTGCGAATGTTAATGCAAATAAAACCGCGATTTCGTTCGGCACCGCACACACGGCGACTACTCGAAAAAGGCCGACTTACCAATCGAACTACCCAGCGCCAAACCGATTTGAAGTGACTTTTCCCCGCCGGAACGTCAGAATGAGCGCAGCTGGCTTCGCTATACCGGCACCTGCTCTGCGGGAACGCCAGACCGGCTATCTTCTGACGATAAATCTTCGGAGTGGCAATAAGTAAAACGAACAACCAATATAAGCACTTGAAGGCGGGACAAAATTATTTAATTCGTTGTAATTGGATCGCATGAATATAAAGCTGGCGATTAATGTTTCAAACGTGAAACACCGGAATAAGACAACTTTAGACCGAGCGGCAATAGACGGGCCAGTGGCGGAATCTGTCGAATGAGAAACGGGTCTTTTCCGCCAGGGGTTTGCGGAAATACACTATGCGGTTTCCGCAACACATTGCCTGAAGAGGTGCCACAAGGCGGGTCTGACCTGGCGAACTAGCAAATGGGCGACGCGTTTGTCGTCCGGGGGTAGTACAGCGAACGACACGGGGAACATATGTCGAATGTACGCGAACAGCGCGCGCTGCGAAAGCGCGCCGGCGGCTTGTCCGCCTTGCGTAGAGGACTGCGCATCAGCATGGTCGCCTCGGCGGCGGCCTTCATCTTGCTCGGCGTTTCAACGGTTCGATGCGCGGCGGCAGAGGCTGCACCGCAAGCGAATGGTGTGAGCAATGCCGAGTTCTCCGCGGACGGCAGAAAGTGGACACCGTGCGCGGCCGAATACGGTACCTGTCGGTTCAGTGGCACGCGCGACGTGCTGTATGGCACGCCGCAACAGCATGTCGTCAAGACGTTCTCGAATAGCGCCGAATGCAACAACGGCGTATTCGGCGATCCGGCGCCCGGTGTCGAGAAGCGCTGTGCAATGGCGCCCGCCGCAGTGGGCAGCACCCTCGCGCCTGCCACGAAGCCCGCCGTCAATAACGACATGGCATCGAGCGCCGCGGCGCAATCCGCCGCCCCTTCCGATCTGAAGGCGCCGCCCGGCCAGGGCTTGCGTTGCTCGGCGCCTTCGTCACAGGTGCCCACGGCCGCGAACGGCGATGTGCTCGAAGCCGACACGCCCAGCGACGGCACACGCCTGTTCGCCGTGGCCAAACCATTCGCGCTGGTTTTCACCTCACGCCCGAAGCAAAACGACACGCTCAACTGGCAAATACGCGACGCGTGGAATGTCGTGCGCGCCAGTGGACGCTTCCCCGTTGCGGCCGGCGCGACCCTGTCCACGCTCAGTTGCGCTTCCAGCGTCGCGGGCTACTTCGCGGTATCCGCGTCACTGGAGCGTGCGCATGGCCAGCTCGAATCGCGCGGCACACGTCCCGCGGGCATCGCGACATTCGGCGTGTTGCCCGATCCCTCCGCGGCGTTACCCGCCGTCCGTTTTCCGTATGAAGATCTGCACCGTTTCGGCGGGCAGGGCGCCGCCTATCTCGCACCCGGCCAGCACTGCTGCGACGGCGACGGTTACCGGCCGGTCTACACCGCGCTCGGTCTGACGTGGGTCAACGACAATCGCAACTGGTATATGGAAGAGCCGAAAAAAACCGGCACATTCGACCCCGCGGCCAAACAGCTCACACCATTCTTCCGGCGCGGCGACCTCTTGCGATTGATCCAGCTCGACGGGATTCCCCAATGGGCGAGTCCGACCGGCAAAGAGACGCACAGCTATGTGCCGACTTCGCTTGCGCAGATGAAGGACTACATGGCCAAAGTCGGCGCCGAATCGAATCGCGTTCGCACGACTTACTTTCCCAAACAGCGCGACAACTACTATCAGGTGACATGGGAGCCGGACGCCGACGGCGGTCTGCCGTGGCGCGACACCGACGCGAATTTCGTCGCCATGTACAAGGCGGTCTGGGAAGGGATCCATCAGACGGATCCGCATGCGGTGGTGATGGGGCTGACCTATTCCTCGGTGCAGGGCAATGTCACGTGGATGCGCAAACTCGGTCCGCTTGGAATCGGCCGCTATATGGATGGCATGACGATTCACGGTTATTACGACATCGGCACGACACCCTCGCATCCACCCGAACGGGTTGCGGACACCGGCAATCAGGGCACGGTGCCGGGCGCGCTGCCCGCTGCAATGCGGGCGCTGCGCCACGAGATGCGTCAATACCTGAAACCTGGCGCGCCTTTGTTCGTCACCGAAACAGGCATCAGCTACGACATCGGCCAATCGTATGGCAAGAACTATCCCGGCGCGAACGTGTTGTATGCCCAGGCGGCGGTAACGGCGCGCACGCATCTGATCCTGCTAGGCGAAGGCGCCGACATGACCTACGTGTTCTATCTGGCGGACATGCCGGACGCCGCGCCGGGCTACGGCATTTTCTTCGAACTCGATCATCCGACCGGCGCTTATGGTCCGACTCGCATCAGCCCGAAGCCCGCGGCGCTCGCGGTGGCGGCGATGACGCGCATCATCGACGGCACTGTGACGCTCGGCCCGCTCAAGGGCGTGCCCAAGGGCGTCTACGCGTACGCGTTCCGCCGGCTCGGCGGCGGCAAGATCGTGACCGCGCTGTGGACGCATGACAACGACGCATGGAGCGCGAAAACCGGTTTCGACGCGAGCCGGAGCGTGGACTATCGGCTGCGGGTCGATGCGCCGGGCACTACGGGCGAAGTGACGGTGTTCGACATGATGGGCAACGCGACGGCGTTGCCCTATCGCGACGGCGTGGCGAGCCTGAAACTCTCGCCCGCACCCGTTTATGTCGTCTCCGGCAACGCCGACGTCTTCAAGGAAGCGGTGACGACACCCGAGGGTTACGTGGCGCGCTAGCGGCGCGATGTGACGATACTTCGGCGTGATGTGACAGGCTCTGCGGCGACTGGCGCACATAGCATGCAGACGGGGGCACGTTAGCATGCCTATCAGCACGCTGGAGCCGAACGCCGGAGCGGATATATGAGCGGCCTTGCATGGACGATGCTGATACTGGCCGCAATGATCGGTGCGTTTCTCTTCGCGACGGTCGGCGCGATTCTGCTCGCTCTTTTTCTGGCGAGCGTGTCGCGCCAGCTCACACGGAACGATGACCATCATCGCGACTACTAGCGAATCGTGACGAACGCTCGATACCGCTTTGGGATCACGCCGATCGGGCACGTTCGAGCGGCGCAAAAAAAACCGGGGGAAATGACATGCTGACCGAGATCGATTTTCTGGACGTAGTCCGTCTCACACCGCTGGTCGCATTCGATCTGATCGTCAGCGATGCCAAAGGGCGCGTGCTGATCGGCCGCCGCCGCAATCGCCCGGCCCGTGGCACCTGGTTCGTTCCCGGCGGCCGCATTCACAAAGACGAAACACTCGACGCGGCATTCGCGCGCATCGCCGACGCCGAGCTCGGCATAGCGAATCTGGCGCGCTCGACGGCGCGCTTCGAAGGCGTGTTCGAACATCACTACAGCGACAACTTCGCGGGCGAGCCGGACGTATCGACTCACTACATCGTGCTCGCCTATGCGCTGACGCTCGCGGGCACGGCGCCCCTCGGACGGCCCGAGCAGCACAGCGAATATGCGTGGCTTACGCCGACGGAACTGCTCGCGCGCGCGGACGTCCACGACAACACCAAAGCCTATTTCCGCTAACGCGCGCGAGCAGACGCGCAAGCAGACGCGCGGGCACGATTCCGTGCCGGGCCGCATTCTGCCGCTGACTGTGAGTTCGGCAACGTGGCCGCCAGAGCCGCTACAGTATGATTCGAGCTCACCGTCAGGGCTCGAATCACTATGCGATCATCGGCAACCCGGCTCGTTCGCGATTCCATCATTGCGTGTCTCGCGCTGCTCTTCTTCACCTGCCTAACAGCCTCCGCACGCGCGGCCGAATGTGGCGCCGGCACGCTGGTCACCGTGGTCGCGCACCTCGACGACGATCTGCTATTCGTGGATCCCGCCATCAGCGAGCGTCTCGATGCGGGATGGTGCATCACCACCGTCCATCTGATCGGCGGAGCCAATGGCGCGGACTTCGCTTACGTTCAAACCCGCGAACGGGCTTCACGGCTCGCCTATGCGCGCATGGCAGGCGTGCCCGACGAGTGGCTCGAGTCCAACGTGACGATCGCCGGCAAGCTCGTGCATCAGATGCTGCTGAAGGCGAGGCCGCAAGTGCGCCTGCTGGAGCTGCGCCTGCCCGGCGGCGCCGTGCGCGGCGGCCGTGTGCCGCTCGGCCTGCTGTGGGAACAACACGCCACGCTCTCGACTTATCCGATGAACGCGGACGGCTCCGCGCGCGTGAAGTACGATCGCGATGCCTTGTCGGCCACATTGAAAGCGATACTCGCGCCGGCCACGCTGATCTATACGCTCAACCCGGATACCGTGCCGTTCATCGAGCATCCCGATCACATCCTCTCCGCGCGCATTACTCGCCACGTCGCCCAGACGCTCGGCAAAGGCGTGCCGATCGTCTATCACGTCACCTATCCGACCGGCAGTTGGCCGGGCAATCTGCCGGCCGCCGAAGTGCAGCGCAAGCGCGACATCGTCGCCAGCTATTTTTCGATCGACGGCAGCGAGTCGTCGCATGTATTCGGTGAATTTCAGTGGGACGGCAACTGGATTTCGCGCCGCTATGCCTTTGCCGACCGTACCGATCGCCGCGTGCCGGACTTCGTGTCGCATCCGATTCAGCTCTTCAACGCGGCGGCCAGCCGCTGTCTGAGCTCGGCTGGGCCCGGCCGTGCGCCAACGCTCGCGGCGTGCACGGACTCGCCGGTCCAGCAATGGCGCTGGGATCCGTTGAGCGTCTATCCGGGCAATACGCGCAACGCCGCGCTCGTGAGCGTCGCGACTTCGCAATGCATCGCCGAACGCGACGGCTATCTGATCGCGGAGACCTGCGATCAGTGGGACGTGGCGCAGCGCTGGACGCCGTGGGATTTCGGCCTCGTCTATACGCCAATGCGGCATTGCCTCGGCGAAAACGACGGCAAGCTGACCATGCGCGGCTGCACCGCGCTCACCACGCGCTATCGTTGGGCCACCACACAACACACGCAGGCGAACGATCTGCGGCTCGCCACCGTGATGGCGGGCGACGTCGCCGGCTCGGGCGAGCAGTCCGCAGTGTATGTCCAGCGGCAACACGACGGCCCAGGATTCAACGTGTATGCCGCCTCGCTCGCCAAGGTGTCGCCGCCCGCGCTGTGGTACGCGAGCGTCGTCCCGTTCGATCCGCGTGCCACCGCGGCAAGTTGCGCTGGCGACAAACTGTGCTTCGATAGCGTGCGCTTTCTGCTCGGCGATTTCGACGGCGACGGCAAGGCGGATCTGATGATCGTCGCGGCGCGCCAGGGCGGCACCGCCTTCTGGTTGCTTCGCAGTGCTGGCGACCACTTCGAGGCGCCGCGCCTCTGGCTGCAAACCAGCAATGCGTTTAGACCTGAACTGACGCAGCAATATGTGGCTGGAGACTTCACCTCATCGGGGCGGGCCAGCGTGCTGATCGCGCAAAAACGGGCCGACAGCGGGCTTGATCTGTGGGTCGCGTCGGCGCAAGGAGCAGGAGCCTCGGTGGCGTCAGCGCCCGCGCTCTGGGCACAGGCCAGAAACCTGCCGCAGAACGTCAATCTGCTGGTGCGCGAGACAGCCGGCGCGCGCGCCTCGCTGATCGCGGTGGACGGGGCAAACGGACGCCTCGCGCTCACTTCCATCGCCAATGAAGGTGCGCGCTTGAGCGTCGGCGAGCGCAACGTCTTGCCGGCGAGTTTCGTCCCCGGCTTCGTGAAAGTGACAATGGGCGCCGTGCGTGGCCGCGACAGCAACACGCTGATCCTGCTGACGCCGCATCTCGACGAAACGAGTGAGGAAGCCATGATCGATGTCGCCACGCTCGACGTGAGCGGCGCGACGAGTTCGCCGGTGCGGGCGGCGACATTGCACGATATGTCGTGGTCCGATGTCTTTCCGGCTTTCGCGCGCGACAAGCAGGGGGCTGCACTCGTGCTGTTTCGCCGGACCGACGCCACCCTCGGCGATTTCTATTTCACCGGCGGAGCGCCGGCGTTGTCGCGCTATCCATCAGGAAACGGACTCGCGCTGGGCGAAGCTCAGGAATTCGGCAACCTGCCGGGGCTTTTCTCGGAGACAGTGCGGATCGACCGGCTCGCGCAATAGCACGCGAGCCGGCCGGTCCGATTGGCGTCAGGCCGAAACCTGGAGCGGTTGAACGAACTTCCGCGCGATCGTCATGTAACGATCCGCCGTGTCGTGCAGCGTGTAGCCGGCTAGTTGCCGGTTCGCGCGCGGTGTGCCGAGCGCGCTCAGCAATGCGCCGCCGTAGGCTTGCGGGTCGGTCGTATCGACGAGGTTGACGCCGGCAAATGCGCTCGCAAAGCCAAAAGACGGAATCCGGCTCGCCACGACAGGAATACCCGAGGCAAGCGCCTCGAGAAAACCGATGCTCTGCGCTTCGAAACGCGACGGCATCGCGAAGACACGCGAGGCGCGCAGCAGCGCGGCCACGTCGGAACGCGGTCCGTTCACCGTCACCTTGCTTTCCAGACCCAGCTGACGGACGAGCGACAGGACCGCACGGTGATAGTCGAGGTCTTCGACGACCCCACACAGCAAGAGGCGCGCATCCGGTTCCGATTGCAGCACGCGTTCGAACGCGCGGATCGTGTCGAGCTGGCTCTTGCCTTCGATATACCGGCCAAGCTGGACGATCTGCTTCGGGTGCGCGTCGATATCCGGCGCGCCCGCGTCGCTGGCCTCGGCGAACAGCTGGGCATCCACGCCGTTCGGAATCACGACCATGGACGGATGGCGGCCGATCTCGCGGAGGTAATCGTCGATGTTCTGCTGCGACACGCCGATGATCGCCCGCGCCCGTCGCGAGAGCAGGCGCTCGGCCCGTTTGAGCGCGCCGTTTTCGAAGTCGTTGACGCCGGAATGCATGACCCAGGCAATCGGCGTATTCACCGGCAGAAGACGCACATACAGTGCGGCAAGCGTTGCGTGAGCCACGATGAAGTCGGGGCGAAAGCGCCGCACCACGCGATACAGGTACAGCAGCTTGCCTACCCTGCCGTAGCGCACATCGGGAAACAGACAGGTCACGCCCGCCGCCTGAAGCTCGGCGTGAATGTCGGCGAAGTCGTCCTGCTGCGGAAGCAGCGATGTCATGCAGACTTCATGGCCACCGCGCTGATGGTGAATGGCCAGCCCTTTTACGAGTACTTCTGCCCCGGACAATCGCGGTGCATGAACCAGTTGAAGAATCCTCACGATTGATCTCTCAGCCTTAACTGCCTTTTTGCGCAGCGGACGGGATGCCGCCCCCGTTATTGCAGACCCCAAATAACGTCGGCACCCATCTTCGTGTATGGCGCGCTCCTTTTTGCGGAGCGCATCAATGTCTCCGTAAAACAGCGACAGTTCCGCCGCGAACTCCATGTCGCGAGGAAACCTTACACCCAAGACCCAGCACTATTACGCCAAGCCCAAGACTTTTTCGGCTGAGCCATGAGCGCTAGCGCCCATTTCTCAGTCGATTGACGCTGCCGGATAGTTAGGCATCCATTTCAAATAATTACGACCCCAATTCACAGTGGCGGAAAAAGACTGGTCTTACCTGACAGATCTTTTTCATTCGATCAATGTAATTAGTACTGCATTAATGATCATACGTAACGACTCGTTACTTCTTTTAAGCACACTAATGCGTATTGTTGCGGTCGATTCTTCCCAAATTGAGCATTTCTAGCTTACGGAACAGTAAAAAGTTCATCGGCTAGCGCCGTGAACTCAAGTACTGCGATCTGAATCGCGCTGTTCCTCAACACGCTGGCCGGTTCGTCGTACGTTCTCAGGTCGCCCGATTCCGCCAAAGCCGCTCGCGTCAGCGGCCCGGTTTCGCGCGACAAGCGTTTCTCTGCAGAGAAATGCGTTCGAGGCCGACAACCCGGGAAGGCATCACCTTCGCGCAGCCGGAAATGCTGCGCATCCAGGACGCCAGTGTCGAAGCCTCGGTCATCGGCTGGCTTGCAAATGAACCCCGATGTTCGCTCCACCTCCTGACGCGCTTTGCGCGAGGAGCCGGACGAATGATCAGCCAACGCATTGCTTACAGATTGATGAAATCGCAACTACTCCTACTCTCGACACTGTCCCTCGCACTCGCCGCATGCGGCGGCGGCGGTGGCAGTAACGGCACCGTCAGCAACGCGGCATCCCAGTCCAACGGCAGCAGTGGCACCAGCAGCCCGGCCAGCGCGGCCACCACGTCCGCCGCTGGCAACGCCAGCACCGGCACCGCTGCGCTGAACGCCACGGGCGGCACCGCGGCCATGACCTGCGCCTCGCCGACCACATCCGCGGGTTCGGGCAGCGCGACGATTGCGGCGGATACGCCCAGTGCCGACGGCACGCGCATCTTCGCCTCCGGCAGCACGTTCCAGATCGCCTTCAACACCAATGCACCGAGCGCGGACACGCTGAACTGGGCCGTCACCGACACGCTCGGCCGCGTCGCCGCGAGCGGCACCACCGCCGTGGCGAGCGGTGCGAAGACCATCACGTTCAATTGCACGTCGACGCTCGCCGGTTATTTCGCGGCAACGGGCACGCTGGCCAAGAACGGCGGCCAGTTGCCGCAGGCCGGCACACGTCCGGTCGGCATCGCGACGTTCGGCGTGACGCCGAACCTGTCCGGCGTCGTGCCGGCCGTCACGTATGCGCGCCAGGAGCAGCATCGCTTCGGCATGCAGGGCGCGAACGACAACGGCCCGCTGCTGGCCGCGCTGGGCATTTCGTCGACCATCGACGACCGTCAGCTCTCGACCATGGAGCCGAACGGCCCGAACACCTTCAACCCGTCGGCCGACAATCTCGATCCGTTCTACAAGAGCGGCAACGTGATGCGGCTGATCCGCCTCGACGGCATTCCGGCCTGGGCGAGCAGCACCGGCGCCTTCCAGGACGACACCACGCTGCCGACCGATACGTCGTACTACCAGAGCTACATGAGCCGCGTCGGCACCGAATCGAACGCGATTCGCGCCGCGTACTTCCCGACCCAGTCGGCAAACTACTATCAGGTGACGTGGGAACCGAACCAGATGTGGACGGATACCGACGCCAACTTCGTCGCGCTGTACAAGGCCGTCTATCAGGGCATTCATTCGACCGATCCGCACGCGATGGTGATGGGCCCGGCCGATGCTTTCCCGAGCCTGACCACTTCGCACCTGAAACGCCTCGCGCCGCTCGGCTTCGGTCAATACATCGACGCCGTCGCCACCCACGGCTACTACGACGCGGGCACGTCGCCGTCGCATCCGCCTGAGCGCTACGACAGCGACCCGTCCACCGCCGACGGTTCGTTGCGCGGCCAGATGCGAAACCTGCGCGCTGAAATGGCCACCGACTACCGTACGGGCATGCATCTGTTCTCGACGGAAGCGGGCATCAGCTACGACCTCGGCTCGTCGTACGGTCCGAACTATCCGAGCGCCAACGTGCTGTACGCGCAAGCGGCGGTCGCCGCGCGCATGCACATCATCACGCTCGGCGAAGGCGCGGATCAGACCTACGTGTTCTACGGCGCGGACTATCCGGATGAAGTGGGCTACGGCACCTTCTTCGACCTGAGCGACGCGCAGGGCGCATTCGGCGCGACCAACATCAGCCCGAAACCGGTGGCGATGGCGATCAGCGCGATGACGCACACGCTCGACGGCACCACGACGCTGGGCCCGGTCAACGGCACGCCGACCGGCGTCTACGCGTACGCGTTCCAGCAGGTGGGCAACGGCGCGGTGATTACCGCTCTGTGGGCGCACAACAACAACGTGTGGAGCGCGAGCGCGGGCTTCAGCTCGACTTATAGCGTCGCGTACAGCCTCAACGTCGATCAACCGGGCACGAGCGGCACGGTCAAGGTGATCGACATGATGGGCAACGCGACCAATGCGAACTACAGCAACGGTGTGCTGACGCTCAACCTGACCGAATCGCCGGTGTATGTGGTGTCGAACAACGCGTCGGTCGCCAAGGCCAATGCGACGACGCCGGTCGGATACGTCGGCATGTAAGCCGCGCGTTCAAAGTACCCGGATTCGGGTACTGCGGCCGACATGAAAAACGTCAGCCGGCTCACGGGCCGGCTGACGTTATTTTTTTGGGCGTTCAAAACCTGCATCGCAAGTGCAGTGCTTCAACTCTCTCCCAACTGCCCCTCCATACCGCGCAATTCGCTTTCGCGTTCCGTGGACACCTTGCCGATCGGCGGCCCGGCGAAGCTCTTGCGCACGCCCGCGCCATACCAGATCGTCAGCAGCACCGCGAGCAAACCGGCAATCACGTAGACCACTTTCTGATTCGGCGGCTGCATGCCGACATACGCGAGCACCAGCGCGCCGATCACCGCCGCCACCGCGAACGGCTTCGACAGCATGCCCAACTGGAACGGGCCTTTCTCGTTCCACGTACGGCCTTCGGCGAAAATGCCCGCCGCGATCGGCATGGCGTACGAGATGAACAGGAACACCGCGCTACCGGCGCTCAGCACCGTGAAAGCGTCGCCATAGAGCGTGACGACGATCGCCAGCACCGCCGAGGTCCAGATGGCGGCGCCCGGCGTGCGATGCGCGGCATTCACTTTACGCAGCCACTTCGATGCGGGCAGGCCGCCGTCGCGAGCAAATGCGAACATCATGCGCGACGTGGAGGTCACTGCAGCAAGACCGCACACGTAGTTGATGAAGAACATCAGCAGTTCGATGACGATGCGCAACGGCCCCGGAATCGGCGCGAGAATCGCTTCGAAGAAACCCGTGCCCTGCTTCACGGCCGCGCCGATATCCGGCATGACCAGCACGAACGCGCACACCATCACGTAGCCGAAGGTCGTGGACCAGAACACCGAACCGACGATACCGCGCGGCACATTGCGCGCCGCCTGATGCGTCTCCTCCGAGGTATGCGCCGATGCGTCGAAGCCGGTAATCGTATAAGCGGTCAGCAGAAGGCCGGAGAGAAACGCCATCGCCATGGTCTGCTTCGGCCACGCGCCGCCGTCCACACCCGTAAAGTTGGTGAACGTGTAGAGCCGCGACAGATCGATCTTGACCGGCGAATACACCAGCAACGCCCCGACCAGCAGGATCGTCACCACGAAGATCAGATAGCCCGACAGGTCGGTGATCCTGCTCGTGATACGAATGCCGCGATGATTGAGGAATGCTTGCGACGCGGTGATTACGGTCAGAAACAGCGTCTGCTGCCACCAGCCGAGCGACTCGGGCTTAACGCCGAACATCGGCGCGATCAGCGTGCGGAAGAACGGATCATAGGTGCCGAAGTTGATCGCGGCGACCACGAACACGAGGCCGAGCAGATTCAGCCACGCGGTCAGCCAGCCCCACGTTTTGCCGCCGAGAATCGAACTCCAGTGATAGAGGCCGCCCGCAGTGGGATACGACGAGGCGATCTGCGCCATCGCCGCGGCCACCACCAGCGCGAACAGCGAGCCGAGCGGCCAGCCGAGTCCGATCGACGCTCCGCCCGCCGCCGACAGGCCCATCTGAAACGACGTGATGCCGCCCGACAGAATGCAGATCAGCGAGAACGACACCGCGAAGTTCGAGAACGCCCCCATGCGCCGGGACAGTTCCTGCGCGTAACCCATCTTGTGCAACAGCTTGACGTCGTTGTCGGCGGATTCCGCCGACGGCAAGGCCGTGTTGATGTCCATGACGCGATCCTTTGAACAGGGTTATGACGAAGCGGCCAACCGGCGAGCCGGTTCAACGGCGTGGCCGCGCCAGGCAAAGCGGCTCACGCGGCCGTGAAACAGTTATCGACGTACAGGTGTGCGCCGTTGACGAAACTCGCGTCGTCGCTCGCGAGAAAGAGCGCGGCGCGCGCCACTTCCTCCGGCGCGCACAGGCGGCCCTGCTGCACCGACAAGGCGGCTTCGCTCGCATCGAAGCCGTACTTGGCGAGCGCGCTGATTTCGCGGCGCCCATGCGGCGTGTCGATGAAACCAGGGCACACGGCATTGCAGCGAATGCCCCGGTCGCGATACTCGACGGCGATGGCACGCGCAAACATCGCGCATGCGCCTTTGGTGGTGCAATAGAGCACTTCGAGCGGCGTCGCCGCCACCGACGAGATCGACGCCGTGCAGACGATCGAGCCGCCGCCCGCAGCGAGCATGTGCGGCAGCACGGCCCGCGTCATCATGAACATGCTTTTCACGTTGACGTTCATGAGCCAGTCGTAGTCTTCGTCGGTGGTATCGACGAACGGCTTCACGACAATGCTGCCGGCGTGATTGAACAGCACGTCGATACGTCCGAAGCGCGCCATGATGCCGGCCACGGCCGCATCGACCGCCGCGCGCTTCGACACGTCGGCGGCAAACAGCTCGGCGCTGCCGCCTGCCGCGCGAATCCGCGTCACCACTTCCTCACCGGCATCCGTATTGATATCGACGACGGCGACCTGCGCGCCTTCCTGCGCGAACAGCAACGAGGCCGCGCCGCCCGCGCCCGTCGCGCCGCCCGACACGATTGCGATCTTGCCTTCCAGCCTGCCTGCCGATCTGCTCATACGTCACTCCCTTTCCTGTGCATTGCGTGATGCACAAAGTAGGGGCGGCAAAAAGTGGCGACTATCCAAAATTGGCAAAAAGATAAAAATCCCGTAAAAATTCCGCCTCCTGACAAATGCATTACGAAGGCTTCCAGCCGCGCAGAAGGTAAGCAAAGACGCTGCGCGCCAACCCTACGGCAGGGCTTTTTTTTCGCATACACTGGTCGGCACGAGGCTTTCGGGGAGCGCCATCAGAATCGGGAGAAGCTATGCAGGCGGTCAATCAGACGAGCGGCGCGGTCGAGATTCGTTGTTGCCGCAACATTGACGAGCAGGCCATGTTGCTCGACGCATGGAACCAGAGCTACTGCCAGATCTCACGCGGCGCCTTCGACGGCTCGGTGAGTTCATGCCACGCGGGCGGCGTTCGCGTGCTGGTCGAGCGCCTGAACCGCACGGTCTATCAGCGCGGCCAGGTAGCGGCATCCAGGGTCGCGGTGGGCATTCCGTTTCAACTCGAAGGCCATGCGTTGTTGTGTGGACAGACGAGTCATCGCGACGGCTTGCACGTGTTTTCCGGCGATGGCGGTTTCGAATTTCTGTCGCCCGACAAGCATGTGGTGGTGAACCTCGAAATCGAGCCGGGCGCGATCGGCGACCCGCTGTTGCGCTCGCAACTCCACGAAATAACCCTGCTGCTCGGCTCGAGACCCGGCGTATTGAACGTCGATCCCGCGAGACTGCAGGGCTTTCGCGAGGTGCTGAAGCAGTTGCTTGACGCCGTCGCGGCCACCCCCACTTTGCTCGACGACGCCGCAGTCGCCGCGGCGTTCGAAAAGTCGGTGATATTCGGTCTTGCCAATGTTTTGCAGGACCTGCGCGATGCCGATCCGCACGGGAACGTCGAGGCTCGCACTGCGCGCAACTGGCAACTGGTGCGTGGGGTTCGTGAGCTGATCGAGGAATCGCCGCAGTGTCCGCTTTCCGTGGCGGAGTTGTGCGCGCGGTTTCGCGCCAGTCGGCGTACGTTGCAATATGCGTTCGAAGATACGCTCGGCGTCAACCCTTCCGCTTATATGCGCGCCGTCCGGCTCGATCACGTGCGCCGTGAATTGCGCGGCTCCGCTTCAGTGACGGAGGTCGCCACGCGGTGGGGGTTCTGGCATTTCGGGAATTTCTCCAGCGAGTATCGCGGGCAGTTCGGCGAGTTGCCGTCCGAGACCTGGAGAAGGAGCCGGGCCGTTTAGATTGTTTCCCTGCGCGGACAAAAGTGGCGCACACTTGCCTACTGCTCCTATGCGGAGCAAAAACCGCCAATTGGGAGTCCATCATGGCAAAAGGTCAAATGCGTAGTAACCGCGAAGTCAAGAAACCGAAGCAGGCGAAGAAACCGCAGCCCGCCACTTCGCCATCGGGCGCGCCGCCGATCCGCGTAGCACCAAGCGCCTCGGCCACCGCGAAGAAGCATTAAAAGGCAAGACCGATTGAGCACGCCCGCCGCATCGAGGCGGGCATTCATCCAAAGCGCATTTCCTGCAGCGCCCCATCCCGCATCTTCGGCCTGAGCGTCCCGACGGCCATCCTCATCCGCACTACCAACGCCATAGCTCCGGGTGTCGCTACGCCTGCTTCGTTCATGGCGCGGCGTTTCCCACATATCACGCTCTTATTTCCGGGCTCATCAGCAACGCTATAGAAATGCGAGCCTGCGCGACTCGATCGAGCACGCTCCTCATGCGCGGACTTGCCCGGCGTTTCCGGTCTGGCTATGCTGAAGGGCTCGCCGATACCACGCGTGTCAGCGACACACGAATCGCAACACGAAACAGAACAATCGATCCAGGATAGCCATGTCCACCACCAGTCTCTTCTTCACCGCCGCGGGCGTTGGGCTCGCCATTGCCGCGCCGGTCGGCCCGATGGGCATGCTGTGCATTCGCCGCACGCTGACCGGCGGTCCGCGCGCGGGGCTCGCGATCGGCTTCGGCATCGCGACCGGCGACGCGGCCTACGGGCTGATCGCGGCGCTCGGCCTCGTCAGCATCTCGCAGTTCATGCTGGCGTATGACCGCCCCTTGCATCTGCTGGCCGGGTTGTTCCTGCTGTATCTGGGCGTGCGTACGTTGCTGCAGAAAGCCCCGGCCGACGCAGCGGACAGCACCGCAAACGGCGCGTCAGGCAGCAACGGCAAGCTCGCTCAGGTGGGCCGCGCCGGCGCGCTGCGCGCGTATGCGAGTTCGTTGCTGCTCACGCTGACCAATCCGCAGACGGTCATCATGTTCGCCGCGCTGTTCACAACACTCGCCCCGCGCGGCGCGTTTTCATCGAGCATTGCGCTGACCACCGTGGGTGGCGTGTTCTGCGGCTCGATTGCATGGTGGTGTTTCCTCGTGACCGTGGTGTCGCTCGCGCGCCATGCGATCGGCAGCAAAATGCGCGTCGCCATCGACCGGATTGTGGGCTTCACGCTGGCGGCGTTCGGCGTCGTGGAGATTCGCCGGGCGCTTTGAGGGCGCGTCGCGACCTTGGGGCTGGCCGAAGTTGCGCTTTCAGTCTCACGAGCGCCCGCGCAACGCCACGACCGCCTCGCCGGCAATCGCCCGCAGCGCAACCGGCAAAGAACCGGCAAAGCTTGGGCGCCGCCAGCCAGGTCACGTGAAAACCGCCCCGAAGTCCTTGCGCTGATCGACCGTATGCGGGCAGCGCAGCACACCGTTTCGTACGCGAACGCGGCAGTTTTGCGACAATAGCGGCTTTCGCCGCGCCGCGGCGGCCTTCCCGCCGCCCTTCACCGACTGTCGAAGGCAGGCGCACCGGCCTTGCGGCCTGATCCGTCCAACCCACCCGACCGTCAGCGGTCCGCTCAATGGCTCTTCCCCACATCGATCTGCTGTACTCCGTCTCCGGCCTGTTCGTGGGCTTTCTGGTCGGACTGACGGGCGTCGGCGGCGGCTCGCTGATGACCCCTATTCTCGTCCTGCTGTTCAACGTGCATCCGGCCACGGCCGTCGGCACCGACCTGCTGTACGCGGCGGCCACCAAGGCGACCGGTACGCTCGTGCACGGCCTGAAGGGCACCGTGGACTGGCAGATCACCCTGCGCCTCGCCGCCGGCAGCGTGCCGGCCGCCACGATCACGCTGATTCTGCTGCATCGTTTTGGCATGGATACGCCTGGTGCGAGCCGGCTGATCCAGATCGTGCTCGGCGCGGCGTTGCTGGTGACGGCGGTGGCGCTCGTGTTTCGTCCGCAACTCGCGGCGCTCGGCGCGCGCCGGCAACGCGCGCCGCGTCAGGGACGCACGCTCGCGCTGACCATCCTGACCGGCGCGGTGCTCGGAGTGCTGGTGTCGCTGACGTCGGTGGGTGCGGGCGCGATCGGCGTGACGGTGTTGTTGTTGCTCTATCCGCTTCTGCCGACCACGCGCATCGTGGGCTCCGACATCGCGCATGCGGTGCCGCTCACCCTGCTGGCGGGCGCCGGCCATTGGTTGCTGGGCTCGATCGACTGGTCGATGCTGCTGTCGCTGCTGGTGGGCTCGCTGCCGGGCATCGCAATCGGCAGCTTTCTGTCCTCACGCGCGCCGGACGCGCTGCTGCGCAACCTGCTCGCCGCCACGCTCACGCTGGTCGGCGTGCGCCTCGTGCTGGCCTGAACGGGCGCGCAGGCCGGCGCCGCGTATTGCCAAGCCACGCCTTGCCGCTCAGGCTCAGGGTCGACTCAAGCTGGCGGCTGCTATTTGAAGAACCGGCAGGTCAGATCGGCCTCGAACTGCCGGACCCATTGACCTTGACGGTCGTGATAAGACTGCGCCCAGCCGCCGCGCCGGATGGTGACGAGGCGCTCGTGCGCGGCATCGCTCGGATCCGCGCAGGCGCTGATGTCGAAATGCGCCGGTGCAAAACCGTGCCGCGCGCACACCAGTTCGAAGGCCGCCCGATCGCTGATGGGCAGATCGGTATAGCGCAAAAGCGAGGTTTCCATGGCGTTGACTCCGGTTCCCTACGCATCACAGTACGCTTCGGGTCGCGTCAGCAATGTGTCACAGCGCACAGTCGCACAGCGGCGGTTCCGCCGTGCTGCTTGCGACTGCCCGGACCCATCATCACCGCTTCAAAAATCGCCAAATTAAAATAAAAAAGGCTCCGGTTTTTTTGCCGGAACCTTGGTGCACAACTGCATCACGATGGCGCAAGGCGGCTTGGCGCCGCCCTCGCCTGATGCGACAGCCTGCTTACTGCTGCTGGACGTTCAGCTTGTTCGACACCGACGTCACGCCAGCGACGCCCTTGGCGACTTCGCCGGCAGCGTTGATCTGGCCTTGGTCAGGCACCGAGCCCGTCAGCGTCACCGCGCCGCCACGAGCGCGCACGGCGATGTTCGACACGTCGATACCTTGCGCCTTGGCGAGCGCGCTACGCACCTTGCGGCCCAGCTGGCTGTTCGCCTTCTTGGTCGACTTGGCGCTGGCAGTCGGCGCGGCGGTCGTGCCCGTTGCCGTTGCGTCGCTTGCCTGAGCGTACACATTGCACGCGACTACCATTGCCACCACCGAGCCCAGCGTTTTCAGAAAACCGACCGATTTCATACTTTTCTTCTCCTTAGCTTCACATTGGACCGCATATACAAGCGGCTTCGTACGACTTCCGGCAGCCACGCTGGACGCGCGACAAGGCGCGGCCCAGCGACGGCCGACTATGGCTGCAACACGGTGTGCGAGAGGCGAAGAGGCTGGCTGACATTGCCGCATGCGATGACAGGCATGCAATGCGGTACGACAGACCGGCAAGCCGTGAAGTCCGCGAGCGCGCCCAGTTCTTGTGTGTCTTGCCGGGTCGCGCTGCGCAAACGTCTGTTCACGGCAGCGATGCACAATTTAATCTAGCCGGGCCAGAAGCGCAAAGGGTTTAGTCATACGCGAGGGCTGAATCGCGTCGCCCGCACTGGTGTCACACGCCGTTCACGATTTGTTACGGCTTTGTCGGTGAGCGCAGCGGCCATGCGTGCCGCCGTGCGGCGAATCTCAGGTACCATCGGCGCGACGCGCGCTGCCGCGTGGCTCGCGCGCCATTCGCGGCAGCCGCCGTGGCGCGGCGTGAGCGCTTCACCCCGGTTCGCGCGCCGCAGAGCGCCGCCCCTGTTCACTTTCGACCGTAGCCGTCACGTCATCCGATGAAGCCAGCCACCGGCCGCAAAAGCCCTCCCCGTCTCGTCGCCCGATTCGTCGCGATCTCCTGGCGCGATCTCGCCGTCTCGTTCGGACCGATCCTGCTGATCGCCGCCGTCGCGATCTGGGTCGCCGTGCGTCTGATTCAGCCCGCGCCGCCCAGCACGTTGACGATCAGCGCCGGTCCGGAAGGCAGCACCTTCTGGAATGCCGCCCAGAAGTACAAGGAAATTCTGGCGCGCAACCGCATCACGCTGAATGTGCTGTCCTCGGAGGGCTCGCTGCAGAATCTCAAGCGCCTGTCGGACCCGAGCTCGAACGTGGATGTCGGCTTCGTGCAGGACGGCGTCGCGCCCGGCTCCGCGTCCAACGGCCTGATGTCGCTCGGCAGCGTGGCCTATGTGCCGCTGGCGATCTTCTATCACGGCCCGACTATCACGCGTCTCTCCGAGTTCAAGGGCGAGCGGCTCGCGGTCGGCGCCGAGGGCAGCGGCACGCGCGAGCTGGCGCTGGCGCTGCTCAAGGCCAACGGCATCGTGCCGGGCGGCGCAACCAAACTGCTGCCGCTCTCCGGAGACGACGCCGCCGACGCCCTCGTCTCCGGCAAGGTCGACGCGGCGTTCCTCGCCGGCGATTCGGCGCAACCGGCGGTGATGGGCAAGCTCTACCGCACGCCGAACGTGCAGTTCTACGATTTTTCGCAGGCCGACGCCTACACGCGCCGCTTCCCCTATCTGACACAACTCACGATGCCGATGGGCGCGTTCGACCTCGGCAAGAACCTGCCGTCCGCGCCAATTCATATGGTGGCGCCGACCGTCGAACTGGTAGCGCGCGACTCGCTGCACCCCGCGCTATCCGATCTGCTGATCGAAGCCGCGCGCGAGGTGCACGGCAAGGCGAACATCCTGCAGCGCGCCGGCGAGTTTCCCGCGCCGCTCGCGCACGACTTCCCCATCAGCGACGACGCCGCCCGCTACTACAAGTCGGGCAAGAGCTTCCTCTACCGGATCCTGCCGTTCTGGCTCGCGAGTCTCGCCGACCGGCTGCTGGTGGTCGTGGTGCCGCTGATCGTGTTGCTGGTGCCGGCCTTGCGTCTCGTGCCGTCGTTGTATGCATGGCGGGTGAAATCGCGAATTTACCGCTGGTACGGCGCGCTGATCGCGATCGAGCGCAGCGCCCTCAGCGACCATTCGCCCACCGAACGCGCGTCGCTGCTCGAACGGCTCGACGCGATCGAGGAATCCGTCAACGGTCTGAAGATGCCGCTGGCCTACGCGGATCAGTTCTACGTGCTGCGCGAGCACATCGGCTTCGTGCGCGCACGGCTCACGCAGGCTCGCGACGCGCAACGCGACGGCGCCGCGGATGAAGCGCCGGGCGTCGATAACGGGCGCGGTAAAGCACAGGAAGCTGGCGAAGCAGGCGCGGCGTCCGCATCACCCAATCCGTCCGGTCCATCCGCCGCGAACGAAGCGGCCGAGATCGGCGAAACGCCCAGCGACGACGCGGCGAAACCATATTGACGGATGCAAGCCGCGGCTGCTCCGCGTAAGATCATTACAATTTCGGCGGTCCGCGAGACGGGCCGTTCGGAACAGCAATCCGGGAGACATTTATGACCGTTGGCATCGACGCCAGACAACCGCTGTGGTTTTACGACTTTGTCTCGCCGTTCACGTACCTGTTGCTCGAGCAGCACGACAAATGGCCGGGCTTCGACTTCGTCTTCACGCCGGTCGTGCTGAACGACCTCTACCGTCACTGGGGACAGCGGCCGGCTTACGGCGTGCCCTCCAAACGCACCTTCATGTACCGGCACGCGCTGTTTCGCGCGGAACAGCTCGGCATTCCGTACAAGATGCCGCCCGCCCATCCGTTCGATTCCACAAAGCCGCTGTTGCTCGCCACCGCAGCGAACGGCGACGTCAATTTCGTGCGCGAGATTTTCCGCTTCATCTGGCGAGAGGGCCGCGATCCGTCGACCGACGTGGCCTTTGCGGAACTGTGCGAGCGCGTCGGTGTGCCCGACGGCCCGGAACTCATCAAGAGCCCGGAAGTGAAAGCGCAATTGCAGCGCAACACGGCGGACGCGATCGGCCTGGGCGTCTACGGCGTGCCGACCTTCCGTCTGAACGATCAGTTGTTCTGGGGCGAAGACGCGCTGCCCATGGTGCTGTACTGCGCGCGCACGCCGAACTGGCTCGAATCGAAAGAAGTCAAACGCATCAGTACGCTGCCTTCGGGGCTCGTGGACCAGCAGACGTAGGCGAGACGTAAGCTTGAAGCGGGCGCGGGGCGCGTCCCACGGCGCTTTCGCCGGTTCGTCGCGGTAAAACAGCCCTGCTGATGCCGGCCATACCTTGCCTGCTATGCCGCTACACCGCAAACCGGCCTAAGGTTATGACCTTTGCTTCGTGCGCGTTGGCGCCCCGCTCTCGCCGGCGGCTCCGTACGGCGCTTCATCGGATCCGGTCCGCTTGCCCCGCCTCGCTTAAATCATGGACGACACCGCCGCCTCCCTCGATATCTGGCTCGTGCGCGTGCTGCGCACGCTGCTGGTCGAGCGCAGCGTCACGCAGACCGCGCTGCGTCTGAATCAGACCCAGCCGGCTATCAGCACCGCGCTGCGCAAACTGCGCGAGACGCTGAACGACCCGATTCTGGTGCGCGGCAAGTCGGGCATGGTGCCCACCGAATACGGCGAATCGCTGCTCGCCTCCGCGCAACGCGTGCTGCGCGAGGTGGATTTTGTCGCGACGCCGCATGGCGACTTCGATCCCGGCCGCTCGCGCCGCACCTTTCGCGTGGCCGCGCCGGATTATCTGAACGACTTCTTCATGCCGACGGTGATCGCGCAATTTCGCGAGGCGGCGCCGCACGCGCGGCTCGAAATCGATTCGCTGAGTCCGATGCTCGATCATTCCGCCGCGCTCGATGCCGGCGAACTCGATCTGGTGATCGGCAACTGGCCGAAGCCCGACCCACGCTTCGAGCGCAGCGACCTGTTCTCCGATACGGTCGTGTGCATGATGCGCGCCAATCATCCGCTCACGCGCGTGCCGCTTACGCGTGAGGCGTATCTCGCCGCCGCGCATCTCGCGCCGACGCCGTATAGCGGAGCGAGCAGCGGCGCCATCGACATGGGCTTCACGCGGGCTCGCGCCGAGCGCCGCATCGTCGCCACGCTGCCCTACTTCGGCCTGGTGCCGCAGACGCTGCTGCAATCGGACCTGATCTTCACGACGACACGCCGTTTCGCGATGCACTACGCGGACATGCTGCCGCTCGCGGTGGTCGACGTGCCGATTCCGTTTCCGCGCATCAAGTGCTACCAGCTCTGGCATCCGCAGCCGGATCGACCGAGCGACGTCGGCTGGCTGCGTGCGCTGATGTCCCAGGTGTCGGACGGGCTGGTCGCGCAGAAGGTGCGGCGCGCAAAACGGGCGCCGAAAAAGGAAACGTCAGCCGCGACGGGCTGACGTTTAAGGTTGTTTGCGGTTCACAGGACGCTGCTCATGCGTTGCTTGTGCGTTGCTGGGGCGCTGCTTGAGCGCACCGTCCCGGCCGGCTGATTTCCGCCCATCAAACAGCCGCGCAGAGCTTCTGCGTTGCCACCTGCGCCACGACCTGCCGCGAACGGATCTGCAGCAACTCCGCGCATACCGCCACGGCGATCGCCGCAGGCGCCTTGTCGACGATACCGGCCACACCGATCGGACACGTCATCTCCACCAGGCGGTCCAGATCCACGCCGCGATCGAGCAAACGGCGCTCGAATTTCACGCGCTTCGTCTTCGAACCGATCATGCCGAAGTAGGTGAAATCGCGCCGCCGCATGATGCGCGCGGCCAGCGAGAAATCGAGCGCGTGGTTGTGCGTCATCACCAGAAAATAGGCGCCGGGCGGCGCCGTGTCGACGATCGCATCCGGCGTGTCGGTGGCTTCGACCTGCACGTTGGCCGGCGTTTCGTCGGGGAACAGCTCGTCGCGCTCGTCGACCCACTGGACCACGCACGGCAAGCTGCCGAGCAGCTTGACGATCGCATGCCCGACGTGCCCCGCGCCGAATAGCACGATATGCATCGGCGCCGGACGCGGCGTTTGCACGCCGCTGCGCCGGCCGATCTGAACGGACGAAAAATCGTTCATGGCGATCATTCCAATTCCAGTGAGTGTGTTGTTCACGCGTTGCTGTTCCGGCTCATTGCCGCGCCTATTTCGGTCCGCTGATTGATGCGCTTATCGATCCGCTTACTGCCGTGCCGCCGCGGTGGCGGCACGCACCGCGCCGACCGCCTTGAGGATTTCCTCGCTGGTCGCGGGCGCATTCAGCGGCGGATTGACCTTGTGGTCGCCCACTGCCGACACCGCGTCACGCACCGCGAAGAACACCGAGAACGGCAGCAGCAGCGGCGGCTCGCCGGTCGCCTTCGAACGATGGATGCTGTCCTCCGCATTGCGGTTCTTGAAGAGGCGCACGCGGAAGTCGGGCGGCGTGTCGTTGACGGTCGGAATCTTGTAGGTGGACGGCGCATGCGTCATCAGCTTGCCGCCCGCGTTCCACCACAGTTCTTCGGTCGTGAGCCAGCCCATGCCTTGAATGAACGCGCCTTCCACCTGGCCGACATCGAGCGCCGGATTCAGCGAGGCGCCCACGTCGTGCAATGCGTCCGCGCGCAGCACGCGCATTTCGCCGGTCAACGTGTCGATCACCACTTCCGACACCGCCGCGCCGTATGAGTAGTAGTAAAACGGCCGGCCTTGCAGCTTCGATTGATCCCAGTAGAGCTTGGGCGTCGCGTAGAACCCGTCCGACCAGAGCTGAATACGCGCGACGTAAGCCTTTGCGATGACTTCTTCAAATGGCACGACGATTTCGCCGACCACGACCCGGTCGTGCACGAAGCGCACTTCCGACGCGCTCACCTGCCCTGCGCCGAAGCGCTCGGCGGCAAACGCCGACAGGCGTTCGCGCAACTGGCGCGCGGCGTCCTGTGCGGCCTTGCCGTTCAGATCGGAGCCCGTCGAGGCCGCCGTCGCCGACGTGTTGGCGATCTTGCTGGTGTCGGTCGCGGTGACGCGAATGCGGTTGAAGCCGATGCCCAGTTCATGCGCGACGACCTGCGCGACCTTCGTGTTCAAGCCCTGGCCCATTTCGGTGCCGCCATGATTCACCAGCACCGAGCCGTCGGTGTAGATGTGCACGAGCGCGCCGGCCTGGTTGAAGTGGGTCACGTTGAACGCGATACCGAACTTGACCGGCGTGAGTGCCATGCCCTTCTTCAGTATTTCGTTGTTCGCGTTGAACTCGTTGATCGCGGCGCGCCGCGCGCGATATTCACTCGTTGCTTCGAGTTCGTCGATCAGTTCGTGAATCACGTTGTCTTCGACGATCTGGCCATACGGCGTCTGGTTACGCTCGGTCTTGCCGTACAGATTGCGGCGGCGCACGTCGAGCGAATCCTCGCCCACCGAGCGCGCCACGTTGTCCATGATGTATTCGATCGCGAACGCGCCTTGCGGGCCGCCGAAGCCCCGGAACGCCGTGTTCGACTGCGTGTTGGTCTTGCCGCAGAAGCCGTCGATCGTCACGTCCGAGAGCCAGTACGCGTTGTCGAAGTGGCACAGCGCGCGCGTCATCACCGGACCGGACAGGTCGGCGGAAAAGCCGCAGCGCGAGGTCATGTCGACCGTGACGCCGTCGATCACGCCCTTGTCGTCGTAGCCGACTTCGTACGTGTAGTGGAAATCGTGGCGCTTGCCCGTGACCATCATGTCGTCGTCGCGGTCCGGACGCAGTTTCACCGGGCACAGCAGCTTCCATGCGGCGAGCGCCGCGCAGCACGCGAACAGACCCGATTGCGATTCCTTGCCGCCGAATCCGCCGCCCATCCGGCGGCATTCGATCAGCACGTTGTGCGACGCCACGCCCAACGCGTGGGCGACCATGTGCTGCATTTCGGTCGGATGCTGCGTCGAACAGTAGACGTGCATGCCATCGTCGTCCTTCGGCACCGCGTACGAAATCTGGCCTTCCAGATAGAACTGCTCCTGGCCGCCGAGCAGCATCTCGCCGGCCTCGCGACGCGCGGCGCGGGCGATCTTGTTGCCGGCTTCGCCGCGCGCGAGTTTCATCGGCGGCAGGACGTGCTGGTTCGCGGCGCGCGCCTGCTGCGCGGTGAGAATCGCCGGCAATTCTTCGTAGACGATTTCCGCGCGGCGTGCCGCGAGACGCGCCGTTTCATGCGACGTCGCGACCACGATGAAGATCGGCTGGCCGACGTATTGCACGAGGCCGTCGGCGAGAATCGGATCGTCGCCGTGGATGATCGGACCCACGTCGTTGACGCCCGGGATATCGTCAGCGGTGAAGATCGCGACCACGCCAGGCGTGGCGCGCACCTTGTCGAGCGACATCGAGACGATCTTCGCGTGCGCTTTCGTCGACAGGCCGAGCGCGGCGTGCAGCGTGCCGGCGAGCGTCGGAATGTCGTCGGTATAGGTAGCTCGGCCGCTTACGTGCAGATGCGCGGACTCGTGCGGACGCGAGATGTGGACCTGGGTGAAGTCCTCGAGATCCTGAAGGTCTTTCAGGAACGGTTCGGCGTGCTGATTCATTGTTGTGTTCTCCGTATCCTTTCGTCGTCTCAGGCGCCGACCGGCGCGCAGGCCGCAGCGACCGCGCGCACATCCAGCGCGCTCTTCGGCAGCGGGTTGTTCGGACGCGTTTCGAGCCAGAATCGGTACAACGTGTTCTTCGCCGATTCGAGGCGATAGTTGCTGGTCGCTCGCATGTCCGACAGCGGCGCGTAGTCGTTGCCGAGCGCGAGCATCGCGGCCTGCGCAGTGGCTTCGTGCCATTCGGCGTCGCGCAGCACGGCTTCCGCGTGGGTCGCGCGCTTGGACGTGGCGGCCATGCCGCCGAACGCGATGCGCGGCTCGCGGATCAGGTTGCCGTCGGCGATGAACGCGAACGCGGCACACACCGCCGAGATATCCGAATCGAAACGCTTCGACAGTTTGTAGGTGCGGAATTGCAGGTTCCGACGCACGCCGGTGCGCGTCGGCACTTTCAAGCCGACGACGAACTCATGCTCCGCCATATCCTTCTTCTGATACGCGAGGTACAGGTCCTCGAGCGGCATCTCGCGCTCGATCTCGCCGCCGCGAACGATCACACGTGCGCCGAGCGCGATCAGGCCGGGCATCGAATCGCCGATCGGCGAGCCGTTGGCGATATTGCCGCCGAGCGTGCCGGCATTGCGAATCGGCAGCGACGCGAAGCGTTGCCACATTTCGTTCAATTCGGGATATTGCTTCGCGATCTCCGCGTACGCTTTTTCGACGCTGACGCCCGCGCCGATCTCGATCCATTCGTCGTTGGTCTCCAGCTTCTGCAACTCGGCGATCTGTCCCACGTAGACGATATTGCCGAGCTCGCGCATCTGCTTGGTGACCCACAGGCCGATGTCCGTGCTGCCGGCGAGAATCCGCGCGGCCGGTTCGGCTTCCTTGATCCTCGCGAGTGCTTCGACCGTGCGCGGCGCGTCGAACTGCTGGCCGGCGTGCTGGTAGTGGAAGGTGTCTTTGCGCTCGAGCGTGGCGAGCGTCGTGGCGAGCGCCTCGACATTGACCGGCGCTTTCGGCGCGGGCGCTTCGAACATGCGCACCGCCGCGTCGACGATCGGGCGGTAGCCCGTGCAGCGGCACAGGTTGCCCGTCAGCGCGTTGCTGATCGCCTCGCGCGACGGCACCGTCTTGTTGGCGCAACTGTGCTCGTGACCGTGCTTTTCGTAGAGCGACCACATCGACATGACGAAGCCCGGCGTGCAGAAGCCGCACTGCGAGCCGTGACATTCGACCATCGCTTCCTGCACGGGATGCAGCGACCCGTCCGGCTGGCGCAAGTCTTCGACGGTGAAGAGCGCCTTGCCGTCGAGCGTCGGCACGAACTGAATGCAGGCGTTGACCGCCTTGAAGTCGACGCCGCCCGCTTCGTTGCGCTCGCCGATCACGACCGTGCACGCGCCGCAGTCGCCTTCGGCGCAGCCTTCCTTCGTGCCCGTGCAATGCGCGTCCTCGCGCAGATACTGCAGCACGGTGCGGGTGACGGGCGCGTCCTTGATCTCACGGATCGCGTTGCGGTGATAGAAGCGAATCGGCTCAGTCATGTCTCGTTACTCTCGAATGTTCTGTGTCCGTGGGACGTGCAGCAGGGATGGTTCGAAAACTATCACCGTCAATAAATACAACCCATAGCGGCGATCGCATGCGGGACATATCCGCAGAACGATATAGAGATGGGTTTGAGGGGCGGCTGACTTATGGTGATCTGAACTTTTTGCCGTACTTTAGACTTTTATACGGAGTAAAAGCCAATCTGAGTTAGCGCGTGTCGGGCGGACTTGCTGAAAAAATAGGCGCCGAGGGGTCGAAAATGTCCCACTATGGAGTTCCCGGAAGGCGTTTTTGTCGGATGAATTATTAAGCAAGTTCTGCAAGAAAACCGGTTCCATGGGAAAATCACGCCTTCCCGCCGAATTCAAGTCTCGTTTTCCCCATGTCCACCGACTCAGCGACACCTCGCAGCGAATTTGCGACGACCATGCAGATCATTCCGGTCGTCTTTTTCACGTTTCTTTGCTATCTGACGATCGGAATTCCGCTTGCGGTGTTGCCGGGCTACGTCCACGACGACCTCGGTTACAGCGCCGTGCTGGCTGGTGCCGCCATCAGCGTGCAGTATCTGGCGACGCTGGCGTCGCGGCCGCTGGCTGGCCGTTCCGCGGACACGTTGGGGCCGAAGCGGACGGTGACGATTGGTTTGATGGGGTGTGGCGCGAGCGGGGTTTTGCTGTTGCTGGCTGTGCTGTGCGGGCGCTGGCCCGTGCTGAGCCTGGGGCTGCTGGTCTGCAGCCGGCTCGTGTTGGGATTCGGCGAGAGCTTGTGCGGCACGGGTGCGATTCTGTGGGGGATCGGCCGGGTGGGCACGAGCAACAATGCGCGGGTGATCTCGTGGAACGGTATCGCGACGTATGGCGCGCTGGCGATCGGTGCGCCGCTGGGCGTGGCGATTGAACACACGGTTGGGTTTGCCGCGTTGGGAATTCTGGTGATTCTGCTCGCGGCGCTCGGGTTTTATCTCGCTCGTCCGATTGCGCCGGTGCCGATCGTGCATGGCGAGCGGATGTCATACCGCAGTGTGTTTACTCGCGTGCTGCCACATGGGATTGGGTTGGCGCTCGGGTCGGCCGGGTTTGGGTCGATCGCGACTTTCATTACGCTGTTTTATGCGGCGAAGCATTGGCCGAATGCGGCTCTGTCGTTGACCGTGTTCGGAACGCTGTTCATCGGGGCGCGGTTGCTGTTTGCCAATACGATCAAGACTTATGGCGGGTTTCGCGTCGCGATTGCTTCGTTTTCGTTTGAATGCGCCGGGTTGTTGATGTTGTGGCTGGCGCCTGAGCCTCATGTTGCGCTTGCTGGCGCGGCTTTGACTGGCTTTGGGTTTGCTTTGGTGTTTCCGGCTCTTGGGGTCGAGGCGGTTGGGCTTGTGCCGCCCGCTAGTCGTGGGGCGGCTTTGTCGGCTTATTCGGTGTTTCTCGATCTCTCGTTGGGGATTACTGGGCCGTTGGCCGGGTATATCGCTGGTGAGTTTGGGTATGGGTCGGTGTTTCTTTTTGCGGCGGTTGCCGCTGCTGCGGGTGTTGGGCTGTCTACTCTTCTTTATCTTCGGAATGCTAAGGTCACTAATTTGCCTGCGGCGCTTTGAAGGGGTGCGATCGGCACGGTTTTGTTGTGGGCCTTGGGTGGTGGCCTTTCCTTGATTTGTTTGTGGTCTATTGGCGTTGCCCCTGTGCGGGGCGGCACCTACTTTCTTTGCCGCGGCAAAGAAAGTAGGCAAAGAAAGCCGCTTTGAACCGCCAACTCATAAGCGGGTCCCCCGCACAGCCGCAGTAGTGGTCCATCTGGAATCAGGGTTCTCGCGCATTCAGACTCAGTGACAAGGCCGTCATACCTCCCGCCTCGCGCTTCGCGCTCGTCGGAACGGTCGGCTTCCGGCCCCTGGCCCTTGGCCCTAGCCCTGACTCCGGTCCGGTCCGGCAGTGTTCCGTGACTCTCAATGCGCAGTCGCTCTCGTTCGAGCGATCGTTTTGAATCGTGCTGGTTCGCGGTGCTTGGCTTGCGTTTCGTTACGGTCTTCTCGGGTTTCGGATGCCCTCCGCGTCGCTTTGGCAAGAACCTTCGCTGCATGGCGCACTGTGATCCGGCTTTGCACCACTCCCCTCGCGTCCAGCGCAATGACCTGATATAGCTCACGGTCAGTCTCGACTTCGTATTGGTAGTCCTCAACGGTGTCCAGCAACAGTTCCAGCAATCGTCGCTGGCGATGTCTCTCCTCCATTGTCACAGCCGGACTCCTAACTATCGAGGCCACAAGCGTCGCCAATTTGTCTAATTGGCTTAATTGCCGTTCGATCAATCCGAATGCGGACAGCGCCAGTTTCTCGTATTGAACCGCGTCAACAGGCGGCCGCGTTGTGGTCCGTGAACGTTTGACAGATTTACTCATGGCGCGATCTCCCTAAACTTGTCTGGATCGCTCACCACGCGCTAGCACGGTGGTGAGCGGGCACATTGACGGGATTCGCAGACCGGCACACAGAACCAAGAACCGGCGAGCCGTAGGGCTCCCCCGCCAAGGCCCGCCCATTGTGATCAGGCGTGCAAAGGCAGCCGCGCACTTGCTAGTGCAAGCATGCGAGTTCAGTGTGAGGCAGGCTGCGAAACCTGTTGTCGTGAAGTACACGACAAAACGAGTTTAAACATATCGCGTTGCGAGCGATCACCCGAACGAGCTAAAACGCGTACGCGGCAACCAATTCCGAAATTGCCCAACGCTCTGCCAGAGTAAAAGACTACGACGCAGAAGAAACTTCCGCAAAAACTGCAGCGAATGATTCGCGAGGCGTGTGCCCAATCCGATTAGCGATATGCATGATCAATTCATGCCCGACGACATTTCTGGGAGGCGAGATGCGTCCAGTTGCCTTCAACAATCAGCGACCATTCATGGACCGACGTGCGCTGCTGAAGTACGAGCCACGTTTGGCGCTCGGAGCACATTGAGCTTTACCGTCCGCGTGACCTCTGCGAGTCGAAGCCGACGGCCTGCGGGCACACAAATTGGCATGGGCCATCTCAATTGTGCTGAAATGAGAGACGCGCTTGGCGCGCGGGGCGCTTTGAAGTTTATCGGCCGAGCGCCACCGCCGAGACGAAGCCGACAGTCCGGCCGCGCACAAATTGATGATGGGCCGCCGCGGTCCTGCTGGAATGCAAGAGGCGTTCGGCGCGCGGAGCGTACTAAACCTCACCAGCCGAGCGCCATCGCCGAGGCGAAGCCGACAGCCCCACGCGCCCCCCACGAAAACCACTGGTTTTGAAAAGCCCTTCCGGCGAGCGCGGAGCGCGAGGCGGGAAGTATGACGCCCTTGTCACTGCCGCCGAGTGTGCGAGAACGCCGATTCCAGATGGACCACTACCGTGACTGCGCGGGGGACCCGCTTCAAGGCTGGCGGTTCAAAGCGGCTTTCTTTGCCTACTTTCTTTGCCGCGGCAAAGAAAGTAGGTGCCGCCCCGCACAGGGGCAACGCTAATAGACCACTAAGAAAGCAAGAAAAGGCCAAAACCCCAAAACCACCCAAGCAAACCACCAAGCCGAGCAGGCAAACAAACCTTCACCTCCCCCCCGACAACCCTCTCTCCAAAGCCGCAACCCCTGCCGGCAAATCCACCTTAACCCCAAGATCAACCATAGTCCGCCCGAGCGCATGCACAGTCCGAAAAAGATTATGTTCCCGACACTGCTCCCCCATCTGCCCGACGCGAACAATCGGCAACCCAAACGACCCAGAAATCTCCACCTGATGCATCCGCGAGATATGCGCACAAACATCCGCAGGACTGAGCCCATCAGGCACCTCAATCCCGACAACAGAATTCAACCGACAAGCCTCCGGCGCATACAACCGAAGCCCCATCGCCACCACCCCATCCTGCAACGCCAGCGAACACCTCAAATGCCGGGCAAACCGCTTCTCGAGCGTCTCAGCACACACCAGCCGCAAAGCCTCATGCAAAGCCAGAACTCCAGAAACAGGCGCCGTATAGTGATACCCAGCGTTATGCCAAAAATTCTCAGCAAGCCTCGCATCCAGACACCAATGCGCGTTCGGCGCCGTGCGCCCCTTAACCCTCTCCCACGCCGCATCTGAAAACGCAATCAACGACACGCCCGGAATCGACGACAACCCCTTCTGCCCACCCGTAATCACCGCATCGATCCCCCAGGCATCCATCTCCAGCGGCATCGTGCTCAACGTGCAAACCGCATCGACGATCACCAGCGCGCCGGCCGCTTTCGCCAACGCGGCAATTTCCTTCAGCCGATAATTCCACACCGTATTGGACGTCTCGCCTTGCACCACCGTCACGATCTCGGGACGCTCGCGCCGGATCGCCTCGGCAATCTCTTCGAGGCTCGCCACCGTCCGGTCAGCAACTTCGAGCGTGCTCACCCGCGCGCCGACGCGCCGGCCCATCTCCGCCATCCGTTCGCTGAAAAAACCGTTCTTGATGGACAGCACCCGCGTGCCTTCCCACGCCAGGTTCGAGATCGCCATCTCCATCGCGGCCGAGCCGGGTCCGGCCACACCCAGCACCCATTTCGAATTCGTCTGGAACACATAGCGCGCCATCGACTTCACCTGCCCAATCACCTTCACCATCGTTGCGCCCAGGTGATTGATCACGATCGCGTTGGCCTTCGCCACGGCTGCGGGAATCGGCACGGGGCCGGCGCCCATCATCAGGAGCGGCTCTTCGGGAAGAATGGCGTCGAGCGACTCGACAACCGGACAGGGCACTGCGAACGAGGCGGATGTGAATGATGAAGTCGGCATGATGATCGGTACGTGAATGTCAGGACGCGAAGGAGCAAACGGCCCCGCCAGCATGGACGCTGGCGAGGCCGCCGGTTCGATCATTCACCGATCCGCGCAGTTGCGCAAGTTTTTTGACTATGCACGACGCCGCGATACCGTCGGCAACGCCGTCATTTCACCGCGGTCTTGTCGAGTTTCTTGCCGGTCGCCGCGTTGAAACGCTCGACATACTCTTCGATCAGCTTGCGCAACGCGCGCCCGATCTGACGGTAATCGGCCTCGTTCAGGTTCGCCAACGACACGCGCCCCGACGGATGCTGCGTGCCGAAGCCAAGGCCCGGCAGCAGCACGACCCGCGCCTCGCGAGCGAGGCGGAACAGCATTTCGGATGGCTGCGTGTTCTTCAGCAGCCAATCGACGAACTCACGCCCGAACATCCGCTCGCCGAGGAACTCGACGTCGAGAATCGTGTAGTAGTCGACCTGATTCGGATCGTCGTCCTCGAAGGAAATGCCGACCTCTTCGTAAAGCGCCTGCTTGCGCTTGCGAATCAAACGCTTCAACGCGTTCTTGTAGGCGTCCGGCGTGTCCATCAGCGAGAACAGCGAAAACAGCACCATCTGCACCTGCTGCGGCGTCGACAGACCCGCGGTGTGATTCAGCGCGACCGTGCGGCTGTCGGCCACCAGCCGGTCGATGAACTTGAGCTTGTCCGGCTCCGTCGTGATCGATTCGTAGCGCTCGTGCAACTGCTTCTTCGTGTCTTTCGGCAACTCGGCAATCAGCTTGTCGAGCACGTTGTCGCGATGCGTCGCGATCGTGCCGAGGCGCCAGCCGGTCGCGCCGAAATATTTCGAGTACGAATACACGAGGATGGTGTTCTTCGGCGCGAGCGCGAACAGCGACACGAAGTCGTCGGCAAAGGTGCCGTACACGTCGTCGGTCAGCAGGATCAGATCGGGCCGTTCCTTGACGATCTCGGCAATGTATTGAAGGCTTTCGTCATTGATCTTCACCGAAGGCGGATTGCTCGGGTTCACGAGAAAGAACGCCTTCACCTTCGGATCGCGCAGCTTGTCGAGTTCCTTCTTCGAATACTGCCAGCCATTGGCCACGTCGGCTTCGAGATTGACGACGTTCAACCGGTAGTCGTTCAAGCGCGGAATCTCGATGTACGGCGTGAAGATCGGCATGCCGAGCGCGATCGTGTCGCCCGCCTTGATCAGGTGATTCTCGCGCAGCGTGTTGAAGATATACGTCATCGCGGCCGTACCGCCTTCCACCGCGAATATGTCGAATTCGCCGACAAAAGGATGGTCGCCGATCATCTCCTTGCGCAGATACTGCCCGACGATCAGTTCGGACAGCTTCAGCATGCGGTCCGGCACCGGGTAGTTGGAAGCGAGAATGCCCTCGCACATTTCATACAGAAAGTCGCCGGCCGAGTAACCCAGCTGATCGCGCACGTACGACACCGCACCGCGCAGAAAGTCGATGCCGGCCACGCCCTTGTTCTCGCGCAGGAATAGATCGAAGCGTTCCTCGAGGCCGTCGTGCCGCGGAAAGCCGCCCACGCCCTCAGGCATGTAGGCAAACGAGCGCTCCGATTCGCGCATCGCAAAGAGACCGAGTTGCCAGAAGCCGTGGCGCGGAATCGTCGCGAGAAAATTCGGGTTGCCGCGCCCGGCGTTGAGCATCGACGCATTGGCGGGACGTTCCACGGCGCTGCCACCCGCCGCCTTGATCAGTTCATCCTTCAACTCGAACGGGCTGAGTGCCGACATGCCCGGTTGCGCCATATCCGCACGTTTCTTGTCGCCCTTCTCTTTTGCCATGATGCGTTCTCCAATGAGCCTGGTGAAAGATGCCGGCGCGGCGAACGATCGCCCGTTAGCGCCGGCGTAACAGAGATCGATAGACGCGCGCTACACGAGCCCGACCACGAGCGGGCCGAGCAGTGTCAACGCGACGTTCGCGATCGCGTACGTGATCGCGAACGGCACGGTCGGCACGGCGCTTTCCGCCTTGTCGAGCACGCCGCCGAAGGCCGGATTCGCACTGCGCGAGCCGGTTAGCGCCCCCGCGAGAATGGCCGCGTTGTTGTACTTCAGCACGTAGCGGCCGAACAGCATGGTGAGCAACAACGGAAACAACGTGACGAACACACCGAGCAGGAAGATCGTCAAGCCGCTCTGTTTGACGGTGACTACCGCCTGCAGGCCGGAGTTCAAACCGACCACCGCCACGAAGGCCGCGAGGCCGAAGTCCTTCAGCAGTTGCGAGGCCGCCGTCGGCATCACGCCATACATCGGATACTTGCCGCGCATCCAGCCGAACAGCAGACCGGCCAGCAGGCAGCCGCCACCCGAGCCGAGCGTGAGCGGAATGCCGGCGACATCGACGACGATCAGCCCGATCAGCAGACCGAGTACGAGGCCGACGCCCATGTAGATGAAGTCGGTCTTGTTGGTGTACGGCAGCTCGTAGCCGGCTGCCTCGACAGCGCGCTTGGTGTCTTTCGGCGAACCGTAGAAAGTGATGACATCGCCGTGCTCCAGGATGGTTTCCGGCAGGACCGGCAGTGGCTGACCGGCACGCGAAATACTCTGGATGTAGACGCCGTGCCGCATATCGCGATCCACCACTTGCCGCGCGGCGGCGATCGTCGTGTGATTCATGCCCTTGCGCGTGAACACACCTTCGCGTGTCTGCATGACGACGCCGACATCTTCGACGGCGGCAACCTCGCCGCCGGCCGCGCCGAATTCGACCACGGCCTCGCGGCGCCCCACCACGAGGACCACGTCGTTGGGCTTCAGCACCAGATCGGGCGCCGGGTCGAGCGGCTGGCCGTCACGCTTGATCCGTTCGATCGTCAACAGGTCTCGATGCTGCGTCTCGACGGCTTTCACCGTTTTCCCGGCGCTGACATCGATCGTGTACGCGCGGCCGACCATCTCGGGCAGCGCTGAGAGTTGCCCCGGCCCGCTGGCCGCCGCACCCGCGGTCAGTTCGCGTTCCACTTCGAGCGAGGCATCGCGCAAACTTTGGCCCATGAATTTGGGCAGGATATTCACGCACACGATGATCGCGCCCAACGAGCCGAACACATAGGTCACCGCGTAGGCGATCGCCACGTCCGATTGCAGCGACTTGACCTGATCGGCGGGCAGGCCGAGACGCGCAATCGCGTCGCCCGCCGTGCCGATAATCGCCGATTGCGTCAGCGCGCCGCCCGCGAGTCCGGCGGCGAGCCCCTTGTTGAGGTGGAACAGCTTCGCGCACACCACCACGGTGATCAGCGCGGTGACCGCCAGAAACACGGCCATGGCAATCTCACGCAGCGTCTTGCGGTTCAGCGAGTTGAAGAAGCCCGGGCCGGAGTCGTAGCCGACCGCGTAGATGAAGACGGCGAACATGACCGACTTCACGCCGTTGTCGATCGTCACGCCCGCCTGACTGATCACCACCGCAGCCAGCAGCGAGCCGCCCACGCCGCCCAACTGAAACTTGCCGAAGTTGATCTGTCCGATGAAGTACCCCGCCGCGAGCGACAGAAATAGCGCCATCTCCGGAGATTTCTGAAAAATGTGATGTAGCCAGTCCATCGTGCCCTCGCTGGATAGTTTGCGATACTGAGTACTGGTTGCTGCCTGCGCAGGCAAAGCGCAATCGTGTCGCGCCGCGCGTGCCGTCTGCTGCATCGGCCAAACGTGGCATGGCATGGCGCGCCACGTCCGGCACATCTGGCCGCCTAGTGGAATTTCCCGGCGAGGCCGACGACCACCGGCCCCATGAGCGGCAACAGAATGTTCGAGAGTGCGTACGTGATCGTGTAGCCGATCACCGGAGTGGAGTTGCCGGTAACGCCCACCAGTGCACTGATCGCAGGCGTGCTGCATTGCTGGCCGGCAATCGCGCCGAGCAGCATGGGCGCCTCGAGCTTGAGAAACATGCTGCCGATCCAGAGCGACAGCAGACCGGGCACGAGCACCATCAGAATTCCGGCCACCGGCAATGCGAGTCCGTACTCGCGCACCAGCTTGATGGCGTCCGGTCCCGCCGACAAACCCACCGCGGCGATGAAAGTGGCGAGACCGAAGTCCTTGAGGATTTGCGCCGCCGCCGAAGGCAGCGAGCCGATCACCGGATAACGCGAACGGATCCAGCCGAACAGCAGCCCCGACAGCAGACAGCCACCGCCCGTGCCGAGCGCGATCGACACGCCGCCGACCCGCCCGCCAAGATGACCGATCGCCATGCCGACCAGCACGCCCAGCCCCAGATAAACGAAGTCGGTCTTCTGAGTGGCCACGACCACGTAGCCCAGACGCTTCGCGCCGCGCAGAACATCCGCCTTGCCGCCCACCAGCGTGACCACGTCGCCGCGATTGAGTTCGGTGCCGGGCAGCGCGGGCACTGTGGTCTCGAGTCGCGTGACCGCCGCGATGTAGACGCCGCGGCCGTTTTCGGGCGTCGCCTGCTCGCGCACCTGCGCGACCGTGAGTCCGTGCAGGTCGCGGCGAGTCAGCACGACGTCGAGCTTCTCGGCCATCACCTGGCCGAAGTCCGCGCCGTCCACTTCGGCACCGAGACCCGCGGCGGCCGCCACGATCGCTTCGCGCCGCCCGCCCACCAGAATGACGTCGCCTCGCGCAAGCGTGAGTTGCGGTTCGGCGGGCACCTCCGCGCCATTGCGCCGGACCCGCTCGACCGTCAGGTTGAAGCCGTACTGCTGTTCGAATGCCCGGAGCGTCGTGCCGGCCGCCGCGCCGACTTCGAACGCGCGGCCCACTAGCGCCGGCGCGGCAGCGCGCTGACCCTCGCCATACGCGCCGTCGCCACCGAGCTTGCGCCACACGCGCTCGGCTTCGTCGCGCAGATTGACGCGCAACAGCAGCGGCGCGAACTGGCTCGTGAAGAGCACGATGGTGATCAGGCCGAACAGGTAGCTCACGCTGTACGCGGTCACGATGTTGGCCTGCAAGCGCAGCGTTTCGGAATCGCTGAAGCCGAGCTTGGAAATCGCCTCGGACGCCGTGCCGATCACGGCCGATTCCGTCGCCGCGCCGGCCAGCAGACCGGCTGCCGTGCCGGCGTCGAGCCGCATGACGACCACCGCGATCATGATCAGCGCCAGCACGGAAACGATCTCGACCACCGACAGCAGACCGTAGCGCCAGCCGCGCCCGACATTGGCGAAGAACTGCGGTCCGCCGGTGAAGCCCAGCGCGAAGATGAACAACGCGAACGCGATGTTCTTCAGATCGGGAGCGAGGCGTGCGCCTGTCTGGCCCAATAGCAACGCGACGATCAACGTGCCGCACACGCCGCCAAGCTGAATGGGCCCGATGCGGAACGAGCCAATGAAATATCCGATTGCAAGGCTTGCGAACAGCGCGATCTCGGGTTGAGATCTCAGCAATTCACCGATCATGTTGGTTCGCCGATTTTTGGGTTGATTAGCAGGATGCCGAAAGATTCATTCCCCAAATACCAATGAATTCATTTTCACCCAGTATGTCGCGCCACATTACTCAACCGGCATAGCGACTGAGTGAAAACACAATTTATGGCAATTGAATGACGCGAATCGCGTCCAAGGGGAGATGCCGCATTGCAACGGCGACCGTGGCGGTGGAACGGATTTTCGATAGCTCGACAGTCACTCTTTCCTCGCGAAGTAGCCCAACGCCGTGAAAAAGACTTAGTCTGCTGATGGCCAATTATTACAGCATGAGTGAACATGCTTTCTTAAGACTGCTTTTTTAATAAATATTGTAGTTCGGCGAAGCTGTCAATATTATTTTCAACTCCTGGCCAATTCATCTTCGCAAAAAATGATCTTTAGCATTGGCACGCCATCTTCGGAGTCCGACATGCGCATCATTCTTTTCAGCAGCCGCCAGTACGACAGCGACACGTTCAGCGAAGCCAATGCGTCACACTGCTATGAGCTGCATTTCCAGGAATCACACCTCGACAGCGAGACCGCCGTCCTCGCCCAAGGCTATGAAGTGGTGTGCCCGTTCGTCAACGACAGCGTCGATGCGGCGGTACTGGAGAGGCTCCATGCCGGCGGCACGCGCATGATCGCGCTGCGCTCGGCGGGCTTCAATCACGTCGATCTGGCCGCGGCCGAACGCCTCGACATCACCGTCGCGCGGGTGCCCGCCTACTCGCCGCACGCCGTGGCCGAGCATGCGGTCGGCTTGATCCTGGCGCTGAACCGGCGTTTGCCGCGCGCCGCCGCACGCACGCGCGAAGGCGACTTTTCGCTGCATGGACTGCTCGGCTTCGATCTGCACGGCAAGACCGTGGGCGTGATCGGCACCGGCATGATCGGTCGCGTGTTCGGCCGCATCATGGCGGGCTTCGGCATGCAGGTGCTCGCGCACGATCCCGGCACGCCCGCCGACGACCTGCTCGCGCTCGGCGCCCGCTATGTGCCGCTCGACACGCTGCTCGCCGAGTCCGACGTCGTCAGCCTGCATTGTCCGCTGGTGGCGGGCACGTACCACCTGATCGACGCCGCCGCGCTCGCGAAGATGAAGCGCGGCGCGATGCTGATCAACACGGGCCGCGGCGGTCTCGTCGAAAGCAATGCATTGATCGGCGCGTTGAAGGACGGCCAGCTCGGCCACCTCGGGCTCGACGTCTATGAAGAAGAAGGCGGCCTGTTCTTCGAGGACCACTCGAACCTGCCCTTGCAGGATGACGTGCTGGCGCGCCTGCTGATGTTCCCGAACGTGATCGTCACCGCGCACCAGGCGTTCTTCACCCGCGAGGCGATGAGCGAGATCGCCCAGACCACGCTCGCGAACGTCGCGGCGTGGCAGGCCGGCACGCCGCGCAACGTGGTGCGCGCAGCGGTTTAGATTCCACTGCTGTTGTTTTGCGGTGTCGCCTGGATTGCCATGCGCACGCCCGCTTAAACTCCGCCGCTGCCGTTCAGCGGCGTCGCGCGGACCGCCGTGCGCGCATCGTCTGCCGCGCCGCAAAGCTCACGCAGCAACATCGCTTCGCGCTCGTGCACTTCCACCGGAAACCAGCGCGCGCCCGCGTCGGCCAGATAGCGCGCGCGATGCTGGCCATTGCGGAAGGCCACCACGCCCTCGCGCTCCAGCCCGAACCAGCCGAGCAGACCCGGCCCGCGACGCGTCGAGATCGTCACGTACGGCATCTGCGGAATGCGCGGGTTCTCCGGATCGAGAAACTCGCGAATGCCGCGCACCTTGCCGGAATGCCATTCGGCGACCGGCTTCAAAACATAATCGGTGTTGTCGCGATCGGCGCACACGAGCAGCTTGCGCACGTCGACGAGAACGACCTGATGGCGCGTGCCATCCGTGACGAAGACGCGTTTCAGGCGCACATGGTCGTACCATGAATGCTCTTGCAGCGGCACGGTCCAGACCGTCTCGGCACAAGCCGGCGCGGCGGTTGACGATGAATTGGACAAGGGCAAAGGCAGGCTCGATAAGCCAGCGAAATATCGCCAGCGCGTTAGGAGAGCGCTAAAGCTACGAGCCGATTGTGAAAGAAGCATGACAGGCCACGGTATTAACTACGCTGCATGAATACACCGCGCGAAAACCCGAATGAGCAGGTAACGCGGATCGATACGGAGACAACGATGGTAACCACGCATAATTTCAATGACCACGTGCGCATCGAAGCTAATCAGGATATCGGCGTCGCCACGATCGTTCTTGAGCGGCCCGCGCGTCGCAATGCCGTCGACCGTCCTGTCGCGCAGGCGCTCAGCGCCGCGTTCGCCCGCTTCGAAGCGGAGCCGGCCTGGCGCGCGGCGGTGCTGTTCGGCGCGGGCGGCACCTTCTGCGCCGGCGCGGACCTGACCGCTCTCGCCGACGACACCCGCCGCAACGAGCTACACGCCGACGGTCGCGGCCCCGGCCCGATGGGACCGACGCGCACGAGCTTCAGCAAGCCGGTCGTTGCCGCGATTGCGGGCTATGCGGTCGCGGGCGGTCTGGAATTGGCCGCAATGTGCGATCTGAGAGTGGTCGAAGACGACGCGGTGCTCGGCGTATTCTGCCGCCGCGTGGGGATTCCGTTGATCGACGGCGGCACGATCCGCCTGCCGCGTCTGATCGGGCTGTCACGCGCGCTGGACCTGATTCTGACCGGCCGCGCGGTGAGCGCGCAGGAAGCGCTCAGCTTCGGCCTCGCCAACCGCGTCGTAGCCAAAGGCACGGCGCGCGCGGCAGCCGAACAGCTGGCGGCGGAGCTCGCCGCGTTGCCGCAGGCGGCGTTGCTCGCCGATCGCCGCTCCGTGCTGGAAAACAGCATGCTGGATGATTTCGCGGAAGCACTGCGTCGCGAAGGCGCGGGCGGCTATCACGCCGTCTTCGAAGAAGGCGTGGCCGGCGCGGCGCGTTTCGCCGGAGGCGCAGGCCGCCACGGCAACATCTTCGATACCGGCGACGGCCCGCGTTAGCCAAAAAGCGAGTTCGAGCCGCCGCGGTTTTCAGCGAAAAACAACAACGGCCCTGACGGTCAGCAAGGCTGTTTTGACTTAGGTAGAATCCCCTACTGCTTTGCCCCTTGTCCGGCGCACGCGTTCTCGCCCCGAAAACGCGCGCCGGCCGCGCGACGCTCCCCCGTCGCGCCGATTCACGCTCCTTCATCATGCCTTTGCCTCTGCTCGCCCTTGCCGTTGCCGCTTTTGGAATCGGTACCACCGAATTCGTGATCATGGGGCTGCTGCCCGATGTCGCGCGTGACCTGGCCGTGTCGATCCCGGCCGCCGGCATGCTGGTGTCGGCGTATGCGCTCGGTGTCACCATCGGCGCGCCGATCGTCGCGATCGCGGTTGCCAACATGCCGCGCAAGAAGGCGTTGATGAGTCTGATCGGCGTGTTCATCGTCGGCAATCTGCTGTGCGCGGTTGCGCCGGGTTACGCGGTGCTGATGGCCGCGCGCATCGTCACGGCGTTCTGCCATGGCGCGTTCTTCGGAATAGGTTCGGTGGTGGCCGCAGGCCTCGTCGCGCCGAACCGCCGCGCGCAAGCCATCGCGCTGATGTTCACGGGCCTCACGCTCGCCAACGTGCTGGGCGTGCCGCTCGGCACCGCGCTCGGCCAGGCGGTGGGCTGGCGCGCCACCTTCTGGGCGGTGACGGGCATCGGCCTCGTCGCGGCAGCCGCGCTCGCCGTGTGCCTGCCGGCGAAGATCGAAATGCAGAAGGCGAGCCTCGTCCGCGAATTCAGCGTGTTGAAGAACCCGCAAGTGCTGATGGTGCTCGGCATCAGCGTGCTCGCATCGGCGAGTCTCTTTTCCACCTTCACGTACATCACGCCGATTCTCGAAGACGTGACCGGCTTTACGCCGCATGCCGTGACCCTCGTGTTGCTCCTGTTCGGTCTCGGCCTGACGGTGGGCAGCACACTGGGCGGCAAGCTCGCCGACTGGCGGCTGATGCCTTCGCTGGTGGCGTTTCTGCTCGCCATCGTCGTCATCCTGACCATCTTTGCCGGCACCATGCATGCCGAAATTCCGGCGATGATCACGATTTTCGCCTGGGGCGTTCTGGCTTTCGCCATCGTGCCGCCGCTGCAAATGCTGATCGTCGACCGCGCGAGCCATGCGCCGAATCTGGCTTCGACCTTGAACCAGGGCGCCTTCAACCTCGGCAATGCGACGGGCGCGTGGCTCGGCGGCATGGCGATCGGCGCGGGCGCGCCACTCACGACGCTGCCGTGGGTCGGTGTGGCGACCTCGATCGGCGCGCTCGTGCTGACGCTGTGGTCGGTGTCGATCGACCGGCGCGCGCAACGGGTCGCCGTGGCGGGCTGATTGGCCTGATCGGCGCCCTTATCGCCGCTTATCCGTACCCTGCGCGACGACTCACGGCCACACTCGTGCCGGCGAGTTGGCGCAGCAACGGCTCACATCGCAACCTCGATCCAGACTGCGCATGACTCGCGGCCGTAGTAGCATCTCGGCCGATGAAAGTCATCCTCACTCGCGATTTCCTCGCTTTGATCCTCAGTGTCGCCGTTGTCGGACTCGGCAGCGGCGCGACACTTCCCCTCACGGCCCTCGCGCTCACGCAAGCCGGCTATGGCACCGACGTGGTCGGTCTGCTGACGGCCGCGCAAGCGGGCGGCGGGCTCGTCATCGTGCCGCTCGCCGGCTGGATCGCGGCGCGCTTCGGCGGCCGCCAGGTGATCGTCGGTGCCGTGCTGGTGGTGGCGCTCGCCACCGCGCTGATGCAACTCACCGCGAACCTGTGGCTCTGGGCCGTGTTGCGCGTGCTGTGCGGCGCGGCACTGATGCTCCTCTTCACGATCGGCGAAGCCTGGGTCAACCAGTTGGCCGACGACGCCTCGCGCGGCCGCGTCGTCGCCATCTACGCCACCAACTTCACGCTGTTCCAGATGGCGGGGCCGGTGCTGGTGAGTCAAATCGCGGGCTTCGCGCACTGGCGCTTCCTGCTGTGCGGCGCGATCTTCCTGCTGGCGCTGCCGATGCTTGCCGCGATCCGCACGACGCCCCAAGCCTCCGACGACGAGCACGCGGCGCACGGCAGCTGGCGTCGTGTCTTACCGCAGATGCCGGCGCTCGTGATCGGCACCGGCTTCTTCGCGTTGTTCGACACGATCGCGCTCTCGTTGCTGCCGCTCTTCGCGATGTCGCACGGCATCACGAGCGAGGTGGCCGTGCTGTTCGCCTCGGCTCTGCTCCTTGGCGATACGACGATGCAGTTTCCGATCGGCTGGCTCGCCGACCGGCTCGGCCGCGAGCGGGTGCATATCTGTTGCGGTGTGGTCGTCGTAGCGTTGCTGCCGTTTCTGCCTTGGGCGGCCACTTCACCGTGGCTTTGCTGGCCGCTGCTCTATGTGCTTGGCGCGGCGGCAGGCGCGATCTACACGCTCTCGCTGGTGGCCTGCGGTGAACGCTTTCGCGGTGTCGCGCTGGTGTCGGCCAGCTCGCTGGTGGGCGCCTCGTGGAGCGCGGCCAGTTTCGGCGGCCCGCTGGTGGCCGGTGCGCTGATGAAGAGTGTGGGTAACGACGCGATGGTCGGCGTGCTGCTCGCTGCGGCGTTGGCGTTTCTCGGCGCGGTCTGGTGGGAGAAGCGGCATGCGCCGGTGGGGGTTGCGGGGTGATTGGCGGGCTTTAGCGCGATAACGGTGCCATGGTCGAACCGTCATATTTGGTGAGTGGTTGACGAATGTTGGGCTGTTTTCCTACGTCATGCGCAGGCGCAAATGGAGAGCGGCACGTCATTGCGAAAACTAGCAGGAATTTGAGGAAATTTCGGATCTTCCGTTCATTGCGGTCCCTATAGGGTAACTGGGCTTGGAGAAAGCACAACCCATAGGGAGGACTATGAGCAGAAACACAACTGATGGGAGACCAGCGGAAGTGGTGGGCCGCCTGGTGGCAGCGCTCATGCTGCTGATGATTGCATTCGGGGCGAACGCCGAAAGCGGGGACGGAGTTTGCGCCCCGCTTTACGCGAGATCAGGAGCAATACAAGGAACCGCAACCTGCTTCGCAAACGCGTGGGGTAATACGCCCATCAATTTATCGAACCACTATTGCGTCAATGAGCCGTCTCGAATCACGAGGTGGTGTGGAATGCCACCCGACGACGCAAGTGCGGATAACAGTTGTTCAGTGGCCGATCCGGTCTACCCGGGTTCGGGTGCAACGACGATCAAGGAAGTCGATTTTCATAGCGGTGACGACCGCCCTTTTATATTCAGTCGTACCTACCGCGCTCGCCCGATTACTCGTCCGGATTCCGGCTTCGGCTCGCTCTGGTTTCACAACTGGCAGCGCCAGTTGAATCTTGCGGGCGTGAATGGTGTCCCGTCACGGGTAACCGCTTTCCGAGAAGACGGCCACCCAGCGACCTTTGCCAAAGGTTCAGGAGGATGGCGCTCCACCGACGGAACGCCGTTATCGTTGACTCAGGGATCGTCATCGTGGACGCTCGATGACCTGACCAATGGCAGCCGGGAAGCCTATTCCGCACAAGGCGTTCTGTTGTCCGTTACGGAACACGATGGCCGGGTCGCTACGCTTTCGTACAGCGATGCGAATACCCCAGGATCGGTGGCGCCTGCAGCGGGACTGCTCGTCGCGGTTACTGATCATGCTGCAGGATCAAACTCAAACTACGATCTTGCCATCCGTCTGACTTACGATGCGAAGTGGCGCGTTACTCAACTTGCAGATTCGACCGGCAATGTCACGAAGTACGCTTATGACGGAAATAACAACCTTATTTCCGTCACTTGGCCGGATGGGAGCATCCGCCGTTATGCCTATGAGGACCCGCGGTTCAACAGTGCTCTGACTGGCGTGATAGACGAGAGAGGGGCTCGTATCGCTACCTGGTCATACGATGCGATGGGACGTGCGACGTCAGTAACCCATCCGGACGCACAGCGGAACGTGACGTTTTCTTATGGCGCTAATGCATCGACCATAACCAGCAGCCAGCGCACGACAACGGTGAACTATTCCGGGATCGCCGGAAGGTTGCGCGCGACGGGAAGCGACGCCGGCTACAGCATGACCTGGGACGCGGGGGGCAATCTGACCAGCGATGTCGCGCCCTACGGGAAGAACATCCAATACAAGTACGACGACAACAATCGTCCTGTTCAAGCAACTTCTATCAGTGCTTCGGGCGGCACGGCGATCACGTCGGTACGCTACGCTGACTCCGTCAGTTTGCGTCCCTATATGGTCGCATCGCCAGGATGGCTCCGTACGTATGTTTATGACGCGAACGGCAATCCGACTGGCATCAGCGAACGAAGGACAACGGATGCGACAGGCGCCGACGGTTTTGCCGCGCTTCTAGCTCCCGGACCGAGCCGTACTTATGGGATGGTGTTCAACGCATCAAATCAGTTGACGTTCGCGCAGATGTATGACGACGGCCAGTTGACCGGAGAATGGGGGATAACCCAAGACTTGACAGGCAACCTCCGGTCGATCGTCGACCGGAAGTCTGGAAAGGTCTTTACGATCGAGCTTCGGGATTCAGCGCACCGGGCAATCCAGTTCGGCAGCAGCGGCTTCACCGCGAACCCCTATTACGATTCACGTGGAAGGGTGTCCGGTTTTCAATATTTTGAGAACGCAAGCCCGCTCAATGGCAATGTGAAGCGCGCGTTTAAAGTTAACTATACCTATGCGGACGATGGAACGCTGGTAGCGCGCGCCGGCACTGTGTCGACCAATCTCGGCCCCGACCTGTCCGTCAGCGATGACGAAATTGACACTTGGATTGACAACTTTGAATCCGCGGTCGTACCAGCTGGGCCAGCGCCTAACCTTATAGGCCCGAATAAGCTGTTGCGGTCTGCACAGGAAGCGGGACTAGCGCCCGTATGTCCCGAGTGCGCGATTTACGCGGGCGCTCGGTTTGCGTGGCTCGTGTTCCAACTCGCACGGGACCCGATGTGGACGGCGAAAAATGGTATTCAACAAGCGACCGAGGCAAAACAGTGCAAACCGTCCGGTGCCAACAGTACGCAAGGTATTGCATTCAAGCGCGACCACTATATCAACCGCGCGAAAGCTGATAATTTAGATTTGGATAAGGCTGAGGGTATGGTGGCCGACGAATTGAGCGCGACGCGTTCTGATATGGTTCCAGGAGAGAACAAACTGGGGCGCATAGAGGTGGATGGCAGACCGGTCCAATGGAGAGCATACATGCTGCCAAACGGCGAGATTAATGTCGGAACAATCTTTGTGATTAAGTGACATGAGACGGGAACTAACTGACAGCGAGAAGTCGTTTATCCGCGACGTGGCGGCACGGCTTGCCCCCACGAATGCAGCGAGGCTTTTAGATGACCTGACGAGTGCTCGCGCCGAGCCCATGCTGGATGACGGCTCGTTAGTCTTATTTCATATCCACGGTCACGATCGCCCAAATGAGCGAGGCCAACATACTTATCCGTATGAAGGCACCCTGAGAGATGCTGATGGCGCGGTGGTGGATGTTCTCCTTTTTGCTGATCCTTCGGATCGCCTGTTTCAGCTTGAATTCCTACGTTGGGGGGATGGACCTCTGCTAAAGCCAGACTGGACGACACTGAAGATCGTGCACGTCAGCGAGCGGGGAAAGCCAACCTGAATCTCGATACTTTTGAGACTTGCCACTCATCTGCATAGGGACAACCCCGCAGATTGCCGCTGGCCAAACCATCCGGCATGCGGGCACGCACCGTATTTTGATTGGCTTCGTGGGCAGGGTTAGATACAGCGCCGCTGCATAGTGACCAGCGCACAGCAAAACGGGGAAGCCACACTCAATGGCTTCCCCGTTCTTTATCGTGCGCCTTCCGTCCTCCCGGCGCGCATTTTCAGCGTCACTTCAACGCCGGCAAAATCTCCCCGGCGCACACACCGAAGCCCACTCGATAACCCTCGCCCTGGCACCAACCCGCGAGCGTCAACTCGTCGCCGTCTTCGATAAAACTGCGCGTGCCGCCTTCCTGCAACTCCAGCGGCTTCTTGCCGTTCCACGTCAACTCGAGCAGGCTGCCGAACGAATCTTCCGTCGGCCCGCTGATCGTGCCCGAGCCCATCAGGTCGCCCACGCGCGTATTGCAGCCCGATACCGTGTGATGCGCGAGCTGCTGCGCCATCGTCCAGTACATGTGCTTGAAGTTGGTCCGCGTAATCGTGCTCGCCCGCTTTGCCTGCTGCGGGCGCAGCGTTACTTCCAGCGTGATGTCGAAAGCATGCTCGCCGTCGTGGCGCAGATAGTCGAGCGGCTGCGGATCTTGCGCCGGCTGTGCGACGCGAAACGGTTCGAGCGCGTCGAGCGTCACGATCCACGGCGAGATCGTGGTCGCGAATGTCTTCGCGTTGAACGGCCCGAGCGGCACATATTCCCATTGCTGGATATCGCGCGCGCTCCAGTCGTTCAGCAGCACCATGCCGAAGATATGCGCTTCGGCATCCGCGCACGCAACCGGCTCGCCCAAGGCGTTGCCAGCGCCGATCACGAAGCCCGTTTCGAGCTCGATATCCAGCTTGCGGCACGCGCCGAACACCGGACGCTCCTGATCCGGCAGCTTCAACTGTCCGTTAGGACGACGCACCGGCGTGCCGCTCACCACCACCGACGACGCGCGTCCGTTGTAGCCGATCGGCATCTCCGACCAGTTCGGCAGCAGCGCGTTCTTCGGATCGCGGAACATGGAGCCGACATTCGTCGCATGCTCCTTCGACGAATAGAAATCGGTGTAGCCCGGAATCCGCACCGGCAGATGCAATTGCGCGTCGGCCTGCCGGATCAGCGCGCGGCTGCGCAGCTCGGCGTCGTCGCGCAGCGTCGCGTCACTGCGCGACAGCAGCTTGCTCAACTGAATGCGCACGCTGCGCCATGCGTCGCGTCCCAGTGCGATGAAATCGTTCAACGTGTCGCGTACGAACACGCTCTCGCCCGCACCCGATGAAGGCACGCTCAGCAGACCCGCGCTTTCGAGCGCGGCCAGATCGACGATGCTGTCGCCGATCGCCACGCCCACGCGACGCGTCGCATTCAGAGCGTCGCTGAAAATGCCGAACGGCAGATTCTGAATCGAAAAATCGTTGCTCGGCTCATTGGCCGACTCGACCCAGCTTTTGCGCGACGGATCGAGCGTCGCCTGAAGATCGCTCAATGCGTTCATCGTTGCTCCGGATTGAAGTGTTTCTTGAGACCTTGCCAGCACTCGTAGTAATGCGCCTGCAATTGCGCGGTTTCGAGCGCGAAGCGGGTCGGCTTGATCAGCGTGCGCGTCTCGAACATGAAGGCCATCGTGTCGCCGACTTTCATCGGCTTCGACGTGTCGCCATGTGAGGCTTTTTCGAACGTGTCCGCGTCCGGGCCGTGACCCGTCATGCAGTTATGCAGACTCCCGCCGCCCGGCAAGAAACCCTCGGCCTTCGCGTCGTACACGCCGTGCACGAGACCCATGAACTCGCTCGCGACGTTGCGATGGAACCAGGGCGGGCGGAACGTATCTTCGGCGGCCAGCCAGCGCGGCGGGAAGATCACGAAGTCGATCGCATCGACGCCCGGCGTGTCGCTTTGCGATTGCAGCACCAGAAAGATCGACGGGTCCGGATGGTCGAAGCTGATCGAGCCGATCGTGTTGAAGCGGCGCAGATCGTACTTGTACGGTGCGTAGTTGCCGTGCCACGCCACCACGTCGAGCGGCGAATGGCCAATGTCCGCGCGCCACAGGTTGCCGTTCAGCTTGGCGACGAGTTCGAACTTGCCTTCACGATCCTCGTAGGCCGCATGCGGCGTGAGGAAATCGCGCGGATTGGCAAGGCCGTTCGAGCCGATCGGGCCAAGATCCGGCAAACGCAGCAACGCCCCGAAGTTCTCGCAGATATAGCCGCGCGCCGTACCATCCGGCAGGCTCACCGCGAAGCGCACGCCGCGCGGAATCACCACGATCTCGAACGGCTCGACGTCGAGCCGGCCCATTTCGGTGGCGATATGGAGGCGCCCTTGCTGCGGGACGATCAGCAATTCGCCGTCGGCGCTGTAAAAGAAGCGGTCCTGCATCGAGCGGTTCGCCGCGTACAGATGAATCGCGCAACCGCTCATCGATTCCGCTGCGCCGTTGCCGGCCATCGTCACCCAGCCGTCGACGAAGTCGGTCGGCTCGGCGGGCATCGGCAGCGGGTCCCAACGCAACTGGTTCGGCGGTGTCGGTGGCACCTCGGCGAAGTTGGCGACGAGGCGCTCCGAAGGCAGCGGCGTGAACGGCTTGTGCACAGCCGCCGGACGAATCCGGTACAGCCACGAGCGGCGATTGTGACCGCGCGGCGCAGTGAACGCCGTGCCCGACACCTGTTCGGCGTAAAGACCATAGGGCGCGCGTTGCGGCGAGTTGCGGCCTTCGGGCAACGCGCCGGGCAGGGCTTCGGTCGCGAATTCGTTCGCGAAGCCCGACTGATAGCCCGGCTCGATTTCAAGCCGCGAACTGGCGGTGTTAGGCGTACGTGTTTGGGTATCCATGCAAGGTTCTCCGTTGATACTCGATCTCGTCAGCTCACGCGGTCCGCGCCTCGGACGGGCGGCCGCGTTGGCGCGTCGCCGCAGCCAGCGCGATCACCAGCAGCGCGGAGCACAGCACCGGCACGGCCGCCGCATGAAACAGCGACGCGTTCGACCAATTGAGCGCAATCAGTTGACCGCCGATTAGCGGCCCGATCACCGAACCGATCCGGCCAATGCCGAGGCTCCAGCCGATCCCGGTCGAGCGCAGCGTGGTCGGATAAAAATGGCCCGCCAGCGCGTTGACCGCCGGCTGTCCGCCGACCACGCAGAAGCCGCCCGCGAACACGACGATCAACAGCCACGGCAACGCATGCGCTACCGTGCCGATCGTGCCGACCGCCAGCGCCGCGCCCACAAAACAGACGAACAGCACGCGCACGAAACCGAAGCGTTCGATAAACCAGCCGAGCAGCAAGGTGCCGACCACGCCGCCCGTTTGCAGCACCGTCCCGACGATCACCGCCGTGCTCGGCGAATAGCCGGCGTCGCGCATCACGGTGGGCAGCCAGTTCGACAGGAAATACAGATCGATCAGGTTCATGAAGCTGATCGCCCACAGAATCAAGGTCACCGGGCCACGGCCGGCGCGGAACAGTTCAGCGACCGGCGCGCCGTCGTTGCCCTTCTCACGCACAACGAGACGCGTGTTCGCATCGATCGTCAACGCAGGGTTGAACTTCGCGAGCCAGCGCAAGGCGCGCTCGCTGCGGCCCTTGAGCACCAGGAATTGCAGCGACTCCGGCAGCGCGGCAAGCATGGCCAGCGCGAGCAGCAACGGCACTGCGCCGCCAACCCAGAAGACCGCGCGCCAACCGTAAGCCGGAATCAGCGCGGCGCTGATGAAGCCGCCGAGCGCCGCACCCAGCGTGAAGCCGCACGACACCAGCATCATGCGCTTGACGCGATGCGCGGGTGTCGAGAATTCGCCGACCAGCGCCATCGCGTTCGGCATGATGCAGCCGAGTCCGAGCCCGGTGATGAAGCGCAGTGCGATCAAGGCAGGGATCGTCGTGACAAAAGGCGTGGCGAGCATCGACAGCGCGAAGAAAAACGTCGAGCCGATCAGCACCGGACGGCGGCCGACGCGGTCAGCCAGCACCGACAGCCCGAGCGCGCCGAGCAGCATGCCGAACAGGCTGGCGCTGAACACCGGACCGAGCGCCGCTTTCGACACATGCCATTCGCCGATCACGCTCGGCGCGACGTAGCCCATGGCCTGCGCGTCGAAACCGTCGATCACGAGGCACAGCCCGCATAAAACGAGCAGCATCAACTGGAATGCCGGGTGATGCGTTTCGCCGAGCACGCGCTCGACTTCGATGACGTTCGCGGCGGCCGCCGCCGGTTTAGCGCTCATTGGATCGTCTCCCCTCTTGCTCATTGGGTGGTTGGGCGGCGGTGCGGCCGAACCGGCCCAAAAGCGCGCGTGTCCGGTACATGCAGGCCACGCGGCACAAATATTCCCGCCATCGCAGGCGCGCTACGATTTACGTATGGTAAAACGAATTACGGATAGTGAAATTAACGTATACCCTGAAAAACCGCTGCGCAAACGCGCCGTGGCCCGTAGATGCAAGCGTTCGGCGGATAACGTTATGAGCAATTTGTTCATGTGAGCGCGGTGCGGACTGCTACCATCAATGGATGCGGCAACCGGATTGCGTTGCCGCGCGCCTCTCCATCGCCATCCATACGTCTACATGATTCCGCCGACCATCCCCGCTCTCATTGCCCGCGCCGCCGATCATCCGTTTCTCGGCGCGCATCTGGCGATGGGGCAAGGCCTGCATCACGACGTCGCACTGGCGCGGTTCGAAGAGCTGGAACTCGCCAGCGCCTACGAGCCGATCTTCGATATCAGCGTGCATGCGTTGGCGCAGTCGCTTTCGTCCGGGGCCGAGGGGGTTGACCGGTTCGGCGACGAGCTCGGCTTTCAGGCTGTCACGCACCTGCTCGACGCTGCGCCGTCCGACGTGTTCGATCCGTTCGACCGGATCGCCGACGATCGGGAGCTCGTCGAACTCGACCGCATGTCACGCGCGCTGCACGCCATCAATTTCTTCGGCGCGCAGCGGCATGGGCTGCTCTTTCTTCGGGTACACGAGCGGCTGCTCAAGAGTGTGAAGTACGACCACGGGCGGCATTTTTCGACCGTGCTGGTGTCGTTCGGATTGAACCCGTCGCGGGTGGTGATCGAGTTGCCGGCTGCGGCGGTCGCGCACAAGACTTTTCTCGGCTATCTGACCAAGAGCTATCAGCACTATGGCTTCAAGGTGGCGGGCAATCTGTCCAACGCGGGGCAGATTCTGTCGGTGTCGGAGACCGCGCGGCTCGACTTCCTCAAGATGGATGCGGGCACCGCTTTGCGCGATGCGACGGTTAAACCGTTAGTGGGTTATGCCGGCCGCTTGCGGATTCCGCTGATCTTCAATCGTGTGGTGGATGAAGCGCAGTTCGATGCTTTGCAGCAATACGACGTGCGCTTCGTGCAAGGGCCGTTGTTCAACGCGCATTATCACGACCGGGCGGTTTGAGGCGGTTGGGCGGTTGGGCGGTTGGGCGGTTGGGCGGTTGGGCGGTTGGGCGGTTGGGCGGTTGAGCCGTTGAGCGGTTGAACTGGTTGATCTCGTCGAGCCCGGTCGAGCAGACGTACGCCAAGTCACGTAGCCGCACCCGCCGCTTCAGCCCGTATCGCCCAAACGCCGCGCGAGCGCCTTAAGCCGCGGCGCGACATTGTCACGAAACACCTCCTCTCCCATCGACGAAGCCGGCCCGCTGCAACTCAGCACCAGCCAGCGGCCTTCGCGCGGCTCGCGAAACGGCACCGCGACCGCATTGACATCCTCGTGCCACGCGCGGAACGAATAGCAGCAGCGGTGCGCGGCGAAGGCAGCGATTTCTTTCTCCGCATCGGCGACCAGTTCGTCGCCTTCCTTGCCCGCCGCCTTCCGCAGTTCGGCCAGCAGCGCGGCGCGCACGTCGAGCGGTTGCACGGCGAGATAGGCGCGCCCCATCGAACTCGTCAACATGGATAGTTTCGAGCCGGAAGCGAGTCCGAGCGTCAACGCGGTTTCACTGCGAATCGTCTCCAGATAAATCATGTCGAGCCCATCGCGGCAACCGAGCGAAACCGCCGCGCCCACCTCGCGCGCGAACGTGCGCATGTGCGGGCGAGCGAGTTCGAGCGTGTCCGTGCCCGAGAGCAGCGCGAAACCGAGCGACAGCACTCCGGCGTCGAGCGCATATTTGCCTAGGGTTTCGTCGAGCCGCAGATAGCCGAGCACCGTCAGCGTGTAGGCGAGCCGGTTGACGGTCGCCTTCGGCAAGCCGGTGCGTTCGACGAAATCGCGGTTGCCGAGCATTGTTTCTCCCGGCTTGAACGCGCGCAGCAAATCCAGCCCGCGTGCGAGGGCGACGACGAATTTGCGCTCGTCGAGCGGTTCGGTGGGAGTGGATGCAGGCGTCATGGGGTGATACACTCGGACGTGGTTTGCAAAACATTGTTTCGCATAGCGGAACTTAAGTCAAGCTTCACGCACGTTTAGTCAAGCAAGGAATCAGGAGATAAGCCATGGCCGAGGCCGCGCAGTTTCACTGGGAAGACCCGTTGCTGCTGGATCAGCAGCTGACCGAAGACGAACGCATGGTGCGCGACGCCGCTGCGGCTTATGCGCAGGACAAGCTGCAGCCGCGCGTGCTCGAAGCGTTCCGGCACGAGAAGACCGACATCGAGATCTTTCGCGAGATGGGCGAACTCGGCCTGCTCGGCCCGACGATTCCCGAACAATACGGCGGCCCCGGCCTGAACTACGTCGCGTACGGCTTGATTGCGCGCGAGGTGGAGCGCGTCGATTCCGGCTACCGGTCGATGATGTCAGTGCAATCGTCGCTGGTCATGGTGCCGATCCACGCATTCGGCTCGGAAGCGCAGAAGCAGAAATACCTGCCGAAGCTCGCCACCGGTGAATGGATCGGCTGCTTCGGCCTGACCGAACCGAATCACGGCTCCGATCCGGGCAGCATGGTCACGCGAGCCAAGAAGGTTGACGGCGGCTATTCGCTGTCGGGCTCGAAGATGTGGATTACCAATTCGCCCATCGCCGACGTGTTCGTGGTGTGGGCGAAGCTCGAAGAAGACGGCAAGGACGCGATTCGCGGCTTCATTCTCGAGAAAGGCTGGAAGGGCCTGTCGGCGCCGACCATCCACAGCAAGGTGGGCCTGCGTGCGTCGATTACCGGCGAGATCGTGCTCGACGAGGTGTTCGTGCCGGAAGAGAACCGCTTCCCGGAAGTCAGCGGTTTGCGCGGTCCGTTCACCTGTCTGAATTCGGCGCGCTATGGTATTGCCTGGGGCGCGCTCGGCGCGGCCGAAGCATGCTGGCATACCGCGCGTCAGTACGTGCTGGATCGCAAACAGTTCGGCCGGCCGCTCGCCGCGAACCAGTTGATCCAGAAGAAGCTCGCCGACATGCAGACCGAAATCACGCTCGGACTGCAAGGCGTGCTGCGTCTTGGCCGCATGAAGGACGAAGGCACCGCGGCCGTTGAGATCACCTCGATCATGAAGCGCAATTCATGCGGCAAGGCGCTGGACATTGCGCGGCTCGCACGTGACATGCTCGGCGGCAACGGCATCTCGGACGAGTTCGGCGTGGCGCGGCATCTTGTGAATCTGGAAGTCGTGAACACGTATGAAGGCACGCACGACATTCACGCGCTGATTCTTGGCCGCGCGCAAACGGGCATTCAGGCTTTCTTCTGAAACCTGCGGTGCGCTGATGCCGCCGATCGTGGGGGCGTTTGCGCAAGACGATAAAAAAGCCAGTTCATATGAACTGGCTTTTTTTGTTCGACGCAGCACGCCGCAGTGCACGGCGCGCTTTGTCACTCACCGCCGCTTACTTGTTCGGCTGCGGCGTCATGCGCAGATACGGGCGGAGCGCCTTGTAGCCCTTCGGGAATTTCTGCTTGATGACTTCCTCGTCCTTCAGCGACGGGACGATCACCACGTCATCGCCCTGCTTCCAGTTACCCGGTGTCGCGACCGAGTGATTGTCGGTGAGTTGCAGCGAATCGATCACACGCAGCACTTCGTCGAAGTTGCGGCCCGTGCTGGCCGGATAGGTGATGATGAGACGCACCTTCTTCTTCGGATCGATTACGAACAGTGAGCGGACGGTCAGCGTTTCGTTCGCATTCGGATGGATCATGTCGTACAGCTCGGAAACCTTGCGGTCGCCATCAGCGAGAATCGGGAAGCCGACATTGGCGGCTTGAGTCTCGTTAATGTCTTTAATCCACTCCTTATGCGACTCGGCGCTGTCGACCGACAACGCGATGGTCTTCACATTGCGCTTCTCGAATTCATCAGCCAGCTTCGCCGTCAAGCCAAGTTCGGTCGTGCAGACCGGCGTGAAGTCAGCCGGATGCGAAAACAGCACGCCCCAGCTATCGCCCAGCCATTCATGGAATTTGATCGGGCCGACACTCGACTGCTGCTCGAAATCCGGCGCGATATCGCCAAGACGTAGACTCATCATGCATCTCCTAAAGGTTTGGATATTGCCGCGACAGCATTCACCGACGGCGCCCCGCAAACATAAAGCATACGGGAGCGACGGTGTATGACGAACGAACATCGCGTCACTACTTTATGCGTTTTTGTAATTTTCACTGTTTTAGTGGAAACTTTGCGGGACAGATCAACTCCATTCTAAGCAAACTTTGCCGCATATTGTTCGGGCGGCGGGGGTTTTGTCGTTATGCTTCAACCGGGAACGGTTCGTGCGAAGTTGTGAACCAACCGAGCCCTGCGCTCGCCAGCGGCCGTTTCTTTGGTTACGATTCACGCGTGGCGTGAGACGAAGGGGAGCTGTCAATGTCGGAAGTCAACAAGGAGAGATTGATGTCGGATATCAAAACCGTCCTCGCGGACGCTGAAGATCTGCTGAAACAGGCCGCGAGCGCCACCGGCGAGCGCGCTTCGGAACTTCGTGAAAGGGCGCTGACGCGCCTGAAGCAGGCCAAGGAAAAAGCGGCTGACGTTCAGGTCGTAGTTGTCGAGAAAGGCAAGAAAGCGGCCCGCGCCACCGACGACTACGTGCATGAGCACCCGTGGGCATCCATCGGCATTGCCGCGGGCGCCGGCGTGCTGCTTGGGCTGTTGATCAACCGCAAGTAACACTGGCGAAGGCGTCGGACTTATCCGTCCGGCGCATCAGCGAATCGAGTTGACCGGCGCAAGCCTGGCCGGTCCGCTTCTTCTGGCGCGCGTGCGCGCCGGTTAGGCCTTCACGCGCAACGCCCACAGCCATGACGATCGACACACAATCGCAGCGCGGAGAACATAGTCCTTTGCGCCGCATCATCGGTTCCGTGTTTGCCATTTTGCAAACGCGGCTGGAACTGGTCGGCATCGAACTCGCCGAAGAAAAGGACCGTCTGCTCGGCGTGCTGTTTCTCGGCCTCGCCGCCATGATGCTCGCCACAATGGCGCTGATCGCGCTCACCGCGCTGATCGCCATCGCATTCTGGGACACCTACCGCTGGCAAGCGCTCGCCGGCATCACCGCGGTCTATGCGATTGCGGGCTTAGCCTGTGCGCTGAAAGCGCGCAGCGGATTGCGCAATGCCCCGATGGTGTTCGAGGCGACCATTGCCGAGTTCGAAAAAGACCGCGACGTATTCCGCAAACCGTGATCCGGAAGACGCAACGGCGTGCCCTGCGTCTTCCTTAAGAATCTCGCGCGATTTGCAGCGCCGTTCTACCGCCCCACCTTCACTGCCGCCGACACGCCATGAGCCAGATCCATTCCGATACCGCCTTCCGTAACAAGCGCCACCAGGCCAAAGATCTGAGCGCACCTCATTTGCGCGCGCTGCGCAAGGAACTGCTGCTCGTGCGCGCGGATGTCGAGCGCATGGAACTCGCTCAGGCGACTATCGAATTGCGGCAGGCAGTGACGCACTTCAGTTGGCTCAAGTTCATCTTGCCGGGCTTCGGTGGCATGCGTGTGGGCCAAGGCTCGAAGGCGAGCTTTATCAACGCCGGAAGCATCGGCGCCCTCCTCAAACAGTATCCGCTCATCAGTTCGATCGCTTCGATCCTCCTCGCCAAGCCACTGCGCGCAACGGTCGCAGCGGGCGCTAAACCTGTGCTCAAATGGGGCAGCCTCGCCCTTGCCGGATGGGAAGCCTATCGGATCTGGCAACAGATGAAGCAGGATTCCGCTGCGTCGTCTGACGACAGGGCCGACTCGACGAATAGCGGTTATTGAGGCGTGACGCTGATTGCCGGTTCGCTAGCTTGTATTCCAGCAATCGCCGCTAGCGGTTGTCGAACCGTTTGTTCCGCTGTTTGCACCGCCGGTTGCCCCACTCTTGTTGTTGCGTAATCCTGTCGCATCGAGCGTGAAAATGCCGCAGGTGTCGTCGTGCATCGGACCTGATTCGCTCGGCGCCGCCTCTATCGTGTAGCCACCGTTCGCATCGTCGCCAGGCAGAACATGCAGGCGATAAACGGGTGTGCCGAATTGCGGCGCCTGATCGAGACCTGGGGGCAATGCCGACAAGTTGTCGCTCGACGCTCCCTCGACGAATTGGGCCGCGCGATACAGCGCGGCCGCCGCATCGATTCGATGAGTTCGCGCGACATGGCTGCGGTACGAAGGCACGGCAAACACCGCCAGCGCGGCGACAATCGCTAGCGTGATCATCAATTCGAGCAGCGAGAAGGCGGATGTATGCGGCTTCATGACACCTCCAATCAAAAAGGTCGCGCGGCGACGCGGCGCCAATGACGTTCGATCTTCTCTCCATCGATTACCAGTTCCATCTGCAACCACACCTGCGACGCATTCGTCCGGCCGAAGCCGCGCGAAGTCAATAAGTACGCTCGAGCATCGGCGCGAGTTGCCAGGCGCCAGGCCTCGACCAGACATTGCGGCGCTCGTAGCGATCCGGGCCATTGCGCTACGGGCGTAACGGCGCCGGCTTCAAACGCGGCTTCGAGTTTCCATTGAATCGGTTCGCCGGATACGGTCGGCAGCGGCGCCGCGCTTTGGGTGGTTGCCCTCGCGATCACACTTCGGGTACACAAAGTCAACGCCGAATCCGCAGCATGGAAAGCCTGCAGGTATTCGCGAACGTTGGTGGCGCCACGCGCTGCCGCAATCGATGTCTCGAACCAGGCCGCGGAAGTGGCCAACATCATCGCTGAAATCAGCAGGACGATCGGCAGGATTGCCCCCAGTTGCCGAATGCGTGAACGGTTGTTGCGGGTCACTCGACTGAAGCACGGAAAGCTTTCCACTTGATTCCGACGCCTAACGCATCGCCTGACTGCCAGGTGCTGTTGCTGTTCGATTCGTCGTTTCGTCACGACCCATCCTCCGCGTGATTGCGTATCGCAACACGCCGCGAGAACGCCTGACGCGGACGCGAATCGCTAGCAAGAGCGCTGACGCCGTCACAATCGACATAGCGCGAACGCTGTCCTCGTGGCGCACCGCGCACGAGCACGCAGAGATCGACGGCGACGACCCTTGCCCATTGGTCGGCCGTCACGGCCGACGCGTCGCTTGCAGCCAGCGCACCGGCCAACCAGTACTTCACCCGCACGCGCTCGACACCTTCGACCAGCGGCTGCGCGGACCCCGTCTTGCCGTTGCCCTCGCAATAAAGCTCCGGCTCCCCGGTCGAAGCACTGACTCTGGCGAAGTACCGGTTGACGACCAGCACGCCCTTGTCGCCGAGCGCCGCGTTGCCGCCGGTTACGGCCTGCCCGAGGCAGTCGGTTGTTTGCCCGCTGGAAGACGGCCATGTGGACACGTTGTCACCGACATAGCGGACCGCGAAGCCGTCTGAATGACTGGGCAAGGTCTCGCAGGCAAGGCTATCGTCAGCGCCGGTCGGGCGGCCACCCGAGCATCCGAACAACGGTGCGGGAGTGTTGTACCGTACAACGTCCGCGGGTACGAAGCCGGCCATTTGCAATTGCTGGCCGATCAGCGTCAGTGCAATGAGGCCGGATTCGCGGATCCGCATTGCATCGCTCGCGTGTTCGAATGCGCTGCGCTGGGCCGTATATAGCGAGACAGCACCCGCGGTCACCAGCAGTCCCAACGCCATGGCAATCGCGAATTCGATCAGCGTGTGGCCGCGAGAGGGATTCGATCGCCGCATCATTGTGCAAACGCCAGCGCTACGCATGACGACCCCACGGGAAGATCCGCTCCGCCGCAGGGCACGGGCTTGTCGATCACATCGTCGGAATGCGGCATGTCGTGCAGCGCTGCCCACGTAACACGCGCAAAGGACACACCGCCGTTCTCACGCACCGAGGCTTCGCCATGCGGCAAAACTACCGCTGCCAGCGCGCTCCATTGCCTGATTGCGGCGTCGCCCGCGGAAGGCGCGTACGTCGCCTCCACAACGGAGTCGCCTATCCAGGCGGCGTGTTCGCGCATCGACATCGCGCGGGCTTCACGCACGGTCCACAATTGCCCGGCGATCAAGCCCAGCGCTGTGACCGCCATTAACGCGACAGCCAGCATGACCTCGATCAATGAGCTGCCACCACACGCCGACCCGCAACAGCGCGAGTAACGGTTCTGCGGGTATCGGTTCATGACGCCGCTCCGCAAGCGCCTTCGGCGATCCGCGCGCGACCGCCCGCTGCAATACGAATGCAGCGCCGCCACGTGGCCCCTTGCATGGCCTTGGACGGCGCACGCGGTGCAATATCAAAACTGCGGAAAGTGCCGATCAATTGCCCCGCTGGCGGCGTGAACGTGAGATTCGTCTGCGTGCCGGTGATACTCACCGCTGCAAAGAGAGGCTGCGCGCGCAATAGCGATGACGATCCGCCTCGTTCAGCGAGGACCGCCCAGCCGCAGGACCAGTCAGCCACACCATTGCCGCACGGCTGCCCCGCCGCAAGACAATGCCGGGCCGCATCGGTCCGACAGACGGTGACTCGCGCGCCCTGGCGCAACGCTTCACTACGCGCATAGGCAAGCGTCGAGGCAAGCGCCTTCGCGCGGGCGTCGACCTGATCGCGCACGTACCACGCGACGAACGAGGGCGTACCCATTACGGCGATCACGGCAAGCAGCGCGAGTACGGCCAGCGTTTCGACAAGCGTGAAGCCGCGGCGTCGCGGCGGACAGACTGCATTCCATTTCATCTGCATCCCTGATCGATTCGAAGAATGCAGCCAATCTAACGATTTGCAAATCGCTCAACAATCGGCCGAATGGCCAGGTGGCACTCAGACGCTATCCCGCGCAAGAATGCACGCGACGAACCATAACGGCAACGGGAGATGCGGATGCGCGAAACGACGCAGGGGAAAACGGCTATTCAGACGCAACGCGAGATGCGACTGCGTTCAGCGTTTGCGGGGAGGCTTGGGAGGAGAAGAGGCGCGGCGAAATTCTTCGATCACGTCTTCGAATTCGGAGACGTCTTCGAAGCGCCGGTAGACAGACGCAAAACGAACGTAGGCAATGGTGTCGAGCGCACGCAACTCGTTCATCACGAGCTCGCCGAGGCGCTCACTGCGCACCTCGCGCTCGCCGCTGCCGAGCAACTGATACTCGATGCGGGCAACCGCCGCGTCGATCGCGTCTGCGGCCACCGGGCGCTTGCGCAGCGCCAGTTGCATGCTCGCGACGATCTTGCGGCGGTCGAATTCCGTGCGGCTGCCATCCTTCTTGACGACCGACGGCAACGCCAGCTCGACCCGCTCATACGTCGTGAAACGTTTGTCGCAGGCCGGGCAGCGGCGGCGCCGGCGAATCGTTGCGCCGTCTTCGGATACGCGCGAGTCGACAACCTGCGTATCGGCGTGACGGCAGAAGGGGCAGTGCATGGCGGCTTAGCGGTAAACCGGGAAACGCTGGGTCAGCTCGGCGACTTGCGCGCGCACGCGTTCGATCGTGGCGGCGTCTTCCGGGTTGTCCAGCACGTCGGCGATCAGGTTACCTACCTGCTCGGCTTCCTTGACACCGAAACCGCGCGTGGTCATGGCCGGCGAGCCGAGACGCACGCCGCTCGTCACGAACGGCTTTTCCGGATCGTTCGGAATCGCGTTCTTGTTGACCGTGATGTGAGCAGCACCCAGCGCGGCTTCCGCAGCCTTGCCGGTAATCTTCTTTGCGCGCAGGTCGACGAGCATCACGTGGCTTTCGGTGCGGCCCGACACGATGCGCAGACCGCGCTTGACCAGCGTTTCCGCCAGCACGCGCGCGTTTTCTACGACTTGCTGCTGGTACGCCTTGAACTCGGGCGACAGCGCTTCCTTGAACGCGACGGCCTTGCCGGCGATCACGTGCATCAGCGGTCCACCTTGAATGCCCGGGAAGATGGCCGAGTTGATCTGCTTTTCGAACTCGGCTTTCATCAGGATCACGCCGCCGCGCGGGCCGCGCAGGCTCTTGTGCGTCGTGGTGGTAACGAAATCGGCGTGCGGAACCGGGTTCGGATAGACGCCCGCGGCGATCAGGCCTGCGTAATGCGCCATGTCGACCATGAAGTACGCGCCGACCGACTTGGCGATCTTCGACAGGCGTTCGAAATCGATACGCAGCGCAAACGCGGAGGCGCCCGCCACGATCAGCTTCGGCTTGTGTTCCTGAGCGAGCTTTTCTGCGGCATCGTAGTCGATGTCTTCAGCTTCGTTCAGGCCGTAGCTCACCACGTTGAACCACTTGCCCGACATGTTGACCGGCGAACCGTGCGTGAGGTGGCCACCGTGCGCGAGGCTCATGCCCATGATCGTATCGCCCGGCTTGAGCATGGCGAAGAACACGCCCTGGTTGGCCTGAGAGCCGGAGTTCGGCTGCACGTTGGCGGCTTCGGCACCGAACAGTTGCTTCACGCGGTCGATCGCCAACTGCTCGGCAATATCGACGTACTCGCAGCCGCCGTAGTAGCGCTTGCCCGGATACCCTTCTGCGTACTTGTTCGTGAGTTGCGAGCCTTGCGCAGCCATGACGGCCGGGCTCGTGTAGTTTTCCGACGCGATCAGTTCGATGTGCTCTTCCTGACGGCGGTTTTCCTGCTCGATGACCTTCCAGAGTTCAGGATCGACATTGGCGATGGTGCTTTGGGCTCTGTCAAACATACGGATTCCGTTGAATGTGTTCAGGTTGACCGGATCGTGCGCCGAATCTTGCGTAGAGGGTACGCAGCGCTGCTGGCGGCTGGGCCAGCCCTGACGTGGCGGATGGAGAGTCGCCGCACACGCGAGGCAGGACAGCCACCGCCAGCGCAGATCAATGCGCGCGGATCACGGCTGCCCAGGCGAACGGCAAAACGGCACCCTGCGCTTCACGGTGGGTTGCTCCACCTTGAATCCGATTGCTTGAACCGGTTCTATCGCCAGTCACGCAGGGATGAGCGCGTTAGTTTATTGGAAGAGGATCGAATAGGCAACCGGCTTCCGGCCGCCGCCGGAGGTGCCGGCCGGACGGCCCTCAGCACCGCCTTGTGCAGCGCGCAAACGTCTGACGGAACAGCGCCGGTGAGCCGCGGCGCGTCCCTTCCAAAGCCTCTCGTACGGCTGGTTTACCCTTGCCGCAGCGCGGCAATGGAAGTAGGCTTGGGGCCTTTCTCTCCTACCAGCCAGGGAATCACAGCAATGATCGTGTTCGTCACCGGAGCGTCCGCGGGATTCGGCGCCGCTATCGCTCGCGCCTTCGTCAAGGGCGGCCATCGTGTGGTCGCCACAGCTCGCCGCAAGGACCGTCTGCAGGCACTCGCCGATGAACTCGGCGACGCGCTTCTGCCGTATGAACTCGACGTACGCGACCGCGCCGCCGTCGAGGCCGTTCCTGCCTCCCTGCCGGCGGAATTCGCCCCAATCGACGTGCTGGTCAATAACGCCGGCCTCGCACTCGGCATCGAACCGGCGCAGAAGGCGAGTCTCGACGAGTGGAACACCATGATCGAGACCAACTGCACAGGTCTCGTGCAGGTCACGCACGCGTTACTGCCGGGCATGGTGGAGCGCAATCGCGGCCACATTTTCAATCTGGGCTCGGCAGCCGGCAGCTGGCCGTACGCGGGCGGCAACGTCTACGGGGCCACCAAAGCGTTCGTGCATCAGTTCAGCCTGAATCTGCGCGCCGATGTGGCCGGCACCGCGCTGCGGGTGACGAACGTCGAACCCGGCCTGTGCGGCGGCACCGAGTTCTCGAACGTCCGGTTTCGCGGCGACGACAATAAAGCCGCCAAAATGTACGAAAACGTGCAACCGCTCACACCCGAAGACATCGCGGACTCGATCTACTGGATCGCCACGCGCCCGGCGCACGTCAATGTCAACACGATCGAGTTGATGCCCGTGGCGCAATCGTTCTCCGCTTTGTCCGTTCATCGCGGCTAACGCCCGCCAGACGGGGCGCACATCTTGAAACAGACCTTGGGGTGTGCGTTCCGGTAAAATGCGCCGCATGAATATGTCGACCAGCCAGCCCGGCACGGAAATCGGCTACACGTGGCCCATCCGCGTGTATTACGAAGATACCGACGCCGGCGGCATCGTGTTTTACGCGAACTACTTGAAATTTTTCGAACGGGCGCGCACCGAATGGCTGCGCGCGTGCGGCGTCGACCAGAATCGGCTCGCGGAAGAGTCGGGGGCGATTTTCATCGTCCGCAGCACCGCGGTCGATTACCGGGCGCCGGCCCGGCTCGACGACGTGGTCAACGTGGTCAGCCGGATCGAGCGCCTCGGCCGCGCTTCGGTCGATTTCGCGCAGGAAGCGTGGCGGGACGGCACGCTGCTTGCTACCGGTTCCATCCGGGTCGGCTGCGTGGACCGCATCGCGCTGCGGCCGGCCGCGATTCCTCCGCCGGTTCTCGCCGCCTTGCGGCGCGGCCCGGGCGTGAGCGACAGCGGCGTGTCAACGGACAATGACTGAACCCCGTTGTTACGGGGCCAGTGAACTCGTAACGATCAAGCAACACAAAGCATGGTTCGGCTTGCAATATCGCCGATGCTTCCGTTTTGCTCACGGCAAGCTTCGAGCGGCCTTGCAGCCGGACGCCCCCTTCCGGGACGTTAAAACGAACCTTTATGAACACTACACAAGATCTGTCGATCGTTTCCCTCGTACTCAATGCGAGCCTGCTGGCGCAGGCCGTCATGGCCCTGCTGCTGCTGTTGTCGCTGTTGTCGTGGACCTTCATCTTCCGCAAGTGGTTTGCGATCCGTCGAGCGCGCGCGCAGACTGAACGTTTCGAACGCGATTTCTGGTCGGGTGGCGACCTGCAGGCCCTTTATCAAAGTGCCGCGAACAACCGCCACACGATCGGCGCCCTGGAGCGGATTTTCGAGTCCGGCATGCGCGAGTTCCTGAAGGGCAAGGAAAAGCGCCTGAATGATCCGGGCGCGATTCTCGACGGTGCGCGGCGCGCCATGCGTGCCGCGTTCCAGCGTGAAATGGACGTGCTCGAAGCCAATCTCGCGTTTCTCGCGTCGGTCGGCTCGGTCAGCCCGTATATCGGTCTGTTCGGCACGGTGTGGGGGATCATGAACGCGTTCCGCGGCCTCGCCAACGTGCAGCAGGCCACCCTGGCGAATGTCGCGCCGGGCATCGCCGAAGCGCTGACGGCTACCGCAATTGGCCTGTTCGCTGCGATTCCGGCCGTGGTTGCCTACAATCGCTACGCGCACGACATCGACCGTCTGGCGATCCGCTTCGAGACCTTTATCGAAGAATTCTCGAACATCCTGCAGCGTCAGGCACAGTAAGGAGTCCACGATGGCAGGCTCTCGCTCCTCCAGCATGCGCGGCAGCCGCTCGCGCCGCGCGATGGCCGACATCAACGTCGTGCCGTATATCGACGTGATGCTCGTGCTGCTCGTGATCTTCATGGTGACCGCGCCGCTCGTCGCGCCGTCGATCGTCAATCTGCCGACCGTCGGTGGCGCAGCGCCGCAGCAGCAAACGCCGCCCGTCATCGTGAACATTCGCGCGGACGGCAACATGAGCGTCAAATACAAGGACGATTCGGGTGCGCAGCAGCAGGAAGACATGACCAAGGCCGATCTGAACGGCTTCATCGCCGAGCGCGCGCAATCGCATCCGGATCAGCCGGTCGTCATCGCCGCCGACAAGACCGTGAAGTACGAAGTCGTGATGAACGTGATGTCCGAGCTCAAAGCTCGCGGCGTCAAGCGCGTTGGATTGCTCGTCAAATCGCAATGATCCGCAAGAACTCCGAATACCCGCTCCAGCCACCGCGTGAACGCGGCACCGGGCGAGCCTTTGCGTTCGCGCTGGTGATGCACGCGCTGCTCGGATTCTTCCTGTATCACGGCATTCAGTGGCAAAACAGTACGCCTGAGGGCGCTGAAGCGGAACTGTGGACCGAAGTGCCCGACGCGGTGATCCCGCGTCCCGTCCCGCCACCGCCCGCGCCCGTGCCGGTCGCCCCTGCCCCGCCGGTGCGCGACGAGCAGGCCGACATCGCGCTGCAGGAAAAGAAGCGCCAGCAACAGGAGGCGGCTCGTCAGGCTCAGTTGGCCGAGCAGCAACGTCAGCAGAAGCTGCAGGCCCAGCAGGAAGCCGAGGCGAAGCGACAGCAGCAACTGGCGGCCGAACAGGCAGCGCAACTCGCGGCGCAAAAGGCTGCCGCAGCGAAACAGAAACAACAGCAGCAACAGCAGCAGCAGGAGGCCAACAAGCTGAAGCAACAGCAATTGGCCGAGCAGCAAAAGCAACAGCAGTTGAAGGAACAGCAGCAGGAACAGCAAAAGCAAGCCGAGGCTGAAGCGCAGAAGAAGGCCGACGCGCAGAAAGCCGCGAAGGCCAAAGCGCAAGCCGACGCGGCGGCGCAAGCGAAGAAACTGGATGCGGAACGTCGCGCACGCCTCGCGCAGATGCAAGGCCTCGCGACCGGCGGCACCGGCTCGACCACCAGCGATGGCCTCGGAAAGAGCGGCACGGGCAGCGGCTCGGGCGGCACGGCGACCTCGCCGGGCTACTCGGACAAGGTGCGTCGCGCAGTGCGCCCGAACATCACGTGGGGCGGTGAGACCAGCGGCCTGGAGACGGTCGTCTCCGTGCGCTGCTCGCCGACGGGCACCTTGCTTGGCGCAACGATTTCACGCAGCAGCGGCAACGCAGCGTGGGACGACGCGGCGCTGCGGGCCGTCCAGCGTACTGATCCGATGCCTCAGGACATCAATGGCAAGACACCGACCAGCTTCCTGATTACGTTGCGCCCGGCCGGTTGATTGCAGCAGTTCGACAGTCAGTCGACAGCAGACGCAGCGCCCCGCCGATCGGGGCGCGCTCGGGAACGAATTAGTTGTTTTCGGGTCTGTCTGCTGTCTTGAAGCGTTAGTAAAACCGTTTTTGGGGAATCCATACAGCATGAGTTTGATGACCAAGCTAGGCCTGCGGACACTTGTAGCGTCGTGCCTGATCGCCGTAGGTGGCGCCGCCAACGCACAACTCAACGTCCTCGTCACGGGCGTCGGGTCCACCCAGTTTCCGATCGCAACGGCGAATTTCGCCAATGAAGCGAACTCGCCGCAGCAGGTCAGCACGATCGTGCGTCAGGATCTGCAGCGCAGCGGCAAATTCACTAACATCGACGCGGGTTCCACCCCGGTCGCCGAAACGGATTCCGTCGACCTCGGCAGCTGGAAGGCCAAGGGCGCCAACGCGTTCGTGTCGGGCAGCGTGAACCGCCTGCCGAACGGTCAATATGAAGTGCGCTTCAAGCTGTACGACACCGTCAAGGGCGAAAGCCTCGGCGGCCTCGTGCTGGTGAGCCCGGAAAGCGGCTTGCGCATGAGCGCGCACAAGGTTGCGGACTACATCTACGCGAAGCTCATGGGCGGCCGCGGCGTGTTCGCCACGCGCCTGTCGTACGTCATCAAGACGGGCGGCCGTTATCAGTTGCAGATCTCCGATTCGGACGGCCAGGACGCGCACATCGCGCTGTCGAGCCCCGAGCCGATCATCTCGCCGGCATGGTCGCCTGACGGCACCAAGGTCGCTTACGTTTCGTTCGAAAAGAAAAAGCCGATCGTCTACATTCACGATCTGCCCACGGGCCGCCGCATCGTGGTGTCGGACCAGAAGGGCAATAACAGTGCGCCGGCGTGGTCGCCGGACGGGCGTACGCTGGCGGTCGCGCTCTCGCGCACCGGCAACACGCAGATTTTCGCCGTCAATGCAGACGGCAGCGGCCTGCGCCGTCTCACGCAAGGCAGCTCGATCGACACCGAACCGTGCTTCTCGCCTGACGGCCAGTCGATCTATTTCACCAGCGACCGTGGCGGCCAGCCGCAGATCTACAAGATGTCGGCCCAAGGCGAAAACGCCGGCGCCGCACAGCGCGTCACGTTCACGGGCAGCTACAACACCAGCCCGCGCGTGAGCCCGGACGGCAAACAGCTCGCTTATATCTCGCGCGTCGGCGGCGGCTTCAAGCTTTATATCCAGGACCTGCAAGGCAACACCGCCACAGGCCTGACGGACACGACACATGACGAATCGCCGAGCTTCGCGGCGAACGGTCAGTACATTCTTTACGCCACACAGGTGAACGGCCGTGGCGTGTTGGCCGCAGTATCGACCGACGGTCGCACTCGGCAGGTCCTGTCCGTTCAGGGTGGCAGCGTACGCGAGCCGTCCTGGGGCCCGTTTATGCAATAACGTTTATGCAATAACACAAGGAGAGTAACCAAATGATGTCAAAACTTCGCTTCGCTTTTGCTGTATTGATGGTCGGTGCGCTGGCCGCATGTCACTCGGGCGTCAAGCTCGACGAGAACGCTAACAAGGGTGGCACGGTTTCGGCACAGCCGAACCCGAACGATGTCGCGACGGTCAACGTCGACCCGCTGAACGATCCGAACAGCCCGCTCGCCAAGCGCAGCATCTACTTCGACTTCGACAGCTACTCGGTGAAGGACGACTACCAATCGCTGCTGCAACAACACGCGCAATACCTGAAGAGCCATCCGCAACGCCACGTCCTGATCCAGGGCAACACCGACGAACGCGGCACCAGCGAGTACAACCTGGCACTCGGCCAGAAGCGTGCTGAAGCTGTGCGCCGTTCGCTGTCGCTGATGGGCGTGACGGACTCGCAAATGGAAGCCGTGAGCCTCGGCAAGGAAAAGCCGCAAGCTACGGGTCATGACGAATCGTCGTGGGCACAAAACCGCCGCGCCGACCTCGTATACCAACAGTAAGTAACGGGTGATGAGCCGAATGACGCATCGTTTCTCCTGGCTGCGGCTTGCCGCAGCGGCCTGCGTCGCGGGCACGGCCTTCACGGCTGTGCCCGCGCATGCGGGCATCTTCGACGACGATCAGGCCCGTCAGGCCATTCTCGATCTGCGCTCGAAGACCGATAGCCTGTCGAGTCAGTTGTCGGCCGCGCAACGCACGATCCTCGATCAGTCCAATCGTCTCGACCAGCTCAATCAGCAGGTCGCGACGTTGCGTGGACAGAACGAGGACATGGGCAATCAGCTCGCCACGCTGCAAAAGCAGCAAAAGGACTACTACACCGATCTGGATACGCGCCTGAAGAAATTCGAGCCGCAGCAGCAAACGGTGGACGGCGTCCAGGGCGAGGTGCAGCCGGGTGAGACCGAGTCGTTCAATGCGGCTTCGCAGCAGTTCCGCAACGGCGACTTCAAGAATGCGGCGGCGTCGTTCCGCACCTTCATCTCCAAGTTTCCGAACAGCCCTTACCAGCCGACCGCGCAGTACTGGCTGGGCAACGCGTTGTATGCGTTGCGCGACTACAAGGGCTCGACGGCGACCTGGCAAGGTGTGGTGCAGAAATATCCGCAGCATCCGCGGGCGCCTGAAGCATTGCTGGCCATTGCGAACAATCAGCTCGAGCAAGGTCAGAAGGCCGCGGCCAAGAAGACGCTTGAGCAGATCGTCGCGCAGTACGGCGGCTCGGATGTCGCGCAATCGGCCCAGAGCAAGCTCTCGCAGATCAAGTAGCTGGCAGTAACGCGCAGTGTCCGAAGTCATAGCCACGCGCGCCTCTCGCTGAAAAGCCCGGGTAGTGATACCTGGGCTTTTCACTATCTGAAGTTGTGATTGCTGACGTAGGCTCGATGGGTTGACAGCTCGCCGCGGCTATCGCTATAATTTCGCTTCTCTTTTGGGTCGTTAGCTCAGCTGGTAGAGCAGCGGACTTTTAATCCGTTGGTCACAGGTTCGAATCCCGTACGGCCTACCAAAAGATTCAAGGGCTTGCACGCGTCAGCGTGCGAGCCCTTTTCTTTTTGCGGCACGGTTTCTTTACGCTATGCGTCCCCGCGTTGCGTCGCGGTCGGCATTTAGGGTTTCCGTACCGTCTCTTCTGTCCCTCCCCCGTCTTTCCGCCCATCACTTCCGGTCTCAGCCCCATGACGCGAAACCCGCCGCGCCCGGCCTGCGATGACCAGTCACTTACACGGCTCGTCAATCCACACAACTACCCTCGCACCAATTTATATCACAATCACATATAATCTCACCCACCGCAGCCTCGCTGCCCATCCACTGAACCCTCGCGCCACCCCACAAACCCTCACCCAACGCAACCGACCTTGCCCCGCCCTACCCTCAACCGCTGGCTCGCCCGCCTCGCACCACCGCCCGTCGCTCTCGCGTGGAAGGAGCGTTTGCGTTCGTGCGTCGGTGCATTGATAGGCATTGCGTTCACTGCCGCCATCACGCATCTGCTGCTGGGTTCGGGCGGCAATATCCCGTTGCTGGTGGCGCCCATGGGCGCTTCGGCCGTGCTGCTGTTCGCGGTGCCAGCGAGTCCACTTGCGCAACCGTGGTCCATCATCGGCGGTAACCTTGTTTCGGCGACGGTCGGCGTTGCTTGCGCAAGCTGGATCGGCGATCCGCTGCACGCGGCTCCCGTCGCCGTCGCCGCCGCAATCTGCGCCATGTTCGTGCTGCGCTGCGTGCATCCGCCATCCGGAGCGGTCGCGCTCACGGCCGTGCTGGGCGGACCGGCCGTGCATGCGCTCGGCTACCGCTTCGTGCTCGAGCCGATCGCGCTTCAGTCCGCGGCGCTCCTCGGCGCCGCAATCGTGTATCACGCGCTCACTGGCCACCGTTATCCCCATTCGGCACGGCCAGGCGCTAGCAAATCAGATCCGGACGCTCAGCCGCGGCCCGGCTTCACGCGTGCGGATCTCGACGCCGTGCTCAGGCGGCAAAGCGAACTGCTCGACATCGCACCTGACGATCTGGAATCCCTGCTGCGCGCCTTGCAGTTGCACACCTACGCGCGCAGCTTCGACGAGATCACCTGCGCGAACATCATGTCGCGCAACGTGATCACCGTCTCGGCGCAGACGCGCGCAACGACCGCGTGGAGCATCCTGCAACGTCACGGCATCAAGGCGCTTCCGGTCACGAACGAAGAGCGGCACGTGATTGGCATCGTCACGCGGGCCGACCTTGGCGGCGCGCGGCAAGCGGGGGCGTTCACACGGCTTCGACACCGGTTGTTCGGCCGGCGCCGCGCGAAAGAACCGACCGTCGGCACGCTGATGACAACCCCCGTCCGCACGGTCGACACCACCACGCCGATCGCGAACCTGGTGCCACTATTCGCTGACTTTGGACACCACCACATTCCAGTGCTGGACAGCCAGACAAGAGAACTCGCGGGGATGGTGACTCAGGCAAATCTGATCTCCGGTTTATACCGCCAGCCTCGCATGCCACAGCAAGCGTCGCAGCGCGCGGCCTGACAGCCCGTCTCGACTTGCGCCATCGTCACGCCCAAATACATCACGTTGTGATATAAATAGCATTTCCCGATAAAGCCACGCTTCAATGAAAACCCCACGCCGCGAACTGGAAAAGTCCGATTTCGAGCAGTTGTCCGAGTTCCGCTATCAGATGCGCAGATTCGAACGCTTCTCCGAACAGGCCGCCCAAACCGAAGGCATCACGCCTTTGCAGTATCTGCTGCTTCTGCACATCAAAGGCTATCCGCGGCGGGACTGGGCGACCATCGGCGAATTGGCCGAACGGCTGCAAGCCCAGCATCACGGTGTCGTGGCACTGGTATCGCGATGCGAAGCGCTCGGCCTCGTCAAACGCAAGGTCAGCGAGACCGATCGCCGCCAGGTGGAAGTACACCTGCAAAAGCCCGGCGAAAAAACCCTGGCCAAACTGGCCGCGCTGCACCGCGCCGAATTGAAGTCGCTCGAAGGCGCGTTCAACGTGCCGCAAATCGATCTCTAGTCCGCGCCACGCCGCTCACTGCCCACTCACCTCAATCTCGTCCCGATCATGACAGCCGACACCCACAAGCGCGACTTCGCCGAAAACCGCCGCTTGCCCGGCATCGCCTTGCTGGCGGCGTGCATCGGCGTGATCAGTACGGCGGCGGCTTTCGTACTGCTGAATCTGATCCACCTGTTCACGAACCTGTTTTTCTTCGGCACGCTTTCGTTCGCGGATCGATCGCCAGCGCACAACACGTTAGGCATGTGGGTCGTGCTGGTGCCGGTGGCGGGCGGCCTGATCGTCGGCCTGATGGCGCGCTACGGCTCGGAGAAGATTCGCGGCCACGGCATTCCGGAAGCCATCGAAGCGATCCTGTTCGGCAAGAGCCGTATGTCGCCGAAGGTGGCGATCCTCAAGCCGCTGTCATCCGGCATCGTGATCGGCAGCGGCGGGCCGTTCGGCGCGGAAGGTCCCATCATCATGACGGGCGGCGCTTTGGGTTCGTTGATCGCGCAGTGCGTGCGCGTGAGCGCGGCGGAGCGTAAAACGCTGCTGGTCGCCGGCGCCGCAGCCGGCATGACCGCGGTGTTCGGCACGCCGGTCGCGGCAGTGCTGCTCGCGGTCGAGTTGCTGTTGTTCGAATGGCGGCCACGCAGTTTCTTGCCGGTCGCGCTCGCCTGCGCGGTGGCAGGCTTCGCTCGCGGCGCACTGTTCGGCGCGGGGCCGCTGTTTCCGCTCGAAACGGCGCCGCCCGGCGCGTTGTCGCTGTTCACCTGCGTCATCGCCGGCTTACTGTCAGGCGCGCTGGCAACGGGCCTCTCCGCCGCGCTCTACAAGACCGAAGATCTGTTCGGAAAACTCAGTATCCATTGGATGTGGTGGCCCGCGCTCGGCGGACTCGTCGTGGGAATTGGCGGCTTTATCGAGCCGCGCGCGCTGGGTGTCGGCTACGACGTCATCGGCGACCTGCTGCATCTGCATCTGGCACTTCAGGTTGCGCTCGCGCTACTGCTCGTGAAGGCCGTCATGTGGGTCGTCGCGCTCGGCTCGGGCACCTCGGGCGGCGTGCTTGCGCCGCTGCTGATGCTGGGCGCCGGTCTCGGCGTGGTGTTGAGCCATCTGATGCCGGGCAACGATCCGGCGCTGTGGCCGCTCGTGTGCATGGCAGCCACGCTCGGCGCGACCTTGGGCGCTCCGCTCACCGCAATCGTGTTCGCCTTCGGCCTGACCCATGACAGCAACGCGTTATTGCCGCTACTCGCCGCCACGCTGGTCGCGCACGGCTTTGCGACAGTCGTGATGCGCCGCTCGATCATGACGGAAAAAATCGCGCGCCGTGGATATCACATCTACCGCGAATATGGTGTCGATCCGCTGGAGCGCCACTACGTCGACGAGGTCATGACGCGTGACGTCGAAACGATCGACGCGCACGCGACTATCGACGACATACTGGCACGACACTTCGGCCCGGCGCAAAAGCATCGAGCCTATCCGGTGATTCGGGACGGCGCGGTGACTGGGGTTATCGACCGCGCGACCCTCGAGCGCATGAGTGCCGCTCACGACGTCGAGCACGCCGCGGCAACGCTGCTTGAACTGATGGGAACGCACACACCCGTGGTCGCATTGCCGGGCGAAACCTGCCGCCTCGTTGCAACACGGCTCGCCGTTCACGGTCTGGAGCGCATGCCCGTCGTGGACGACGTCAACACACGGCGACTCATCGGCATCGTGTCGCGCAGCGATCTGGTGAAACCGTCGCTTGCCCACTTCGAAGAAGAGCATAAGAAGGAGCGCTTCCGGCGTCTGGGTACGCGTGCAGCGAAGCGACGCCTTTCGCCGCTTCGCTGAGCCGGTTAGCGTGGCTTGCGAAGCGCCGTGTCGATCGAGAGAGATTGCAATGAGGCGAGGCAATGTCGAACTACGTGGCAACACGTGATCAAAGGATATTTCCGACAGCCTTTGCCGCCATTTCGCGCGACTTGACCGGCATTTTCCGTAGCCAATTTCACGGCTCAGCCAGGAAACAACGGACTCCGAACCTGAACATTTATTGAGACATAAAGACGTGCAATGATCGCCGCCGGTCCAGCAAGACACGCTGTGACTCTGCGTAAGCAGACGCTTTGACAACGCCGCAGCCCCGCGCTTTCATTCCACCCATATGACCAATTTTCTGTTCGATCTCCTCTCGAACCTGGCTCTGCTGGCTTTCGTGCTGGCCGCCTGTCATCTGTGCAACCGCCGCATACCTGGCGCGTCGCTCGATGGTTCACACATTTTCGGCGCGTTGGCGTGTGTCGCGTTCCTGCTCGATGCCGCGCTGACCTTCCTGGTGTTCGCCGACTCGCAGAGCCGCTATGGCCACCTCAGCACATCGATAGCGTTCTTCGAGCGCGCCTGCGCATACTGGCTCGCGATCATCGTCGCGCTCGCCTGGCGCCATGTGGCACGCCGCTCGCACTTCGCGAAAGTCGGTACCCGCGCGACCCTTGTCATTCAAACGTCCCCGTATTCGAAATCCCATCTGCCGATGTAGCGGGCACCAATCACAATCGCTGTGAACGCGTCCGCCAAAGCGGCCAACTTTTCCCGCCAGACAAGCCTTATCGAACCATCAGGGAACTGGAACGGTCCTTGCGGATGCGCGCGCCGTCGCCTATAACTTCCGAACACCGAGTGTTACCGTTTGCGCCCGCCGCCGGGCATTTGCCGCTGTATTGCACCACCGTTGTTCAATCAGTCGAAGGCAACTTACCCAACGAGGAACATCTTGGATCTCGAAACCGTTCGCGTCTTCATCATGACCCGGGGCATCGACCTCGGCACCAAGGTCGTCGGGGCGATCGTCCTGTGGATCGTCGGCCGATGGCTCATCGGCCTGATCACTGGCCTGCTGCGCAAGGTGCTGGCGCGCAACGGACGGGTCGATCCCACGCTGGCGCATTATCTCGGCTCGATTCTCGGCGCACTGCTGAACCTGCTGCTGATCCTCGCGATCCTGCAGGTGTTCGGTGTACAGACCACATCGTTCGCCGCGCTGCTCGCCGGCTTAGGCCTCGCGATCGGCACCGCCTGGGGCGGCCTGCTTGCCCACTTCGCCGCGGGCGTATTCATGCAGGTGCTGCGGCCGTTCAAGGTCGGCGATTTCGTCACCGCGGGCGGCGTGACCGGCACGGTCTCCGAGTTGGGTCTGTTCGGCACCACCATCGTGACGCCGGACAACGTGACGACTATCGTCGGCAATAACAAGATCTTTTCCGACACGATCTCGAACTACAGCCTCTTGCCCGTGCGCCGCGTCGAGTTGACAGCGAAGATCGCCAATGGCGTCGATCCAACGGATGCAATGAACCGGCTGAAGGCGGCCGTCACGCAAATTCCGAACGTGGCCGAGAGTCCCGCACCGGACATCGAAGTGCTGAGCTTCACGCCCGAAGGCCCGCTGCTCTGCGTGCGGCCCTACACGCACAATGAGAACTATTGGCAGGTCTACTTCGACACTAATCGCGCGATCATCCAGACGTTCAAGGAAGCCGGCTACCCGACGCCGGAAACGCCGCTCGCGCCGCGTGCAGTGAGCTGAGCGTTGCCGCGCGACGAGCATCGCCACCGGCTGAGACGGCGCGGATTAATCGCATTGCCAATTGTTAATTGTCAAATCCGTGCGATTCAGAAAGACCAAACAAAAACGGCGTCGCGAGATTCGCGACGCCGTTTTTTTATCGGGCTAGCCCTGCGGTAAAACCTCAGCGGCTTCCCGCATTCGATGCGTTCTTGCGCATCATCTTCCACAACGCGCCGAGCACGACCGGTACAACCGCAGCACCGATACCCACCAGCACGATCACATTCAGATACTGACGGATAAACGGAATGTTGCCGAAAAAATAACCGAGCAACGTCAACAGCAGCACCCAGAAAAAGGCGCCGGCAAAATTGAACAACTGGAACCGGCTCACCGTCATTTCGGATGCACCCGCAACGAACGGCGCGAAGGTGCGCACCACCGGAATGAAACGCGCCAGCACGATAGTCTTGCCGCCATGCTTCTCGTAGAAGTTGTGCGTCTTCTGCAGCGCGCTGCGATCGAGAAAACGCTCGAGAAAAGGAATGTGCGAATTGAACACTCGCGGCCCAATGGCCCGCCCGATCATGTAGTTGACGGTATTGCCGCTGACGGCCGCCACGAGCAGCAACACGATCAGCAAGCCAATGTTCATTTCTCCGGTCGCACAGAAAGCCCCGCCGATGAACAGTAGCGAATCGCCCGGCAGAAACGGCAGAATCACGAGCCCGGTTTCGCAGAACACGATCAGAAACAGCACCGCGTAGACCCAGGCGCCGTACACGTGAATAAAGTCTCCGAGGAACTTGTCGATGTGCAAGACAAGGTTGACGAAATGTAGCAACGTGTCCAAAGAGAATCCTTTATTAAGCGAATGTGACGGTGGCGGAAATGGCCGTATGGGCAGACCAGCTGGCGATGGCGACAAACGCTCACTCGCCGCGGCAAATTGACCGCGTCATGATACAGAAAGTGCCCGGCGGCGATTAAAAATCTCCCGTGCTCCGGCGCGATCGGGCGCATCGCGAGCCTGCCGCGCCGAATCGCTATAATTTCGCCATGTCCGAATTCTCCGAAACGCCTGCCGGCCTCGACGCCGCGACCGCGGTTTCCGCCACCGCGCCCGCACCACGCCCGTTGCGGGCGATCCAGCCCCTTCCCGATCAGCTGATCAGTCAGATTGCCGCCGGCGAAGTGGTCGAGCGACCGGCGTCGGTCGTCAAGGAACTGCTGGAAAACGCGCTCGACGCGGGCGCGCAGTCGCTGCGCATTCTGCTCGACGAAGGCGGCGTGAAGCGCATCTCGATCACCGACGACGGCTGCGGCATCCCCGAGAACGAACTCGCGCTAGCGCTGATGCGCCACGCGACCAGCAAAATCCGCTCGCTTGCCGAACTGGAAGCAGTGGCCACGCTGGGGTTCCGCGGCGAGGCGTTGGCCTCGATCGCTTCTGTCGCGCAGATGACCATTACGAGCCGCACGGCCGACGCGGCGCACGCGGTGCGCGTGGATGCGCAAACCGGCGTGCTGAGCCCCGCAGCGGGCACGCAAGGCACCACGATCGAAGTCCGCGAGTTGTACTTCAACACGCCGGCGCGCCGCAAATTTCTGAAGAGCGAGCAGACCGAACTCGGCCACTGCCTCGAACAGATCCGCCGCGCGGCGCTGGCACGGCCGGATGTCGCGATTTCGGTGCTGCATAACGGCAAGGCCGTCGAACACTGGAACGCCAGCGAGCCGCCCGTGCGGGTCGCGAAGATTCTCGGCGACACGTTTGCCACGGCGCATCTGCCGCTCGACGAATCCGCCGGCCCGCTGGCGGTCTACGGTTGCGCGGGCTTGCCGACCGCGAGCCGCGGGCGCGCCGATCAGCAGTACTTCTTCGTCAATGGCCGCTTTGTGCGCGACAAGCTGCTCACGCACGCCGTACGCGCCGCCTATGAAGACGTGCTGCACGGCGAGCGCTATCCGTCCTATGTGCTGTTTCTCGATCTGCCGCCTGAAGCGGTCGATGTGAACGTGCATCCGTCGAAAATCGAAGTACGGTTTCGCGATTCGCGCTCGATTCACCAGTTCGTGTTTCACGCCGTGCAGCGCGCATTGGCGCGGCATGCGGGCGCGTCGCCGGAAACGACAGCGGGCGGGCATGCGGCGCATCTGGCGCCATCCGCTGGCGGGCCGGCTTCGTTCGGCGCGACGCCGCTCGGCGGTGCGGGCATCGGCGGAGGCAGCCCCGGTGCGGGTGCAGGCGGCTTCGGTAGCGGTTTCGGTGGTGGATCAAGCGGTACATCAGGCGGCTTCGGATCGTCGCCACAGTCCGGCAATACCTGGATGCGCCAGGCCCGCATGACGCAAGGCACGCTGCCGGTTGCCCAACCGCTCGCGTTCTACGACGCGCTCTTCGGCCGCAAAGACACGCATGCCGGCACAGCGGAAGGCGCCACGCTTTTCGAGGTCCGCGATTCGGCCGGCGAAGCGCCGTCGCCGTACAACGCATCTGCGCCGTACTCCACGCCCGCTTTCCACGCCGCCGACGAGCAACCGCTCGGCTTCGCGCTCGGCCAGATCCACGGCATCTACGTGCTGGCGCAGAACGCGCACGGTCTGGTGATCGTCGACATGCACGCCGCGCACGAGCGCATTCTGTACGAACAGTTCAAAAACGCGTTGGCGGACCGCACGATTGCCGTGCAACCGCTACTGATCCCGCTGTCGATGCAGGCCGACCCGATCGAAATCGGCACCGTGGAAGAAGAGCGCGACACGCTCGACGCACTCGGTTTCGACCTCGCCGTGCTGTCGCCGACCACGCTCGCGATCCGCGCCGTGCCGGCGTTGCTAAAAGACGCGGATCTGCAGGCGCTGGCGCGCGCGGTCCTCTCCGACCTGCATGCATTTGGCGGCTCGCGCGTGTTGACCGAACGTCAGCACGAACTGCTCGGCACGCTCGCGTGCCATCACGCGGTGCGTGCGAACCGGCGCCTCACGCTCGATGAAATGAACGCGCTGCTGCGTCAGATGGAGGCGACCGAGCGTGCCGATCAATGCAATCACGGACGTCCTACGTGGTATCAGTTGACGCTGTCCGATCTCGATCGGCTGTTCATGCGTGGTCAGTGACGTGACGCTGCCGCGACACGCGACCGCCTGGCCTATGACTTCACGCATACCCACGACCGTCCCTTGCCTGCTCGGGCCGACCGCGTCCGGCAAAACCGCCGCCGCGCTGGCGCTGGCCGCGCGGCGTCCGGTGGAAATCATCAGTGTCGATTCGGCGCTGGTCTATCGCGAGATGGATATCGGCACCGCCAAGCCAACCGCTGAAGAGCGCGCGGTGGCGCCGCATCATCTGATCGATATCGTCGATCCGACCGACGCCTACTCCGCCGCGCAATTTCGCGCCGACACCTTGCGGCTGACCAGTGAGATCCACGCCCGCGGGCGTTTACCGGTGCTGGTCGGCGGAACCATGCTGTACTACAAGGCGCTCACCCAGGGGCTCAACGATCTGCCTGCCGCCGACGCCGACCTGCGCGCCACGCTCGATGCCGACGCCGCACGCGAGGGTTGGCCGGCCATGCACGCCCGGCTTGCCGCGATCGATCCCGTGACGGCCGCGCGCCTCGCACCGAACGATTCACAGCGCATTCAGCGGGCGCTGGAGGTTTTCATGCTGACCGGGCAGGCCATGTCCGCCTTGCTGGCCGCGCCGGCCCGAGTGGATGACGCCGCCGCCGCATGGCGCTTCGTGCCGATTGCGCTGGAGCCGTCGGATCGCGGTGTGCTGCATGCGCGGATCGAGAAGCGCTTCGATGCGATGCTGGCCAGCGGTTTCGTCGATGAAGTCGTGAAGTTGCGCGAGCGCGGCGACTTATTGCCCGAGATGCCGTCCATGCGTTGCGTGGGCTATCGGCAGGTCTGGGAATATCTGGATGGCGCGGTCGATTATTCGACCATGCGCGACAAGGGGGTCTTCGCAACGCGGCAATTGTGCAAGCGGCAGCTCACATGGCTGCGCAGCATGTCGGAGCGAGTGGTGGTGGATTGCTGCGATCCGCACGCGACAGCGCGGGTGCTTGAGGCGATTGAAGCGTTGGATTGAAACTTTGATGCTTTGATGCGTTGATGCTTTGACCCGCGCGGCGCACTCTGAAAGCGCGCCGCGCAGACTCCGAAGCCTTTAGACCACTACGGTCTGAGCCTCACCGGCCGCGCTTTCGCGAATCACGCCGATCTTCCAGACCTGCTCGCCGGCGGCGGACAGCAAACCGATTGCAGCGTCAGCATACGCAGCCGACACGACCACGGCCATGCCGATACCGCAGTTGAACACACGGTGCATTTCCGCATCCGCCACGCCGCCGTGCTTTTGCAGCCACGAGAACAGCGGCGGCAGCGGCCAGGCGCGATGGTCCAGCTCAGCCGTCAAACCTTCACGCAGCACGCGCGGAATATTCTCGACCAGCCCGCCACCCGTGATGTGCGCCATACCCTTGACGGCGACTTGCTGCATCAGCGCCAGCAGCGGCTTCACGTAGATATGTGTGGGCGCCATCAGCGCGTCGGCGAGCGAGCGGCCGTCGAAATCCGCGTTCAGATCAGGCTGCGCGCGCTCGATGATCTTGCGCACCAGCGAAAAACCGTTCGAATGGATGCCGCTCGAAGCCAGACCGAGCACCACGTCGCCCGGGGCAATCGTGCTGCCGTCGATAATCTTGCTCTTTTCCACCGCGCCGACCGCGAAACCGGCCAGATCGTATTCGCCGTCGGGGTACATGCCCGGCATTTCCGCCGTCTCACCGCCGATCAGCGCGCAACCGGACAGTTCGCAGCCGTGCGCGATACCCTTCACGACCGTTGCCGCCGTGCCGACGTCCAGCTTGCCGCAAGCGAAATAGTCGAGGAAAAACAGCGGCTCGGCGCCTTGCACGAGAATGTCGTTCACGCTCATCGCCACCAGATCCTGGCCGACGGTGTCGTGTTTGTTCAGTTGAAAGGCGAGGCGCAGCTTGGTGCCGACGCCGTCGGTGCCGGACACGAGCACCGGCTCTTTATACTTCTTCGGCACTTCGAACAGCGCGCCGAACCCGCCGATGCCGCCCAGCACGCCGTCGCGCATCGTCTTTTTGGCAAAGGGCTTGATCGCGTCGACAAGGGCGTCGCCCGCGTCGATGTCCACGCCGGCGTCGCGATACGACAACCCTTGGGCCGAACCAGTTGAATTCGGGGCGGATTTCGGTTGATTCATGGGGACGAGCTCGAAGGTCGGTAAAATGCGATTTTACCCGATGCCGGCCGACTGGCTGGAATTTGAATCATCCGGTCCCGAACGACACCTGGGAAACAACTTTGCAAGAGAACTCCTCGATTACGACGCCTGTCCAGCGCCGCGCCTTCACCTGGCTTGCCATTGCGCTAGGCATCGGCATACTGCTCTGGCTGCTGAGTCCGGTTCTCACGCCGTTTCTGCTCGGTGCGATTCTCGCGTACATTCTGCAGCCGGGCGTCGCTTGGATGGTACGCCGGCGCGTGCCGCGCGGTCTTGCGGCGTTGCTCATGATGCTGCTCTTCACGCTGCTCATGACCTTGCTCGTGCTGCTGGTGCTCGCCGTCATCCAGAAAGAAGGGCCGCAGTTGCGGCAGCAGGTGCCGGTGCTGTTCGCGCACGTGAACGCCTGGCTGCAACCCAAGCTGGCCATGCTGGGCCTCGCCGATTCGCTCGACTTCGCCAGCATCCGCGATCTCGTGATGGGGCAGCTCGAAGGCAGCGCGCAGACGGTGGCGATGTATGCGTGGACCTCCATCCGCACGAGCGGCAATGTCATGATGACGGTGGTCGGCAACGTGGTGATGGTGCCGCTCGTGCTGTTCTACCTGCTGTACGACTGGAACCGCATGCTCGCCCGCATACAGGTCGTGGTGCCGCGCCGCTGGCTCGACAAGACGCTGCAACTCGCGCGCGACATGGACCAGATGCTGTCGCAATATCTGCGCGGCCAGTTGCTCGTCATGGGCGTGCTCGCCGCATACTATGCGATTGCGCTGAGCCTCGCGCGCTTCGAGATCGCGTTGCCGGTCGGGATCTTCACGGGGCTCGCGGTGTTCATCCCGTACATCGGGTTTGCCACAGGTCTCGCGCTGGCGCTGCTCGCGGCGCTGCTGCAATTCGGCGACTGGTACGGCTTCGGCGCGGTCGCGCTGATTTACGGTGTCGGCCAGATCCTGGAGAGCTTCTTTCTCACGCCGCGTCTGGTGGGCGAACGGATCGGCCTGCACCCGCTCGCGGTGATTTTCGCATTGCTCGCGTTCGGGCAGCTCTTCGGCTTTTTCGGCGTATTGCTGGCGTTGCCGGTCAGCGCGATCCTGTCGGTCGCCATGCGCGAGTTGCGCCAAAGCTATCTGGCGAGCACGCTTTATAAGAACTGACTGCTTGTTGACTATTCCGGCCCGCGTGACGGGCCATTTGCGGCTTGGCCTCATTTTCGGCATTAACCTACTGTGCTTCGTCAACTGACGCTCGATCTCGGCACCCCGCCGCCATCGACATTCGACAATTTCTTCGCCGGCGCCAACGCCGAGCTGGTCACGCGCCTGCGCGAGCTCGAAAACGCGCTCGCCGCCGGGCCGGTCGCCGATCGCACCTTCTACATCTGGGGCGAGTCCGGCAGCGGCCGCACGCATCTGCTGCAGGCGCTCGTGCACGAAGCGTCGCCGGGGCACGCGCGTTTCGCCGGACCGCAGAGCAGCCTCGCCGCCTTCAGTTTCGACCCGCGCGTCGCCCTGTATGCGATCGACGATTGCGACGCACTCTCCGCCGCACAGCAAATCGCCGTTTTCAACCTGTTCAACGAAGTGCGCGCGCATCCCACCAGCGCACTCGTCGCCGCGGGCAACGCGCCGCCCATCGGTATGACGGTGCGCGAGGATTTACGCACGCGCCTCGGCTGGGGCCTCGTGTTCCATCTCGCGCCGCTGCCCGACGAAGGCAAGGCCGCGGTCCTCAAACACGCGGCGCGTGAGCGCGGCATCATGCTCGCCGACGACGTGCCGGCCTACCTGCTCACGCATTTTCGCCGCGACATGCCGAGCCTGATGGCGCTGCTCGACGCGCTCGACCGCTTTTCGCTCGAACAGAAACGCGCGGTCACGCTGCCGCTGTTGCGCACCATGCTGGCCTCGCCGGACGCCGAAGAACGGCGTGCCGCGCCCAACTCGGCGAGCTCATCCGCTTCATCCGCCGCTTCAAGTAAAATAGGCCCCCATGGCTAACCTCGCACTCTTCGACCTCGACCACACGCTCATCCCCACCGACAGCGACCACGAATGGGGCCGCTTCATGGTGAAACACGGCATGGTCGACGCCGAAAATTTCGCCCGTGAAAACGACCGCTTTTTCGCCGACTACAAAGCCGGCCGGCTCGACATTCACGCCTATCTGATCGCCATGCTCACGCCGCTGTCGAAGTACACGCGCGCGCAACTCGCCGACTTTCACGCGCAGTACATGCACGAAGTCATCAAGCCGGCGATCTTCCCCGTGGCGCAGGAGTTGGTGAAGCAGCACCAGGAAGCCGGCGACCTGTGCTGCGTGGTCACCGCCACCAACGAATTCATCACCCGCCCGATCGCGCAGGCATTCGGCGTCGACACGCTGATCGCCTGCGAAGCGGAAACCGTCGACGGCGAGCCGCATTCGCCGTACACCGGGCGCCCCACCGGCACGCCGAGCTACAAGGAAGGCAAGATCGTGCGCACCGAAGCGTGGCTCGCCTCGCTCGGCAAGACGTGGAGCGACTTCGAGCACAGCTATTTCTATAGCGATTCGCACAACGACATCCCGCTGCTCGAAAAAGTCACGGACCCGATCGCGACCAATCCCGACGACACATTGCGCGCCCATGCGCAGGCCAAAGGCTGGCGCATCCTCGAACTCTTCCAACCCTCGTGATCAAAAAATTTATCCGCAAGCTATTCGGCCAGGACGCGGCACCCGCTGACGACACCCTGCCCGCCGAAGCCGAAGCAGACGACACCGGCAACGCGCCGGCGCGCACTCCGTCAGGCGCGAGCAAAGCGCGCCGCAAGCCCACCCGCGCCAGCGCGCCCGCGAAAACCGTACGCGACCCGGACGTGCCGGTCATCATTCCGCACGACGTGCACGGCATCGACCAGTCGCTGATCTCGCGGAACGCAATTCGCGTGACCGAGGGTCTGCAACAGGCCGGGCACCGCGCGTTCATCGTCGGCGGTGCGGTGCGCGATCTGCTGCTCGGCATCAAGCCGAAAGACTTCGACGTCGCGACCGACGCCACGCCTGAACAGGTGCAGAAGCTGTTCCGCCGCGCGCGCATCATCGGACGGCGGTTTCAGATCGTGCATGTGCAGTTCGGCCAGGAAATCATCGAAACCTCCACGTTCCGCGCGTTGGTCGATCCGCCCGCGGCAGACGCGGCGCCGCCGCGCCGCCTGAAGCGCGACGAACTCGACCGCCGCACCCACGCCGTGGATGCAAGCGGGCGCGTGCTGCGCGACAACGTGTGGGGCGAGCAGCACGAAGACGCCACGCGCCGCGACTTCACGATCAACGCGATGTACTACGATCCGGCCACGCAAACCGTGCTGGATTATCACAACGGCATGGCCGACATGCGCGCACGCCTGTTGCGCATGATCGGCGACCCGGCCACGCGTTACCGCGAAGATCCGGTGCGCATGCTGCGCGTGGTGCGTTTCGCGGCGAAGCTCGACTTCGAGATCGAGGACAGCACCCGCGAGCCGATCGCCAACATGGCCGATCTGATCAACAACGTGCCCGCCGCGCGCCTGTTTGACGAGATGCTCAAGCTGATGCTCTCCGGCCATGCGCTCGCGTGTTTGAAACGCCTCCGGCAGGAGGGCCTGCATCATGGCCTGCTGCCCTTGCTAGACGTGGTGCTCGAACAACCCATCGGCGAGAAATTCATCACGCTTGCTTTGAACAACACGGATGCCCGCGTGCGCGCCGGCAAACCGGTGTCGCCGGGCTTCCTGTTCGCCACGTTGTTGTGGCACGACGTGCAGCAGCGTTGGCAAAAATTCGAAGCGAACGGCGAATATCCGGTCCCCGCCTTGCATCGCGCAATGGACGACGTGCTCGACATGCAAACCGAGAAACTCGCGATCCACAAGCGCTTCTCATCGGATATGCGCGAGATCTGGGGTCTGCAGTTACGCCTCGAGAAACGCTCGGGAAGAAGCGCGCTGAAGCTGCTGGAACACCAAAGATTTAGAGCGGGGTATGATTTCCTCCTGTTGCGCTGCGAATCGGGCGAACTCGACGAGTCGGTCGGTGCGTGGTGGACGGAGTTCATAGACGGAGACATCGCCGCACGTGAGACATTGCTCACGCAAGGCGGGAAGGACCGAAGCCCCAGAAAACGACGGCGGCGCAGCAGTGGCGCGAGAAGCCGCAAGCCGGGCGACGGATTGGAGGGCGGCACGCCAGCCGAACGCACAGCCGACGAAGCAGGCCATAACGGCTCGCACGAAGACTGACACAGCGTTGGCTGTTGCCGTCGAACGATAGTTGCAGGAAGTTATGCCATGACGGTTGCTTATCTCGGCCTCGGCGCGAATCTCGGGGACGCGCGCCAGACCCTGAAAGACGCGGTGGTGTGCCTCGCACAACAGCACACCATCACCGTGCTCGCCAAGTCGAGCCTGTATCGCACTGCCCCGATCGACGCGGGCGGTGACGACTATTTCAACTGCGTCGTGAAGGTCGATACGACGCTCCCCGTGCGGCATCTGCTTGCGCTATGCCACAAGATCGAACATCAGTTCGGCCGTGAGCGGCCGTTTCGCAACGCACCGCGCACGCTCGATCTGGACATTCTGCTGTTCGGCGATCAATCGATCGACGAAGCCGATCTGATCGTGCCGCATCCTCGCCTGACTGAACGCGCCTTCGCGCTGGTGCCGCTCGTCGAGATCGACGCCGCACTGGTCATTCCGCAACATGGCCGCGCCGAGGCGCTGCTCAGCGGCGTGAGCGATCAGCGCATCGAGAAGGTGAAAGGGCCTTGCCAGTGTCCTATGCTCAATGCATTGACCGCCGGTGAAGGCACTGCCGGCAAGGGCCCCTGCGAATGAATTCATCGCCGCTCACCGTCACGGCACCGCAACTGCGGCCGCCGTTCGGCTATCTCGCGATCGAAGGGCCGATCGGCGTCGGCAAGACGTCGCTCGCACGGCGCCTTGCGCAGCGCTGGTCGATGCATGAACTGTTCGAACGGCCGCAGGACAATCCTTTTCTCGAACGTTTTTACCGCGATACCGCGCGTTACGCGTTACCCACACAACTGCACTTCGCGTTGCAACGCGCGCAGCAGGCTCAGGACGTAAGCGCGGCGCACCTGTCGGGCACGCCGCTGATCGCCGATTTCATGACGCAGAAGAACGACATCTTCGCGCGTCTGACGCTGCAGGAAGACGAGTGGCAGTTGTACCGCGCGCTTGCCGCGCGTATCGAAGCCAGCGCGCCGGCGCCAGACTTCGTCGTCTATCTGCAGGCGAGCCCTGAGGTGCTGTTCGCGCGTATCCAGAAGCGCGCCGTGCCGATGGAGCTGCAGATTTCCGACGCCTATCTGCACGCCCTGTGCGATGCGTACAACGAGTTTTTCTATCACTACGACCGCACGCCCGTGCTAACGGTCAACGCCGAACACCTGAATCCGCTCGACTCCGACGCGGACCTTGCGCTGCTCGCCGAACGCATTGAAACCATGCGCGGCCGCAAGGAATTCTTTGTCAAAGGCACGTCGCTCTGAGCGGCGTGGCCTCCTCTTTTTCTCAACGGATTGACCCATGACCTATTTGCAGGAAGCGAGCCGGAACGCTATCACCGTGCCGAAACTGCAGGCAATGCGCGACGCCGGCGAAAGAATCGCCATGCTCACCTGTTACGACGCGAGCTTCGCCGCGCTGCTGGACCGCGCGGGCGTCGACGTGCTGCTGATCGGCGACTCGCTTGGCAACGTGCTGCAAGGCCAGACGACCACCCTGCCCGTGTCGCTGGCCGACATCGCGTATCACACGGCTAGCGTGGCACGCGCGCGGCCCGCGGCGCTGATCGTGGCCGACTTGCCGTTCGGCACTTACGGCACGCCGGAAGAGGCATTCAGAAGCTCGGTTGAATTGATGCGCGCCGGCGCGCAGATGGTGAAGCTCGAGGGCGGAGAATGGCTCGCGGACACGGTGCGCTTCCTCGTGGAGCGCTCGATTCCCGTGTGCGCGCACGTCGGCCTGACGCCGCAATCGGTGCATGCGTTCGGCGGCTTCAAGGTGCAAGGCAAGACCGAAGCGGGCGCGACGCAGTTGCTGCGCGACTCGCTCGCCGTGCAGGCGGCCGGCGCGCAATTGATCGTGATGGAAGCGATCCCGACGCTGCTCGCAAGCGACGTCACAAAGCAACTGCGCATTCCGACGATCGGTATCGGCGCGGGACTGGATTGTTCGGGTCAGGTGCTGGTACTGCACGACATGCTGGGCATTTTCCCCGGCAAGCGCCCGCGCTTCGTGAAGGATTTCATGCAGGGGCAGCCGAGTATTCTCGCGGCCGTGGAAGCTTATGTGGCTGCCGTGAAGGACGGTTCGTTCCCTGGGCCGGAGCACACGTTCTGAGTTTCGAGCGTTAGAGGATCGAGCGGAACGGGCCGTTTCGTGCCCGTTGTCGTTCGCTTTGGCGCGTATCCGATATCGCGTTCAAACGCATACAAGGCCGGTTATCTTTCTCTGGCGACCGGTCGACCTGTCCCAGCCAGTGGCGGCGCGCCTCTCTCAGTCCACGATCCGCGCCGGCAGCGCGCCTCGCAGTGCATTGCACACCATCAGCGCTTCGGCGTTTTGCAGATCGGTCCGGGTGAGCACACGTTCGGCCGCCTGCAGACCCGACGTTTCCTCGAGCAACACGCTGCGCATCACGCCTGGCAGCACGCCCGACGCAAGCGGCGGCGTCCACCAGCGCCCAGCCGACTTCACGAAGACATTCGACCGGCCACCTTCGGTCAATTCGCCCTGCGCGTTGAAGAACAGCGTGTCGAATGCGCCCTTCGCTTCGGCTTCGCGCCAGCCGCGATCGTATTCGGCGCGGCGAGTGGTTTTGTGACGCAGCAGCAAGTCATAGGCGTCGGTTGCCGGGAAAGCGTGATCGGGTCCGAGCAACACGCCGACGGTGGAGTCGGCTAGCGGCGTCAGCACGGCCGCGGTGATGTTCGCCGTGCCGTTCTTGCTCAACGCGAGACGCATGCGATGCGGAGTTTGTGCCGGCAGGGCCGCGCACTTCGCCGCGATCTCCGCGCGAAGGGCGTTGGCGATCGTTTCGTCGAGTTTGAAGCCAAGTACCGCCGCGCTCGACGAGAGCCGCGCAAGATGGCGCGACAGATGCCGCACGCCCTCTTCGCGCGTCGCATACATCGTTTCGAAGAGTTCGAAACCCGGTTCGGCATGGGTCAGAAAGCGGGCTTTCAACTGGCACTCCGCGTATTCGTCGGCGGCGACGCTGTCGAGCACGATCCCCGCGCCGATGCCCATTTTGCCTTCCAGTTGCCCGGTTTGCGCCGACCGGCTCAGCGTCAACGTGCGGATCGCGACGGACAGGCAGAAGTCACCGCAGGCGGTTTCGTTCGCAGCCGGAGCGGGTGTGCCCGCACCCGTTGCATCCGCAACCGCCGAGGGCGCATCCAGCCAGCCGATGGCGCCGGTATAGAGCCCACGCGGCGTGCTTTCGAGTTCATCGATCAATTGCATCGTGCGATGCTTCGGCGCGCCCGTGATCGAGCCACAGGGAAACAGCGCGCGCAGTATCCCGGCGAACGATGTGCCGGGCCGCAACGCCGCATGCACAGTGGACGTCATCTGCCAGACCGTCGCATACGGCTCAACCGAAAAGAGCGCCGGCACCTTGACCGAGCCCGTTTGCGCCACTCGCGACAGGTCGTTGCGCAACAGGTCGACGATCATCACGTTTTCGGCGCGGTTTTTAGGATCGTTGCCGAGGAATTCGGCAGCGCGCCGGTCCGCCGCCGGGTCGTCGGATCGCGGCGCTGTGCCTTTCATCGGCCGCGCATGTAACGTCTCGCCCTGCTTTTCGACGAAGAGTTCCGGCGAACACGACAACACCCAATCGCCGTCCGGCAACGCGATCAGCGCACCGTAGCGAACCGGCTGGCGTGCTCTCAGCCGCCGATACAGCGCGACCGGCGAGCCGAACACGTCGAAGCCGAGCCGGTACGTGTAGTTGACCTGATAGGAATCGCCCGCGCGCAGGGCTGCGTGGACCCCGTCGATCGCCGCGTTGAACTGCAGCGGATCGACGCTCGCGCGCACGTTCGCCGTGCCCGCCACCGATGGCTCGGCCGCGCCCTGGTCGCGTGCCATGAGCCACGCGTCGACCTCTTCACGCGAACGCTTCTCGCAACGTTCGAACAATAAAAAACGCAGCGTGGCATCGCCACGCTGCGTTTTCAGAGACCAATGCGCCTCGGCGCCGAGGAGATCCCGGCCGAACTCATAGTCGGCGAGCACGACGGCATGCAAACCACGCAGGGTTTCCGCAGCCACGCGCTCGCACACGGCTTCGAGTTGCGCGGCATCCGCACACACCCATTCCTGCACAAAGCCCGTGTACAGACGACTCGAAGGGCGCGCCGGCAACGCGTCGCAATCGTCGAGCAATGCGAAAACCGCGCCGTGCTCATCTGCCGTCATGCTTACCGCCAAAATCAAACTGTCATTAATCGAAGAAGCTCTTCACCCGGTCGAACCAGCTCTTGCTTTGCGGGCTATGCCGCGAACCGCCCTCGACCAGCGCCTTTTCGAACTGCTTGAGCAAATCGCGCTGCGGCTCGGTCAGCTTGACCGGCGTTTCGACTTGCACGTGCACGTACAGATCGCCGGCAATGCTCGAACGCAGCCCCTTGATGCCCTTGCCACGCAGACGGAACGTCTTGCCCGATTGCGTGCCCTCCGGCACGGTGAAGCTCGCGCGGCCCGCGAGGGTCGGCACTTCGATCTCGCCGCCGAGCGCCGCGGTAGTGAACGGAATCGGCATCTGGCAATGCAGATCGTCGCCGTCGCGCTCGAACACCGAGTGCTGCTTGATATGAATTTCGACGTACAGATCGCCCGACGGGCCACCGTTGATGCCCGGCTCGCCATTGCCGGCGGAACGGATACGCATGCCGTCGTCGATACCTGCCGGGATTTTCACTTCCAGCGTCTTGGTTTCCTTCACCTTGCCCGCGCCGTGGCAGTGGCCGCATGGGTCGGGAATGTAGGTGCCGGTGCCGTGGCACTTCGGGCAGGTTTGCTGAATGCTGAAGAAGCCCTGCGACATCCGCACCGAACCCGAACCGCTACAGGTCGGGCAGGTTTCCGGCTTGGTGCCGGGCTTGGCGCCCGAACCGTGACAGATTTCGCACGAGACCCAGCTCGGCACGCGGATCTGCGTGTCGTAGCCGTGTGCGGCCTGTTCGAGCGTGATTTCCATGCTGTAGCGCAGATCGGCGCCGCGATACACCTGCGGGCCCGCGCGACCGCCACCGCCGCGTGCGGCGCCACCGGCCGCCTGGCCGAAGATGTCGCCGAAAATATCGCCGAATGCGTCGGCAAAACCGCCAAAGCCTTGCGCTCCGGCACCGCCCATGTTCGGATCGACGCCCGCGTGGCCGTACTGGTCGTACGCGGCACGCTTTTGCGAGTCCGACAGCATTTCATAGGCTTCCTTCACCTCTTTGAAATGCCCTTCCGCATCCTTGTTGCCCGGATTGCGGTCGGGGTGGTGCTTCATCGCGAGCTTGCGATAAGCCTTCTTGATTTCGTCGTCGCTCGCGTTCTTCGCGACGCCCAGAACCTCGTAGTAATCCCGTTTCGCCATATCGGTTCAACGCCACTCGCGCAATGCGACGCGGTGGCTCCTCTTGAATGCTGGAGTCTAACGACTCGTCCGGCCGCTGTTTCACGCCCGTTCAACACGGCCTGAAAACAACGCCCTCCATAAAACAAATGTGCCCGGAGAGCCCCGAAAGGCTCGCCAGGCGCGATAACCGCTTTCGCACGTTCATGTCGTCCGGTTGGACGCAATCCCTTGTGCAGCCGGGCCGCACACATTGCTGTGTGCGGCTTTACGGTCGAAATGCGACCTGGCTTTAGTCTTTCTTGACTTCCTTGAACTCGGCGTCGACCACGTCGTCCTGCTGCTGGCTCGCGCCACCCGCCGATGCACCCGCGCCGCCCGCACCCGCCGCGCCTGCTGCCGCGGCTTCCGCGCCTTGCGCAGCCTGCATGTCGGCGTACATCTTCTCGCCCATCTTCTGCGAGGCGGTGGCCACCACTTCGATCTTGGCTTCGATCGCGGCCTTGTCGCTCGAACCGCTCTTCAGCGTTTCTTCGAGGTCCTTGAGCGCGGCTTCGATCTTTTCCTTTTCGGAAGCTTCCAGCTTGTCGCCGTATTCGGTGAGCGCCTTCTTCGTGCTGTGGACCAGCGCGTCACCCTGGTTGCGGGCGTCGGCCAACTCACGCAGCTTGTGGTCTTCTTCCGCGTTCGCTTCGGCGTCCTTCACCATCTTCTCGATTTCGGCTTCGGATAGACCCGAGTTCGCCTTGATCGTGATGCGGTTTTCCTTGCCGGTCGCCTTGTCTTTCGCGCCGACGTGCAGAATGCCGTTCGCGTCGATGTCGAAGCTCACTTCGATCTGCGGCGTGCCGCGCGGTGCCGGCGGAATGCCTTCGAGGTTGAACTCGCCCAGCAGCTTGTTGCCAGCTGCCATTTCGCGTTCGCCCTGATACACCTTGATCGTCACGGCGCCCTGATTGTCGTCGGCCGTCGAGTAGACCTGTGCGTGCTTGGTCGGGATCGTGGTGTTCTTGTTGATCATCTTCGTCATCACGCCGCCGAGCGTTTCGATGCCGAGCGACAGCGGGGTCACGTCGAGCAGCAGAACGTCCTTGCGGTCGCCCGACAGAACCTGACCTTGAATCGCGGCGCCAACAGCCACAGCTTCGTCCGGGTTCACGTCACGGCGCGGGTCCTTGCCGAAGAATTCCTTAACCTTTTCCTGCACCTTCGGCATACGGGTCATACCGCCGACCAGAATCACGTCGTCGATTTCGCCGACCTTCACGCCTGCGTCCTTGATGGCCACGCGGCACGGTTCAATGGTGCGTTCGATCAGCTCTTCAACCAGCGCTTCCAGCTTCGCACGCGTAATTTTCAGGTTCAAATGCTTCGGACCCGACGCGTCTGCCGTGATGTACGGCAGGTTGATTTCGGTTTGCTGGCTCGACGACAGCTCGATCTTGGCCTTTTCAGCCGATTCCTTCAGGCGCTGCAGCGCGAGCACGTCTTTCGACAGATCGACACCCTGTTCCTTCTTGAACTCGCCGATGATGTAGTCGATGATGCGTTGGTCGAAGTCTTCACCGCCCAGGAACGTATCGCCGTTCGTGGACAGCACTTCGAACTGCATTTCACCGTCAACGTCGGCGATTTCGATGATCGACACGTCGAACGTACCGCCGCCCAGGTCATACACCGCGATCTTGCGGTCGCCCTTTTCGGCCTTGTCCAGACCGAATGCCAAAGCGGCTGCGGTCGGTTCGTTGATGATCCGCTTCACTTCCAGACCGGCGATGCGGCCTGCGTCTTTGGTGGCCTGACGCTGGCTGTCGTTGAAGTACGCGGGAACCGTGATCACGGCTTCCGTGACCGGCTCGCCGAGGTAGTCTTCAGCGGTCTTCTTCATCTTGCGCAGCACTTCAGCCGAAATTTGCGGCGGAGCGAGCTTCTGATCGCGCACTTCGACCCATGCGTCGCCGTTGTCGGCTTTCATGATCTTGTACGGCATCAGGCCGATGTCTTTCTGCACTTCTTTTTCTTCGAAGCGGCGGCCAATCAGGCGCTTGACCGCGTACAGCGTGTTTTTCGGGTTCGTGACCGACTGACGCTTCGCGGGCGCGCCGACGAGAATCTCGCCGTCTTCCATGTAAGCGATGATCGACGGCGTGGTGCGCGCGCCTTCCGAATTCTCGATCACCTTGACCGAATTGCCTTCCATGATCGCCACGCACGAGTTGGTCGTGCCGAGGTCGATGCCGATGATTTTGCCCATTTTTACTAATCTCCTGACTTTGATCGCTGCGGGAAGCGCCTTGTTTGCCCTGCTGGCGGTAAGGCGATCCGCTCTCAATTCCTACCTGCACTCAACATAAGTGCGTCCGCATCGTTTTCAAGACCTCTTTTGCGATGCGGTCTTTAATTTTTTTCAATCGGGCGAACTTTCGCCCGAATTTGTTCCATCGGCTTGCGGGCCGGCGGTTTTTGCAGCATCAGCCACCCGGATTTTTTCCCGTGCGACCGCAACCGCGGCCTGGAACTGCCCGAGGCCATGCCAGCCGGTTGCCCGGCCGAGCCGCTTGCCGCGGTAAAAAAAGAACCATGTGGGCACGCCGTGCAGCGTGAAGCGCCGCCCCAGTTCGCGATGCTCGTAAACGTTGCTGTGAAACCATTTGAGACCGAGCGCGCGAATCGCGTCCGGCTGCGCCAGCATGGCCTTCTTGGCAATCTCGCAGTTGAAGCAGTCGAGACCCCAGAAAAACACCACGGCCAGTTCATCCCCCGCTCCGGCGAGCCCGGCGTCGAATGACTCGGCGCTGAGCGCCTGCATCTCGAAGGCGGCGAACGCGGTGGCGTCGACGGGAATATTAGCCATGGCAACGCCTGCCAGACTAAACGGCTTCTGAACGCCTCGTTGCGCTTACTTCGGGGCCGCGACGGTCACGAGTGCCGGACGCAGCACGCGATCGGCGATCACAAAGCCCTTTTGCAGCACGGCCACCACAGTGTTCGGCTCCTGGTCGGCCGGAACCATGGAAATGGCCTGATGGCGATGCGGGTCGAACTTCTCGCCAACCGGATTCAGGGCGACGACGCGACCCTTTTCCAGCGCGCCAGTGAGCTGGCGCAGCGTGAGTTCGACGCCTTCGCGCACTTTCGGCAGATCGTCGGTGGAGTGCGCGACAGCTGCTTCGAGGCTGTCGATCACCGGCAGCAGATGCTCGGCAAAAGTCTCGATCGCAAACTTGTGCGCCTTGGCGACGTCTTCCTGAGCGCGGCGGCGCACGTTTTCGGTCTCAGCCTTGGCCCGCAGGAAGCTTTCCTGCAACTCGGCGATCTTTGCCTGAGCCTCGGCCAGTGCCGCTTGCTCGGCGCTTGCCGACGAGTCGGTCGCCGCGTTCGCAGCGGCTTCCTGCTGAGGTGCCGCGGCCTCGGCGGCCTGGCGCGCGGTTTCGTCGGCGGGCTTGGAATTCTGGCTCGTCGGGTTCTCTTGCGTGTTTTCCATGTCGCTGAAAGTCGTTAAAAAGTGAAAGCGAGGTAAAAGCCGAGGGCGGCGGCAGCGCATCAAGCCTGGTGCGGTTTGTGCGTTGCAAAATCGCGACAGACAACTTCACGAGTCACCGCAAATCAACACGGCAGATGAGGCCGGAAAGAACCATTTCAAGCGGTTCTCCCGGATCTTTTCGCACCACGGCCGGGCAGCGGAAATGCCTGGTTACAACCATTAATGCGACGCAATCAGATTGAGATTGAGTGCGGGCGGCAAGTGGCCTATGCTCCAACAAAGCATCGGAAAAGACGCGTTAACCCTAATCTGACGTAAGCCTTTCCGATATCTTGCAATTTCACCCGATTCGCCCGTCTTTATCCTGAACCTTCCCGAGGGGAGTACCGTGAAACTGACCTTTGCAATCTCGGTGGTCGCATTGGTTCTGATTGCGGGCACCACGACCATCTGCATGTCCGGGGCTGTCAACGATCACACTACCGAATATGGTGGCGTGCACGCGACCATGGAACAGCTGTTCAATCCCCACCTGAAAGTTTGTCGATAGTGCGCCGGTCGCGCTTGGTCGGTCGGCCGTGCAATGCGGCCGCCGGCTCGCGATACGTCTTGCGCCGCTCCTGTTCGACCTGCCGCTTCACCTTGCTCTCTTCGGTTTCCGCATAAAGCGTTTGCGCGACACTCGCCGGGCCGCGCACGTCGCACACGCCCAGCACCTCCACTTGCCACACGATCCGTTCGATCTCGATCTCGACCAGGTCACCGACCCGCACGTCTTTGGCCGGCTTGACGCTGGCGCCGTCAATGCGCACATGTCCTTTTTCGACAGCCGCCGCCGCGAGCGAACGCGTCTTGAAGAAGCGCGCCGCCCACAGCCATTTGTCGATGCGCAGCTTGGCGCCCGCTTCCGTTGAGATCCTGTAATTCATGAGCCTGCTCAAGCTCCTGTCGTGTGCGGCACCGGCAGCGCCTGCACCGGCCAGCCCTGCAAATTCTGCGCGACGATTTCGCCTAGCGCGGCAATCCACGCCTGCGAGGCGTTCAGGCAGGGAATCCGATGGAATTCCTGCCCGCCCGCGTGCAGGAATTCGTCGCGCACTTCCATGCCGATTTCCTCGATGGTTTCAAGGCAGTCGGCCGTAAAGCCCGGACAAAACAGATCGGCGCGCCGCACGCCCGCCGAGCCCAGCTCCTTGAGTGTGGGCGCGGTGTACGGCTGCAGCCACTCGGCCTTGCCGAAGCGCGACTGGAACGTGATGCGGCATTCCACCGGCGTCAGTTCGAGTGCCTGCATCAGCAGCGCGCCGGTTTGCTGGCATTGCTCGTGGTACGGGTCGCCAAGATCCAGCGTGCGCTTGGGCACACCGTGAAAACTCAGCACCAGCTTGTCACCGGAGGCGAAATCCGGCCGGCCGTGCTGATGCCAATAGTGATGAACCTGCGCGGCCAGCGCCGCAATGTAGGCCGGATGGTCGGCGTACTGGCGCACCGTGCGGATTTCCGGCTGATTACGCATGCGCTTGAGCGCCGAAAAGGCGTCGTCGAACGCGGTGGCCGTGGTGGACGACGAATACTGCGGATACATGGGCATCAGCAGCACGCGTTCGGCGCCCGCCAGCTTGAGCTGGTTCAGCATGGCCGGAATGCCCGGCGTGCCGTAACGCATCGCGTAATCGACGAGCACCGTGTAGTCGTTCAGTTGCAGCAGATGACGCAAGGCTTCCGTCTGCTTCTCGGTGTACACGCGCAGCGGCGAGCCTTCAGGCATCCACACTGTGGCGTACTTCTTGGCGGAGGCGCGGCCGCGGAACGGCAAAATCAACAGGCGCAAGATGATCTGCCAGAGCAGCGCCGGAATTTCGACCACCCGCGGGTCGGACAGAAACTGCGCGAGATAGCGGCGAACCGCACGCGGCGTCGGCGCGTCGGGCGTGCCGAGATTGATCAGGAGCACGGCGACGCGGTGTGATGTGGCGTTCTGTGAAGGCCGCTCGAGGTCGAAGCGCATAGGCAGCAGAAGTAACCGGTTAGGCGGAGTGGCGGTTCAGGTGGAAACCATTATAGCGGCGTGCTTCATGTACCGGTCCGCCGGACACCCCTGGCCATTCGGCCAATTGGCAAGCCGCGCGCCGTGACGCATTATTTGCGGCAGGAACCGGCGCGGCGAGGAGTCGAAGAAAGCTATTTACTGCTGGCTGAGCGTGAGGGAAAGCAGGCGCGCGGTGATGTCCACAATCGGAATCACGCGGTTGTAGGCCATGCGGGTCGGTCCGATCACGCCCAAGGTGCCGACAATCTTGCCGTTCACCTCGTAAGGCGCGGTGACCACGCTCATTTCCTCGATCGGCACGAGATTCGACTCGCCGCCAATGAAAATCTGCACGCCCGCCGCGTGACTCGACACGTCGAGCAATTGAAGGAGACTGGTCTTTTGGTCGAACACATCGAACAGCTTGCGCAAGCGCGCCATGTCCGACGAGAGGTCGGCCACTTCGAGCAGGTTGCGCTCGCCGGAAATCAGCACGGTCTCGCCCGTGTCGGCTTCGTCGGTGCTGGCCGTGACGGCGGCGTGCATCAGCGTGGTCATGTCGCCGCGCAGTTCGTCGATTTCTTCGCGCAGGCGGCGGCGCACGTCGTCGAACGAGAGGCCCGCGAAGTGCGCGTTGATGTAGTTGGAGGCTTCGACCAGTTGCGACGGCGAGAAATCGCGCTGGGTCGCCATGATGCGGTTCTGCACATCGCCTTCCGGCGTGACGATGATCAGCAGAATGCGTTTGTCGGACAAACGCATGAACTCGATCTGCTTGAACACGTGGCTGCGCCGCGGCGTGAGCACCACGCCGGCGAACTGCGACAGGTTGGACAGCACGCTCGCCGCAGCAGCGACGACTTTCTGCGGCTCGCCCGCCTTCAGCGTGGTCTTGACGGTACGCATCACGGCTTCTTCGTCCGCGGCGGACTCCACCGTCAGCATGGTGTCCACGAACAGGCGGTAGCCGCGCGGCGTGGGAATGCGGCCCGCGGAAGTGTGCGGGCTGATCACGAGCCCCAGGTCCTCGAGGTCGGACATGACGTTGCGGATGGTGGCGGGGCTCAGTTCGAGGCCCGAATAGCGCGACAACGTGCGCGAGCCGACCGGCTGACCTTCGGCGATGTAGCGCTCGATCAGCGTTTTGAGGAGGGTTTGTGCGCGAGGATCTAGCATGACGGAAAATTTTAGCTCAATGGCACGACTACCGCGAGCGCTAGGGGCGCCCATCCCTGACGAACGCGCCACCGCTTGCCGCTGCGGCACGTTGCCTTCGGTCCGGCACATCATTGGCCGGCGTTCAGTCCGGCGCGTTGCGGAGCACCTTGCGGGCCGCCTTCCGGGCGGCCCGGCTGGCGGCACCCCGCCGCACTTTAACCGGCGCGCATGTCATCAAGGCTTCACCATTCTAACGATAATCGCGAGAGGCGCTGGCGGCCCGCGCGCGCCGGCCCGTCACCGGGTCTGTCTACGGTTCTTTTCAGGCCCTACCTATGGTGTAATGCCGGCATGCAAGTGACCAGCCAGTTCAAGACCGTCGCGCTCGTCGGGCGCAACAATACGCCGGGTATCGCCGAGCCGTTGACCGCGCTCGCCTTGTGCATCGCGAAGCGCGGCTTCGAGGTCGTGTTCGAAGCCGACACCGCTGCCGAGATCGGCGTCACCGACTACCCGGCGCTGCGTCCCGCCGAGATCGGCGCGCGCGCCGACGTGGCCGTGGTGCTGGGCGGCGACGGCACGATGCTCGGCATCGGCCGACAGCTCGCGCCGTACCGCACGCCCTTGATCGGCATCAACCATGGGCGGCTCGGCTTCATTACCGACATTCCGATCTCCGACATGCGCGAGATCGTGCCGCAAATGCTGTCCGGCAATTTCGAGCGCGAAGAACGGGTGTTGCTCGAAGCGCGCATCATGCGCGACGGCAACCCGATCTATCACGCGCTGGCCTTCAACGACGTAGTGGTCAACCGCAGCGGCTTCTCGGGCATGGCGGAACTGCATGTCTCGGTGGACGGCCGCTTCATGTATAACCAGCGCTCGGACGGGCTGATCGTGGCCACGCCCACCGGCTCGACCGCTTACGCACTGTCGTCGCAAGGGCCGATTTTGCATCCGCAGTTGCAGGGCATCGTGCTGGTGCCGATCGCGCCGCACGCGCTGTCGAACCGTCCGATCGTGCTGCCGGACGATTCCAAGGTGAGCATCCAGATCGTCTCGGGCCGCGAAGTGAACGTCAATTTCGACATGCAGTCGTTCACCTCGCTCGAACTGAGCGACACGATCGAAGTGCGCCGCTCGCGTCATACGGTGCCGATGCTGCATCCGGTCGGCTACAGCTACTTCGCCACGCTGCGCAAGAAGCTGCACTGGAACGAATACCCGTCGCACGAAGAAGACCCCAAGCCCTGAGCGGCAAGGACACCCGGAACGCGAACGCCGCCGCTGCCGAACCCTGACTACCCAGCTCACCAGACGACCTCCATGCTTCGCCACCTCTCGATACGCGACTTCGTCATCGTCGCCGCGCTCGATCTCGAATTCGACAGCGGCTTCACTGTTTTCTCCGGAGAAACCGGCGCCGGCAAGTCGATCCTGATCGACGCGCTGGCGCTCGCGCTCGGCGCCCGTGCCGATGCGAACGTCGTGCGCACTGGCGAAAGCCGCGCGGACATCACCGCGGAGTTCGAAACGCATGCGCAGGTCGAGCACTGGCTCGACGAGCAGGCGCTCGGCACAATCGGCGCCGACGGCCATCACGGCAGCACCGTCATGCTGCGGCGCGTGGTGGATGCCAACGGCCGCTCGCGCGCCTTCATCAACGGCACGGCGGCGACGCTCGCGCAGTTGCGCGAGGTCGGCGAAATGCTGGTGGATATTCATGGCCAGCACGCGCACCAGTTGCTGATGCGCCCCGACGCGCAACGCGAACTGTTCGACACCCACGCCGGCCTGTCCGACACGGCGGCCATCGTCACGCGGGCATGGCGCACATGGCGCGAGAAGGTTCAGGCGGTGGAGCATGCGCAAACGCGTGACCGTGAACTGCAACTGGAACGCGAGCGCCTCGCCTGGCAGCTCACCGAACTGGACAAGCTCGCGCCGCAGCCGGGCGAGTGGGAAGAGGTCAACGCCGAGCATCGGCGGCTGTCGCATTCGGCCAATCTGATCGACGGCGTGCAAGGCGCGCTCGGCGCGCTGTCCGAATCGGACGAGGCCATGATCACGCATCTGGCCTCGATCGTGTCGAAGGTGCGCGATCTGGCGGAGATCGATCCGGCCTTGAACGACGTGCTGGCCGCGCTCGAACCGGCCGAAATCCAGTTGCAGGAAGCGGCTTATTCGCTGAGCCATTACGCGCAAAAGCTCGAACTCGACCCGGACCGGCTGGCACAGGTCGAAAAGCGTCTGGATGCATTGCATTCGGCCGCGCGAAAATTCCGTCTGCAGCCGGAAACGCTGCCTGAAGAACACGAGGCGCGTCGCGCGCAACTGGCCGCGCTCGACGCCGCCGCGGACCTCGACAGCCTGCACGCCGCCGAGGCCAAAGCCAAAGAAGACTTCCTGACCGAAGCAAAGAAACTGTCGAAGGCGCGCGCCAAGGCCGGCAAGGCGCTGGGCGCGGCGGTCACCACGGGCATGCAGGAACTGTCGATGAAAGGCGGCAGCTTCGAAGTAGCGCTGGTGCCGCTGCCCGAAGGTGGCGCGCATGGGCTCGAACAGGTCGAGTTCCGGGTCGCCGGTCATGCGGGCGTGCCGCTGCGGCCGCTCGCGAAGGTCGCCTCGGGCGGCGAGCTGGCGCGTATCAGCCTCGCGTTAGCGGTAATCGCGAGCGCCGCCAGCCCGACACCCACGCTGATTTTCGACGAAGTGGATACCGGCATCGGCGGCGGCGTCGCCGAAGTGGTCGGGCGGCTTCTGCATCAGCTCGGCCAGCAGCGCCAGGTGCTGTGCGTCACGCATTTGCCGCAAGTCGCCGCGCGCGGCGACCACCATTTCCAGGTGGCCAAAGCGGGCAATGGCAAAGGCGGCACGGTCAGCAGCGTGACTTCGCTCGACAAGGCGAACCGCATCGAAGAAGTGGCACGGATGCTCGGCGGCCTGGAGATCACCCCGACCACCCGCAAGCACGCGAAGGAAATGCTGGCAGCCTAATTGCTGATCAGCCGGGGGGCATCCCCCCGTCGCCGCGAGCCGATCAATCCGCGCGCCCTCACCCGAACACGCGCTTCCACAACCCAAGCACGGCTTCCCGCTCGTTGGCCACCAGCGCGGGCTCGACGCGCGCCTTTTCCATGCCGTCCAGCCGCAGCTTATGTTGCAATTTGCGGTAAGTGCGATAGGCCGCGCCGACCGTCTCGGCTTCCGCCTCGCTCATCAGGCCGAAGCGCGACACTTCCCGCAGCAGCGCAATGTTGCCGGTATTGCGGATCAGCTCGGGGTCGCTTGCCGCGTGCAGCAAGACCCAGTACTGCACGGTGAATTCGATATCCACCATCCCGCCGCGGTCGTGCTTCAGATCGAACAGCGCCGTATGGTTCGGATGCCCCGCCCCGACGCGCTCGCGCATCTCGACGATCTCCTTCGCGAGCGGTGCCGCTTCGCGCGGCGTGGTCAGCACCTGTTCGCGGATAGCCTCGAATTTCGCGCCGATCTCGGCGTCGCCCGCGCAATAACGGGCGCGGCTTAATGCCTGGTGTTCCCATACCCACGCCGTATTGGCCGCGTCGCCCTCGCGCAGCTGGTAGCGGCGGAAGGCATCCAGATCGGTGACGAGCAGGCCCGACTCGCCGTTCGGCCGCAACCGCAAGTCGACGTCGAACAGCGTACCCGCGCCGGTCGCGGTCGTGAGCCAGGTGATGAGGCGCCGGGTGTAGGTGGAGTAGACGTCGGCTGCGACGTCGTCGGTGTCGTCGTAGAGGAAGATCACGTCCAGGTCGGATGCATAACCCAACTCCTTGCCGCCCAGCTTGCCGTACGCGATCACCGCGAAACGCGGCACTTCGCGATGGCGCTTCGGCAACTGCTTCCAGACCGCTTCGAGCGTGACGTCGAGCACGGCGTCGGCGAGTTCGGACAGCCGGTCGCTCACATGCTCGACACTCAGCTTGCCGGCCAGATCGATCAGCAGAATGCGGAACACCTCGGCCTGGTGCGCGTGGCGCAGCAGATCCATCTGCTGTTCCACGCCGTCGGCGGCGGCCAGACGCAGGCGCAAGGTGCGCTTGAATTCGGGCCAGTCGAACGGACTATCCATCGCTTCGTCGTCGAGCAACTCGTCGAGCAATTGCGGATGGCGGATCAGATAACCGGCCGCCCAGCGCGATCCGCCGAGCACTGACAGCACGCGGTGCAGTGCCTGCGGATATTCGGTCAGCAGCGCGAGATACGCGCCGCGCCGGCTGACCGCTTCCAGCAGGTCGAAGAAGCGCGCCACCGTATCGCCGCGCCGCGCGGCAGGCTCCAGCGTGCGCGCGGCTTCGAGCGCGCGTTGCGCGACGATGTCGAAGCGTTGCCGGCTGCGCTCGGCCAGCCCCGCGTAACGCGACGACTGCCATACCGCGCGCAGCCGCGCGAGCAGTTCGCCCGGCTCGGCCACGCCGAGTTCGATCAGGCGCGCCTGCAGGACTTCGTCGGCGCTGTCGTCGGCGAGTGCGCTGCTCCAGACCCATGCGGCAGCGCCGTCTTCGGGTGCGCCGCAGCCGTCGCGACCGTTCACCTTGTCGGCGAAAATCTGATCGAACTGCTGTTCGACGAACTCGCGATGCTCATCGAGCTTCGCCATCAGCGCGGCGTAATCGTCGCAGCCCATGGCGCGGGCGAGCGCCGCGCGTTCCTCTGGCGCGACCGGCATGGCATGGGTTTGCGCGTCGTTGCGGTATTGCAGACGGTGTTCAAGTTCGCGGAGGAAACGATAAGCCTGCGAGAGCTTCACGCAGACCGACGTATCGATCAGCCCGTGCGTCGCCGCATGACGCAGCACGGCGAGGGTCGGCCGCACGCGAAATCCCGCGTCCTGACCGCCACGGATCAACTGGAATACCTGCGCGCTGAATTCGATTTCGCGGATGCCGCCGCGCCCGAGCTTGATGTCGTCGGCCTTGTCGGGCCGCATGGACGCGCGACGCTGCGCCTCCTGGCGAATCTGCAGATGCAACGCGCGAATCGCGCTGATCACGCCGAAATCGAGATAGCGGCGGTAGACAAACGGCGTGACGATCGCGTCGAGCTGTTTCTGTAGCCGCTGCGCCGCGTCGCTCGTACTTTCGGACACGAGACGGCCCTTGATCCACGCGTAGCGCTCCCACTCGCGGCCCTGCACGTAGAAATACTCTTCGAGCATGCCGAGGCTGCATACGAGCGGCCCCGAATCGCCGTTCGGCCGCAGCCGCATATCGACCCGGAACACGTAGCCGTCGGCGGTGACTTCGGCGAGGGCGCCGATCAGGCGTTTGCCGAGGCGTGTGAAAAAGTCCTGGGTGGCGATCGAAGAACGCTGCCCGCCCGCGGTCTCGCCGTCCTCTTCATAAATGAAGATCAAGTCGATATCCGACGATACGTTCAGTTCGCGGCCACCGAGCTTGCCCATGCCTACCACGCCGAGCGCGAGCCGCTCGCCGTGCGGTCCGCGTGGCTCGCCGTACAGCGCTTCGAGTTCGGCGGACAGGACGGCGAGAGCGCGCTGGATCGTCGTCTCGGCCAGATCGGTCATCGTGCCCGTGACTTCGGCGACATCCGCCGCGCCGGCGAGATCACGCTCCATCACGGCGCAAAACACCTCGGTGCGCAACTGGCGCAGCGCCCGTTTGAGTGCATCCTCATTCAATGGCGCACCGGTCGCGCCGGCTGCCTCGGCGCACAACGCGTCGAAACGGGCATCGATACGGTCTCGGGTCAGCGGCAAGGAAGCGAGCGCCGCCACCTGCGCGACGAGTTGGGGGCGGGCCGCCGCGGCGCGCGCCGCGTAGTGTGAATAGCTGGAACTCAGGAGAGTGGCGTCTGTCATCAAGGGTCTGGCTCGCTCGTTGCTTGATCAGCTTGGTTCAATTCGCAGCAGCACACGGCGCGACAGCCTCGCGCAGGTCGCGAGACGGCGCGCAGACAGGGTTTGCAGGAAGTCCGCCCACGCTATTCCGTGTGTTACATTTCGTCGTTAATTCGCAAAACTACCATACGCCCACCCGCCGCAGCATGTCCGAGCGAAACGAATCCGCCGACCCTCACGAAACCGGGCAGGTCCGGCCTGTGAGCGGAAGCGACCACATCGTGCTGCGTCGGACCTTTCACGTGGTCCTCGCGATCGCGCTCGTCCTCTACTTCGTTGCCACGGGTCTGTTTCTCGCATTGCGCTATGTGGTGCTGCCGCGCGCCGACTCGTTCCGCCCGCGCATCGAGGCGATCGTTTCAGAAAAGCTCCATGCGCAGTTCACCATCGGCAAGCTCGCGCCATATTGGAGCGGCTTCCAGCCGGGCCTCGACGTTACCAACCTCGTGATCCGCGATCACGAAGGCAAAACCGCGCTGACGATTCCGCACGCCACCGCCACGCTCTCGTGGAAATCGCTCTGGCAGTTTCATCCGGCGCTCTCCAGCCTGATCGTCGATCAGCCGGACGTGCTGGTGTCGCGCAGCAGCGACGGCGTGCTCTCGGTGGCGGGCGTGCCGGTGCCGACGCGCCACAGCGGCAACGATGTCCTGTCCACCTGGCTGTTGCGTCAACAGGCGATCGTGGTGCGCGGCGGCGTGCTGCGCTGGCGCGATGCGCAGCGTGACGCACCCGAGCTTGCCCTGCGCGATATCCGGATCGCGATTCTCAACGACGGCTACGATCACCGGCTGGCGCTACAGGCGCCCGCCGAAGGGCATGTCCTGCACGGTCCGCTCGATTTCCGCACCCATTTCAGACACGCGCCGCTCTCGGCAATCGGCAAGCCGATCAACTGGACGGGCCAGGTGTACGTCTCGACCGGCCCGGTCGATCTGCCGACGCTCGCGCGTTACGTCAATTCGCCGTTCGAGATGTATGCCGGCCGGATCGACAACGCGATCTGGATCGACTTCGCCGAAGGCCGCATGAAGTCGGCCGGCGGACAGCTCGCCGGCGCCGACGTCGCCATGCGGGTACGTCCGACCCAACCGAAGCTGCTAGTGCCGGTGGCCAACTTTTCGTGGCGCCTCGAGGCCGAACAGGGCGACTACAGGTTGAAACTGAGCCAGCTGCACGCCGAACTCGGCCAGCCGCCGCTCGACGACGGCACGCCGCTCACGCGCATGCTCGCGTTCGACACGCTGAACGGACGCTTCCGGACTGCCTCGCAGCAGCATGGACAACTCGTCAGCGTGAGCGGCGATCGCGTCGACCTAGGCGTCCTCGCCGAATTCAGCCGTGCGTTGCCGCTGCCGGGGCGCCTCCTGAACAATCTGGTGCGCTACAACCCACGCGGTCTGGTGGCCAACTATCTGATCGAAGTCGAGCGCGGCAAGCCAGAGTCCGGCGAAGCGGGTAGCGACCATCGCCCGAGCGGCGCCGAGCCGATCGAGCGTTATCGCTTCAAGGGCGATCTGCAAGGCATCAGCGTCGCCGCGCAGGAACCGCCGCCGGGGCTCACGCCGCTGAATCACCCGCGCGCGGGGATCCCCGGTATCGAGAATCTGTGGGGCAGCGTGGACGCCGACGAAAACCACGGCACCGCCCTGCTCGACACCTCCAACGTCGCCATTACGCTGCCGGGCGTGTTCGACGACCCACGACTGAAGCTCGATCGCCTGCACGGCCGCGCCGACTGGACGATTACGCCGAAAGCGCCGGGCGAGAACCGCCCTGCGTTCACCGTGAAGCTGGCCGATTTCGGCGTCTCGAACGCCGACGTCGCAGCCACCGCCAGCGCCGACTACAGCAACCCGGGCCACGGGCGAGGCTCGCTCGATCTGAAAGCCGACTTCCAGCGCGCGAAGGTGACGCGCATCACCCGCTATCTGCCGACCAGCATCAGCGAAAAGCTGCGCATCTATCTGGGCCACGGTTTGCAGGCCGGCATGTCGCACGGCGCGACGATCGAGGTGCACGGCGATCTCACCAAGTTCCCCTATTCGCGCGACCCGAGCGCCGGGCAGTTCCATATCGTGGCGCCGTTCAAGGGCGGCAAGTTCGATCCGACGCCCTACCCGCCGCGCAAGATGAAGAACGGCACGCCGAACGTGTGGCCGGCGCTCGACGGCATCGACGGCGTGTTCGAGCTCAAGCAGAACGTGATGCGCTTCGACATTGACCGGGCGCATTACAAGCAGGTCGCGCTCACCGGCGTCAACGGCCGGATCGACGACCTCGGCACCAAGGCGTCGAGCCTCGTCATCAAAGGCGATGGCCATGGTCCGCTCGCCGACATGCTCGACTATGTGAACGCCAGCTCGCTCGGCATCATGGCGAAGCACGAGACCGAGAAGGTGCGCGCGGAAGGGCCCGCGTCGCTCGCGCTCAAACTGACGGTGCCGCGCACGCCCAAGCCGCATATCGCCGTGGAAGGCGCGGTCGGCTTCCAGAACAACCGCCTGAGCGTCGAGAACGTGCCGCCGCTGTCGCAACTGAAGGGCAAGGTACATTTCACCGAGCACACGGCGCAAGTGGACCGGCTCTCCGGGCAATTCCTCGGCGGCGATATGCATGCCAATGGCGGTCTGAAGCAGGACGGCACGTATGCGCTCGACCTCGGCGGCCATATCGCCGTCGACGCGGCACGCGGACTCAACCTGCATGGCCCGACCGCGCAGGTGCTGACGCGCATGAGCGGCAGCGCGCCGTACGCGCTCAACGTGCGCGGCGCCAAGGGACGTTTGCCCGAAGTAACGGCGAACTCCGATCTGACCGGCCTCGCGCTCGACTTCCCCGCACCGTTCAACAAGCCCGTCGGCACGCCGATGCCGCTGCGCTTCGCCGTCGGCCCGTCCACCACGCCGGGCGAAACGGAACTGGAGCGCGCCGATCTCACCTTCGGCCCGATCGCCGCCGCCTATCTGCTGCGCTATCAGCCGAAAACGCCGCCCACGGTCGTGCGCGGCGCGGTGGGCGTGAACAGACCCGCCGACCTGCCGTCCGAAGGCGTGATCGCCGCCGTCGACCTGGACGCATTCGACGCGGACGCGTGGCGCGCGCTGGTCACGCAATTACGCAGTAAAGATGCGCCCGCGCCCGCCACCGCGACACCGCCCGCGCCGAATCCGGTTGTCGCGCAATTCCTGCCGAGCCGCTTTGCGGTGCACATCGACACGCTGACGCTGCTCAAGCGTCACTGGGACAGCGTGATCGTGGGCGCGTCGCATGCGGATCGCACGTGGCAGGCGAACATCGCCTCGAATCAGGTGTCCGGCCACGTGTCCTGGCTGCCTGGCCCGACCAAAGACTCGCCCGGCACGCTGCAGGCGCGCTTTGCCCGCGTGGTGATTCCGTCGGCCACCGACAAGGATCTGCTCGGCCAGGCAATTTCGGCGCCCGCGCAGAACATGCCGTCCATCGACCTGGTGGTCAACGAATTGATCGTGCGCGACCACAACATTGGCCGTCTCGAAGTCGACGCGCACAACTTCGACGAAGACGGCGTGCCGGTCTGGCAACTCGACAAGCTCGACATCACCAACCCCGCCGCCACGCTGACCGCCACCGCCAACTGGCGGACCTCGACCGAGCTCGGCAGCAGCGCCGACGAAGCCACGCCGCGCCGCACCGTGTTCGATTTCAAGCTGGACATCAAGGACGCCGGCGCGCTGCTGGAACGCTTCGGCCAGCCGCGCACGCTCAAGGCGGGCAGCGGCTCGCTCTCGGGCAAGATGATGTGGCAAGGCGGCCCGGCCAGGATCGACTATCCGACCTTCAACGGCAATCTGGCCGTCGATCTGCGCCACGGCCAGATCCTCAAGGTCGATCCGGGCGTCGCCAAGCTGCTGGGCGTGCTCAGCCTGCAAAGTCTCGCGCGCTTCGCCACCCTGAACTTTCGCGACGTGATCGGCGAAGGCCTGCCGTTCGAGCACGTCACCGGCACGGCGCAGATTCACAACGGCATTGGCCGCACCGAGAACTTCGAGATGGTCACCGCCCCGGCGCGCGTCGAGATGAAGGGTTCGGTCGATCTCGCCCAGGAGACCCAGGATCTGCACGTTCAGGTCGTGCCGACGGTCAGCGCCGGCGCTGCCGTGATCGCCGCGACGGTCATCAATCCGCTGCTCGGGCTGGGCGCGCTGGTGGCCGATCTGGCGTTCACCCAGTCGGTCTCGCACGCCTTCGCCCGCGAGTATGCGATCACCGGTTCGTGGTCGAAACCGCACGTCGAGCGGGTGAAGAGCGATCGCGGTAAGATGGACGCTCCGGCTTCGACCGTGGAAGCGCACTGAACCTGTCTCCGACCCTTTGCCCGGTCAGACAGGCGCCGTACGGCACGATCGGTCCCAGCCAGCCTTGAACGACGTATGCGGCGCAAGCGGTTCGCGCCGCCGCCTTGCCGGGAGTTTTCCGAAACGCTCATGAGCGAAACACACGTCTCTTCAACCGTCTCCAGCGGTTCCCTGGAAAGCGCCTTCCGGGTCGCCGCGCTGCAAATGGTGAGCACCCCGGATCGCGATCGTAATCTCGCCGAAGCCGGGCGCCTGATCGCCGAGGCCGCCGCCGGCGGCGCGCAACTCGTCCTGTTGCCTGAGTACTTCTGCTTCATGGGTTTCAAGGACACGGACAAGCTCGCCGTGCGCGAACCCTATCAGGACGGCCCGATCCAGCGCTTTCTCGCCGACGCCGCGCGCCGCCACCAGGTCTGGGTGATCGGCGGCACGCTGCCGTTGATGTCGCCAGAAGCGTCGCGCGTGCTGAACACCACGCTGGTGTTCGATCCGCAAGGTAACGAGGCCGCGCGCTACGACAAGATTCACCTGTTCAACTTCGAAAAGGGCGAGGAATCGTTCGACGAAGCGCGCACCATCTGCCCGGGCGGCGAAGTCCGCAGCTTCGAAGCGCCGTTCGGCCGCGTCGGCCTGTCGGTCTGCTACGATTTGCGCTTTCCGGAGCTGTACCGGCGCATGGGCGACTGCGCGCTGATCGTGGTGCCGTCGGCGTTCACATACACGACCGGCCGCGCGCATTGGGAAATGCTGCTGCGCGCCCGGGCGGTCGAAAACCAGTGCTATGTGCTGGCCGCGGCGCAAGGCGGCAAACATGAAAATGGCCGCCGTACCTGGGGCCACAGCATGCTGATCGACCCGTGGGGCGAAATCGTCGCGGTGCGCGACGAAGGCGCAGGCGTGGTCGCCGGCAATCTCGAGCGTGCGCGTATCGACGAAGTGCGACAGAGTCTGCCCGCCTGGCGTCATCGCGTACTCAGTTGACTGAGTTGACTCCCCTGACCACATTGATCAACCCACTCGTGTGACATTGAAAGTGCGGCGCCCTGGACTCATCTGGTGAGTGACAGACGCGCTAACCGAATCCTTCGTATCGAGCAGAACATACTTCGCATGAACATCATCGAACCCGGTATCCGTAATCTCGCCACCGCCAAGGACATTCTCCTGACGCCCTACGGTCTCGACGAAGCCCTGCTCACCCGCACGCTCGCCGAAATCTTCACGCACAAGATCGACTACGCCGACCTGTATTTCCAGTACACGCGCAGCGAAGCGTGGAGTCTCGAAGAAGGCATCGTGAAGTCCGGCAGCTTCAGCATCGACCAGGGCGTCGGCGTGCGCGCCGTGTCGGGCGACCGCACGGCTTTCGCCTATTCGGACGACCTGTCGCCCGAAGCGATCCGCCAGGCGGCGCTCGCCACCCGCTCGATCGCCAAGGCAGGCGGCGGCAAGCAGAAGATCAAGGTGGCCTCGTCGCTGACCGGCATCGCCGGGCGCGATCTGTATCTGCCGGCCGATCCGCTGCATTCGCTCGACGCCACCGCCAAGGTCAAGCTGCTCGAGCGCATCGAAAAGATGGCGCGCGGCCGCGATCCGCGCATCCAGCAGGTCATGGCCGGCCTCGCCGGTGAATACGACGTGGTGCTAGTCGCACGCAGCGACGGCGGCTTCGCGGCCGACATCCGGCCGCTCGTGCGCGTGTCGGTCACGGTGATCGCCGAGCAGAACGGCCGCCGCGAAATCGGCAGCGGCGGCGGCGGTGGCCGCTTCGACTACGGCTATTTCACCGACGACGTACTGTCGGGCTACGTCGACGACGCTGTGCATGCGGCGCTGGTCAACCTCGACGCGCGTCCGGCGCCGGCTGGCGCGATGACTGTCGTACTCGGACCGGGCTGGCCCGGCGTGCTGCTGCACGAAGCGATCGGCCACGGTCTCGAAGGCGACTTCAACCGCAAAGGTTCGTCGGCATTCGCGGGGCGCATCGGCGAGCAGGTCGCCGCCAAGGGCGTGACCGTGGTGGACGACGGCACGCTGCCGAACCGCCGCGGCTCGCTCAATATCGACGACGAAGGCAATCCGACCCAGTGCACCACACTGATCGAAGACGGCATTCTGAAGGGCTATATCCAGGACACGCTGAACGCGCGTCTGATGAAAATGCCGGTTACGGGCAACGCGCGCCGTGAGTCGTACGCGGCGCTGCCCATGCCGCGCATGACCAACACGTACATGCTCAACGGCGACAAGGACCCGCAGGAAATCCTCGCTTCCGTGAAGAACGGGCTGTATGCGGTGAACTTCGGCGGCGGCCAGGTCGACATCACGAACGGCAAGTTCGTGTTCTCGGCGTCCGAGGCGTACATGATCGAAAACGGCAAGGTCACGTACCCGGTGAAGGGCGCGACGCTGATCGGCAGCGGCCCGGAATCGCTCAAATACGTGACCATGATCGGCAACGACATGAAGCTCGATTCGGGCGTCGGCGTGTGCGGCAAGGAAGGCCAAAGCGTTCCGGTGGGCGTCGGCCAGCCCACGCTGCGCATCGAGAAGATGACGGTCGGCGGTACTGCCTGATTTCGCAGCAAACGCATACTTCGTGCATGCATTGCGCGAAGTATGCGGATTTCCCGCATTTTTACGCCCCGCGGCTTGCAAGCGCAGCCTGCCCGGGTTATAAAGTCACTCACCCTTTTTGACCTGCGACCTCATTCGTCATGTCCGCCAAGTTTTATTTTTACTTTTTTTGGCATCTCAGACCGCTGGCGGATCGAGAGGGGTGTTAGTGCACGCAGAACACCGAGAATTCCCGAAAAACCGCCAGCCAGCCTGGCGGTTTTTTTTTCGCCTCATGTCTTTGAAACTTTATTTTTGACGATTGTCCGCTCTGGCATCGCTGCTTCATCGCAATCCTGACTGCCCGCGCGAACACGCTACGAACCGATTGGAGAACACCATGCCCCCGCACAATACCGACGATGTCCGCATCCGCGAATTGAAAGAACTCACGCCGCCCGCTCACCTGATCCGCGAATTCGCCTGCGACGAAACGGTGTCCGACGTGATCTACAACTCGCGCACCGCGATGCATCGCATTCTGCACGGCATGGAAGATCGCCTGATCGTCATCATCGGACCGTGTTCGATTCACGATACGAAGGCCGCGATGGAGTACGCGGGGCGGCTGGTCGAGCAGCGCAAGCGCTTTGCCGGGGAACTTGAAATCGTGATGCGCGTGTACTTCGAGAAGCCGCGCACGACGGTGGGCTGGAAGGGTCTCATCAACGACCCGCACATGGACAACAGCTTCAAGATCAACGACGGCCTGCGCACCGCGCGCGAGTTGCTGTTGCGCATCAACGAACTCGGCCTGCCGGCCGGCACCGAATACCTCGACATGATCAGCCCGCAGTACATCGCCGACCTGATCTCGTGGGGTGCGATCGGCGCGCGCACCACGGAATCGCAAGTGCACCGCGAACTGGCTTCGGGCCTGTCGTGCCCGGTCGGCTTCAAGAACGGCACGGACGGCAACGTCAAGATTGCCGTTGACGCGATCAAGGCCGCCTCCCAGCCGCACCATTTCCTGTCGGTCACCAAGGGCGGCCACTCGGCGATCGTCTCGACCGCGGGCAATGAGGACTGCCACATCATCCTGCGTGGCGGCAAGACGCCGAACTACGACGCGGACAGTGTCAACGCCGCGTGCGCGGACATCGGCAAGGCGGGTCTCGCCGCGCGTCTGATGATCGACGCGAGCCACGCGAACAGTTCGAAGAAGCACGAGAATCAGATTCCGGTGTGCGCGGATATCGGCCGCCAGATTGCTTCGGGTGACGAACGGATTGTCGGCGTGATGGTGGAATCGCACCTGGTGGCAGGCCGCCAGGATCTGCAGGAAGGCTGCGCGCTGACGTACGGCCAGAGCATTACCGACGCGTGCATCGGTTGGGACGAAAGCGTCGCCGTGCTGGAGGGCCTCGCCGACGCAGTGAAGCAACGTCGTGTGGCGCGGGGCAGCGGCAACTGAACCGACACTGATTGCAGCAGCGGATGCACGGAAAAACCCGGCTCGATGGTGAGCCGGGTTTTTTGTTAGCCGAACGGACGAATGGTGTTCCCTTAAACGCCTCTGTACCGTAACAACCTATGGCCGGGTCCAATGCGACTTGACCGGGATGAAGGTTACGTATAAGATTTTGTACATGAAAGGCGGCTATGGAGCAGGAAAAAGAAATTCGCTGGCTAGGCTCCAGCTATAGCGATTTACTCGCTTTTCCCGAGGAAATGCGTCGTCGAGCGGGGTTTCAACTCGGCAAGATTCAAGCAGGCCTCGACCCTGACGACTGGAAGCCGTTTGACTCGATCGGCCCCGGAACGCGCGAGATTCGCATCAGGGAAGCAGACGGCATTTATCGCGTCATGTACGTGACCAAGTTCGTGGAAGCACTGTACGCGCTGCATTGCTTCCAGAAGAAAAGCCAGAAGCTGGGTCCGCGCGACAGGAAGATTGCTGAAACGCGGTATCGCGCAATCAGGGCACACCACCTCTGGTCACACCACCATTAACAATAGGAAAACTAACAATGACGATCGACACCAAAATTCGTCACGTAAGCAGGCCCGGCGCCAATCTGTTCCTCGAGCTCGGCTTTTCCGCTGAAGAGGCGAAGCGGCTGCACGCGGCGTCGCAGAAACAGATCAACGACACGCGGCTGCTCAAGGAGCAGCTCATGACAGAACTGTCCACGTGGATCGAACAGCATCATCTGAAACAGGCCGAGGCGGCCGAGATCCTGATGGTGTCGCGCCCGCGCGTGTCCGACGTGGTCAACAAGAAGACCACCAAGTTCACTATCGATACGCTGGTGGAAATGATGAGCCGGATCGGCAAGCCGGTCACGCTCGCGGTCGGCTAACGTGTATGGATCGCCAATGCGAATGGTGTTGCATGCGCCATCGCGCTGTCATACACCTATCGCCGCGGTTCGGCTCTAGCTCGCGCCGCGCTCGTGTTGCCACAGCACGTCAGTGCCGCCGTCCGCACGGTTGAGCACGCGCGCAAGCACGAACAATAGATCCGACAGCCGGTTCACATACTGGCGCGGCGCGGCGTTGATGGTCTCGTATTCCCCCAACGCAACTATCGCCCGTTCGGCACGCCGGCATACGGTGCGGCACACATGCGCGAGCGAAGCCGCGCGCGAGCCGCCGGGCAGAATGAACTCCTTCAGCGGCGGCAAGTCGGCGTTGTAGTCCGCAAGCCAGTCGTCGAGTTGGGCGAGATGCCCGTCGGTAATCATCGTATAGCCGGGAATGCATAGCTCGCCGCCAAGGTCGAACAGGTCATGCTGAATCGCGACCAGCGCCGCACGAACCTTGTCCGGTAAGGTTTCACACAGCAGTACGCCGAGGTTGGAGTTGAGTTCGTCCACGTCGCCGATCGCGGCGATCCGTGCGCTGTCTTTGCGCACACGGGTGCCGTCGCCGAGACCCGTAGTGCCGTCGTCGCCCGTTCGGGTAGCGATCTTGCTCAAGCGGTTGCCCATCATATCTCCCATGCATTCAGTGACGATGCGCGGCCCCATGCATCCCAACGCGGCTCATCGGGCACCGCGTTTATCCATATTGCGCGCATCGTGAAGTCGCCGCCATTATAGAAGCGCCCGCCTGCTCCAACGCCGGCCCGTGGACGATCGGCGTAAAATGAAACAGATGCTGCAAACCAGCATTGCCCCACCTATCAGGAGACATGCGTGAATCATCCCGTGCCGCCGGCCCCGCTGCGCCGGCCGTTTCCCGCCGAGTTGCTGAGCGCGCTCAAAGCCGCGTTCTCCGACCGCGTGTCCGTATCCGAAGCCGTGCGCGCGCATCACGGCCGCGACGAGTCGCCGTTCGATCCCCAACTGCCTGACGCCGTCGTGTTCGCCCGCACCACCGAAGACGTACAAAACGTCGTCAGACTGTGCGGCCAGTACAACGTCCCGATCATCCCTTACGGTAACGGCTCTTCGCTGGAAGGGCATTTGCTCGCGGTACAGGGCGGCGTATCGATCGATCTGTCTGAAATGAACCGGGTGTTGTCAATCAACGCCGAAGACCTGACGGTCACCGTCGAGCCCGGCATCTCGCGCAAGCAGTTGAACGAGGCATTGCGCGATACGGGCCTGTTCTTCCCGATCGACCCGGGCGCGGACGCGAGCATTGGCGGTATGTCGGCCACGCGCGCGTCCGGCACTAACGCCGTACGCTACGGCACGATGCGCGAGAACGTGCTCGGGCTGACCGTGGTTCTGGCCGATGGCCGCGTGATCAAAACCGGCACCCGCGCCCGCAAGTCGTCCGCGGGTTACGACCTCACGCGTCTGTTCGTCGGCTCGGAAGGCACGCTCGGCGTGATTACGGAAATTACAGTCCGCCTGTATCCGCAACCGGAAGCGGTGTCCGCCGCGGTGTGCGCGTTCCCGTCAATGGGCGACGCGGTCCGCGCGGTCATCGAAACGATCCAGATCGGCGTGCCGATCGCGCGCGTCGAATTCGTCGACTCGCTCGCTATCCGCTCGATCAACCGCCACTCGAATCTCACGCTGCGTGAAGCGCCCACATTATTCTTCGAATTCCATGGGACCGAGGCCGGCGTGAAAGAGCAGGCCGAACTGGTCCAGGACATCGCCGCGCAAAATGCCGGCGAAGGTTTCGAATGGGCCACGCGGCCGGAAGACCGCAGCCGTCTGTGGAACGCGCGCCACAACGCCTATTTCGCCATGCTGCAACTGAAGCCCGGTTGCCGTGCAGTCACGACCGACGTCTGCGTGCCGATCTCGCGCCTCGCGGAATGCGTGGAGGAAACGGAACAGGACCTGAAGGACTCGCCGCTGCCCTGCCCGATCGTCGGCCATGTCGGCGACGGCAACTTCCACGTCGCGATCCTGATCGATCCGAACAAGCCGGAAGAACTGGTCGAAGCCGAGCGCCTTAACCATCGCATCGTGCAACGCGCGCTGCGCATGGACGGCACCTGCACGGGCGAGCATGGCGTCGGCTTGCACAAGATGGGCTTCCTGCTCGAAGAACACGGTGAAGTCGCGGTCGACACCATGCGCTCCATCAAGCATGCGCTCGATCCGCACAATCTGATGAACCCGGGAAAGATCTTCACCTGGGCAGCTTGAGGCGTCTGCAGGCGCGGCTGCATAAGACAAGCAGCCGCGTGGGACTTGAAAGGCACGAGGAGACAAGTCACATGAACGCACCCGCTGAACTGACGGCCGAAGTACTCGCCCAGCGCCAGCGCGAAGTCGTGCAGGCGCTGATGGCCGTATTGCCGACCCATTGTTTGCTGTATCGCGAAGAAGACACCGTCGCCTACGAGTGCGACGGTCTCGCCGCCTACCGGCGTCTACCACTCGCGGTCGCGTTGCCGGAAACGGAATCGCAGGTGCAGCGCATCGTGCAGATCTGCCATCGTCTCGACGTGCCGATCGTGCCGCGCGGTGCCGGCACCGGCCTTTCCGGAGGCGCCATGCCGATCCGTCACGGCGTGGTGGTCTCACTCGCGCGTTTCCGTAAGATCGTGGAAGTCGATTCGTACGCGCGAACCGCCACGGTCCAGCCCGGCGTGCGCAATCTGTCCATCTCCGAGGCCGCCGCGCCTTACGGCTTGTATTACGCGCCCGACCCGTCGTCGCAGATTGCCTGCACGATCGGTGGCAACGTCTCGGAGAATTCCGGCGGCGTTCACTGCCTCAAATACGGCCTGACGGTACACAACGTGCTGCGCGTGCGCGCCGTCACCATGGAGGGCGAAATCGTCGAATTCGGCTCGCTCGCGCCAGATGCGCCCGGCCTGGATTTGCTGGCCGTGCTGATCGGCAGCGAAGGCATGTTTGCGATCGTCACAGAAGTCACCGTCAAGCTGATCCCGAAGCCGCAAACCGCACAGGTCATCATGGCGAGTTTCGACGACGTGGTGAAAGGCGGCGACGCGGTGGCCGGCATCATCGCGGCGGGCATCATCCCGGCGGGTCTGGAAATGATGGACAAGCCGGCCACCCGCGCCGTCGAGGAATTCGTCAACGCGGGCTACGATCTCGACGCGGCGGCGATCCTGCTGTGCGAATCGGACGGCACACCCGAAGAAGTCGCCGACGAAATCGTCCGCATGACCGCGGTCCTGCGCGAACACGGCGCGACGCGCATTCAGATTTCCCGCTCGGAGAACGAACGTCTGCGCTTCTGGTCGGGGCGCAAAAACGCGTTCCCGGCAGCCGGGCGCATTTCGCCCGACTACTACTGCATGGACGGCACCGTACCGCGCCGCAGTATCGGTCCGCTGCTGACGCGCATCGAGGCCATGGAGAAGACTTACAACCTGCGCTGCATCAACGTCTTCCATGCGGGCGACGGCAACATGCATCCGCTGATTCTGTTCAACGGCAACGATCAGGACGAGTGGCACCGGGCCGAAGCATTCGGTTGCGACATCCTCGAAGCGTGCGTGGAACTGGGCGGCACGGTGACCGGCGAGCACGGCGTGGGCATCGAGAAGATCAATTCCATGTGCGTGCAGTTCTCGCCCGAGGAGCGCGACGCGTTCCACGCGGTAAAACGCGCTTTCGACGCACCCGGCCTCCTCAACCCCGACAAAGGCATTCCCACCCGAGCGCGCTGCGCTGAGTACGGCAAGATGCACGTGCGCGGTGGCTTGCTGCCGCATCCGGACTTGCCGCGTTTCTAGCATTACCCCGCCCGCCGACGCATCGCGCATAGCCCGCGCGCGCGCCGCTTTGCCTGCTTTCACCCTGATTACCCGATGCGGGTCCGCTCCTGGTTGCCAGAGCGCCCCCGCCCGGTACAATCAACCGAAACACAACGAAGCAGGACACCATGGAAGAGGACGACATCGTCGCCGGGTGGTCGGAACGTGTGCGTTCGGCCAGCGCCGAAGGGCACGCGTTGCGCATCCGTGGCGGCGGCACCAAAGACTGGTACGGTCAGACGCTGGAAGGTGACATCCTCGACACGCGCGCTTATCGCGGCATCATCGCGTACGACCCGGCGGAGCTGGTCATCACCGCGCGCGCGGGCACGCCCCTGCTGGAGATCGAGGCCACACTCGCCGAGCACCATCAGATGCTCGCTTTCGAACCGCCGCACTTCGGGTCACAGGCCACCTTCGGCGGCTGCATCGCGGCAGGAATCGCGGGTCCGCGTCGGCCCGCGGCCGGCGCCGCGCGCGACTTCGTGCTCGGCGCCGTGATCATGAACGGCCAGGGTCAAAAGCTGCATTTTGGCGGCCAGGTGGTGAAGAATGTCGCCGGCTACGACGTCTCGCGCCTGATGGCAGGCTCGCTCGGCACCCTCGGGCTGATCCTCGAACTGTCGATCAAGGTGCTGCCGTTGCCGCAGGCCGAAGCCACGCTCAAATTCGACATGAACGGCACCGACGCGGTCCGCAAGCTCAACGAATGGGGCGGCCGGCCGCTGCCGATTACCGCGAGTGCCTGGCGTCATGGCACGCTGGCCGTGCGCCTCGCGGGCGCCGAGGCGGCGGTCAAGTCGGCGCGCACATCGCTGGGCGGCGAAGTCGTCGACGCGGTCGAAGCCGAACGCTTCTGGGCAGGACTGCGCGAACAGACCGACTCGTTCTTCGCCGCCATTCCGCCGAAAGCCGCGCTCTGGCGCCTCGCGTTGCCGTCCATTACGGAGCCGCTGCAACTGCCCGGCGCGCAGCTCATGGAATGGGGCGGCGCCCAGCGCTGGTGGATTACGGATACGGACGCGCAAACCGTGCGCATCAGCGCCAAGCAGGCCGGCGGCCACGCCACGATCTTCCGCACCGGCCACGGCTACGACCGCGGCGCGGGCGTATTCACTCCTCTTCCCGCGCCGATGATGAAAATCCATCGCGGCCTGAAAACCGCTTTCGACCCGGCCCGCATCTTCAATCGCGGCCGTCTCTACCCCGACTTCTGAGCGACGCGATGCAAACCAACCTCGCGGACTTCATTCGCAACACGCCGGACGGCGACGAAGCCGAAGGCATTCTGCGCAATTGCGTGCACTGCGGTTTCTGCACGGCCACCTGTCCGACGTATCAGATATTGGGCGACGAACTCGACGGTCCACGTGGACGGATCTACCTGATCAAGCAAATGGTGGAAGGCGCGCCGGTCACGCGTAGCACCCAGGTTCACCTGGACCGTTGCCTGACCTGCCGCAACTGCGAAACGACCTGCCCATCCGGCGTGAAATATGGCCGGCTGGTGGAAATCGGCCGCAAGCTCACCGAAGAAAAAGTCACGCGGCCGCTCGGTCAGCGCCTGACGCGCCGGCTGCTCGCGAGCTTCGTGCCGAACAGCGCGCTGTTCACGCCGACCATGCGCATCGGTCAGCATTTCCGGGCGCTGCTGCCCAAGAAGCTGCGCGACAAGGTGCCGGCGCGCCAGCGTCCACTCGAATGGCCGACCGCGAAACATCCACGCAAGATGCTGCTGCTGGCGGGCTGCGTGCAACCGTCGATGATGCCGAACGTCAACATCGCCACCGCGCGCGTGCTCGACGCACTCGGCGTCGAGACGCTGATCGCGCCGGACGCCGGCTGCTGCGGCGCGATCCGTCTGCATCTGGGCTACAACGACGACGCGCTCGACGACCTGCGCGCGAACATCGACGCATGGTGGCCGTACGTCGAACAGGGCGTGGAGGCGATCGTGATGAATGCGTCCGGGTGCGGCGCGACGGTCAAGGAATACGCGCACCTGTTGCGCCACGATCCGTCGTATGCGGAAAAAGCGCGCCGCGTGGTGGAATTGACGCGCGACATCGCGGAGATCCTGCCTGAGTTCGAAGAACCGCTGGTCTCGGTCACGCGGCGCCGCTCGGTTCATACGGTCGCGTTTCATCCGCCCTGCACGTTGCAACATGGTCAGCAGATACGCGGCAAAGTCGAGCATCTGCTGACCGCGCTGGGTGTCGAAGTGCGCCTGCCCGCTGACAGCCATCTGTGCTGTGGCTCGGCCGGCACCTATTCGCTGACCCAGCCCAAGCTCTCGTATGCGTTGCGGGATCAGAAGCTCGAGCGGCTACAGGCGCAGGAGCCGCAGGTGATCGTATCGGCGAATGTGGGCTGCATTGCGCATCTGCAAAGCGGCACCTCCACGCCGGTCGCGCACTGGATCGAACTGGTCGAGCACATGCTGTCCGTATAATCGGGTAATCGACTTTCGCTGGACTTCCGGATCCGTCATGCCCGATCTGATTCACAACCTCGAAGCGGTGCGGCAGCGCATCGCCATGGCCGCGCACGTGGCCGGACGCGATACGCGCTCGATCCATCTGCTCGCGGTCTCGAAGACTTTCCCCGCCGAAGACGTGCGCGCCGCCTACGCAGCCGGCCAGCGCGCGTTCGGCGAGAACTACGTGCAGGAAGCCATCACCAAGATCGAGGCGCTCGCCGATCTGCGCGCCACGATCGAATGGCATTTCATCGGACCCTTGCAATCGAACAAGACACGGCCCGTCGCCGAGCACTTCGACTGGGTACACTCGGTCGATCGGCTGAAGATCGCGCAGCGGCTCTCCGAGCAACGCCCGGACAACCTGCCGCCGCTGAACGTGTGTCTGCAGGTCAACATCAGCGGCGAGGCGTCGAAGAGCGGCGTGAGCATTCCCGAGGCGGTGGAAGTCGCGCACGCGATCGCTGCCCTGCCGAAGCTGAATTTGCGCGGCCTGATGGCGATTCCCGAACCGGCCGGCGGCATCGACGAGCAACGCGTGCCGCATCGGCAGTTGCGTGAGTTGTTCGAGCGTCTGCGCGACGACGGACTCGAACTCGACACACTGTCCATGGGCATGTCGAGCGATCTCGAGGCCGCCGTGCTGGAAGGCGCGACGATCGTGCGCGTCGGCACTGCCATCTTCGGCGCGCGAGATTACTCTAACTGAGCGCTAGCTGCGCTCTAACTGAGCCTCACGAGCCTCTTCCGGCTGCTGGGCTCTTCACTGCACTTCCTTCGGAACATCATGAAAATTGCTTTTATCGGCGGGGGCAACATGGCTGCCGCGTTGATCGGCGGCCTCATCAAGCGTGGCGTCGCGCCCGCTGACCTCTACGCAATCGATCCCAACGAAGACGCACGCAAGCGCAATGAGCAGCAATTCGGTATCAAGACCGGCGCTGCGGCGGATGCCGCACTCGCCGCCTACGACGCCGTCGTGCTGGCAGTGAAGCCGCAAATCCTGAAGAGCGTCGCGGAGTCTTTGGCGCCGCATCTGAACGCGTCGCAACTGGCTGTGAGCATCGTCGCGGGTATTCGCATGGGCGACATGTCGCGCTGGCTGAACGGCCACAACCGTATCGTGCGCGTCATGCCGAATACGCCGGCGCTGATCGGCATGGGCGTAACGGGTCTCGTGGCGACCGCAGGTGTGGACGAAGCGGGCCGCGCGCTCGCGTCGCAAGTGCTCGGCGCGGTCGGCGAAACGGTCTGGTTCGACGACGAAGCGAAGATCGACGCCGTCACCGCAATCTCGGGCAGCGGGCCGGCCTACGTGTTTTATTTCATCGAGGCGTTGCAGGAAGCCGCGCGCCAACTCGGCATGGATGAAGCGCAAGGCCGCGCGCTGGCCGTGGCGACCTTCACCGGCGCGGCGCAACTGGCGGCGAATTCCGACGAGCCGCCGAGCCTGCTGCGCGAACGCGTGACATCCAAAGGCGGCACCACGGCGGCGGCGCTGGCGTCGTTCGAGGCGAGCGGTATCAAGGATGCGATCGTGCGCGGCGCACTCGCCGCCGACGCCCGCGCGAGAGAAATGGGCGACGAACTCGGCAAGCAGTAGGCGCGTAAGCAGCGCATTGGAACTGGACGCCGCAGCGGTTCGATTCAAGCCGCCGCGGCGCTAGCGACGAAGAAACCCAAAGCGCTTGGGGAAAATCAAACCCACGCCGCCGCGTAATGCGCGGCGATACCGGCGAACAGCGCGCCGCCAAGCCAGTTGTTATGCCGGAACGCCGCGAAGCACGCCATCCGTTCGCGATGGCGAATCAGCGTGTAGTGATAGATCGCGCAGCCCGCGGCCGCCGCCCAACCCAGCCAGTACAGCACGCCGAAACCGAGCATCAGGCCGATACCCACGTAGATCCCCAGCGTCATCGCGTAGCAGAGCATGATCGCGGCCACGTCGAAGCGGCCGAACGTCAGAGCCGAAGTGCGGATGCCGATCTTGATGTCGTCGTCGCGGTCGACCATCGCATATTCGGTGTCGTACGCCACCGACCAGAACACATTGGCCAGCAGCATCACCCAAGCGAGCATCGGCACGTGGTTCTGAATCGCGGCGAACGCCATGGGAATGCCGAAGCCGAACGCGATGCCCAGATAAGCCTGCGGTATCGCGAAGAACCGCTTGGTGAACGGATACGAACCGGCGACGAAAAGCGCCGCCACCGAGAGTTCCTTGGTCAGCGTATTGAGCGGCAGGATCAGCAGAAAGGCCAGCAACGACAAAGCGGCGGCGAGCGCCACCGCTTCCCACGCCTTGATCTTGCCCGACGTGATCGGACGATTCTCGGTGCGCTTCACGTAACGGTCGAAATCGCGATCGGCGTAGTCGTTGATCGCGCAACCCGCCGAGCGCATCAGCACCGTGCCCACCGTGAAGATCACCAATAGCGGCAATGACGGACGACCGTCCGACGCGATCCACAGCGCGTTGAGCGTCGGCCACAGCAGCAACAGGCTGCCGATCGGCTTGTCCATGCGCACGAGGCGCAGATACAGGGGAAGTCGGGCGAACATGGGCGGAATCGGTGAAGTGCGAGACAGTGCGGCTATTTTACGGGATGCGGACGGCGGGTCGCCGCCGCGTGAGCAAGTCCGACAAGCCGGCGGCGCAAAAAACAAAGCCTCCCGCGCGGGGAGGCTTTGTTTGCCTTGCTTTGCATCATGTTTCAACGCCGGCGCGGAACCGAAGCACCGCGCTGAAACCCGGGCGAAACGCCCGCTGCGCGCACCGCTTACGCCAGCATCGAGCGCAGCATCCACGCGGTCTTTTCGTGCGTTTGCATGCGTTGCGTCAGCAGGTCGGCGGTCGGCTCGTCGTTGGCGGCTTCCGTCGACGGGAAAATCGCGCGTGCGGTGCGCACCACGGCTTCCTGACCTTCCACCAGTTGGCGGATCATTTCTTCCGCAGCCGGTACGCCATCTGCTTCCGGAATGGACGACAGCTTGGCGAATTCCTTGTAGCTGCCCGGCGCGTGCACGCCCAGCGCGCGAATCCGTTCAGCGATCGAATCGACCGCCAGCGCCAGCTCGTTGTATTGCGTTTCGAACATCAGGTGCAGCGTATTGAACATCGGACCCGTCACGTTCCAGTGGAAGTTGTGGGTCTTCAGATACAGCGTGTAGGTGTCGGCGAGCAGGCGCGACAGCCCTTCTGCAATCTTCTTGCGATCCTTGTCGCTGATCCCGATATTGACGTGCTGTACGGCTGCTGCGGCTTCTTTTTTGGCCATGATGACTCCTTCAAAGAGTGATACGAACCGGTCGGCAAGTGACGGTTTGCGGATAGCAAACTCGACATAACGAACGCCCGACAGTTTAGCTTAGAAAGCTGCTGCGCCCGTATGACGCGTAGCCACTTGCCGCAACCACGGCACGCCTTCTATCAGCCGCCCAGCGCGTGTTGCAGCGCCTGCGCGGCGATCACCGCGAACCCGCTCGTGACGATCGCAAAACCCACGGCCTTACGCGCCATCAACGCGTACTGCTGTTGCGCGCCGCGCGCGGCTCGCGTGCCGCCCAATGTGGCCATCATCATCTGCATCATGATCGTGCTCCTTCGGTTCGTATCGATACCGGCGGGACGCAGATGCGTCCCGCTTTGCTGCATCACTTGAACTGCTGCGTGGCGGCTTACTTGTTGTTGCCTTCCGCCAGGTCGGCCAGCGCCGCGATCACGCCTTGTGCATAAGCCGGGTCGATGCGGCGGAAATGTTCGATCTGCCGCGCGACGATCTCCTGCGGCACGCCGTTGATATGGCGTGCGATGTTGCCGAACAGACGCTCGCGCTGAGCCGTATCGAAGAGCGCGAACAGCATGGCGGGCTGCGTGTAGTAATCGTCGTCGAGACGATGATCGTAGCGATCCACCGCGCCCGCCGCGAGTGGCGGTTCGGACGCGTTGGCGTCCTGCGCGAAGTCGCCGAACCGGTTCGGCTCGTAATTCACATTGCCGCCGAGATTGCCGTCCGCGCGCATCGCGCCGTCGCGATGGAACGAATGCGGGCTCGGCACGCGCGATGCGTTCACCGGAATCTGATGGTGGTTCACACCGAGGCGATAGCGCTGCGTGTCGCCATACGAGAACAGACGACCCTGCAACAGACGATCCGGCGAGAAGCCGATCCCAGGCACCACGTTGGCCGGCGTGAACGCCGCCTGCTCCACGTCCGCGAAATAGTTGGCCGCGTTGCGATTCAACTCGATCGTGCCGACGTCGATCAGCGGATAGTCCTTCTGCGACCACACTTTCGTGATGTCGAACGGATTGAAGCGATACGTTGCGGCTTCGGCTTCCGGCATCACCTGAATGGCGAAGCGCCATTTCGGGAAGTTGCCCTGCTCGATGTTCGTCAGCAGATCGCTTTGAGCGCTTTCGCGGTCTTGCGCGACCACTTGTGCGGCCTCGGCGTCGGTAAAGTTCTCGATGCCTTGCATCGACTTGAAATGGAACTTCACCCAGAAACGCTCGTTGGCCGCGTTGATGAACGAGTACGTGTGCGAGCCGAAGCCGTGCATCTGACGGTAGTTTTGTGGAATGCCGCGATCGCTCATGAGGATCGTCACCTGATGCAGCGACTCCGGATGACGCGACCAGAAATCCCACGCGGCCACATTGCTGCGCATGTTCGTGTACGGGTCGCGCTTTTGCGTGTGGATGAAGTCAGGAAACTTCAACGGATCGCGGATAAAAAACACGGGCGTGTTGTTGCCGACCACGTCCCAATTGCCTTCTTCCGTGTAGAACTTGATCGAGAAACCGCGCACGTCGCGTTCGGCGTCGGCCGCGCCGCGCTCGCCGGCAACCGTCGAAAAGCGCATGAAAAGCGGCGTTTCCTTGCCGACCTGCGCGAACACCTTCGCCTTCGTGAAACGCGAGATATCGTGCGTGACCTTCAGCGTGCCGAAAGCGCCCGAACCTTTGGCGTGGACACGGCGCTCCGGAATCACTTCGCGATCGAAGTGGGCGAGTTTTTCCAGCAGCCAGACGTCTTGCAGAACAACCGGGCCGCGCGCGCCGGCGGTCATCGAATTCTGGTTGTCGGCGACGGGTGCCCCGGCGGCATTGGTGAGATTACGTTCGGACATGCGTGACTCCTGAATGGCTTTTAACGAAACAGAATGGGGGAGAGGCGCGCGGCGCACTGATGTCAGAGGCTCATGCGTTGTGCGTGATGCGTCATGCGGACAAGGCCCGATCGACCAGCAGGGACAACGCGACGGTGCGCATGCTGAGCATCGACACGGCAAAGCCACCGGACGCGACGACCGGTTGTGCGGCGAGGGCTTGAGCGGGCTGCGGGTTCAGTTGCGTCATGATTTCCTCCAGGTCTTGTGGGATCGGGCGATCCATGGAGGAAACTATATCAACACTATCGAATAATCGTGTTTGATTAATTTTATCTATTCGATAGGCGCTGCAGCTATCGACACCCATGACGGGCGCCGGGCCGGCTGCCGCAGATGCGCGGCGAACCGGCCTGGAAGCGGGTGTGACCGTTAGTTGACGGCGACCGGCAAGTCGAGCTTTTTGACGCCTGGCAGATCGCAGGCGCTGATAGCATCGCAAATCGCGTCGATGGCGGGCATGCGCGTGAAGCTTTTGCGCCAGGCCAGCACGACGCGGCGATCCGGTACGGGTTCGTCGAAGGCGACGTAGCTGAGCAGGCCGGCGTCGATGCCGCCGGCGTGCGGCTTGACTTCGTGCACGGACATGCGCGGCAGCACGGTAATGCCGACGCCGCTCGCCACCATATGGCGAATGGTTTCCAGCGACGACCCTTCGAAGGTCTTCTGAATACCGTCCGCGTTTTGCGAAAAGCGCATCAGTTCCGGGCAGACGCCCAGAACGTGGTCACGGAAGCAGTGGCCGCTGCCGAGCAGCAGCATGGTTTCCTGCTTCAGATCGTCGGCGTCGATTTTCGGGCGGTTTTCCCAGGCGTGACCGGACGGCAGCGCGACCACGAACGGTTCGTCGTACAGCGGGCGCAGCATCAGGCCGGTTTCCGGAAAAGGCAGCGCCATGATGGCGACGTCGATTTCGCCCTGTTTGAGCAGTTCGATCAGCTTGAGCGTGTAATTTTCCTGCAGCATCAAGGGCATTTGAGGGACGCGCTTGATCATCTGCTTGACGAGCGTGGGCAAGAGGTACGGCCCGATCGTGTAGATGACGCCGAGGCGCAGCGGCCCGATCAGCGGGTCTTTGCCCTGTTTGGCGATTTCCTTGATGGCGAGCGTCTGCTCGAGGACACGTTGAGCTTGCGTGACGATCTGTTCGCCGATCGGCGTGACGCTCACTTCGCTGGTGCCGCGCTCGAAGATCTGAACGTTGAGCTCGTCTTCGAGCTTTTTGATGGCGACCGACAGGGTCGGCTGGCTAACGAAACACGCTTCGGCGGCCCGGCCGAAGTGCCGCTCGCGGGCAACCGCGACGATGTATTTCAATTCGGTGAGCGTCATTGGGGGACCAATCAGTGCGATGAGTTTGATAGGTTCTAGTTATACACCTATAGGGTCGGTTCGCCAACCTCCTGGGGTTGTGTGGGGGGCTTTTGGGGGTTTGGGTTATGGGTCTTTGGCCTTTCCTTGCTTTCTTAGTGGTCTATTGGCGTTGCCCCTGTGCGGGGCGGCACCTACTTTCTTTGCCGCGGCAAAGAAAGTAGGCAAAGAAAGCCGCTTTGAACCGCCAGCTCATAAGCGGGTCCCCCGCGCAGCCACGGTAGTGGTGCATCTGGAATCCGTGCCCTCGCACATTCGGCGTTCGTGACAAGGCCGTCATACATCCTGCCTCGCGCTGTGCGCTCGCCAGAACGGTGCGCGGTAAAACAAGTGGTTTGATCGTGTTTGCGGGTCCTCCGCTTCGCGTCGACGAAGTGCCGACAAGCGTGGCGAGTGGGGCGAGGTGCGGCGGTATGCCACGACAGCGCCTAACGGGCAAACGCCCGTGAACAAACGCATCACCGCCAGATGAACGACCGCCACGGCGCGCGCAGCGCCGCCGGAAGAATGACGGCCGTGTCACGAAGGCCAAATGTGCGAGGGCACGGATTCCAGATGCGCCACTACCGTGGCTGCGCGGGGGACCCGCTTATGAGCTGGCGGTTCAAAGCGGCTTTCTTTGCCTACTTTCTTTGCCGCGGCAAAGAAAGTAGGTGCCGCCCCGCACAGGGGCAACGCCAATAGACCACTAAGAAAGCAAGGAAAGGCCAACAAACCCCAAAGCGGGCCACAAACGGAGCCTGTCAGAATTTTAGTGTGCCGAGGTCATGAGACGATAGCGGAAACAACGTTCTATGACCGAAGCAACCGTGAACAAGAAGAGCAAGAACCCGAAGGCGCCGAAGCTGTTCCCCGACGAGCTGATTGATCAATTGCTGGCGCAGATTCANAGGAAAGGCCAACAAACCCCAAAGCGGGCCACAAACGGAGCCTGTCAGAATTTTAGTGTGCCGAGGTCATGAGACGATAGCGGAAACAACGTTCTATGACCGAAGCAACCGTGAACAAGAAGAGCAAGAACCCGAAGGCGCCGAAGCTGTTCCCCGACGAGCTGATTGATCAATTGCTGGCGCAGATTCAGAACAAGGACGCCGAGTCGGTTCTCGGCGAATCGGGCCTGGCCGGGCAGTTGAAGAAGCAACTGGCTGAGCGCATGCTGGCGGCGGAGCTCACGCATCACCTGGAGAACGAGCCCGGGCAAGGCAAGGCCGGCAACCACCGCAACGGCACGAGCCGCAAGACGGTCATCACGCCCAACGGCGAACTGAATCTGGACATTCCGCGTGACCGGCAGGCGACGTTCGAGCCGCAACTGGTGGGCAAATATCAGCGCCGGCTGCCGGGCTTCGACGATCACGTCATCAGCATGTACGCGCGCGGCATGAGCGTGCGCGAGATACAGGGCCATTTGCTGGAGCTGTACGGCCTGCAAGTGTCGCCCGACCTGATCTCCACCGTCACCGATGAAGTGCTGGCTGAAGTCGAGCAATGGCAGCAACGACCGCTTGAGGCGATGTATCCGATCGTGTATTTCGACGCTCTGCGGCTGAAGATTCGCGACGAAGGCACGGTCAAAAACAAGGCGGTGTACCTGGCGCTGGGTATTCGCGCCGACGGCCGCAAGGAAGTGCTGGGTTTGTGGATCGAGCAAACCGAGGGAGCCAAGTTCTGGCTGAAGGTCTTCAACGAACTGAAGAATCGTGGCCTGCACGACATTCTGATCGCGGTGGTTGACGGTCTGCGCGGCTTCCCGGAGGCGATCGAGGCGGTCTATCCGGCCGCCCAGATTCAGACCTGCATCGTGCATCTGATCCGCAACTCGCTGAATCTGGCGAGCTGGAAGGACCGTAAGCCGCTGGCTGCCGCGCTCAAGCCGGTCTATCAGGCCGCTACCGCCGAAGCCGCCGAGGCGGCGCTGCAAGCCTTCTCTCAAAGCGAATGGGGCAGGAAATTCCCCACGGTCGCGGCCATGTGGCAACGCCAATGGGAACAGGTGATTCCCTTCTTCGCCTATCCCCCCGAGGTGCGTCGAATCGTTTATACGACCAACGCGATTGAGAGCATGCACATGCAGTTGCGCAAGATCGTCAAGAACCGCGGTCATTTCCCCAGCGACGAAGCCGCCAGCAAACTGCTGTATCTGGCCTTGCGCAACATCGAAAAGGATTGGAAGATGCCGCCTATCACCTGGCGGCAAGCGGTCAATCAGTTCGCCATTCTGTTCGGCGAGCGATTCACCTCCGCCATGAGCTGAGATTTTTTAATCGACCTCAGCACACAAAATTCCTGACACCTCCCACAAACGCGCCGCGCAGGCAAAAAAAACCACNCAGCGACGAAGCCGCCAGCAAACTGCTGTATCTGGCCTTGCGCAACATCGAAAAGGATTGGAAGATGCCGCCTATCACCTGGCGGCAAGCGGTCAATCAGTTCGCCATTCTGTTCGGCGAGCGATTCACCTCCGCCATGAGCTGAGATTTTTTAATCGACCTCAGCACACAAAATTCCTGACACCTCCCCGTCTCGGGGAAACATGGCCACTCACCCCTCATGAATTCAGACGAACCTTCGCAGTCTATGTTGCCCGACATGTATTGGGAGACATCCGATACCTACGGGAGCACTTCAAACACTGGTCTCTAGACATGACGCTTTACTACGCGCGACACGATAGCGGCGCGGACCGATCACTTATAAACGACATCATGACGGAGCGTGATGAGCTGCAAAGCCTGATTGTCCAGAGCTGGATGCATCCGCATACCAGTCTCTCGGGCGTGGGAGGAAACCGCATCATGGCGTTCCGCAGCCGGGGGGAACTCAAAACCGTTCGCGACATGCGCGACTTCTGCCGCAAACTGGGCGAAAGTGTCTTCATCCGGGGAACCGGCCACTCCTGGTGCATGGCAAGCGGCAATGGTTGCGGGGGCCAGGGGCTTTACGATGCTGTGAGATGTACGTCGTGCGGCGAGGCCGTGATTGATTCGACACACGTAGACATCTGGAAAGGGATACGACAGCAGCAGATCGACGTGTTGGAATGCCCTGACCTTGGCGTACCTTCGCGCCAACGGTGCCTCGATCATCTTCGGAAGGCTGAGCGTGTACTCGCAGACCTGGGGGCAGAGGTGGCGCCCTTCAAACCATCCCTGAAGGTGCGTGGTGGCAACTGAACACAAAAGCCCAACGCGCCGTCGGCTCGAGCTTGCGCTGCGCCGGCTGCAGCAGGGGAAGATGCAATCAAGCTCCGACGACAGGATCAGCATTGCGGCCGTTGCCCGGGAAGCCGGAGTGAGCAATGCGACCATTCATAACCGTTATCCAGACATCGCCGAGCGCGTTCGGGCGCTTCACGTCAAGGCGAGCAGGTTCAGGACAAAAGCGATGCCCGACACGATGGACATCCTTCACAGCAAATTGCGGGAAGCGCACAAGGAAATCGGCCAGCTGAAAACCGATCTGGTGAGATCACAGTCGATCAACCTTCGCTTGACGAGAGAGAATGAACTGCTCCAGTCACGCCTGCTAAAACAGAAATAAGGTCACCGTGAACAGCTAGCGTTCAGTGGCGAATGCAGCGCTCAATTGCTGCATCCGAAGCAGTTCATCGCCATGAACGTATTGCGACGTGGTCGCGATCGAGGCATGCCGGAGGTTATCCCGGACGCTGCGCAGTTCCACCCCACGCGCGAGAGCGCGCGTGGCATGCGTGTGCCGAAGCCAATGCGGGCTCGCTCGCTCCAGTCTGTGAGCAGCCGCCGAATCTGTGTTGGCGATTTGCTGCGCAACGAGACGAAAGAATCGCTTCAGCACGGCCCGCAGACGTGTCCCGGAAAAGCTCACCGTATGGTCCCGGCTTAACGAAGGCACGAGAGGAATGTTCCGGTTACAACGACGCGGGTCTGCAGGTAAGCCTCGTTGTTGAAGATACGTTTGCAGGGCCTGCATCGCAAGCGGCGGCATGGCAACCCTGGCGATACGTCGGCCCTTCCCCGTCAGGCGCAGCCAGATGTCAGCAGCGTCACCGAAGTATATGTGGCCAAGCCTCGCCTGAACGAGTTCGGTAGCACGAAGCCCTGTTGCCAGCTCGAAGTCAAGAATGAAGCAAAGTCGCTGGGCCGCCTCGACCGACCAGCCATGAACTGTCGATAATTCGCTGGCTACATGTCGGGCAAAGCGCCACTCATCATCTGCAAGTGATCGTATCCGCACATGTCCGGCTGATCGTGCGTTACCCGCCGTTACACCGGCGAATGGATTGGCAACGACATACTGCTGTTCAACAAGCCAGCGGAACATTGCAGAGAGCACCGACAGAGCGTACGCCACAGATGACGGCCGCAACCGGCGGAAAAAAGGCCGCCAGTCGTCTGATTGACGGCTGCGCCGCGGACCAACCCATTGGCTCTCTGGTTCGGGAAAGCGGAGAAACGTTCTGTAGGCGATCGCATCATCGGTGTTTAACGATGAAAGTGGTCGCTTGCGTTCGACGTTCGCCCACAGTAATAACCGTTCCGCTTCCTTGCGGTATGCCCTCGATGTGGCGTCGACCTCATGCATGGCAAGCCAGGCCTCGATTGCCTGCCGGTCAGTGGTCGCGCTCAGAAGACACCTCGCCCTGGGCGCGCGATACTTACCTTTGGAACCGTCCTTGTTACGTACAGTTGTGATGTGGCGCCAAAGCACAGGGCCGCGCGGCTCGAAACGTTCCACAAGTTGGCGCGCAGCTTCTGTCAGCACAGGATTGTGCGCAAAGAACGTTTCGATATCGCGTGCTAACGCCGGCCCAATGCCGGCGAGGTTGGTCCACCAAAGATGGCGACGGGGGACACACAACGTCAACTCGGCGAGCGTGGAAATTCCCTGAGCCTTCAACGCTGCAATTGCGCGCGTTGGCAACCATAGCGCGATGTCATCGTTGATCTGAGGTTCTCGCCCAACCACTGCACGTAGGGCCTCGATCGCTCTGTGTACTGCCGACGCCCTACGAGTACGTTCCGTGCTGTGATCTTCGAAGACTAAAGCGAGGTCGCTTCGCCCATGCACCTCTGCGATGCTGGCCAGGCGTCGTCTGATTCGTCCAAGCACGCCACGTGAGGACTGCGTCCGGACACGGGCGTGAGCAAGGTAGCGGTCGACCGCCGCTCGCGCGGGAATTCCCTCATACCACGCGCGCAAAGCAGCGAGCGATGCATGATCGGGAAACGCAATGAACGCGCGTCGCAATTCGTCGCCCTGGCTGGAGTGCTTCACGTTTGCCTCCGAACGTATGCAGCCCTCCCGGAAGCGTAAGGCACGGACACTATGCTTGCCTAGCCCGTACCCTCAGCGACACGATTCCGATAACCGCTCTTATCGATATGCCATCGCGCCATGCGAAAAGTGCTGTCTTACAGATCGCCCTGAAGCCTTGATCGCGATGTAACAGGTTCAAAGATTACGGTTGATCTGAACACAGCCCTATGTTTGGGCGATTGCCCCTTCGCCGCCTCGGAATGGCGTTGTTTTATAGCCCGCACTTAATCAGGTGCGGGCTTTTTTATTGCTGTTTTCGGCGTAAAAATATCCAATACCGCTGGATATTTAGGCGATGGCGGATTATTTCCTGTTCTGCAGACTTTCTGGGACCCTCGTGAGCAATAACGTTTGCAGGGCAATCAGGCGAGCACGCGAGCGCGTTGATTTACGGGTGTGCCGCAGGCACGCGCGTAAATCTTTTATCGCGCACTTAGGGATTCGGCGGCCGTAGGTCGGCGTAGCCCTTAGTGCCTGCCCCGCAGAAGTCCCGATAAACGGTTTTGGTTCCGTCCGTCCTCTCTGAGGACTGGATAGAAGCGTGCGTAGCACGCGCAGGCCGACGCGGAGCGTCGGGGCGGAGGACCGCAGGTCCGGAGGGTAGGCGCTTTTTCACCGGCCGGTAGTGAAAAGAGACAGTGATTAAGAACCGACAGTTAAATCGCGGCTTTCCCGACACTTATTTGATTGGGCATTGCATCAACTGTGGATAACTCTGCGGGTGGGTTGCGAAATTGCCTTTCAGGCGGTGCGGTGCGTACGCGAATCCGCCGCAAATAGTCTAGGGGACGCACGGCGGCCGCTGACCAGCGAAATCCGGACGAGCCGATGCCTCGCGCGGCGTTAGGCTGGTCGTGCGAGAGGGCTAGCTGCGCGGAGGCGCGAGCTGCTGTCGCGCGAGCCTGAAACAGGTTTCGTGGTCCAAGGAAGGATCGGCCTGTTTGATCTGGCCCGCGCGGATCTGGATCTGCCGCTCGAACTCGGCTTCAGCCTCAACGGCCATGCCGCGGGACGCCCCGGACGACGCGGCCCGTGAGCGGTCGGCGCGTTCCACCGCGCCGTTTTTCAAGCCTGCCAGCCAGAGCTGGCCACGGGCGCGCTCGCGCTCGTCACGTGCATCGCACCGGCGCTGTTTGACGTCGGCGGCCACCCGCATCTGGTGACGGAGCGCCGCCTTACTACGCTCGTGCCGCAGCCATTTCGCAAGGCCAAACGCGCCGAAGAGAGCCGGCGGCACATACTTGATCGCGGCCAGTCCCCTGTAGTTACCATCATTGATGCGCTCGCAGCGCCGCCGCACCGAGGTCAGCCCTGCCTTCTGCAGGTCGTGCATTGCACGCTCCGCGCGCCGCTGATCAAGTCCAGCCTGCTCGGCCAGGAACGGCAGCGTGAGGTTCTGCATGCTACCGTCCGTCGACGGAATACCCACGCGCAAGGTCAACAGATCGAAGTATTTGAGGCTTGCGCGCAGCAACTGCATGCACGCGACGCTGCGTTCAGTGCGTTGCTGACGCGTCGAACCGTTCGCGCGGTTCAGGCTCGGCAACCACTCGTCGGGCGCATCGAGATAGCGCCCGAGGCGGTGCATCAGTTCGGTCAGCACGCGCGGGTGTCCGCCCGCCCCGGTTCGGGGCGGGTTCGGCAACCCTGGCGGGAGCGCCGCGACGCGACGTGCGTGCAACTGACCGGACATGCCGGAGGGAGTCCGGGCTTAACGTGGCATCAGGAACACCCAGGGAAGAAACGGCTTTCGCCTGCATCGCCCTGTCCGGCAGGGCGGCGCAGATATTGCGAATGGAACGGGGATGGGCCGTCCGGCCCAGTTGGCTAGTCGTCGATTCATGCAGTCACTCATTTTTTTACGATCGAACGCCCACGGGCGACGCTTGACACAGAGTGAAGAGTTGCTAGAATCGAAACGCGCTGAATTCGATGTCTCTAGCACTTCTCCCTGTGCTGGCTGTCGTCAAGAACTACCCTCGCTGCCAGGCGGGGGTTTTTCTTTTGTAGGTTCGGTTTTGTCGTGTGCTACGCAGTCATGCTGAACAGAAATAGAAATCTTCCGACCGAAGCGGCTCATGACTTTTGTTTGCAACAAAAGCGGTGAGCCGGCTCAGTAACCCTCGCCTCACCATGCAGACTCCTGCGCCTCTGATGATCCGGATGCATCCGCCGCAGCTGCATTGACTTCGTCCAACGTATTGCCGGCGGGCGTCGATGGTTTTGCCGCACGGGCCAACGTCGGCGCTGGCAGCTCTGGCATCTCCTCATCCGCACGCCAGATCCACGACGGCATGTCGCTTTCCTCGATCATGCTCGACAGCGCATCCTCGTCTTCCTGCTCAACACCCGGCGGCTGCACATACAACGCAACAGGCTTCGGCGACACGTCAGCCAGCACCACGCACGCGAGCGGCTTGTTCTCCGCCAGGTTGTAGCGCAGCCCCTTCACGAAGCGGCGCTTCTGTGCCGTGAGCGCATCGAGCATCAGCTTGTCGTATGCATGCTCGAACGGGATCCAGTTGCCCGACACCACCATGACGGCCAGCGTTTCGATTGTCGCGATACCGGTAGAAGACAGGCCGAACGTCGCGATGAAGACGAGGTGCGAGTCTTCTATGCTGTCCCACAGCGCCAGCTCGTTCACAAAGCGCTTCTGCAGGCGGCGGTGCAGATCTTCACTAAGCATGAGCGGAAAATCCGGCAGGTGCTTTGCGACGATCTTGAAGCCGTAGCGCGACTCGGTGATTTCCTTTACCTCGCCGATCGCAATCATGAGCTTGCGCGTCTTTTTGCTGGTGGCCAGCTCAGCCATGTGCGCGATGCGCCGTTGCGTGATGCCCCCTGCGTGTTCCGTCGAAAACGACTCGGGCACGTACAACGATCTGCCAAGCGGCTCGCCTTTCGACACCTTGCCGGCCGCGGCCTGCAGGAGGAATTTACGCACCACGTACCAGCTGCGCTTGCCGGCCATCGCCGGATACCAGCGGTTCAGTGCTGCCTCTTCCCACAGGTAATGCAGCGTGCCGCGCAACGTCAGCTTCGCGCCATCCGTTCTCACCGTGTCGGCCGCCCCGCCCGACGGTGCAGGCGCTGTACGTCCACCCGTCTTCGAGAGGCTGAAATCGAGCCTGAGTGTCGTGATGCCATCCTCGATGTTCTCCTGAATAGCCTCACCTTTGACCTCGCCGAGGCCTGACAGCTCCGCTGGCGGCTCGTAGGACGAACAACGGCCTGGATCCGGGGAGTGCACGCTACCGGTGTTCGGCATGCGCTTGATCGCGTAGTGCTCGCCTACCTTCGCAACGTACATCGGGACACCAACCGGCGTACACATGCACAGCGGCCGAATCTTCCCGCCGTGCGCATCGGCCAGGTACGTCTGCAGGTCATCGGCATTAGCCGCGACGATTACATCGTCAAATCGATATTCATGCATGATGCCCTCCACGTGTCAGAGCCGCCCCATATTCACTTCCCGAATACCCTTGTAGTCGCGCAGCGCGATCGCAGCGCGGTTGAGCGCGTTACGCATCTCTTCCGCGTTGACCATGCCCGGCAGACACCAGCGCGGGTTGTTCGAATCGCTCGTCAGGATGACGACCGTCCCCACGTTAAACACGCGCTGCCACCACGGATGAAGCGAGATCACATCCTGAATGCGGAACAGCTCGAGGCTCGAAACCTTCCGGCTCAGAATTCCCTGTCGGCAGGTAATCCGCTCCATGTCGATCACGATTTCCGTGAGCGCCGTTTCGACGAATACAAGCGCGAGCCGCGCCAGGCAGACCAACACAGGCGCAACAACTACGACGGGAGACACAGTCCATCTCGAGGCTGCCCATGAAAAGACGACGGCCAGCCCGCCGATCGCGACGCTAATGCCAAACAGGTCCGGCACGTTGATAACCTGCGACGGCGTACCGTGAAAAATCACGGTGGGCTGGGCAGATGCCGGCATGAGATTGGTCGTGCGCCCAGTCATGATCTAATGGCGCCGATAATGATTGCGGCTGTGCCGCCACCCTCCGGCGCAGGCGCTGGATTGACCGGCGGGGGGATCGCGATCGACAGCTGGGTCTCGCGCGGCGGCGCTTCGATGTAGGCAGGCACGCGTACCGGATAGTCACGCGCACCGAACCTGATTTTCGTGAGCGGCCAGTCCTTGCCGTATTTCAGATAACCGTTAAGGTCGGGCAGATTCGAGAGTTGCGACGACGTGACGACGAGCTCCGGATCGCGCTTGCGCTCGCGTGTGTTGATACGCCACTGGCCCTGCACGCCGATTGGGTGGCGCTCTACTTCGTGCCAGCCGATCATCTCCGCAACGTTTTTGGTTGTCAGTGCGTTGGCCCCTCCCAACGCAAGCAGACTGCGAAAACACGAGAGCGTCGCTTTCGCCGGTAGATCTCCCAGTTGCTGATGCAACTGAATCAGATCCTGCAGATCCCCCACGACACACAGGCCATGCTTGCGGCCCTTCGATACCGCAGCCTCGAAACTGTAGAGGCGGCCTAGGGATGCCAGTTCGTTCTTGAACACCCACAGCCGCCGGTCGAACGTCGGCGCCTCACTCAGAATCATCGCGTAGATCAAGTCAAGCCAGACGGGGATCGTCGGGCCCAGAGCCGTGCGCTGATCCTCACGCCACGTAATCCAGATGTTCCCTCCGTTTTCGTCGCCCATCCAACGCCGGATCGAGAAATCGCCATCAGGAATGCGACGTAGCGGCCGGATGTACTTGTTCAGCGTAAAGATGATGCTGGCCGTCGCCCTATCCGCATCCTTCGCGAAGAAACCCACTGCATCCGTATCCTCAAGGTACTTTTGCAACACTGGGCGCTGCTCGCGCACCAGCAAATCAGTGAGCGTCACCATGTCGCGCATGTCGTCGCCGGCGAGCTTGTTCATCGTGTCCGCGAGCAGCGCGCGTGCATAGCCCGCCCACTCTTCGGCCTGATCGCCGTTCTGCGGTGGAATCGCCGAATGTGCGAGCCGTTCGAAGTCGAAACCGTGATCGACCTCGTTGAACAGCGACCAGCCGACGCACCGGGCATCGTACGGGTTGATCACGATGTCGCCTGGCAAATAGAAACGCGACATGAGCGAGCCGTTCGGATCAACCACCACCATGCGGTCATCGCGGCGCAGTGCCGATGCGATCAATCCATTAATCGCCTGACTCTTACCGGAGCCTGGCGCACCCACGACGATCAGGTTCTGCGTTTCGAGATCCGTCGGCATCTCGACGCCACAAACGGCGACTGGCACGCGCGGCGCATCGCCGTGTTTCGCGGCCTGTTTGCGGTACTGATTGTTATGTCGCGCGATGCGGCTGCTCAGCTGGTGCCGATTTTCCATCTTCGTGCCACGAATGAATTTGGCGTACCGGTAGCCTTCGAAGCCATTGAACAGGTATTCGTGGCATGCCCACGCGGCACCCGCTGCAAGCGCCGCACCCGGCACCGCGCCCCAGAAAAGCAAGGGATCATGCACGGCGGCCGTGAAGCCGTGAATGATCCCAGCAGGAAACGGCAGCGGCGGATAACCTGCCAAAGTGAAGGACACGCAAAGGCCAAGAACGAGCGCGAGCACCGCTCCCGTCCACTGCATCATCACGATTTCGTGCTTTTGCATGATCAGCCGATCCCGTGCCCTTCACGTTGCTTTCCCGGCCTGACGGCCTCCTTGGCCAGCTCCGAGACTGCCTGCTTGCCATCGCGCGTAAAGCCGGCCGACTCGCGCAGGTTCCCGAAGAACTCGGCGCGACGCTCAAGCTTTTCATGCGCATTCAGCTCGGAAAATTTCTTACGCGGCCCCGTCTCTACACGCACGACGCTGGCACCTTCCGCCTGCTGCGTCTTGCCCGCGTCAGCCGAATTGCCGGCACCTGGAGCATCCCTGTCGGCGGCATCCTTCGTTTTGTTTCGACCAAGTTTCTTGAAACCCGCAACCCCGTCGACGGACTTCTTTGCCTCGGGTGTCTGGCTACTGTTCTCAACTGGCGCAGCTGACGGCGTTCGCTTGCCGGTTCCCATTTCGATGACATTGGACTTTTCCGCCGCCGGTTTCACCGCTGCCTTCTCTGCCACCTTCTCGACCGACGCAGTGCTTTTCCCACTGCCGCGCGAGAAGAACGCATTGCGCGCGGCTTCAATCGCGGCCTTGTCAGACGCCGCCGCATCCGGCGCCCTGCCGGCGTTGGCCTCTTTCGTTTCACGCAGCATTTCGAGTGTGGCTTTGGCCTGTTCAGCACTAACCCCCGTGGTCTTCGCGACCGTATCGACCGTCGCCGCAAATTTGGCCGGATCTTTCAGTGTCTCCAGAGACGTATCAATACTGACGTTCTCTTTCGCACCCGCTGCCGCCTCCTTACCCACTGCCACATCAACTGTGCGGTCTGCGACCTTCTGCGCGGCCGGCTCGGCGACGGGCTGCGCCGCGGTCTTCTCCGGCCCCTCGATCGCGCGACGCACCTGCGCCCGTAACGCCTGCTCCTGCGCATCGAGCTTGATCTCGGCAAGCTCCAGCTCACAATTGCGGGCTTCCAGCGATTTCGCCCAGCCATCAAGCGTCTTGGGGTAGGTGTGCGTCGCGCCCTTGTCGTCGACGCGCGCCTGCGCTTTCGCGAACATGTCGGCAACTTCCTGCCGGCTCCACTCACGCTGCACATTCAGATCCTTGTTCGCGTGCAGGATCTCGGCAGTCTTCTTCGCATCGATCAACGCCAGCTTGTTCAGACCCGACAGGAGCGACGCACGATCGGTAATCTGCTCGGCCCGCTGTTCCTGCTCGACTTCTTTTTCGGCTAACGCCTGCTCGAGCGCGCCTCGCATCGCGGCCGTGTCGATCAGCTCACCGTCTTTCAGGCCGAAGCGCGTCTTCAGCGCCTTGGCATCGGTCGCGAGTTGCTTGTCTTCACGGCGCTGCTGGTCCTCGCGCTCGACCGCCTGCGCGACTGCGTGCGGCTCCCTTTTAAGCCAGTCCTGCCGGTATGCAAGATTCTTCTGACGCGCCTCGAGGCTCGCGCGACGCTGCGCAAGCGCCTGTTCCTGCTCCGCAAGCTGTTGCTGACGCTCCTTGTCGCTAAACCGCAATACGGTGTCTTCAAACATAAAAACCTCCGTCAGTTCGACGCCTGCCCGGACCAGGGGCGCCCTTGGTTAAACCGGCTTTGCCAGTGCTGCTGATACGCCTGCGCGACGACCGGCACATGCCATATCACCACAGCGTTTTCGCTGTTGTACCTGGCCGCCGACGTCGTGTAATTGAAGCTGCCCGTCTCGACCGATTCACCGTCGATCACCATGAATTTGTCGTGATGGATCGGATACACGTCGATCGTCCGGACACCGACGCCCGCACCCGACAGCAGATCGAGCGCGATGCGGCCTTTGCCACTGCGATCCTCGACCAGGTTGCTCTTCCGATCGGCAACCACTGCAACGTCAACACCGCGCCGATGCGCGTCGATCAACGCCTCGACGATCGCCGGCGAAGTGAAGCTGTACGCCGAGAGGTGAACAGAGTGTCGGGCCGTGCAGATGGCTTTAAGTACGAGACGTTCGGCAGAACCTTCCGGCGAAAAACCCGTGTCAATCGCGGGACCGTCAGGGGCTACGCATGCGGCCTGGGCACCGCTCGAGTACGTCAGAAGGGGAAAGCCAACGACCGTCAGCGCCGCCGTGACGACCGCAGACATGAGAGGACGATGGAGTTTGATCATCCTTGCCCTCACCGGCCCTGACCCAATAACTCGAAGTGCTTCGCGACGGCGACGTCAACACTGGGAAAATTGCCCTGCGTCTCGGCACCGTGCCAGAGAATGTGTCTAGGCTTACCCTGAATAATGCAGCTGGCAATTCGCCATCCAGTCGGATGAACCAGTTCATACGGACCAACCCGTGTCCAGCCATGCGCTGCCGCGTAAGTCATCCCCGCCACCCTGTTAGTAATGAATTCGTGTCTGGAACTGGCCGGCCTCGTACACGTCGACCGCATTCGACGACTGCGGCTGCTGCCAGACGATGTGGTCATACACCGCGACGGTGACTGGATCGCCGTCGTAGCCACCACCGTCACGCCCATTTCGCCAGCTCACCGCTGACGCATCGACCGAGGGATCGCCATACACCTGATACGCACCGACCTGGCTGCCCACACAGGCCTGCGGTCCGTAATACGCGTAACCGCTATTGAGATCCGCCACGGAAGGCTTCGGCGTTCCGACAAGTGCGAAACCACCCATGCCGCTGTACGGACGAGCTCCGACCTTACGTTGCCCTTCGGCCACCCAGGCGCCAGCCGCCGCGGCCGTTGTGCCAGCAGGGCATGGATCGTACGGCGTGTTGTTCTGACGGACGGTCATGTCCGAGTCTTTACACTGCGGCCAGCCACGCCCGTGGCGGAGATCGTCCATCAGATGATCCATTGCCGGCCCGCAGGTAGACGGCGCCCACGGTCCGCCATTCGATGAGGGGTTGCCCAGACAGATCACAATGCGGCATCTGTAGTCGTCATCGGCACGGGCCATGCCGGCGTGACCGCCAGCAGCGAGCACCGACATGACCAGCATCAGCCTGACTCCGTTTCTCATCGTCATACCCCACCCCCTTTCCAGGTAAGCGCGCTGCGCCCGCCCTTCATGTATCGCCAGGCACTCCACGTATTGCGCACGGCCAGACCCAACAGACAGAACGGCGACGCAGCCACCGCACCCAACCACATCAAGGTAAGCACGGGCGGCAGCAGGACCCAGCCACCGCTCTCCCGCACCAGCCGGGCTACCAGATAAAAAGACATAGGCACCATGAGCGACGCGAATTGCACTCCGGCCCCAGGCTGGTGATGCCACCATTGCGATGCAGCCACGCCCGCCGTGACGGCATAGACGTCCAGCACCAGAGCCGCAGCAAGCATGCGAAATTGGTCACTGGTCATCGACGGCTCCAGACGCCTTTACTGCCTTGCGCGAATCGCTGCTCCGGCCATTGACCTGACCGTCTTCGTCGTCGTCCCCATAGGTCGTGAACCAGTCGTCTTTGGTCGCAGACTTTGCAGCGCGCTCCGGCCGTGCCGCCGCGCGTCGTGCGGGTCCACCTGCAGGGCGAACGTCCGGAACAACCTCGATCGGCTGCGCCCCCTGCACACCGGACGCCGGGACGGCAGCCGCCACCTTTTGTGCATAGGCGGCGCCCCGCGTCAGATCGCCGCTGTAATAACAGGAGAGCGCCGCACGTACCGCGTCATCAGCCTGCGCAAAATGCGGCTTCGCCCGGGCGTAGCACGCCTTAAGAATCGCAGCACCGGTCTTGAGGTTCGTGCAGGGTTCGAAGATGCTCTCTGCGGTCTGTCCGTAGCGCGCCAGATTGTGTACGTTGACCTGCACCAAACCCATGCTGTAATTCCAGCCGCCGGCGTCGAGCGCCTTGACGGTGGCCAGCGCTTCCGGAAGGTTCTTTGGCTGTCGCGCAAGATGGCCGCCGACGACGCCGATCGCGAACGGATTTCCGCTGCTCTCGACTGTCGCCACGCGCCCCAACAGCGCGTGATGAACATCAGGGGCGCACTCCTGGGCCAGCGAGACAAAGGAGGCTGCAACCGGCGGGGAAGCGACCTGCATCTCCGCTTGTGACGCTTGCGCGGACAGCAGCATCACACCCAGCGCCAGAGGCGCGACGAGCGATTTAATGGGAGACATAGAGCACCTTGCTGATTCCCCGCACCCCATCGTCATAGCGATGCATCTGCACCACGACATCGATGAGACTGCGGGCATAGTCGATAATCTCGGCACGCTGCAAGGTCGAACCGAAGCGCATGACCATCTGCGCAAGCCGTTCGAACATGTGTTCGGGGCTGGTTGCGTGCAGCGTCGTCATCCAGCCGCCGTGACCGGAATTGAGCATTTCGAGCGCGACGTATGCTTCAGCGCCACGAAGCTCGCCCGGAATCACGCGATCAGGCGACAACCGCAACGACGCTTCCATCAGTTCAACTGGCGTCACATTTGCCGTGCCCTGATTGCCCCGCGAATACAGCAGGTTCACCGTATTGGCCTGCGGCGGGCGCAGCTCGCGCGCGTCTTCAATCGTCACGATCCGCTCAGCCAGCGATATCTCTTTCAGGAGCATGTTGATGAACTCCGTCTTGCCAGCAAAAGTCGGTGCACTCACAACGATGTTCTTTTTCGCCTTGACGGCGAGCCGCAGGAAGGCTGGCCAGTTGCCGTCGCGGTATAGCATCGCCAGCTTCCTGCCAGTGTCTTCCGCATCGGGCAATGGTTCATTGACTCGCCTGAAAGCACCGCTCTCCTCGTAGTACTGCATCGTCAAATCAAGCGTTGACGGTTTGCGGATCGCAATCGCGATCGTGCCGGGCGGCACCGCAGGGGGTTGGACAACCTGAATACGGAAATCGCGATTCCCCGGCCCCGTCAGTTCCGAGGGGATCGAGGCCGCGAGAAGCGGGCGCTTCGCATCCGTCTCCTGGTCGGAGTGATGCGCCACCAGTTCGGCAAAGTCCCGCAACGTGCTTTCGGTCAATACTGGCGTATCCACCCGCTCCATGAAACGCATGCCCTTCCGGCCGGCCCATACGACGCCCGGACCATTCACAGCGATCTCCGAGACATCGACGTCATCAAAGAGCGGCCGGATGGACTCGGTGCGGTTGAAGAATGCCGGCACGATCGACATGTCAGCGCCCCCGGATACGTTCGGCGCGAGCCACCGCGCCGGCCTGCTGCACGGACGGGCGATCGAGGCACACCTGCGCATCGAAACACTGGCGGGCAACGGCCTTAAGCTTTGCCTGCGCGAGCATCAGATACCGTCCGTCATCCCGGGTGAAATCCCTGAATATCTGTGCCTGCAACGCGTCGGCAACCGCCTCGTCCAGCTGGCGGCGCAGTTCGCCTGCGGCGACTTCGCATTGAACGTGCGAGATATCCGTTGTCATCATTCCTCCCCGTCGCCCGATTTGCAGTAGTCGGAGAAGTCCAGCTCGTGTTCGACCTGAATGCGCACGCGCGTGCCCTGGTCGTTTTTGAGTGTCGGCGGGATGTTGACGTAGCCGCCCAGCAGCTGCTGCGAAGACTGCGCCATCGACTGCTGCACCCCCGCGCGGTACATCGCCATCGAGTTGTTCTGGTCTGACGACGACACACCGTAGGTCGATGAACCCGCGCCGAGCAGCGACAGCGCCGCGCTCATACCGAGGATCTGGCCAACGTGGTTATCAACATCGGCGTCGATGCCCGCCGATCCGAGCTGATCGGCAACCGGTGAGTCGACATGGATCTTGACGCCATCCGGGCGCAAGGCGACAGCGCTTGCAATGAAGGTTCGTTCCTGCCCCTTGCGCACAGACGAATTCGGTTTGCCTGTAATGCGCGTGCCCCACGGCAGCAGCGCAATCCTGCCCTGCTCCCCATAAGCATCCCGATCCAGCATGATCGTGATTGAACCTGGCAGGTCCGAGATAATGCGCGGCACCAGATGGCCCTCGAGGATGGCCCCCGGCTCCATCTTGCATTGCAGGTTGTCGATCTTTTGCGCCTTGACCGTCGAATCGTCGGCGTTCGCAACGCTGCGCGCAAAGGCCGAATTCGGATCATTCGGATCGTCACCGCCAGAACGGCGTCCCAGCCCTGCCTCACCCTGCTGTGCGTCGGCGGAAGCGGCGCCTGCATCGTCTGAGCCATCCCCTCCCGTGTCAGAACCAAAGATGCCTGATTTCATCCGCGCCTCGTGCATTGCCTCGGCTTTTCTGCGTGCCTGCTCAGCTGCTGCGGCCGCCTGGCGTTGACGCTCCGCAGCCCGTCGCGCTTCGTCCGGATCCACGCCCGAGCTTGCCGCTGGTGCCGACGCAGCTGCCGCCATCGACGCCGGAAGTTTCTGCCGGCCAGCATCCAGCGGCGCGGCCTTCGTCGTGTCTTCGTCGATCTTCGGTTTGTCGGAACTGCTCGATGGCGCCGGCGCGTCATGCTTCATCGCATAGAACCCACCGGCACACAACAGGAACAGAATCGCGCCGGCGACCGTAAAAAAAGTCTGACGCCGGCCGCGGGCAGGATCGGCCGCGAGCGACGTCTGCCTTAGCACGTCAGCTGCACGCCGGCGCTCGTTCAGGCTGTCGCCTGCGTCGCCCGGCTCGCCCCCTGGCTGCCCGCTGTCACGAGGCAGATCATTCGGGTTATCAGGCGTATTCAATTTCCGCCTCCCCAGGGTGAGCGCTGCGCCTGCGTCGCCGTACCCTGTTGCAACCGGATCACACACAAGGTGCGATCGCCATCGCGCAGCGTAAAGCGGTCAGCCATCTGCTCGATCACCAGATATGGCCCTTCCCTGCGCATGGGCGCAAGCGCCTCGGTGCCGTCCCGGTCAACGACGTAAATGCTCGGCTTGGGCTTGCCGATCGTGGTCAGAAAGTAAGTGAACTGCCCGTCGTCAAAAACGCGCTGCAGACCGAACGAATTTTCGTCACCCGACACCTGATAATTCTTGTTGACCACGCGAGGCTGCGAATACGATGCGTCAGAAACGCCGCCCGAATCGTCGCCCCATCCATCGTTTCCGTCGGCCGGATACAGGAAGCGCACCGCATAGGTCGCGCGTTCCGGATTCTTCGAACTGGACAGGCGGAAGTAATAGACGTGATTGCTGGTCGTGACCGTCAGATTGGTTCTCGCATCAGGCTCGACCGGCTTGAGCACAAGATGATTGCGAAACTTCAGAACCTGCCAGCCGATCGAATCGCCGATCGCCTTGTTGAGGATCTTTTCCCCAGGTGCAAACTCGATCGTCGTCGCATAACCATAGACACCGGTGATTTCGTACACCTGATTCGGATCGAACTGAAGCTGGCATACCCGGCTGTCCGTGATCACGCAGCGTGGATTCTTGGCCGCTTGCGCATTCACACCCATAGCGGCGCACGCAATACCCACTGACCATGCCAGCATGCCGCGGCGAATCGTTTTCATGTCGTTCCCTCTCCTGGTTAGTACGCCGAGGGCGTCACGAAATGCACGATATGCGCGGCCTGCAATGCATCGTCAATCGACGCTATCTGCAGGTGGTAGGTGCCGCGCGTCGTCGTGACATTCAGCCCCATCTTTTCGCCCGGCCTGTCGGCCGTCACCTGCAGCGTGTCGCCCGTTCGCTGAACATGAAAGACCGGTGCCGTGCTCTGCGCGATGGCCTTGATGTGTTCGTCGCGCGGAAAGTCAATCGCGAGCAAGGTCCTGTCGGCAACCGTCAGGTCGTAGATCTGGTCCGGCATGTACGGCAGGCGCTGCACATTGCCTTCCGTGCCCCGCAGGACTGGATCAGCAGCTGTTACTGCATGAGCCACGGCCGACAACGCAACTGCTATCGCTACTGCCGTCAAGGCGCTCCCGGCTGTTCGCATCTCAACCTCCAGATGGAGCCGGCGCACCCGGCTCTGTGTTCGGCTCGAAGCCAGTTACCATGAAACCCGTACCGTTGATGTAGCGGTTCTGTGGCGTTAGCGCCTGCTTCACGAAGTCATAGCGGAACAGCACATGCCAGTACACCGTCTTGTTGTCATCGTTCCCGTCGTTGTAGGTCGTGAAAGTTGCTTCCGCCTTGTGGTCGTCACGATCGAGAATGCGGATGCGCTGATCCTTCACGCGGCGAACCGTCGTCTCCGCGATCGCGTAGTACGGGTTGTCCTTGTTCTTCGCGTCCATCTCGTGATTGAAGCGGTCCGCCACGTCCGATGCTGAATGCAGCCTGACGTAATCAATATGGTCCTGGCGAAACGCGCGATCGAGCGTGTAGCGTTCCGTCACGTAACGGGCAAGTTCGCTCTCGATCACGGCATCTTTCGAGCTGAGCACCGCAGGTGTGCCGATCTCGCTTTTTGCGACGTGATTGTTTCTGTCAAGGGTCAGCACCACAGGTGGCACATACTCCTGATTGGCCTTGTCATAGGCCATTGAAGCCAGTGCGACACCCGCGATCGGCCACGCTGCCAACGCGAGCAGATATGCGCGATTCCGGGATAAGCGAATCGCCTCAAAGGATTCGGCTGGCGGTGCGTCCGGCGCTGCCGCCCGACGCACCTTGGAAGATTTCTGGAAAATCGCGTTCACCATTGACCTCCATCAGATGTGCCGCTCGACGGCGCTGTGCCGCCTGGGCCGCCCGGCTGACCGGCACCCGATGGGCTCGACATGCTTGAAGGGTTCGTAGCGCCGCCCGAGGAAAGAGCCCGCTCGATCCGGGCAAGCTGATTGCCGTGAGCAGTTTGGGTGTTGCTGATACTGTTCAGCGCAGTCGCCGCGCCCGGATTTGCTCCGGCGCCGCCTCGCCCACCGCCGGAAAACTTCGACATGATCTGGGACATCATGAAGCCGCCGATCATGTCCGCCATGCCGCTGCCGGCGGCGCCGCTCGATGTCAGGGCGGACGCCAGGGGGCGAATGGTAAAGGCCATGAAAAGCGCTATCGCGCCTGCGATAATGATTGCGGCGAAGGCATCCTGGGCCGTCATCGCATTGGGATCCATCTTCGAGACAAACTGGTCGGTGATATCGAAGCTGAACTTCACGATGACGCCGAGCAGGATTCCGACCAGAGCGAACTTCGCCATTGCCGCGAACCAGCTCATGCCGAATCCGCGCGTGCTGTTCCACATCAACGTCGGCACGAACAATGGGAACAGCAGCATCGTGACCGCAAAGCCCATGTCGGACCCAACCTTCAGGACCAGGGCGATCAGGACCATTGCTGAATTGACGATCTGCAAAGCCAATCCGAGAAGAACGATACCAATATTGAGCATCGACTGCTTCATCATCTGGCCCGATGCGTCTGAAAACTTGTTGTAGTCGTTCTCCAGATATTGCGTCATCGACTGCCCACCCATCAGCGAACTTACGGTGTCGTCACGCAGCTCCTGGAATGAGTGAAAGATTTGTCCGGCCAGCCCGCCCCAGTTCAATGCTGCAAACACGAACATGATCGTGAGCAGCATCCTCACCAAAGGCCATACGTCCGCTGGATCGCGCCCGGAATGAACCCGCATCACCTTCACCGCCACCCAGATCATCGCGAGGTACAACGCGGGTTGCGTGACCGCGTGCCCAAGCACCGGGTAGTTGGTCGACAGAAACGCTTCCGTCCGCGAGGGGATGCTGTCGAACAGCGTCTGGATGAATTGATCTACCGGATCGGCCATGTCACTTACTCGCGCCGAAGAACCTATCGTTAAGCGCTGCGGCCGCCGCCGTGCAATCCCTTGCTTCCGGCGTGTCGGCGCCGACCCCGATACCGTGGTTCTTGCATTCAGCCAGTCGTTGCTTCATCTCGCCCTGATGCGCGAGGTAATAACCTTCGGTCTTCGGCTCGAACGCCGGCACAATCTGGGCGGGGGGTTCGATAGTGCTGCCACCCGTGCCACTGGTATGCACGACGTAAACGATCAAGCCGCCGCATCCAACGACTGCGACCGCAAGAAGGAACCAAGTGAGTTTGCTTGTCCAAGTCATATGCCTGTCTCCAGTTTCAGTCACCCGTGCGCCGGCAGGCCCACGGTGCTCCTGTTACGCCTGCTGCCCGATCAGATGAAAATCGCATGCGCACGGCGATTTTGATATCGCGCCGGAATGCGCACAACCGGCGAGACACGTGGCCCCGGCGATCAGTAGGTAAAAAGCGATGCGTCGCATGTTGTCCCTCACTTCGATAGTTTCTGAAAAAACTTCGTGCGAGCCGCCGTCGCCTGATTACTTTCATTCACCTGGTTCGCGGTCAGATTCGCATTGATGGCCTGCAATTTCGTTTGCGCGGACTGCGCCATGCCGAGCTCGGCCGACATACGGTTCTGCAGATCGGCTGCATCCTTGACGTTCTGCGTCGTGTCGACCTGCTGCGACAGGTTCTGGAAGTTAAGCAGGTGCGTTTGCGCCTCGTCGTACAGCGACTCCCCGCCGGCCAGTGCCGAGCGAACCGAGTCGGTACTCATCTTGTAATTCGCGCCCTCGCCCTTGTCCGCGAAGTCATCGGGTGACATCGTGTTCATCACCTTTTCGTACGTCGCCTGTCGGCTGCCGTAGACGCCGCTCTTCTGCTGCGATACAACGTCCTGCCAGCTGCCCGGCACGATGGACGACGCGTCGATTGCATCGGTCAACCCCTGTCCGCCCCGCCCGTACGAACCGGTTACCGCGCCGTATTGCTGCTTGAGCGTGTCGTATTCCTGCTTGAGCTGGGCGAGTTGCGCGGCCAGCGCTGTCCAAGTCCCGGCGTCGCCGACCGGGACGCCCGTTGCGAAAGCTGTCGTCGACATGACCATCATTGCGATGGCCGCTACGGATATACCTTTCATTTCTGCACCTCCGCTTCCTGTTGCACGGTTGACATCCGGACGAAGACGCGCAAAGCATCGCGCTGCACGTCGTCGAGTTCGTTATCCGCCACCACGCGATGGTCAGCGATCGTCTCGCCATAAAGTCGCGCCAGCGCGCATCCCACGACGCTGCCGGCAAACCCGGCATCCGATGACGCGCGCACACGCCACCAGTGGATCGCCCCTTCTATCTCACCGAGCGTGAACTGCATGCCGCCGCTCTTGGTTGGCCATCCAGTACACCCTGAAGCCTCGCGCCCACGACCACGCATACACAAAACAAAGCGCGAGCACGCCGTACTGCTGCGATTCCCACGCCATCCAGAACCAGAAAGGTTGCCCTGCAAGCCCACAGATGCAGGCCCACCTCCGCCAGTGTTCGCGTCGGTCCTGCGACAGGAAAACGCTCGCAGCACCAAGTACACCGATTGCAATCTGTCCGATCACAGGTTCACCCCACGTCTCAAGTCAAACGTTGTGCGTCCGTTCAGATAGCGCGCGCGCCATGAACACCGGGACCCACCGGCTCGGGTCCGTTGTGCCCAACTCGGCGCGAACACGATTCATCAACTCAACCGACTTGTCATTCGACGACAGCACGGCCACGAGCTCAGGCATGTCCGACATATCAAACGAGGCGCGCACACTGACTCCACTGCCCTTCTTGATGAGCACCTTGTAGTCCTCTGGCACCGCACGTTCGATAAACTCGAACTCGCTCTGAGAAAAGTCCAGGTTATCGACGTAGTCCCGTCGATCGGCCTTGTCGTTGGCGAGATAGAAGCTCGTCACCGCCTGATTCTTGACGGCCACCACAGGTCGATAGAGCGCGCTAGGCTCCGGCGTGATGAAGAGCGTCGCGCAGTTACGGCGGCGGAATGTCTCTCGATATGTTTCGATCTTCTGTTGCCAGAACGGATTGCGGATCAGCATCTGGGCTTCATCCCACACGATGATTGCGGGCGATCCGTCGAGCGATTGTTCGATACGATGCGTCAGATAGTTGAGCAGGACAGGAAGCTCCGGCTTCGCTTCCTTGTCCTTCATCAGCTCCCGCATCTCATAGCGGTAGTGACGGTGTGTTGCCACATCGAGCGTGTCATATTCGTTATCGAAAACCGCTGCATTCGCGCCATCACCGTGCCACACGGCAATCGCCCGATACAGATCCGAATTCTTCCCTCCGAAGCGCCACGAGAGATTGCGCAGGCGACGGTCCTCGAACCGGGTCTTGCTGTTATCGAAGTTGTCATTGACCGCTATTGCTATGCGTTCGATGTCGTCGACGGTGAGCACATAGCCGTAACACGTCGCCATCATCTGCAGCAGCTCGCGTAACATCGCGCGATTCTGTTCTGTGTCTTGCATCTTGCAGGGATTGCCAAGGGACCGTGACAGGCTGAGTACGATGTCGGCTCCGCCCATAGCCTGCATGAACACGGTGCTCCCGTTCTCCCGGTCGAACCAGTGCACCCGGGGCTCGAACTTATCGGCCTGGCTGGTGATCATCGCAACAAGCAACGTCTTGCCCACCCCCGTTTTCGCCCCGAAATTGCCGTGTGCGGGCACCATCCCCGCACGCTCCTCATGCAGGTTGAGGTAGTAGCCGGTCTGACCTTCTGTCGGCAAAACGATGAGGCATTCCCCCCAAAGGTTCCCGTCGAAGCGTCCTTGTGGAAAGCTGTGCAGCGATGCAAAGGCGGCAAACTGGATCGTCTCGACCTTGCCGACCCGGCCGTTGTGCCGCTTCGTGGCGCCCGGTATCTGAGACCAGACGGCGCGCTCCATTCCGGTCGTCTCTACAACAGGTTTCACGCCCCAGCTCTTGAAACACTCGCCCGTCTTTCCCACGGCATCGTCCAGCGCCTCAAGCGCCTTCAAAGCAGCTTCCTGCGAGCGCCCTTCTACCGGCACGTGAACGAGGACACTCATGTGATGCGTGCCGAGCACGGCCTTGTTGGCCGCTTGCCGCATGCGTAGAGCGGTGATTTCCGCCGACATGCCGGCTGTCGTCCGGTCGTGCGACAGCCGGGCTTCGCTGGTCGACGTCGCCATGCTTGCGTCAAGCTTGTCGATCGGGAAAAACTTCTGCGTAACGATCAGTTCGGCGTGCAGCCGCTGGAACCGGTCTGCCATCCCCGCGACAGCGCCATCGGGCCAGCGCGACATGGCGAGCACCTGTCCGATGCGGCGATGGTTGAGCCCGTTGACCTCAAAAACATCTTTCCCCAGGATCGGGTTGCGGCCGAAATGCAGATACGAGCTCGCGATCGCCTGGGCCAGGTTGTATGAGTCAGCCAGCACCGGGCCGTCTTCCTGGGTGAGCAGATAGCGCAGGAAACGCGCCATCTCACAACATGGTCCGATTTCCGTTTCAACGCGACCAAGTCGGCGAGGCGCGTAGTGCGTCAACGATTTCATCAGCGAGTTGACCTTCTCTTCAAGGTCACGCACCTGCCTCGACTCCGTTTCAAGCTTGTCGTTGGCGCCGGAGGGATTGAACGCATTGAATACGCGATCGAGCCGGCCCACTACCCCGCTGTAGTGCCGGTAGCGCACGATGGCAATATAGATTTCGTGCTGATACAGCGACCGCGTCCGGAAACGCGCCTTCAGCTTTTCATTGAGGAGATTCGGAAACCAGTTCGAATACTTGCCGGCGGGCCACCGGTTGGCCTTGCGCCGGATCTCGTACACGTAGATGCCCACGTTGCTGTCAGCGATCGACTCCAGCGCGGTGTTCCGCTGATGCTTGTACGCATCGACGCCGGTGTCATCCAGCATTTCAGCGTAGAGCCCCTGGAGACGCACAATCTGCACCAGTCCGCTGTCGAGCGTGCGCAACGTATGACCGTTGTAGTACGCGTTCAGGCCGAACGGAAGTTCGCGCGATGCGTGCAGATCGGCCGCATCATCTTTGTCTGCCTCGCTCCGCTGAACGAATGGCGACGCGCCGAAATGATGATCAAGAAAGTCACCGAGGGGCATAGGTCTTCGCTCCGCCCCAGTATTTGAGGCTGCGTGGCTTCGCCGTCGCGCCAAAACTCTGATACGCGACCGAGAACGCGAACATGTCTTTCGCGGTGATCAGATAGGCGCCGATGGCCAGGAAGGGCACGGCGAGCATCACCGGCCACCATTTGAGGAACATGAAGACAACCGCGGGCAATACGAACGAACCGAGGAACAGCTCAGCCAGGCAGCCCCATATCATCCAGGGTTGCACCATACCTTTCGGGATTTCGTGTACTTCACGCATGACCTCACCTCAGATCTGCGAGGAAGCGACCGACGCCGCATAGCGGACGATGGAAGGGACCGCAAAGAACACAAATGAGCAGATAACTGCGATCACGGCACCCTTCATCGGAATCCAACCCTTCGGCACCCCGAGCACACAGATGCCGAGAATCGCCATGAAGACATAGGGACCCGCGTCGACGAACAGCCAGCTAACGAAATCGCGAACCAGGCCAGTGCCTGTGCTGTAATCCATCGCATAGGCGTATTCGGGGAACACCGCAGCAACGAACAACAGGGCCAGCGTGGCCACCGACTTTGTTTGCGAGCGCATCCGCGAGGGTGACTTGCTAAAGAAGAAGTGCTGAATTGCAGGGGCGAGCGTGACCGCGCCTATAATGGCGGTAGCCATAGTTAGTCCTCACAGGGTTGCGAAATGGTTAGGTTGGTGTCAGTGTTGGTAGCACCGACATCAACCGCTCTTATCGCTCTCCGGGTGCCATCAACAACCTGGCCGGATCGCGATGCGAGCCAAATTAATCTCCTTCTGACACCTCCTCCTGTCGCGACGTTGGCGACGCCGGCGCATCCGATGCGCATCCCTTGCAGACCGCCTCATCTTCCAGTTCGGCCCGACGGGTACGAAGCTCAACAACCAGCTGCGCATTTTTCGACCGCGCCTCCTGCTTTGCCCGCTCGATGAGCCACTCATTTAGCTCTCGGGGGAGTCGACACTGCGAGCGAACGATGTCACCCATTCCCTCTCCTCTAGTGCTTTTTGTCACTACTATATAGTGACACTGTGTCACTATATTCCAGCGCCACCATAGTGTCAAATGTCACTATGAAAGACAGCTACCGCTCACAATTCCGGCTACCGTGGTCCCTCTACTACCAGTTGAAGGAATCCGCCACGAAGAATCGGCGCCCACTCAACGCTGAGCTGGTCGCTCGTTTGGAGTCGACCTATCCCGGGCTCAGCGTCCTCCGCGACGATACCGATGTCGACGAAATGCGTGAAACCGTCACTACCATGTCTCTCGCCGAACTCATGACCCCAGACGAGATAACGATGTTCGCCGAACGCATGCTCGCTATTGCCGCACGCAAGCGCACTACCAAGACAACACCGTAGTGACACTTTCCGGCAGATGGTGTGACGAATTCAAGAGGCCCACTTAGCCTTGCTACCGGCAGCGTTTTATGCTAGTCATTTGCGTTTGGCAGCCTCTGGTTCATGACCGAGAACCAGAGCGGTGGAATTAACGCCAGGCCGAACATGTGCAGATAGCCGCCAGGAAGCGCTCTCCCGGCGTGAACCAGGCGATCATAGGTACGCGTCTGCTCTAGATGGTGGTGAGTGTGAAGACCGTTATTTACGAATAACCGGTTGGACAGCCAGAAATTAACATCCCACGCGACCTGATTTTCCAATTGATCAGGACTGCCGCACAGGCCATAGTGCTGCAGATAGCCAACCGTTTCTACGACGAAAACGGAGACTACGCCTTGCCCGACGTAGAAGACGGCCCCATGCCAGCCACCAAACCACGCGAAAAGAGCCACTACCGCTACGCTGACCAAGACGATCTGCAGGAGCCGGCTTTCCCTCCAACTGCGGGCCGGGCCCAGCTCGTAAGCGATAGCGGATCTCAGCGCTGAGAAAAAGGAGCGGCCGACGTGACACCAAACCGACAGGCCAACATGGGCCGTTGAGCCGTATCGCGGATCTCCGACGTGACCATGGTGGAGTTGATGTACGACTCGGTAGTGAGGGTATCCAGCGACAGCTAGCGCTACGTCGGAGATCAACTTGGACCGACGCCCGCCCCGGTGCATTACCTCATGAATGTGCGCCATCGCAAAAGCACTCACCACTCCGGAGGCAATCACCAGTCCGGCAAACTCCAGCGGTCTCGCGCTCATCGCTCTTTCGACGGCAGCAAGCACCGCGACGCCCCACACGCAAATGTAAGTGACCGGAACCACAGCCCCGATCGGCGCCTGGCTCGCCCTCTGGTTTCTGCCCCCCACGTCCTGCCCGATAAGCGCGTCAGCGGCCGGAACCACCGCAACCAGGAGCAGCAAAAACAGCCAGGGATGCCGGTAAAAGAACAATGCCGCCGCAGTCGCTGGTAATAGCGTCGATAGCCAGAACCCGCCCTTACTGGTGCGTAAAGATGTCATTTTCTTCTGCAAACCGCACCGCCGCGGTAATGTGCGAAACGCCAATCTTTTCGTTGATCCGTTGGAACTGCCTATAGACAGTTGTGGAAGACACCTTCAGCTCGTCGGCGATCGCACCCGCGTTGAAGCCAGATCTGACGAATCCAATCAACTGCACGTCCTGGTGCGAAAGGCCGCATTTCCTGATCGCATCTTCTCGCACTGCTCGCGATGACCAATCGAGAAGCTCCAGTGCCAGGGCCCGGAAAAATGCTCTCCCCTCCCTGAGTTTCGGCTCACCTTCCTCGGGCTTCGTGCTCGAGCCGAGGTAGAGAGCTCCAATCCGCCCTTTCTCGCTAGCGTGCGCAGGAATGAGGAATGTGCTGCAAAACCCGTGTTCCGCGGCCACCTCAAGCATCCGCTTTTGCCCAACGGTCCGGACTGGCAACTCCGAACCCAACACTGGCGCCGTGTTCGATCGTGCGTAATCGAGACAAGGGTCCGTCAGATACCATCTGTTCGCGTTGTACAGTTGACACCATTCAGGGCGACAACCGATCAAGAATCGATGGGTGGAACGGCTGGCTGAATGATCGGTAGGATGCAACGAAACGAACACAAACCATTCGGCCCCCTTCGAACGAATCGCGTCCCTAACAAGCGGTATCAACTCCAATTCATCCGCTGCGTTTATAACGGCATCAAAGCTCAGTTCCATTACGATCGATCCGTCTAGATTACTTCACCAACCCCATCCGCCCAGACAATGTTTCGCACTTCCATATAAATTGCCCGCATCACCGAATGATGCGGGTCCGAAAGCACGAACTTTTCAAACTCGCCTTTTGATGAAACCGGCAAAATCTGAACCAGCATCAGTTCGTCACCCTGAATCAGATACCTTTCCGCAATGAAACCGGTTGGCACCTGATAGAGGCGAATGCCCACCTTCTCGGCATCGGCGCTAACAGCTCGCTCATAGACAAGGTTCTTCATAATCCTCGCCTTCGATCTCGGGGCGATGTCCACACGCACGACACGTCCTATTCTTGACTTCATGATCGGACAGAGCCGAAATCACATTGTCTGCCACACATCTTTCGCACTCGAAGATCGAGACGAAAAATTCCGCGCGGCAGACTTCGCACTTCATCCGATGGACTTCGTTTTCCTGCAAAACTTCCCATCCATCATCACCGTGATCGGCCCCACAAGAAGGGCACACAATGCTAATACAGTCGCTCATAGTTCCCAATCCAAGAAATCACCTTCGCTCCGGCGAATCGCCGGGCCACCTCATGCACCCAAGCGCAGCGCCAGCCTTCATCCAGCCCGTGCTGGATACGTATCGCACGGTCGACTCGAACGAAGTCTTTGCACGTAATTGACGAACCGGTCTATCTCGGACTCGGCCATCCCGAGCCACGCGAATCGTATGGTTCCGGGCTCCCACGGGAAAATCAACTCGCGGTCGATGCCATGATGCTCGAGATACTGAAAGAACACGGACAGGTCATCGTCCTGCAGCTTCTTCAGCCACGTGCGCAGACACTCCAACTCCTCGCCAGTCAACTCCGCCGGCGATGTGTTTAGAACGCTCAATGCGAAGCGCGTTGGGCAAGGCGCTCGCGGAACGTAGTAAAGATCGCAGTGGTCCTGGTGCGCTGTGCGGGGATCGACGCCGAGTATGGGAAACGAAAGCCCCTGTTCCTTTGCATCCTTGGCGCGCTGAACCCACGGCCGATCGTCAGGGGATGTTGGCCAAATGCGTTTCAGGTCATCAGCCCGGTACTTCTCGCGGGACTCCCAGATCTCACGCAGTTCGCAGTACTCCCTCGATTGAGAGATCCGGTAAGCCGCATCGACAAGCGGGCTGTCGTGCCAGTGAGCGAGCGGCCTGGTGCGCTCCGCCGCATACATGCGCTGATGGTCATCTTCCAGATTGACGCCCGACTCCTCGAACAGTCTGCGAAATAGAACCAGTGATTTGCGGAAATACTGGGATGCGCCATCTGACTGCGGATACAGGCGCTCCGGAAATGTTTGCGCGTTATCCGGTGCAACATGGCCATTAGCCGCGTCTGTAATGCCCGTAACAAGCCAAAAAGCATAGTGCGGGAAAAGACGTGCCAGCGCCTCGATCATGTCTGGCGTGGGTCGTTGTCGACGATGAAACACCTTACGCCAGCGCTGAACGGAAATACGAGTGTATTCCGTCAGCCGTTCCAAGTAACCCCGGCCAGGCTCGGGCCTCGGGAGCAGAGTACCGAATGCCCTGCGCAACGCCCCCTCTGGCCTTTCGTCTTCACCTGGCGCGAGGCGTGCCTGCTCATTCAGGAGCAAGATCATGCGGTCTTCGATTGTCGTGGTCATATTCCGAAGAAATCCCAATCAGTCAATCTGTCCCGATTAGATCAATTCATAAGATATGACCATACGCGCCCTTCCTTTGCCTCCGCCAATTCAGTTACAAACGGAAACACGAAGAAAGGTGCCTACTGCTATAAGGCGGAAATTTCTCTGCACACCTATGTTTATTGCATAAGTGATGTGGCAAATATGCCCTATCCCACCCGTATCGCTGGCGTAATTGGCGATGAGACAGTTTCAGCGAACGGGCCGGTTAGCCGAAGCGCTGAATGAGCGCAAGCGCCACGGCGCGGAGACTGTCAGGCGACAGTTCCTGCAAGTCAATGACTGGTGCATCTGCAAGTTCGGAATAACTGCGCCGCGTCGACCGCGCATAGGCGGGATCGTAGTGCGCGACCATGATCCGCTCGAACAACTCGGGTATTTGCCGTGATCTGGCCATTTCCTGCCACATCGCAAACTCTTTGCCTCCGACATGGCTCCGTAGAGAGGCGAGCTTCGATACAAAGGCGTCCGGATCTTGCTCGAAATGATGATAATCCTCGCGCCACAATATGACTCGCTGGGCCATCGGCGTATTCACGCAGACAAGCTTGCCCTTCATATGCATTGTTTCGAGCAGCGCCGGCGGTAACTGTACATTGCCAATCTTCTTGCTCTCTGCTTCCACCCACACCGGGCGGCCGGGCGAGAAGGTACTAAGCTTCTGTTGCAGCAGGCTATCAAAGTATCTCTGCGTCGGCTGCGGCGTACCAGGTATCGCACCAATGACCGAACCCCGGTGAGACGCGAGCGCCTCCAGATTCAACACCTGCGCACCGACGGCTTCGAGTTGATCGAGCAATCGAGTCTTTCCACAACCAGTCGAACCTGACAGGACCACATACGAGAACTCGCGTGGCTGCGTTGCCAGTTGCTCGTTGACCCAACGTCGATAGCCCTTCCAGCCACCCGGCAAGCGGTCCACCTTATAGCCGATCGTATCGAGAGCATCAAACCAAAGGCGACTGCGCTTTCCGCCGCGAAAGCAATACACAAGCACCCTGCCATGACGTGGGCGGGCCGCAATTACGGTGTCAAGGTGACGTGAAATGTTTTTCAGCGAATAGGAAACGCCGATCAGATAGGCCCGCATTTTGTCGGTCCGATGCAGGGTGCCGACCTCGGCGTATTCGTCATTGCTGACCACGGGTAGGTTGATCGCCCCGGGGATGTGATCCACGGCGTATTCGCGTTCGCTGCGCGCGTCGATGATAAGGTCGTAATCTTCGAATCGGTACATGCCCACCTACCCTGTAGTTTTTGGCGTACAACTAATGTGCTCTATGCCAATCGGTTAAGATCCAAGGCGTCGAGCGATTGAGCACCCGCGACGATGTGCGTGTACTGAATGCCTCTCGCGAATATCGCGTGGCTTCAAGGATTCTTTAGATCACCTCGACGGCTCAAACAAACAGCGGGAGTGGCTTCGCCGATATAGTTGTTGTGGAGCGTGGGCGGAAAACCTTGCAGGCTGAGTCAGGAGTCGTCGGTGTCATCCTGCAAGACCGTCTCGTAGTCCTGTCCGCCGTAGAAAATGCCGATCACAGAGACCTGCTCCGCGTCGACGTCGAAAGCTATGACTACCCTCTTGCGGTAATTCGTGACGCGCGGGCCCTCGCGAATGTCATCCCGGCGATTGCCCCGATGCGGAAATGTCCGCAACTCTTCGCAGTACGTAATGATTGCGCTGATATAGCGTTCCGCGGTCACCGGCGAGGCTGCGGCCGCAATGTAGCGATAGAGCTCGAGCAGCTGTTCCTGCGCTTCCGGTGTAAAGACGACGGTATAGGACATTACGCTTTTTCGATGGCCTTGCGGTGTTCAGCGGCAAGCGATGCGCGCAGCTGGTCGACGCCGATGGCGCGAGACGGATCAGCCTTTAGCGCATCGTAGGCGGGCGCGACTTGCTCGCGCAGCCAGCTTTCCACTGCACGGTCACGCGCGAGCAGCGCCCGGAGTCCATCGCGGATCACTTCGCTCTCCGTCGCGTATTCGCCAGCCGCCACCTTGGACCTGACTGCCTCGGCCATTTCGTTGGGCAGCGTGATGCTGAATTGTTGGGTTGATCGCACGGGAAGTCTCCCTTCTGAGAGTAGGATTTAATCCTACACTTTGCCTTCCACACCTGCAAGGCGTCTGCATGTCGACAAGTACCCACACACCCTCACGGCGTCAGTGTGCACGAACTCCGGCAACGGTTGCACGCAGCAAGTTCTTCATCTGGGCAAGCCGTTCGCCTGCCTCCTCGGTGAGAATCCGCGGCATCGCGTGGGTGGGTTGAAGACGCGGTGCCGCCTGCCGGTCTTCTCTGCCCCGCTGCCGCTTGCTTTCGAATGCCGCCTCCCGCTCCGTCGTAGCCGGAACGAGGTGTCCGCTTTCGATCGCGGCAACGAAATTGACCTGCCAGTTTCCGGCGCTAACGCGTGGTGCGGCCTCCCCGCATTCGTGGGCGATGACCATGCTGGCGTCGCTGGCGACGCTGATCCGTCGCGAGGAATTACAGTCGAAGAAGATCCCGCCGGCATTCTGCTGGACCACGGTGGCGACCCGGAGCGCTTCCTGGTCGGCTTCGTGGCGTCGGGCCGCAGCCTGCCGTTTGTTGCGAGCCTGCCAGGCGAAATCAGCGGTCGAGCGCAGCAGCGCGCGCAGGTAGTTGATGGGACGCTGGGCTTTGCGGAGGTGGTCCCAGGCAACGTCAACCACATCGGAAAGTAGCTTCTGATGCTCGCGGGCTTCGCGCATGAGTTTGAAGATCAGGAATTCATGAAATCCCAAGCGGCGAAGGCGCTCGAGGTCGCTGGGGAGCTGGCCCGGTTGTCTCTTCTGAGAAGAAGCAGGGTAAAGATGCTTATATATAGCACCGTCTGCCACGCTGGCAGACGGCTGCTGCAAGGAAAGGACCTCAGGGGTGACTGCGTCATGGTGATCAGGTTCGGGGGCGCTGGCGATGGCCGGCGCGTTGACGAGACCGAGCAGCTGGGCAATCTGTTCAGTGCGGTGGAGGTAAGCGCGACCAAACAGGCCTGCCTCGCCATAGCGTCTCTGTGGAGGGCGGACGATCAGGCCGGCGGCTTCGAGATCATCGAGGCTACGATAGAACGCGCATGGATTACGTCGCGGCCGGTTAGCAGTTCGCGGCGCGCGTAAACCGCAGCGTAAGGGTGATGAGCGTCGGCAGTGCGGGCGAGGACGGAGAGCAGGCGCGGGGACGCCGTGCAAATGTGCAGCGCGAAAGATGATCCACGGGGAGATTGGCGGTGGCCAGGTGAATTCGGCTAATGCATAGCTACTGGTTGCGGGTTTTGTGATTGAAAACGTAAGAACTCGACTGACGGGGTTGCAAAGCCGAGCGGATGGGAACCGACGACACGAACGAGGAGTGATTGCGTCGCCCCCGGTGTGTTTCGGCATGGTGTGGGCGAGCGAGAAGCTGAACGACGAGTGCAGAGTGACGGACGCGGCCATAAAGTCGCCCGTGCGGGAGCCAAGGAAAGCACACCGAACACGGCTAAAGACAGGTGTTTCCGAAAAAATAGTCCCAAATAAATCAACGACTTTGAACTTTGAATCCGATCGGGGCGAGCGCACGTTCCAGTCTTGCGCGCGGTTTTCTTACATTTTTATTACTTCGGTTCGGCGATTTCCAACCTCGGCCAACCTACCCGCGCGGAGACTCGGAATCCTTGTGTGACTGGTTTCGCAACAAATACCTAAAGTAAACCTTCAAGTTTACGAGTTTACCGGCTATTATTCGCCGAAATCGCGCGTCATCGAACTTTGGTGATTTTCGCGGTTTTCGATGACAACACCAATTCGCAGGTACCTCATGGTTACTAAGGAACTACCGCCGCCTCGCAAGGCAATTGGTATCGACCAACTGATCGCCATTGCTGACCGGGCAGAGGCGACGCTCGCGCAGCTACGCGACGATCTCCTAGAGCCTTGGCCCAGAAAGATGGCGCCCATGCTCACGGCGTCGCGCGTGGCCAAGCTTTGCAAGATCGAGCGCACCCAGATCCAGTACCTGTGTACACGGGGTAACAAGAAGGGAGAGTATCCCACGGGCACCCTTACCGGCAATGGACGCAATCGTGAGTTCACGCTCGCGGAAGCACAGCAGTTCATTCGTCTCGCGGCGCCGTACAAGCGCCGTCCGGAAGGGGCGCTCGGCCTCGCGATGGCCATCGGGAATTTCAAGGGCGGCGTTGGCAAAACGACCAGCGCTGTGGCAATCGCTCAGGGCCTGACCCTTCATGGTCACAAAGTCCTGCTGATCGACCTCGATCCACAGGCTTCGTCGACAACGCTCATGGGCTACGTTCCGACGCCGGAAGTCACCGAAGAAATGACGGTGATGCCGCTCGTCTACGAGGAACAGCCGGACCTGAACTACGCCATCCTTCCGAGCTACTGGGACAACCTGGATTTCATCCCGGCTTGCCCTGCTCTGTTTGGCGCGGATTTCTACCTGCCGAACCGGCAGTCGAAGGATCCGAACTACCAGTTCTGGCAGGTTCTGGAACGGGCGATGGGTCCGATCCGCGAGAAGTACGACGTGATCGTGATCGATACACCGCCGAGCCTTGCCTACCTCGCGACTAGCTGTTTCATGTCGAGCGACGGCCTGATTGTTCCGCTGCCGCCCGAGACTCTCGACTACGCCTCGAGCGCGTCGTTTTTCCGGCAGTTTGCAGATCTGTTCAAAGCCTTGGCCGACGACCGCGACGTGCAGAAGGAATTTGCATTTATCAGCATCTTCCTCTCGAAGGTGAAGCCGCGGGTTGACGCCACCGACGTCGTTCGGTCATGGATTCAGCAGACCTACCCGGAGTTGCTGGGTCGGGCAGAGATTCAGGATTCGGACGTGGTCAAGAACGCAGCAGCTGAGTTCAAGACCATCTACGACGTTCAGGCCTTGGGACAGTACAGCCGCGCCATTGATTCGTTCGATGCCATGGTCGACGAGATCGAAGGACATATTCAAGGTGCGTGGGCCGCGCAGTTGCTGAAGGAGAAGGAGAAAGCGAATGTCGAGTAAGTTGAAGGAACGCCTGATGGCGCGCACGGCTGGGGTCGCTGACAGAGCAGAGTCTGCGGCTGCGGCGCGCCCTCCCGAGGCAGCGCTGCGCGCTGCGACCATGCCGGCGCAATTGGGCGCCTTCCGCCTCGAAGCACGTGAGTATCAGGAGCGGATCCAGCAACTGCAAGCAGAACTGGAAGCGGCCAAGCGTAGTGGCAAGGGCTCGATGAAAGTGCCCTTGACCGACCTACACGAAGTCCCGGGCCGGCGGCGTTACAAGTCGCCAGAGGCGTTCGTCGAACTGCGCGAGAACCTCCGGCACAACAAGTTGGCCACGCCTGTTGGCATCCGGCCTCGCGTCGAAGGCGGCTTTGAAATCGTCTCGGGACACTGGCGCACGGACTCCTATCGGGAGCTAGGTCGGCTAGAAATCGACTGCGTACTGGACGACGATTCGAGCGAGGCCGAAGCGGCGCTCGCTGCGTTCTACGCGAATCTGTTGCAGTCGGACCTGACCGACTACGAGAAGTACCTCGGCTTCAAGGACATCCGCCAACGCTTCCCGGACATGACCCAGGCCAAGATGGCAGAGCAGGCCGGGGTGAACGAATCGATGGTTTCCGCACTGATGGCGTTTGACGATCTCCCGGCCGAAGTTCTGGCCCTTCTGAACGAGAAGCCTGCCCTCATGGGCGCGACTTCTGGCTATGCGTTGGCGCGCTTGGTCAGAAGCGGAAAGGCAGATCGGGTTGTGCTCGCAGCCCGGCGGCTGGCGAACAAAGAACTGGATGAAACACAGGCGGTGAAGTTCGCAAGCGCGGACCCCGCGAAGCAGAAGGCGACGCCTGCGGCGACGTCTTTCAAGATCAAGGCAGGGCGGGGCACGTACTGTGATGTGCGTCAGGCCAAGAATGTGGTGCGGTTGGAGTTCCAGTCGGAGGCTGAAGCTCAAGCGGTCCAGTCGGCGCTAAAGGAAGTTCTAGAGCAGCGCGCAGCGGCGACTCAGACGGAGCAGACAGAGGTCGCCGAAAAATAGTTGTTTAAAATCAACGACTTTGAACTTTGAATCTTTCGCGAACGGCTTCAGCTCGACGCAAAAAGGGATCGCAAGATGAATTGATCGCAGGGCATAAAAGACAAAAGCCTCCAGTTGGCGCTGGAGGCTTTTGAATACGGGCTTGCTGTTCACTCGCCCGGCTGCACTTCCCGACGGCAAATCGGGTTGAGCGTTGACACCTCGAAGTGTAGCCGATCGAATCAGACAGTCAAGCGTACTCCATCCATTTTTCAAGAAATGGACGCTGGATATGTCTATCGCGCAACACTTCGTTGCTGGCGAGGTAGGGTTACGCCCGGACTTCCCCGAAACCGAAAACGTCGATGCTTCCCCTGCTCCTCAGGCAACCGAGGACAGCAACGCGATCGCTCTGAGTTCCGATTCCGTCAACCTGCCTTGGGCCATCCTGCGGGCCGTCCATCGCGCTTCGCGCCTCGATGGGATCCCTGCCCGGGCGCGCTCCGTGTTGGCTGCACTTGCACGCACCGTTGACGCCTCTAACCCCTACGGTCATATTTACGCCCGACGTGAGTTGCTGACGGAACGGTCGATGCAGTCGGAGCGGACGTTCTACCGAAGCCTCGATGATCTAGAAACCGCAGGTCTGATCGACCGGCCACCGCAACGCCGATACGTGCAGGCGGGTCTCTTTGGTCGCGCCTATCTTCACCTGACCGAACGTGCCGCCATCATTCTCGGGCTGGCAGCAGAGCCAATCCCGGCTGTTCAGCTAGTCGAAGCAAAAAAGGCTGATTCGGTGGATTCATCCAGCACCAATGTCAGAGTTCAGCAAGCCGGTACTGCAGCGGCTGAAGCATTTTCCTACCGGTCTGCCAAGGTGGCAGACGGTGGTATATATAAGAATCTTTTCCCCACCTCTTTACAAAAGAGACAACCGGGGCAGGTGCCTGTGGACCTTCAGCGTCTGCAGTCCCTGGGTTTTCGGGATTTCCTGATTTTCAAACTGATGCGCGAAGCACGTGAGCAGGGCAAGCGTCTGTCTGATGTTGTCGAAGCAACGTGGGAGCATCTCAAGAAAGCCAAGCGGCCCATCTGCTATCTGCGCGCCCTCCTGACCAGCACCGCCGATTTCTCATTCCAGATCCGCACCCGCTACGCAGAGCAAATCGCCGCGCGTGCTGCGGTCGAGGACCAAGAGGCGGCCGAGTCGCTGGTTCGCGAGGTCGCGGGTCAGTCATTCGTCGACGCTGTCGGTGAGCGCAAGCTCGTCGTCGATGCTGACGGACTGTCGCTGGTGGTCTACAACGTGGAGGAGGGCGTCGCACGTCGCGAGGCGGGTGAATGGCAACTGCGATTCGCGAAGGCACTCCAGAACGGTCAGATCCGACCAGCACAGCCGGATGATCTCGAAGCATTTGCCCAAGCGCGCTGTCGGGCGACCTCGTCGGTTCTCCCGGCTGTCGATGCTCCGCGCATCGCCACCGAGGCTGTCACGGAGAACCTGGCCCTTTTAAAAGGAGCGTTGCGTAGGTTCTCCCCGGCGCTGGCACGTGCAGTGTGAGTAGGGCTAATCGTTTGAAAACTGGCGGTTCGCCCCAAAAAAGTCTTTGACGATCGCCGATTTACGCATTCTTCGATTACACGAAACCGCTTCGTCGCCGAACCTTGTTGCGAGCCGCGGCGCACGTGACGCCGCCGGAATTCGCACGGAAAGGACGATAACCCCGGCTCGCATCCTTTGCCTGCCACGCCCTGACGCAACAGGGCCGCCGACAGCGGCTTCGTGCAGCTATGGCATAACCACGTCGCGCGGCGGATCTTCCTCACGACGTCGCGGGTCATAGCCGCTGTTTGGGTTATAGCCAATTTGGCCACGCCTGACAGAGGTGGCGAAAACCCTGACAGCGATCTGGATTGGCCCGGCAATTCCGACATGGCTATCCGCGTGCTCAAACGAGCCAAACAGTCAAACACCCTGCAGGGCAGCGACCGCACCTGGTAATTAAAACGTATATACTTGGTCAGTATTTATTGCTGGAGATTGTCCCATGTCGAAAGAAGCCGTATTCACCATGAAGCTCGAACCGGAGCTACGAGCCGAGTTCATGGCCGAAGCCGAAGCCGCGCATCGGCCGGCGTCGCAGGTTCTGCGCGAGCTGATGCGCGATTTCGTGCAGCGCCAGCGCGAGGCGCGCGAATATGATGAGTTCCTGCGTGGCAAGGTCGAAGCCGGCCGCGCCTCGATGCGTGCCGGCCGCGGCCGCCCGGATGATGAGGTTGAAGCGAGGTTCGCCGCCCGGCGCGCCAGTGCGGCAGGCAAGGCGTGAGGGTCGTCTGGACGCCAGAAGCGGAACAGGACCGCGATGACGTGTGGGACTACATCGCGACCGACAACGTGGGCGCTGCTGCCCGGATGGATGAGCTATTCAGCGATGTTGTCGCGCAGCTGGCCGACTTCCCCCTGATGGGTCGCGCCGGAAAAATCGCCGGCACGCGTGAGCTGATATTGCACGAAAGCTATCGCCTGGTGTATGAGGTCGAAGGCGAAACAATCTGGGTGCTGGCACTGGTTCACACCGCGCGCCGGTGGCCGCCAATCCGTGATTAGCTAGGGCGACCCGGATGAGCCGATCACCGCCATCGCGCCGGAAACCAACGTCGAAGGTGGCGCACGCGCGGTCGACAGCGGATGAACACCACATTTGTCGAAATCTGGCCACAACTTTAGTTGTGCGAGCGGGTCCCGCACCAATGCGCCGGGCGGAGCTGGCGGGCAGACTGGCCGCCGTCTCCGCTCCGGTCCGCGCTCATACCACTGAGGCGGACCGTTTTTCTGTCCGCTGTCAATGCCGCTAACTCCTGTTAGCGGCGTTGGCAGGCGAGAGTGGTCGCCAGTGCGCGTTTCAGCGGCTCGTCGTCGACGTACTGGTTGAAGGTCCGCGCGTCCGCGTGTCCCATGTTGTCGAGCGCCGCGCGGGCGTCGAGTCCGTTTTTCATCCCTTCGGCCAGGCCCTTGGCGTAGCTGTGCCGCAGCCAGTGGGTCGACGCCTGTTCGAGGCGGGCGGCGTCCGTTGCCCGGCCCGACGCGCGGGCGTAGTCAGCGGTTTCGCGACAGAGACCAGTCACGAGGTCCCAGACCGCAGTGCGGCTACGCACACCTTTCCACTGCCCCCACTTCGTGCGCCGCACCGAAAGCACGAGTGGCAGGGTTTCGTCCGGCGCCGGCACCGGCGGCAGGCCGAAGGCGAGCCGGTACGCCTGTAGCGATAGCGCGATCGCGTCGCACGGCACCCAGCGTGCCTTGCCGCCCTTGCCACGCTCGATGCGCAGTAGCCACTGGAAGGGCGGGGCACCCGGAAACTCGCGCTGCAACGCTTCCGGTACCGGCTCGATGCGCACATGGCCCATCGCGCAATGAACCGCCTCGCTGGTGCGCACGCCCGTGTGCTCGAACAGGTCAACCAGAAACAGGTCTCGCGCGCGGGCGAGCCGCGCCTCGGTGGAAGGCTCGTGACGCGCGCGGATTGCCTCGCGCAGCAGCGCGCAGTCGTCGACTGACAGGAAGCGTGACTGCTTTTCCGGATCGCGGCGGCCCACGGTGGGCAGGCCGGATGCCGGGTTCAACTGCAGATACCCCACGTCGCGCAGCCAGTCGAACAGGCTCGTGACGATTTTCTGGGTCTGGCCGGCCGAGCGGTCGGTCAGCGGCCCCAGGAACGGCCGCCAGTCGGGCGAACCGCGCCGCACCCCGCGGGCCCGGACCGCCCATGGCGCGGGCGCCTGCAGGAATCCGACGTAGGCGGAAAACTCATCCAGCGTCCAGCCCGAGATCGGCACGCCCACGTGCCGCGCATACCAGAACAGCCGCTCCGCCTCGATCCGGTACTGCGCGAGGGTGGTCGCTGCCAGGCGCCCCCGGCCGGTCGCCTTCGCGGTCAGCCAGCGGCCGACGATCGCCTCGTCGGTGAGCCCGGGCGGCAGGATCGGGCTCGCGAGCCGGTTCGAGGGCAGGGCACCCGCTGGCAGGATGACGGAAGGTGTTGTCATAGCGGAAAAAAGTACGCCACCTTGTACAGGCTCGTCAGCGCGGCCAGTGCGGCCGTCGTGTACGGCAGCCCGATGTCCACGCCGGCGCGGGAGGCGGTCGCGGCCCGCAACGCGCCCACTGCGCTGACCCATATGCGGTCGGCGCGCGGCAACGTGTACGCCGGCTGGTTGCCACCGTACCGGCCATACGCGCCACCCGGCCAGATCGCGTGGAATTGGACGCCGACCCGTCCCTGCCACCACGGCTGCCCGGCGGTCGGATCGGCGGTGCCGATCTGCAGGTCATCCACCTCGCTGGCCCGGCCATCCCGTGCCATGTGCTTCTCGATGTCACCGTCGAGGAATTCGACGGAGTCATCGAAGAGACTGACAGGCACACCTTGCAGAAAATACCGTCGGACCGCCGATTCGATCCGGTGGATGATCGCCACGCGGCGCAGTTCGCGGAACTGCTCGGCCACGTAGGCACGCTCCTTCCGGGTTTCGTCCGAATGGTGATACCGCATCACGACGTAAAGCAGCGTCAACGTCAGCGCCAGCCACACCTTGAACGGGCTGACATTCCCGACCTGGGCGAAGCCGAGCAGCGTGCCGGTTGGACTGAACGACAGGTGGAACAACGCGATCGCGAGGATCGCGGCCGCGAGAACGATCACGTTACGGCGCAGCTTGTCGGGGGTGTCGTCCATGCGGTTTTGTCGTCGTTTTTTCGGGGTCGGGACGCCCGTCGGGCGGCAAAAGCACTATAGCAAACTGCTGGACATTATGGCGGTAATGTCCATTAGATGAAAGTAACGTAATTGATAAGGTTATAAAAATTACGCCATGATGTGGCAAAATCGCGGCATGGCGCCGATTACAGCGGCCGCCACCGATGCGGCCGGCAGCCGAAGAACCCAACGCATGAGCAGTCAACCGTCCCACGTGGCCATTCGCGATGCCATCTTTCAGCATGAGATGTTCGCCCCCGACATGATCCGCAACGTCGAAACAGGCAACCGGAAATGGCAACCGAACCCGGTCGCTGCGCAAGAGGTCGCTTGGGGGTTCGAGATACCTCAGATCCGGGCGGAAATGCAGCAGATGGAGGCCGAGGGTTTGCTGGTCGGCAATCGTTCCAACTACTGGTATGCGACGCGGGAAGGGATTCTTGCCGCCGAACGACTTCGGCAGGCGCGAGGTGAACGTCACCCGGCGCTGAAAAGAGGAGATGCCGATCTGGAGGATGTGCTGCTGGCACTGGTACGCAGTGGTGGTGAGGTCAGCGTTGCCAACCCCGACTACCCGAGTTTCCATGACTCCCTGCCAGGGGTCTACTTACCCGACACACCGGCGACAAGGATCGAAGCAGCGATCGACGCCCTGGTCCAGAAAGGCATGATCACGACGAATCGCCATTTGCAAGACCCTGCTGCGCGCAACATTTCGCTGTCCATCGAGGGCCGCAAGCAATATGTACAGGCCGTGATTGGCCGGCTGGGCCTGCACCCGCCGCGTACGGTTTTGGCGCCTGTGGAGATTCCCTCACCGCCGTTCATGGAGTTGGGACTGTCTGCAAGCGAGGCCGACACTCTGCAATTTCTATGGGATGAAGCCACCCGCTGTGCCGGTGCACGCGCGTGGCTGGCGACGACCGCGCTGTATGGATCGATCATCGAGGCGGTTTTGCAGGCGTGGCTTAGCCGTAACGAGGCCGCCGCGTTGGCGGCGCCCACCGCTCGACGAATACCGCGAAGGGGCGGCCATACTCCGGCAATCAGAGAGTGGCAGCTAGTGGATCTGATCAAGGTCGCGGCCGAACTCGGTTACATCGACGCCGCTTTGAGAAAGCACGCAGACGTACTGCGTTCGTCGCGCAATCTGATACATCCGGGAGTACAACTGAGGGAAGGCTCGCGCCCAACCGAGGGCCTTGCTCAGATTTCGCTCGAGGTGGCACGGGCGCTTTCGGACCTTTTCGCGCGTGCTGCTCGTACGTAGGGCAAGACGGGACAGAGCGAATCGCGGACTGACTCGTATGTTAGTGAAAACATGGCCGATACGTTTGAACTGATCGCGCTGGCTTTGCCGGCGCATGTCGAGCCCGAAGCGCTGCCTGCTGCCGTGAGGCGTCTGGTAGCTGACTGCTGGCCAGGCATGAGCCGCGCGCAGCTGATCGCCCGTGCGCGACGCCACGCGCTGCACCCGTCGCTGCGCGCCCATGGCGCCAGCGCGCCGGGCGAAACCGGTCACTTCAGCCTGACCCTCGCGGTCGACGGTGCGCCCGTGCAGCTCATCGCGCATCTGCGCCGTGTCGCGAAGCGCCGTGTGTCCGCACGTGCAGACCGGGCGAAGAAGGTGTCGCGTCCCCCATTGCGGGACCCGCGCCAGGCATCACTGTTCTGACCGACGGTGAGCCGGTGCGCTGAACGTATTTATGGTTGCGGGGTTCTTCGAGGGTCCCTACCAGCCGGCGCGCGCCCTTCGCGATTATCAAGCGGCGAGGGGCGCGCGAGTCAAACAAGGAATGAGGAAGCACAGTCAGTATGGCAAACATCAATGTCTATCAATACCGTGTCTCGGGCCAACCCGAAATCAACCTGCGTGGCTTGCAGCCCCGGTACGGCACGCGACCCGCGATCGAACGCATCGGACACATCCCGCTGCTGGACACGGTGCTCGAGCTCGATGAACGACTGCTCGATGCCGACGGGTTCTCGGTGCCTGAATACCTGACGTACCGGATTCACCTCAAGCACTCGCATGGATATGCGGGATGGACGGCGCCGGTCGGGTCACTGGCCGGCGCGCGGCTCCAGGTGATGGCCGGGGACTACGATGCGCGGCTGACGATGCGGGAATTGGATCCGGCTTCCGGCGCCACGCCGTGCCTGCGCATCGTGAACGCGAACCAGCGGGCCGGCGGCGATCTCTGGGTGCGGCTCGATAACGAGCCCGAACTTGCCCGCTTTCCAGAGCTCGCGCCTACCGCCGCGCTCGTGATCAACGGCCGGCGCCTGACGGATCCGGATGAGCTCGATGCGCGCCACTAGACAGCGCGAGGCGCTCGCGGGCCAATGTGCGGCCGTCTTGGCGAGCACCGTCAACGAGCGCGCCATGGGGCGTGCCGTACCAACCGGACCAGAACGGACCAACAGGGGGAGAGGGTGTCGCGTCCACGCCTGAGCTGGCCTGACGAACAACTGCGCGAGATCATGGACGCGATCGTGGCGCGCGACCGGGATTTTCCGCTGGATAACGCACGCTTCCTGGATAGCGTGGTTGACGACGTGCGCGCGGTGACCGGACGCCTGTATGGCGCGACGACCTACGTGCGGCTGCTACGCGATCTGTCGGCGATGACGGGGGTGACGCGATGCCCAAGTGCGCCGACCATCCAGAAGGCGATCGCGCGCGCGCAGGCGCTCGCGCCCACACGCGGCGGGCCGGTCAGTGAGCCGGGTGATGGGCCGGGGCTCGACGTGCATACCCTGCGGCGCATGCTCGAACCAATGCTGCGCGAGACCGTCGCGCCATTACTTGCCCAACAGGTGGCCTCGGTCTCCGCGCAGCAGGGCGGTGCGAAGTCATCGGGGATTACTGGCGAGGCAACGCTGCGCCTTCAGCTCACCGAGGCAGCGCTCGAGGATGCACATGCCCGGATCCGCCGTGTCGACGACGAAAATGCGCGGCTGCGACGCGAACTGGGCGAGACCCAGGCTGCCCGCGATCTTGCGGGCCAGCACGTGAAACAGATGCTTGCGGAACTGCATCAGGTGATCGCTGCGTCGGCCAGCGGGTCCGGCGCGCTGGCCAAGGTGGCCGAACAGTTGTCCGGCACAGAACGGTTCCTGAAATCGCAGAACGACTCGGTCCGCTTGCAGGCGTCGGCCGACGCCGATGCCCTGCGTGCACAAGTTCGCCAGCTGCGCGAGCGCGTCGATCATCTGATGTTGGACAACGACCAATACCGGCGCGCGCTGGCTGCACAGCGTGGCAACCTGCCGTCGGCTCGATAACTGCGGCGCTCTGCTAGGACAAACGCTCAGGGTCGGCGCATTCGTGGGATTCAGATCGGCGCACCGTAGCGTTGAACTTGTCGATCCCACGGGGTCAGAAAAAGGTGGACACGAGGGCGGACAGCGGTCAAAATGTCCGCAAAAATACCTAGCGAGAAAAAGCAACATGACCATGGCCGAATCGCACGACCTCCTCAAGCAAGTCCTGCAGGTTTACAGTCAGGGAGAGATCGCCCAGCGCATCGGAAAAAACCCCAGAACGATCCGTCGATGGGAAGCCGACAAGAACTGCCCGGTTATCGCAGAAGCGGCGTTGCGCGAGATGCTCGAAGCGAAGGGCAAGAAAGCTCCCGCGGAGGGCGAGTCCGAATTCCGCTTCATTGACCTGTTCGCCGGCATTGGCGGCATCCGCCGCGGCTTCGAAGACCACGGCGGCCAATGCATCTTCACGAGCGAGTGGAACGACTTTTCGAAGAAGACGTATCTCAAAAACTATTCGGATCACGGCGACTCGCATCAGTTCGTCGGTGACATCGTGCAGTTCGAGTCCGAGTCCGTGCCGTCGCATGATGTGTTGCTTGCCGGTTTTCCGTGCCAGCCGTTCAGCATTGCCGGCGTGAGCAAGAAAAATTCGCTGGGCCGCCCCCATGGCTTCGAGTGCACGACCCAAGGCACGTTGTTCTATGACGTGGCGCGCATCATCGACGTCAAGCGACCAGCTGCGTTTTTGCTGGAGAACGTGAAGAACCTGCTGTCGCACGACAAGGGCAACACGTTCAGAACCATCTTGCGCGTGCTAGAGGACGACTTTAAATATGACGTGCACTACCGCGTTATCGACGGTCAGCACTTCACGCCCCAGCATCGCGAACGGATTGTCATTGTGGGCTTTCGAGAGAAGACGGCCTTTTCGTGGGATGACCTGCGCCTGCCGGCCGAGGGGCCGCGCCTTGCATCGATCCTGCACAAGACGGACGGTACCGAACCGGAGCTCGAGCACGATGGCGACCGGTTCTTTGACCACGCCAAGGGAAAGGTGCAGCCGAAATACACCCTCACACCGAAGCTGTGGGCGTACCTGCAGGCTTACGCCGAAAAGCATCGCGCGGCGGGTAACGGCTTCGGCTTTGGCCTTGTACAGGCCGAGAGCGTGACGCGTACCCTCTCTGCCCGCTACTACAAGGATGGCTCCGAAATCCTATTGGCGCAAAAAGGCAAGCGGCCACGTCGCCTGACGCCTCGCGAGTGCGCGCGCCTGATGGGTTTTCCGGATGACTTCGTGATTCCGGTGAGCGATACGCAGGCCTATCGCCAATTCGGCAACAGTGTCGTGGTGCCGGTCATGCAGGAAGTGGCCCGCATCATGGCACCGCACGTCAAGGCGTTGATTGCAAAGCAACGCGACGGCGCACCTCAGACCCTGCCGCTGTTTGCCTGATGGTCGACGTGGTCGACAGCGCGACCCGAAGCCGGATGATGTCCGGCATTCGGGGGCGCGACACACGGCCCGAAATGTTGATTCGCTGCCTGTTGCACCGACGGGGGTTTCGGTTTCGGCTCCATGCGCGCGATCTACCGGGCAAGCCTGATCTGGTTTTGCCTCGCTATCACGCCGTGGTGTTTGTGCATGGCTGTTTCTGGCACGGACACGATTGCCGGTATTTCAAATGGCCCTCGACACGGCCTGAATTCTGGCGCGAAAAGATTGGTCGCAATCAGGCGAATGACCAACGTGCGCGTGAGGCTCTCCTCGCGGCGGGCTGGCGGGTCGGCATCGTCTGGGAATGTGCGGTCAGGGGCAGGGGGCGCGATCTCGAGGCCGTTGCTGGGGCGCTCGCGGGTTGGCTACAGAGCAATATAAACGAATGGGAGCAGCGGGGATGAAGCCAGGGTACCTGTCGGAATACTTCGAAGGTGTGGCCGCCAAGCGACTCAGTACAGTCGAAGCTGATGTGATCCACTCGAACCAGCACGAGTTCAATGGTGTCGAGGGGCTGCGCACCATCCTGGGGGAGCCGGACGGCAAGGTCCGCTACGACGCGAAGCTCCTCTATCTGTCAGATCAGGACGATGAGCCCATCATGGAGGACGCGGTCTTCACTTGGTATGACGCCCGTCAGCGTGCGCGGATCGAGCGCAACGTTCAACGATGGGAGTATCGCCTTTACTTCCCGACGACCAATGTGTCGCTCAACGCGGCAGCGGGCGACCTTCTCGTGATCGCCAAACGACGTGATGGTGGCCTGCTGGTCGTGATTGCCGAGAACGGGTCGAGCATCGGGCGGCAGATCGAATGGCTGTTCGGCTTTGCGGATCTTGCGCATCCGGGATTTTCCATCAAGTCGGAACTGGAAACCGAACAGGACCGAATCGAATTTGCGTCCCGATTCATTCTGGAGAGTATCGGCGTTGCCGTCGAGACGTCGGAGGAAACCTATCTTGAGGAGATGCTCAAGCGCTTCGGTGGCAAATTTCCAACGACCCGGGTCTTCTCCGAGTACGCACGCTCAACCATTGCGGACCTGAGTCCACATGATGATCCGGACGTCGTCGTGATGGCCTGGATGGAACGGGAGGAGATCCTGTTTCGAACACTGGAGCGCTATCTGATCGCTGACAGGCTTTCGACCGGGTTTGGCGCGGACCGCGACAACAAGGTCGACGTCGACGGGTTCCTGACTTTCTCGCTCTCAGTGCAGAATCGCCGGAAAAGCCGCGTTGGCCTCGCACTCGAGAACCACCTCGAACTACTGTTTGCAGAAAGTGGCATTCGTTATGCACGCACCGCCGCGACCGAAAACAAGTCGAAACCCGATTTTTTGTTTCCCGGCGTCGTCGAGTATCACGATGCGAACTTCGATCCAGTGCGTCTCACGATGCTCGGCGTCAAGTCGACCTGCAAGGATCGCTGGAGACAGGTTCTCGCTGAGGCTGACCGAATCAATGAAAAGCACCTGCTGACACTTGAAACGGCGATCTCCCAACCGCAGACTGACGAGATGCGCGCCAAGCGCCTTCAACTCGTACTGCCTACGCGGTTACACGACAGCTACACAGCCACGCAGCAGGCGTGGCTCATGAGCGTGGCAGACTTTGTTACGTTGGTCCGCGGGAGGCAGGATGTGTAGTCAAATTATGCTTGCCACCGGTGGGTGAGCCGTCGTTGTTCGATGATCCGCCGTGTCGTTGGTAAAGCAGGCGGCAATGGGAGTACAACGAGGATACGCGGTGCGCCACGCCTGACGACCTCGGCACAGACATGAAGGGATGGTCCGATGACAAATCGCTTGTTGAAGCGCAGTGGTCCGAGTGCGGCGAGCCTGCTGGCTCTTATCGACGAGCTTGAGGCAGTGCTTCAGGGACTCCCGGGTCATGTATCGTTGGAGCGCAGTCTCTCTGAAATCTGCCGCCGTTTGGACCGCGTCAACTCGGCGCTAGAAGGCGCTGCAGTTCCACGCGTACGTGTGCGCCGCACCAGGCCGACGGTGGTGCAACCACTGCCACTACCGCTGTTCGTTTGAAAGGACGATGTTCTTTGCGACGTATTCATGCCGCGCTTCGGTGATGGCTCGATCGAGCAATTCGGGTAACGCGGCGGAATTCGGTGCTCGGGCGAGATACGGCAGGCCTATGAAAACGTTCGCCGCCCTGATTGCGGTGCGCCGGCTGCGGCGAGGACGGTCGTGCCTCACCGGGAACAACCTCGCGGGGTCTTACCTCTGAATCAAATCAAACCGGAAGCGCCAAAGATAATAGCTGAGCACGCCACTCCGCGGTAACTCCCGTCGTCCGCGCCCCGACGAAAATTGGAGCCGTCACGAACGTGCGATTACGATCGTTATCGCGAGCGTACGTTCGGTGGGGCATTTTTATCTGCGACCGCTACTGTGGCGGGGCGATCAGGTGCACAACCAGTCTCCGCTCCTCCCTATCCGCGCTTTGCTTGGTGTGGACTTTGTGCGTGCGAAGAGACGGGTGAGGCATCAGTTCCTTCCTGGATGACGGTGAACTTTAGACTGTCAATGATCCATTCGCTTCGTGGTTCGTCGTGGTGAGATTGCGGCCCTCCGGGCGCTTCCATTCTCTTCAGCATCGCCACAAGATCGTCCAACGTGCGTCCACTACGCGTCTCCAACTTGACAAGCTCGATTGAATTGAAGAATTGATACCAATTGGCGTGCGCCGTGGCCGCATCCTGTGCCAAATCTCTCAACGGATAGCTGTAGTGCCTCGATATAACGAGGCGATAAATGCGCAAAGGCGGGAATCGCCGGGGCAATCTAAGAGACGCACGAACACCAGCGTCTCCGACCGCCCCGATCCATTCGTCCAACGACGCTAGCCACTTGAGCGTTTGCTCTCTAAGTCTAGTCGTCCGGCTGTGCTTCGACTGAAGATCTGCCCCAAACAAATCCTGGAATTTGATCTGGCAGAGGAAGACCGTACCGGTGCCTTCTTCCATCACCACAAGATCGATATCGGTGAGCTCGCGCCTGCCCAATCTGACTTTGATGTTTTCGAGACATGCAAGCCCGGAGAACGCGTCACCCAACACGCGTTTGATGGCCATCTGCATCGACTTCTCGCGAGACTGCTGATGCTTGTCGTAGTCTCGCGGATAATGATGTCTCAAAGAATCGAGCAGGAACTGCATCGGGCTAATGTGTGCAGCGGCTATAGAACGGATGAATCCTTGATCCGATGACTGAACCATCATAGGCAGTGGCGACGCGGGTCGGCTGAGAACAGCGGTATTCCTTCGGCTAACAGAAAGGACCTCAAAGACGCGCCGGGCGTCTTCCAGTGTCGCGTCTTCAAATCCGTCATACACTTTGCCGAACTGGTTGATCGCGTCCCTGATGCTTTGGATGAAGGACTCCGTCTCGGACGTGATGGTCAGGACGTCTTCCAATCTGACGTTAGGCACCTTTTCGACAAGCGCTTCAGCGAATCGCTCATGGCGTATCGAAATTGCGACGAAGAAGGTCAGAGCCAGAACATACTTTTGGAAAGCTACTCCGCCAAACTTCACTGAGCCATGAAACGAATCGTATCCGTCAGTTAGTTGAATTTCGCTGAAGGCAACCGTGAAGAAGTAATCGTCTAGGATGGGATCCGCGTGGTACCCGATGAAATGACGCTGGAAAGGGTAAACCAGTTTTTTAAGCGTCTCCCCGACTTCTTCTTTTACATCCCGCGCGTGGTCCGATTCAAAGAGTTCCTCGATCCGCCTGCGCGATTGAGCGCGGTAGTGCTCTCCGATGGCTCTTTCATAATATTCGTCGTCGGGAACAACGGATGGCAAACGAATCAGGAATTCGTTTTCCGCCGTACGTTCGATGCTGCAAAGTCCGGTCGATGCTGACTGCGCAATGCGTCTGCCATGTTCGATCATGCCCAATCCCCCTACGATCTGCAGAACGGGAAGGGTAATTCCGGGGTCGCGCTGGAACATCACACTCGGAACGCTGAAAGCCGGACGGGCTTCTAGGGACAGCTTAATGAGACGTGCGAGACCCAGTTGCAGCAGGTAGAACTGTTCAGTCTGGTCAAAAGTCGCAACCTCGCGCCGCGACAGGTTGTAGTAGTACCAGTCGAGTTCGTTGATCGCGGCTTTCAGGATCAAACCGCGGCTATCCGAGGCAAGCTCGAGAATAAAGGCCGCCTCTTGAGCGGTGAGAGCGGCGAAGAATTGACTAACTGCAGTACTCATTATTAGTGACCCAGTATTGCGTGGATTGTTTCGCTTGCGAATGAATACCCCGGTCGCGTATTACTTTACCTGCCCGCGTCTGCACATGTCGGACTTCCAGCCAGTTTTTGTTTCGCGCATCCGCGCGGTGATTTTCATTGAATGGCCGGCAATGCATTTCCGGTGCCTGCCCGGTGGGGGACCGCGTCACGCGTCGTCGGCCTCGGGAAAGAGTTTCAACTGGCCGTTACTTCGGACCGTTACTGACGTCGGATAGGGCAAATGGACAACACCCCACAACGTTCGATGGATGTCGATTACGCAGCAGATCTTATTGGGGCTTCGGGGAGCGCGCACAAAAATGTACGAGAACACGTGTGGCTGAACAACCCGCCATTTCTTGGTGCGAAAGCGTTCCGTGAAAGTGGCGATGAAGGTCGGCCACGGCCGCTCATTCGCGACTTGGTATGGAAATGTGCCCACATGTTCTACCGCGGCTAACCCAGGGACACGCCCATATTGCAACGCAAAAAGACCCACGGCGATTTTCTTAACGACGCGGGACACTCGATCCATCTCGGGGCGAATCAGTACACGTCCATTCTCGTCATCAACTTCCAGCGCCGCAATAAGGCGCTGTTCGAGCGCTGGGGAACGCGCCAAGGTCCGATCAATGATGCCGCCGTCGCAGATCTTTGCTGTAATCGTCGGCGACGACGAGATCTGCCCAAGCATGGCAAGGAAATACTGCTCATCGAGCGAAGCTCTGTTATTGCATCGAAAGCAACTGGGCACCGTGCGAAGGTTGCTGGGGAACGGCCGCTCTAACAGCAGTTTTGGGGGTACGTGATCGCGGGTCGTCGCGCGCTGACCACAATAAATGCAATCGGCATGTATGAGTGACGATCTGGTTGCACGGGCGAACGTCATGAAAAATCTGCTCCTCTTCGCTGTAGGAGCGCGCAGACTGCCAACGTCCACGCTCGGTCGCGATGTTCACAAAATGGCCGAGATGGAATGGACACCGCAACCTGCACGACGTGCCGCTCAGGCCGCGATTCGATGTTCGTAGTAAGGGCGATAGCGGTCGTCCAGAATCGAGTACTGTGCGGCGAGATTGCCGTGCTCGGGGCAGAGCCAAGCGTCGATGTTTACCGGCTTGATCGGGATGATACAGCGATCATGGCCCGCGGCGGCAATCTCCGGCGGCGGCTCATCGGTGATGGCTGCGAACGACAGAAGGTCTGGCTCGCCAGGGGCCTGCCAGTGTGACCACAGGCAGGCGACGAGCATGTCCTGAGCGGGCTGCGGCTTGAACTCCAGGACCACGTTTTCCTCCAGTTCGCCTTCAGCGAGCTCGCGCTCTTCAAGGTGATGTCGTTTCACGTTTTCATAGAACGCATTGGCGACGATAAGACCGTGCGAATACCCAAAAACTCCCTTCCAGAAGCCTTCGAGGTTGTCACGCCTGGCGTTGTAGAGGCCGGGATATTTCTTGTCGTAGAACGCAGGCTTGCCGGCCGGGCGGCAGTGGTACCGCATCGGCTTGATGACACGCTTGCCGTCTTCCATGACCATCACCGGAGCATAGTTGCCCGGGAAAATTCGCGAGTCGCTGTCTTTCAGTTCGGTGCGCCGGAGATCGTCGAGCCCGCGCAGCGCCGACTCGATCTTGCTGGTCGCAATGCGTTTGCTCTCGGAGGCCGCCTTCGTCGTTTTGCCCTGAAGGGTGCGCTGCGCGTCAGCGAGTCGCTCGCGCTGTTTGAACAATTCCTGCTCCAGCCTGGTTGCCTGCTCGCCGTTGAACCGGTCGATCGCTTCCCTGATCCGCCGTTCCTCGTCGGTATGGGGAACCGAGAACGGGGCGTCCATCGCCTTCGGAGTCCCGACATTGCTGCCCTCGGCGCGCTCCCAGTACAGCTGCGCGAACTCCCGGATGCTCATGTGCGCGCCAAACATCCTGACGTACTTGCGGTAGTCCGCCTGGATCTGGGCTGAATAGCACATGGTTGCTCTCCCTGAAGAAAGGTGCGCCAATATGGTACGCCGGTTCCTAATGGAAGTTACGCGTCGACGTGGCGAGTGAGCCGAGCAGGTGTGACATATCGACCAGCCGCTGTGCAACCAGGTGTCGTACTTCCCCCTGGCATTGCCACGTGCCATAGACGGCGAGCAGTGACGCACCCAGCGCTTCCTGCCGCTGTTTTTCAAGCAGACTCGGCCACACGATCACGTTCACGTTGCCGGTCTCGTCTTCCAGCGTCACGAACATCACACCCTTGGCGGTGCCCGGACGCTGACGTACAGTGACGAGCCCGCAGCCACGGGCGAGTCGTCCATCGCGATAGGTGCGCAGCGTCGACGCCGGCATCAGCCTGTTGGCGAGTAGTTGCGGCCTGAGCAGTTCGAGTGGATGCCGGCCAAGCGTCAGGCCCACTGAGCGGTAGTCAGCAACGATGTCGTTTGCCTCAGTTGGTGCGCCGAGCGCTGGTGTCTCGTCCTGAACAGATGCTGTCACGAGCATGTCCTTGTCTGGATCCGCTGCGACGGATTGCCAGAGTGCTTCACGGCGATTTCCGGCAAGGGCGGCAAGCGCATTGGCATCTGCCAGCACGTGAAGATCCTTGCGATCCAGTTGCGCGCGGCGGGCAAGATCGTTGACGCTTTCAAAGGGCCGAACCGCGCGCGCGTTCTCGATGCGTTCCGCAGCGCCGTCTTTCATGCCTCGCAGTAGCGACATACCGAGCCGGACGGCAGGTCTTCCGGCGCCGGGCAGATTCACCAGTGCGGAGTCCCAGCCACTGATTGTCACGTCGACGGGCAGAACTTTGACACCGTGGCGTTGTGCGTCCTGCACTAGCTGCGACGGCGAATAGAAACCCATCGGCTGTGAATTCAGCATGGCCGCCAGAAACGCCGCCGGCTCGTGGCACTTCAACCAGCTGCTTGCGTACACAAGCAACGCAAAACTGGCCGCGTGACTCTCCGGAAAACCGTATTCACCGAAGCCCTTGATCTGTTCGAAAATGGATTCGGCGAAGGCGAGGGTATAGCCCCGCTCCTGCATGCCATGAACGATCCGGTCGTAATATTTTTCCAGTCCGCCTTTACGTTTCCAGGCGGCCATCGCGCGGCGCAGCTGGTCGGCTTCGCCGGCGGTAAAGCCGGCCGCCAGAATCGCGACCTGCATGACCTGCTCCTGAAAGATCGGCACGCCGAGGGTTCGTCCAAGTGCGGTTTTCAGCGCGTCGCTCGGATAGGAGACCGGCTCGAATCCCTGGCGTCGCTGCAGGTAGGGATGCACGGCGCCGCCCTGAATCGGACCTGGGCGGACGATCGCCACCTCGATCACGAGGTCATAGAAAGTCCGGGGCCGCATCCGCGGCAGCATGCTCATCTGGGCCCGGGATTCGATCTGGAAAACACCAACCGTGTCTGCAGCCGAAATCATCTCGTAGGTCTGCGGATCCTCGGCAGGTATGTCCTGCATTTCGAAACGCTCGCCGCGCTGCTCCGACACAATATCAAGCGCGCGCCGGATGGCCGAGAGCATGCCGAGTGCAAGGACGTCGATTTTCAGCAGGCCGAGCGCCTCGAGGTCGTCCTTGTCCCACTCGATGACAGACCTGTCCTCCATTGCAGCATTCTCGACAGGCACCAGACGTGTCAGCTTGCCGCGACTGATGACAAAACCACCCGAGTGCTGGGAGAGATGGCGCGGGAAGCCAAGCAATTGCGATGCGAGCTTCGCCCACGCCTGAATCAGCGGCTTTTCCGGATCGAGGCCGGATTCCCTGAATCGCGCAAGCAGATCCTGACTCGTATCAAACCAGTGATGCGACTTTGCAACGACATCAACGATCTGGGGATCAACGCCGAGCGCCTTCCCCGTTTCACGCAGCGCGCCACGCGGTCGATAGGTAGAGACTGCCGCCGCGATTGCTGCGCGGTTGCGACCGTACTTGCGATAGATGTACTGGATGACTTCTTCGCGCCGCTGATGCTCAAAATCGACATCGATGTCCGGCGGCTCGCCGCGCTCCTTCGAGATGAAGCGCTCAAAAAGCATGTTGCCGCGAGCCGGGTCCACCTCGGTTACGCCGAGGCAATAGCAGACGGCAGAGTTAGCTGCGGAGCCGCGCCCCTGGCAGAGGATGCTCTGGCTACGTGCAAAACGCACGATGTCGTATACCGTGAGGAAGTACGGTTCGTATTGCAGCTCCGCTATCAGTTCAAGCTCATGTTCAATCTGTTCCTGCACCTTGTGTGGAATACCCGAGGGAAAGCGTCGCTGTGCGCCAATGTACGTTTCCTGCCGCAGATAGGCGGCGGGGGTGAAGCCCGTTGGCACGAGTTCGTCCGGATACTCGTAGCGCAGTTCATCCAGTGAAAAAGTGCAGCGGCTTGCAATATCAACGGTTGCGGCAAGTGCGTCGTCGGGGTACAGATTAGCGAGCCGCAGTCTGGAACGCAGGTGCTGCTCGGCATTCTGTGTCAGGTCATAGCCGCACTCATGCACCGGCCTGCGAACGCGGATCGCGGTCATGGTGTCCTGCAGCGGCTTTCGCGAGCGCACATGCATGACGACGTTGCCGAGCGCGACAACCGGAACGTCGTGATTGCGTGCTACAAATTCGACCGAGCCCCGATGGATGTCATCCATCGCACGCTGGTGCAGCACAAGTCCCACCCAGGCGCGACCCGTGAACGTGTCATCGAGCCATTCGACCTGTGCGGCCAGCACGTCTTCTTTCGCCGGAAAGTCCGGTACGAGAATGGCCAGGCAGTCGGGTAGGCCGCGCAGGTGCCGGTTTTCCCTGTCGGGCCGCGACAGGTCCTGCGGCGTCAGGCGGTATTCGCCTTTCGGTGCGCGTGTACGGGCCAGCGTAATCAGCTCGGACAGGTTGCCGTATCCCTCGCGGTTTCTGGCGAGGAGAATCAGCCCGAACGCGGGTGATCCGTCAGCGTTCACCAGACGGAAGTAGGAGCCAACGATAAACGGCAGCTTTGCCTGCTTCGCTGCAACGTGTGCGCGCACGACGCCAGCCAGCGAGCACTCGTCGGTGACGGCCAGCGCTGAATAGCCCAGTTGCTCCGCACGCTCGGCCAGTTCTTCCGCATGAGAGGCGCCGTGCAGAAAAGTGAAGTTGGAAAAGCAGAACAGCTCGGCATACGCCGGCAGGGTGGAAAATGTGGAATCCATGGCATGTCACCCGAACAGGCCGTGAAGGAACCACCGCTGGTCTTCTTCCGCGTCGCGACTGCTGACGCGTTCGCGGTATATCCAGAAGCAGCTCTGGTCTTCACCTTGCGCGACGAAATAGTCGCGCGTCACCAGTTCGCCATCGAACCATCCGGCCTCGATGCGCTCGCCTGGCGACACCATGCGCAGCGGCGAGCCGTAAAACGGCCGGTGTTTGCGCATGAGCAGACGCACCGGCTTTGCCAGAAGCCATGTGGGTCGCGGAAGTCCTTCAGGCAACACCGTGCTTTTCGACGCACTTGCGACAGGCACCCATCGATTGGCAATTTCAGGTCGGTAATCCGCGGTTGGCGCAGGCCGGAGTACGTTTTCCTCACCGAGCCGTGCAACCAGCAATTCGACAAGACGGGCGTGGTCCTCGACCGAGCCGCCGGGCTCCGGAAACAGCGTGTCCGAGGCAGGCACTGCAGGTTGCACGTTGGACGCATCGAGCCGCAAGGCAATGACTGGTGCAGTCAGCTCGATCCGTCCAAGGCGCTCCCTGATGAGCCGCACAAGATGTTCCTCACGCCACGTTGGCTCGCCGAGCGCGATCCCGATCGGGGTCGGCTCAATTGCCTGCCGTCCGCGCTCGTGCTCCAGCAGGAGGGTCGCGCCTGTGAGGGCCAGCTGTTTTGCGCACAGCCAGCCACATAGCTGGACGACGAGACGATGTGCGCCGAAGAGCGCTGCTTCCGCATGCTCGATGCGGTTGGGCATTTCAATGCGGGCGGAGAACGTCGGGGGCAGTTCCAGCCAGTCAAACAGCTCGGGCGCCGTGCCGAAGGCCCGGTCCAGCGAATCAAGCAGGTGCTCGCCGCAACGGCGCTGCAGTCCGGCGCGCGGCAACCGTCGTACATCGGCGATCGTTTCGCAGCCCAGTCCCGCGAACCAGTCAGCGAACGGTCGAACCTCCGGCACCGACAGCAATGGCAATGCGGACAGTTGCCGCTCAAGCGATTCCATCTTGAGTACACGCCGGCACCGGTGTTTCGCGAGCAGCCATGCGCCTTGACCTGTAGGTGCGGCACTTATCCGCGCGGTCAGTCCTATTGCATCGAGTATCGCTTTGGCCTGACGGCACACCGCAAGCAGACCGCCGAACAGACGCAGGCTTGCGCCGATGTCGATCACAACAACAGCCTCCTCGAGCACCGCGACATCGGGCGAGAACTGCATGAGCGCCACTGCCACTTCGCGTTGCGCGGCATGTTCACGGACGAGGTCGCGCTCGAACATCTCTACCTCCGGCGCGAGCGTCAGCACACCGCCGCGCTTCATGCCAACCCGCACGCCCGCAGACCTGGCTACCCCGTCTGCGATGAGCACCGTGTCCCTGTCCAGGACCACGCAGCCATGTGTTGGCTCAGGCAGCCACTTTGGTCGGAAGACCTCGAGCTGCAACCGGGGCAAGTGGACGGCGAGAAATACGCGCATGGTGCGAAAACAGGACAGGGGTTGGTTGAAGTGGGATGGACAGAGGTTCCGCGCGTGCTGGACCTCGTCGCTTCGCAATATCGACGGTCAGACCGTCGCGTTCTGGCCTGAGCGCCAGTCGTAAAACGGCAGGGGACGCATCCTGCGCGGCCGCCAGGGGACGAACCATGAAAAAAAGCGTCTCCGAAGACTGCGCGGCCAGATGTAGCCGCCGCAGTGAGGCCGTCTGGACGTACTGCGTCCAGAACAGCAACGCGCCGCAACTTCCGGCACGCAGAATCTGCTCGGCGGACCACAATGCGTCGGCCGTCTTTGCGGCGCGAATCTGCAGCAGCTGTTCCGGAGAAAGACCGATGTACTCGAGACCGAGGCCGTTCGGAACATGCGGCGGCTGAACCATCGCAACTGGCCGTTTGCCCAGTGTGCTGAGCGCAGGGCGAAGCAACCGCATCTCTCCCACGCCAGCCTGCTGGACCAGCAGGTCGATGAGCGCGCCGATCGGCCATCCGCCGCCGGGCAGCTCTGCTGAAAGCGCCGCGTAGCCGGTATCGACCGTCCTGCCACGACCGCGCGCAAGCTGCGCCGCCCGCCACAGGGACGGGTGAATTGCTTCCGGATTGGGGGACGGGACAGTCATTGAATTGCGCAAATACCTGTATGGATGTACAGTATCCTACACGGAAATTCGTAGCGGCGAACAGGTACTTTTTTGGGGAGAAGCTCCATGGATACGCGCGTTCGCAAACCCGTCAGCCATCCGATGCCAGAAATTGCGGCGTTTGTCGCCGACATGAAATCTGCGTTTGGCGAGCAGGAAATCGATGAAGCCATTCGTCGCGGACGAGCCGGGGAGCCGACGTTCTTTGCGTGCGAAAATGGCCGCTCGGTGGGTACCGCTAGTCCGGTGGAAACGGATGTCTGGCTTGTTGACGGTGCCGTGCGCGACCGCCACTACTGTGACGGCTGCGACGGGTCGTGCGTCGGAGGGGAGGTATCCTGCAGCGACAGATTGAATCGCATCGCCAAGGAGAAACGATAGTGAAACTGGTTGGATGCGGGTTGCTTTTACTGGCGTGTACTTCGCCCGTGTTTGCAGGTGAGCGCTACATAGAAATCTGGAATCCGCCCGAAACTCGAGGTGGATTGCTTCAGGGAGCGGGCGCGACGAATTCGCTTACGCACAAGCGGCGTGTGCCCCATTTGTTAAAAGCACGGGCGCATCGCACGCCGACCACCGCCGCCAGGCTCGCCTTGAAGCAGGGAGCTGCCGGTGCAGGTACGCGACGCGTTACGCCTGACGTCTCGGAAATCCCCCGTCTGATAACGCCCGAGGGGAATGTGCTGCGCGTTGATGCTCACGACTCGTATGTTGAGGTCGTGCGCTGATGGAATCGGGAAGCTACAAGGGATACCGCATCTTCGGTCACGCCATCCTTCAGCAGGAGGACATCCTTTCACCTGAGCGATACGCAGGCAGCGGAACCATCACCCGCGACACAAAGATGGTTGAAGCTTCCGGGGTACTCGGTGTTTTTGATACGGAAGAAGAGGCTCAGCTCGCCGGACTAGGTTGGGCACGTGCGTGGGTCGATAATCACGGCTAGTACCTCGCTGGCGTTGGTCCGCGGCAACCTTTGCAGGGGCGAATGTCACTGCTCCAACATCGGCGATGTGTGTGAAGCTAGTTCTCGAAGACACAGTGCTCCACGCGCGGTTGCTTATGCTCCAGGGCCAGCAGGTCGACGTGCGATCACTGTTGACCCCGTCTACACTCGAAGGCAAACCGTAAGTCAGCCGTGCGCTTCTTGAACTGCGGAGAGTTTATTTCGGGGCCAGACGTCCCGCAAACCGCATGGCCAACAGACTTTACAACGTCTTCATCATGCATACGGCACTCGCCGGACAGAGTTGCGCAAACTGCGTACTCGCCTGCAGTCCAGAGGACGCGCTGCCCCGATTCACCGCTACATATCCGGCCCGCGGGAAAAAATCCGCAGCCGTCGTTGTAAGCAACCACAACTCCGATATGCCGGATGCGCGCGCCAGGTTTTCCGCGTGAGCCAGCAGGCGAGCTCCCAGTCCCGCATTGCGCGAAGTTTGCACAACCGCCAATGACCGCAACAGCGCATCCGTTCCAACCCGCTCAAGACCCACACTGCCAACAATCCTGCCGCTGGCGTCTTCTGCGACCAGGAAGTCCACGAGCAAGGCTGCACCCACATCAGCGACCGGCAGTTCGTTCTCGGCGAGCAATGTTTTGATGGCATCGAGGTCATCACTTCGTGCGGCCCGTATCGTCATGGCGAATGTATCAATGCTGGTCTATGACAAAGGAAGTATCAGGCTACGCTGGTCGCCGCATGGCGGCTCACCCGAACAGCCACAAAGAACGCGATTGCTGACACTATCGAGACGAGAAACACCGTCCATTCGACGGCCACGTATCCGTGCGTGAAGCTCCAGATGCTGGCTGCGGCGATCGGCGCTATGCCCTTCGAGACGTTTGACGGGAAGGAAAGCATACCGCTGACCGCGCCATATCCTTCAGTCCACATCAGGTCCTGGACAATTGTGCCGCGCAGGATTGTCATCATGCCGTTTGCAGCGCCGTAGCAGAGCGCAAACAACCACAGCAGCACCGCCGCGTGTCCAGCGCTTATCAGGACAATGGTCGACAGCGGGAAAAGCGTCACGACGATGATGCCCACGGTACTGACGTGGACAGTCCGGCCGAACGTGAACCACACCGCACGAGCGGCGACCTGAGCTGGACCGATGAGCGCCATGGTTGTGACCAGCACTGCGTTCGATATACCGCGCTCGACCATGAGCGGCACCAGATGGAATGTGAGTGCCGCGAACGTCGCGTAGTAGGCCGTGAAGCACACCGCGAGCGCCCAGAAAACCGGAGAACGGAGCGCGCGACGTGTGGCTGCGTCGTTGGCCAGCTTTACTGAACCACTGGTTGGCCGGGAGCCCGGGTCCGCGCGCGAGGAGCGGATTGCCAGCACATGGACAGGCAGGCAGATAATCAGGTTCAGTGCTGCAAGCACAACAAGCGATGTGCGCCACCCGACCGAGCCAACCAGTAACTGGGTCAGTGGTATGAAGACCGTGCTGGCAAATCCTGCGACCAGCGTGATGAGTGTGATTTTGGTGCGGAAGCTTCGCGGATAACGATGTGTCACAACGGCGAAGACCGGGTCGTAGAACGTGGCCGCCATTGAGATGCCAAGACCTATCCACGCGACGAAGAGCGCCGTCAGCGACTGCGCGTCGGCCCAGAGCAGCAGCATCGCCGCCGCGATAACCGAGCCGACGGCCATCACCCGGCGCCCGAGTCCGTGGTCAATCCAGCGGCCGATGGGATACGCAGCAAATCCCGAAACCAGGAGCCCAACGGAAAGCGCGGCGTTCGTGGCTGTCCGGCTCCACCCCATGGACTGCTCCATCGGCACTACCAGCAGGGAGAACGAGTAGTAGACGGAGCCCCATGAGACCAGTTGCGCCAGCGCCAGGGCCCATGTAACCAGTCGGTCCTGGCTGTCTGCCGGCGCGTTGTCTCCGCTGGCGTTCTCGGTTCGACTCGACATCGTGCTCAATTTGTTCAGCCTCTCAACTTGCTCAGGTTAGGGACGATGCCGGTGCGAAACGCGTCGCAACAGAAGAAAGTCGCCGAGGCGAGCCTCTGCGCCAAAGCGACGGCAAGGCGCTCGGCCTCAGGACCTATCCGAGGCATGGCGATCAGGCTCGGCGCTTCGTTGACGGTACCTAAAAAGCCGATGCCCTCCCGATTGCAGAAATGCTCAACACGTCGCGAGACAAATTTCACGCGTACCCGTCGGAGCATTGCCGCCATTCCGCTTTTCTGACCCTGCGTTGTCAATGCGACGAAGAATTTCAAACCCTCGTCGGCCAGACGATTGCGGACTCGCATCAAGGGCGTTTCCCAGTCGCATGGTGGACGCCAACTGCCGAGCGCTTCCGCATTCATCACCAGCACCGCGGCGGCGGAGCCCCCCGCGGCGAGGAAGCGCGCTATCGCAAGGTTCTCGTCGGCGGCAGCCGTGAGCGCAATGGCAGACGCCACGTAACCGGTTTCCCTCTGAAATGCCGACGATAGGCCGGCTGCTAGTGCCGCGCTCCCGGATGCAGACTCAGTGCGTGCATCCTTCGTTCTCTGTCGTGACACATCTGCACGCTCGTGTGCGGCCAGTAGGAGAAGTCCCTGCGCGGAGCTGCATTGCCACCCTCCCGACGCCGGCAGGAGCCATTCAGACGAAACCCGGTCATCGCAGCTCATGGCACTTCTCCAAAGATTTCACATTTCCAGAATACCGGAAATGTTGTAGAATGCAAGTAACGAGTGAGGGTTGGTGCTCCAGGGGCGGAGCAAAGCCGCTTGAATGCACCCAATGCCTCCATATACTTGGAAATATCAAATTGCAGGGTAATGAAATGACAGTTCACGCAATCAAGGGCGACCAGACATTCCCGGCTGCCAAACCAGATTTTTTCGACACTGACATCGCCGCGCGTCTTGGAATGGAAGGCCAGCCGCCAGTGCGGATACTGCTGCTCTACGGCTCGCTGCGTGAGCGTTCGTACTCGCGTCTGCTCGTTGAAGAGGCCGCACGCCTGTTGCAGACGTTCGGCGCCGAAACGCGGATTTTTGACCCGCGTGGTCTGCCGCATGCCGATGATGTTGATGTGAAGGACCATCCGAAAGTGAAAGAGCTGCTCGAGCTGTCCCTTTGGTCGGAAGGACACGTCTGGTGTAGCCCGGAGCGCCACGGCACCATCACCGGTCTGATAAAGACGCAGATTGACCATCTGCCGCTGGTCAGCGGCGGTATCCGGCCGACGCAGGGGCGCACGCTTGCCGTCATGCAGGTGAGTGGCGGCTCGCAGTCGTTCAACTCAGTCAATCAACTCCGTCAGCTCGGACGATGGATGCGCATGTTCACCATCCCCAACCAGTCGTCTGTTGCCAAAGCTTTTGAAGAATTCGAAGAGGACGGCCGGATGAAGCCGTCGTCCTACTACGACCGGTTGGTCGACGTGATGGAGGAGCTCGTGAAGTTCACTCTGCTGCTGCGCGGCCGTGCCGAGTATCTTGTTGACCGCTACAGCGAACGCGTGAAAGAGGACCGTCCGCTCGACCCGGCAACCGACCTCGCTTCTCGTGCAATTGCCGACTATTCCCCTCAGGAAGCGAAAGCGAGTAACCAATAAAGGACTGTGATGGCAACCCTGGATTCGAAGCTTGCAGTCAAGGCGCTGGCAGCGCTCGCGCACGAGACCCGTCTCGCGGTATTCCGCCTTCTGGTCACCGCTGGACGTTCGGGTATGAGTCCGGGTGCCATTGCCGAAAAGCTGGGCCTCCCTGCGCCGACGCTGTCATTCCACCTCAAGGAGCTTGCACACGCGGAGCTCATTGAGGGCAAGAGTCAGGGCAGGTTCATAATCTACTGCGCCAGCAATGACCACATGCAGACGTTAATGGATTTCCTGATGGAAAACTGCTGCGCGGCGGAGCAAGCAGAGCAATGCGGCTGCGCGACCAACGAAACGGAGGCGTAAATGAAGCGATTTCATGTGCACGTTATTGTCCCGACACTCGACGAAAGCGTGCGTTTTTACAGCAGCATGTTCGGCGCGCAGCCCACCGTGCTCAAGGACGATTACGCGAAGTGGATGCTGGAAGACCCGCGCGTGAACTTCGCCATTTCGGCGCGTGGCGGTGAAGCAGGTGTCAATCACCTTGGTTTTCAGGTCGATAGCGACGAGGAGCTGACAGCTCTCCGCGAGCAGGTCGTCGCCGGCAGCGTCGCGATACAGGACCAGCCTGGCGCGCAGTGCTGCTACGCAAGCTCGAACAAATACTGGACGCAGGACCCGGCCGGTGTACCTTGGGAGACGTACCACACGCTCGGCGGCATCCCGATGTTCGGAGCGGATAGCCGGGACTCGGCGGCCCCTGAAGCGGGCGGGGCCTGCTGTGCCCCGGTTACCTCGATTCCAGCTGTGATTGAGAAAAAAGTCGGCTGCTGCTGATTCGCGGCCACAAAAGCAAACGGCCGCCCAAGGTCACGAGGCGGCCGTTGCAACTGGAATCCTTCTGGCGCACATCCAGGTTTTCACCGACCGCGACTGCGCGGCGCTTTGAGCTCAACCTAACACTTCACCTTTTTGCGGGGTTTGCAGTCCGCCGTCTCAACACCCTGGCAGCAGTTCTCCGTCAGGAAGTCGACCAGGCCATTCATATGGTCTATCTCCGCTGCGTAGTAAACGAATCGGCCTTCCTGCCGGGACGACACGAGACCCGCGTGGGTCAGTTCCTTGAGGTGAAAGGACAGCGTGGCGCTCGCAAGGTCCAGTTGCTCCTGAATAACGCCGACGCTCAATCCGTCGGGTCCGGCCGTCACTAGCAGGCGGAATATACCCAAACGCGTCGGCTGGGCCAGCGCTGACAGGGCTTTGATTGCGTCTTTTTCCTTCATGGTGCACAGGTCGTCGAGATTAGCCGACGATTCTAAACCTATTGAGATGACAGCGGCGCGACAACGATGCCCGGCATCGATCGCCATCACAATTTGCGACCGTCACGTCCGCCGCGGCCACGGTACAGCAGGCGACTGAGCAACGTTGCAATGCTCGACACCGCAGCACAACCGAGAGCAGTTGGCGAGAGTCCATGGAGCAGGAGTTCCGCGATGGCTATTAGGGCGAACGCCATCTGTACCATGCCCAGGAGAAATCGAACCGGCCCCCAGAGTAGAAAGTGCGTTTTTTGTGTGCCCGGCACCGCCGCCGCAGACGGTCTGTGATGACCGTGCCGATGGCCACCAACAGTTCTAACGCGATGACTGGAGAATTTCATGAACGTAGCGGCGCTTTCGCCTGGATGTGCATCGCATTCGTTGACGAGCAAAATCGGCCGGCGTTACGCAGCCTTTTCCATTCGTCGCGGCTGCGGCTCTCGAGACAGCCTGTAACCACTACCGCGAACGGTTTCGATGATGGCGTCGTAGCCGACCGGCTTCAGTGCCGCCCGTAGTCGCTTGATGTGCACGTCGATAGTTCGTTCCTCGATGAACACATGGTCGCCCCACACCTGATCAAGAACCAGCGTACGGCTGTGTACACGCTCGGGATGCGTCATGAAAAAGTGAAGTAGTTTGAACTCGGTCGGCCCAAGATGCACAAGAAGTTCCGCATCGTCGTCCTTCACGAACAACCGCCGCGTCGCCGGGTCCAGGGTGAGGCTGCCGATAGTGACCGCGTCGTCCGTCAACTGTGGGGCTCGCCGGCGCAGGACCGCCTTGATACGGGCGACAAGCTCTTTGGGCGAGAACGGTTTGGCAAGATAGTCGTCAGCGCCGGCTTCGAGGCCATCCACTCGGTCCTGCTCTTCATCCCGGGCCGTCAGCATGATGACCGGCACGTCGCGAGTCCTGAAGTCAGCGCGAAGCAGACGCATGAACTGGAGCCCAGACATGCCGGGCAGCATCCAGTCCAGCACAATCAGGTCGGGCAGAACTTCCGCTATCAACGCGCTCGCGACCGTGACGTCTCGAGCTGGCAGCGGGTGCATGCCGGCATGCTTCAGGTTGGCAGCAAGCAACTCGATGATGGCGGGTTCGTCTTCGACTATCAGCACGCTGATTTGCATAATGGCTGCCCGTTAGTCCTTGGTATCCAGCGCACGGCGCTCGAGTTCTTCGTGTGGCAGGTGGCGCACGTCCGTACCTTTGACGACATAAATAATGAATTCAGCGATGTTCGTCGCATGGTCGCCAATACGCTCGATGGCCTTGGCGACGAATAGATAGTCGAGCCCAACGGAGATGCGCCGGGGGTCTTCCATCATGTACGTCACAAGCTTGCGAACAAACCCGCGAAACTGCTCGTCGATGGCCTGGTCGTCGCGAACAATCTGAGCTGCGGCGACGGTATCAAGCCTTGCGAATGCGTCCAGCGACCGACGCAGGATGTGCGTCGCCATTTCACCCGACAGCTTGATTTCTGCGATGTTGATTGTTCGCGCCGCGCCGTCTTCTGCAATGCGTCGCGTACGTTTCGCTATCTTTCGCGCTTCGTCGCCCGCGCGCTCGAGATTAGTGATGGTCTTCGAGGCGGCCATCAGCAACCGGAGGTCTTTGGCGGCAGGCTGGCGACGAGCGATGATGTTGCTCAACTCCTCGTCTATCTGGACTTCCATCGTGTTTAACCGATGCTCGTCGGCGATAACCTGCTCAACAATATCAAGGTCGAAGGTGTCCAGCGCCTGCATCGCACGGGCAATCTGTTGTTCCACGAGACCGCCCATCTCGAGCAGCCGTCTGGATACCAGATTGAGGTCAGCGTCGAACTGGCTGGAGAGGTGCTTATCGGGCATTTTCACTCCCTAGCCGAAGCGGCCGGTGATGTAGTCCTCAGTCGCTTTCTGGGTCGGCTTCGAGAAAATCTGCTCGGTGGAGCCGAACTCAATGAGCTTCCCCAGATGCATGAACGCAGTATGCTCCGAGACGCGGGCCGCCTGCTGCATGTTGTGAGTGACGATGACGACCGTGTAGTGTTTTCGCAGCGCATGCAGCAGGTCTTCAATCTTGCCGGTTGCTATCGGGTCCAGCGCGGAAGTCGGTTCGTCCAGCAGCAGCACTTCCGGGTCGATGGCTAGCGCACGGGCAATACAAAGACGCTGCTGTTGTCCACCAGACAGGGCTAGCGCGCTCTGGTCCAGCTTGTCCTTTACCTCATCCCACAAGGCAGCCTGCCGTAGCGCAAATTCGACGCGCTCTTCGAGTTCGCTGCGCGTCAATGCCTCGTGGTGAGTGATAGCCAACGCGACGTTGTCGTAAATCGACATCGTGAATGGCGTCGGCTTCTGAAAAACCATCCCGACCATCAGCCTCAACTCGTTGAGCTTGAATTGTGGGTCGAGGATGTTTTTTCCATCCATCTCGACTTCGCCAGTCGCTTTCTGCTCTGGATAAATAGAGTACATCCGGTTCAGAACCCGCAGCAGTGTCGACTTGCCGCAACCTGACGAGCCGATGATGGCGGTCACTTCCCGGTCCGGGAAATCGACGTTGACGTCGTACAGCGCCTGACGTCGGCCGTAGTGAAAATTCAGTCCGCGCACAGAGATGCGCGCTTTGGTCGTCCGGGCGGTTGGCATCTTAACGGGAGGCATGAGCGCGATTGAAGAAGGTGCGGGACAGGATGGCCAGCGCCAGGACAAAGACAGTCATCAGGAATGCGCCGGCCCACGCCAGCGTGTGCCACGCCTCGTATGGGCTCATCGCATACTGGAAGATAACGACCGGAATATTGGCGAGCGGACCGTTCGGCGTCGTTGACCAGTACTGGTTGTTCAGTGCGGTAAAGAGCAACGGCGCGGTTTCCCCGCTGATGCGGGCGACGGCGAGCAACGCGCCAGTCACGATGCCGGCGCTCGCAGCTTTCAGCAGAATGCGAGAACTGATTTTCCAGCGTGGGATGCCGAGCGACAGTGCGGCCTCACGCATGCTGTCCGGAATCAGCTGGAGCATCTCATCGGTGGTCCGGATGACGACCGGCAACATGATGATGGCAAGTGCCACCGCTCCAGCCCAGCCTGAGAAGTGGCCGATCTGACGCACGATGAGCTCGTAGGTGAACAGGCCGATGACAATCGACGGTGCGCTCAGAAGGATGTCGTTGACGAAGCGCACGACTGCACCAAGGCGCGTACGGCGTGCGTACTCGGCCAGATAGATTCCTGCCATCAATCCGAGCGGTACGCCGATGAGAGATGCGATACCTATCATCAGGAAGCTACCGTACAGCGCGTTCAGAAGCCCCCCTTGTTGACCTGGTGGCGGTGTCATCTGCGTGAAAAGGCTCGGCCCTAGCGCCGCGAAGCCGTTTATCACCGTAGTCGCGAGAATCCAGAACAGCCAGAACAAGCCAAAAAGCGTCGACAGGACCGACAGGACGAAGACAACGTTGTTCGTCATACGCCGCCGCCGGAATTTCTTCATGTCGAAGGTTGTGTCCATCACTTCGCTCCTTCCATGCTGTTCAGGCGCAGCAGCAATATCTTTGCCAATGCCAGGACAATGAACGTGACCACAAAGAGGACGAAACCCAGCGCGATGAGCGACGACAGGTAGATGGGCGAATCGGCTTCGGTGAACTCATTGGCGAGGGTCGCCGCGATGGAGTTGCTGGGGTCCATCAGCGAAACGCTCAGGTCGTGGGCGTTGCCCAGCACGAAAGTCACCGCCATCGTTTCGCCCAACGCTCGACCGAGACCCAGAAAAATGGCCCCAATGACCGCTGAGCGCGTGTACGGAAGAACGACCTTTCGAATCACTTCCCACCGCGTTGCCCCGAGCGCGAAAGCAGATTCTTTGAGCATCTGTGGCGTCGCGGAAAAGACGTCGCGCATCACAGCGGTGATGAAAGGGATAATCATGATGCCGAGAATCAGGCCGGCCGGCAGCAGGCCGAGACCGATGGGCGCGCCCGAGAACAGCCGGCCAATCAGCCACACGTTGCCAAACGTGTTGATGAGCCAGGGCTCAACATGGTCGGCGAGCACCGGGGCGAACACGAACAGGCCCCACATACCGTAGATAATGCTGGGAATCGCAGCGAGCAGCTCGATTGCTGTGCTGACAGATCCCTTCATCCAGCGCGGTGCGATTTCCGTGAGAAACATCGCAATGCCGAAGCTGATGGGGACCGCGATGAGCAACGCCAGGAGCGAACTCACCAGCGTGCCGTAGATTGGGATCAACGCGCCGAATTTGTGGGCCACGGCATCCCAATCGGTGCTGACGAGAAAGCGCCAGCCGAAGGTCTGGAACGCGAGCCGACCACCCCAAAGCATCGAGAGCGCGACCCCAGACAGGAGGACCAGGACGAATATCGCTGCGCTAAAGGCCGCAAACCAGAACATGCGGTCCGCTGCTGCGTCGGGTAACCAGCGCCGCTTGCGGGCCCGAAACGTCAGCTCGGTTCCGAGGACAGTGCCTTTTCGGCGCTCGCCCTCTAACCCTTTGGCCACTTCTTCAGCAGTAATAGGCATTAGCATTTCCTCTACTGGTGGCGGGCGCCATCGGCCCCGCGCCACCGTGGGCGGGGACCGTCAGAACTTGAAGTTGGTCGACCAGTACGTCTCGATTTGCTTGACCAACGGCTCCGGCAACGGAACGTAGTCGAGAGACTGTGCCTGCTGCTGGCCCTTCTCGAGCGCCCAGCGGAAGAAGTCAATGGTCGCCTTCGATTGCGCGGCGTTCTTCGGCTGCTTGTACATGACGATGAATGTCGTCGCGGTCACCGGATAGGCGTCCGGACCGGCCGCGTCGGTCATCACGAGGTCAAAGTCCTGCGCCTTGCTCCAGTCTGCGGTGGCTGCTGCGGCCTGGAACGATTTCGCATTCGGCTCGACGAAGTTGCCGGCCTTGTTCTGCACGGAACCGTAGGTCATCTTGTTCTGCAGCACATAGGCGTATTCGACATAGCCGATGGAGTTCTTCAGCCGATTCACATAAGCTGCGACGCCTTCGTTGCCCTTGCCACCAACACCCGTAGGCCACGCAACGGAAGTGCCTTCACCGACCTTGCTCTTCCACTCCGGGCTGACCTTCGACAGATAGTTGACCCAGTTGAATGTGGTGCCCGAGCCGTCCGAGCGATGCACCACCGTGATGATTGCGTCCGGCAATTTCAGACCCGGATTGATTTTCGTGATGGCCGGGTCGTCCCACTTCCTGATTTTGCCAAGATAGATGTCGGCGAGGACCGGACCCGTAAATCGAATCTTACCGGGGGCCACACCTTCGATATTTACGACTGGAACGACACCGCCAATGACGGAGGGAAACTGCCCCATCTCCTTCGCCTTCAGGTCCTCGATGGACATCGGCATATCAGTCGCGCCGAAGTCGACCGTCGCGGCCTTGATTTGCGCGATACCTCCGCCTGAGCCGATGGACTGATAATTGACCTTGGTGCCCGAAGACTGGTTGTAGTCGGAAGACCACTTCGAGAGAATCGGGTACACAAAGGTGGAACCGGCGCCGGTGATTTCCACTGCCTGGGCGGCGACCGCGAAGGTTGCCACCGCTACAGCACCCGCCAGACGTTGCACGAACCGCTTGTTCATCTTGGTCATCCTCAGAAGGTAAACATTATTTCTATAAAACTAGATACGTTACGACTGTCGGGATGCTAAGTATAGTTCGTGACATTCTGGTGACAAGGATTCCCTTTATGAAATTTACGTGACGCGCGAGTTGTCATGTGGCTGCTGAGGCATCATGTGGGCGAGGCAGCTTGCCGCCAATCTACATTTCCATTATATTAGAGATATCGATATAATATTTCGCTGCCTGAAACAGGCTGGAGAACCTCGTGACCGAGCACCGCAAATACAACGTCCTGTTCCTCTGCACGCACAATTCCGCGCGCTCTATCCTTGCTGAGGCGGCACTCAATCAGCTCGCTGGCGACCGCTTCGTCGGCTATAGCGCAGGTAGCCATCCTGGAACGGTCCCAAACCCTTATGCGATCGCCCTGCTTAACTCACAGGGCATTCACACGAAAGCGCTGCGTAGCAAGAGCTGGGACGAGTTTGCCGAGGACGGCGCGCCGCAGATGGACTTCATCTTCACCGTCTGCGACGATGCAGCGGGCGAGGTCTGCCCGATCTGGCCGGGCCACCCCGCGAAGGCGCATTGGGGTGTTGCAGATCCGTCGAAAGTCGAAGGTTCTGACGAGGACAAGCGGAAGGCATTTTTGCAGGCCTTCGTGCAGATGAAGAAGCGCATCGAGCTTTTCACGAATCTTCCGCTCGAAAAGCTCGACCGCCTGGCCGTCCAGCAGCAAATGCAGAACATCGGCACGTCGCTCCGCGAACAAGGCCAGTAATAGAGGTAACGGTCAGCCATCGGGTGGCTGGCCGGCACAAACCGCCCCGGACGCGCCTCCCGCGGGCGCCATAAAGCTTATGTTTCAACACGCGTTCGCGTCGATGCTGCTGGCTGCCTATCAGGGCAGCCATTCGCGCATTTAAAGGAAGCCATTAATGCTCACAGCAGTACTCATTTTCATCGTCACCCTCGTCTTTGTCATCTGGCAGCCTAGGAAACTCGGCATCGGCTGGAGCGCCACTGCTGGAGCAGTCGTAGCGCTTCTCGCCGGCGTGATTCACATTGCGGATATCCCTGTCGTCTGGCACATTGTCTGGAACGCGACGCTGACATTTATCGCCGTAATTATCATCAGCTTGCTGCTTGACGAGGCGGGGTTCTTTGAGTGGGCCGCCTTGCATGTCGCACGGTGGGGGAACGGTAGTGGCCGCAAGCTGTTCGCGTTTCTGGTTCTGCTTGGCGCAGCTGTCGCGGCGTTGTTCGCAAATGACGGTGCAGCCCTCATCCTGACGCCCATCGTCATGGCAATGCTGCTCGCACTTCGATTCAGTCCGGCCACGACTCTCGCGTTCGTCATGGCGGCAGGATTCATCGCAGATACGGCAAGCTTGCCGCTAGTCGTTTCAAACCTCGTCAACATCGTGTCGGCCGACTTCTTCAAGATTGGGTTTGCGGAGTATGCAAGCGTCATGATTCCGGTCGACATCGTCGCGGTCGCGATGACCCTCGCCATGTTGCTGTTCTACTTCCGCCGCGACGTCCCAGCAGTGTATAACGTGGCAGAGTTGAAGCAGCCCGCCGAGGCCATCCGGGACGTCTCCACTTTCAAGGCAGGCTGGTGGGTTCTGGCGCTGCTGCTCGTTGGCTTTTTCGGTCTCGACCGCGTCGGCGTCCCGATCAGCGCGGTCGCTGCAGTCGGAGCCGTTGTCTTGCTCGTTGTCGCAGGACGGGGTCACATTATTTCCACAAGGAAAGTACTGAAGGAAGCCCCGTGGCAAGTCGTCATCTTTTCGCTTGGCATGTATCTCGTTGTGTACGGATTGCGTAACCAGGGTCTCACAGGCTATGTCGCTCAGATCCTTAACTACCTGGCATCTCACGGTGTCTGGGCGGCAGCGCTTGGCACCGGACTTCTTACGGCCTTTCTGTCGTCGGTCATGAACAACATGCCGACCGTGCTTGTTGGCGCGTTGTCTATCGATGCAAGCAACGCCAGTGGAATCGTCAGGGAGGCGATGGTGTTCGCCAACGTGATTGGGAGCGACCTCGGCCCGAAGATCACGCCCATCGGCTCTCTTGCGACCTTGCTCTGGTTGCACGTGCTTGCCCGCAAGAACGTAACCATCACATGGGGTTACTACTTCAGGACAGGTATCGTGCTAACGCTTCCAATCCTGGTTGTCACGCTGGCTGCGCTTGCTGTGCGACTGCAGGGCTGATAGAGAAGACCGCCGGTTGGTGCTGCGAGCGCTGGGGGACAAGCGGCGCGTTATGCCGGATTAGTACCTCGAGTACTGTCCGATTAAGCAAAACCAGGCGACCGTATTCCCCAACGACGGTCGCTTTGTTTCATGGGTTCGATGATTCCTGCCCGGCAATCCGATGACGCCGCATGCGTTCCCATAAGCTTTTCCGCGAGATGCCGAGCGCGAATGCCGTTTCTGCGATCCGCCCGTGGTGCTGAACTAGCGCGTTGTTGATATACAGTGTCTCACACCTGTCCATGTAGGCAGACAGGGTCGGGGTGCCCGTTGGCTCGACATCCCCGTAAGCGGCGTGGTCGCTGAAGACATCGGCCGGCATCAGGAGCCTGCCCGCCGACATCAGACACGCCCTTTCCAGGCGGTTGCGCAGTTCCCGCACGTTCCCGGGCCAGCCGAACGCGACGAGCGCCGCCTCGGCGGCCGGGTGAAGCGCCTTCACGGGTTCGTCGTTCGCTTCAGCATACGAAGACAGAAATCGGCGTGCAATCCACAAGACGTCATCGCTGCGCTCACGCAAAGGCGGCACTCGCAGCGTGACGACGTTCAACCGATAGAACAGGTCTTCCCGGAACTGCCCTCCTGAAACTAGCTGCTGCAGGTCCCTGTGCGTTGCGCACACTAGGCGGAAGTTGCATTCCAGGTCCCGTTCAGCGCCTACACGGCGAACACGCTTTTCCTGAAGGACGCGCAGCAGCTTTACCTGCATTGCAAGCGGCAGTTCACCGATCTCGTCGAGAAACAGAGTGCCGGCGTGGGCGAGTTCAAAGAAACCCTTTTTCTGTCGATCTGCGCCAGTGAATGCGCCCCGCTCGTACCCGAAGAACTCTGACTCCATCAGGGTCTCGGGCACTGCACCGCAATTCACGGCAATGAATGGCTCAGCCTGCCCACAGGCAGCGACATCGTGGATATATCTTGCAAGCACTTCCTTGCCTGAACCGGACTCGCCATTGATGAGGATTGAGGATGCGCGTCTTGCGATTTTTGGAACCACGTCTGCAAGCTTTCGCATCGCCATGGAAACGCCGAGCGCGCTATGCGCAGGCACTGCCTCTTGGGGAATGTCTGACATCGAGAGCACGCGGATTTTCTGTATCAGTTCCGCGATGTCGAAGGGCTTCGTCACATAGTCGGCCACACCTGCCTTCAGCATCGAGACGGCCTTATCAAGCGAAGCGTACGCGGTCACGAGCATGAATGGGGGAACTTTCGCCGTCGTTGAGCTCAGTCGTGTGTACAGCTCGTCGCCAGGAAAGTCCGATAAGCGCACGTCGCTCACAACGACTGCATAGCTCTTACGGAGAATCGCTTCGAACGCCGCAGCCGCGCCGGTGTGCCAGTCGACTCCGAACCCCTCAAGCCGGAAGCGCTCCACCATGGATTCACCCATGATAGGGTCGTCTTCGACCAGGCATATCAATGATTCACTCATGATAGGTCTCCACATCTTTGATTGGTAGTACGGCTTCGAATGTCGTTTCGCCGGGGACGCTGCTGACCGCGATTGTCCCCCCGAGCTGCGTGGCAATCTGATAGCTCACCCAGAGTCCAAGCCCGTAACTTCGCATGAGGCCATGCGCTTTCTGGCTCGGCCAGTAAGGCTCAAATAACTGACCGACCACGTCAGCTGGTATGTGCTCCCCTGAGTTCCATACCGTCACTCTCAATGCGGAAGGAACCATTGCGGCGAGACACCGGACGCTGCCCCCCGTTTCGGCCGCCTTGATGGCGTTCAGGAGCAGATTCAGTACGAGCTGGCGAACGAGATGCGACGGAAGTGGGACATCTTTTGCAGGCATCGACCACTCGAGGGCAATCTGCTTTGACGCCAGTTGTGGTTGGATAAGGATATTGAGGTCATCCCAATCGGCCGCACGCATTGCTGGCGAATCAAGTCGTGCCTCAAAGAGCAGCGCGCCGACCGTTGCTCGAATCTGCGCAAGTCCGCGTTTGAGCAAAGCCAGCGTACGGGTGGTCAACCCATCCGGGCTGCCGTGCGTGACGAGCGTGTCAACTGCGTTAATCATGCCGCCAAGCGGATTATTGATTTCGTGCACGATGCCCGCGGCCACCCGCCCCACCGCAGCAAGCCGCTCGGACACAACCATGTCGCGCTCCAGTTGCTGTTTTTGCGCCAGGTCGTCCAGCATTTCACGGAAGCTCGCGGACAAACGGCCGATTTCATCACTGCCTTGGGCCGAGACCTCCTGTTTGAGCGTCTCGGGGTCTTCCTTGTGTACCCGTGCCATCGCATTGCTGAGCGTATGCAACGGATTGGCCATTCGATTGCCCCACCACCAGCCGATGGGCAAAAGCACAAGCAGGCTCGTGAGGTTGATCAGGACCATGCGCTTAACGAGCGTATTTACGCTGTCGCGAAGTTTTTGGGGGGCGTATGTGATGGCGACGTAGCCGAGTGGGCTCCCGTCTTCGGCTGTCACCGCTTGCGAAGCGACTATGTCGTCCGCTCCCAGCAGGCTCGGAAAGCTGAAATAGAAATTGCGTGGCTGCGCCTTCACGGAGCTGATCGCATGACTGATGGCGTGGCCCAAGCGGGTCGCGTCCGTCAGGGTCGCGTAATACTTTGGGTCGGTCGCTGCATACACGCGTCCGTTCGCGTCGAAGACAATCAGCTCTTTTAAGGGGTTGGCAGGCTCCTTCGCGGCGACAGGCGCACGAAGGACCTCGAATACATGAAACAGGTCATCGCGTACGATTGAGTCCCGGACCGAGAGTGCCGTGACATTGGCAAGGTTGCGGGCACCGCTTTCCACATTGCGGCGCGCGTCTGAAAGCATGAAAGAAATCAGCACCGCCGTGACGGCGACCTCAGTGAGCACGATGGCCAACGTCAGCGCTGCTGGAATCTTGTATCGGTAGCTGACATTCTCCAGCATGGTCGTCTCACACAGGCATGGTGTCGGACAGCTTGACCAGATTGCGGATGTCGTCAAAAATCGCATCTGGGCCGATAACAAACCGGTCGAGGTTCAGGCGATTCAGCAGGTCGCGTCCCACCGTGTCTTCTGTCATGCCAAGCAGTGCCGCCTGCAACGGCGCGAACGTGTCAACGCTGAGGCTTCGCCGTGCAACGATAGGAGGAAACCCATAGAGCGGTGACTTCCACGCCACCCGTACTCCAGTCACGGCATCCGGTACCTGTTTGGCGAGCGTGTCAAATACGTAGCCGTCGATTTCGCCGGCGGATGCAAGCCCGGAACTGACGGCCTCTACGACCTTCCGATGAGCGAACGTGAAGAAGGCCTTGCTGAAGAAGCGCCGGGGATCAATGCCATCCCTGATGAGTTCGGTGCGAGGCACCAGGTAACCCGAGTTCGACTGTGGGTCGCTGTATGCGAAAACCCGGTCTCCGAGCGACACGATATTCGTCGTAGATGTATCCGAAGCAGGGACCAGCAAGTAGGACCGGTATAGAGGCTTGCCCTGGTATTGCGGCACGACAAGCAGCTTCATCCGGTCGGCGTGCGTGACGTATGGGTAGCCGCACACCCATGCGACGTCTAACTGGTCGGCAAGCAGCATCTCGGTGATTTCACCATAGCTGCCTCGCTGGACGAAATGAACCTCCATGCCCAATTGCTCTTCGAGACGCGCGCGCCACTTGCCCAGCAGGCGCACCTGGTTATCGAGGAAAACCGCTGTGGTTCCAAACAAAATCTTTTGCCGCGATGCAGCATTAATAGCACGCGCAGGTCTCCACGCCGCGACCAGCCCGGCGCTGGCGGCGCAGAGCACCTTGCGTCTCCCGTTACTGAACGGTAACCCTGACATAACCCCGTCCCCTCCGGCCGTTACCGGTGCGAAACTCATTCCGATGTCTCTAGCGACGTCGAATCGTCGATTGCCGCGCCAGATGGCGTTCTGGTCGTTTTGGCATAGAGCTTGCCCTTGTCATCAAATAGTAACGGTTGCCCATATGGGTATCAAGGAGCAGGCATGTCCAAAGAAACACTTAGTCGGCGCACCTTTCTTAAGGTGAGCAGCACGAGCATGGCAGCGACAGCTGCGGTGATAGTCAAGCCTGCCTGCGCCGCGACAACAGCGCCAGCCGCCGCGCCGCAAACAAGTCACACATTGCTGCCGTACGTACCGAAGTCCGTAGCCAGCGCCAGTCAGATGATCGAGGGCCAGCCCATGGTTTTTAGCTATCCGGACGCCGCCTCTCCGTGCGTCGCCGTAAAGCTTGGTGTAGCAGCGCCGGGCGGCGTCGGACCCAACCAGGACATCGTTGCGTACAGCATGATGTGCACGCACATGGGATGTCCCGTTGCGTTCGACCCGGGGACGAACACGTTCAAGTGCGGTTGCCACTACAGCATGTTTGACGCGGAGAAGTCTGGCCAGATGATTGCCGGACAGGCCACCGAGAATCTGCCGCGCATCCGGTTGAGCTACGACGAGAAGACGGGGCGGATATCGGCGACAGGCATCGACGGCATGCTGTATGGCCGTCAGGCCAACGTACTCTAACCAGGGGAGCGACATGGACAACCAGAGCGACCGCATCACGTTGCCGCCGGCAAACGCACAGCGCACGAACATGACGTGCCATTTCTGCATCGTCGGTTGCGGATACAACGTGTTCAAGTGGCCAGAGAACGTGGAAGGCGGGCGTGCACCTTCCCAGAACGCGCTCGGGCTCGACTACAACAAACAGCTCCCGCCACTGGCGGTGACGTTGACGCCGGCAATGACAAACGTCGTGACAGACCGCGACGGAAGCCGGCACCGTATCATGATCGTTCCCGACCGCGAGTGTGTCGTGAACAGCGGCCTCAGTTCGACGCGCGGTGGCAAGATGGCGAGCTACATGTACAACGCCGACGGTCTCACGCGTGAACGGCTGAAAAATCCCCGTCTCTATGCCGGCGACCAGTGGGTCGATACCGACTGGGACCATGCGATGGCCATCTACGCTGGCCTGCTCAAACGCACCCTCGATAAGGATGGTCCGAGCGGTATCGTCTTCTCGGCATTTGACCACGGTGGTGCCGGTGGTGGCTTCGAAAACACATGGGCCACTGGAAAGCTGATGTTCACCGCACTGCAGACGCCGATGGTCCGCATTCACAACCGTCCTGCGTACAACTCGGAGTGCCATGCCACGCGCGAGATGGGTATCGGCGAGTTGAACAACTCCTACGAGGACGCCGAGCTGGCCGACCTCATCATGGCTGTCGGCAACAATGCCTATGAAACTCAGACCAACTATTTCCTGAATCACTGGGTGCCCAACCTGCAGGGTGGCACCGCGGAGAAGAAGAAACAGCGGTTTGCCGGCGAGGCCACACCCGCGGCGCGGATTATCTTTGTGGACCCGCGGCGCACGCCCACGATAGCCATCGCCGAGCAGGTTGCCGGTGTCGGCAACGTGCTGCATCTCGACATCCTGCCTGGCACCGACGTCGCTTTGTTCAACGGCCTCTTCACCTATGTCGTCGAACAGGGGTGGATTGACCGTGACTTCATTAACCAGCACACGAACGGCTTTGATGATGCCGTGAAGACCAACAGGATGTCGCTGGAAGATGCAAGCAAGGCGACGGGCATTCCTGTTGAAAAACTGCGGACCGCCGCAGAATGGGCATACAAGCCGAAGGCGTCCGGCCAAATGCCGCGGACGATGCATGCGTACGAGAAAGGCATCATCTGGGGCAATGACAACTACCTGATTCAATCGTCGCTGGTTGACCTCGTCCTCGCGACGCATAACGTTGGTCGCCGGGGCACTGGTGTTGTTCGCATGGGCGGTCATCAGGAGGGCTACACGCGCCCGCCCTATCCGGGTGACTCAAAAATCTATATTGACCAGCAGCTCATCCACGGAAAAGGCCGAATGATGACCTGGTGGGGCAGCAATAACTTCCAGACGAGCAACAACGCAGAGGCGCTTCGCGAAGCGGTGTTGCGCCGGTCGCAGATCGTCAAGGAGGCCATGCAGAAAGCGAAAGGGGCAACAGACGCCCAACTGGTCGACGTCATTTTCGACGCGACCAGTAAAGGTGGCCTGTTCGTAGCATCGGTGAATCTGTACCCGACGAAGCTCGCCGAGGCGGCCCATCTCATGCTTCCCGCGGCGCACCCAGGCGAATCAAATCTCACGTCGATGAACGGTGAGCGCCGCATGCGGCTGTCCCAGAAGTTCATGGATGCGCCGGGGAGCGCGATGCCGGACTCACTCATTGCCGCACGCATCGCAAACTCGCTGAAGGCAATGTATCTGGCCGATGGCAACGCCACCATGGCAGCCCGCTTCAATGGATTTGAATGGAAGACCGAGGAAGACGCGTTCAATGATGGCTTCCGGCAGGTTGGCCAGCCAGGCGTCGCGAAGATTGATAGCCAGGGTGGTCCAACAGGCAATCTCGTCAGCTACGAGCGGCTCCGGGCCGCCGGTAACAATGGGGTGCAACTTCCCGTCCAGTCATACACCGGTGGAAAACTGATGGGTACCGAGATGCTTTACACCGATTCGAAGTTTGATACGCCGGACGGTAAGGCGCAGTTCAAGCCCGCGCCGTGGAACGGCTTGCCGAAAACGGTCGCCCAGCAGAAGGACAAGTTCCGTTTCTGGATTAACAACGGGCGGAACAACGAGGTCTGGCAAACGGCTTATCACGACCAGTACAACGAGTTCATACGTGCACGCTACCCGATGGCATACATCGAGGTAAATCCTGAGGACGCGAAGGAACTGAATCTCGCGGCTGGTGACATTGTGGAAGTGTTCAACGATTTCGGCTCGACCTACGCGATGGCCTATCCGGCAAAAGAAATCAAACCGAACCAGACCTTCATGATGTTTGGTTACGTCAATGGCATCCAGGGCGACGTGACTACCGACTGGACCGACCGCAACATCATTCCTTACTACAAAGGTACGTGGGCGAACCTTCGCCGCGTTGGCAGCATGGACGACTACAAGCGAACCGTGAGCTTCAAGAGCCGGCGCTTCGCCTGATTTCCATTGACCGCGAGACAACAACTCGCGGTCTCTTTTATATGCATAGGACTTGAAAATGAATCGACTGTTTATCGCCAGCCTAACGATGTTTGCCGCCACCCACGCTTCTGCCGATATCGATGCCGCAAAGGCGCAGGGAATTGCCAGCAAGAATATGTGCTTCAGTTGTCACGCCGTCGACCACAAGGTCGTTGGTCCCGCTTATCACGATGTCGGGGAAAAATACAAAGGAGATGCTGCGGCCATGGCCACCCTCATGAAGAAGGTTAAGGGCGGTGGTTCGGGCGTGTGGGGCGCGGTTCCGATGCCACCCAATCCGGGTATCAGCGACGCTGACCTGAAGGTGGTGCTGACGTGGGTGCTAGCCGGCGCCCCGAAACAATAATGCGTGAAGAGCGATTATGTCGTTGACAACACGGCGGGTCATTCCCATTCACGTGACAACGCGTCTGCCTGTCGCGATACGAAGTGTATTGGTGTCAATCGAACTAAACATGGAACCCCCTGACGCACGGCAAACCTATGCCACTTAAGGAATGGCCGGGCTCCTGGTGTCAAGTTTGTGTCGATCCGGGTTGACCTAAATTTGGAACTTTTCGAGAAATTCAACTAAAGTTGGAACATTGCTTTCGGCCCGACTTGCTGCGATGAGAGAGCCTGTTCCCCTTCCAGTTCAGCGTCTTCCCAAGCAGACACTACACCACGTCTGGGCGCTGAAGCTGCGACGTCCCGTCATGTTTGTCTCGGCGACGCAAGTTCGCCTGTGGATCATGCTCGAGGCCAATCCTGGCGTGACGAATTACTGCGAGCGACCTGCGCTATCTGTCGAGCCGGCGACAGAGCCGACAGCTGACTTCTGGGTGATGCGTGACGGAGCAGAACAGTGGCTGATCGTTGACGGAAATGTCGATGGAGTGCGTGCTTCCGATCCGCGCATAGCGAGCCAGACCATGCAAGCTGCAGCTTGTGTCGAGACCATTTCCAGCAAGGAGATCGAACGCCATTGCATCTGGATCCAAAACTGGATGGCATTGCTTCCCTATCTGGGAACGGGGAGTCACCTGATCGACCCGGCATTGCTCGCGAACGTAATCCAGTTCTTCGATCGCCCCGCGACCATTGATGAGGCCGAGCGGTACTTCTCCCACATCGATTCTGTACTTGTGCGGACAGCGATAACCGCTGGACTGCATGGCGGTCAACTCATCAGCCCCGACCTGACCAGGCTTGCATTCAGCCGGCACACCCTGGTAAGCAGATATCGTCGCGGGGAGTCACATGAGACGCAGTGACATTCCCGAGCCGCTGACGGACTGCAGCTCGTGGCCGGGCGTCGATCCAGATGCGATCGGTCCGGGGCGCCTAGCAGTTTGAGGCCCTGGGGCTTGCCCGCAGTTCCTACTTCTATCACCGTGCACGTCAGCTCGTTGCTGACAGGCACGCTGACGCGCGACGCATCATCGCGGATATCTTCAAACTCAATCACCGTTGTTACGGATATCGCCGGATCCACGCGGCGTTGGGCAGGCAGCAGATCGTCATCTCGGAGAAGGTGGTGCGACGTTTGATGCGACAGGAAGGTCTGGCGGTTGCCACGACCAGGCGACGTCGCTACGGCTCCTATTGTGGAGAAATAAGCCCTGCGCCGGAGAACATTATCAATCGTGACTTCCGCGCCGCTGCCCCGAACCAGAAATGGCTCACGGACATTACCGAATTCCAGATTCCGGCCGGCAAGGTGTATCTGTCGCCGGTGATTGACTGCTTCGACGGTCTCGTTGTGAGCTGGTCAATCAGCACGCGGCCGGATGCCGAACTCGTCAACACCATGCTGGAATCGGCGATTGAGTCGCTGGTGTTAGCGGCGGTGCAAATCCGACACTAAACGGCGGCGTCAGGTTAAGTAAAGCGACAACGCCCAAGGGGCGCTTATCGCTGACTCGTTGTTGTTGCCTGCTCGTGCTCAGAATGGATCTTCGACGTCGGTCGGGTGAGTGTTCACGGGAGGCGCACGTTGTTCGCGCTGTAGCTCGTGCAATGCGAGTTGGTAGTGCGTGCAAATCCGCCAGCGTAGATCGTCGATGAGTTCGACGACGGCGAACGCTTGCTCGGCGGACCAGTTGTCTGGGATCAGGAAGTCGAGCCCGCAGGCGACCCCGGAAGGCAGTTGACGGCGCGTCATGTTGCCTTCTTCTCAGCCTTCGCCGCACTACGTTTCTTCGTGCGCTGCTCGGCGCGTTCACGTGCCTCCTTCACACGATAGGATTCGCCCTCGATCACGACGACCTCCGCACGATGCACGAGTCGGTCAACGAGGGAGACGACGCAAGCCGCGTTCGGAAACACCTCATGCCATTCTTTAAATGGTCTGTTTGTCGTAACCACGGTCGAGGTGACTCCGTACCTTCTGCTGACGAGTTCGAACAGCAGATCGGCGTGGCGGTTTGAGTACGAGAGGTAGCCAACCTCGTCGATTACAAGCACGTCGGGCGAGGCGTAGCGATTCAGTCGGCGGCGCAGGGCAGAATCGCTATCGAGCGCGGCCAGTTCACCGAGCATCTGGCCGGCGGTGGTGAACAACGCGGTGTGGCCGCCCGCGATTGCCTGATAGGGGTCGCTTGAGAAAACGGAAAATAAAGCACGTTTAGCCGGCGACGCCCTGTCGGAAAGGGCGTGGGCTACGGCGCGGCGAACGCTTCGTCCATCTGGCGGGAGCGTTTAGCCTCGTCGCTTAGCAGGTAGATCGAGGTCGTTGCGATAGAGGCGTGGCGCAGGTTGTCCCGCACGGTCGTCAGCTCCGCGCCGCGAGCAAGCGCATGGGTGGCGTGGGTATGGCGCGTCCAGTGGGGGCTGGCGCGATGCAACTTNTACGACCAACGCGATTGAGAGCATGCACATGCAGTTGCGCAAGATCGTCAAGAACCGCGGTCATTTCCCCAGCGACGAAGCCGCCAGCAAACTGCTGTATCTGGCCTTGCGCAACATCGAAAAGGATTGGAAGATGCCGCCTATCACCTGGCGGCAAGCGGTCAATCAGTTCGCCATTCTGTTCGGCGAGCGATTCACCTCCGCCATGAGCTGAGATTTTTTAATCGACCTCAGCACACAAAATTCCTGACACCTCCCACAAACGCGCCGCGCAGGCAAAAAAAACCACCAACCTCACGCCTTCAAATACTGCTCCCGAGCCCCCAGCCACCTGGCCAGATGCTGCACCACCACCTCGGGATACTTCTCCAGCAAATCAGCCGCCGCCTCCCGCGCAGGCTCAATGAGCCACTGATCATTCTCAAGATCCGCAAACCTGAGCATCGCCGCACCTGACTGCCGCGCCCCCAAAAACTCCCCCGGCCCGCGAATCTCCAGATCCCGTCTGGCGATCTCAAACCCATCGGTCGTCTCGCGCATAGTCTGAAGCCGCGCGCGCGCAGTCATCGACAAAGGCCCCGTATAAAGCAGCACACAAACCGAAGCCGCACTCCCACGCCCCACCCGCCCACGCAACTGATGCAACTGCGCAAGCCCAAACCGCTCGGCATGCTCGATCACCATCAACGACGCATTCGGCACATCCACGCCCACTTCGATCACCGTCGTGGCCACCAGCAACTGCACCTCGTTGCGAGTAAACGCATCCATCACCGCCGCTTTCTCAGCCGGCGCAAGTCGCCCATGCACGAGGCCAACCTTCAGCTCGGGCAACGCGGCCACCAGCGTTTCATAAGTCTCGACCGCGGTCTGCAACTGCAAGGTCTCGCTTTCCTCGATCAGCGGACACACCCAGTACACCTGACGCCCCGTCAACGCGGCCTCGCGCACGCGCCCGATCACCTCCTCGCGCCGCGTGTCGGACACGAGCTTGGTCAGGATCGGCGTGCGCCCGGGCGGTAATTCGTCGATGGTCGACACGTCGAGGTCGGCGTAATACGTCATGGCGAGCGTGCGCGGAATCGGCGTCGCCGACATCATCAGTTGATGCGGCTGAAAGTCACGCGCGCCGTCGGCGGCGTTCTGCGCCTTGGCGCGCAACGCAAGCCGCTGCGCCACGCCGAAACGGTGCTGTTCGTCGACGATCACGAGCCCAAGGCGCGCGAATTCGACCGCGTCCTGGATGATCGCGTGCGTGCCGATCACGAGTTGCGCCGTGCCGAGCGCGGCGGCTTCGATCGCGGCGCGTTTTTCTTTGGTCTTCAGACTGCCTGCGAGCCACGCGACGCTCACGCCAAGCGGCTCCAGCCAGCCACGTAATTTGCGCGCATGCTGTTCGGCAAGAATTTCGGTCGGCGCCATGAGCGCGGCCTGATAGCCGGCGTCGATGGCCTGCGCGGCGGCCAGCGCGGCGACGATTGTCTTGCCGCTGCCGACGTCGCCCTGCAATAGCCGCTGCATCGGATGCGGCTGAGTCAGGTCGAGCGCGATCTCGCCGCCCACACGCTCCTGCGCCGCCGTCAGCGAAAACGGCAACGCCTTCAGCAAGCGCGCGACCAGCGCGGATTCGTCGCCCAGCTTGCGACGCGGCATGGCCGGCGCCGCGCGAGTGCGGCGCTCTTCGTGTGCGCGCTTGAGCGACATCTGCTGCGCGAGCAGTTCTTCGAACTTGATACGCACCCAGGCCGGATGCGTGCCGTCGATCAACGCGGTCTCATCGGACTGCGCGCCCGGATGATGCAGCGTGCGCACGGCCTCCATCAGCGACGGCACGCCGAGCGGCTGCAACCACGTGCGCGCAACGGCCTCAGGCAACAACTCCGGCAATGTCGTACGCGAAAGCGCGTTATCGATCGATTTGCGCAGATAGGCCTGCGTCACGCCCGCCGTGCTCGGATACACCGGCGTCAGCGCCTGCGGCAGCGGCGTGTCTTCGTCGACCACGCGCACCGCCGGATGCACCATCTCCATGCCGAAGAAACCGCCGCGCACGTCGCCGCGCACCCGCAGCCGCGCGCCGATCGCCATCTGCTTGACCTGCGAGCCGTAGAAGTTCAGGAAGCGCAGCACGAGTTCGTCGCCGGCGTCGTCATGCAGCTTCACCAGCAACTGACGGCGCGGACGATAGGCAATCTCGTTGTCGAAGACCACACCTTCGGTCTGCGCAATGCCGCCGGGCAGCAGATGCCCGATCGGCGTCAGCGAAGTCTCGTCCTCGTAACGCATGGGCAGGTGCAGCACCAGGTCGATGTCGCGCGTGAGGCCGAGCTTGGCGAGCTTGTCGGCGGTTTTTTCGGCGGGTTTGGCGGCGGACTTGGTGGAAGATTTCGCAGCGGCCTTGGGTCCGGACTTGCCAGCAGGTTTGTCGCCGAATATGCCGGCGGATTTGTCGGCAAGTTTGCCGGCGGACAGCTCGGCAAGGCTGTCGGCGCGCGCGCCGCCAGATGCGTCAGCGAGCTTGCCTACGCGTTGCCCGCTAATTTCGTCAATGGTCTTGCCATCCGATTCGTCGCGTTGTTGCGCAGCTTTTTCAGCGCTCGACTCGGGATCCGCGCCAACACCCTGGCCCGCATCGCTCCCCGCCGCCACCGCCTTGCCCCGCGAGCCGCGGCGCCTGGGTTCGGCGCTCACTTCATCGGTAACGGAGGGCAATCGGCGGTCGGACAAAGGCATGGGCTGCTTCGCAAGTACAATATCGGCTGTCAAAGGGTTCGCCGCCATACGGCGCGCGCTCTCGCGGGCCGCTCCGGCGTCCCGCAATCATAGCCGCCCGGCTCCGGCTTCGGCTCAATTCAGTCTCAATTCGCTTCCAGTCGTTCATGTTGACGCTTTCCGATTTCGATTTCGATCTGCCTCCCGAGTTGATCGCACAAGTCGCGCTGCCCGAGCGCAGCGCGAGCCGTCTGCTCGAGGTGGACAACCCGGCCGACGCCACCGGCGCGGCGCGCCTGATCGACCGCCGCTTTGCCGAGTTGCCCGAGTGCATCGCGCCCGGCGATCTGCTGGTCTTTAACGATACCAAAGTCCTGAAGGCGCGGTTCCTCGGCCAGAAGGCCAGTGGCGGCAAGATCGAAGTGCTGGTGGAGCGCCTCACCGGCGAGCGCACGGCGCTCGCGCAGATTCGCGCCAGCAAGAGCCCGCAACCCGGCACCACGATCCGGCTGGCGGATGCCTTCGACGTCACGATCGGCGAACGCGTCGAGCCCTTCTACACGCTGCATTTTCCGGACGACTGCCTGACGCTGATCGAACAGTTCGGCCGTCTGCCGCTGCCGCCGTACATCGAGCACGATCCCGACTCGACCGACGAAACCCGCTACCAGACAGTGTTCGCGCAGAATCCCGGCGCGGTCGCCGCGCCCACAGCGGGCCTGCATTTCGACGAGGCGCTGCTCGCACGCCTCGACGCCGCGGGCGTGCAGCGCGCGACGCTAACGCTGCACGTCGGCGCGGGCACGTTCCAGCCGGTGCGGGTGGAAAACCTCGCCGAGCACAAGATGCACAGCGAGTGGTATCACCTGCCGCAAGCGCTCGCCGACCAGATCGCGGCGACGCGCGCACGCGGCAACCGCGTGATCGCGGTGGGCACGACCTCGATGCGCGCGCTCGAAGCCGCCGCGCGCGACGCCGAAGCCGCGGGCCGGCCGCTTGCCGCCGCCAGCACGGAAACCGACATCTTCATCACGCCGGGCTATAAATTCCGCGTGGTTGACCGGCTAGTGACCAATTTCCACTTGCCCAAGTCGACGCTGCTGATGCTGGTGTCGGCTTTCGCGGGCGTTGAAACCATTCGCGAGGCGTACCGCCATGCGATCGAGCAGCGTTACCGCTTCTTCAGCTATGGCGACGCGATGCTGCTCACCCGGCGCGACGTTTGAGCCCAAGACCAGCCGTTTAAAATTCGCAGTTCCAGGAGCCGCCGAGAACCCTTCCGGCGGCATTCATTATTTGCGCCGGACTGTTTTCCGGTAGCACAGGAGTTATTTCATGACCGACGGTCACACCGTTAGCACGCGTGCCGATCACGGCGCTTATCTCGGCGACCACGTTCGCCCCGAAAACGGCCTCAAATTCGAACTGCTCGGCACCGACGGCCAGGCCCGCCGCGGCCGCGTCACGCTGAATCACGGCGTGGTGGAAACGCCGATCTTCATGCCGGTCGGCACGTACGGGACCGTGAAGGCGGTGCAGCCGCGCGAGCTGGAGGAAATGCACGCGCAGATCATTCTCGGCAACACTTTCCATCTGTGGCTGCGTCCGGGTCTTGAAACGATCGAGGCGCACGGCGGCCTGCACGGCTTCATGGGCTGGAAAAGGCCGATCCTGACCGACTCGGGCGGCTTCCAGGTGTTTTCGCTCGGCGATCTGCGCAAGATCACCGAAGACGGCGTCACATTCGCGTCGCCGATCAACGGCGACAAGCTGTTCCTGTCGCCCGAAGTGTCGATGCAGATCCAGAAAGTGCTGAACTCGGACATCGTCATGCAGTTCGACGAATGCACGCCGTACGCGACCAATAACGTGCCGACTTCGCACAAGGAAGCGGCCGATTCCATGCGCATGTCGATGCGCTGGGCGCAGCGCTCCATCGACGAATTCAACCGGCTGGGCAATCCGAACGCTCTGTTCGGCATCGTTCAGGGCGGCATGTTCGAAGACCTGCGCGACGAGTCGCTGGCAGGGCTCGCGGAGAAGGATTTCCACGGTCTGGCGATCGGCGGGCTGTCGGTCGGCGAACCGAAAGAAGACATGATGCGCGTGTTGAACCACATCGGCCCGAAGCTGCCGGCCAACAAGCCGCACTATCTGATGGGCGTTGGCACGCCGGAAGACCTGGTGGCGGGCGTCGCCGCCGGCGTCGACATGTTCGACTGCGTGATGCCGACCCGCAACGCGCGCAACGGCTGGCTTTTCACGCGGTTTGGCGACATCAAGATCCGCAACGCCACGCACAAGAATTCGCTGCGCCCGCTCGACGAGCAATGCGGCTGCTACACCTGCCGAAATTTCACTCGCGGCTACCTGCACCATCTGCATCGCGTAGGGGAAATCCTCGGTGCGCAGTTGAACACGATCCACAACCTGCACTACTACCTCGAACTGATGCAGGAAATCCGCGATTCGATCGACGCGAAAATGTTCGAGCCCTTCCGCAAACGCTTTCACGAGAACCGCGCGCGCGGCACCGCCGAGGCGCCGTAACGGCGCGGGGGCCGCGGATTCAGCGGAAGAATCCGTCGGCCTCGCCGGGAAAACCTTACAATCGACTTTCGCGAACGGCGCTAAAAACGGCAAACCAGCCTTTAAACGGTTGATCCCAAAGCCGATTCGCCGCGCCGACGCGCGTCAGGCCGGTGGTAGAATAACCGGCTGATTTTTTTGATCGTTTTGACTTATAACGGAGAGACCAACGTGTCGTTCATTTCCAATGCCTTCGCCCAAGGCACCGCAGCAGGTGGCGTTGAGTCGAACCTGATGAGCTTCCTGCCGCTGATCCTGATGTTCGGCGTGCTGTACTTCATCATGATTCGCCCGCAAATGAAGCGCCAGAAGGAACATCGCAACATGCTCGCCGCCATGGCCAAGGGCGATGAAGTGGTGACGAATGGCGGCATCGTCGGCAAGGTGACCAAGGTGGGTGAAGCTTACGTCGGCGTCGAGATCTCGGAAGGCACGGAAATCACCGTGCAAAAAGCGTCGGTCACGACGATTCTCCCGAAGGGCACGATCAAGTCGCTGTAAGGCCTGCTCTCTCGCGTCCGGCGCGGCCTCGCCCGCGATTCATGCAATCCAGCGCTGAATCGCCCGCGCTCATCGCCGGACGCATCGCTTCCAAGCCAACCTTCCCGTTGGACCACTCATGAATCGTTACCCCCTCTGGAAATACGCCGTGATGCTGGTGGCTCTGGTCATCGGCCTCGTGTACACGCTGCCCAACCTGTTCGGCGAAGCGCCGGCGGTGCAGGTGTCGAGCGGCAAGGCAACGGTCAAGCTCGACTCGACCACGCTGTCGGCTGTCGAAGCCGCGCTCGCCGCGAATCAGATCAAGCCGGACGACGTCACGTTCGACAACGCGTCGACCAACGCGAACATCCGCGTGCGTCTGCCGGACACCGACACGCAACTGCGCGTGAAGGACCTGCTGCAGAAGTCGCTGAACAGCGACCCGACCGACCCGCAGTTCATCGTGGCGCTGAATCTGCAAAGCGCGTCGCCGCGCTGGCTGACCGCCCTGCACGCGCTGCCGATGTACCTCGGTCTCGATCTGCGCGGCGGTGTTCACTTCCTGCTGCAGGTCGACATGGCCGGCGCGCTCAACAAGAAGCTCGACTCGGACGCTTCGGACGCGCGCACGCTGCTGCGTGACAACAATATCCGCGACGGCGGCGTGAACCGCGTCAACCAGACGGTGGTGATCAATTTCGCCGACCAGGCGAGCGCGGACAACGCATCGAAGCAACTGAGCCGCAGCATCAGCGAACTCCAGTGGGCCTCGCAAGCGAGCCCGGACGGCAGCGTGCAACTCGTCGGCACGTTCACGCCGACGGTGCAGAAAGCCGTGCAGGACGCCGCGCTCAAGCAGAACATCACCACGCTGCATAACCGCGTGAACGAACTCGGCGTGGCCGAGCCGGTGATCCAGCAGCAAGGCTCCGACCGCATCGTGGTCGAACTGCCGGGCGTGCAGGACACGGCGAAGGCGAAGGACATCATCGGCCGTACGGCAACGCTCGAAGCGCGCCTCGCCGATCCGGTCAACACGCATCCGAATCCGTCCGATCCGGTGCCGCCGGGCGACGAACTGTTCACGCAAGGCAACCAGACGCCGGTGCTGCTGAAGAAGCAGATCATCTTCACGGGCGACCGGATTATCGACGCGTCAGCGGGCTTCGACGAACACCAGCGCCCCTCGGTCAATATCCGCCTGGATTCGGCCGGTGGCCGCGCGGTGCGCAGCGTGTCGCGCGACAACATCGGCAAGCCGATGGCCATGGTGCTGTTCGAAAAGGGCAAGGGCGAAGTGCTGACGGTGGCGACCATCCAGTCGGAACTGGGCGACCGCTTCCAGATCACCGGCCAGGCCACGCCGCAAGGCGCCGCCGACCTCGCGCTGCTGCTGCGCGCCGGTTCGCTGGCCGCGCCGATGGACATCATCGAAGAACGCACGATCGGCCCGAGCCTCGGCGCGGACAACATCAAGAAGGGCTTCCACTCGGTGGTGTGGGGCTTCGCGGCGATCGCCGTCTTCATGATCGCGTACTACATGCTGTTCGGCGTGATCTCCATGATCGGCCTGTCGGTCAACCTTCTGCTGCTGATCGCCGTGCTGTCCATGCTGCAGGCCACGCTCACCCTGCCGGGTATCGCCGCTATCGCGCTCGCGCTCGGTATGGCGATCGACGCCAACGTGCTGATCAACGAACGGGTGCGTGAAGAACTGCGCAACGGCGCGCCGCCGCAACTGGCGATCCAGAACGGCTACGCGCACGCCTGGGCAACGATTCTCGACTCGAACGTCACCACGCTGATTGCCGGTATCGCGTTGCTCGCGTTCGGCTCGGGCCCGGTGCGCGGGTTTGCGATCGTGCACTGTATCGGCATTCTCACGTCGATGTTCTCGGCCGTGTTCTTCTCGCGCGGCATCGTCAACCTCTGGTACGGCGGCAAAAAGAAGCTGAAGTCGCTGGCCATCGGTCAGGTGTGGCGTCCGGATACGGCGCCCGCGGGCTCGGCGGCTTACCTCGGTAGCGAAGACGCCGCGACCGACACGGCGCAAGCCGTCGCCGCGGTCGCCGCCAAGCCGTCGAAGGCGAGAGCTGCGGTCGCGCAGGCTCGCGCCGGCAAGCCGACCGTACGCCGCCGCAACGCGCCGGGTTCGTCGACTACGTCGAATACGTCGAATACGCCGCAGAAACCGGGTTCATCCCGCTGAGTCCCGGAGAACAAGACCATGGAATTTTTCCGTTTCCGCAAAGACATTCCGTTCATGCAGCGTGCGTTGATCTTCAACGCGATCTCGCTGCTGACGTTCCTTGCTGCTGTGTTCTTCCTGCTGCATCGCGGGCTGCATCTGTCGGTGGAGTTCACCGGCGGTACGGTGATCGAAGTGCAGTATCCGGGCGCCGCGCCGCTCGAACCGGTGCGCGGCACGCTAGGCAAGCTCGGTTATGCCGACGCTCAGGTGCAGAACTTCGGCACCTCGCGCGACGTGCTGATCCGTCTGCCGCTCAAGCAGGGCTATACGTCCGCGCAACAGAGCGATCAGGTGATGACCGCACTGAAGGCCGAAACGCCGCAGGTGCAACTGCAGCGTGTCGAGTTCGTCGGCCCGCAGGTCGGCAAGGAACTCGCCACCGACGGCCTGCTCGCGCTGGCCTGCGTGGTGGTCGGCATCGTGATCTACCTGTCGTTCCGCTTCGAATGGAAGTACGCGGTGGCCGGCGTGATCGCGAACTTGCACGACGTGGTGATCATTCTCGGCTTCTTCGCGTTCTTCCAGTGGGAGTTCTCACTCTCCGTGCTGGCTGCGGTGCTCGCGGTGCTCGGCTACTCGGTGAACGAATCGGTTGTTATCTTCGACCGGATTCGTGAGACCTTCCGCCGCGAACGCAAGCTGAGCGTGATCGAAGTGATCAACCACGCGATCACCAGCACGATGTCGCGAACCATCATCACCCACGGCTGTACGCAGATGATGGTGCTCTCGATGTTCCTGTTCGGCGGCCCGACGCTGCACTACTTCGCTCTCGCGCTGACGGTCGGTATTCTGTTCGGTATCTACTCGTCGGTGTTCGTCGCCGCGGCGCTCGCCATGTGGTTTGGCGTGAAGCGCGAAGACCTGATCAAGGACAAGAAGGAACGCAGCGACGCGGACGATCCGAACGCGGGCGCGCAAGTCTGATCCTGTTTTAGCGTCAGACCTCGGAATGCAAAAGGCCGGTTCATGATGAACCGGCCTTTTGCGTTTACCGCCGCCCTGCCTTACCGTCGCCCTGCTTCACCGCCGCGCCGCGCCCATCCGCGGAGGCAACTGCAAGCGTCCACCTCAGCGGAACCCAAGCTTGCGCCGCGCCGCCATCAGCGCGACGAGGCTCACCACCGCGGCGAAAATCAGGTAGTAACTCGGCGCGGTCTTCGAACCCGTCGCGCTGATCAGCCACGCAATGATGAACGGCCCGAAGCCGCCGAAAATCGTCACGGCAATGTTATAAGCCAGCGACATGCCGGTCGTACGCGTTTGCACCGGAAACATCTCCGAGAGCAGACCCGGCAGCGCCGCGAAGTAACCGGTCATCAGAAAGCCGAACACGATCTGCATGGCGATCAAGGTGCCGAAAGTCGGATGCGCGACCAGGTACGCGAAGGCCGGGTTGATCAGCACGAGCAGTAGCAGCGCCGAGATCAGCATGATCGTGGTGCGTCCGTGCCGGTCGGACAGATGGCCGACCAGCGGCGAGAACACCATCTGGATCACGCCGGTCAGTGCGATCGCCGCGAACGCGACCGAAGGCGCCAGTCCCAATTGCTTCACGCCGAAGGTTGGCATGAACAGCACCAGATACGTCGATACCGTGCCGAGCACCACCACGCCGATCGCGATCAGCAGGCGCAATTTCTGGCTGGTGAAGGTGTCGCGCAGCGGCGTCGTGGTCGTTTCGGCAGCGAGGAATTCGGGCGTCTCATCGAGCCTGGTGCGGATGTACCAGGCGACCGGTCCGATGAGGAGGCCAAAGAAGAACGGTACACGCCAACCCCACGAGGCCATCTGCTCAGGCGAAAGCTTGCCGGTGAGCAGTACACCGAAGCCGGCGGCAAGCAGCGTGGTGAGCCCCTGACTCGCCACCTGCCAGCTCGCGAAAAAGCCGCGCCGCCCCGGCACGTGTTCCGCGAGAAAGGCGGTGGCGCTGCCGAACTCGCCGCCCGCCGAAAAGCCTTGCATCAGACGGGCCAATACGAGAATCACCGGTGCGGCGAGGCCGATGCTCTGATAAGTCGGCAGGACCGCGATGATTAACGTGCCGGCCATCATCAGCAGGATTGAGAGTGTGAGCGCCGCCTTGCGGCCGGCGCGGTCGGCGTAGGCGCCGATCACGATCGCGCCGAGCGGCCGCATGAAGAACGACACACCGAAGGTGCCGAGCGTGAGAAGCAGCGAGACCGTGTCGTTACCGGCCGGGAAAAACAGCTTTGCGATGACCACCGCGAAAAAACCGTACACCACCAGATCGAACCATTCCAGCGCGTTGCCGATCGAGGCCGCGACCACCGCGCGCCACGAACTTTGCCGGCTCCCCGTGAGGCTTGCTGCTGTCGTTGCGTTCATGCAGATCTCCAATTCGCGCGGAATATTATTCATGTGGGCGTGACGCCCTGAATGCCCGACTGGATGCGCGCACAACCAGTGCGGTGCCTGCGCTCTATGTACCCGAAAAATTAATACGGCGCGAGTGCGAAATTGCGCTATGCCGCTGCATAAGGCTTCCGGCGTCTCAGGCGGCCAATAAAAAACCGCTTCGTCGCCAAAGCGAACGAAGCGGTTTTTTTGTTGCGACGCAACGGTCGTGCGATTCAATACCCGCACGCGGCAGACGCGTTAAGCGTTTATTGCTTGATGCCTTCGGCCTGAATATGCAGCTTGGTATCCATATTGAAGCCGTACTTGGCGCCGAAATCCATGCCGTAGTCAGCACGGTTGAAATGGGCGCTCGCTTCCACGCCGCACACTTCGCGCTTGAGCACCGGATGCGGCATGCACTTGAACGACTCGATCTTCAGATTCAGCGGCTTGGTGACACCGTGCATCGTCAGATTGCCGATCACTTCGACCGGCTTGTCGCCGTCGAACTTGATCTCGGTGCCCTTGTAGGTTACCGAAGGATATTTGGCGACGTCGAACAGCGCATCCGTCTTCAGATGCTCGTCGAGCTTGCTGTTGCCGGTGTCGATCGAAGCGGGATCGACCGTCACGTCGACGGTACCGGTTTTAGCCGAACGGTCGAGCGTGACCGTGCCGGAGCTCTTGGTGAACTTGCCGCGCCACACCGAAAGACCGCCGAAGTGATCCGCCTCGAAGCTCGGATACGTGTGGGTCGGGTCGAGCTGATAGGTATCGGCCGCCGCGAACGCGCCCAATGAGAAAGAAGAAGCGAGCGCGCCGATGGCGATCAACATGGATGTTTTCAATTCGTGCTCCTAGGTTCCAGAAAAAAGCTGCCCCGCCCGAGCGGCGGGGCGAACGTCACTTATGTGCTGCAACGATATGAAACTTGATGACCACTTCGTCGGCGACCACCGAGGTGTCTTTCCATTCGCCGGTGCCGATATCGAACTGCGAGCGCTTGATCGGCAATGAACCGTCAAAGGTTTGCACCGCGCCCTGCTGGGACACGGTGACCGGCACCACCACGGTCTGCGACTTGCCCTTGATGGTCAGCTTGCCGGTCACCTTGAACTGGTTGCCGCCGGCCGGCGCAATCGCGCTCGAAACAAAAGTGGCGCTCGGATACGTCTTCGCGTCGAACCAGTCCTTGCCGCGCACCTGGTCGTTGTAGCTTTCGTCGCCGAGATCGTAGCTGGCCACGTCGATGCTGAACTGCGCACTGCCGTCGGCCGGTTTTGCCGGATCGAACTTGACCTGCGCGGTGAATTTACCGAATTTGCCTTCCACCGGCACATTCATCTGTTTCGACGTGGCCGTCACCGAACTCTTCGCGACGTCGACTTGCGCCATGGCGCTGCCGGCCACGGTCAACGAGGCCGCGGCAAAGGCGGCGAGCATGTAGCGATAAAACGAAACCTTCATGGTTGTCCTTATTTGAGGAAAGGGAGCATGCGCGAAAGCAGACCGTCGCGATCCAGCCATTGATGCTTGAGCGCGGCCGCGACGTGCAGCGCGACGAGCACGAGCAGGGTGTAATTCAGCGTGATATGCACGTTCTTCAGCAGTTCCTTGAGGTGCGGGTCCGGCGCGATCAGGCGCGGCAGCGGAATCAGCCCGAGGTACACCACCGGCACGTTGGCCGCCGAACTATAGAGGTAGCCCGAAGCGGGAATCGCGATCATCAGCACGTACAGCAACACGTGTACGAGATGCGCCGCGCCGCGCTGCCAGACCGGCATGCGGCGGGGCATCACGGGCGCCGCGTGCGTGGCGCGCCACAGAATGCGCAGGACGGCGAGCGCGAATACCGTCACGCCGATCCACTTGTGCCACGAAAAATACTTCAGCTTGGTGGGCGTGAAGCCCGGGATATCGGTCATCACCCAGCCGAGCGCGAAGCCGCATACGATCAGCAGCGCGATCAGCCAATGCAGGGCAATGGCAGTCGGCGAATACGATTCCCGGCTACTGAATGAAGGATTGAGTGCCATGACAGGTCAACGCAAGCTAAGAGAGGTTAACGGCGCAGTCCGCATGAATATTCCGGATGCCGATGCGCAAGGCATCGGTTCATCTGAACGGACAATGCCTGCGGCGACACGCGCCAAGGCGGCCATGCTACCCGAACCGGAAAAAACTGGCAGAACGTTGCCGCAGGCCACCCACGCGGAGTTTCAGCGCCGATACTGCACGCATTGAACAATTAGGGACGGAGGCTGTCAGAGCTAGACGGATGCAATGTAGGATTAACCGCCCGCCGTCGTGCGCCCCGGCTCACAATCGTCACAATCCGACCTCGGCGCAACAGCCGGTGCGACGGCGGGGCGCCTTTGGTACTATTGCTCCACACTTTCATCAGACCTGCCAAAGAAACGGGCATTGCACGCTTCCCCTCACACTGTCAGCCCTTTGCCCTATGGAACATGACAACCTGATCGCGTGCCATGAGTGCGATACGCTGTTCCACAAACCCCGGCTTGTCGGGCGCACGCTCGCGCGCTGTCCGCGCTGCGGGGCTACGCTTTATCGCGGCGTCTCCCGCAAGCTCGACGCCATCAGCGCCATGACGCTGGGCGCGCTGATCACCTTCCTGATCGCGCAGGGCTTCCCGATCGTCGAACTCGAAACCAACGGCATCACGTCGCAGACTACGCTATTCGGCGCGCTCGTCGCGCTGTGGGACGAGGACATGCAGATCGTCGCGGTCATGGTGTTCTGCTCGACCATCCTGTTCCCGCTGACCGAACTCGTCGCACTGCTCTATGTGCTGATTCCGTTACGCGCCGGCTATGTGCCACGCGCCTTCAACCGGGTGCTGCGCGCCATTCAATTCGTGCGCCCGTGGGGCATGATTGAAGTCTTCATGCTCGGGATACTGATCACCATCGTGAAGATGGTGAGTCTCGCGCGCGTGATTCCCGAGGCGGCGTTGTTTGCGTTCGGCGTGCTCACGCTGATGCTCGCCGTGGTGGTCACGTTCGATCCGCGCATTCTGTGGGACCTCGCCGACGAACTGGGCGCCCGCGACCAACGGCCGCTGCCGCGCACTTCCGCCGACAGCGCGGCCGCCGCCGTCAACTCGGTCGCCGGACCGCCCGCGCCGCCCGACGTGCGTAGCGCGGAGCCAACCGCGTTGCCGCCGGTGCCGCCGGCGCCACGTCGAGGATGAGCACATCATGAAATACATCACCGCGAGACGCGCGGGCCTCGTCAGTTGCCACGCGTGCGGACGCGTCGAGCCGCGCATTCGCTCCGTCACGGCGCAGCACTGTTCACGGTGCGGCGCGCACCTTCACTCGCGCAACCCCGACAGCCTGATGCGCACGTGGGCGCTGCTGATTGCCGCCGCGCTGCTGTATATTCCCGCGAACCTGCTGCCGGTAATGCACACGGCGTCGCTGCTCGGCTCCGAAGACGACACCATCATGAGCGGCGTCGTCTATTTCTGGACCTCGGGCGACTGGCCGCTCGCGGTGATCGTGTTTATCGCCAGCATCATGGTGCCGATGCTCAAGCTGAGCGTGCTGGTGCTGCTCACCATCACGGCGCAGCGCCGTTCGCGCTGGCGGCCCGACCAGCGCATCACGCTTTACCGGATGGTCGAGCGGATCGGGCGCTGGTCGATGCTGGACGTGTTCGTCGTCACGCTGACCGTCGCGCTGGTGCGCTTCAAATCGCTTGCCGTCATTACGGCCGGCCCGGGGGCGATCGCCTTCGGCTCGGTGGTGATTCTGACCATGCTGGCCTCCATGCAGTTCGACCCACGGCTCATCTGGGATCACGTGGAAGGCAGCGTGCAAGGCGGCGTGAAGCGCAATACCCAAAAACCTCAGGACCTCAAACATGACTAGCCCGCAAGAACCGACGCCCGCCTCCGATGCGCCGCGCAACGATTCGAACGGACCGAAGCTGCCGCCCCAACTCCCAGACCCGGAAATCGAACCGCGCAGCCGCTGGCTGCCGTCTCTCGTCTGGGTGATTCCGCTGATCGCCGCGCTGATCGGCATCGCGCTCGTGATCAAATCGGTCACCGCGAAAGGCCCGACCATCACGATCAGCTTCGTCAGTGCCGAGGGGCTCGAACCGGGCAAGACCAAGGTGAAGTACAAGGACGTCGACGTCGGCTCCGTGAAGACCATCACGCTGTCGAAAGATCTGTCGCACGTACTGGTACAGGTGCAGTTGACCAAGGAAGGCGAAGACTTCGCGGTCAAGGATTCGCGCTTCTGGGTGGTGCGGCCGCGCGTCGGCGCGAGCGGCGTGTCGGGTCTCACCACGCTGCTCTCGGGCGCGTATATCGGCGCGGACGCCGGGCACTCGCCGGATAGCGAGAAGGACTTCGTCGGCCTTGAAACGCCGCCGCCGATTACCGGCGACCAGAAGGGTCACCAGTTCGTGCTGCACGGCGACTCGCTCGGCTCGATCGACATCGGCTCGCCGATCTTCTACCGGCGCGTGCAGGTCGGCCAGGTGGTCGGCTTCTCGCTCGACAAGGACGGCACCGGCGTGACCATGCAGGTCTTCGTGTCCGCCCCGTTCGACCAGTACGTCGGCACCAATTCGCGCTGGTGGCATGCGAGCGGCGTCGATCTGCGGCTCGATTCCAGCGGCTTCAAGCTGAACACGCAGTCGCTCGCCACGGTGATCGTGGGCGGACTGTCGTTCCAGTCGCCGCCGGGGCAAGGCGTGGGCGCGCAGGCACCGAACAACATGACCTTCCGCCTCGGTTCGGATGAAGCCGATGCGATGCGCGAGCCGGACGGCGTGCCGCTGCGCGTGGTGATGAACTTCAACCAGTCGCTGCGCGGCCTGTCGATCGGCGCACCGGTCGATTTCCGCGGCATCGTGCTGGGGCAGGTGACCAACATCGGCATCGACTACGATCCGAAGACGCGCAGCTTCACCATGCCGGTGACGATGAACCTTTATCCCGACCGCCTCGGCAGGCGCTTCCGCGAAACCGCGCCGGCACCGGGCAGCCTCGCGGGTCAAACCATGCTGCAACAGCTCGTCAAACACGGTTTGCGCGGCCAGTTGCGCACCGGCAATCTGATTACGAGCCAGTTGTACGTGGCGGTGGACATCTTCCCGAAGGCGCCGCCGGCAACCGTCGACGTGGCGAGCGATCCGCTCGAACTGCCGACCATTCCGAACACGCTCGACGAGTTGCAGCTCCAGGTCGCCGACATCGCGAAGAAGCTCGACAAGGTACCGTTCGACCAGATCGGCAACAACCTCAACAGCGCGCTGAAGAACGCCGATCAGCTCTTCACGCGACTCGACAAGGAAGTGGTGCCGCAGGCCCGCGATACGCTCGCGGCGGCGAAGCAAACCTTCGGTTCGGCCGAGGCGACATTGCAGCAGGACTCGCCGTTGCAGTCCGATGTTCATCAGGCGTTACAGGAACTGACGCGCACGTTGCAGTCGCTCAATGCGCTGTCGGATTATCTGGAGCGCCATCCCGAATCGCTGTTGCGCGGTAAAACAGGAGATAAACCATGATGTTTGCCCGGCTCCCTCGTCCGCCGCGCGGGTTCGCGCGCGGCGCCGTTCTTGCCGGCGCTCTGGCCGGACTGGTGACGCTGGCGGCGTGCTCGTCGCCGTCGAGCCGCTTTTATACGCTGGGAGCGGATAGCGCTGCCGGAGCCGCCGCGCCGGTCAGCGTCCGCACGGCGGCTGCGCCCGCGTGGCTGATCGAAGTCGCGCCGATCGACGTGCCGCCGCAGGTGTCGAAGAATCAACTGGTCGTGCAAACCGGACCGACGCAGGTCAAAGTGCTCGAGGAAGAGCGCTGGGCCTCACTGCCCGGCGACGAGATCCGGCGCGCGTTGTCGACGAGTCTGACGCAGCAGCTCAACACGATCGACGTGTTCGGCACCGCGCACCCGGATGCCACGCCGGTGTATCGGGTCAGCATGAATGTGCAGCGCTTCGAGTCATGGCCGGGTTCGCATGCGTTGATCGACGCGGTGTGGAGCGTTCGCGCGGTACGCAGCAACACGGTGATGACGTGCCGTAGCGTGGTCAGCGAACCGGTGAGCGGCGGGTATGACGCGCTGGTCGACGGGCATCGGCGCGCGCTGCAGCGGATTTCCGCGCAGGTGGCTGCGGCGGTACAGGCCATGGCTGCCGCTGCTCCGCAAGGTCAAGGCGCCAAGGCAACCTCTTCCTCGGCCAAAGGAGCGACTGTGAGCGTGGCCGTGCCGGCGTGTCCTTCAGCGGACAGCGCTGCGGGAGCCGGCGCCTGAAGTGTTCGATTCGCTCAAACGTCTCAACAGGAAATGGCGCGCTTCGCGCGACGGCGGTCACCAGCCCGATGCGCTGCTGGCGATCGCCGACCGCACTGCACCTTATCCGGAGCGCAGTGAGTGGCTGATCGAACTCGCTCACTGGATTCGCCGGGGCCGCGTGGTCCAATCCGGCGCCACCGCTGAAGACACCGCTAGCCACTCGATCCCTGCGCACACGCGAATTCGCTACCTCCTGCATGTGCTGGATCGCAACCCCGTCTGGAAGGCCAACGTCGCCGGCACTCTGCGTGCTCTGCTGCGCGAGAGCGACGGCCTTTCGCTGCTGTGCGACGCCGGCATGCCCGTGCATTCGGGCTTCTTCGGTGCGTTGTTCGAGCGGCTCGAAGCAGCATTGATTCCGCCCGCGCCGAACCGGCGCGACCTCACCGCGATCGTCACGCTCATGTTCAGCTCGGAGCGGGACGCCGAATGGATCGGCGCGCTTCCCACCGATCTGCTGATCCGCATTCACGCGCTTTTCGACTACGCGGCGGACGAAGACGAACAACGCGACGCCACGCCGTTTTCGCTCGACCTGCTGGCCGCGCTGCATAACCTGACCTGCCAGATCAGCTCGACGGGCCTGTCGCAAACCGTGCGCAGCCGTTTGGGCGGAGCCGATCCGGACGAGCACGGCTTCGATCACGCGCACCGTGGACGCGACGGCCATGACGCCCACGAGGCCAGCGACATGCGCGTCGCGATGGAAAAGCAGCCGTTCTACCGGCTCACGCGTGCGATGCTCGCCGTCGAAGCCGCGCATCAGGCGTTCGTGGCGGGCGCCCCGCAAGACCCGCTGCTGCACGAGGTCAACTATCTGCGGCTGCTGCTCGACGAATGCCGCGGCGCGACCGACAACGTCTTCGCGCACCTCTATCGCAACGGCGTGAGCGTCGACATCGTGTTCCAGGTCGAACGGATGCGCATGCGGATCGTGCGCGCCGAGCATCTGCTCAATGCATGGATGGCGCACGACGATCCGCACGCCGGCGCGCGTCTTACCGCCGAACTCGTCGACGCGAATCATGCGAGCCAGAGCGTCGCGCATCTGATGCGCAGCAACTTTTCTCTGCTGGCGCGCAAGGTCGTCGAATACAGCGCCGATACGGGTGAGCACTACATCGCCCGCGATCGCACCGAATATCTGAAGATGCTGCGCATGGCGGCCGGCGGCGGCCTCGTCACCGTCGTCACGGTATGCGTGAAATTCGCTATTACGGGCGCGCATTTTCAGGCGATGTTCGAAGGGCTGCTCGCCGGCATCAACTACGCGGCCAGCTTCCTGCTGATGCACTTTCTGCATTTCTCGCTCGCCACCAAGCAGCCGGCCATGACCGCGCCGACGCTCGCGCGGGAACTCGACGGTGTCGGCACGCCAGCAGGGGTCGACAGTTTCGTCAGTTCGGTGACCGCGCTGATGCGCACACAGGCCGCCGCGGTACTGGGCAACGTGCTGCTGGTGTTCCCCGTGAGCCTCGGCGTGCAACTGCTGTGGCACGCGCTGTTTCACGCCGACATCATTTCACCGACGAAGGCGCACGCCACGCTGCATTCCTTCTCGCTCTGGGGGCCCACGCCGTTCTATGCCGCGTTGACCGGCGTGCTGCTGTGGTCGTCCAGCCTGCTCGCGGGTTGGGCGGACAACTGGTTCGTGCTGCATCGCGTCGCCGACGCCCTCGCCTACAACCGCCGTCTGCGCCTGACGCTCGGCGCGGCCGCCGCCAACCGGATCGCACGGTTCTGCCGCGCGAATGTGGCCGGAGTCGTTGGCAATATCACGCTCGGTCTGATGCTCGGCCTGGTGCCGGCGATTCTCACCGCGTTCGCGTTCTCCTTCGAAGTGCGGCACGTGACGCTGAGCGCCGGTTCGATCGGCGTCGCGCTCGGCGTGCTCGGCAAGGACGCGCTGAAGCTGCCGGAGTTGTGGTGGGCGGTGGCGGGTGTCGGCAGCATGGCGATACTCAATGTGGCGGTGAGTTTCGCGCTCGCCTTCTATATGGCGGTGAAATCGCGCGACTTGCGGCGCAACGCGGTGCGCTCGCTGCGCGGCGCGATCTGGCAACGGGTGTTCCGGCATCCGCTGGAGCTGGTCTGGCCGGCAAAAACGGCGCGCTCGGTCAGATAGCGCGTCGCGGTGGAAACCGCTCGCCGCGCCGCCGCGCAAGCGGGCGCGGCTTGCCGCCAGACGATCGCGCATGGGCGGCTCAGCCCGACCGCGTACAATAGCGCCTTATTCAACGCCTTCCGGCAACCTCAATGTCCTTCGATTTCTTCCTCCCTTGCCCACGCGGCCTTGAAGCCTCGCTCGCGGCTGAACTCGCCGAAATTGCCGCCCAGCACCTGAACGGCGCGCCGTTCACGGCCGGCGCACAAGTGCCGGGCGGCGTGCATTTCCGCGGAGGCTGGGCTGCCGGCATGGCCGCCAACCTGTATTCGCGCCTCGCGAGCCGCGTGCTGCTGAAAATCGCGCATCGCCCGTATCGCAGCGAGCAGGACATTTACGCGCTCGCCGTCGAACAGCGTTGGGAACAGTGGTTCTCCGCGAACGAAACGCTGCGCGTGGACGTCACCGCGATCAAATCGCCGCTGCGCAGCCTGGAATTCACCACGCTGCGTGTCAAGGACGCGATCTGCGACCGTCTGCGCGAAGTCAGCGGCGCGCGTCCGAGCATCGACACCGCCATGCCCGACGTGCGCGTGTTCGCGTTTCTTACCGCCACCGACTGCACGCTGTATCTCGACACCTCGGGCGATCCGCTCTTCAAGCGCGGCTGGCGCCTCGACAAGGGCGCGGCGCCGCTGCGCGAGAATCTGGCCGCGGGCATTCTGCGTCTGACCGGCTGGACCGCCGGCACGCCGCTGTACGACCCGATGTGCGGCAGCGGCACGTTCCTCGCCGAAGCCGCGCAGGTGGCGCTGAAGATCGCGCCGGGCGCGGAACGCCGCTTCGGCTTCGAAAAGCTCAAGCAATACGAGGCCAAGACCTGGCAAGCGCTCAAGGCCGCCGCGCTCGACGCGAAACATGCCGCGCGTAGCTCGCGTGCCGATCTGCAGATCTTTGGCAGCGATATTTCCGGCGACATGCTCGACAAGGCGCGCGCCAACTTCCAGCGTGCCGGCCTGCCGTCAATTCCGCTCAAGCAGATCGACGCGCGCAACATGACGCCGCCCAGTTCCGCCGCGGGCATTCTCGTCGCCAACCCGCCCTATGGCGAACGGATCGAAGTGCGCGGACGTAACGCGCGCGGCGAGCTACGCGAAGGCCGCGGCAATCGCGAGAGCCGCGAAGATGAGGGCTTTCGCCGCGCTCAGGAAGAAACGCCGGATAGCGAATTCTTCCATTCGCTCGGCGACGCGCTCAAGCAACGCTTCACCGGTTGGCATGCGTTTATCCTGACGTCGGATCGCAAGTTGCCGGGACAGTTGCGCCTGCGTGAATCGACCAAGACGCCGCTCTTTAACGGCGCGCTCGAATGCCGCCTGTTCCGTTTCGACCTGATCGCGGGCAGCGTCCGGCAACGGCCGCAAACCGATACGCCGGCGGCTTGAGGCATACCGTCTCCTGTACCGCTGCAAGGCGATAAAAACCGCGAGCCGTGAACCGGCCTCGCGGTTTTTTTTCGCCTGCCGCGTGCTTTAGCCCCGCCACTTCTTTGCTCGCTCCTGCCACCCCTACTGACACCACGCTGTCAGTAGCGCCCCCGCACACTCCTTCTCACGCCATCCGGCGCTTTGCACGGCTTACCCGCCATCCATAGGAGAGTGACATGTCCGCAGCATCCAAAGTTGTTGCATGGTTCGAGATTCCGTCCGTCGATTTCGATCGCGCCGTTCGTTTCTACGAAGCCGCGCTCGACGTCAAACTGAACGTGCAGGACATCGGCGGCCAGCCGATCGCCGTGTTCGGCTATGAAGAACCGGCCACCGGCGGCGCGATCGTCCACAGTCCGTCGATGACGCCGACCGGCGACGGCGTGCTCGTCTACCTGAACGCGCAGCCGACCGTCGACGCCGTCCTCGCGCGAGTCGAGAAAGCCGGCGGCAAAACCGACGGCCCGGTGATCAAGCTGCCGCAAGACATCGGCTATATCGCATTCTTTACCGATACCGAGGGCAACCGCCTCGGCCTGCATTCGCGGACCAACGGCTAAGCAACTCGACGTCCGTGCGCGGCGGCCGCCACGCGCCACGCACGGACGCTGACCGGAGCACGGCATGCGGCGCTATCATCGCGGGACTGCCCCTGCCCTCCTCTACCCAACGCCTACGATGACGCGCCGCGCCGACCGCCTGTTCCAGATCGCCGAGTTGCTGCGCGGACGGCGTCTGACCACCGCGCAGCAGCTCGCCGACTGGCTCAACATCTCGCTGCGCACGGTCTATCGCGATGTACGCGATCTGCAACTGTCAGGGGTGCCGATCGAAGGCGAAGCCGGCATCGGCTACCGCTTGAGCCGCACGGCGAGTTTGCCGCCACTCACCTTTACCGCCGACGAACTGGCCGCGCTCGCCGCGGGCGCGCGCATGCTCGAATCGTGGGGTGGCGCCGGCTTCGCGGGCGGCGCGCGTGGGGCGCTCGCCAAAATCGCCTCGGCCATGCCCGCCGACAAACGCGCGGCGCTGGAAAGGCTGGCCGTCTTCGCGCCGTCGTTTCACATCAAAGGGGATTTTTCCGCGCAACTCGACGCGCTGCATCGCGCGATCGACACGCGGCACGTGGTGAGCTTTGCTTACGTCGATGTGAACGGCGCGGCGACCGAGCGTCGTGTCTGGCCGCTTGCGCTCGCCTACTGGGGCGCGCGCTGGACGCTCGGCGCATGGTGCGAACTGCGCGGGGATTTCCGCAATTTCGGACTGGAGAAGATCCAGAATCTTCAGGTGCGCGAACAGTATCCGGATCAGGAAGGCAGACGGCTTGCGGATCTGTTGCGGCATGTGAATGCGAAGCCGAAGTGACGATCGCGGTTTGCCGTGGCGAGGCAAACCGCGAAATCATTTCAAGCCGCTTTACTCGACCGCCTTCACCATATCCTCAATCACCTTCTTCGCGTCGCCGAACACCATCATCGTCTTGTCCATGTAGAACAGGTCGTTGTCGAGCCCGGCGTAGCCTGCTGCCATCGACCGCTTGTTGACGATCACCGTGCGCGCCTTGTACGCCTCGATAATCGGCATGCCCGCGATCGGCGATTTCGGATCGTTCTTCGCCGCCGGGTTCACCACGTCGTTCGCGCCGAGCACCAGCACCACGTCGACCTGCCCGAACTCGCCGTTGATGTCGTCCATTTCATAGACCATGTCGTAAGCGACTTCGGCTTCGGCGAGCAGCACATTCATGTGCCCAGGCATGCGGCCGGCCACCGGGTGAATCGCGTACTTCACCTCGATGCCTTTCTCCACCAGCTTGTCGGTCAGTTCCTTCAACGCATGCTGCGCACGTGCGACGGCGAGGCCATAACCCGGCACGATCACCACGGTTTCGGCATTGCCGAGCATGAACGCTGCATCATCCGCCGAACCGGATTTCACCGGACGCTGCTCAGCCGACCCGCCCGCCGCCGCCGCGCCCGGCTCGTTGCCGAAGCCGCCCAGAATCACGTTGAAGAACGAGCGGTTCATCGCCCGGCACATGATGTACGACAGAATCGCGCCGGACGAGCCGACCAGCGAGCCCGCGATGATCAACATCGGATTGTTCAGCGAGAAGCCGATGCCCGCCGCCGCCCAGCCCGAGTACGAGTTCAGCATCGACACGACCACCGGCATATCCGCGCCGCCGATCGGAATGATGATCAGCACGCCGAGCACGAACGCGATCAGCGTCATGATGATGAACGGCAGCCACGATTGCGTGAGAAAGAAGATCACGCCGAAGCCGAGCATCGCGAGCGCGAGCAGCAGGTTGATCAGATGCTGCCCGGCATACACGACCGGCGCGCCCTGGAACAGCCGGAACTTGTATTTGCCCGACAGCTTGCCGAACGCGATCACCGAACCGGAGAACGTGATCGCGCCAACGAACGTGCCGATGAACAGTTCGACGCGATTGCCGTACGGCAGGAAGCCCGGCGCGGTGTTCTCCGGATCGACCAGACCGAACGCGGACGGCTCCGACACCACCGCATACGCGATACATACGGCGGCCAGACCGATCAGCGAGTGCATCGCCGCGACCAGCTCCGGCATCTTGGTCATCTCGACGCGCGCGGCGACGAACGCACCGACCGCACCGCCGATCACCAGCGCGACCAGCAGCAGACCGAGACCTAGGCCGAGGTTCGAGCCGAGCCCGTTCGCCTGCTTGACGATCAGCGCGATGGTGGTGAGAATCGCGATCGCCATCCCGGCCATGCCGAAAGTGTTGCCGATGCGCGCGGTTTTAGGATTGGACAGCCCCTTGAGCGCCTGGATGAAGCAGACCGACGCGACCAGATAAAGCAGCGTGACGACGTTCAGACTCATTACGCGTTCTCCTTGGC
>NZ_JCAQOY010000007.1:0-431001 GCF_059567925.1 Paraburkholderia sp. BGA-UO-ETr-F21 | reverse complement strand
TCGGCTCATGCAAGGGCGGAAGCGGCCGTTCGAGATTCGATTTTGAATGACTCCAAGGGGTCGTCTGGCAACGTTCGTCCGCCGCTAACGTGCTTTATTTTCCGTTTTCGCAAGCGACCCCAAGCATGTCAAAGTGCCCGAGGCGCTTGAGTTCGTCACCAAGCCGATGCTCGCGCTGCAACTGCTTGAGAACCTCGGCGAAGTGGAATCGCTGCCCGAACTGGTTCTGGCTGACGCCGGTTACGGGGCGAGCACGGAGTTCCGTGACCAACTCACGGCGATGGGCTTCACTTATGTAGTCGGAGTAACCGGGGCGGTCAGCTTGCAGTCGCAAGCTCTGGCGCCGCTGCAAGCAAAGGAGCTGGCCATGCGATTGCCGCCGCGGCGCTTTCGCACCGTCACCTGGCGCGAAGGAACCAACTGCGCCTTGTCGTCGCGTTTTGCGGCAATACGGGTGCATTGCGCCTCCCGCGCAGCCCGGCCAGGCGAGGCCAGCGCGGAGCAATGGTTGCTCATCGAGTGGCCCAAGGGAGAAGTCGAACCGACCAAGTACTTCCTCAATACGTTGCCGGCTGATACACCAATTAAGGAACTTGTGCGACTCGCAAAACTGCGCTGGCGTATTGAGCGCGATTACCAGGAGCTCAAGCAGGAACTCGGCTTGGGGCATTTCGAGGGACGCAGCTGGCGCGGCTTTCACCACCACGCGACGTTGTGCATAGCGGCCTACGGCTTTCTCGTCACAGAACGCCTGGTGGCGCAAAAAAACTCCAGCTCATCGGTTACTCCGCGAGGTGTCTTCCTTACCCGAAGGCTTCCGGCCCCGGGGCGCCCCTGCGTAAGCAGCGGCATGTGGCGAATTCCATCACAACGTTGCGATTGGAGCTTGCCGCCGCGCTCCTTGCTTGTCTCGAACGGTGCCCGTGCTGCGGCCGGAAAACCGAGTAATTGTTAAGGAAGGTCTGCACAACCCGGTTTCGAAGCGTTATCTTTCACGTTCAGCGCAGCCTCGGCGTTCAGATTTTTGTCGGTGAGTTGATTGCCAGGGTCTTTCCGCGCTCCAGAGCGCTTCAACCAGACATATGGCCTTCATCGGCGCGGTGTTTCAAGCTTTGCGCAAAGCTCTACGCGCCATCCATAAATTGCCCAAAGCAAACAGCGTGGTGATCTGGGCGGTGTTCTTCATCAAACCACGATAGCGGGTCTTCGTGTAACCGAACTGCCGCTTGAGGATGCGAAATGGGTGTTCGACCTTGGCCCGAATACCCGCCTTCAGGCGCTCGATCTGATCGTAGATCGCATCCAGCGAATCATTCAGATTCAGTTTCCTGCGCTTTGCCGGTCGCATTGCAACATGCCAACGAACCGCGTCAGCCTCACAACGCTTTTCGATACCCTGATACCCCGCGTCCGCGTACACATCCGTTTCTTCGCCGTGCAGCAACGCCTGGGCTACCGTGATGTCGTGCACATTGGCCGCCGTTCCAATGACCGTATGGACCAGGCCCGAGTCGGCGTCGACGCCGACGTCGGGTAGCGGTAGCGCATTGCTGCGCCACCGCCCCCTAAGAACCGGACGTGCGAGTCGCCCCGCATCCGGCTCAAGCCATTCCTCAGCCCCATCGAACAGGACCGGGCAATCAATCATCGATCGCGGCTCCGCGACGAGCAAAGTACGACGACCACGCAGGATCAAAGGGATTTGCCTGACCACGTATCTTCACGTGGCGAACAATTGAAATCATCGTGGCTCGAAACAGCCGAATCACTCCGCGGTCTTTGGTCCGCGCAGTAAACGCCCAGGTACGATTTCCCTCTACCCGGAAGTATCTGTGCTTCACCCACCCCGTGCCTTTATTGGGATGCCGACGCATGGCCCATTTCCATAAGAGGTGCCAGATGTAAGCATCTATCGACGTAAAGCGAGACTTGGAAACCACATGACGGTGGTACATGGCCCAACCCCGAATCACAGGGTTGAGTTGTAAAATAAGATTCGTCTGTGTGGCACTTCTGTTCTGTCTCACGATTTCCCTAACCTTTTCCAACAGGGCCTTCGCGTTCCTGTTGGCCGGTTTGATGAGCAGCTTACCGCCGTACTTCCGTACGTTCTGCCCAAGGAAGTCGAACCCGTCGGCGATGTGAGTGACTCTGGTTTTCTCTTCCGAGAGTTCCAGACCCCGAACGATCAGAAACTGCTTGATCGCAGGGAGTACGTTCTGTTCCAGAATCTCTTTCGATACTCCGGTTACGACGAAGTCGTCAGCATACCGATTGACGTTGACTTTGAACTTTCGGCGCGCGCGCGGCGTCGGCCCTACGCTGGCATCTACTGCCGCTTCAAGTCCGTCCAACGTCATGTTTGCGATGACGGGCGAGAGTACGCCTCGTACAATGTTGCATACTTTTCACTCCGTCGTCTGAATCATTCGGGTTTTCGCCTGCGAGAGCGCCCGGCTGCGGATCGACCCTGAACACAACCACGATTTCATCCTTGTGGATTTCGACGCGCTTGACCAGACCCAACACGATCCTGCGCTTCATCTCAAGATCAATCGTATCCAGCTTTCCGGCAACGGCGCCTGCAAATTCCTCGAGCCGGTTGATGACCAGAAACAGCTCGCTTTGCACCGCCCCTTTCTGCCTGGATTCAAGGATCTGCTGGTCAATCTGCTCAAGCCGGTTCCTCAACTGCTGCATCTTCGGTTCAAAGTCGGTCTTGTCGATGATACCGTCTGCGTAGCTGTCAATCAGCCGCGACTTGCCCTTTTCAAGCTGCAGCCGCTGCTTTTCAAGGTTGCCCGTGTCGAAGCCGCTCTTCTCGTTACGCTCCATCAAGTCCAGCCGACGCTCGTATTCTCCCTTCAATCGTTCTGGATGCCTGAGCAATTCCACCACCTGTTGCCACACCAGATCATCAAGCCTGTCCGTCCGTACCTGCAGATTGTCACAGATGCGCTGGCCACCGAAACGATAGGCGTCGGTTCCAACGCAACGGTAATAGGCGTAGTCCCGCTGATGGCCCTTGGCTGCGGCCTTGCTCACCTTCTTTGCGTAATAGGCATAGCGGCACTGCCCGCACACCGTCAACCCTTGCAGCAGGCGTAGCGGCGCGCTGTCGCGCCTCTGGCGTGCCAGCTTGCGGTTCTCTGCAAGCTGTTCCTGTGCCGATTCAAACAGCGCCTCGCTGATGATGGCTGGCACCGCAATCTCGATCCAGTCCTGCGGATCGGTGCGGGTTGTCGAGTGCGGCTTTTTCGGTACGTCGGCACTGTGGCGCTGGGCTCGCACGCGCACCTGCAGGTGATCGCGCGACTGCGTTTTGCCGAACGCAGCCCGCCCCATGTACGCAGGATTGCGCAATATGCCCCATACGACGCTGCGGTCCCAGTACGGCTTGCCCGAGGCCGTCACAGTACCGGCCTCGGTGAGGCGGCGTACCACTTCCCCTATGCTCAGGCGGTCCATTCCCACCCACTGGAAGATCGCCCGCACCGTCGCTGCCTGGGGCAGCTCGATCACGTACCGCGCTGGCGTTCCGTCGAGCTGCCGGCGAATGTAGCGGTAGCCATAGGGTGCCCCCGACAGGACATTGACGCTGCCGCGTTTTGCGCCGTGAAGCTTGCCACGACGGTGACGCTCGGCGATCTTCGCCCGCTCGTATTCTGCGATCATGCCCTGCATCTGCAGCAGCAGCGACTCTTCCGGCGTCGTACCGATTGCATGATTGAGGAACACGACCTGGACGCCGCAGGCCGAGAACTCTTCCATCAGCAACGCCTGGTGCGCATATTTGCGCGCCAGGCGGTCCGGTGACAGGATGTACAGCTGATCGATCGCGCCGAGCGCGGCACAGTCCCTGAGTCGCTCCAGCTGCGGCCTCACCAGCGTTGCGCCGCTTACGCCAGCGTCAACGAAACACATGTCGTCAACGACCTGTGCGCCGTCAGCCGAAATACGCTCCTTCAGCGCAGCAATCTGGCTTTCAACGGTGCCGCGTTTGTTCTGCTGTTCGGAGGATACCCGCGCGTAGAGCGCAACCATCGCAGCTTTGCTCATCGTCCACCTCGCTTGATGGTCGCTCGCCTGGCCGCCGTGGGCCGCGTCGTGGAAGGCCGTGCCGTCGCGCGTGCTTCGATCGGGCTGATCTGCTCGTACGCCTTTTGCAACTGTTCCTGGGCGTAGCGGTTCGGCTCGAAGGCCAGACGTACGCGCCAATTTTTGCGTCCTCGGGTCATCGCTGCACCTTCCTGTCAGCGGGAGTGACCGTCTCAAGGACGAGGTCCACATCAACGGCAGAACAGCTTCTGGACCACGGCGCCAGACACTCCCTGGAAATGCGCAGCCCCAATTTTATCCGGCAGTTTGCTCTGTTGTTGGTGGCGTTATGATGCCCCCTTGCGGAGTTCCCGCCTCAGTCGCGAACAGGGTGCCTTTATCGATAAATCCGGCCTTAAGCCATCGCCGCAGGACCACCTTATCCATCGGTATATGTTTGAGGATCCAGTCGTGGCTAAAATTATCGAAACAGCCACGGATGTCTCCCTCTAAAACCCACTCAGGTGACTTGCGCTTAGCCAGCGTGGTGAAACAGTATTCGATGGCGTCGGCAGTCGAGCGTTTGGGCCGAAACCCATACGAATTTGGATCCGCCAAGCTTTCCGCAATGGGCTCCAACGCGAGCTTCCATAGCGCCTGCATGGCTCTGCATAGCATGCGGGGGACGGTCAACGCGAACTGCACAGGCACTCAGCGAGCATTTGGGTTGGGCTGAGATCCGCCATCCCTTTCATCCGCTCAAGGGCCAACGCTTTCTGGTCCTCAAGACCCGCCGCGTCTCGGGTGCCGAGACACTGCTTCTGCGTGACGCAGAGCGTGGCAGCTTCAGCATTGCGCGCGAATGGACNGCACCTTGCCCGTCATACTCAGTCGCGACGAAGTCGGTCGACTGATCGCGGCAGCCACTAATCTCAAGCATCAGACGGCACTCGCAGTTGCCTATGGCACAGGATTGCGCGCCAGCGAAGTGGCGGCTTTGAAGGTCGGTGACATCGACAGCCAGCGCATGACGCTGCGCGTTGAACAGGGTAAAGGTCAGAAGGACCGATACGCCATGCTCTCTCCGATCCTGCTTGAGCGGCTGCGGGTCTGGTGGCGAGTGGCCCGGGCCCAGGGCAAGATGCTCGACGGCGGCTGGCTCTTTCCCGGGCTCAACCCGATTGAATCGCTCAGCACCCGTCAACTCAACCGGGCGATCCATGCGGCCGCCGAGGCCGCCGGAATCGACAAGCGCGTGTCCATGCACACTTTGCGCCATAATTCCGCGCGGCGAATTATTCCGAGTACCTCTCACAGATGGCCGGACGGTATGGCGAATCTTGCGGCTGGTGGGCATGCGACTCGGCATAATCCTGTGGTCTCCTATAGCTGGCGAGTTTGCCGGTTACAAGGAGACAGGCCATGTCAGAGCGGAACGGTGTTGGCGAAGCATGGGCGACATGTTCATGTGCGGGCCCGTTGAGCATCCATATTGAGGGATTCGCAACGTTCCTTGGAAGGCAGGGCTATGCCCTGTCAACGGTAAAGACCAAGCTGCAACTTCTCGTTGCTCTCAGTGGTTGGCTTCAGCGTCGCAAGATGCGAGTCACCGACCTCGATGAGGAACTGCTTGGGCTGTTTCTCGCACGCCACCGCCGACGTGGCACCCGGCGCGGCGATGAGCGCACCGGATGGCAACTGCTCCTATATCTGCGCGGGCTCGGTTGTATACCGAAGCCACCTGAGACGATCGATGAAACCGCATTGGGACAGGTTGAGCGTGACTTCGCACAATTCCTCTATTCAGAGCGCGGGCTCAAGCCCGCTACTGTGGGGAATTACCAGCGCACGGTACGACGCTTTCTGATGCACCGGTTCGGGCGACAGGAGCCGCGCCTTGACGAACTACGTCTGCACGATATCCACCGGTTCATTCTTGAACGAGCTAGCCATGTTCGACGAAGCTATGCCAAGTTAATGGTCACGGCGTTGCGTAGCTTTTTGCGCTTTCTGCATCAGCGCGGCGCAATCACAGTGGATCTCGCCGCTGCGGTGCCAGCCGTAGCGAACTGGCGGTTGTCTCACCTACCCATGTCGCTCACGAGCGATCAGGTCGAACGCCTGCTCACCTGCTGTGACCGCAGCACCCTGACAGGCCAGCGCGACTTCGCGATCCTGCTGTTTCTGTCCCGGCTCGGTTTGCGCGCCGGCGAAGTGGTTGCGATGACCCTGGATGATTTCGACTGGCAGGCTGGCGAGTTCGTTGTACACGGCAAAGGCGACCGCCAAGAGCGATTGCCGTTGCCGCAGGATGTCGGCTCGGCACTGGTTCACTATCTCCGTCACGTTCGCCCTCCCTGTCGGACGCGGCGCGTGTTCGTCCGCATCAGGGCCCCGCGATGCGGATTCTCCGGATCCGCCGCCATTTGCGATGTAGTGCGCCGAGCGCTCGCGCGCGCCGGTTTCGATCCGGCATTCAAAGGAGCCCATCTGCTGCGCCACTCGCTCGCCACAAACATGTTGCGTAAGGGTGCTTCTCTGGACGAGATTGGTCAGTTACTGCGCCATGTCCGAACCGATACCACGCAGATCTATGCAAAGGTGGACATCCGGGCACTGCGAGGTATCGCGCAACCTTGGCCGGGAGGCATGTAATGAGCACGTTACGAACCTCCCTCAGTGAGTATCTCGGCGTGCGCCGCGCCCTCGGAGTCAAGCTTCGCGAGCCGGGCCGAATGCTGCAACGCTTCGTCGATTTCGCGGAACACGCCGGTGCCACATACATCACGACGGAGTTGGCATTGCAGTGGGCCACACAACCCGAGAGCGCACAAGCGGCCGAGTGGGCGAATCGCCTCGGCGTGGTGCGCCGTTTTGCGCAGTACTGCAGCGCCACTGATCCGCGCACTGTGATCCCACCGCCGGACCTGCTCCCTTATCGGCGATCCCGGTCGTCTCCGTACATCTACCGCGATGAGGAAGTCACCCGCCTCATCCATGCGGCACAAAAGCTGCCATCCACCATCGGGCTGCGGCCTCTCACATATTCCACGCTATTTGGCCTGTACGCGGTTACCGGCATGCGCACCAACGAGCCATTGCAACTGGACCGTGACGCAGTGGATCTTGCAAGCGGGGTATTGACGATTCATGGCGCCAAGTTCGGCAAGTCGCGCTATGTACCGGTCCATCCTTCCACGCAACGTGCCCTGCAACGCTACGCCACTCGCCGCGACCGTCTGTGTCCCAATCCACAAAGCCCAAGTTTTTTCCTGTCGGAACGTGGCACCCGTCTGACGGAGTGGAGCGTTCGTTACACGTTTGTCAACCTGTCGCGCCAGATCGGCTTGCGTCAACCAGGAGACTCACGAGGGCCCCGGCTGCTGGACTTCCGCCACCGGTTGGCCATCAACACGCTGATCGGATGGTATCGTCGCGGAATCGATGTCGAGAAGCACCTTCCCGAACTATCCACCTACCTCGGCCATACGCATATATCGGACACCTACTGGTATCTGACCGCCACTCCGCAGCTATTGCGACAGGCGTTGAGAAGGGTGGAAGGAGCAAGAGGGAGACAGCGGCCATGAACGGCACATCAGACTTTCCTGGTCTTCTGGAAGCATTTTTTACTGATCGGCTGATGCGCCAGCGGCAAGTCAGCCCGCACACCATTCTGAGCTATCGTGACACCTTCCGCCTGCTGCTGCACTACGCACAGGAACGACTTCACAAGGCCCCGTCGGATTTGACGGTGCCGGAACTTGATACGCCTTTAATCGGCGCGTTCCTCGATCACCTCGAACAGGACCGTGAGAACAGTGCCCGCAGCCGCAATGTGCGCCTGGCTGCCATCCACTCCTTCTTCCGTTATGTGGCGCTGCATGCGCCACAATATAGCGCGCTGGCTCAACGTGTGCTGGGTATGCCGAACAAACGCTACACTCGGCGCCCGGTCGAGTTCCTCACGCAAGTTGAAGTTGAGGCGCTACTGGCTGCACCGCTTCTAGACAACTGGACGGGACGTCGCGATCACGCAATGCTGATGCTCGCAGTGCAAACTGGACTGCGTGCCGCCGAACTGATTGGTCTTCGCTGTCAGGACATCGTTCTCGGCCCCGGTGCCCACGTGCGTTGTCTCGGCAAGGGACGCAAGGTCCGCTGCACACCGCTGCGTAAGGATACTGTCACAGTGCTGCGTCGCTGGTTACAAGAACGTCACGGTGCCCCCGACGATGTCGTCTTCCCCAATGCGCGGGGCACAGAACTCAGCCATGACGGACTGCAATATGTGCTTGCGAAACACCTTGCTACCGCCCGGAGTCACTGCCCCTCACTGGCTCGCAAGCACATAACGCCCCACTGCCTGAGACACACCCTGGCAATGGATCTGCTACAGCACGGCGTCGGCCGCTCAGTTCTCGCACTGTGGCTCGGACACGAGTCGGTGGAGACGACCGCGATGTACGTGCACGCCGATTTGAAGTTGAAGGAACTGGCTCTGGCGAAGACCGTAAGCGCCGGTGTGCGTCCGGCGCGGTACGTGCCCGAGGATCGTGTCCTGGCGTTTCTGAAGAGCCTCTGATTATGCCGAGTCGCAAGCACCACCTGGCGCGAGATTCGCCATACCGTCCGGCCATCTGTGAGAGGTACTCGGAATAATTCGCCGCGCGGAATTATGGCGCTAATTCCGACCTCGGAATTAGCGCCATAGCTTTGCCACTCATCTACTGGAACAGAAGGTCGATATCCGCGTGATCCAGGTCATGCTTGGGCACAAGAAGCTTGAGACCACAGCGCTTTATGCCCAGGTCGCCACCGATATTCTGCGCGAGGTGGTCAGCCCTCTTGAGAGTTTGCATCCCGAGTAGGTCGCCGTCGTGGCGCATTGCGCGCTCGAGGTGGCCGACGTCTTTCGCTCTCTTGGCCCAACGTGGCGTCAATCCGCCCACCTGAGCCTCGGGCAACTGAAGGTCATGTCCGCGATCGAACAGTGCCGCAGCGCGGCGCTGGGAGGCCACGTGCTGCGTTGCCAGGGGTGCGCGGCGATCGAAGTCGCTTACAACTCGTGCCGCAATCGACATTGTCCGAGGTGCCAGGCTAGCGCTGCACACCGCTGGCTCGAAGCGCGTGAGGCGGATCTCCTGCCCGTCGAGTACTACCACGTCGTCTTTACGCTGCCGGCGGCGGTCAGCGCGATCGCGTATTACAACAAGGCCGTCATCTACGGGCTGCTGTTCGATATCGCGGCGGAGACGTTGCGCACCATCGCCGCTGATCCGAAGCATCTCGGGGCACAGATCGGTGCCACTCTCGTACTGCATACCTGGGGCTCCGCGCTCACGCATCATCCCCATGTTCATGGCATCGTTCCCGGTGGTGGGTTGTCGCTGGACCGAAGCCGTTGGGTAGCGTGCAAGCCAGGTTTCTTCCTTCCGGTGCGCGTACTCTCGCGTCTGTTCCGGCGACGCTTCCTCGAAGAACTGGAGGCCACCTATCGCCGGGGCCGGTTGCGTTTCTTCGGCGAATACACCGAGCTCAACGATGTGACGGCCTTCACCGAATGGCTTGCGCCGATGCGGGCATGTGAATGGGTGGTGTACGCCAAACGCCCATTTGCCGGACCGAAAGCGGTGTTGGCCTATCTGTCGCGTTACACCCACCGGGGCGCCATCTCCAACCAACGCCTGGTCGCGCTCGGTGAACACGGCGTTACCTTCCGCTGGAAGGACTACCGCGTTGACGGACGCACACGCAACAAGACCATGACGCTCGAGACAGATGAGTTCGTGCGCAGGTTCCTGCTGCACGTACTGCCCGGCGGCTTCCATCGCATACGCCATTACGGTCTGCTGGCGAACCCCTCGCGGCGCGAGAACCTCGCGAAGATACGCGAGTTGCTGGGCGTCGCGTCTACCAGTATCGGCCGCAGTACCAACGACGTAGTCACAGTCGCGGCGCCGCCAACCTTCATTTGCCGGCACTGCGGTTCGCCGATGATCATCATCGACATACTCCAACGCAGCAGACCTATCCGCGCACCGCCTGTTGCACGAGCCTACGCATGATCGCCATCGTGTCAGGATGCACACATCGACTGTCGGCTCTTCGGCAACGAGAGCCAATAGGAGACCCCTGCGCCTATGATTCCAAACAGGCAGTTTGGTGCTGGCCGGGTCGGCATGACAACAACGCTCAGCAGCACCGTTGCTGCGATCGTGCTTATCCAGGCTCAGATTTACCTGCGTTTATATCCACCATGCTCTCAATGGGATCGCACAAATCGCCATAGCGGTGAAATGTTCAAGCCACGTTGGAGCACTCCGCGGTTTCCTCCCTTGGGGCTTGTAGGACGCCTGCCCGCCGGCGTCTGGGTGAGTTGACGTGCCGACGGTTTAGGGCAGGCGTCCTACAACCCGATATGACTTTCCGTGTCAATCGGAATGTGTAGTTTGCAGTGCTCTCATACGCGAATGAATTTCCTGAGGGCGGCGTAGCAGTAAATCTCGACGGTGGATCATCCTGATATCCGCGGGTTGGTTACCGCATTACAGTGGACCGTCTCATGAGCCTGCCGCATTCTTAAGCCGCAAGTCGGGTGATATCCGTTGCGGGGTTGTGCCGCGGGTTACTCGAGTAGCCGGGCTACGCCGCCTTCAGGAAACTCGTGGGTCGATGGGGGGAGCGCCGTGGTGGTTCGTAATCAGGTTGCCTGTGTGCGACAAGGTAACGCGAGCGACATCGCCAGGCGCCCGATGTCCCAAATGAAGCCCGACAGTTCACGGGCGATGGCCACGACCGTGATATTGGCATTCTTGCCACGCGCGGCCAGCCTCCGGTATCGGCGGCACAGTCGGACCTGCGCGTCCCAGGCGCGATCGATGATGGCCTTGGGAATGCCTTCATGCCGACGCTGGATGTCGGCGCTTACACGTGCCGGGTGCCGGTAGCTCCAGGCCGCTTCCACCAGCAACTTTCTTGCATAGCTATTGCCGGTCTTGGTGATGCTTCCCTGCCGTCGCTTGTCACCCGATGAGTGTTCTGAAGGGGTGACGCCGAGCCACGCCATCAATTGACGCGGATGGTCAAAGCGGGACAGATCTCCGAGTTCGGCGAGCATTCCAACGGCCGTGGTGAACTGCACACCGCGCATGGCCTGCAGACCGAGGACGGCCGGATAGAACCGCCAGGCTGTCACTGCCTCACGCAAGGCGGCTTCAACGCGCTGGCATTGCGCGAGCCGGTCTTCAATCGTGCGCCGAAGCTCCTCAAATGCGAACTGTTGCCATTCGCTACCAAACGCATACTGGCTCACCCAGCGTCGGTGAGCGGGTCCCCAGTCGGCATGACCGGCATAGCGTACATCGTGTGCGAGCAGGAACGACTTGAGCCGCTGCCGCGCCTGCCTCAGATCGTCCTTGGCCGTCATCCATGCACGGGCGAGGTCGCGAAATGGCACTGTCAGGTTGATGGTGAGGCAGCGATAGAATGAGGTGATGAAGAAGACAAAATCGCTTTATCACGGCCACCGCTTCCCCTCCGTCGTCATCAGCTGCGCGGTTCGGTGGTATTTCCGGTTCAGCCTGAGCCTGCGCGACGTCGAGGAGTTGTTACTCGAGCGTGGTGTCGTGGTCACGTACGAAACGATTCGTTGCTGGTGCGACAAATTCGGCGCTGGATTCGCCCGGTGCGCCAAAGCGGCGCGGCCCAGGCCGGGTAGCATATGGCATCTGGACGAGATGTTCGTGACGCTGCGCGGCGAGCCGTATCTGTTGTGGCGAGCGGTCGACGAGCACGGTGCTGAGCTCGATGTGCTGGTGCAGAAGCGGCGCGACAAGGCCGCGGCAAAGCGCTTCTTCCGGCGGGTGCTACGTTCAAACCCGGTGCCGCGCAAGATCGTGACCGACCAGTTACGTAGCTATCGGCGGCGAAGGCTGACATTCCTGAACTCGCTCATGTGAAGCACGTTTTCGTCAAGGCGGCTGCACGCGTGAATAACCGTGCCGAGAACAGCCACCAGCCGACCCGCAGGCGCGAACGCCAGATGTGCGGCTTTCGCGATGCGCGTCGCACGCAGGCGTTTCTCTCATGCTTCGGCCCAATCCGGCAGCACTTCGCGTTGCCCCGACATCAAATGAACGCGGCATGTCATCGCGCCGTACTTCAGGAACGCTTCGCCACGTGGCATGGTTGGACTGTCACTGCCGCAGCAGAGAAGCTTATCTGATGAGGATAACTACGCTTGATCTGCATAGGTAAGTCTACGCCCGTCAACTTGACAGAGCCGAACGAGATTGACCTGATCGGCAATCGCTCGCATAGCCGCGAAAAACCAGTTTCCACACAAGCTGGGTCGCGTGCGGCAGTTCGAGGATAGTCGCGTTGGGTGCTCATCGCTCCTGTGGCCATCTTCGGCAACCGGCCAGAAGCCGACGGTCGACATGGGTGTCTAGATCGTCGACACCCATTAGCGGGCCTGGTGTCAAGCGAGCGAACAATACCGTCGGCCACGGTCAAATGAGCCTCGCCTGCGTCTCGCAACGCGCGCGAATTATCCTCTGGGCACGCGCGGACACCTGCGGCCGGGCCCTCCAGACCGGATGCGCAGGCGGAAACGGGGACTTCAACGTCTGGTCCATGCACAGCGGCTTTCCGGCAGGTGTGCCGCCGGAGGCTGGGAAATAGCATCAATGGGCTGCTGCGCGTGCCGTCAAGATTCGGATGGCAGTGTACGTTAGCTTCCCTGGGCGAATCGCGAAATCAGCAGCCCGACGACCTATGAGGCTTTAGCCGGTTGACCATGTTGGCGCTGTTGCGGATGAAGGCACGCGGAACGGCGCCCAGTGCGATCAAGGGTAACAGGGTGCAGTCAAGAAACGGATTTTTTGTACGCTAGCAGCAACGTCGCCGGGTTAGGTATCCTCGATCTTCGCGATCAACCGCGCTTCGGAATCGCGAATTAGATGTCGTACCCGAGACGTTGAGCACGGCTAGCTCTCGGCCGTAAGCATTGGCTTATATCGGACTGGCTAGGAAACTGGAGAAGACTGACGTGCGACGAATTCTTGCGATCGGAGGTTTCACTACAAGCGAAGGCTTCTCGCTTACCGCTGCCTATATTCGAGACCTTACCGGGAAAGCAAAATCTCGAGTGTGTTTGCTGTCGACCCCAGCCGGTGATCCGCCAATGTTTATCCGTAACTTCGAAGACACGTATGGAAAGCTCGGTTTCGAGACATCAAACGTTTCCTTCTTCGGCCCTGCAGGGACCAATTTCGTGAATCCGGACGATGCGGCGGAGCACCTGCTGAAGCAGGACGCGATCTTTGTCAGCGGGGGCAATCCCCGTTGCGCTGTGAGATTGTGGAAAGAGTGGGGTCTGGATTCAGTCCTCAGGGAAGCGTGGCAGCGCGGTGTCCTGTTGTCGGGTATTAGCGCCGGCGCGAATTGCTGGTTCAAACATTCCATTCCGCCACCGCATAAGAAGCGCACTCTGCCGCTCGAGCACCTCCTCGGGTTGCTCCCAGGCAACTGTGCCGTCCATTATCACGCCCGCCGGCAAGAGACATGGGAAACAATGCGAATGCTCGACGTTCCCTCTGCGATCGCGATAGACGATGATGCGGCGGTACTGTATCAAGGGGATGTTATTGCCGAGGTCTTCTCGTGGCGGGAGGGTGCCACCGCTTACCAACTGGAGTCGCAGTCAACGGGGGTTGACGAGCACGCGCTCAGGCCGAGAGTTATTGGTTCGGTTTTCCCTGAACCGGAGCGTCAGCCGGTCTTTGTGGACGTCGGGTTGAAGCGGGCCTGTGTCGGGCGTTTCGAACTGATGAACCCGCTGCAGGTGCTCATCACGATTGAAGGTGAGCAACTGTTTGCTCAGTATGGGGCTCAACCGAAACTTGAGATTTTCCCGGAAAGCGAAAATCGATATTTCCTGAAGGAAGTTAACGCGCAAGTCACCTTTGACAGAGACCGTGACGGAAAGGTAACGTCTCTTATACATCACCAGAACGGGCGCGACGCACACGGTGTGAGACTCGGAGGAGACTAGATCTTAACGGACGCTGAGATGGCCCAAGCCGGAACGGCTGTTCAGGGTCGATTATGCTAGTTGCATGAAGTGTGAGCCGGGGCGAACAACGTCGACCGGCGAATGGTGCTGTGTGCGGCCATTAAGGGACGGTCGACGGGGTTTGCCACATCGTCGACAATCGGTCTTTATTTTGCCGACGATATCGCGCCCATGTTGAGAAGAAGAGCATTCACCGCCTTCCTGTGCATTGCTTTGTTCGTGGGCAGCACAGTAGCTTCGGAGCAATCACAGAAGCGACTAGGCTCGGTAATGATGGTCCATTTCGATTATTACGCCAAGGACCGTCCGCGAATTCGTGCTCCGGAAAATCGGCTAGAAAGCGGATAAATCGTGCAGGCGCTGGCGAACTTGGTGAGACATATGAGTTGCATGTGACCGCAATGAACCCACTCTCGGCCACGTGAAAATGGCCAATGGGCTTATGCTGCCGCGCGGCATTGTCAACTTAAGGAAACGGGCCTGCTAAGCCTCCCACATCCAAACCGTTTCACGTCGTCATGGCCGCCGAACAGATCCATTTTCTTCGCGGATACGGACCATTGGTCCCACTCTTGACAGAGAATTTTCGGCGAATTCCGTTAAGTTGACAATGCCCGTCAGCCCCATGACATTCGAGAAGAACTGGTTCGCCTCTCTGAGATGCGAAGCCGCATAATTCTCCCAGTTATGGGATTCGTCAAACGGGGCAAGGTCAAAGATGAATTGCTAGCGAAGCGCGACTGCAGAGATTTGTAAAGACGCCGTTAAACGGATTTGATATATTCGGCGGGCGCCTAGCCTCGGCCTTTCAACGCGTATCACTCGATGATCTGAAAACCGATCCGCAACCAGAAACTTACATTACCAATAAAGATGACCAGAGACCTTGCCATCGTTGACGCGAGTTCAACGGGCTCGTCGATCTCGGCGGCGACAACCGTTGCGAACGCTGCCGGAGCTGATGCGTCTGAAAGCGGAGTGCTCGCCGTTGGAGGCGCCGCAGAGCCGCGCAAATCCACGTTTCGGGCTGCGGCGCCTTTACCCACGCAAGCAGCACCGCTTGGCGTGCGGTTCGATTTCAACGACGGCTGCCGGATCGTATTACCCAAGGCCTCGAAGACCACATGGCATGTCAGGCTCGCGGATTTTTCGACGGGCAATGTGCTTTTCGAAACCACGATCGAAACGGGCACCGTAGCGAGTAGTAAAAAATACTTCGTGCCATTTTCCATCGAAATCGAAGCGAACGGCACGCGTGTTTTCGAGCACCGTTTCGATGCAACAGATAAACCGGTGTTAATCGAGTTTCCCGTTGGCACACTCGGCGACATCGTTGGCTGGTTTCCGTATGCGATCAAATTCCAGCGGCAGCATGGTTGCAAACTCACGTGCTCGATGGGGCCGCTACTCATCCCGCTCTTTCGGGACTGTTACCCGGACATCGAATTCGTCACTCCAGAAGAGGTCAGACCCGAGCGCTATTACGCAAGCTATCGGATCGGCCTCTTTTTCGGCGATGAAGCGAATGTTCATCAACCGACTGACTTCCAGCTCGTCGGGCTGCATCGCACCGCCGGCTATATCCTCGGCGTGGACCCTGTCGAAGAACCTCCACAGATCAGCTTGCCCGATGGCGAGCGCCGTCCCATCGCCGAAAAATACGTTTGCGTCGCCGTGCAAAGTTCGACGCAATGCAAGTACTGGAATCATCCGCCCGGATGGCGCGAACTCGTCGCGTTCCTGAAAGAGCATGGCTACCGCGTAATCTGCATCGATCAGAAGGCCACGCATGGCTCAGGGATGGTGTGGAATCACATTCCGCACGGCGTGGAGGATCACACGGGAGACCGGCCGCTCACCGAGCGCGCGCGATGGCTCAGGCACGCGGAATTTTTCGTCGGGCTGTCGAGCGGCCTGTCGTGGCTTGCCTGGGCAGTGGGCACGCCGGTCGTCATGATCAGCGGTTTCACGCATCCAGCAAACGAGTTCGCGACGCCGTACCGCGTGATCAACTTCCACACCTGCAATAGCTGCTGGAACGACGTACGCGTGCGTTTCGATCACAAGGATTTCCTGTGGTGCCCGCGCCATGCCGGCACGCCGCGGCAGTTCGAATGTACACGGCTCATTACGACAGAGCAGGTCAAGCAGGCGATCCGGCGAGTACCGGCGTTCGCCGCACAGGCTGCTGACGGCGCTGGCCACTGAGTCGCAAACGCGCTCAACGAATGAACAGCTACAACAAGCAAAGAACGAATCAAAAACAAGGAAACATCGGGGGTTGTAATGAAGCCGTTGACATATCGCCGCAAGTACGGCGTGCATCGTTTCGGGTACTCGAGCGCAAGGCTGTCAAAGCTGGCCTGGCGCCTCGTTCAATGGAGTCTCTATTCCGTCGGCGTCCTGGCCCCGTCTTTCGTCACCGGCAACGCCAATGCCGGTGTGATCACCCTTTCTGCGGGATTGACGGAAGTAGGCGCGGAATTGTCATACGGCGACACTATGTACGTGCAAAGCGGCGGGAGCGCGGTCGGCACGACTGTCCTCGCCGGCGGCGCACTGGTGGTCTCCAGCGGCGGGTCGGCCTCGGACACTGCCCCGACCTCGACCCATTACCCCTTCACGGTGAGCAGCGGAGGCGAACTCGCCGTGTCGGCGGGAGGGACCGCCGTCGGCGTCGCAATCAGCGACGGCGGCATCCTCGTGACGAACACGTCCGCCACGCTGTCCGGGACCAACTCTGCAGGATCGTTCTCGATCGCCGGCAATTCCGCCTTCAATTTGGTCCTGGATAGCGGGGGCAGGCTGGACGTGCTCCCAGGAGGCGCGACGACGTACACGTTTGTCAATAGCGGTGGACAGCAGAACGTACTGTCCGGCGGAGTGGCGGACCAGTCGTACGTCAGGTCGGGCGGAGTGGAAAACATCGCGAGCGGCGGCCTCGCTACCAACACTTTTGTCTACGACGGCGGGACGCAGAACGTTCTCAGCGGTGGCAGCGCAACGTTCTACACAGAGATCCTGGCGGGCGGAACGCAAAACGTTATGTCCGGCGGAAGCTCGTTGGGAACGGTGCTGTTCGGCGGCGCGCAGAATGTGTACGGCGGAGCATCCGCGTCTTTGACGATCATTAGCGGCGGAACGCAGAACGTGCTGAGCGGCGCTCAAGCTACCGATACGCGCGTATCGTCCGGCGGTACCGTGGTCGTTTCGAGCGGCGGCTCAATCGCGGAGCTGACCGTGATGAGCGGTGGCACAGCGTTGATCTCGGCAGGCGGCGCGCTGATCGCCGAGACCTCGGATGAGATCGTCTCCGGCACGAACGCGTCCGGGACTTTTTCGATTCTGAACAATACAGCGCACTCGTTATTGCTCGAGAACGGCGGCAGTCTGAGCGTGCTCAACGGAGGTGTCTCCGTCGATACGCTAGTCAATAGCGGCGGTACCGAAACCGTATCGGCAGGTGGCAGGGCGGTAGGCACGCTCGTGACCTCAGCAGGCCGGCAACTGGTCTACGGACTGGCGAACGGCACGACCATCATCAACGCTGGATCGCAAGCGGTTTTTCTGGGCGGTTATGCGAGCGGTAGCCTGGTCACCTCGGGCGGCTCCATGAGTGTCGCGAGCGGTGGAAGCGCCACGCATCCGACGGTGCTCGGCGGAGCTAGTCTGTCTATCGCGCAGGGTGGCGCGCTGATAGCCAGTACCTCGGACACGATCGTGTCCGGCGCCAATGCGTCCGGGGCGTTCTCCATCGCGAACAACACCGCGACGCATGCGTTGCTGGAGAATGGCGGGGTGCTTGCCGTGCTGAACGGTGCTTCGTCTATCGACAGCATCGTCGACAGCGGCGGTACCGAGCTGGTTTCGTCAGGTGGAGTGGCGAGCGGCACCACGCTTAACTCGAGCGGCACGCAGCGCGTGCTTGCGGGCGGCTCGGCTGTCGACGCCACGGTCAACAGCGGCGGCATCCAGGCGGTGGCGTCGGGAGGCACGGCGATCTCCACGGTGGTCAACAGCGGCGGCACGCAGCAGGTCGCATCTGGCGGCACGGCGATCTCCACTGTCGTCAGCAGCGGCGGCGTGCAGGATGTGATTTCCGGCGCCACGATAGTGGATGCGCAAATTCTGTCGGGGGGCACGCAGAACGTCATCTCGGGCGGAATGGCCAGCGGCGTTACGATTTCCGCAGGCGGGGTGCAGTCGGTGACGTCGGGCACCACCAACGATACACAGGTGAACCTGGGTGGCACGCAACTGGTGGGCGCGGCAGGTATTGCGGTCGGAACGGTAGTCAACGGAGGCGCGCTCACCGTGTCCTCCGGCGGCATGACGAGCGGTACGGTCGTGAACAGCGGCGGCGAAACACTGTCGTCGGGCGGTACCGCATCGGGCACGACGATTAACAGCGGCGGCACGCAGTCGATTCTCGGGGGGGGCGTCGCTTATGCGGCCACCGCCAACAGCGGGGGCCTGCAATATGTCGATGGCGTGATCGAAGGCTACGCGTACAACACTACCGTCAACAGCGGCGGGACCCAGGAAGTGGCGTTCGGCGGCTATGCGTCGGGCACGCTGGTCCAACCGGGCGGCGTGCAGACCGTCGATTCTGCTGGTTCGGCGGTCAACACCACGCTCAACGGCGGCACGCAGACCATCCTGTCCGGCGGCTCGGCGGTCACCACGCTGGTTGCGAATGGCGGCATCGAGAACATCCTTCCCGGCGGCTACGCAAGCGGCACGACGGTTTCCTCCGGCACGATTATCGTCGATGGCACCGCAGCCGGCTTGAGCGTTGGCAACGGCGCGACGGTGACAGGCAGCGGCACGGTTGCGTCGGACCTGACGCTCGCAAGCGGCAGTACGCTCGTTGCCCGCACGTTGGGTACAGGTCTCACTGTGAACGGCACGCTCACTTTTGCCAGCGGCTCTTCATATGCCGTGACTGTCAACGCCGCTGGCCTGAGCGGCGTCACCGTGGTGGTCGGCAACCTGGTGATCGGGGCCGGGAGCACGCTCGTAGTCACCGCAAGCGCTGGTGCATATTCGGCCGGCACGGCATACAGGATCATCACCTACACGGGAACGCAAAGCGGCGCGTTCGCGGCGGTGAACGCGGACTTCGCGTACCTGACGCCATCAGTAAGTTACTCAGCGGGCGTGGTCACGATCACCCTGAATCCGTCGACAGACTTTACGACGCCACCCTCCACGCCCGCAACGCCCGCCGGCTTCGCTATTGCTGCCGCGACCCGCAATCAGACGAGCGTCGCCAACGCGCTGACTCGCATCTATAACGGCAGCGGGAATGCGCTGACGACGGCACTCCTGAGCGAGTCGAAGAGCGAGGCGTCCAGTGCGCTCACGCAGATCTCCGGCGACGAAGCCGCGATCTTCCAGCAGGTCGCCCAACACCGCACGAATGCGACGCAGGACGTTGTCGCGCAGCGCCTCGCGGCCCCCGCGTCTGTTGCGACGCGCAATGATCTCTGGGCCAGCGGCAATTATCAGCGCACGCACGTGTCCGGCGACGACGGCATCGGCAGTAGCGCGTACGAAGACCAGTCGGCGAATCTGACACTCGGCTACGACCAGGCGGTGACGCACACTGTGCGCGTTGGCGGCGCGCTCGCGATCAACGACGACACGGTGCAGTTTTCCAGCCGTGCCGCGAATGCCCGGGTCGACGGCGCACAGGCGTTGCTGTACGGCTCGTACAGGCCGGCTGGCACAGCCTTGTATGTCAACGCCCTCGCGGGCGTTGGCTACTGGGATAACGCTCTCAAACGTTCCGCGCACGTGGGCGCGTTGTCGGGCTCGCCCGAAGCTTCGTTTCACACCGCGAGCGTGGCGATGTACGCGGAGACGGGGTTAGAACTCCCGTCCGCGATCGGGACCTGGCAGCCGTATGCGGCGATGCGTGCCGGGCATTACACCCAGCAGGGATTCAGCGAACACGGCGGCGGTGGGTTTGATCTCAACTATGCATCGACGAACAGCAATGCGCTATCGAGCGTGTTGGGGCTGCGCTTTCTGAAAGGACTCGGCACGGTGTTCGGTCATCCTCTCGACTGGCAGACGGAACTGGCATGGGAGCACCGCTTTGGCAGCACTGTGCAGTCGGTGAGCGCGGCTTTTGCGGATGCGCCGTTACAAAGCTATCAGGTGTTCGGCACGCCGTCGGATCGGGATGCGGGGCGCCTCGTCGTTGGCGCGAACTGGCACGCCAATTCGCGCACCACTGTGTACGCGAAGCTGGGTGCGCAAGCCGGTTCGCATACAAGGAACTATGAAGTGACGGCCGGCGCGCAGTGGAAGTGGTGACGCGGAAACGGCGGGCGGAAGAGGGGCGCTCGCTTTAGTGATGATCGAGCGCGCTGAGGCTCATGCCCGCGTGCTGCCGCTCCGCGATCGCCAGCAGGTCGTGGCTCGGGGCTGATCACACGAGCGTTAGCCACGCATGTTCGCAACGAGAAACGCTACGCGGCAGTCGCGACGCCATCGGCGGTTGATAGGGCGTTGTCACGTTGCTGGGACGGTCGCGTAAGATGGCGCAATGAAGAATGCAAAATCGCTCTGTCACGGTCATCGTTTCCCCGCCATCGTCATCAGTTGCGCGGGCGCGGTCAACTTGTCGGCAGCGGCACGGACTCCGGCGAAGAGTCAATCGCTCAGGAGGCGGTCGACGGATTTTGGGCTACGGCTGTGAATTCGTGCCACGCAGCGAATCGAGAAGCGAGTTGTTTGCGATAGAGCGAGGCGCCCAGCAAGTGCCGCTTGAGCGCGAAGTGCTGCCGGATCGGCCCGAAGCACGAGAGAAATTTCTGTGTGCATTTCGGGTCGCGAAAGCCGCGCATGCGACGCTCGCGTTCGCGCGTCGGTTGGTGGCTGTTCTCTGCGCGGTTGTTCAGTCGGGCTGCAGCTTTGACGAACACGTGCTTCACGTTCGCAAGTTCCGGGATCTCGGCTTTTGCCGCCGGATAGCTGCGCAACTGATCGGTGACGATCTTGCGCGGCACCGGGTTCGAGCGCAGCACACGCTTGAAGAAGCGTTTGGCGGCGGCCTTGTCGCGCCGCTTTTGCATCAGGATGTCGAGTTCGGCGCCGTGCTCGTCGACCACACGCCACAATAGGTAAGGCTCGCCGCGCAGTGTGACGAACATCTCGTCAAGATGCCACGTGCTACCCGGCTTGCGGCGCGCCGCTTTCACCCGGTGGGCAAAGCGCACGCCGAATTTGTCGCGCCAGCATCGGATCGTCTCGTAGGTCACAACCACGCCGCGCTCGAGGAGCAACTCCTCAATGTCGCGCAAGCTCAACTGGAAGCGGAAGTACCAGCGCACGGCGCAACTGATGACGCCGGCTGGGAAACGGTGACCGTGATAGAGCGATTTCGATTTCTTCATCGCGCCATCTTACGCGACCGATCCCGCAACCTGACAATGCCCTCTCAAGGCCTGGCATCGCGAATACGAGCAGTGCCATGATCTACGGGCGGGCTATGTCCGTTCGAGGCCAAGGTATTCGGATGAGCAGAAGAAAGTGGCCGTCGATCATTATCTGAGCCATGGCCGCTGTGCTGCCGCAACTTTGAGGGCGTTGGGTTATCCGAGTCGCGAGACGCTTGCAGCCTGGATCGAAGAACTGTGTCCAGATATCAGAAAACGTATTGTTGGCCGAGCCGTTGGTAGCGTTCCAAAGTCACAAAAGGTGAAGCAGGCCGCAGTCATCGAGCTGTGCACCAGAGAGCAAAGCGCACGCGTGGTTGCCGAGAAAGCCGGTGTGAGTCGGCCAACGCTGTATAACTGGAAGAATCAGCTACTCGGTCGAGAGGTTCCAGCATCTATGAAACGCAAAAAGAAACCAGCATCGGACCATGAGCGTGCGCAGCTGGAACAACAGGTCGAATCGCTTCAACGCGACATCCGACGGCTGCAGCTTGAGCACGATATCCTGAAGAAGGCGAACGAACTGATAAAAAAAGGGATGGGCATCAACCCGCAACTCCTGAGCAACCGGGAGAAGGCGAAGCTGGTTGATGCCCTGAAGCAGACCTATGCGTTGCCAGAATTGCTAGCCGCTTTGGGTCTTGCCCGTAGCTCTTACTTCTATCACCGTGCACGGCTGTTGGTCGCTGACAGGCATGCTGACGCGCGTCGCGTCATCGCGGACATCTTCGAACTCAATCACCGTTGCTACGGTTATCGCCGGATTCGCGCGGCATTGATCAGGCAGCGGGTCTTCATCTCGGAGAAGGTAGTGCGTCGTTTGATGCGACAGGAAGGTCTGGCCGCCGCCACGACCAGGCGACGTCGCTACGGCTCCTATCGTGGAGAAATTAGTCCCGCGCCGGAGAACATCATCAATCGTGACTTCTACGCCGCTGCTCCTAACCAGAAATGGCTCACGGACCTTACCGAATTCCAGATCCCGGCCGGCAAAGTGTATCTGTCGCCGGTTATCGACTGCTTCGATGGTCTCGTTGTGAGCTGGTCAATCGGTACGCGCCCGGACGCCGAACTCGTCAACGCCATGCTGGATTCGGCAATCGAATCAGTGGATGGCTGCAAGGAGCGGCCCGTAGTTCACTCGGATTGTGGTGCGCACTATCGCTGGCCAGGATGGCTCTCGCGTATGCAGTCTGCCAGACTGACTCGCTCGATGTCGCGGAAAGGATGTTCGCCGGACAATGCTGCCTGTGAAGGTTTCTTCGGCCGCCTCAAGACAGAATTGTTCTATTCTCGTGACTGGCGAACCACGACCATTGATCAATTCATCGAAACCGTTGACTCGTACATCCGCTGGTATAACGCAAAACGGATCAAGCTCTCGCTCGGCTTCCTCAGCCCCGTCGAATACCGGCAAAGTCTTGGAATCGCGGCATAACTCAGTCCAAGAAAATAGCCGCACCCCCACCGCCGGGGAACAAATCGGGACCGGCTGGTCCGTTCCCTGCCGTTGCAGAAGGATTTACCACTGCAATTCCATGGCTGTCTCCAGGGTAGGTCAACTGCTGCAGTTTAGACCAGAGTTGCCTCCCCGAGATTTCGTCCACTCCCGCCAATTTTGGGCGCCAACAGATGTAGTGCTCCAGAAATGACCGGTCGATGCCCGTGGGTGCTCCCGGTAAGCTAAAGGAGATGAGTACATCTCGGTCCGCGGCGGTTCTCGGCAGCTCAGGCCCGAGCTTCTTGCCATCATTGCCGGATGTCGCTTCGACGCGAGAAAAATCAATCGGCTTTTTCTGTTGCCAGGTCGGCCTTCAACCACTTCACGAAGTTTTCGACGTGGGCATACTGAGGCGAGACACTCGACCATGTGGCGTAGTAGGCATGCAGACCTTTAGCTGTCGTTGGGAAGAGCGTTATTAGCATCCCCGCGTTTAGCCACGTTTTTATCATGTTGCGACGGGCAAGAGCGAGACCATGTCCGCTTATCGCGGCCTCAACGAGGAGACCTAAGTCTACATATTGGGGGCCGTTCCTAGGTTCGGCAAGATCCAAATCGGCAGCTTTGAACCACGGCCGCCATGGCTCTATGGGACAACGGAGCAAATTGGCCTTCGCAATGTCCGACGGAGCAAGAAACGGCCCAGCCTTTTCTAAGTAAGCAGGGCTGCAGATTGGTGTGACCGGCTCGTCTAGGACCGTCTCAACTGTAAGACCGGGATATTCTCCGCTGCCGAAACGAATCTCAACATCCGCGTCATCCGCCTTCAATCCGACAAAGGGAACGGAGAGTTGCAGAACGACTTCGATATCCGGATGCTGTTCCTGGAACGTCGGAAGCCTTGGGACAATTATCTGTCGGGCGAACGTCGGAGGAGACGAAATCCGTAACAACGTTCGCTCCTCGTCAAGCAGGCCGCGAGTCGGGTACTGACTTAGCGATTCGAGGCACTCGCGAACCACCGGGAGATACTCGAGCCCCGCCGAAGAAAGGTTCAGTTCATTCTGCGTTCGCGTGAACATGCTCACTCCCAACAACTCTTCGAGTTGCCGAATGCGATGACTGACGGCGCTAGGTGTGATCGAGAGTTCAGAAGCGGCGAGCGAGCCATTGCGAAGTCGTGCAAGCGCCTCGAAGGTGACGAGGCATTGAAGCGGTGGGATGCGGGCAAAGCGTTTCATGGTGTTCCAGTGACCAGCATACGAAACGTGAACACATCGGCGTCGCGGGGAAACCCCACGTTTGAATTTTCGTCCAGTCGCCGGCTAAATAATTTCATCTACCTAACTTGTTCAATTGCGAGCGTACCGGAAGAAAATGTTGAGATCAAACATGACTTCAAGGAGACGCCGGTGAATTCAAAAAACCAGATGTCAGAGCAGCATCCAACTGTCACACGGGTCAGTCTTCGTCCCGTTCTGGTGCCGCTCGATCCTCCTCTGCGCACCGCTAGCGGAGTCATGGCAAGCGCACCGCTCGTTTTGGTCGACGTAGAAACGGAGGCCGGCGTTACAGGTCACGCGTACTTCTTCACCTACTCCCCGACGGTACTACCGGCCGCAACTCGTCTCGCTTCAGACGTGGCGAAGCTTGTGGAAGGTCAGCCCCTTCGTCCCCGCGAGCTGATGCACTCCGTGCGTCGGAAGTTTGTACTGTTGAGCACCCCAGGGCTGCTTGATATGGCTCTTGCTGGGCTCGACATGGCATTGTGGGATGCGCACGCTCGCATCGCGGGTCTGCCGCTGTCGAGGCTGTTGGGCGGCGAGCCGAAGCCAATCAAGGCTTATGCAAGCTTTGGCATGGACGGTTTGCAGAGAGCGATAACCGCTGCAGAGAAAAGCGTCGCGTCGGGGTTTCTCGCGGTCAAGATCAAAATTGGTTACCCGACCCTTCGTGAAGACCTGGAGGTGGTGAACGGCGTGTTGAAAGCCTTGGACGATAAGGCCGAACTGATGATTGACTACAACCAGGCCTTGTCCGTTCCTGAGGCTCTGCGACGAACGCGCGCTTTGGATGACCTGGGCTTGGCCTGGATCGAGGAACCGGTGGCATGTGACGACCTCGTCGGGCATTCTCAAATTCGTTCAGAGCTACGCACATTGGTGCAGTTGGGTGAGAACTGTTGGGGACCGCGAGGAATGCTAGCGATGATTCGTCACTGTGCATCGGATCTAGCAATGCCCGACTTGATGAAGGTGGGCGGCGTGAGCGGGTGGCTAGACGCGGCAGCCCTGTGTGAGGCTCACGGCATGCCGATCTCCAATCACTTTTATCAAGAAGCGAGCGCTCATCTCCTTGCCCTGTCCCCATGCGCCCACTACCTGGAGTACTTCGGTATAGCCGATGGCGTCCTCGCCGAACCCCTTCGAGTTGAGGGAGGTTTCGCAGTTGCGACCAGTGCACCTGGGAGCGGTATTACATGGGACGAAGGCGCCGTCAATAAATATGCTGTTGGCAAGTGAGATAAATTAAACGAGGCGACAAAATAATTTCAACTCTAATGAGTGTGCTCGTTTTTTTGGCTTGCCAATAATGAATTTATTGGCTGCATGGTGCCTAAAGCCGCGGCAAGATCCATTCATTGGAGGATGGTGTGATAAATGAGTCAGCTCTGGAGAGAGGCTTCGAAGATGGTGGTCAGATAAATCGAGGCAGAGTCGCGCTAGCTAAATATTTTTCGACCGGTATTTTCATTTTAGTCGCAGTATTTTTTGGAATATTCTGTTTTAATCCTGAAATCATGGCAGTCCAAACCCACGTCGAAGTGCCGGTTAGCATTCTGATGTTTGTAGGGCTTATTGCCATGTCACTCGTTTTCAGCTCGCTCTTTGTGCTTTGTGCGGAAAAGAACGACTCGCAGCTTTATCGCGTAGATGTCGCGGGGGTGGAAGAATGAGTCATTCGCCAATGAATAGCCCGATATCGGTCGGATTCTTTTTCGCTTTTTTGCTTGTGACTGTTTTTATAACTTGGTCAGCATCCCGTCGAAGCAAGTCGGCCAGTGAGTTTTTTACTGCTGGAGGTCGCGTCGGCGCTGCGCAAAACGGTTTGGCGCTCGCTGGAGAATATCTAAGCGCTGCTGCGTTGTTGGGCATGACTGGAGCGATTTCGCTTAAGGGTTTTGATGGCGTTGTTTATAGCATCGGCGTTTTCGCAGGCTGGCCGCTAATCCTGTTTCTCGTTTCGGGGCCGGTCAAGCGATTGGGGAGGTTCACCCTTGCCGACGTGATCGCGTGGAGACTCTCGTCGAAGCCCGTGCGGGTTGCCGTTGCGCTTTCCAGTCTGCCAATCGTGCTTCTCTATCTGATTACTCAATTGGTCGCAGCTGGCGGGTTGATCAAGTTGATGTTTGGGTTGTCATACCTGCCGGCGGTTGTATTGGTCGGCGTGGTGATGCTCTGCTACGTGTTCTTCGGCGGAATGCTCGGAACAACTTGGGTGCAGATCATTAAGGCCGTGCTTCTTTTCAGCGGGACAATTGTTCTTGCTGGTCTCTTGCTCGCAAAGTTTGGATTTCACCCTTCCGGACTTTTCAAAGCGGCGATAAGCAATGCCGATGCGAGCGTGGTGGCACCGCATATACTTTCTTCGCTTGATCGATGGGACACGCTTTCGCTGGCAATTGCTCTGGTCTTCGGTGCGTTGGGCATGCCTCAAATTCTTACACGGTTCCTGACGGTTGGGAATGCAAAAGACGCGCGACGCTCAGCTTTGTACGCCACTTTTCTCGTCGGCTTCTTCCACGTATTCGTTCTCTTGCTTGGATTTGGCTCGATGGCGTTGATTGGGCGCGCGGCAATTCTCGGCGCCGGAGGAGCGGGAAACATGGCAGTTCCTTTGCTAGCGAAACTCCTGGGCGGGGATGCCCTCTTTGGATTTATCTGTGCGGTCTCCTTCGCAACAATGCTTGCAGTCGTGGCGGGTCTGACGTTGACGGCTGCAACGACTTTTGCACATGACATCTGGGCTGGCGTAATTATGGCGCGTCGGTCGACCGCGGGTGGCAAGCAGCCGCGCGTTGCCCGTATTGCATCAATCGTAGTTGCCACTGCCGCGGTGATTCTCGCGTTGCGCTTTGAAGGACAGAACGTGGCCTTCATGGTCGGGCTGAGCTACTCGATTGCAGCTTCCGCCAATTTCCCGGTTCTGATGCTTGCCTTGTATTGGCGACGACTCACGACGGCCGGCGCAGTGTGCGGCCTGTTGACTGGCGCTGCCGCCGCCGTCTTGCTGATCGTGCTTTCGCCCACGATTCAGGTAGATGTGTTGCATCGGGCATTGGGTGATGTCCAAAACCAATGGTGGTTTATGCCGCTGCGCAATCCCTCAATCTTTTCGTTACCGCTGTCGCTGTTTGTTGCCATTACGGTGTCATTGTTGAAGTCTAGTCCCGCAGAGCAACGTGGCTTTTCGGAAATGCACACCGTCCTGGAAAACTAATTTGCACCTAGCCCGAGGTGCCCACGTGTCGGACGCAAGGAGCAGTCTGTCCAAGTCCATACCAAGGAGATGTTGATGAAGCAATACCCGAAGTACAAAGCTGCCGTTTGCCATATCGCACCTGTCTATTTTGACGCTGAGGCGTGCGTCGAAAAGGCCTGCGACTGGATTAAAGAAGCTGCTAACAACGGCGCAGAACTGATTGCATTTCCCGAGGCGTATCTTTCATCGTTCCCGGTGTGGTGTGCCGTTTGGGCACCGGTGCAAACGCACGAGTTCTTCGTAAAGATGGTCAGCAGTTCGGTCCTGATCGACGGTCCGGAAATTCAGCGCCTGCGTGATACCGCTCGCAAATACAATGTGTTTGTTTCGATCGGTATCAATGAAGCGACGCGGAACAGCTTTGGCTGCGTGTACGACACGAACGTGTTGATCGGAGATGACGGGGCGGTGCTTAACGTGCATCGCAAACTGATGCCTACGTATTGGGAAAAGCTGGCTTGGGCGATGGGCGATGGTAGTGGTCTGCGCGTGAACGACACTCGCATCGGCCGAATCGGCGCGCTGGTGTGTGGTGAAAACACGAATGCATTGGCCCGATTTGCTCTGCTCGCTCAAGGCGAAAACGTACACATCTCGTCGTTCTCCCCACGTTGGCCGACCCATCCGCTCGGCGAAGGCGGATACGACCTTGAGGCAGCTATTCGCCTGCGCGCAGGCGCGCACGCGTTTGAGGGCAAGCTGTTCAATCTGGTCGCGTCTGGCTTCCTGCCACCCGGGGCAATCGAGATGGTGTCTCGTGGGAACAAGGAAGTCCGCGATCTTCTTGAAACATCGCCCAAGAGCGTATCGATGATTCTCGGCCCGGATGGTCAGCCGATCAGCGAGGTAATCCGCGAAGACGAAGGGATCGCTTATGCGGAGTTGGATCTGGCGAAAACCATCGTCCCGAAGCAGTTCCAAGATGTCGTTGGTTACTACAACCGCTTCGACGTTTTCGAATTCAAGGTGAATCGTCGCGCGCACCGTCCGGCGCATTTCCACGGCGAAATCGATGACGACGACACCCGTGCAGATTTTGCCGCGCAGCGTGCTGGCAATCTCGACGCTATCGAAGTTCCGCCTGTGACCTTGGCCTCATAAGCAAAGGCATGGCGAAGTAACTCGCACGCGCTGCCGTCATAGATTGCATAGGGCTCTGCGGATACTCGCATCGGTGTGCATAAAAGGCGTCTCGAAGGTCGGACGTGCGAAACCTCAAATGCTACGAGTTCAGACTCGGAGGAGCTTCGTGTTTTGGCCCCCTCACAAATCGTCGAGCCTTGGAGAGATTAAGTCTAACGCTCCGCTCAAGCTGAGTGGGAGAAGTAGAGTATTTGCGTGAAGGGCGTACTCTCGTACATACAGAGAGTACGGCTACTTCTCTCACTAACTGCTCTACTTTTAGCGCTCGTATTTCCCAACTGTGAAGACGAAGGTCTCTCCTACACGGAACCGGATTTGGGCAAGACCATCGTTCCGAAACAGTTTCAGGAGGTGGTCGGCTATTACAGCCGCTTCGACGTCTTCGAATTCAAAGTGAATCGTCGCGCACATCGACGCACCATTTTCATGGAGAAATCGTCGAGGACGACAGGGTTGCACATCCTTCGCGGTAGCTTGCTGGTGAGCTCGACGCTATCGAAATTCCGCCTGGTAAGCTGACCTCATGAGGAAAGGCACGGATAGCCGCGCTCTCCGCGGCGATACTTCCACAACGCACTATTCGTCGAACTCACTTTTATCAACGGTCACATTGCGAGACTCTCTCCTTAACGACTGTGGAGTCGTCCGATAGGCCCGCGTAAAGACGTCTCGCAGGTGCCGCCTGTCACGAAATCCCGTTTCCCGAGCGATTGTTTCGAGCGAATGACGGCCACGCTCAATCAGGTTTCTTGCCGCTTCGAGACGCAAGCGTTCTATTGCCCTAGCGGGAGATTCGCCGGTTTCGGAAAGGAAAATACGCGTAAATTGTCGGCTGCTGAGATTTGCCGCCTTAGCAAGATCGTCGACGCGCAGGGGTTTGGATAAATTAAGGCGTGCATGCTCAAGCGCCATCTGGATCCGATCCGACTTCGGTGCAAGGGCCAACATTTCAGAGTGCTGCGACTGTCCGCCTGAGCGTCGATGAGGCATGACCATCGCACGCGCCACCGAGATTGCGAAGTCTGCACCGAAATCCTTCTCTACCAGGCCAAGGGCCAAGTCCATCGCCGCCGTCAACCCGGCTGACGTCCATATTTTGCCATCGACAATAAAGATGCGGTCGGCTTCGACCTGAATCAGTGGCCAACGGGCTTGCAAGGCGTTTGCGAACGCCCAATGTGTGGTTGCGCGCTTGCCGTCGAGAAGCCCCGCTTCGGCGAGAACGAACGCGCCTGTGCAAAGGCCTGCTGTGCGCCGCGAGCGTGCTGACGCATCGCTGATGAACCTGAGTTCTTCAGCGGAAGTGGTGCGGCCGGTCGGATTGGCCACGCCGCTGATCATCCATGTGTCCGCGGTCGCGTTCGAATCGGCCCGCTTTGTCATGACAGAGACGCCAAGCGACGAGCGAATTTCACCCCCTTGGAGTGAGTAATTCGTCACATGATAAAGAGGCTCGCGCGCGACGATGCTGGCGATTTCGAACACTGTCTGGGTTCCAATGGCCATGACCTGGAAGTCTTCCGTCAAAAAGTAGCCAACTCGATACATCAATTCCACCAGCCGTCATGTCCGAAAAGGTGATTATAAATGTCGTTGAAAAAATCGTGTGTGGCGCGGATGATGAGCCTGTAGGTCGCGCCGAAGAGGTTCCATAAGCCGGGGCCTGTATCGAGACGATTGGGAGCGTTCCGGACTGGCTGGGGCGTCGAAAATTTCGTTAGCTCAACACAAACGGAAAAAATAGGTTCGTCGATGAAAAGTGCGGCGTCGTCGAAACTCAGGCCATGCGGATGTACAACGCCATCAGTACCGTCGACATTGACCAACTGCGACTCCAGCCCTGTCTACTAACCCATTACCAACCAGCGGCAGGTTTTAGCTTATGTAAACGTTGACTTGTATAGCGGCTTGTGCGTCGGACGGCGGTCAGAGTATCGACCGGGCGAGGATGAGTTTTGTTTCGTGCGACGCCTCCTTTACTCGTACTCCGCTTTTGGAGTCGTCGCTCGAAAAGAAGGGGGGCAGGGCAGACCGCGAGCTGTGCGGATGATCGCTGCGTCGAATGGATCCTGCTGCCAGCCCGAAATGCCGCGCAAGAAATACTATGCGTCCAAACGCTCAGTATCTGCTGAAGCGATTCCGATCCCGGACATCGCGTAGATCAGAACCGGCGCCTGCGTCTACCGCGGGATGACAGGTTGCGCGGCCCCTGCGGTCGCCGTATTTTGACAAGCGACCAAGTGCTTTACCGCTGACGCCGAATGAGACTCGTCCCGGCGAACCGGCGCCGCATGATTCGCGCGTCGGCGTGATCTCGGCATTCGCTTCTACGCAGTTCGGGTAAGCCGCCGATAACGTCATGCGGCTTTGCGTAAGTGTTGCCCGTGCGTTCGGCACAACAGCGCTCGGTGTTGACGCAACGGATAGTCCTATCATCAGCGTGGATCTTTGCCATCGCTTACGTAACCGCAGGAATGCAAATGACCAACTCGACATGGTTAGCGCCAGCTACCGACCGTCATGAACAGAAGTATCCACAGCTGACCGATGGCGAGATAGCACGAGTGCGTGAATACGGCACCGTTCGTTCCTGGACATCGGAACGGATTTTTGAAGTCGGTGCGCCAGGATTTGGGATGTGCGTAGTATTGCGCGGGATGATTCGCGTGACTAGCCGCGACGCGTTCGGGCGTCATGCCGTCGTTAGCGAAAATGGTCCGGGACAATTCGTTGCGGAAGTCGGGCAGCTATCTGGAGGACGATGCATAGTGGACGGTGATGCGGTCGGCGCCGTGTCGGCAATTCACATCCTCCCTGAGCAACTCCGAGCGCTTCTAATCGCCGAAGCGGAGTTGGGCGAGCGCATTATGCGGGCTCTCATCCTTCGACGGGTCGCTCTCATCGAGCGCGGCGATGGGATCGTTATAGTGAGCAAGCCACATAACGCTCGCCTCCACGCTTTGCAAAGCTTCCTGCGCCGTAACAACGTTCCCCATGCGGTCATCGGCGCCTCGTCGGAGGATGACGAGACCGCCAGCTACGTAGCAAAGTGGGTACGAGATGACTCGGACTACCCGCTCGTGTTGCATCCAAACGGCACTATCTTACGAGCGCCTGATGAAGTGGATCTTGCCAAAGCTTTAGGGTGGCTGCCTGATCTCGATCCGGATTATGTTTATGACGTTGCAATCGTTGGAGCTGGTCCAGCGGGTTTGGCGACGGCCGTCTACGCCGCGTCCGAAGGGTTGCGAGTCATAGTGCTCGATCATAGTGCTCCAGGAGGACAGGCAGGCGCCAGTGCTCGCATCGAAAATTTCTTTGGGTTCCCGACAGGGATTTCCGGACACGCGCTCACCGGACGCGCATACGTACAGGCACAAAAATTTGGAGCCGACGTAGCAATTCCTGCTCAGGTGGAGAGTCTTGATTGCGGCACGACGCCGTTCACGCTGCGCTTGTCCTCCGCCGTCACCATCCGCTCGAGAACTATTGTTATCGCCTCGGGCGCTGCGTACCGCAAGCCGGACATTCAGGGCCTGGAACGCTTCGAGGGAAGAGGGACGTATTATTGGGCTTCGCCCGTCGAGGCAAAGCTCTGTGCAGGGCAAGACGTATTGTTGGTCGGCGGCGGGAATTCCGCGGGGCAGGCCGCCGTGTTCCTCGCGTCGCGGGCGCGGCGAGTCTCTATGCTAGTACGCGGAAAAAGCCTTAAAGCCAGTATGTCGCAGTATCTAATCGATCGCATTGCCGCTTTGGACAATGTCGTTGTGATGCATGGCAGTCAAATTACCGCCCTTAGGGGTGGTAAGACGATCAACGAAGTGGAGGTCTTAACCGGGACTCAGCGATCAACCTTACTTGCAGAACACGTGTTCTTATTTACGGGTGCTTCTCCTAACACCGCGTGGCTTGGCGGCTGCGGCGTCGTCGTCGATGAGAACGGCTTCGTGCGTACAGGTGAGGCCGCCGGACCCGGGGCGCAAGAGCACGAAACAAGTGTGCCTGGTGTGTTCTGCGCGGGAGATGTCCGATCCGGCTCGACCAAACGAGTTGCTGCGGCTGTGGGCGATGGTGCTGCCGTTGTTGCGCAGATTCATCGTCATCTGGAGCGCGCGGTCGCTCAAGCATAGGCGCCGCCAGCGAGGGTTTGGCGTGCAATACGCGGGGCTACTATTCCGCACTTTCAAGGTGCTGCCCTACCGGGCGATTTCAATTGACGGAAAAAGGGAAATTCGCGATGGCAACGATCGAGCACTTCGAGCATGTATTTTTTGGCTGTGGCAAGGGCGGAAAGACTCTGGCTATGGAACTAGCGCAGGAGGGCCGCAAGGCTGCAGTGATTGACCGAGGCGTGATCGGCGGTTCGTGCATCAAGGTTGCGTGCATACCGGGCAAGACGTCGACCCAAACAGCGCGCACTGAACACATCCCTCATCAACAGGATGGTGCGTCCGCAATCATGGCGAACGTATCGTCGCGTATAAAAGCCGTGGTCGACGGTGCGGTGGAGATCAATCGCAATGCCTTTCGCGACTTCGACCTTGAACTTGTGCAAGGTTGGGGGTAGATACCCATTCCTTTTTTTCCCGGTCCGTTCGCCTTCGTGAGGATGTCGCGCTCGAGCCGCAACCATTGCATGTCGGGTCGAAGCAATTCCACCTGTCGTTCCAGTTCAGCACGCCCAATGTCCGGCGCTGGATTCTTCTGGCGTTTCATGGACGCTGGAACCTCTCGACCGAGTAGCTGATTCTTGAAGTTGTACAGCATCGGCCCGCTCACGCTTGTTTTCTGGGCAACCCCGGGCGCGCTTTCGTCTCTGGCGCACAATTCGATGACTGCTGGCCTGTTTGACCGTCAGCGATTTCGGAACGATACGAGCTACTTTGCCGACAAGGCGTTTTCGGATTTCGCGACACAGTTCTTTAATCCAGGTTTCAAGCGGCCTGCGAACCGGATAGCCCAAGGCCTTCAGGGTTGCGGCAGCGCAACGGTCATGGCTTAGATAATGATCGACGGCGGCCTGCTTCTGTTCGGCCGAATACCTCGGCGTGGCACGAACATAACCAGTTAGTAAATCATGACGCTGTTCGTATTCACGATGCCCGGTCTTCAAAGCATTCTTTGTGGGGTAACCCAACTCCTTGATGGTCGCATTGATGCGTTTCCCCAAATTCGGATAGAGCCGAACCGCTCGAACGCGGTCGTTTTACGAGTACATGGACTACCTCCAGGTAGTCAAACATTTTGTCCGCAAGCCCTGATCATGGTGAGGAAGATATGCTAGAAACGGAGAACAAGGCAGATGTCGTTCCCATCGTGTACGTGGTCGACGACGATCCAGCGATGCGGGCTGCGCTCGACACGCTCTTGCGTTCGGTGGGATTTCACGTCGTCGCATTTGCCAGTACAGCTGAATTCAGGGCGGCGGGTTGGGAGAATATCGAGAGTTGCTTGCTGCTCGACGTCCGTCTGCGTGGCGAGAGCGGCCTCGTATTCCAGCAGCAGACCGAAGGCCGTCCGCTAATCCCGATCGTGTTCATGAGCGGTTTCGCCGATGTGCAAGTGTGCCGGACGGCCATGAAGGGAGGCGCAGTCGATTTTCTGGTCAAGCCCTTCGCAGACCAGGAATTGATCGATGCCGTCAATTTGGCGTTATCGTTCGACGCAAAACGTAGAACGCAGAAGAACGCAAACAACCAGCTTCAACAATCGTTCGCTCTTTTGACGCGTCGCGAGCGCGAGGTGCTCTCGTATGTGATAAGCGGCGCTCTCAACAAGCAGACTGCGTCATACCTCGGGCTAAGTGTGATCACCATCAAACTGCATCGTGCTTCCGTGATGCGTAAGATGAAGGCCGCTTCGCTTGCCGATCTGGTTCGCAAGTCCGCGGCGATCGGTGTGCAAATGCCCGTGCACGATAGCCGTCACATAGATATTTCATCGAAGGCCTGAATATGGATATTCAGCCGCAAAGCGGGCATCTGCGATTTGAAGGCGCCGGAAAGGCCTCGTCTCCATCGGCCGGCATTGGCCTAAGCCTGATTCAGATAGCGGCTCTCCTGGCCGCAAACGCGTTCGAATTCTTCGACTTCTTCATGTACACGACGCTCGCCTCTTTTATCGGGCGTGCGTACTTCCCGCCTGGGACAGCGGTGAACAGCGCCTTTCTGCCGCTCGTCATTTTCGCTGTTGGCTATCTATCGCGGCCCGTCGGCGGTGCAATCATCGGGCGTTATGCCGATACGCGCGGGCGCAAGCCCGCCATGCTGCTGACCGGCTCGCTGATCACACTCGGCACGGTTGGCATTGCGATCACACCGACGTACGAAGTGATCGGCGTATTGGCATCGTTTCTAATACTCGTGTTCCGCATGCTTCAGGGCGTGGCTATCGGCGGAGAAATGGGGTCGTCGAGTGCGCTGTTGATCGAACGCAGTCCAACGGGAAGAGGGGGCCTCTTCGGAAGCTATCAGATGGCAGGACAAGGCATTGCCCTATTGACCACCGGCCTGTGCGGGCTTTCGCTCTCCATTGCGCTATCTCCCTTGGCACTTGCCGATTGGGGCTGGCGATTACCGTTCGCGCTAGGCGCGGTTCTTGTTCCTGTCCAACTGTTTCTACGGAGGTCGATCGTTGAGTCTGCGGCGCGCGTCGAATCTGTCAAACAAGCGACCGCCGGTAAGGTACGTGCATGCGATTGCGGGGTGCCACTGATTCTCTCTATCCTGTTGATCCTGGGCGGCACAGTGCCGACTTATATCGTGATCTACGTCACGAGCTTCGGGCTGGGCGGTCCTGTACCTTCTGCAACCGCATCATTCGTCACGACGGGCGTCACCGGAGCGGTCACGCTGGCAGCATCGATTGTCGGCGGTGCGCTAGCGGACGTCGTTGGCATGAACGCCGTGCTCATTGCATCGCGGGTTCTAACCGCGCTCGTCGTTTATCCTGCCTTTGCTGTAGCCGTCTCGCATCATTCGGAAACCGTGTCGATGCTCATGATCGCGTTGATCGCCGGCCTTTCTGCGCTTGGCGGAGGTCCGACAATCACGCTGATCCTTCAAAAGTTCAGGGCACATCATCGCGCAACCGGCCTTTCTCTCGCTTATGCGACCGGCGTCGCGCTCTTTGGCGGTACGGCACCGCTCGTCGCAGCGAGTCTGACGCGCTGGAGCGGCAATCCGCTCGGGAGCGCGTGGTACGTGATGCTTGCGGCGGGTTGCGCCGTCGTCGCGCAACTGGTGCTGACGAGGTGGCCAAGCTATCCGTTGCGGCGCTCACACGAAGCCGTGGGGGCGCTACGCGGCCAGCCTCGAAGGATCGGAAGTCGCCGGAAGTGTAAAGCTAAAGCAGGTCCCCCCTCCACGCTCGCTTCGTGCCCAGATGCGCCCCCCGTGAGCCTCGACGATAGAGCGCGCTACAGGTAGACCCATGCCCATGCCGTCGGGCTTGGTGGTAAAGAAGGGCTGAAACAGCGCATCGATTCGTGTTGGGTCGATGCCTGGCCCCGTATCGCGCACTTCGAAAACGACTTCTTTTGCCTCGGGTTTGACGGTAGCCGTGAGTATTCGTGCGGTGGAAGGCCCCGAATCGATTGCGTGAATGCCGTTCAATAGCAGGTTCGCGAGCACCTGCTGGATCTGGACCCGGTCACCAAACACGTGGACCTGCGGATCGACCTCGCTGACGACACGTATGTCTTTTGCGTTGGCCTCGGGCGATATCAGGAACAGCGCGGCGTTCACCGATTCCACGGCCGGAAACTGGACCAATTGCACCGGCACCTTGCCAACAAAGCCGCGAATCTTGCGGCAAATCTCGCTTGCGTCACGTGCCCAACGCGCCGTGTCGCGGATCGCAGTCACGGCTTCTCTGACGTCTGGCGTATCGCGCGTGAGCCAGCGCAATGATGCATCGGCGGACGCGCGGGCAGCCGAGAGCGGCTGGCTGATCTCGTGCAGGATCGAGGCCGACACTTCGCCGAACAGCGATATGCGGGATGCTCGCGCCATTTCGGCGCGCATGGCCTCCAACCTGTCGCTGTTTTCCTTTTGCTCGGTGACGTCGAATGCGTAGAAATGAAGCCGCCGATAACCATTCTCGTCTTGGGGCAGCGAGCAGCGCCAGATAATTGGTACGGCGCGTCCCGTGAACGTGACCAGGGTGCGTTCGCCCCGGCATGCTGGTTTGTTCTCGAACATGGCGCGAAACACTGCACTGTTGCTGATCCGGTCAGCGGGCAATAGCACCTTCACCCGCTCGAAGAACTGCGCTTTCGATTGCGCTTCGAAGAGACTGACGACTGCATCGTTGGCGTCGACGAACGAGTGCAGCGCACGCAGTTGTGACACGACTTCGGGATGGTCGTCAAAATAGCTGTCGATACTGGTAATGCCAGACGCCTGCAAATCTTTGATGGCGCGATAGATGCGCGACCAGTCTTCGATCAGGATTGGAATCGGCGCTGATCGAAAAAGATTGTCCTTTGCCGGACCGACAGATGCGGCGCGATCAGAATTGGGAACATTGTCCGTCGACAGTGGGCGCATTGTGCACATGCTGAAACCCGGCGCTGGGCGCAGGCCGGATGGCCGAAAAAAGAGGAGTTGGCTCACGGGCCGCAGCCTCTGGCTGTTGTTCGAAGTAGCCACAACTATACCCGAGGGCAGGCGTGTGCTGCTTGGCGTCTTCTCGCTGCCGACGCTTGCCGGAACGCCGACGCGCTGTGCGCTTTTCGCGGGACGAAACTTACCTCGAAAGTCCCGGTGAGCGGTTGTCGCAAAGCAAACCTTGGTATAGGGAGCGTTCGACCACGGACTGATAGAGCGGGATGCCGCCTTCAACTAGACTTCATTTCAACATTGATGAAGTCGCGCAACCCCGGAGATAAGCATGGATCGTGTTCTACACGCGATGTCGGTATTTACGCATGTCGTCCGGGCGGGGAGCTTCACCGACGCGGCGGAGTCACTCGGCATTTCGGCCGCGTCTGCGAGCACCCTCGTCCGGCAACTCGAGGCGCGGCTCGACGTGATGCTCCTGCAGCGCTCGACGAGGTCCATGTCGCTGACCGCCGAAGGATCGCAGTACTACAAGCACTGTTTGACCATTCTGGGCCAGATGCGCGAGATGGAGGAGCATTTGGGCGGCACAAGCCGCTTCGTGCGAGGTCGCCTCTACATCGAAGTCGATCAGGAAGCGGGCTCGGTGCTGCTGCCCTCTCTGACGGACTTTCGGTGTCTGCACTCCCAACTCGATCTGCGTATTGAAGTTGGGGGAGAAGGCGAACGGCTTATCGAGCAGGGTATCGATTGTGCGATCGTGATCGGTCATCTTCGTGATTCGTCGCTTCAATGTCGACGAGTGGGATCATACCAGGCAGTCACCGTGGCGAGTCCCGCTTATCTGAGAAGAAACGGCATGCCGCGCGAGGTCGCGCAATTGCATAAGCATGACTTCGTGCATCACTCGCCGAGACGTTCCGGCAGCGCCCGCCATCCACGTTTTCACGGTGAAACGGGAACTCAAACCCTGAGGCTGCCTGAGCGCACGCTGGTTGGTGACGTGCAGACTGTCGTCGACTGTGCGACGCGCGGCCTCGCGCTTGCGCAGGTCGGACTGCCGCTGGTTGACCGGCTTCTTCGAGCGGGCGAGCTTGTCGAAGTGCTTGCGGACGCCCGGCCAGCGCCGCTACCGATCGCCGCGGTTTACCCGCAGCGCCGGCATGTGCCGATGTCGTTACGTGTATTCATCGAGTGGGCGACGAGCCGGTTCAAGACAGATGCGCTCGTCGGTTTGCCGCATGCCGGCACTGATGCGGGCGAATGGCGCGCATCCTGCAATCTCGATCACGCCGCAGCAGCTTGAGTCGCGTACCGCGGTTTGAGTGGGTCAAACCCGGAATCCCACGAGCGCTAGACGAGGTGCAAATGACACAAGCAACTCATGCCGGGCAGGATGTGTTCGAAAGCGCGCTAACGCGCCTGCTGGATCCATCGAGGGCGACGGCTGTATGCCAGGGCGCGACTGCCTGGCTCCGCGGGCCGGGCAGAAGGGTCGGCACCGTGCAGGAGGGTGCCGCGCCAGACAAGGCGGCGCGCGTGGCCTCGCAGATTCGTGTGATCGAGGTCCTTTCGAGCTCTACGGTCAGTGTTCGTTGGAGCGATCCGCTCGGCGGGCACATCGGCGAGCAGGTCTGGTGCTGCGTGACCGCGCGAAAGCGGTCGTCGTGTGCGTTGACGGGCGAGCCGATCGGACGCGGCGACCGGGTCTATCAACCGCGCAGGCGTGGGAGGAACACGCCTTGGAACTGGGATCGGATGATCCACGCGGCGGCGATCCAGGCGTTGCCATCCATTTCGTCCGCTAGGGAGCAGATGTTATCAGGAACTGCGCCATGACAGAGGCGGACCGCGGGCCAGCGAATGCTAGCTCAGGTCGGTGCAGCGATACCAGAGGATGGTTGTGGCTATCAGGGCTCTCCGGATAGTCTGCCGGACAGAGCGACGCTTGAAGACTCGGATCCGCGAGCTTGGCGTCAGGCGAGAGAATCCGTGCGTGATATGACTGTTTGCATTGTTGACGATGAACTGTCCGTCAGGCAGTCGTTGGAGTCGCTCGTCCGTTCCATGGGAGGCCAAGCGCGCGCGTACGAATCGGCAGAACTGTTCCTGGCACATGGGCGGGAAGCGCCGTTCGATTGCGTCGTGTGCGACATACAGATGAGCGGCATGACCGGCGTTGAACTGCTTGCACGGTTACGCGCCGACGCTTGCGAGGTGCCTTTCATCTTGGTGACCGGACATCTGACCGTGCGCAGTCGTGAAGAAGCCGGTGTCTACCGCGCGCTATGCGTGCTTGAGAAGCCCTTCGATCCGGAAGAACTTGCGCAATGGATCAACAAAGCGCTGGCAGCCATGTGATTTCGTTGCCTTACCCGCTGTTCGAATACAGGCCGCAGGTCGGATCGTTTGAAGACGGCTGTAGCCAGGGCCGCTGATGCATTGCCGTCAATCAACACCGGCAGTATTTGTTTTTCACACTTCGTATAAGGACTCATACATTCATGGCTAACGTATCGCCCAGCAATAGTGCGAGGACTCAGTTCGTCGAAGTAGAGGGTCGGCGACTTGCCTATCGCAGATTTGGCAGTGGGATACCGCTCGTGCTGTGCGTCCGCTTTCGGGGCACGATGGACGCGTGGGATCCGCTGTTTCTGGATAGTCTCGCCGCGCGAGGCTTCGAGGTCGTGACTTTCGACTACAGCGGCCTCGGGCAGTCAACGGGCGAGCGAACCTACAGCCCGGCGTCGCTCGCGAGAGACGCGATCGACCTTGTAGTCGGACTGAAGCTGGGCAAAGTGGTGATGGGCGGATGGTCGGTCGGCGGTATGGCCGCGCAGATCGTACTGGCTAAAGCGCCTGAACTGGTGAGCCATGCCGTGCTGATCGCGACCACGCCGCCGGGTCCGCTCGTTAAGCCCGGCGAGCCGCTGTTCTACACGCTGGCCAGGCGCGAGAACGACTTCGAAGACTTCGTCACGCTGTTCTTCGAGCCCGCAGACCCGGCCAGCCGCGCTGCGGCAGAACGCTCGGCGAGACGACTCGCCGAACGCACTGACGATGTTAGTCCCGCAGTGCCATTCGAGTGGGCAGGGCAGCAACTCGGCGATGGCCCACAGAACCCGGTGTTCCCCGCGGATGCGGTGCTCCATGCCCTGAAATCCACGTCGGTTCCGGTCCTTCATCTCGGCGCGGATCATGACATCGTGTTCCCGGTTGAGAACTGGTATGCACTTAATGGTCAGCTTCCGACCTTGCACCTCGTGACGCTACCCCGCACGGGGCACGGGCCGCAGCTTGAGTACCCGGAGGCTTCTGCCAGTCATATCGCCGCATTCGTTAGATCCGACGAGCAGGCCGCCCCCTGATCGCGCGTGTCCGTCCCTGTCCGATTTCAATTTGTGAGTGAAGAACAAGACATGACCTTCCCATCAACGTATCGAGCTGTAGTCGTCAAAGCGCCCGGCCAGTTGCAACTCGTTGAGCGGCCGATTCAGCAACCGGCTCGTGGCCAAGTCCGAATCCGTGTCGAAGCCTGCGGCGTGTGCCATTCCGATAGCGCCACGGTCGAGCGCGAGGCAGCCGAAGGCGCCCGCCCTCGCGTGCCCGGTCACGAAGTAGTCGGCCGCATCGAGGCATTGGGCGAAGGCGTCGAGGGCTGGAACATAGGCCAACGGGTCGGTGTTGGCTTTCTTGCCGGCGAAGATCGCACCTGCCCGTCGTGCCGGCAAGGCGACATCGTGAACTGCCAGAACCCGGTCATTACCGGGATGACCACCGACGGCGGATATGCGGAAATCATGCTCGCCGAAGCGCGCGGTCTGGTCCGTGTGCCCGACGACCTGAGCGCAGCCGAGGCTGCTCCGTTGCTGTGTGCCGGGCTCACCACCTTCAATGCGCTGCGCAATGCCGGTGCGAGAGCTGGTGACGTAGTGGCGATCCACGGACTCGGCGGCCTTGGACATCTCGCTGTGCAGTTCGCACGCAAGATGGGTTTTTACACCGTCGCTATCGCGCGGGGCGCTGACAAGGCCGAACTGGCGTCGCAACTTGGCGCGCATCGCTACGTCGACGCGAAAGTCGAGGACGTTGCTGCGGCCCTGCAGCAACTCGGTGGCGCCAAGGTGGTGCTCGGCACCGCGCCGACTGGTGCCGGCATGGCCGAAACCGTCCGCGGGTTGGCGCCACGAGGCCGGCTGGTGGTGGTCGCTGTCCCCGGCGAGTCGATTGCGCTTAATGCCGTCGACCTCGTATTCGGCGGGCGTACCGTGGTGGGCGCATTGACCGGTACGGTGACCGATAACGAGCAAACGCTCGCCTTCGCCCAATTACAAAACATTCGCCCGCTGATTGAAACCTTTCCACTCGAACAGGCACAGGCTGCCTACGATCGCATGATGCGCGCTGATGTGCGTTTTCGTGCGGTGCTATTGATGAATGTCGATAAAACTGGAGTTCAAGCATGAACGTCATTGCGCAATCCATCATCGAGGCACATGGTGGCCTCGAACAGTGGCGCAAGTTTCACACGGTCCGCGCCGATCTCGTACAGGGCGGGGCGCTGTGGGGGCTGAAGGGCCACGCCGGCACATTGGATCGGACGACGGTTACGGTGGCCACGGACCGCCAATGGGCGTCGCACGCGCCGTTTGGAGCGCTTGCGGCGCGCAGCGAATTCACCGGCGGCCGTATCGCTCTTCGGGACACAAGCGGCGGCGTTGTGGCAGCTCACGACAATCCGCGTGCCTCGTTTGACGGCCACACGCTTGAGACACCGTGGGAAGCGCTGCAACTTGCATTCTTCGCGGGCTGCGCGATGTGGACCTACCTCAACACTCCGTTTGTCCTCGCATGGGATGGCGTGGAGTGCGAAGAAGAGGGCGTGTGGAGCGAACAGGGCGAGGAGTGGCATAAAATACGCATCGATTACCCGGACGAACTGGAAGTGTTCAGCAAGGCCCAGGCTATTTACGTGGGGCACGACAACCTGGTTCGCCGTCTCGACTACGACGTCGAGATCGCGGGCAACACGCCTGGTGCGCACTACGTTACCGACTATGCGACCGTCTCCGGAATCCGGTTTCCCACGAAGCGGCGCATTTATCCTCGAACGCCTGACGGAAAGTCCTTGCCCGAGCCGCTCGTCGTGTCCATCGACCTGCATGACATCACCCTGAGCTAAGGTTGAAAAACGAGGCGCTGCGCGCGCCTCCGGACGAAACCAACGGTGACTGCAATCGCTTCATCCAAGCTGAGACGCGTTATGCCGATGTATCCGGTCTGCGCTATGCGCATCGCCGTCTTGGCAAGCAACAGCGCCCTGCCGCTTGTTTACCTATGGGTTGGACGACGAGCGTATCGCGGGCCACCGGCACATGTCGGTTTCCGCTGCCGAAGCGGCGGCGTTGCCGCTCACCTGTATCACAGCGTGGGAACTGCTGTTCGCCCGCCTGGGCAGCATATGGGCACGATCGGCGCGGACAATCTGCAGAAGGCGCACACGCTGATCGAAAGCAACGGGGCCTTGGGGAATATCGTTCTCGAAGACTTCTGACATCAGCCTACTGTGCGTGCGCTCATGGACGCTCCAGAAAAAAGCGTGCGCTGCCCAAACGTAGCGCACGCTTTTGCGCCGATATTGAAACAGGGAAAGAGTGCGGCGCGTAGGCGTGTATGCCTAGGCTTGCATGCTTAACCGACCCAGATGCTGATGGATCTGTGAGACAACAGCGGCGCCATCGCCGACCGCTGCCGCCACGCGCTTGGTTGAGCCGAATCGAACGTCGCCGGCGCAGAATACGGCCGGTACGCTTGTCTCGTGTTCAGCCGCGTGCGCCGAGGCCGCCGGCCCGGTAAGAACGAAGCCGCTGCGTTCCACCAGCACACCGCATCCGGACAGCCATGCGGTGTTGGGCGATGCGCCGATAAACAGGAATACATGCTCGGTCGGGAAAACCGCGCATTGCCCATCGTGTACGATTTCCGCGGACTCGAGGTTCTCCGCCCCGTGCAACGCAGTGATCTGCGTATTGTATTGAACGTCGACATTGCCGAGAGACGCGATGCGCTCGACCAGGTATTGAGACATGCTGGACTTCAGGTCTCGTCCGCGAACGAGCATGCTGACGCGTCGCGCGTGCGAGGCGAGATAGACGGCCGCCTGACCCGCTGAATTGCCGGCTCCGATCAGAAGGATGTCTTTGCCTGCGCATGCCTTGGCTTCCACTGGCGACACCCAGTAATACGCGCCTTTGCCTTCGAATCGCTCCAAACCCTGGATGTCTGGCTTCCTGTATGCCGCGCCAGATGCGATGACCACAGTGCGCGTGCTGATCTCGGCCCCGCCTCGAAGCCTCAGCCGGAGCGGTGATGCCGCGCAGTCGAGCGACTCGACTTCTGCGGGTATTGCCATGCGTGCACCGAACTTCTGGGCCTGAACGAAGGCGCGAGCAGTCAGTGCGTGCCCGGAAATTCCCGTTGGGAAGCCGAAAAAATTCTCGATGCGGGCACTGGCCCCAGCCTGCCCTCCCGGCGCGCGATGATCGAGGACAGCGACGCGCAGTCCTTCGGAGGCGGCATAAACTGCCGTCGCGAGACCTGCGGGGCCGGCGCCTACCACCGCGACGTCGAACACCTCGCCGGCAACGAACTCGGGGAGCCAGCCGAGTGCGGTGGCTAGTTCGGATTCGCTCGGCGCGCGCAAGATGATGCCGTTCGGGCTCAGGACCAGGGGATAGTCTGAATCGTCAGCGGCCCATTGGCCGACGTACTTCGCCATGTCACCGTCGGAGGCCGTGCTCACCACCGTGTGCGGAACGTTGTTGCGTGCGAGGAAACTCTGCAAGGAATTGAGCCTCGCGTTGTTGGCCCTGGTCACCAGGATGAGCCCGCTGCCGCCTTCGATCAGTCCCACTCGCCGCAGGATCAGCGCGCGCAAGATCCGCTCGCCGAGCTCCGCTTCCGCGATCAGAAGCGCGCGCAGCCGTTCCGGCGGCACATGAATAGCGTGTACGTCGCCCGCTGCGTCGCCGTCAACGAGGCAGCGGCCGCTCGAGATCTGCCCGACTTCCGACACGAAATGGCCGACGCCCTGTTCGTTGATCACGAGTTGCCGGTCGAACGCATCGCGACGGGTCACCTTGATCCTGCCGGACAACACCACGTACATCCCAAAGCCCGGATCGGCGACCTTGAAGATACGACTGCCATCGGGCCAATGGCAAACTTCGCCGAATCGCGAAATCCGGGCAATTTCCGCTTCGGTCAGCACCGGGTACTTCTGTTGACGGCGCGAGGTGTGTACGTCCGATTCGGGGCTCAGCTGCGACGATGACTTGCCGGTCGGGTCATCCGTGTCTGAAGGACGGCTCATGGGATTTACTTTAGGGTTGCAAACAGAAGGTTCAGTCCCTCGGACATCAGCGGGTGAGCGATGATCGCATCACGCAAAGCCGTATAAGGCAAGCCGCCGAGCATTGCCATCTGGACAGCCGTGGTGACCTCTCCCGCGCCCGAGCCTAGCATGGTGAAGCCGAGAATCTGCCCGGAATCCGGATCCACAAGTGCCTTCATGAACCCGCGCGTCGCACGGTTGGTGCGGGCACGCGGCACGGCCGCCATCGGCAGTTTTGCGACTCGATGAGGCAGGCCGCGCGCCCTGGCCTGCGATTCGTTCATGCCGATGCGCCCAAGCTCGGGGTCGATGAATAGTGCATAGGGAATCGTGCGCGACCTGACGCTTCGCGAGTGTCCTTCGATGCCGGCTTTGAGAACACGATAGTCGTCAAAAGACGCGTGGGTGAACATCGGCGTGCCGGCGACTTCGCCAATGGCCCACGTTCGTTCCGCCGTCGTGGCTAGCCGGTCGTCGACCTTGATGAAACCGTGTTCATCGCATTCCACACCTGCAAGATGCAGGTCCAGGATGTGGGTAGCCGGCGTCCTGCCGGCGGCGACGAGTACATGAGTTCCTTCCACCATGCTTTCGTCACTGAGCCTGATGCGCACGGTGTCACCGCTTCGGCCGTGAGCTTCGACAGGCCGTACATCGAGATTCACGTTGATTCCGTCGTCCTGGAAGGCTCGCAGGATTTCCACGCTGACGTCTTCGTCTTCGCGCATCACGAGGCGCGGCCCGTCGTTGATCACCGTGACATCGCTGCCAAGGCGTCTGAAGGCCTGCGCCATCTCCAGTCCGATGTAGCCACCGCCGAGCACGATCAGGTGCGAGGGCAGTTCCGGCAGTCTCAGTGCTTCGACATGGGTGAGGGGCTGAAGCTCACGAAGGCCCGGAACATCAGGGATCGTAGCGAACGTGCCAGTGTTGATATAGACGCGCTCGCCTTCGAACAGCTGTTCGCTGCCGTCGGCGGTCTGGACCAGAATCTTGCGCAAACCGACGAAGCGCCCCGTGCCTGTTACGAGGTGTAGTCCCGAGTCCTCAAACGCACGGCGATTCAGATCGACCATTCCGTCCACAACGGCTTTGACACTGGCGCTCACTTGGGCCATGTCCGTCTTCGATACGGGCTCCTTGTCGACCAGACTTCGTGCGTGGTGGTTGCGCGCGATCTGGATGAGGGTCTTGCTAGGAATGCAAGCCACGTTTATACATGATCCACCGATCATCCCTCGCTCGATCACCGCGACGCGCTTTCCCGCTCGGGCCAGATCCATGGCGAGCGACTTGCCACCCTTGCCGCCGCCGAGAAACAGATAGTCGTAATGCTGGACTTTATTCATTCAATTCTCCGATTCATGATAAGAACAATCGCGGCACGGCGCTGAGCCCGGCTTGCGCGTTCATCACCGTATGGACGGCTCAGTTGCTATTCGCGCCTGGAAATGGCGGCGCGAACGCCACTAGCGTATGCCGGATCGATGCGTTCAAAATGCGTGAGAGTTCGCTCGACGATCTGCTGCGGAACGCCGTGGAGGGCGCGAGCAATGTTGCCGAACAGGCGCGACCGCTCGCCCTCATCGAAAAGGCGGAACAGCCGTGCCGGCTGACTGTAGTAATCCGTATCCTCCCGATGGTCGTAGCGATCGACGGGACCCGCCTCGAGCGGCGGCTCGGCGACGCTCAGGTCTTGCGTGAAGTCGCCGAAGCGGTTCGGCTCGTAGTTCACCTCGTCTCCCAGATTGCCGTCGACGCGCATAACACCGTCGCGATGGAACGGGTGCAGCGCCGCCGCTCGCGAAGCGTTCACAGGAATCTGGTGGTGATTGACGCCGAGACGATAGCGCTGTGTGTCGCCATAGGAAAAAAGTCTGCCTTGCAGGAGGCGGTCCGGTGAGAAGCCAATGCCCGGCACGACATTGGCCGGTGTGAATGCCGCCTGTTCGACATCGGCAAAGTAGTTTTGCGCATTACGGTTCAACTCGATCATGCCCACGTCGATTAACGGGTAGTCGGCGTGCGGCCAGACCTTCGTGATGTCGAACGGGTTATACCGGCAGGTGACCGTTTCGTTTTCAGGCATGACCTGAATCTGGAGTTTCCAGCGCGGGAAGTTCCTCTCTTCGATGTTCGTCACGAGATCGCGCTGCGCGCTCTCGCGGTCTTCGGCGACCACTTGGGCGGCTTCGTCGTCGGTGTAGTTCTCGATCCCCTGCATCGACCTGAAGTGGAACTTCACGTAGAAGCGCTCGCTTGCCGCGTTGATGAACGAGAAAGTATGCGAGCCGAAGCCGTGCATCTGCCGGTAGTTCTTCGGAATACCCCGGTCGCTCATCAGGATTGTTACCTGATGCAGCGACTCCGGATGACGCGACCAGAAATCCCAGGCTGCGATGTTGTTGCGCAGATTTGTATAAGGGTCGCGTTTCTGTGTGTGGATGAAGTCCGGAAACTTCAAAGGATCGCGAATGAAGAACACAGGCGTATTGTTGCCGACGACGTCCCAATTTCCCTCGTCGGTATAAAACCTGATCGCGAAACCTCGCACGTCGCGCTCCGCATCAGCTGCGCCGCGTTCGCCTGCTACCGTCGAAAAACGCATGAAAACCGGTGTCTCCTTTCCGGGTTCGGCGAATACCTCTGCCTTCGTGAAGCGGGAAATGTCGTGTGTCACCGTGAGGGTGCCGAACGCGCCCGATCCTTTTGCATGGACGCGCCGCTCAGGGATGACTTCGCGGTCGAAATGCGCCAGTTTCTCCAGCAACCAGACGTCTTGCAATACGACGGGTCCACGGCTGCCGGCCGTCATCGAGTTCTGGTTGTCTGCCACCGGTGCACCGCTGGCGCTCGTTAAATATTGCTCGGACATTCTGGCTACTCCTCGTTGCTCTATTGATTGCACTGGACTGTCGATCCAGAGTCCGCCGTTTGCGGTAACAGATCGGGTTAATGCCCGGTCGCTCCGATATCGAAACGCTAGTGTCGAATCTCGCTCACGGAAATGTACACAATCGCCATAACGCGAGAAACCGTGCCTCAGTTGGTATTGCAATGACCAAAGAGGTCTTGAACCCTATGCCTTGGTATTGGTTAAGAAGCGCGGCGCCCGCCGCCCTGTACGTCGTGGGGAGCCTTGAAAGTGTTTTAGCAGAAAAGTCATATAAGCCGGCACATAAGCTGACTATGATTGAGCGCGAAAAATGGTTCTTTCTGAAAGTGGCCCCTACCACCATTCTCGCAACAACAACCCAATGGAGTCTGTAATGAAGAGGACGATCGCATCTGTCTTGTGCATCAGCTATGTCGCTTTCGGCGTCGCGGCCCATGCTTCTGTTTCTACTTATTCGCCACCGGTCGAAGATCACGCATCGAAGTCTGGATTCGCCAGTCCCGAGCGCAAAGCTGAACGCGCCGCAAACCGCGCGCTGGCAAAAAAGGTTCGCGTAGCGCTGACACACACTCAAGGTCTTGACGTATCGAACCTGTCTGTACTCGCGCGCAAGGGGGCTGTCACGCTTGCCGGTACGGTTCCCGATGACCAGCAGATCGTCCTCGCAGAGGCTGTGGCCCAAGGTGTTGATGGCGTCTCATCTGTCAAAAATAATCTGACTCCGGGGTACGCCGGTCACTAATTTGAACGGCTGATGGCGCGCAGTTCAGTTCAACGAGGAGAAAAAATGAAAATGATCACGCCGCGGGTTACTGTCTGTTTGGCAATGGCGAGTGCAGCGTTCGCTACGTCGGTTGGGGCGGCGCCTGTTCTGGAACCGACAACACAAGGCTTCATCGACGCGCTCGCGGCGCAGTCAGGGCCCCCGATCTACACCCTCGCGCCGGGAGATGCGCGCAACCTGTTGGCGGAGGTGCAGTCCAGGCCGACGGCAAAGCTTCCGGCCAGGATCGAGAACCGCACTTTGCCTGTAGGGCCAACAGGATCGGTGAAGGTTCGAATCGTCAAGCCGGAACATGCCGGAGGGCCGCTGCCCGTCGTCATGTACTTTCACGGAGGCGGTTGGGTCTTGGGCGATGCCGACACACATGACCGGCTGATTCGTGAGATTGCGAACGGCGCCCACGTCGCTGTTGTGTTCGTCGAATACGACCGCTCACCTGAAGCGAAATATCCGGTTCCTGTCGAGCAGGCTTATGCAGCGACCGAATATGTCGCTAAACATGGACGGGAATTAGGCGTTGATCCGTCGCGGATGGCAGTGGCGGGCGACAGTGTGGGCGGCAATATGACCGCAGCGGTGACGCTGCTCGCGAAGCAGCGACATGGTCCGGCTCTTCGATATCAGGTGCTGTTTTATCCGGTCACGGATGCGGATTTTGACGACGGTTCGTATCAGGAGTTTGCGAACGGGCCGTGACTCACCAAGCCTGCCATGGAATGGTTCTGGAACGCCTACGCTCCGAACGTAGAGGACCGGAAGAATGTTACGGCCTCGCCGCTTCGCGCAACGATTGAGAGCCTTAAGGGACTGCCGCCGGCGCTCGTGATCACGGATGAAAACGACGTGCTTCGGGACGAAGGCGAAGCTTATGCCAAAAAGCTCATTGAAGCGGGAGTGAGGGTCACGGCGACTCGTTACGTTGGCACCATCCATGACTTTGTCATGCTCAATGCATTGGCGGACTCGCCGGCGACCCGCGCTGCCATCCGGCAGGCAACTGATGCATTGCGGTACGGTCTGGCGAAGTAAATGCATGAGCGCAGCCGCGGCCGCATTGCGCGGCCGCCGTGATGAAAATAACGAAGCGATACTTATCCTGAGCTGCGTTCGACTATCGCAATCGCCCGCGGCGAATCACAACGTATCTTTACCGACGCCTAGCGCGTTCCTCGTTGCCGGGCAGGTCGGCTCCGGCGGCGCGACCGTTCATCGGACCGCTTTGCGATGCAGAACGGATCTGCCAGTGGCGTCTCTCACGGCTTCCGGGCGGCCACCTTCAAGGCGCACCGTCTCGATTGGCAAACGTCGCTCCTGAAGCTGGGTTGGCCGAGAAGGTATTTCCGTTATGGTCAATTTCGTCTGGCCTCGCGGTCGTCATCTCGAACTACGTGTCTGGCGGGCCCCCTTTCGTCTAGCAAGAAGTGCGTCCCCTCAGTACTCGACGGGACCCTATCGATTCGACATCGGACGGGCCGGGTCGAGAACTGTGGCCTGTGAGAAACGCTAACAGAATGCATTTCGAAGCTGTCGGCAGCAGATAATGCAACCGGCGATTCTAACGGATACCTCATGTTTGGCCGCGAGGCGTTCGAGCCGACGTCACATGTTTATGTGATTTCGGGACATCAAGCTGATTCCCATAATGGGCACCAGGCGAACCGTTACGCGAAGACGGGTCTATTCACCAACTGGAAGCCCACGATGAATTTTGGTATTGCTACGGTCATGAAGCCTGACCCGATGGCCGCACTGGAAATCGAAGGTCAATACTGGCCTTTTGACGTCTTGAAGCAGCGCGGGATCGATCTGCCAGCGCTGGAGGTCAAAGCGCTTTTTTCTGACTGGTTCACACATATAGAGCACCTTGCGCAGATTGCGGAGCGTTGCGTGGAAGAGCCCGCGCTAGCCTCGCTCGGCCTGGCTGCGGACGAGGTCACGCTCGGCGTGGCAATACAGTTTCCGAACAAGGTTGTTGCTGTAGGTGCGAATTACGCGAGTCATCTTGCCGAGATGGGATTGCCGGTTGCTCGCTGGGAGCCGCTGCCGTTCTTTTTCAAGCCGCCAACGACCACTATGGTGGGTCCCGGCAAGACCGTTGTGCTGTCAGCCAGAACGCGCCAGCTCGATTGGGAGATTGAGCTTGCTGTTGTCATCGGGAGGCGCTTAAGCGACGCGAGTCGCGACGAAGCCATGCAGGCGATTGCGGGATACGCAGTGGGCCTCGACATGAGCGCGCGCGACTGGATACAGCAGCCGGATTCTCCGCTCAAGGTGGATCTGATGCGAGGCAAGTGCCAGGACACGATGTGCCCCTTCGGACCAGTTATTCGGCCAGCCCACCTGATCAAGGATCCGCATCGTTTGCGTCTGCAATTGTGGGTGAACGAACAGCCTCGACAGGACGCCACGACCAACGAGATGTTGTACCGGATCGATGAGCAACTCAGTCTGATCAGTCAGTTCATCACGCTCGAGCCCGGCGACGTCGTATTGACCGGCGCACCAGCCGGATCTGGTGTCTCGTACGGAGCCTTCCTCAAGCCAGGTGATCGCATAAGAGCGTCCATCGAGCAGGTAGGCGTTCTCGAAGTAGAAGTGACTTCGCCGCCGAAAAAACTCTAAGTCGCTGCGCGGTGGCTGTTCTCGTACGCGTACGTCGGGTCTGAAGGAACCTGACGGCGCCGACAGCCTCACCGATTCGCCGACATACGACAAAAAAAATAGTTCTGGTTTGGAGACACCCATGAAAAGTTACCTCTCGACAGCACTCCCGATCGCGGCGCTACTCATCATGCCGACAGTCGCCGAGGCGCAAGGCTCAGTTACGCTGTATGGTCTGATTGATACAGGCATAACTTACGTTTCGAATGCCGGGGGGAAAAGCAACGTTGTTGCTAACGACGGAATCATCCAGCCTAGTCGTTTTGGCTTTCGAGGAAGCGAGGAGATCGGGGGAGGTACCCGGGTGATCTTCACCTTGGAGAATGGATTCTCGCTAAATACCGGCGCTTTTTCTCAAAGCGGCCTGATATTCGGGCGGCAGGCGTTTGTCGGTCTTGCCAATTCCGGATGGGGCGCGTTGACGATGGGACGTCAGTACGACTTCGTTTGGGATTACATCACGTTGTTCTCGATGGGTTCGCGCATTGGTGCCTTTGGTTTCCACCCTGGCGACTACGATCACCTCGGTGGTTCCTTGCGCATCAATAATGCAGTGAAGTATGCGGTAGAGCCGTTTGGCGGGTTGAGTCTGGGTTTGCTGTATGCCTTCGGAGGCCAGCCCGCTAGCGCGAGCAACGGTCGTGCGGTTGCTGCAGGCGCAAGGTACACGGGTGGCATATTCAGCGTTGCGGCGGCATATAACAACGTACATGACATGCCGCTTAACCCATCCGCACAGATTGGCACGTCCCTTGGGCCATCGTTTCCGCGGGGATTGTTCGTCGCGAATAACCTGCAGAATATTGAACTGGCTGCCAGCGTAACGGCCGGGCCGTCGTCCACGCGTGCGCTGTTCACCGATACCACAATCGACGCACCCGGCACCTCGGTGACAATGCGCTCCTACGAAGTCAGCGAGGTATACCAGTTCACGCCCGCGCTAGCGTTCAGCGCCGGCTACTCTTTCACCAGAATGTCCACCGCAATATGGCGCAATACGAGCGCTGTGCTTGACTATTCCTTGTCAAAGCGCACCGATGTCTACGTAAGTGCGGCCTATCAGAACGCCAGCGGTGGCGCTCATGCAGCCTTTCTTACCGTACCGGCGTCGAGCAACGGTCACGAGACTGCAGTGCGAATTGGCATGCGAACGTTCTTCTAACCTTCCAGCGCCGGATTCGGCGAAGGCTGGACGGCGCCGATTGTGCTGCACCGGGAGGTCCCGCTGCGCCAACCTTACACGTTTTCTGGGGTAGGAAGAAATATGAACTATATCCGTAAGAACAGGCTTTTCCTCGGAGCACTGATGGTCTTTGTGTCCTTCAGTGCAAACGCAGAAGTCGCTGGCGACGCGACCCCGACTGCGTCGTCTGTAGTAATGCGCACGAAGACAGTCAAAGCAGCGGACCGTACGTTACAGCGCAATGTACGGCGCGCGCTTGCGAAAACGAAGGGGTTGAATATTGCGAACCTTACGGTTCGTGCACGCGATGGCTGCGTAATGCTGGAAGGCTCGGTTCCAGAGCAATCCCAAAGCGATCTTGCTGCACAGGTCGCCAGCGCGGTGGTTGGTGTGAAATCGCTGAAGAACGCGCTGACGCTACGACCGATTCAATAGCGAGGGGAGGGCGTTGTTGGCTCGAGCGCGCCTGCGTTGAAGAAGTGCAGTCACACACCCGTCGGTTCTTGATGTGGGATGGGACTACCGCTACCAGAAGCGTGCGCGCACTTCGGAAAGAGCTGCCCCGGTCGTTGACGAAAAGTCAGTCGATTTCTTCTAAAACCACAGTTTCCCGTTGAAAATGAAGTGATTCTCCTTGCGTGATCGCCGGATACTGAGGCGTTTTGCATCCCGCGACGCGCGTATCGCTGGTCCAGCCCATAGCCGTGGCTTTTCGCCACCGACGTGCTCACGATGGCATCAGCTCAACCCTCGCATTCCACCCGGCCCGCTTCTCTTTTGCGGCATCGACTGTACGAGGACGCGTTTGCTCTGATAGTGGGTGCGCTGCTCGTCTCGACAGGCATCAATCTGTACAGCAGGGTGGGGCTGCTCACCGGAGGCACAGCGGGGCTGACCTTTCTGATTCACTATCTGAGCGGCCTCCCGTTCGGGCCGGTCTTTTTCACCATCAATCTTCCGTTCTGCTATTTCTCACTACGCCGAATGGGCAAGCGATTCAGACGAAAGTCTCTGATCGCTTCCGCGCTCGTCTCCGGATTTTCGATGGCCCATCCATACCTGGTCCAGTACGAGAAGCTCAACCTTTTCTATTCAGCGGTACTAGGGGGCGTCCTCATGGGCACGGGCTTCGTCGTACTCTTTCGCCATCAGGCAAGTCTGGGAGGGGTCAACGTGGTCGCACTGTTCCTGCAGGAGCAGTACGGGATTCGTGCCGGCAAGCTGCAAATGTCCGTAGATATTTCCATTGTGCTGGCATCCGTATTCCTAGTGAAGCCTGTGGTATTGCTGGCATCTCTCGCAGGCGCAGTGGCCCTCAATATGGTGATTGCGCTTAACCACCGTCCGGGTCGGTATACAGGAGCGTAGGCAGTTCCCGTAAACCGCGTGCAATTGGCCACGTTGCTTCTATCGAACTATCAGCATCGCCGTCCCTGTCACAGTATTGTGTGATTGGAAACGCTCTGACGCCGGGGGATACTCGGGCTTAATGTTCCAGTTTGCTGGACGAATCATGCAAGTTGCAGCGACTCGCGTAACGCATGCCATCCAGGCCTCGGAACGGTGCGAGCCAATGCTTCCATCCATCTAACCGACGCGCGACGCCTTCGCATCGAGAGCGGCAGTTACTTATCGTGTGACCATGACTACTTTCAAGAACGAACTGCGTGACGGATGGCGCGACATTGCCGGTGCTGCAATCGGACTAGGTTGCGGCATTGGCGCATATACACCGGTCTCCAGCCTTTTCTTTCGCGCACTCGAACATCAGTACGGCTGGAGCAAAGCGGCGTCAACAGCGTCGCTGGTTGCGCTGCCGGTGACGGCGGCCGTGCTGCCATTGGTGGGCATGCTGCTTGACCGCTATGGAGTGCGCCGGATAGCTGCAGCATCTGCGCTGGCGGTTGCGCTTTGCTACCTTGGTCTGTCAACCATGACGGGCGAACTCATCCAGTTCTACGTTCTCATTCTACTGCTCAATGTGTTCGGTGCAGGGACGGGACCGATTAGCTACACTCGCCAGATCGCCGCTCGGTTCGTGGCCGGCCGGGGCGCAGCGCTGGCCTGTGCGTTGGTTGGCATTGCGGCGGCTGGCATGATTCTGCCAGCAGTGCTGTTTCATACCCTATCCCTCGGCGGCTGGCGATCCGGCTATCGTCTGATGGGCTGGCTTACTCTTGGAGGTGTATTCGTCGCGCTGCTTTGCATCGGCAATCGTCGGTCAGATTCGTCGGAACTGGCTGCCGAGCAGACAGGACTGAGCGCCGGTCAGGCGGCCCGCACGACAGCGTTCTGGTGTCTCGGCATAGCGATTTTCTTCGTCAGCGCAGCGACGATCGGCTTCGTTTCGCAAGCTCAGTCTTTGGTGATTGAAAAGGGGATCGCACCCGCTCGCGCGGCGTTGTTACTCTCGGTGCTCGCGGGGTCCGTACTCATCAGTCGCGTCGTAATCGGAAGAACGCTAGATTTGGGCCACCCAAAGCGTGTTGCGGCGGGCGTATTGACTTTGGCTGCACTCGGCGCAGCCATTTGGCTCGGCCGACCCGAAACCGTGGGCGCGATCTTTGGCGTGGTACTGCTTGGCTTCTCAATCGGCGCGGAGCTCGACTTGCTGTCGTTCTTTATTGCGGCCTGTTTCGGATTGCGCCACTACGGTGTTATCTACGGTTGGCTTGGCGCATTCTTCTATGCCGGCATGGCAGCGGGCGGTCTTGGCTACGCCATCGTGCACGACCGTACAAGTTCATATCAAGGCGCGATCCTCGGTTCGGTGTTCCTGCTGCTGGCGAGCGCCGGCCTGTTTCTCATACTGCAGGTACGCGGCACGAAGGACGCGAGTCCCAATCGCACCGCCGAGGTAGCCGTTAATCCAGCCCTCAACCAAAAGGAATTCCCATGACGCGTCCGTCCATTGATGGTATTCATCACCTTAAATTTTCGGTCTCCGATCTCGAAAGCAGCCTGCGATTTTACGAGGTCGCGCTCGGCGCGCAGCGTCTGAGGGAACTCGACCATCGCCGTCCCGACGGGGAATTGTTCGCGTACATTCTGGCAATCGAGGGTCTCGGCACCCACCTCGAAATCAGGTTGTCGCCGACGGCTGCGGCGGCCGAAGCGGGGCAGGACCATCTCACACTGACTGTCGATACACGCGATGAACTCGAAGCGTGGCGTCAGCACTTTGCCGACGTTTCTGTGCCGCATTCACCCGTGCTGACGGGGATCGTCGGATGGTTGCTGATTGTCGAAGATCCTGACAAACGACGGATCCGGTTTTATACGCGGGAGACGCATGCGCCCGGAGAAGGCGTTTCTTCTGACGCATATTGGCTCGGTACTGACCACGAATCTCAAAAATCGTCCTGATTGTAAGTATCTGCTGCACGGGGCATAACTCCAGAACCATGCTCGAGGCATTCGCGGCTTAGCGCGGCGAATGCTTTCTTGTTTATCACGAAGGTAACTCTGCAACCGATGCGTAACGTCCATTTGCATAGAGAAGCGGCGCGACCGGCGCGCTCGCATCGGCGTTGACGATGCTGTCACAGGTACCGATGAAGATGTCATGCGTGCCGTACGAAAAGACCGATGCGACTGTGCAAAATAAGTTTGATTGCGAATCGGTAAGGTAAGGTAGTCCGGTTGGGTTGGTTGCCCACCTGCCGACAGCAAATTTTTCGGTTGGATGGACGGTCTTGCGGCCAAACGCAGCCGAGACGTCCCGGTGCTGTGTACCCAGAATGTTCACGCAAAAGCTCGACGCATTACGTAACGCCGCATGAAAGATGTTGGTGCGATTCACGCACACCAGCAACGCTGGTGGATCAGCACAGAGCGACGTGACCGCAGTTGCTGTCATGCCGTACCGCAGGCCACGGCTATAACACGTCACAATATTCACGGAGGCAGCGAGACGCCTCATGGCGTCGCGAAATTCGTCTTCAATTGCTGGCTGCATGGTGGGTATCCATCGGTGACTGTGGCATGCGAAGGGCGTCCTGTGAGCAAAGCGAGTTCATCGACGTACGCCGTCTCCCAGGACCCCGTATCATTGGGCGGGGGTGCCGACGAAGCTATTGGTGGGTTTCGGGAGGTCAAGGTTCTCGCGCAGGGTTGTGCCCTGATACTCGCGTCGGGCGACACCGCGTTCTCGAAGGATTGGTAGGACGAGGCGGTCGAAATCGTCTTGAGCCTGGGGCATGACGCCCGGTATCAGCATGAATCCATCAGCAGCATCGTCACGATGCCAGTCCATCAGGGTCTCGGCCACCCGTTGCGCGGAGCCAACCAACGTGTAGTGGCCCCGCCCCGGTGCAAGACGCGTATAGATTTCGCGAACGGTTACCTTCTCGTCGAGTCCCATCGCGCGGATCATATCCAGTCGACTCTTGGACGTATTAACGTCGGCGATCGGAGGGAGCGGCTGGTCGATATCAATGCTGTCAAAATCTGCCTTCCCGAGCAGCTTCGCCAGTAGTTCAAGCCCCACTTCAGGATGAACGAGTGACTGCAGTTCCGCAAATTTTTCCTGCGCTTCTTTTTCGGATTCACCCACTACCGCGTAGACCCCCGGCATGACAATCAGCGAGTCCGGGGAACGTCCGCGTGCCGCAAGACGACCTTTCAACGATCTGTAAAACTGCTGTGCATTGCTTTTATTCGCCTGTGCGGTAAACACGATGTCGGCGCTGGCGGCTGCAAGGTCCTGTCCTGGGCCCGACGATCCTGCCTGGATAATCACGGGATGTCCTTGAGGTGGGCGCGGCGCATTGAGTGGCCCTTGCACGGCGTAGTACTTGCCCCTGTGGTTTAACGTGTGAAGCTTTCTGGTGTCCACTGCAACGCCCGTTTCCTTGTCGCCGATTAAAGCACTTTCTTCCCAGCTATCCCAAAGACGCCTTACAACATCGACATATTCTGCGGCGCGGGCATAGCGGTCCGCATGCTGTGCGTGAATGTCCAGTCCGTAGTTGCGTGCCTCGAGATCCGACTGTGACGTAACAACATTCCAACCAGCGCGTCCGCCGCTCAGGTGGTCCAACGACGCAAACGTTCTGGCGGTGGTGTACGGCGCCGAATAGGTTGTCGAAAGCGTGGCGGCCAAACCGATATTTCGCATAACGACCGACAGTGCGGAGAGCAAGGTCAGCGGTTCGAATTCCAGATGAGGATGGCGCGGGTATCGGCGTGCTCCCCCGCGCTCGCCATGACTCATATAGAGCGAATCTGCGATAAACAGAAGGTCGTAGCGGGACCGCTCCGCGTTTTCCGCAATCCTCCTGAAATAGCTGAAGTCGGTCGCAGCGTCAGTCTGGACGCCCGGATGACGCCATCCGGCGCTGTGGGTACCAGTTGTCGTCAGCAGCAGTGCCAGAGGCATTGGCTTTGGAGCATTCATCGTCCATTCCAGGGGGGCGGTTAAGGTCCGGGTATCCGGGCATCACGAAGCTTCTCGCGAATACGAACTCGCGAAGTGCAGGGCGCGAGCGATATTGGTATGGGGCCTAACGATTTAAGTATAGTCACCACGATAGTGGTTGCAATCGCTGGAAAACCCTGATCCAGTAAGACCCGAGAGGCAAATTTATACGCGGCGCAGGCCTCGAATTGATTTTGTCCGGGACTTGTATCTCGTCGAACCTGGGTGCTCATCCCGCGTCCATTGCCGGTATCGCGGCATGCCAACCGCCAGCCGGCGGAGATGCGAATTTCGGGGAGGAGGCGATTATTGCCACAATGTTCGCAATGCATTGCAAAAGACGGGGCCACTTGCTGAACTCAAAGCCCTATACTTGGAAGAAATCAATTCGGTAAGGGCTTGAGTAAATCTGTCATGAAAAGAAACATTGCCGTCTGGCTCGGGCTGCTTTCATGCAGCGGTACGGTCCTTGCACAAACCAGTTCCGGTTCAGAGCCGGTCGCTGCGACAGTCATACGGGAAAATGGGCTAAGCCGTGCAGAGGTCCAGGCGGAATTACTTTCGGCGGAAAAGGCCGGCGTGTTGCCAATGAACGATTCGAACTACCCGTCCGCGCAGTTGGCGCATGCGCGCGGCGCGGACGTGCGCTCTCTTACCGCGCCGCAAACGCTGGCCCGCCGGACGCAGCAATAGCCTGGCGATTCGCTGCTGGCGTCAGGCGAAGTAAGTCACGGCGAGATCAATGAAACTTCGTACTTTCTGTGGGACAAACTGCCGACTTGGGTAGACGAGAGCGATTTCGACGTCTCCATTAGCAACGCGATATGTTGGTAGCAGGCGGATCAGGTTGCCCGCCATCAGGTCGTCAGCGACAAGACTTACCGGCAGAACGGCCACGCCCATCCCGGCGAGCGCCGCCTGTTTGAGCATCATTGCATTGTTGACAGTAAAAGAGGGATTGAACGGCACCCGTTCTTCGGTGTCGTTGGCGAAGGTCCAATGCTGCAGTCCCGTCTCTTGGGGCGGACAAAGGAGACGATGCCGGACAAGGTCGGCTGGCACAATCGGCGAACCGGCGTCTGCAAGATAGCGCGGTGATGCGACAGGAATTCTGGCCGCACGAACCAATCGCCTGGCGACCAGCGACGAGGAGCTGACCATGCGGTCAACGACGATTCCCACATCGAAGCCGGCGTCCAGCATGTCAACGTGCTGTTCGGTCAGAGTTACGTTCAGACCGACTCGCGGGTATTGCGTCTGGTACGCGGCAAAAAACGGCGCAAGCTGAAACAGCGAGAAGCTTCCCGACGCTACCACTCTCAAGTCGCCTGCTACTTCTCGAGATGTCATTGTCGCGCAAGATTCGATGTCTTCAATTTCGGCGAGTACGGAACGACATCCCACGGCATACTGCGCTCCCGCTTCGGTGAGGACCACCGTGCGGGTCGTGCGCTGGAGCAGTCGGATGCCAAGGTGCGCTTCGAGGTTGGCCACGTGACGTGTCACGATCGAAGTCGACAGATTAAGTTGCGACGCTGCCTGTGCGAAGCTGCCGGTATGGGCGACCCGATCGAAGACGCTCATAGCCTGAAGAAGATTAATCATTGTCGTGTTGAACCGAGGCGGCGTCGAACCTATCCAAAAGATAGTATGCTTGTGTTGATTCTGATCCCGACCCACGTTCCGAGATTCAATTCCATCGCATGGCAAAGAAAGATCCACTAATCAAGCACGGGCAATATGCGCTACCGCCGACGTGGACGGCGCGTTATCACCAAAACTATCCGGATTTGCCTGTGGTGATTTTCGATGCTATTTATGCATTGCGTCGGACGGCGCAACGCATGGACAACGCGTTCGCCGCTTGGCTCGCGGACACTGGCTTGACGCCGGCCAAGATGGGCGTGTTGATGTTGATCTGGGCGGCGGGCGACGAAGCAGTAAGTTTTTCGCGACTTGGCAGCCAATTATCGGTGACACGTGCCACTGTCTCCGGGCTCATTGATGGTCTCGTAAAAGACGACTTCGTCGAGCGTGTGGAGGATTCTGTCGACCGGCGTAATCTGCGTGCCCGGCTTAGCAAGAAGGGACGCGCACGTCTGAAGCGAATCATGGACGATCATTGCCAGCGACTGTCTCACGCTTTTGGAAGCATTGATGGCAGTGAACTCACGACGTTGACAGATTTGCTCAATCATCTGGCTGATCGCGCGGAAGCGACTAGCGAAACTGTGCGGTAAGCCGGGTGACCGCCGCCAGAGTCATTGCACTCGCGACAGTTGTTACGCTTCTCACACGGCCCGCGACTCAGCGTGTCGCACTTGGCCCGCTTAGGCACTCCCCGATGGCACTTCGACGCTTCTTCGCGTTATCAAGTGTCGGAACGTGAGCATGAATAGCTCGTTCTGAGACGTGATACGCAGCTTTTCGTAAATGCGCTTCCGATAGGTCAGCACGCTGTTGATCGAAATCCCCAAATTAAGCGCGATTGCCTCTGACGTATAGCCTGTCAGGATGCCCAAACAAACGGTGCGCTCGCGAGCAGTGAGCGGCGAAAATGCTTGCGTGTCCGCGAGAATCCAGTCATCGCTCAGTCCAACGGGACGCGCTGTCGACTGCTCGTTTCGCAGCGCAGTGCCTTCCATATTGCTCATCACATTCGCTCCTTCCCACCTGCGCCCTCGTGAATCCGGCGGCGCCGGTTATCTCCCGTTTAGGTAGTCACGGCCTCCTTCTCAATTCGTAAGGAGCCTGACGGTTGCGAGTATAGAACTCCGCCATTTGTTGGCGCAAGGCATGGAAAACCCTGCAGCAGGGTCTTTTCGTTAGAACGGGTGACCGGGTAATGAGCAACTCTTGGGACTTTTGGCATGTGCGACGAGGGGGGCGACCTGGCGCGTTACGACCTGCCGCCATCCACTTTGAGATCCCTATCTGGAGCCAGATCGCCGGATCAAAGACGAGTTGCCGAGTGACTCGTGCAAACTCGGTATAACCGGGAAGAAAGGGGATCGGCCTCGGTGAAACGGTCGGATCCGTGGCTAGGCGTCGGGGATTGCGGTGCCCTCTGTCTTCGCCGGTCATTTGCATCACGGAACGAAGTACCCGCCCTCTTCGAAGCGACAATCTCTAAGGCTGCTTCTTTCGCACGCAGCTTCCTGCATGGAACGCGGAGTGTAGCTGCCGGGCATAGTCAACGCGTGGTCGAAATCTCCGAGGAGAGCAGGAATTAACGCGTCGGGCGTCCGGTTCTTTCAAGCGAATGCTGCCGGGTAGCGCGAAGCAAAATCGAGGTGGTATATAAAACTAGAGGGGCCGCGCAAATTCGGACAGCCGGATTAGAGGAACGTTCTGGGCTGAGCCGGCGATAAGGTCGACAAAGGGACCAGGCAGATGGCGAAGAGAGCCCGGCGGACACATCCGGCCGCGTTCAGAGCGAATGTGGCGATGGGGGCGGTCGAGGGTGAGCGGACGCAAGCCGAATTGGCGCAGCTGTTCGATGTGCACCCCACCCAGAACACCATTCGCGACTCGTTGGACGCCATCGATCCCGATAACCACGAAAACCGTTGTTTGCCGCCGAGCCGGAGCCCCTCTGGAACGATGCGGTAGCAACTCAAGCCCAGCGCACCGGCGAACTCGACCCGCTGCGCGAACAGCCGGTAGATTCACTCAGGAACGCCGCTCGCGACGAACTCATAAGCTTCGGAATGGACCTGTCCCGGCTTTGGAATCACCCGGCCAGTACCTTCGAAATCAAAAGACGTATCTTGCGTACTGTTCTCAAGGAGATTGGTTACGAAGCCGGACCACATCATCCGAGCGCTTCTTCACAGGCAGCGAGGCCAACACATTGAACTCGAACTCCGACGAACCGGACTGGGCAACATCGCTGGGTCACCGATAGCGAGACGATTGATACCATCCGCGCGTTGGCGTCGAAAAGCGCATGAAAAGCGGCGTGTCCTTACCGATCTGGGTGAACACTTTCGCCTTCGTGTAACGCGAAACGTCATATGTAACTTTCAGCGTGCCGAAGGCGCATGGCCCCTTCGCGTGAACGCGACGCTCCAGAATCACGTCGCGGTCGAAGCGAGCGAGCTTCTCCATGAGCCAGACGTCTTGCAATACGACGGGGCTGCGACTGCCCGCTGTCATCGAATTCTGATTGGCTGGCACGGGCGCGCCGCTCGCGGTCGTTAGTTTTTCGCTCTGAAATATGCACTCTTGCGCGAGGGTGGGTCACGCTGGGGAAATGTTCAGGAGCGCTATATCGTGTGGAACTGTCTTGCAGTTGGTATAGGAGTGCCTAAACGGATCATGAAACCTATACCTCGGTATGGCTTTAGACGCAGGATGCGAACCGGTGAGAACATCGTTCAGCAGATATCCAGCGCTCAGCAGATATCCAGCGCGAAGCATATCCGTTGCGGGTTCAAAGAGAATGTCCTAAAACACTACCTTCTACGTCGTTTGCACCGCATGCTGTTTGCTCCACAATTCGCGCATACCATCTTCTGAACAGGAGCGAAAGCATGACGCAAACACATCTGGGTACGGCGTTGATCACGGGCGCCTCGTCGGGAATCGGCGCGGTGTATGCCGACCGTCTCGCGCGTCGGGGCTACGACCTCTTGCTCGTTGCACGCAACCGTGAACGGCTCATGACGCTTGCCAGCAGCATCACGACCGACACCCGGCGAAACGTCGAGATTCTCGACGCTGACCTCGGCGACGGAGTTGCACTGACGAGTGTCGAAGCCAAGCTGCGGCAGGACGCGAGCATCACTCTGCTGGTTAACAACGCAGGCATCGGCACGCACACTCCGCTCGTAGATAGCGACGTCGACGCGATGTCACGCATGATCGACCTTAACGTGACGGCCTTGATGCGCCTCACCTACGCTGCTGTGCCGGGCTTTCTTTCCCGTGGCAAGGGCGCCGTCATCAACATCTCGTCGATCGTGGCGCTCGCACCGGAAATGCTCAACGGCGTGTATGGCGGTAGCAAGGCATTCGTGCTCGCCTTCACCCAGTCGCTGCATCATGAACTGGCCGGTAAGGGCATACAGGTGCAGGCCGTATTGCCTGGCGCAACGGCCACCGATTTCTGGCAGACAGGCGGCCTTCCGCTCGAAAGCCTCGACAAGTCGATCGTGATGTCCGCCGGGAACATGGTCGATGCCGCACTGGTCGGGTTTGATCGCAGCGAACTCGTGACGATCCCGTCACTGCAAGACGTGGCCAGGTGGGAGGACTTTGCAGACGCCCGGCGGGCGATGTCAAACCTGTTGTCGACCAACACACCGGCGCCGCGTTATGCGGCATCGCGCTAAGCACCATTCGCATTTCATCGTCAAAGGAGCAGTAATAATGAAACTCACAAACAACACAGTCTTTATCACGGGCGGAACCTCGGGCATTGGCCGTTCGCTCGCCGAAGCTTTTCACAGCCGCGGGAACAAGGTCATCGTCGCTGGGCGCCGCAAGGCGTTGCTGGACGAGGTTGCAAGTGCGAATCCGGGCATCGACACAATTGAGCTCGATATCGCCGATGGCGCACAGATCCAGCAGGTCGCGCAACAGCTCATCGCGAAATATCCGAAGCTCAACGTTGTCATCAACAACGCGGGCATCATGCCGTTCGACGATGCTGGCGGCGTACTCGACGACGCGCAAGCTGTTCATCTGATCAACACGAACCTGCTCGGACCTGTTCGGCTGAGCGCGGCACTTGTCGAGCATCTGAAGCAACAGCCGGAGTCGTACATCATCAACAACAGTTCCGTGCTGGCCTACGTGCCGCTCGCTACCACTGCGCTCTACTCGGCGACGAAGGCCGCGCTGCATTCGTACTCAATGTCGCAGCGTTTCATGCTGCGTGACACCAGCGTGCGGGTACTCGAAATCGCGCCGCCGTGGGTCGATACGGATCTTGTCCACAAGAGCGGCGACCCGCGAGCGATGCCGTTGGCTGCGTTCATCGCTGAGACAATGGACAAGCTCGCCACGGCGACGACAGAGGTGGTCGTCAGCGTCGCGCAGCCGCTGCGCGACAACGCTGGACCGAACGAGCACGCGTTCGTCGACCAGTTCAATCTTTCGCTGCGGGACAACCCGATCCCCGTCGCCTGACGCTCGCGCGCCCTCGAAATCAGGGTTGCGATGAGCCGAACATCACAGCGAACCGCGCAATGTCGACGCTCGACGAGTTGCGCGCGGTCAAGCGTGCGCTCGTTATCGGCCTCTTCCTGTTGGCGAGCCACGACGCAGCTGAGCGGCGAGAAGATCGTCGCCACGATGAAGGATGCGGTTTCGAGTCCACACACCGGCGTCGCGAACGCAGGCAGCTCTACGCCGGTGCTGAACCGCTGAGCGCGTCCGTTGCGTCAAACGCCGGACTGGCTGATCGTTGCTGCGGTCGTGCTCTTCGTCGCGGCGAATGTCGTCCGGTACCCGCTCGGCGTTTGATGCCGTGCGCCTCAATCTTGGAACACTCATGACCACATCATTTTCCGCGCCGACCACGCGCGCGCTCCGGGCGCTCAGCCTTGCGTATTTTGTGCAAGCAACGGGTGCTCTGTCCGTCGTCGGGAGTCTCGATTCGATCTCGCGTCAATGGGGGCTCGCCGATTCGCAAAGTGCCTATTTGATTTCGGTGTTCGGCGTCACGTTCGCTTTTGCCGCGCCGCTGCTGCAAGTGGGCTTCGGACACTTGCGCCGGCGTCGCCAAGTGTTGATCGGCTTGGCACTCTTCAGCGCTTCGGCGTTGTTGTTCGCCGCCGCGCCGGACTATCGCGTGCTCCTGCTTTCGCGCGTGCTCATGGGGCTCGGCGCGGGTTTTATCGGCCCCGTGCTCGGCGCGTTGGGTTCGAGCCTGGTTGAGCGAGAGCACCAAGGCAGTGCGATCGCTGTCGTCCTGCTCGGACTGAGCGTCGCAGGGCTTGTTGGCATGCCGCTGTCCGCGTGGGTCGCTCACGCATGGGGTGCGCGAGCGCTGTTCCTGGCGGTCGGAGTGGTGGGCGCGGCGACCGCAGCACTCATCGCGTGGGTGGTACCCGACTCCAGCGAAGGCGAGCACGTCAGGCTCGCGACGGTCGTCTCGCTTTTGACGCGCGTCGACACCCTCACCGCGTTCCTCGTAGTGTTCTTCATTGCGGCAGGCGTTTATTCGACGTATTCGTTCATTGCGCCCATCATCCGTGACGTCTTTCATGCGGGGCCTGGAACGGTGTCGACATCGCTTGTTGTGCTGGGCGTGGCAGGCGTCGGGGGCAATCTGTTCGTGACCCGCGCAGCACGGCGCTATGGCTCGGAAACGATGCTGCTAGCCGGCCTCGCGCTGCTTGCGGCGGACCTCGTCTTTCTCTGGTTTGCATCGCCGAGCGTGCAATGGCTGTTCGTCGCGCTGACGGCGTGGGCGTTCGCGACCGATCTGCTGTGGCCTTCGCAGCAAAGACGCATCGTGGAACTCGTGCCGCACTTACGTGGCGTATCGTTGGCATTGACCGCGTCGTTTGTGTTCTGTGGGATTGCCCTCGGTTCGGCTGTCGCAGCATGGATCTATCCGGCGCTTGGTTTCACTGGAGTGATCGCCAGTTCGCTGCTTTTTCTCGCGCTGGCTACCGCTAGCCTTACCATTTCGCGAGCGTCCGTTGCGGCGAAGGCGAAACTGGGAACTTGTCGTAGCTCGCTTCGATCATGAAGCCATCGATTCAGGACGCGACTACACCCGTGCGATGCCTCTGTATTCATCGTCACGGATTGTTTCTCGGTGCATTGCTTCATGTTCGAAGCGTTCCTCTTCGACGCAGGGCCCCGAGGCCCGCGGCAATAGCGGCCATTGAAGCGACGGAGCTCTCTCTCACCGATTACACTCTGCCAGATGTTTCCAGCATGCCGCGGATGTGGCCAAACCGGCCGACTGGCGCGCGACTGCGGGAATTTTAGTGTTATTGCATCTTTTCGAACAAACGCAACAATCCTGCCCTTTGATTTAACGTCTTGGTCTAAACAGACTCACAAAACAACAACCCCACCCGGAGCCGCTCAATGACAACGCTCAATATCAACGGCCAGACGCATACCGTCGACGCGCCACCCGACATGCCGCTACTGTGGGTCTTGCGCGATCTGGTCGGCCTGACCGGCACGAAGTTCGGTTGCGGCATCGCGCAATGCGGCGCCTGCACCGTGCATCTCGACGGCGTGGCGGTGCGCTCGTGCGTGTTGCCGGCAGCGGCCGTCGGCGACCGCAAGATCACCACGATCGAAGCGGTAGGCAACACGCCGGCGGGTCAGAAAGTGCAGCAGGCATGGCGTCAACTGGACGTGGTGCAATGCGGCTACTGCCAGTCCGGGCAGGTGATGTCGGCGGCTTCGCTGCTCGCGAGCAACCCCAATCCTACCGACGCGGACATCGACGCGGCCATGGCCGGCAATATCTGCCGCTGCGGCACATACAACCGCATCCGCGCGGCGATCAAGCAAGCCGCGAAGGGGGCCTGACATGTCCCAGGGATTGCTCGATGCACAGAACGGCGGCGCGTCTTCGAAAGGCGGCGCGCGGGCCGCGGGTGGATTGTCCCGCCGCACCTTTCTGAAGTTCGGCGTGACGGTGGGGGCGGCGGCCGGTGGCGGCCTGCTGCTCGGCTTCAGCATGCCGGCCGCCAGCCAGGATCAGAAGGCCGGCAAATCGGTGATTGGCGGCGACGGTGTCGAAACGCCGCAAAGCGGTGTGTTCGCGCCGAACGCGTTCATCCAGATCGATACTGCGGGCAAGGTCACGCTCGTGATTCCGAAGGTCGAGATGGGCCAGGGCGTCTATACGTCGATTCCGATGCTGATTGCCGAAGAGCTCGAAGTGCCGCTCGACTCGATCACCGTCGACCACGCGCCGCCGAACGAAAAGCTCTTCATGGACCCGCTGCTCGGCGGCCAGCTCACGGGCGGTTCGACCTCGATCCGCTATGCGTGGGAGCCGATGCGTAAAGCCGGCGCCGCCGCGCGCACGGTTCTGATCAGCGCGGCCGCGCAGCAATGGCAAGTCGATCCGGCGAGCTGCCATGCGCAGGCCGGGCAGGTGATTCATGAGGCCAGCAAGCGCAGCATCGGCTATGGCGAGCTGGTCACCGCGGCCGCCGGTCTGCCGGCGCCGCAGAACGTCAAGCTCAAAGACCCGAAGGACTTCAAGCTGATCGGCACGCCGGCGAAGCGCCTCGACTCGCCGGAGAAAGTGGACGGTACCGCGCAGTTCGGGCTCGACGTGCGCGTGCCCGACATGGTCTATGCGGCGATTGCCAATTGTCCGGTGTTCGGCGGCACGCTCGCGAGCGTCGACGACACCCACGCGAAAAAGATCCCCGGTGTGCGTCAGGTCATCAAGATCGACAACGCGGTCGCCGTGATCGGCGATCACACCTGGGCCGCGAAGCGCGGCGTGCAGGCGCTCGTGATCAAATGGAACGAAGGCGCGGGCGCGAACGTTTCGATGAAACAGATCGTCGACGATCTCGCGAACGCGTCGCAGCGCAACGGCGCGGTGGCGCGTAAAGACGGCGACGTCGGCAGTGCATTCAACAATGCCAAGACGCGCGTGGACGCCGTCTATCAGCAGCCGTTCCTCGCGCACGCCACCATGGAGCCGATCAACTGCACGGTGCATGTGCGCCCCGACGGCTGCGATGTCTGGCTCGGCTCGCAAGTGCCGACGCGGGTCGTGGACGCCGCCGTGGCGGTCACGGGTTTGCCCGCCGACAAGATCGTCGTGCACAACCACCTGATCGGCGGCGGCTTCGGGCGGCGGCTCGAATTCGACATGGTCACGCAGGCGGTCAAGGTCGGCAAACAGGTATCGACGCCGGTGAAGGTGGTCTGGACACGCGAAGAAGACATTCAGCACGACATGTACCGGCCGTACTACTACGACAAGATTTCCGCGGGCCTCGACGCGAACGGCAAGCCGGTTGCGTGGCAGCACCGCATCGTCGGTTCTTCGGTGATGGCGCGTTTCGCGCCGCCCGCGTTCAAGAACGGGCTCGATCCGGATGCGGTCGAAGTCGCTTCGGACCTGCCGTACGACTTGCCGAATCAACTGGTCGACTACGTTCGTCAGGAGCCGCACGCGGTTCCCACCGCATTCTGGCGCGGCGTGGGACCGACGCGCGGCACTTTCGTGGTGGAGAGCTTTATCGATGAACTCGCGGCGCAGGCCAAAGTCGATCCGGTCAAATACCGTCAGGATCTGCTCGGCAAGACGCCGCGCGCGTTGAACGTGCTCAACGTCGCCACGCAGGCGGCGAACTGGGGCAGCGCGGTGCCGAAGGGGCAGGGGCGCGGCGTGTCCGTCATGCATGCGTTCGGCAGCTTCTTCGGGATCGTCGTGGATGTCGCGGTGGATCAGGGCGAGGTGGCGGTCAAGCGTGTGGTGTGCGCGGTCGATTGCGGCATGGTGGTCAATCCGAACACGGTGGAGGCGCAGGTGCAGGGCGGCATCATCTTCGGTATCACGGCGGCGCTCTATAGCGAGATCACGATCAAGGACGGCCGCGTCGAGCAGAACAACTTCACCGATTACCGGATGTTGCGGATCGATCAGACGCCGCCTATCGAGGTGCATATCGTGAAGAGCGGCGAGGCGCCCGGCGGCATCGGCGAACCCGGCACGGCGGCGCTCGCGCCCGCGCTGACCAACGCGATTTTCGCGGCCACCGGCAAACGGCTGCGGCAGTTGCCCGTCGGCAGCCAGTTGCAAACCGCCTGACCGGAGCCCGATATGAAAAACACACTGAAGGGTTTTGCCGTCGCGTTGAGCGTGACGCTGCCGTTGTTCGCGCAGACTCCGGCGCAGGCGGCCGCGCAATCCGCCGATCCTGCGCTCGTGCAACGTGGCGCCTATCTGGCGAAGGTCGGCGATTGCGTCGCCTGTCATACGGCGCCGAAAGGCAAGCCGTTTGCGGGCGGCCTGCCGATGACCACGCCGATGGGCCAGATCTACACCACCAACATCACGCCCGATCCGCAAACCGGCATTGGCGGTTACACGGAGGAGGACTTCGCGCGGGCCATGCGCGAAGGCGTCGCGAAAGACGGCCACAATCTCTATCCGGCGATGCCGTACCCGTCGTACGCGAAGGTCAACGACGACGACATGAAAGCGCTGTACGCGTATTTCATGAGCGGCGTGGCGCCCGTGCAGCAGGCGAACCGCGAGCCGGACATCAAGTGGCCATTGAACATGCGCTGGCCGCTGAAGTTCTGGAACATGGTGTTCCTGGAGAAAGGCGTCTATCAGGACAAGTCGGGCAAAGACGTGGCATGGAATCGCGGCGCGTATCTGATTCAGGGGCTCGGGCACTGCGGCTCGTGTCACACGCCGCGCGGCATCGCGTTCCAGGAGAAGGCGCTCGATGAAAGCGGCAGCGCGTTCCTGACCGGCGGACTGCTCGACGGCTGGTTCGCGGCGAACCTGACCGGCGAGCACAACGTCGGTCTGGGCCGCTGGAACGATCAGGATCTGCAGGCGTTCCTGAAGACCGGCGCGAATCGCCATGCATCGGCGTTCGGTTCGATGACCAGCGTGATCAACAACAGCACGCAGAACATGAACGACACCGACATCGCCGCGATGACGACGTATCTGAAGTCGCTGCCGTCGGCGGGCGGCACCGGCGCGCCGCCTTATACGTACGACCCGCAGGCGACCAAAGTGTCGCTGAACCGTCCGGCGAACAATGAAGGCGCGCGTGTCTACACGGCGTACTGCATGCACTGCCACGGCGTCGACGGACGCGGCTTCGCGCCGATGCTGGCGCCGTTGTCCGGCAATCCGAACGTGCTGGAAAAGGATCCGTCGTCGCTGATCAACGTGACGCTGAACGGCACGGAGGACCTGGTGATCGGCGGCATTCCCGCGCCGTATCCGATGCCGAAATACGCACCGGTGCTCAACGACCAGCAGATCGCGGATGTGTTGACCTTCGTGCGGGCGGGTTGGAACAACGGCGCGCCGGCGGTGACGGCGGAAGACGTGGCAAAGCTGCGTAAGTCGACGCACGCGGCGCGCTAGTTCTATCAGGCGGCGCGAAAAAAAAGCGGCAACCGTTGTGCACGGTTGCCGCTTTTTTATATTTAGTCGCCGCTACTATCTCAGCCTAATCGGTGCAACACGACCGTCAATGACAGAGATGTGCACAGTGAGGCCGGGGGAAAGTAAGCGCCTCGGTACCCCCCTTTCACAGTAGTGAATTTTTAGACGCGTGATTGGTGTCAATCGAACTAAACATGGAACCCCCTCACGGTCTCGAAACCGACTCAATCAAAGGGGCGGCCGCGGAATTGTCACGTTGGCTGATCGACGGCGCAAATCTACAGAGGACGAGTAGTTGCTCAGACGGCTGACGGATTCTGGGCGAATTCGATGAATCGATGCCGTGCGTCGAAACGCCGGGCGAGTTGATTGCGGTAGAGAGAAGCACGCAGCAAGTGTCGCTTGAGCGCGAAGTGCTGCCGGATTGGTCCGAAGCACGAGAGAAACACCTGGGTGCGCTTTGGGTCTCGAAACCGCGCAAGCGCCGCTCACGTTCACGCTTAGGTTGATGGCTATTCTCGGCCCGATTGTTCACGCGGGTTGCAGCCTTAAAAAACACATGTTTGACGTTTGCAAGTTCGGGGATCCTGGACTTCGCGGCCGGATAACTGCGCAGCTGGTCGGTGATAACCTTGCGCGGCGGGGGGCAGTAATGAAGCATGCGCTTGTGGAAACCCGCTGGCGTTCGCCACGTCGAATGTCCGCTTCGCTCTCGAGATGGTTCGCCAAGCTTTCTCAGTCTCGACTTTTTTCCTGCTCGCCAGTTCTTGAGGAACGGGCGCGCCACTTTGCCGGCGTCATGCCTACCTGCCGTTTGAACACGCGCTGAAACGCGGCATCCGATTGATATCCCACCGCTTCGCCGATCTCCGCGACAGACATCCCTGTTTGCGCCAGTTTGCGCCCGGCGAGCGCCATGCGAATTTCGGTGAGCACGTCGCTGGCTGAACGGCTGATCGCTTCTTCGAAGTGGCGTGCAAACGTGGCACGCGACATGTGACAGAGTTCAGCCAGTTGAGGAAGCGTCCACGGCTTCCCGGGTTCGTCGAACATGGCCGCGAGAGCTGGCTGCAGCCGCTGTCGCTGCGCGAGCGCCAGCAGGCCGCGCGGCGCCTGGTCAGTATCGGAGGCGCAACGCAGGGTCAACGCAAACAGGGCCCCCGACAACTGGTTCACGACCGTCGCGCTGCCCGGGCGTTGCTCAAACGCCTCCTCGCGCATCAATTCAATGACTCGGGCAAGCCTGGTTGCTGCAAACGCGGCGTCGCGCGCCTGCCCGTCGCCCTCGCTCACGCTGCTCACCAGCAAACGCCCCGGCAGATGGTCGCGCATCAACTGCTGCGGCACCGCCGGGAGCACGAAGCGGCCGCACAGTACATCGGCGCCACCCCGTGCGCTGCCGTTCGTGACAATGGTCAAGCCGTCCTTGTGCTGCTCGCGCGCCGGGCGGGGCGGATTGCCGCTGCCGTCGCGCAAGCTGTGTGCGCTGCCGGAAGGAAACAGCACGATATCGCCGGCTTTCATGCGAAGTGCCGGTTCGCTTCTGCCTCCAGCGTCGCTTTCCACCACGGCCTCGCCGCGCAACAGCACGTGATACGGAAATTCCCAGTCATTCGACTCCGGGTGGTCGATGCGCCACGGCGAGCCGAAGTGGCATCGCACATCCAGCCGTCCAGTGACCGGCATCAGCGAGAGCAGTCGGTCCAGCAGTTCCATATGAGACGTTTGAGCATGAAGTTGCGGAATTATGGCATTAAAGAACTCGCCGTGCATCCCTACACTGACTCCCATGCCATAGGACATGGCTAGGCAGTTCAACCCACCAATCTGAAGGAAGGAGTCAATCATGTCCCGTCTGACCACCATTCACCCTGAAGAAGCAACTGGCGCGGCCGCTGAAGTGTTCGCGAAGATCAAGAAGGCTGTCGGCAAGGTGCCCAATGCGTACGCTACCGTCGGCACGCACAGCCCCGAAGCGCTCAGCGCGGCGCTCGCGTTCGACGCCGCAGTGGCTGCCAGCACGCTCGGCAAGGCAGACGTCGAAGTCATCAAGCTGGCTGTCAGCGAACACGTGGGCTGTGACTACTGTGTCGCCGCTCATACGTTGATGGGCAAGCTGGCCGGACTGTCGAGCGATGACATGAAGCAGGTGCGTGCTGGCGTTGCAACTGGCGACGAGAAGCGCGACGCGCTGGTGACGTATGTAAGTACGTTGGTCGGCACGCGTGGCACGGTGCCGGAGGCGGCTGTCGATGCGGTGCGGGCGGTTGGTTACACCGACCGCCAGATCATCGAAATCAACCTCGCCATCGCGTCGATTACATTCACGAATCTCGTAAATCGCGTGAATGACACGACGCTCGACTTTCCGGCAGTCAAGTAACCCGTAGCTCCAGCACCCAGTCCTCGACAGGAGAGATTGCCATGCGCACCATTCGTACAGACGTCGCCGTTATCGGCGCAGGGACGGCCGGGCTGTCGGCTTACCGCAGCGCGAAAGCCGAAGGCCGCACGGCCGTAATCATCGAAGGCGGTGAATACGGCACGACGTGTGCGCGAGTGGGGTGCATGCCGTCGAAGCTGCTGATCGCGGCGGCGGAAGCCGCGCATGCCGCGAGCCACGCCGGCGCATTCGGCGTTCGTGTCGAGGGGGTGCGGGTAGACGGCAAGGCGGTCATGGATCGGGTGCGCAGCGAGCGCGACCGATTCGTCGGATTCGTCGTGGACGGCGTCCACGCGCTGCCGGAAGCGGACCGGCTGGTCGGCCATGTGCGCTTCATCGACGACCGGCTGCTGCAGGTCGGCGGCGATACGCTCGTGGAGGCGGCGAGCGTGGTGATCGCGACCGGCTCCACTCCCGTCATTCCCGACGTGCTTCGTGGCGTGGGCGAGCGCGTCATCGTGAACGACGACGTATTTGCCTGGCAGACGCTGCCGCGCAGCGTGGCGGTGGTTGGCCCGGGCGCGATCGGGTTGGAACTCGGTCAGGCGCTCGCCCGCCTTGGCGTGGAGGTGAGCGTGTTTGGCGCCCGCGGCAGCGTGGGACCGCTGACGGACCCGTTGATCGTGGAGGAGGCGCGCTCGACATTTGCGCACGCGTTCCACTTCGAGCCGCAAGGTATGCTCGAGGCCGCGACGGCAGTTGAGGGCGGCGTGCAGATCCGCTTTGCGCGCGCCGACGGCAGTTACTTTGAACGCAGCTACGAGTACGTTCTGGCGGCGGCCGGGCGACGGCCGAACGTTGCGGACCTCGGCCTTGAAAACACATCGCTCGCACTGGACAGTCATGGCGTGCCGCGTTTCAATCGCGACACGCTGCAAGCAGGCGCGCACCTCGTCTTCATTGCCGGCGACGCGAACGGGATCCTGCCGCTCTTGCATGAGGCCGCCGACGAAGGCCGGGCCGCCGGCCGCAATGCCGCGCTGTATCCGGATGTCGTGCCGCTCGTGAGGCGTGCGCCGCTCGCGATCGTTTTCTCGGACCCTCATATTGCCATGGTCGGGGCACGGTACCGCGAGCTCGTGCCGGGCAGTTTTGTGGCAGGCGAAGTGAGCTTCGAAGATCAGGGGCGCAGTCGCGTCATGCTGAAGAACCGCGGACTGGCAAGGGTGTACATCGACCGCGCGACGCGGCGCTTCGTGGGCGCGGAATGGTTCGGCCCGGCTGCGGAACACATCGGTCATCTGCTTGCGTGGAGCTTGCAAATGCAGGTTACGGTCGACGATATGCTCGGGATGCCTTTCTATCATCCGGTCGTCGAAGAGGGCTTGAGGACGGCGTTGCGGGATGCGGTAGCAAGGTTGCAAGGCGGCGTGTGAACTCAGATGTCTTGAAGATGGGTGACGCCTAAACGTAGGGGAGCTGGTGTAGGCCGGCAAGCTCGTCCTACTCGGCCAGATGGCGGCGAGCGTCACTCACAAGCTGAGTCAGCCGCTGGTCGCGATGCGCACGCTCGTGGACAAACGGGAACAAAATTACTTGAACCGACGCCAGCGCGATGGCGGCATTCCATTTCTAATCTTGAATTTCACATTATTAAAGTTGTCCCCAATTTTTAAACAGGGAATCGTTGCATGACAAGTCCTTGGCGAGTAGGATTTAATCCTATTCAGTGCCGGGAGGCTCCGATGCGAACGACGCAGCAGATGAGTATTACGCTACCCAATGAAATGGCGGACTTTGTCCGCGACAAGGTTGCTCGCGGCGACTACGCATCCGACAGCGAAGTGCTTCGAGATGCGCTCCGGGTGCTTCGTGAGCGGGATCGGGCAGTCGAAGCCTGGTTGCGCGATCAGGTTGTTCCTGCTGCGCAAGCACTCCGCGACGACCCCGGGCGAGCGCTGTCTGCCGATCAGCTGCGCGCTGAGCTCAAGAAATCCCGGGCGCGTCGCGGATGAATTGGAAGGTTCAGTTTGCCCCTGAAGCACTCGGCCAGTTGCAGGAACTCGAAGAACGGATCGCACGGGTCGGTGCTCCAATCACCGCGGAACGTTATGTCGATGCAATCGTAGACTTCTGCATGTCACTGCAGACCTTCGCTGCTCGCGGGGTCGCACGCGACGACCTGTTGCCGGGACTTAGAATCACGCACTTCCGCAAGCGCGCGATCATCGCTTACTTGCTGGACGACGAAACTGTCTCAATCTTGGGCGTCTTTTATGGAGGCCAGGACTACGAGACCGTGCTTGGATCCGAAGACAGGTAAGTCACAGCGGAAATCAGGCGTCACATATCCGCTTGCTCGCGCAGGCTTGCCGGACGAGGAACTTGTGCAACAACCTGCTGCACAATTCCAGGCGAATGAGCGCGGCGGAGTAGCCCATGCTTCAAGAAGTGCAGGAATCACTGGAAGCGGAGTTCCCGTTGATCGGCTTGATTAAAACAGACCGCCGGCCAGATGTGCCCGAGGCGTGGCACGCGTTCAGCGGCATGTGCAGCCGGAGCACGATAATCCAGATCCACCCGCAATTTAATTTGACATAATTAAAGTTGTCGCTCGCACGCATATAGAAGCAAAGTAGTAGTGTCGTACCTGAGCAAAGTACAGATGTCGTACCCCACGGATCTGTAGCGCATGCTGGTGCGGTTTTCCCGCCTGTGGAGACCGCCATGACGCGCACCGGGACGATCACGATGAGCGCTGGTATACCGGCTGGTACGCCGGTACTGCACTGGGAGGACGTAGACGAAGGTGGATTCCGGATCGCGGCGAACGTCGCTGAAGCTGCCCGACGCGCTGGACATGTGTTGCAGCCTTACAGAATGAGTCCGTCAGACATCCTCGAAGACCGGCGGTGCCCAGTCGCTGGTGGCCAGGCCGAACGCATGCGGGCGTTTGCAGCCAAGGCTGGTTGGGCCGAGTTGGCAGTTGCGCTTTCCGAGTCGGAATTTACCGCGGAGCAAGAGGTTCTGGATTGAGAACCAACTCGGCGGCCAAGTACTTTCTAATCCTGACAGGCGCTCGAATCTGTAGGTGGTGCAGGGTTCAGGGGGCGCTGTATCTCTATGGGAAAGCGCGAGTTGTCCACGGCACGACGGTGGGCAACTCCCCTCCCCCAGATTCTACCGCAGCCACCAGCCGCCCCTCAGGCCCGTTTGCGACGGAACGAAGCAATCAGGTTGCGGCGCATGTCCTGAAGCTGCTGGGCGGCCTGTGAATCCGTCATGACCATAGCAGTCTCGCTGAGGGCTGCGGTACTGCTCGAAGTGTGAGATCGAGTGCAGCCGGTCCCACGGCGTCATGATCATCTCGGTCGGGTAGGTCTTGCGGATGCGCCCGCGTGCATCCATCGTGTCCACCGCGAAGTAGCAGGGCCGATGGAAGTTCAGGTACGGATAAAGCGCCTCTTCGTAGAAGCGGTTGATCGCCGCGGCATGCTTCTGCGGGATGTGGCAGTGAATGGACGCCCATCGAATAGCTGTCGAACAGGTTCGCTTCATCGTAGGCAGCAAAACTGTTTATCAATTGCGTGTTTTATTTGCGTTAACTAACAATAAATGTATATTTGAGGATGTTAAGTTACGCGAGTGGGGGGCTTTGTTGTGGCAAAGCAGGCCGTACAACTTCTGATGCAAGAGGCGCCGCGTGGACAACCTCTCGACCCTGCGATGCTCAGAAACCTGGGGATCAGCCCTGCGCAGACTCATTATCTGGTGACTGCCGGGTGGCTGCAGCGACTGTCAAAAGGGGCATACCTGCTCAGGGGAGACGTTCCGACAACGGAAGGGATTCTGATGTATTTGGGCCGACACATTGCTGGACTCCATGTTGGTGGAAAGACTGCGCTCGACTGGCAGGGAGTACGCCACAACGTTGCGTTCCGGCCGCGAATAACGTTGTGGGGACTTCAGGCGTATCGCTTTCCGGCCTGGGTCAAACAGCATATGCATCATACCTATCAGACAACGCGGCTGTTCGATGACCAGTTCTCCCTGTCCGACTGTCTAAGGCCACTGCCACTGAAGAATTCCTCTGTCTTGGTATCCATACCCGAACTTGCGCTGCTCGAGCTTGCCAGCGACATTGGCAAGCGCGGCGAAAAGGGCCAATCGCTGGAGGAGGCACTGCATCTGGCTGATTCGCTGCGGAACCTGCGTGCCGATCGTCTCCTTGGGCTGCTGCGACGTTGTACACGTGTCAAGGTGGTCAGACTCGTGCGCGATCTGGGCGAGAGCAGCGGACATGAATGGGGCCGCGAGTTGCGAGTCATCGCGAATCAGCTGAGCCCGAGCAAGCGCTGGTCAGCCCGGGAAGAGGGCGGCCGAAGGCTTACCCTGAAGCCCTGATTGCCTCTGGAGGAAAGTCGCACGAGCTGTGAGTGGGAAAGCGATATCCCGGCCCGATGCGATCCACTTCCCATTCGTCGCGTAACCGGCTTCCACCGGTTACGCCCAGATGAACCGTCGGCATGGAGCAGCGATGTTCATGCTGTCGGGAAACGCTTGTTCGCACGGAGCCCAACGGGGCAGCAGTGCAGGGCGCCTTTCACAGGCACCGTCGGAGCGTCTCTTCATTCTGGCGTGCGCTTGGTTGCGCGTGCGCGTCGTTGCGTTGGCCGGATCGGTGTTCGTCGTTCTTTCCCACGAGCCTTCGCGAGCCGCTCTTCTACTTCAAGCAGCAGGTCGCTTGGATGGCAGCGCAGCGCGGCCGCAAGAGTGAACAGCATGCTGAGTGTCGGCTGGTGCTGGCCCAACTCAAGCATGCTGACGTAGTTGCGCCGGATGTTGGCCTCGAAGGCAAATTGCTCCTGCGTCAGCGCTGCCGCGAGACGGCGCTTGCGCAGGACCGCCCCAAAGGCTTCGACTGTTTCCAAATTGTGCTCCCAGTGAAATGGGAGCACTGTCCTTTTGACGCTATAATTTGTCTTCCCAGTTCACTAGGAGTTGGCTCGATCACGAGGAGCTGGCCGACCTGTGCTGATTGGGTTTGCGGCTTTCCGAACACATTGTGGCTGTGTGTGATGGAGCGAAGACCGGCTAACGGACATCCGACTCAACGGCAACGAACAGGGCGCTCTTTCCGCATTCATGGAAATGCGGCAGACGAGGGATACGTATGGAACACAAGGACCCGTGGTGACGTGGGCGATCGGATTAACTTAAGGAGTCTAGATGTTGGTCACTGATACGAGCTGGGCGGAGTCGCACCCAGTCAGGAAAGCAATTGCCCAGCCCTACCAGGTGTGGCGGTGTGTCGGCTGGACCGATGAGGTTCTGAACTTTCTTGTTGTGAGCGCGCTCAACGTGAGCCATGGCATCGACCTGCCGGATGGTTGGTTGATTGGTGGGCCGGACGCCTTGATGGAGCTAGCCGCGCAGATCGAACCCGCCAGTTTCAGCGTGTATGTACTGGACCTCGTGGCTGAAAACGGTCCCGCACGTTTGCGTCAGGTTACGGGCATCTGGCGCGAAAAGGAGCCGGTCGAAACCATATTGCGCCTTTGGTACTCCACGGATGGCGGCGAAATGAGACCCTGTTCACGCGCCGACCGGCACATCCAGCCGCCAGACGATTTGGTGTGCACGCTCGTATTCGGAGAGGTTGCCGCCGCACCGGCTAGCCACTAAAGAAGCGTCGACGTTGCTCGACCGGGTTGCCTCGCCGTGAGCCATGCCCAGGCGAGGGCAGCCACTCGGCGTGCTGCGCGGTGCCGGTCCTCCTGCCGACTTTGTCAAGGCGAGGCATATGCCCACACCCAAAGATGCTGTGCTTGCTTTTCGCGATGAGCTACTCGCAAATCGCTGGCCCGACGACTCGCGGGTCGCAGAGCTAATCGGTGTCCCGCGCGATCAGGATGCTGTCGGACATATCCGTGATTTGCGCATTTCCGGTGCCTTGCTCGGGGTGTGGTCTGAAGCGCAGCATCGGTACGTGTATCCATGGTTTCAATTTGATTTGAATGGTGCACTACTTCCCGGGATCGCGAGTCTGGTTGAGAACTTGCACGTTCCGTATGATGCCGGGGGATGGCGGCGCGCATTCTGGCTTTACTCGCCGCACGCGCTACTTAACGGCGCGCTGCCTGCGGACGTTTTCATAACCGACCCGACTCGGGTGATCGAGGCTGCCAAGTGCGAATTCAATGGAGATCCCGATGCTGCATGGTGATCCCGTCGTCGCAACAGGCAACACGAAATCAGCCGGTCGAGGTGCTGCGGGCTAATCCTCGCACATGGATCGACCTTATGAAGAGCAATACTGAGCCGCCCCGGGGCGGTTCAGTAATACGCTTTAGTTATCAAAAACGCACAAAATAATTCACCACACTGCATAACTGGAACTAAATTCAGCACATGCCTGCGTCGATCCTGCACAGACCCCGCAAGCCGTTCCATCCATACGTTTTTTTGGAACTAAACTATCTACAAAGTTGCGACGCAGGATTTTGCGGATTTAAACCAAAAAGCACGAAATTTAGTTCCCCGCGCTTTACTCGCGGCTCACTTGGTTTCGCAAAAGTGCCTCCTTACGCAATCCAGCATGGGTACTGCATTAGTGGTGTTCGTTTTCCTGGACCGTATTGTTTCGTGACTTCTTGTAATTATCCTCGGCAAAATGTGAAATGCTAAGCAGGTGTTCAGATAACTCTTCTTATCTGAACACCCAAATTCTTTGCCCAAACTCGGCGACCCGAAAAAGCGCCGCCTCGAAGTGAAGAAAATGGCCCTTTAGTTTCCACAGCGTCCGGGGCACGCAGAAACCGAGGCGCGCTGGAGCCGACAGACGTCCGGCTTCGCTGGGCGGGTTGCCGCTTTCAAGCGATCGGGTATTTCATGAAGTGACGGGGCAACGGCGCGTGAGGCTACTAGCGGGACGGACGTGTGTCGCCAGCGAGAGAATCCGGACGACGCAAAGGCAACGTCAATATCGTGGACTCGCTGCGAAATATCCGCCTTGATGTGCTGCAACAATTGATTGGTCACTGCCTGCGACGGGATGTTGCCTAGACGCTTAAGTTTATCGGGGAAGATGAAGATTTCGAGTGGGCGGAACTTTAACTATCGTGCGAACAAGACCAGACACCGCTTGAGATACATCAACTTTACCCACCGTGCCAGTCCGATCCGCATTGATTAATTAAGCAAAATTTTAACATCGATGTCTGTCTTTGAAATTTGTTTACGTACCATCTAGTCGCCCTAAAATTAGAAATTCACGATCGTGTCAGAGGCATTAATTCTATTTGTTTCGTTATACAAACTGTTTGTATCGGAGATTAGAAATTCGTCGAAAGCCAGGCGGAGAGAGAGGTTGATCAAAAGCACGAGAAAAAATTGAACGGATTTCAACCCCAAGATCCCCAGAAAAGCACGCTGAAGTCAGTATAGGCCCGTGTTACCCCACCGGATCTATCAAGGCCTGTTGTCGACTTTCCGCGACGTCCACGGTTGTCGCAGTACTTGCATTCGTTGCGTTGTCACCTACAGTGATGCCGAACCTGATCATCCCGGATTGAAGGACCCTGATATGTTCCGCCCCGTCGAGCTCTCCGACTACTTCGACCAGAACAAACTCTGTGACGAAGCTCGCAAACTCATTGGTGAGAGCCGAGAGCGTCAACCCGAAGTAAAAGTGCCGCGGGACCTCGGAGCGGTTTCGGTTATGGGCGTATTTTCTCGGAAAATGGGTGAACGGCACATTGCCGTGACAGGCAGGAGCCTGCGGGGTAGCGCGGCGACCTGGTACGAGTTTAATGATCGTGTGCACGAGTACCACGCCAACGCCCACACCGTGACGATCTCCACTCGCAGGGAAGATGGTCGCGTTGTCAGCACCGATCAGCACACTTTTGATTTCCTTGTCCTTGCCGATACGCCGAGATTTGAGGACTGGCGTGAAGAAAAAGATCTGGTTGCCATAGAAGTCAAGGACTCGGCCCGAGCGGTCAGGACAGGGCGCTTCTTTCGCGACGAAGAGAATGTCTGGCATGACCGTGAGGCCGAGGCATACTGTGCCTCAGTGGGGCTGGCGCACGTGCTGCGAACCAACGGCCACATTCCCCGGCAGTTTGTCGAGAATGCTCGCTACCTTTGTGATTATCACGACGGGCGAACACCGCTGATCGCGTCTGACACGCAGGACAAGCTGCGCAGTCTGGTTCGGGAGGGTCCCGTACGGTTTGAAGGGTTATTGAACCATGAAGGCATCGACGCTGACACCGTTCTTTCTGCGATCGTCCAGAAGGTCCTTTATGTGGATCTTGTCCGGGATTCACTGCGCGATACGGCTAACCTCTGGGTACATCTGGACGCAGTTGCCTGGGAGACGGATCGGCTTATCCGAGAGGCAAGCGGGTATCAGGAGCCGCTGCCACTGCCTGGCATGGGGTGTTGCCAGCCGGGTACTAAGGTCAGCTATGGCAACGAGGAGTGGCAAATTGAACTCGTCGCGGGTCTCAAGGCAGATGCCCAGGTCCTGCTTGTCAGTGACAACCGGGGGAGCCTTTCTCTCTCCAGAAGTCAGGTTGAGGAACTGCTGCGCAAGCAGGCGGATGAAACAGCGAGTCGCGGCCTGCTTGAGCTATCGAAGCGGCGAACCCTGTCGGATCTCAGTAAGAAGGAACGGGCCTGTGCAATCAGGAAATACACCGCCGTACAGGAAGGGCACGGACTTGCACGGTCGACGCTGGCCCGTGCCAAACGTGTCGTTGCCCACCAAGCCTCTGCAATCGATGCCTTAATTGCACTGGCGCCCCGCAACGGTGACAAAGGACGACGCGGACCGCGCCTTTCGGCCGCGCTGGAGGCGTTGGCAAAGGAGATCATAGAAACAAAATACAACACCCCGGAGGCACCTTCTAAGGCGAGAGCCTACGATATCTTTCTGCCGCTGTGTGAAGAGCGGCTTCCCGGCGAATACATGTCGTATGCAACGTTCTGCAAGCGCGCAGAGGATCAAGAGTCGCTCCGGAAGCGTTATGGAAAGCGGGTCGAATACCGGGACAGCGATATCCCGTTAATACTTGATGCTCGCGAGTCACTCCATGGGATATTGCCGCACGAAGTTCTGTACATTGATCACACGATTCCGAATCTGGTCACCCGCGGGCCGCAGGGGCAAGACTGGAAGAAAACGTGGCTATCACTCGGCGTTGATGGAAACGTTACATGCCCGCGCGCAATGTATCTGAGCTATCACGCTCCATCCGCGATGTCTGTCCTGATGGTTCTCCGGGACTACGTGCGGCGCTGGCGAAGAATGCCCCGCGTCGTCGTGGTCGACGGAGGCGCGGATCTTCGTGCGGGCGTGGTCAAAGAATTCTGCGAAATATTCGGGACGGGATACATTCATCGAACCACTGGTCGTCCGCGCGGAGGTGCACCTGTCGAGCGAATTATCGGCGTGTCGGAAGAGGAGTTTTTCAATGGACTCGAGGGCTGCTCGATCCAACTCAAGCAGGCACGCACAGTCACAAAATCCATGCAACCGAACCTGCGTCGGGCGTGGTCATTCCCGGAACTCTATCAGGCACTTGATAAGTACCTGTTCGATTTCAGATACCGTGTTCATGTGCACCCAAAATTAGGAATGACCGCAGAGGCTTTCGAGAATGTCCGATATGAGCAAACGGGTCTCCGCTCGCATGTGACGGTCGACTTCGATGAGAATCTCCTGCTACTGACATCACCTACACCACCGCACGAGTTTCACACCATCCATCCAGGCAGGGGTGTTTGGGAAAGTAACCACTTCTACTGGCATTCCGAATTCAGCCGCTTCGGAGGAGCAAAGTGTCCGGTCAGGGTAGAGCCATGGATGGACAACGTCATCTATGTTTATGTCGATAAGCATTGGGTAACTGCGATCGCCCGAAACCTCATGCCGTGTTGGAACCGTACGCGCTACGAGGTCGCGCAGGCGAAGCGCCAGGAACGGAGTTTCAATCGCCTCGCGGCAGCGCGGGATGGACGGACCGTTGCCCGTGCGCGTCGCTTGCAGGAAATTCGTACCCGCCCTGTCTTTGATGAAACGATCGCCCTGCAGCAGGCGACCGCGACCGCCGTCTACCAAGCGCTGGGGATGACGCTTGCAAGACCGCTGCCGGAGGAGCTCCGCCGTGACCTCCCGACGCCGGCGCTTCCGTCAGTTACTGCTGATACGGAGCTTGAAGCCACAAGTGCTTCTTTGGCTATTGACGAGCCTGACGTTTCTGCTCCTCTTAGCGAAAGCCGACATGGACCGATGGACTGGGCTGCATATGACGAACGAACTGGTCTCATTTGACATCACGCGCAATATTTCAGTCGAGGATCGTCTTCGCTACAGTGCGCTCGCGCCCGAGCAGGTGTTGGCGCTCGATAACGAGCAGAAGCTCAGATTTTTCTACTCGCTTCAGGCGAGTCATGCGCTTCTTGATGAGGTAGGCGGTGAGTTAGACAGATATATCGGAAAGTACACTGATACCCGGATACTGACCTTGATCGGGCCGCCAGGAGCGGGAAAGACCGCTCTTGCCCAAAACATGGGGGCCAAATTGCAGAACCATGAAGTGGGCGAGCATCCTTTCATCTTCTTGGCTGCGCCAGCACATGGGACGGCCAAGGTATCCTGGGGTGGTGTCTACAGGAATATGCTCGCTGCAGGGCAGGAGCCGCTCATCGCTGCGAAGCGTTCATGGAAAGTCGTCAATGGCCATGTCAAAGCAAGCAGGCGCGCATCGTTGGCTGCGTTACGGGACGCAGTGGAGGAAATGTTGATTCATCGGAAAACGAAGATCCTCGCCATCGACGAAATTCTGCATCTTCTTCGCTACGGCGATCACGAAGGCCTTATGGATACCCTGAAAAGTCTGGTCGACGCCATCTCGTGTCAGTTGTTACTCGTCGGTTCCTACGACCTTTTCAGCATGGTAACGAGTTACGGCCAGGTGGCGCGACGAGGAGAAATATTTTATCTCGGCCGTTACCGACGGGACCGTCCCGATAATCCGAGGCAGAATGACGCCGATCTGCAAGCCTTTACGACTATTGTAGAAAAGTTGCAGAATCGGTGGCCTCTCAAACAGGTTCCGAAATTTCTCGCCATTGCTCCCGAGCTTCTGGACGTTACTCTCGGTATCGTCGGTCTGCTGAAGGAATTTATGGTTCAGTGTCTCGTACTCCAGATTTCGAACCATGGCGAGTGGAGCAGCAAGATGTTGAGGAAGGCGCTCAAGCCTTCTTATGTCATTGAAAAGATTCGGAAGGAGATCGTCGAGGGCGAGCTTTCGATGTTGGACCAAGGCTTCGGAAGGGCTGTCTTCAGCGACACGCTTTTTGCAGACCTAGAGAAACGCATCGCTTGCTGACTCTCGAAGGGAGGTTGATTTGGAACTGCGAAGTGCGGGACAATCAGCGAGACGATCTTTTTACGCCATGGAACCCATAGGTCTGGGTACGGCGGATTGCGAAACTCCCGTCAGTTATCTGTGTCGCCTTGCCGCTGCGCATGGCGTCACTGTCGATGATCTGGTGAATAAGGGACTATTGCCTCATTCATCGACGGATTTCTCTTTTTGGCGACATTTTTCGACGTGGAGTAAGCGGTGTTCGGTGAACTTATACGCGCCGAATCGGACTCTCCAACTTATCGATGCACTCGTATCCGCAACGAATGTCGCTACAGTGAAGTATCTGTCGTTGTATGGTGTTGCGGACGTCATAGACCTCCAAGGAATGGCGGCGCATCAGGCGCGACATTGTCCTGCCTGTGTTTCTCAGAGCTTTCCTGAGTGTGCGTACCTGCCGGTTCTCTGGGATATACGGGAGGTTCAGTGTTGCCCAAAGCACTGTATTCGCCTGGTACCGACAAGCTGCGGCAAATCCGCTGATCAACAACAGGCAAGGTGGTCACGGATTCATTTCCCGGGACTCTGTGCTCGTTGCGGTTCGATTGGCTATCGTTGCCAAGGCGGGGAGGAAATTGTCGCCTCCATCGAGGAGCAATGGGTCGCCGATCAGTCGGCGCGCCTCATCGCAGCTGTTTCTTGCGGAGAGACATTTTCGCGTGAAACAGTGAGATCAAGCGTAGAGTGGCTCGCATCACTGATTGGCGGAGGTAAGCCGTACCGTTCGGCAGCGATTTGCGGCGTAAATAAGGCGCGATTGCACGACTGGATCAATGGGCGTAGAAAAATCAAATATGCGCCTCTGTTGGCGCTCTGCGCAGCAGCTGGCGCTGATGTGGTTGACGCCATGCGCGGAGAAATTCGCTGTGCATCTCCAGTTAAGCATCACTATGTTTCGCAACCACGGAGGAGTGATATTGCCTCGATTGATGAGCGCCGTGCGCTCACATTGGCGGCGCTCCAGGACGACAACTGCCCGTCGGTGGCTGCACTGGCGCGACAAATGCGTTGTCACCGGAGGACGCTAGAGAAAAGGTTTCCTGTCGAAACGAAAGAGATTGCCAGACGCTCTTGTCAATTGAGAGCCGAAGAGACGGCCACGCGCCGGCAGGCGGTCGACGCGCTGTTCTGGAAGGCAGTGGACCAACTGCGTCGTGACGGCATTCCGGTGACGGTGCGTAACATCTGGATTGAGGCAGGCATTCTGGTTACTCGTGGTTCAAGGTTTGAGAATCTTCTTCCCCTCGAACCGCAGAAAAATTCGGACAATTGACGCTGCTCCGGGGAGATTTTCGATGAGCCTACCGGCATCGCTGGCAAGTTACGTTCGGCCCGCTAAGACAAAGCTTTATGCCATGGAACCCATTGGGGTTGGCACTGGCCAGTGCGAAAGCATATCCAGTTACGGGCGGCGTCTGGCTGTTGCGCATGGCGTCACTATCGCCGAGCTTTGTCGATATATAGCCAAATCTGCTGACTTGAAGGGGGCGGAACCACGTATTGTGAGTACCGTTGCGCACTTTGATCGAGAGGATATGCCCCTCCTGAGGACCTTAGTGTTGGCCACAGGACGGCCGGAGCTTGTCAACTGCACGATGGGCCCATTGGTAAGTATTTTTTCGGGCCTTGTGGGAATGGAGGGGCAGAGGATTCAACGATTCTGTCCTGTGTGTGTCGACGATAATCCTTACCCTGGTGCGTGGGGCAGAGTTCTCTGGCGTATGCCATTGGTGCGAGCTTGTCCCGCGCATAAAGTAAATCTTGTTGTTGCAAAATGCGGGGGCAGCAGAAGACGTCTCGGTTGTCCCAGCTTACCGGGTGTCTGCTCAAGGTGCGGAGCCGTAGGCTATCGGTGTGCGGTTAGAGAACCTGTTGATGCGTCAAGGGAGGATCTCTGGACCGCGTTTCATCTGTCAAGAGTGGTGGCTGCCGCCTCGAGCGGGCAGTCGTTCGACCTCGCTGATGCCTGCCGCGCCTTTGATTCTCTCATCAAACTTCATTACGGGAACGTTTTTGCGGCGGCTGGTAGCATAGGTCTTGAAAAGTTTTCCGATAGTGGCGGCTTCGACGGATCAAAGCGCCTTCCAATGGATATATTGGTGCATTTTTGTAAGTCTACAGGCACAGATTTGCTTGGCTTACTTCAAGGTGAATTACAACCAGCCGACAAGATATGGGGCGACAGAAGCCCGCTCACGCGAGTGCGCCACTCTCCCGATGACCTTGCGCTTCAATTCCTGAATGCGACGCGTGCGGACCCCAAGGCCTCAATTGCAGCGATTGCTCGTTCATTGAACACAACACCGGCTTGCCTGGCTTCAATATGTCCACACTGGGTGAGCAGACACTCAAAGGCTCGGCAAGATATTTTATGCTGTGAGCGTACCGAGCGGCGTGTGCGAACGGCGCATGCCTTGAAATCCTTGAAGGTGGAGTTGGAAAGTTCCGGAAAAAAGTTGCATGCAAAAGTGGCGGGCGAAAGGCTCGGTACGGTCTTTTTCGCCGGTTCCGAGAATTACCGGATCTTGAAATTGGTGCAGCGGGGTAAGTTATAGCCCACAGATAAGAGCCTCAAGGTGGGCCTGTTGTGCTCTCAATAGTAATGGTTAAACCACAAACACGGCCGCGCTTGCGATAAACCACAAACCGATACCGAAGGTTCAGTTTATGGTTTACTTGTCAAATCACCTCACGCACCGAAACCCCGCATACACATACTGATAATGCGGCTGAAACCAGTTGCGGAAAGTCGGCCGCAACATGCACTGCGCGGTGCGCGCCGAGCCGCCTTTGATCACAAAATGCTGGCCGTCGAAGAAGTTGGCCGAATAGCCCGGATAAAACGAAAACGCTTCGAAGCCGGGCAGGGCGTCGAACACCGTCGAGGTCCACTCCCAGCCATTACCGAATTGACCTTCGACACCGAATGCGCTGACGTTATCCGGATACGCGTCCACCGGTTGCGGGTTCCAACTGCGAAAATCGAAATTGCCCGACGCGGCGTGCGGGGCGCCGTGTGCGGCACGCTGCCATTGCGCCTCGGTGGGGAGCGCTTTGCCAGCCCAGCGCGCGTAAGCGCTGGCTTCGGCGTGGCTCACGTACGCGGGCCAGTCGAGCGGCAATGGGACTTCGTCGAACATGGTGCGCAGCATCCACGCGCCGCCTTCGCTATCTTCGCCGTGAGCGCGCCGCGACCAGCAGGCGGGATGCTCGATGTGCTCGGCCTCCCGCCACGCCCAATCCTTTTGCGACCACCATTTCGGCTCGCGATAGCCACCTGCCTCGATGAACTCGCGAAACGCGCCGTTCGTCACCATGTAGCGATCGATCTCGAAGGCGGGCACGTCGACACGTATTTCGCCGAACTCGTTGTCCCAGCCGAAGCGGCCGCCTTCGCGCGCCATACCCAGCACAGTCGCGCCGGCCGGCACGCTCACCATCGACGACAGCGCGTCCCGTGCTCCGCCGCGCGTCAAGACGGGCTCGCGCAGTTCGGTGACCTTCTGCGCGAGCGGCAACTGATGGAGCATGTACGCCAGCGTCTCGGCGTGCATCAACCGGTGCTCGATGGCGACATTCAGCAATTGCCCGGCGGTCGCGGCTTGGGTGACGTCGCGGCCGGGTTGCGCGGCATGCGTTAGCGCATCCAGCTCGCGGTCGATCTGCTCGCGCGCGCGCAAGCCGTAGCCGCGAACGGTGTCGAGCGACGGCCAGTCGCTGGGCTGATCGGTCGGAAAACCACCATCGACAGGGTCGATGCCGAAAGCAAAAAGCTGGTCGAGCTGCGGATCGAACGCGGGCAGATCGCACAGGCGCTGATCGAGCAGATTACGATCGAAAGCTTCCAGATGGCCGATGTAAAACACGATCCGGTGGCGCTCACGGATCGGGCGTTCATACAAAAACTCGGGTTTGACGATGGAAAACAGTGCGTCGGTGACTTGACGCGCTTCGATCAGGCGCTGGACGAGCGGGTGATGCGGGGCGGGGTCGCGATTCATTTCGCCGGGTCTCCTTGCGGGGGACGGACTAAAGACTGTACCCGCTCGCAGGAGCCATGCCAAGACGAAAGCGCGTTAAAAGAAGTGGGCGGGGAGCATCGGCTGGGCTCCTGGCGGCAGGCTAGACCCGCCGCAGACCTTCCAGATCGACGATCCGTATGTGCTTGCCCTGTGTGTCGATCAGGTCGCGCTTTTGAAATCTTGACAGGGTGCGGCTCACGGTTTCAAGCGTCATGCCGAGGTAGCTGCCCATGTCTTCGCGTGTCATGCGCAGATTGAATTCCGCCGACGAATACCCCCGCTGTGCATTGCGCTCTGACACGTCGAGCAGGAATGCGGCGACCCGTTCGTCCGCCGAGAGCGAGCCGAGCACCATCATCTGCGCTGCTTCGCGCACGATCTGCTCCCCCAGCAGTTTGTGCATGCGTTCCTGCATCGAACTGATTTCTCGGCATAGCGACTTGAGTGCGGTGTAGGGCACGATGCACACGGTGCTGTCTTCGAGAGCGACGGCACTGCAGGCATGCATGTCGTTGCTGATGCCGTCGAGGCCGAGCGCTTCGCCGGCGAGCCGCAGACCCGTAACCTGTTCGCGGCCACCGCGGTGCGCCATGATGGTTTTCATCGAACCGGAACGCACCGCGTAAATATTGTCGAAACGGTCCCCGCTGCGATACAGCGCCTCACCTCGCGGCACGGAGCGCGCGGAGCATATGAGCGTTTCGAGTTTCGCGAGTTCGTCGGGCGACAGGCCGTGAGGCATGCAGAGTTGCCGCATCGCGCAACTCGAACAGCGCGCAGTGGTGCGCGTGCTTGCCCTTGACGACACCGCACGGCGGCTGCCGCGCGTTGGCAATGCGCTAGCGGCGGACGCGGTGGATTCAGCAGTTCCGTCGGAGCGCGTAACAGCAGTAGGAGTGAGCATGTTCTGCAGCCAATGGTCAGGTATTGAAGGATTGTCCCACCGGCCACACTGCCTGCTTCGCGACAAAATGACGCGTTCGGGAAGTTAGGTATCTTGATCGATATCGCTGGCGGCGATTCTGATGGAACTGCTATAAGCAATGAGCGGTGTGGCCCTGCTAGCGCTCCCGCACAAGGTCGTGCGTTGTAGCTCCGGCGCACGAGCAGCGAATACGCCGCGTGCGTGGCGCGGCGCTGCTTTCAGTCTGCGTCGCCGGTCTTACCTGCGGCGGATGGAACCAGCAGCACGGGCAAGCTCGCCTGGCGCACGCAGCGTTCGGCGACACTGCCGAGGATCAGGCGCTGAAAGCCGCGCCTTCCGTGCGTGCCCATCACCAGCAGATCGGCCTTGAAATGGGCGGCGGCTTTGAGCACTACCGTTGCCACATCATCGAGCGACGACGCCTCGCCTACCGCCAGCTCGCCCTTCACGCCGTGTTCGATCATGGTCTTGGCGAATTCAACGCCGAGTTCCTTGCCCTCTTCGACGAGACGGTTACGCAATACGGAGGGATCGTAGCCGGGCGCTTCGAAATAAAGCGGTGTGTTTTCGACGACATAGAACGGCCGCAAGATTGCGCCGTTGGATTTGGCGAGCGCGAGCGCTGCTTCGAACGCACGGCGCGAGGTATTGCTGCCGTCGACCGCTACAAGGATGCGTGTGTACATATCGACTCCGTGTCTCGAGGAATTGAATGCCGCTGCCGTTTCGATTGGCTGGGGCGATTGCCACGTTGATTGGCACTTCATTGCCAACGAAAGCTTAAATGGTCGCTGAAGAACATGCACTCAACCTGGATGTAAATCAAACTCTTGTCAAATTTTGCGTCGAGGTGTCTTGCCGGATAAGCGCCGGGCGGCCGGCACCTGTGGCATTCGCCGCACTTTGGACCGCATGGACGTGATCAGACCAGCACCGGGTTTGCCTTACAATTGGAGCCTACTCAGACAAGCTGCCGCAGCCCGCCGATGAACGAGCGCAAAACGAAGGGTTTGCCCGACAGAATTTACGGCGACATCCTCAACCGCATTGTCGAAGGCGAGTACAAGGAAGGGGAGCGCTTGCCAACCGAGCATGCGTTGGCCGAACGTTTTGCCACATCACGGCCAACGGTGCGCGAGGCGCTGGCGCGCTTGCGGGCCGACGGCATCATCGCGACGCGGCACGGATCGGGGACAACGGTTGCGCGTCGCCCGGACCCCGACGTGCGCCGCTTCGCCCCACTCGAAACGCTGTCCGACATACGCCGCTGCTATGAATTCCGCATCGTCACCGAAGCGGGCGCGGCGGAGCAGGCGGCGCTCAAAGCCGATGCCGACGACATGGCTGCCATCCAGCATGCATGGGACCAGTTAGAGCGCATCATCGAAACTCAGGGTATCGGCGCCCAGGACGACTTCATGTTCCACCTCGCGGTGGCGCGTGCGTCGAAGAACCCGTTCTTCATCACCGTCATGTCGTTCATCGAAGAGCAGATCCTTTTCAGCATGAACCTGTCGCGCAATCTTTCGCTGGTGAAGACGGTAGAGCGGCAGCGACTCGTGCAGGCGGAGCATAAGGCGGTGCTCGAAGCGATCCGCCGCAAGGACGGGCCGGCCGCCGGAAATGCGATGCGAGCGCATCTCGAGAACGCGCTCGACCGAATGTTCGGCTCCTGAGTCTCCCGCGCGCCGACGCCGAACGGTTGGGCCGAAGCGCCATGGCGCCGGCGCCCGCGGGGCGGAGCGGGCCCGGCAAGGCTCGCCCCGGCAAGGCCCGGCCCGTCCCGGCACCGCCCCGCCCCGTCCCGGCACCGCACGGCACGGCACGGCCACGCCAGCTGCGGCGAAATGGCGGTGCAGCAACTGCCGTGCAGCAGCTAGGCAGCAACGGCGATCGGTCCGAATAACGCGGTACGGGTCTTCGGACTCACCGCGATATCCAGCGCCACGGCCCGCTCCACGCCGATCTGCAACGGCGACCCAAGCCGGCTGATTTCGATCCCGGTCTTGCGCAGCAACCGCTCGATCGGCGTCGTGGTGACCGTGACATAACGCGTAATGCCCATCTGGTCGGCGAATGTCACCAGTTCGTGAATCGCCTGCATGGTGACGTCCGCAAAGCCAAACGATTGCTCCTCGCCGCCGGTTTCGATCGCGAACCGGCTCAATTCCCAGATATGCCGCCCAACCGGCGCCGCCGCGCCGTGGAGCAATTGCGGGAAAGTGTCCTTCAGCATATTCGGCCCCTCGGTCGGCATCAGGCGCCAACAGCCGCGCACCTGCCTGTTGTCGCCCTGGATCAGCATGTAATGCGGCCCGAGCGCGTCATAGCCGTCGATTTCCATGCCGGCGATTGTCGGAATATCCCACCCGAGCCGCCCGTGAAATACCCGGGCGCGCAGCCGGTACATCTCGTTGATGTCCTCGTTGTCGAATTCCTGACGCATTCCAATCCGGATTGCTGTTTGCATGACGTTCTCCTGAACGTGTTGGGGTACCCAATACGCAAGAAAACTTATGCATTTTGAATCGTTCCGCCACCTACCTACCTGGATAGGTGTGCATGCTTATCGGGTAAAGCAGAATTCGAGACAAGCACTTGCCCTCAACCGACAGGACACGAAAATGGAACTTCTCGAAAATCATTGGCAGCCGCAAACCGGCCTTCAAACGCGCCCGGCAGAGCCTTCCACGGCGGTTGACCGGGTTCTGATCATTGCTTACCGCAAAAAGAAAAAAGAGAGTCAGCGCCGTTTCTGGGCCCGCTTCGGTGTGACGCAGTCGCGTGGCAGCCGTTTCGAGTCGGGTGCTGAAATCCCGGCGCCGGTCGCCATCCTGCTCGGCCTGTATTTCACCAAAACCGTGTCCGACGCCGATCTGGGCCGCGCCGAGCGCGTGCTCTACAGCCGCGACGCCGCCTTGCTCAACCCGGGTCAATAAGCCCGAGCTGGGCTGCGATTACGGCCGCCGCGCGCCGCGAATTCACACCGAACTTCGTTCTGATGTTCTTCATGTGGAAGTTCACCACGGCTTCCGAACAGTTCAGGATGTGGGATATTTCCCACGTGGATTTGCCGCGTGCGGTCCATTTCAGGCATTCGCGTTCACGCGGCGTCAATTTGGGCAATAAGGTCTGGGCGTGCGTATTCAAATGCCGCTGGCTGATATCAATGACGAGATCACGCAGCAGTACGAGATTCGGCAATGCCAGGTTGATATGACGCCAGAACTCGTCGTTGGGATTGCTGTCATTGACGAAGCAAATCATGCCGGCTTCCTGGTTCGGTCCATGAATCGGCAATGTCACGCCGGCGCGCAGTCCGTGAGCACGCGCTTCCTCGTACATGGAAAGCTGCGGCGCGGTCGTGAAAATATCCGGTGACCAGATCAGCGGCGCCGCGCGTGTCGCGCAATGCGACACGGTCGGATCGATATGGACCAGTCCCTGCTCGTCATATTTACGGCGCCATACGGGCGCGTACGTGCTACGCACATAGGCGTCTTCGAGGCGGATCGTCGGGCGCGGCAGCATGGCGATCAGCAGCTTGTCGAACCCCCACGTCTCCGCAAGACCCGAGATTGCACCGAACCATTCCGCTTCGTCGGCGGCGTTCAGTAGCGGTGCCATCTCCTCGATAAAATGTAGCGGCAATTTTTACTCTCTCAGGCTCGCAAACATCCCGTTGCGGTTAATTGCGGTCGGCATTCGGTCCGGTGTTTTTTTATCTGCACAATCTATCACTAAAATTTAATTTGCAAAGCCAGAATGATTTCTAACAAAAAGGTTAAGGCCGCGCTATGGCGATCAGTGAGTTGCCTGTTTTGCCGCGATTTTATGGGCCAATTAAAATTTGCCGACTGTTAATGTCTCGCAACAGTGTTTTGATGCCAATCGTTAGCAACTTTATTGTGAAACTATTCTGATTGGCGATTCTTGCCAATATATCAGTCATAATCCCACTAATTGCCGAAATCGACCGGCACTGCCAGCCGACTGCCGCAGCATGCGCACCGCACGGCTCTATTGTCATACAAAAGCGAGGCGGAGTAATCTGCGATCTTCGCCGACAATACCGACAATTCGCGAGGCTCGCGTTGGAGCACGAATTCGCGCAAGCCAACCCCTACTTGAACCGCCAGCATGACCGACAACAGCCGACGCTATCCCGATCCTTCCATCTGTCAGTTCGATCCGCGCTTCAAGCCGCTGATTCTCGCTTCCGCCTCCGTCGAGTGTTTGTATCAAGGCGCGCGCTGGTCCGAGGGGCCGGTCTGGTTCGGCGACGGACGTTATCTGTTGTGGAGCGACATTCCGAACGACCGGATCCTGCGTTGGGACGAACCGAGCGGCACGGTGTCGACGTTTCGCCAGTCGTCGAACAACGCCAATGGGAATACGCGCGACCGGCAGGGTCGCCTCGTCAGTTGCGAGCATCTGACGCGCCGCGTTACGCGCACCGAATACGACGGCTCGATCACCGTGCTCGCCGATCGTTATCGCGGCAAGCGCTTCAACTCGCCGAACGACGTGATCGTGAAATCGGACGGCTCGATCTGGTTCAGCGATCCGACCTTCGGTATCGACGGTTTCTATGAGGGTGAGCGGCAGGAGTCCGAACTGCCGGCATGCGTGTACCGGGTCGACGGCCAAACCGGCGAAGTCTCCGTGGTTGCCGACGAGGTGTTGGGACCCAATGGCCTCGCGTTTTCGCCGGACGAGTCGGTCCTGTACATCGTCGAATCGCGCGGCGAGCCGCGCAAGATCCGCGCGTTCGACGTGGAAGGCGCCGGCACCGGCACCACGCTGACGAACAACCGGGTATTGATCGACGCGGGTCCGGGTACGCCGGACGGCTTTCGCGTCGATATTCACGGCAATTTGTGGTGCGGCTGGGGCATGGGCACGGACGAACTCGACGGCGTGCGCGTCTTCACACCGCAAGGCGAGCCGCTCGGCCATATCGCGTTGCCTGAACGTTGCGCGAACGTGTGTTTCGGCGGGCGACATCGCAACCGTCTTTTCATGGCGGCAAGCCACGGGCTTTATTCGCTCTATGTGAATACGCAAGGTGTGCAAGGCGGCTAGTTGTCTGGCAAGTTGTCATCAGATTTCATGAACGGCTCCGGGTTTGCCCTTGGATGCCGCGCGCAAACCATTGAACGGCAAGGATTCAGCGCCAGAACTGTTATTTTCGGCAGCCGGAAGCTGCCGCGAGCATTTGCTTGACATCAGCTGTCCCGCTTCGCTATGTTCCATTGGTAGAAAGACACCGTCCGCAGCGCAACCGATCGGCGGACTTACATACCAAGAAGCGAGGAGACGCAATGACTGTTTCAGACAGGTTGGCGCTCAGGCTGGTGTCCGTATGTCTCGCGGCGAGCGCCGCTTTCGCATCCGCCGCGCACGCGGCCGATCCGGTCACGCTCAATATCGTCGACGTGGCCGGCGATCTTCAACTCACGCAAAAGGGCTTCGAGGCCTTCAAGGCGAAGTACCCGAACCTCGTCGCCAATCTCACCTTCACGAACGCGCCCGCTCCACAACTGCCCGGCAAAATCAAGGCGATGCAGGCCGCGGGCCGCTCCGATATCGATCTCGTGCTGACCGGCACCGACGCGCTCGCCGCCGGCATCGAACAGTCTCTGTGGATGAAGCTGCTGCCCGACAACGCAGCGGCGTTCCCCGGCGTGCTCGACAAATACGCGCCGGGCCCGCGCAAGATGCAGGATCTCGCGCAGGGTTTCGGCCTCGAGGTCGCCTATATGCCGGCCGGTCCGCTGCTCGAGTACAACCCCGCCAAAGTCAGCGATCCGCCGAAAACGCCTGAGCAATTGCTGCAATGGTGCAAGGCGCATCCAGACAAGCTGATCTACGCACGGCCGGCGAATTCCGGCCCCGGCCGCACGTTTCTGATGGGCTTGCCCTACGTGCTCGGTGACAAGGATCCGCAGGATCCGATTCACGGTTGGGACAAGACGTGGGCCTTCCTCAAGCAACTGAACGATTGCATTCCTTACTATCCGGGCGGCACGTCGGCAGTGATGAAGGAGCTCGGCGAAGGCACGCGCGACATGACCGTTACCGTCACGGGCTGGGACATCAATCCGCGCGCGCTCGGCATCGTGCCGGCCGAATTCCGCGTGCAGGCGTTCGACAACATGACGTGGGTGAACGACGCGCATTACATGGTGATTCCGAAAGGCGTGCCGAAGGAAAAGCTGGACGTGCTCTACAAGCTGATGAATTTCATGCTCGAGCCGGCGCAGCAGGCCATGACCTACGACGACGGTTATTTCTATCCTGGTCCCGCGATCAAGGGCGTGAGCGTCGAGCAGGCGCCCGCGCACAGCCAGGATGTGCTGAAGAAATACGGCCGGCCGGAATACGCGAAGCTACTCGCCGAGCGTCCGCATGCATTGCCGCTCAATGCCGCCGCGATGGTCGCGGCATTCAAGAAATGGGACACCGAGGTCGGCGCGCAGAAGACCAAATAGTCTGCGCGTGTGGCCATGCATGCATGGCGTTGCGATCCACGCGTGGTGCGTGACACGACGCGCCACGCGCATCAGGAAACCGCCATGAAGCATCACTTTGAGCAGTTGCGGCTCGATTCGGTGAGCCGCAGTTTCACGAATGCGGAAGGCCACGCGATCGCGGCGCTGCGCGGACTCGACCTGACGATCCGGCGCGGCGAGTTCATCGCGTTACTCGGGCCTTCGGGGTGTGGCAAATCGACGGCGCTGAATTGCATCGCCGGATTGCAGCCGTTGAGCGGCGGCGGCATCTGGCTCGACGACAAACGTATCGACGTACTGCCGCCGGAGAAGCGCGGCTTCGGCATGGTGTTTCAGAACTACGCGCTATTTCCGCATATGAGCGTGCTGGACAATGTCGGCTTCGGGCTGAAAATGCGCGGCGTCGGCAAGAGCGACGCCATGCGCCGCGCGCGCGAAGCGTTGCAGCTCGTGCAACTGGTCGGACATGAACGCAAGCTGCCCGGACAACTTTCCGGTGGCCAGCAGCAGCGTGTGGCGATTGCGCGCGCAATCGTGATCGAGCCGCCGCTGATCCTGATGGACGAACCGCTATCGAACCTCGATACCAGACTGCGGATCGAAATGCGCGCGGAGATTCGCCGCATTCATAGCCAGCTCGAACGCGCGACGCTCTACGTGACCCACGATCAGGACGAAGCGCTTTCCATGGCCGACCGCATTGTCGTGATGAAGGAGGGTGTGGTGCAACAGGTGGCCACGCCGAAAGAGGTCTATACGCGGCCTCAGAATCTGCATGTCGCACGTTTCATGGGCTATCGCAACGTGGCCGAATTCGAACTCGAAGGCATGCAGGGCGAAGGCGTGCTGGTGAGTGCAAACGGTGTACGTTTGATCGGCATGCCAATGGCCGGTTTCAACAGCAAACGCGTGAGTGTCGCGCTGCGTCCCGAAGATATGGAACGCGCCGCGCCCGGCGCGGACAATGCCTTCGACGCGCTGGTGACTACCGTCGAATACGGTGGCCGCGATTCGTTGCTGCGGGTGAAGACCGCATTCGGCGATATCTGGGCGCGCGTGGGCGGAGAATTCGCGGAGGGCGAGCGCATCAGCCTGCGTGTGCCGCCCTCGCGCACGCTCGTCTACGAGGCAGAGGCCGCATGAATACGCCCACGCTGTCGCCGCCGCTCGCGCCGCGCGACGCCAAGGCGTGGCTCGTCACGCCGGCGTTGACCTTCATTGTCGCGTTGTTCATCTATCCGTTTGCGTATGGTCTGGTGCTGTCGTTCCGGCCGATGAACGGCGGTGGCCTCTGGGCCAACTATCTGGCGTTCTTCACCGACACGTCGATGTGGCCGACCATTCTCGTCACGCTCAAGCTCGCGGTGCCCGCCACGCTCATCAACGTGGGCGTCTCGGTGCCGGTGGCGTTCGCACTGCGGCGCTACTCGCGCTATCAGAAGCTGGTCACGACGCTGCTGGTGATTCCCGTGACTCTGGGCACGGTGTTGATCGCGGATGGCATGCTCACGTACTTCGGCCCGAACGGCTGGTTTCCGCAGGCGCTGCAGGGTCTGCATCTCTATACGCGCGAAGTGCGCCTCACGCATAACTTCTGGGGCGTGCTGATCTCGCTGATCGTGTCGGGTTTTCCGTTCGCGTTTCTGCTGACGCTCTCGTACGTGACCGGCATCGACCCGACGCTCGCGAGCGCGGCGGCGACGCTCGGCGCCAGTCCGTGGCAGCAGTTTCGCCGCATCTATCTGCCGCTGCTCGTGCCGGGGTTGACGATGGCGGCGTGTCTGTCGTTCGTGCAGGCGTTTTCGGTGTTTCCTTCGGCGGTGCTGCTCGGCGCGCCCGCCGGCCCGACCCGAGTGATGTCGATCGCCGCCGCCGAGGCTGCCTTCGAAAGCTACGATTATTCGCTGGCCTCCGCGATCGCGATGGTGATGGGCTTCGTGCAACTCGTGGTGGTTGCCGCGATGCTCGGCGCGCGTCGCTTCTTCTACAGCGGTCCGGTGACGGGAGGCAAAGGCTGATGACGACCGAGCATCGCGCGGCGCCGCGTTCGTGGCCGGCGTCGGCTTCGAAAGATCACGACGACGGCGCGCACGAGCCGGATAAGCGTACCGGCCACGGCCGGCAGCGCACCAGCGTGCCGGGCCGCATCTGGCGCGTGCTCGTATGGGGCGCGATGGTGTTCTTCCTCCTCAACGTGGTGCTGCTCATCGCGACCGTGGCGGTCAATTCGGTGGCGACGCGCTGGTTCGGCACCCTGTTGCCGCAAGGCTTCACGTTGCATTGGTATGCGCAGGCGTGGGGCGATTTTCAACTGGCGAGCGTGTTGTGGGTGACCGTCGAAGTGGTCGGCGCAGTCGTGCTGCTGTCGGTCCTGCTCGGCGTGCCGGCGGCCTATGCGCTTGCGCGCGTGCAATTTCCCGGCAAGCGCCTCGCGATGCTGATCTTCCTGTTGCCGTTGATGGTGCCGCCCGTCACGTATGGCATTCCGATGGCGACGGTCATGTACAAGGTCGGCCTTGCCGGCACGCTGAGCGGCGTGATCCTGGCGAACCTCGTGCCCGCACTGCCGTTCGTCATTCTCGTGATGACACCGTTCATCGAACAGATCGATCCCAATCTCGAAGCGGCGGCGCGCATTTTCGGCGCCAACACGTTCCGCTATTTCCGCTACGTGCTGCTGCCGCTGCTCGTGCCCGGCATGCTGGCGGCCGGCTTGCTGGTGCTCGTGCGGACCATCGGCATGTTCGAGCTGACATTTTTCACCGCGGGGCCCGCGACGCAAACGCTCGTGGTCGCGCTGTACTACGCTGTATTTTCGACCGGCGTGCGCGCACCGCAGTCGATCGATGCGATGGCGATGATTTACATGGCGATCACGCTGATCTGGGTGCTGATCGCCCTGCAATTCGTGAGCCCGACGCAAATCGTGTCGCGCGTGAAGGAACAGAAGCGCTGAAGCAGACCCGAAAAAACGGGCGAAAGAGAAACGTGGAGTGGACATTGACGAAGAGAAAGCAACCCGAGGAACTGCGCAGTCACCGCTGGTACGGCGTGAACGATCTGCGCTCGTTCGGCCATCGCTCGCGCACCGCGCAGATGGGCTACAACCGCGAGGAATACGCCGGCAAACCGGTCATAGCAATTCTCAACACGTGGAGCGAGATCAACGCTTGCCACACCCATTTCAAACAGCGTGTCGAGGAAGTGAAGCGTGGCATCTGGCAGGCCGGCGGCTTTCCGGTCGAACTACCGGTGCAGACGCTCTCCGAACCCTTCCAGAAGCCGACTACGATGCTGTACCGCAACTTCCTCGCCATGGAAGCCGAAGAGACCCTGCGCTCCTATCCCGCTGATGGCGTCGTGCTGATGGGCGGTTGCGACAAGACCACCCCGGCGTTGCTGATGGGCGCGATCTCGATGGACCTGCCGGCCATCTTCCTGCCCGCCGGCCCGATGCTGCGCGGCAACTGGAACGGCGTGACGCTCGGCTCCGGCTCCGACTCGTGGAAGTATTGGGCCGAACTGCGCGCGAGCACGATCACGCAGGATGACTGGCAAGGCATCGAAGGCGGCATCGCTCGTTCGCCGGGCCACTGCATGACGATGGGCACCGCGTCGACCATGACGAGCGCGGCCGAAGCGCTCGGCTTCACGCTGCCCGGTTTCGCGTCGATCCCCGCCGCGGATTCCCGTCATGCGCAGATGGCGGCGAAAACCGGCATGCGCATTGTCGAGATGGTGTGGGAAGACCTCAAGCCTTCCGATCTCCTCACTGCCGGTTCCGTCGATAACGCGGTGACCACGTGCCTCGCGCTCTCCGGTTCGACCAACGCGATCGTGCATATGATCGCGCTGGCGCGCCGCGCGGGCATCGAGTTGACGCTCGATCGCTACGACGACATTGCGCGCCGCACGCCGGTGCTGGCGAACATTCGTCCGACCGGCGCGTATCTGATGGAGGACTTTTTCTATGCGGGCGGTTTGCGCGCTTTGCTCGCGGAACTGGGTGAACTGATCGACCGATCGCAGCAAACCGTCAATGGCCGCACGCTCGGCGAGAATCTCGAAGGCGCGCGGATTTTCAACGACGAGGTGATTCGCCGCCGCGACAAGCCGCTTCTGCCCAACAGCAGCCTTGCGGTGCTACGCGGCAATATCGCGCCCGACGGCGCCGTGATCAAACCCGGCGCCGCCGAGCCGCATCTGCTCGTGCATACCGGCCGCGCGGTGGTGTTCGCGGATTACAACGACATGGCCGCGCGCATCGACGACGAGACGCTCGACATCGACGAGAACTGCGTGATCGTGCTTCAGCATGCCGGGCCGGTCGGGGCGCCGGGCATGCCTGAATGGGGGCAATTGCCTATACCGCGGAAGTTGCTGCAAAAAGGCGTGCGCGATATGGTGCGTATCTCGGATGCGCGGATGAGCGGGACGAGTTACGGCGCGTGCGTGCTGCATGTGGCGCCGGAGTCATTCATCGGCGGGCCGTTTGCCCTGATTGAGAGCGGCGACATGATCGAACTCGACGTTCCGCAACGCAGACTCAACCTGTTGGTGACGGACGAGGAACTGGCGCGGCGCAAGGCCGCGTGGGTCAAACCGGCGCCGCGCTTTACACGCGGCTACGGCGCACTGCATCAGGCGCACGTGATGCAAGCGAATCAAGGTTGTGACTTCGACTTCCTGCAGCGCGGCGGCGCGCATGCAGCGCCGGAGCCGGACGCCGCGGGCGAGCCGGAGATTCACTGAGTTTATCGAGGGCCGTCGAGAGCTTGACGTAGCCGCCGCAGAGTGGCGACAACACTGAGCGGGGCGCGCGATACGGCCGGGCCGCATCGCGCGAATCCTTGCGTCAATATCCCACGCGATACACGCGGCCGGTTTGCGCGCCTTCCACACTGCGCAGATAGGCCATCGCCGCACGTTGCGCCGTAACCGGCTCGAAGCCGCGGAAGTAGGGCGCATAAGCGTCCATCGCTTCAGTGAGCACGGTCGGGCTCACCACATTGATGCGAATGCCACGCGGCAATTCGATCGCCGCGCCGCGCACGAAACCTTCGAGTGCCAGATTCACGGTGGTCGCGCTCGCGCCCTGCAGAATCGGCTCGTCGCCGATGATGCCGCTTGTCAGCGTGAACGAGCCGCCGTCGTTCACATATTGCTGGGCGGCGAGCACCACGTTGATCTGCCCCATCAGCTTGTCGCGCAGCCCGACCCAGAACTGTTCGACGCTCATGTCGGGCAGCGGACCGAAATGCACTTTGCCGGTCGTGGTGACGACGCCGTCCACTTTGCCGATCTCGCGAAAGAGCCGCTCGACGCTCGCCGGGGCGGTGCTGTCGACCTGATATTGGCCGCGCGTCGCGCCGACTTCGATCACCTCATGGCGCGCCTTCAGTTCTGCGCTGACTGCCTGGCCCAACGTGCCCGTGGCGCCGATCACGACGATTTTTTTCATCTCATGCTCCGTTGAGGGTTAACTTCCCGTCGATTGTGCCGGCACTTGTCAGAGGGAAAAAGACTCGCCAGCGCGCAGGTCCTGCAACCCGGAGTTTCTAATCACAGTAAAAAGCGCGCATCGTGAATCAAACGATGCGCGCTTCGCAATATACGGATTAATCGGGGCCGCCGTCGAAATTCAAACGGCGACGATAAATAGAGACGCAAGGCGAATGTTTTATTTCACCCGATGTAATTCGATCAGCCGGGTAGGCCGCAGATGATTCAGCGCGTAATGAATGCGGCCGCGTTCCTGACGGCTGCCGACCGGGCGCGGATCGTCGAATTGATGATCCGCCGAATACGCGCCCTGGGGCTCGATCATGCCTTTGTCGATGACCGTATAGCCCGGCTCGAGCGCAAGCAGCAGATGATTGCCGCCAACCCGGCTGTCAAAGCCGGCCATACCGTCGTGCGCCTCGGGCACGCTGTTCGAAAGGGTGGCATTGCTGGTGGTGATCTCGTCGGGCGAGATCGGGCTGTGGCCTGCTATGCGCGCGGCTTCGAGATTCTTGCCGTCGGTGTCGACGGTGCTGTCATGCGTGCGGTCGTTGTGCAGTTCCGTCGAGTTCGTGCCGCTGCTGGCCGCGGGTTGAGTCGCATCTGCTGGCTTGTTGATATCGCTGTTCATCATGCATTCTCCTTTAAAGAGGACATGGTGTGACGTGCAGCAAAACCCGTTCCGCCTCGCACAAACCCTGATTTACTTGCGCACGCACCGCGCTTTTGCCGCAGTGGCGTGACAAGGTATTGCGCTGGCGATTGCGACCGCTATTCTTTTCGTTTTTTTTAATGGACGCGTATTTTCTACAGAGTATGATCTTACTCCGACGAGCGAAGCGCGGTTAAATTCACGACACAGGGCACGGCTGTTTTTTCACAGTCGGCAGCCCGTCTGCGCGCTACTCAAAACATTCTACGGGGCCGTCAGGGCGGGTGACACATGCACTTCGATGCTGCATTCACACATCGCGGCTATTTGTTGAATTGCGCGCCTGCGCGCGCGGGAGATGGTACTTGGCAACCTTACGTGGTCATCTCCCGTTCGAGCGACGGCGAACTGGTCGCCAATCGTTTCTTCCCCACCGACTTGCGCTTTCCTGACGAAGCGGGCGCCATTGCCCACGCGCGCGATTGGGCAGTGCGCTGGATCGATGCGAGCAGCGTGACCATCTGAGCAGCGCCTGCGCCTGCGCCTGCACCTGCACGTCATGGGCCGTATCTCATGACCCGCGTGTCGTGCTCACGCTCGCGCGGCGCTGCGCGAGCCGCGGGAAAACGCGGTAATCTCTTGGCATAATCACTTCGAACCGTGCTCATCGCACGGCGCTGTCCTTTTATGCCTAATGTGCCTTCCCAGAACTGGGGCCTCGAACAGATCGTCGCGGACCTGCGCGCGTCGCGTGAAGAATTGCATCGCACGCGGCATCCGCTCGGCATTCGCGAACTGCCTTCGCGCGAAGCGGTCATCAGCATCGTCGCTGGCCTGCGCGCCGCGCTCTTTCCCACGCATTACGGCGCGCCTGATCTGACTGACGAAACCGTCGACTACTACGTCGGCCACACGCTTGAAAGCACGTTGCGGCTGCTGGCGGAACAGATTCGCCGCGCCTTGCGGTTCTTGCCCGAGTTCGGCGAAACACCGGATGCGGATCTGCAGGCGCGCGCGTTCGACGTCGCGCGTGAATTCGGCACGCAGTTGCCAGGCATTCGCGCGCTGCTGGTCAGCGACATACAGGCAGCTTTCACCGGCGATCCGGCGGCACAGCACATCACCGAAATTCTGCTCTGCTATCCGGGCGTGTGGGCGATGACACATCATCGGCTCGCCCACGCGTTGCATCGCCTGGGTGTGCCGCTGCTCGCGCGGTTCATCAACGAGATCGCGCACTCGGCAACCGGCATCGACATTCACCCGGGCGCGACGATCGGGCCGAGTTTCTTTATCGACCACGGCACGGGTGTCGTGATCGGCGAGACCGCGATCATCGGCGAACGCGTACGGGTGTATCAGGCAGTGACCCTAGGTGCGAAGAGTTTCGCCGCGGACCTCGACGGCACGTTGATCAAGGGCAATGCACGCCATCCGATCGTCGAGGACGACGTGGTGATTTATGCCGGCGCGACGATTCTCGGGCGCGTGACGATCGGGCGTGGCTCGGTGATCGGCGGCAACGTGTGGCTCACGCACAGCGTGCCGCCGGGCAGCAGCGTGTCTCAAGGCAAGATTCGCGAAGGCGAGCGGACCGACGAGGGGCGGCAGTGATACGCTGCCCGGCTGGCGAGCCTTGGCGTGCCCTGACGCGCGAACTTCACGTTAGCGGCTGAGAAGCGACCATGCCGCGCGGCCGCGTTCACATGCCTCGCTGCGCGATTGCGGGCGTCGAAGCGACGGTCGCCGAAACGGCGCACGCGTTTCCACGTCATTCGCACGACCGCTTCGGCGTTGGCGTGATCGTCAGCGGCGGGCATCGGTCGGCGAGCGGACGTGGCCTCGTCGAAGCGCGAGCCAACGACGCGATCATGGTCAACCCCGGCGAAGTCCACGACGGCAGTCCGCTCGACGAGCGCGGGCGCGCATGGCGCATGTTGTATTTCGAACCGGCCATGCTCATCGGCGCCGCGGCCGAACTGACGGGCACGGCGGCGCGCGAAATCGAACTCACGCAGCCGGTGGCGCACGATCCCTTGCTGAAGCGTTGGTTCGAGCGGCTCTTCGCCGTCGCGGTGGAGGCGCGATCCGTGCAGGACGAGTTGATGCGCGAGGAGGCGTTGCTCGACCTGTTCGGCCATCTGGTTCGCGTGCATGCCACGCAGCCCGCACGCGCACGGTCGACTGACGCATGGGGGCCGATTGCGCGCGCGAAAGCACGCATCGACGACGATCCATCCTCTCCGCTCACGCTGGCCGATCTCGCGGCCGATGCCGGCATGAGCCGATTCCAGTTGTTGCGAGGCTTCGCGCATGAGACGGGGCTGCCGCCGCACGCGTACCGAATGCAGCGTCGCGTGGCACTCGCGAGGCACTGCATCGCGCAGGGCGCAGCGCTTGCCGATGCAGCCGCCGCAGCGGGCTTTGCCGATCAGAGCCACATGACGCGAGCGTTCGTGCGCCTGCTCGGCGTGACGCCCGCGAACTTCGCCGCAGCGTTGCGCTGACGTTTATCCGATTCTCAAATGCTGCAGCAGAGAAACGCCATGTACGCCGTGCAACCAGACGTGCTACCCGACAAACCACGCCGCCGCCCACGAAGCCGCCACCACGATCAGATCGCAGTGCCCGCTATTCCAAAGATTCAACGAATGCCTGCCGGCGACCCAGGGCACGCCTAGCGGATTCGGCCAATCGGCAAACAGATGCATCAGGCCGCCGCAGGCGAATCCGAACGCCGGCGCGGCATAGACCGAATGCCCGAGCCAGTGGTACGACATGGCGAGCAACGCGAGCCATCCCACGCCCCAATGCGTGAGCGTGCGATGCGTGATCCACAAACGCCGGGCGCGCGACCACCACGCCACTTCGAGCCAGTCCGGCGCTGTACTCCCGGCCACGCCGGTGATGAAACTCAACAGCACCCCAAGATGAAATGAACCGCCGCCGCCGATGCGCGCGACGATCGCCGCCGCGATGACGCCGGCCGCGAAACCGGTAGCGTGATGTGCCTTGCTGGATGCCATCGAGACTCGCGGCGCAGCGCCGCGTAAAAGACAAAGGGCGGCTATGTTCGCAGATGCGCGGATAAAAAAATAGCCGACACGCGAGTTAAAAAAAATCGCGTATCGGCGTGGCGTTCGAGACGTGCGCGTTTGACCGAAGCTCAGGTCGCGCAGCGTGCAATGTCGAAGCGCATTTCCGGTTCCGGTGGATCGTCCGGAGCGTTCGCGGGATGCATCACCTTGATGACGGATCCTGCGTGCGACGGCGTCAGCGTGACGAAATACGAATTGTTCGAATCCGAGCCGACCGCGATCTCCGTCGTGCCGCCCACGCGCGACGTGCGCATGCGTGACAAACGGCTTTCAAGGCAATCGGCTATGTCGGCAGGAGCGCGTGACGAAGACACGTAGATCATCGGCAGGGACGCGTCGCGGGCGGGGCCGCTGGATGAGCCGCAGCCGGCCAGAACGGCAAGCGTGGCAGCAGCGGGGACAAGCAGGAGAAGTCTTTTCATGGTCCGGTCGTCGGCGTCCCCGGTCGTATGCGGGAACTTGGGGCGCGGGCGAAGCGCAGTGCGATTGAACGCGACGTGATGCTTCGCGACGAAGCTGCCGTTCAGCCGCAACGACACGCAGGTGTGACGGCAAGGAAGGCAGCCGGGCTCAGTATACCCACCGGGTGCGCGCGCCGTCACTAGTCATAGCCGCCTGCATTGTGTCCAAACGTAAGGCCATGAAAAAACCCGCGACGCGATCGTGTCGCGCGCGGGTTGACCGCGCAGCGAATCGGTAGACTCGCTGCGCACAGACCACTGAAAAGGCTTAGAAGCGGTGACGCAGGCCGACTGCCGCCGCCACCTGATTGCCGGTCGACGAGGGCGCCAGCGTGTTGATCGCCGCGACGTTCGAGCCAAAGTTGCCGAGCTCACCCGAAGCATGCTGGTACACGCCTTCCACGTACACGTCGGTGCGCTTGCTCAGCGCGTAGTCGCCTTGCAGCGACACCGTGTGCCACTTCGGATCGCCCGAGCCGTTCGAGCCGGACATCTTGCCGTCGGTGAACGTGTACGACGCCGCAAGGCTCAGTGCCGGCGTCAGTGCGTAGCGGCCGTTCACTTCGTAGTTGTCCATATGCAGGTTGGTGCCTGCGACGCCAGGCAAGGTCGTGCCGCCGACGTCCACGCCGCTGATGCCGTCCAGTTGCGTGTGCGTGTAGACAAAGCCGACCGTCGCCGGGCCGTACGTATAGTTGATGCCCGCGCCGTACGTGCGTTGCAGATCGGCCGCGACTGCTGCGGTTCCGTCGCCTTGCGACACAGCACCGCTCAGGTTCGAGCTGCCCGACTTGTTCAATTGCAGGTAAGCCGCGGCAAAGCTCAGCGGACCGTTGTCGTAAGAAGCACCCACGCTCCATGCGCGGTTGTTCGAGAACTCGCCGGACGCGTTGCTGAAGCCGTACAGGCCGCCGAACTTGAGGCCCGCATAATTCGCGCTCGTGTACTTCACGGCGTTCTTGATCGAGAACGAGTTGTCCAGATTGTCGTTGTCGAGCGGGTGAGCCGCGAGGTTGTTGCCGTAACCCGCGCCGGCTGCGGACAGCGGTGCCAGGTAGTCGACCACGGAGTCATATTGACGGCCAAGCGTCAGCGCGCCGTACTTATCGCTCTGCAGACCGACGAAGGCCTGGCGATTGAACATCGTGTTGTTTTCCGAGTACTTGCCGTTGTTCAGATTGAAGCCGCTTTCCAACGTGAAGATGGCGTGCAGACCGCCGCCCAGATCTTCATTGCCGCGCAGGCCGAAGTACGTGTCCGATGCCACGCCGCTGCCTTGTTGCCAGTTGCTGTGGCCGCCCTGGTTGTTCGAGTACACGATACCGGCGTCCAGCGTGCCGTACAACGTCACGCTGCTCTGCGCGTGGGCGGTGATGGCAACCGCGCCCAGGAGGCCTGCTGCGATGAGGTTTTTTTTCATGGTTAGATAGCTCCGAAACAGTGCGTAGAGAATCGCATCCCAGTGCTTACCGCCGATTACGCCGGCTGCCTGACGATCCGGGGCGAAGTGTAGTCCCGTTATTCCTATCTTAAATTGCAAATGACACAACAATTAGTTTTGAAATTCGTAATAGATGGCTGTTAATTGGGTAAGTGCGGATAAATAAAGAAGAAACATGTCGGGTGAGGAATACACTCTGCCCATGTCAATACCAAAGATGTTGCCAGACTGCGACGCCACGTCGCAGCCCATGAGCAGAAAGGGTTGGCGTTATTTAGAGATACATTGGGATTCATTCTGTTTTCTGCAACGTACTCTTCCATTTCATGTGCTCTATCCTCGTGAATTAGGGTTATACAATTCGGCTCACCCCTTGACCAAGGGTGTCTTTTTCATCTTTTAATACGCGGCTCAAGGGCCGCGTTTTTTTATGGTTTTTATAATCGGCTTATAGCTTCCGCGAATAGCGGCATTGATGATTGCCATTGGCGATTGCATGGTCCCGGCTTGTCCGTTCGTCAGAGGGCGGCGTTCGCCGCGTGTGAGGCGGGTAGAATTGCGTGCCTGAGAATGTTTCCGCCCCGCGAACGTGAGTGAACCTGCAATGACCGATACACCCCTTCCATCGTCCGACTCCCCTGAAGATTTCACGACGGAAGGCTCGTCCGAACTGGGCGAAACCGTGCACGAAGCACGCCTGTGGCGCGACGACGGTTGGACCGCGCGCGTCATCAAGAATGAAGACGACGAAGGCTGGGCCGTCGAAATGATCAAGGACGGCGAAGCGGAACCCGCCCTCGTCGGACCGTGGACGATGGGCCGCAACAAGAAAGATCCGAAGCCGCTGGACACGTCCGCGTTCAATACGCTGGTGAAGACGGCGTCTGAAGTGCTGCGCCGTCATGAGCAGCAACTGCGCGCGCAGCTGCATAAGGAAGTGCGGGTGGCGAGCGCGGATGGCAACGACGAACTCGACATCACGCTCGACATCGTTCCCGACGAAGACGAACCGTACGCCGTGCTGACCGCGCTCGACACCTTCGGCGAACAGCTCGCGCAAGTGCAGGTCGCGCCCAATTTCAAGCTCAGCAAGGCGAGCGCCGCGGCGTGGGTCGAGAACGAATTTCGCCGGCCGGGTTAGAAACCGGTCGCGCGTGAGAGCGGATTGGGTGAGCCGGGTGGCTGACCGAAGGCTAAATAAAACATTACCAAAGCCTGTCAATATACTTTCACAATCACTTCATAGAATCCTCGCGTCATAGCGGCGCGAGCGTGAACCATGTGGTTTGGGTCTGAGTGCGTGCCGGCTGTGCATTCACCCACGCTACCCAAACACTGGATCACGACAACATGGCAGAGCCGTTCGACCTTTCCCGCCGCAAGGCCCTGAAACTCATCGCGGGCATGCCGATGCTGCCGCTCGGCGGGCTTGCCACGGCCTCGATGCTGACCGCTTGCGGGGGCAGCGACGATCTGGCCACGCCGGTCAAACCGGCCGCCAACTTCGTCTCCGCGGCGTTCGCCAGCATGGCCGCGCCGACCCTGGCCGATCCGGCCGCGATGGCGAAAACCACAGTCGGCTCGACCTTGACGGTGCAACTGAGCGACGGCAGCAGCCGCACGTTCAAGCTCGCGTACCAGCCGTTCTTCGTGACCGGCGACAGCGTGCCGAACATCAAGGGTGGGACGATCCTGGCGGGCGGCTATTTCGACATCAACAATCAACCGATCATCGATAAGTCGGTTGCGGGCAAGGAGCGGCAGTTCTACTCGGATTGCCCGGACGGCAGTTCGCTGATCCGTCTCGACAATCCGACGGTGAAAGGTCTCAAGGGCAACGCCGTATTCGCCGTCGTGCAGTTCGAATACACGACGCGCGATCAGAGTCTGGTGTCGATGTACGGCCAGCTGCCGTCGCCGATCGCCGTGCTGACGCTCGATCAGGACCCGGCCACCGGCAAGCTCACGCTCGCGGGCTATTCGAACGTGGATACGTCGACGGCACATGGTTTGTGGATTACCTGCGGGGCGAGCCTGTCGCCGTGGAACACGCATCTGTCGAGCGAAGAATACGAGCCGGACGCCACCACGATTGCCACGAACAGCCAGTTCAAGGGCTTCAGCCGCAGTCTGTATGGCGACGAAACGACCGCGAACCCTTATCACTATGGCCATCTGCCGGAAGTGACCGTCAATCCGGATGGCACCGGCACGATCAGGAAGCACTATTGCCTCGGCCGTATCTCGCACGAACTGATTCAGGTGATGCCGGACAAGCGCACCGTCCTGATGGGCGACGACGCGACCAACGGCGGCCTGTTCATGTTCATCGCGGATCGCGAAGCCGATCTGTCGGCGGGTACGCTGTACGTCGCAAAGTGGACCCAGGTGTCCGCGAGCGGTGCGGGCGCGGCGACGCTGTCGTGGATCAACCTGGGTCATGCGACCAGCGACGAAATCGAGGCGCTTGCCAACCGGCTGCGCGCGAGCGACATCATGGACGTCGCGACCAAAGACCCGCTCGATCCGACCTACACGAAGATCAACTACAACGGCACCTTCAACTGGGTGCGCATCAAGCCCGGCATGACGCAGGCGGCGACCTTTCTCGAAACGCATCGCTATGCGGCGCTGGCCGGCGGCAGCATGGGTTTCACGAAGCTCGAGGGCACGACGGTCAACATCAAGGACAAGGTGCTGTATTCGGCGATGTCGCGTATCGAGAAGTCGATGGTGCGCGGCAATGCCGCTTCCACCGACGTGGCCGTCGACAAGACGATCAACGCCGGCGCGGTCTACGCGCTGAATATGAAGGGCGGCCAGCGTGACCGCAGCGGTGGCGCGATCAACAGCGAATGGGTGCCGGTGGATATGGCCGCACCGGCGGCGCTGGTCGGCGAGGACCTGTCAGCGCCCGACGCGCTCGGCAACACCGCGAATCCGGAGCGCATTGCGAACCCGGACAATCTCAAGTTCTCGGAAAAGCTGCGCACGCTCTTTATCGGCGAGGACAGCGGCCTGCACGTGAACAACTTCCTGTGGGCGTACAACGTCGATACAAAGACGCTCGCTCGCGTGCTGTCTTGCCCGGCGGGCGCCGAGTCGACAGGCCTGCACGCCGTCGACGAAATCAACGGCTGGACTTACGTGATGAGCAACTTCCAGCACGTCGGCGACTGGGAAAGTCCGTTGCACGACAAGGTCAAATCGACGCTCGACCCGCTCGTGCGGGCGAACTACAAGGACCGCTTCGGCGCGACGGTGGGGTATCTGACGGCGGACCCGGCGGCGATCAAGTTGTAACGTTGGGAGACGGGACGGCCTGTCTTGGGCCATCTGGCTGAGGAGTCAGCAAAGGCGAATCTCGCGATAATTTGCGGTTTCTCCTTGGCTGGCTCATGCAGTGGACCAGCACGGCTGGGCCCTGTTGGACAGGAGGCGGATAGACGCCCTGGCAGGCCCCGGAAAATCCATCTGCCATCGTTATAACGGGGGGGCTTCGGCTTTCTATCCGCCTATTGGCCATTCCACCCGCCTCAACTCCGCTTGCAGAAAATCGCGGTAATGAGCGGTGCTACGCGATGCACGATCGCCGTGCTGCCCGAGCCGGCCACCGCTTTCTGCACCTTGGCCTCGCTGCCGACCACTACGACCCCATAGGCCGAGCGGGCGACCGGCTCGCCGTCGCCGACGCGGAACATCGGGTCGTCTTTTTCGTATCCGACCACCGCGAACACGTGAAAGCCGTATGCGGTCAGATCCGCGCCTGACACCGGCGAGAAAGCGTTGATCGAATTGCTTTCCACGCGCGTTGGCTTCGGATCGATCATCTGTTGCTGCGCGAGGTCGGCAATGAACTGGTGACCGCTTTCGTTACAGGAGAGCGGTGCGTCGAGCGCGGTGGCGTAGCTGACGAGCGGCAGCGCGGCGGCGCCCAGAGCAAGGAGTACAGACGAAAGAAAGCGTTTCATAAGCGTGGACGGCGGCCCGGTTCGATGTAGTGTGTTCGCAACGGGCGGGCGCGATGTCGAGACCCGGAGAGAGCTTGCGCATCGAAATGTTCCCGCGTGGCAGGCGCAACTGCCTTGCACTTTATCGCGATTCGGCAAATCTTGCTTCGCGGCCGGCACCGATCGGCAACGATCGAAGCGAAAGGAAACATACAGGAAGAAAGCAATCTTTTTCGATCCCGTATATATTTCCGGGTTATGAATTCGCGACCCCAAACTCCAACTTCCGTTCCGCCGCCCAGAACATGGGACGCGCGGCTCGCTCGCCGGCTCGTGACTCCGCTTGTGAACACGTGGGTCACGCCCAATCATCTGACCACGCTGCGCCTCTTGATCGGGCTGGCAGGCGCGCTGTGCCTCGCTCACGGCGAGTTTGCGTGGGTCAACGCAGGCGCCTTGCTGATCGTGCTGTCGAACTTCGTTGACCATACGGATGGCGAACTCGCTCGCATCGGCGGAAAGTCGAGCCGGATCGGTCATTTTTACGACCTCGCTTGCGACGCCCTCGTGACCGTCATGCTGTTCGTCGGCATGGGCGTCGGGGCGGGCGCCACGCGCATCGGCGCACTGAACGTTGCCCCGGGTGTGCTCGGCGCCGTGGCCGGCGTGGCGATCGCGCTGATCTTTTTCCTGCGCATGCGCATCGAGGAGATGGCCGGCAAGGCGGGCACGAAGCAGGCCTTCGTCGGCGGTTTCGAAACCGAAGACGTGTTGTATCTGCTGCCCATCGTCACGCTGACGAGCGTCGTCATGCCCTTCGTCGTAGTGGCGTCGATCGGCGCGCCGCTCTTCGCCGCCTGGGTGGTGGTCGACTACTGGCGTGTGGCGCGCCGTGCCGCCCGCCCGGCGTCCGTTAAAGCCGACGCTTCCGAAACCAGTGAAATGTGGGCCAGCGAATGAGTATGCACGCCGAAGACGACGTGATTGCGCCTGTGCCCGTAGAAGGTTTGCCGGCTGCGTCGCCCGCACCGAATGCCGATCGTGCGGTCGCGAGCCGCACGCGCACGTTCGACAACTCGCGTCTGCGCAAGGATTTTGCCGACCAGGACGCGTTCCTTTATCTGGAAGACTTCCTCGCGCCCGAAGTCACGGCGCAGCTCGTCCACAGCGCCCGATCGCTGCTCGACGAAGTAAACCGCAACTATTTGCCGGGGCATAAGCAGGGCGGCAGCGTCAGCCGTCATACGATCGACCGCCTCGCGCCGTTCATTGCCGAGCTGTACCGCTCGAAGGAATTGATCGGCTGGCTCGAGCAACTGAGCGGCGACAAGCTGCAGGTTTCGCCTGCCGACGATCCGCATGCCTACGCGCTGTACTACTACACCCGGCCAGGCGACCACATCGGCTGGCACTACGATACTTCGTACTATGATGGTCGCCGCTACACGCTGCTGCTTGGCGTGATCGACGAATCGTCGTGCCGGCTCGACTACGAACTGCACACGCGCAATCCCGATGTCGCGGATCAACCGGGTTCGGTGCAGATCCCGCCGGGCGGCCTCGTGTTTTTCGACGGCGACAAGCTGCGCCACCGCATCACGCCCGCCGGCCCGAACGAAATGCGCGTGTCGCTCACGTTCGAGTACGTGACGGATCCCAACATGCGGCCGTGGCGTCGCTTCATTTCGAACATGAAGGACGCGATTGCGTACTTCGGTTTCCGCCAGGTTTTTCGTCAGATGACCCAGCGCGGGAAGGACCACGCATGAGCCGCGCGGCCCTGATTCTGCTGTCGATCGGGACGGCGTTGTTTGTCGGCTTGCTCGCGTGGCAGGGTTTCGGCTCGGTCGCCTCGACGCTGCTTACCGCCGGCTGGGGGCTCGCGCTCGTCGCGGCCTTTCACCTCGTACCGCTCGTTCTCGACGCCGGCGCGATCTCGGTGCTGTTCCAGCGCCGTCGCGACGGCGTGCATCACGATCTGTCGTTGCGCGACGCGATGTTCGCGCGCTGGATCGGCGAATCGGTGAATAGCCTGTTGCCGGCCGGCCAGATCGGCGGACCGGTGGTCATGGTGCGGCAATTGTCCCAGCGTGGCATGCGCATGCGCGACGCGGCCGCCGCGATCACCGTCAGCACGACCGCGCAGGCGCTCGCGCAAATCGTCTTCGCGCTGGGCGGCCTGCTGCTGTTCGGCGCTTATGCGGCGCACGGCGCGCTGCACGACCTGCAAACGGCCACGCTGATCGCCACCGGCGTGCTGGGCGCGATGATCGTCGGGTTCTACTATGCGCAGCGGCGTGGTCTGTTCGGCCGGCTGCTCGGCGTGGTCTCGAAGGTGTTCGGCAAGCGCGACTGGTCGTCGTTGATGACGCGGGCCGAAGCCGTCGACGCCGCCGTACAGGCCATGTACCGCGAACGCGGCCGCGTGGCGGCGAGCTTCGCCATGAGTCTCGTGGGCTGGATCGTCGGCACGGTGGAGGTGTGGCTCGCGCTGCGCTTTCTCGGCCATCCGGTCGACTGGGTCGACGCACTGTTGCTCGAAAGTCTGGGGCAAGCCATTCGCGGCGCCGCATTCATGATTCCCGGCTCGCTCGGCGTGCAGGAGGGCGGCTACCTGTTGCTCGCGCCACTGGTCGGTTTGCCGCCAGACGCGGCGTTGGCGCTGTCGCTCGCCAAGCGCGCGCGCGAAATCCTGCTAGGCTTGCCGGGTCTGCTGGTTTTGCACTTCAGCGAAAGAAGCTGGCAACGGCGCCGCGCCTTGGGGCGCGTGCCCGCTGTCGATTAATCTCCGTATTTTTTCAAAGGACCGCGCATGCGTGCCATCATCCTCGCAGCGGGCCTCGGCCTGCGTCTCCAGCAACCGCCACAAGCTCAGTTCCCGAAGTGCCTGCTGCAATTCGACGGCGTGAGCCTGCTCGAACGGCATCTGCAAATGCTCGAAAACGCCGGCGTGACCGAAGTCGTGCTGGCGCTCGGCTTTCAGCCGGAATCGGTGCAGGCGGAACTGGAGCGCATCAACTGGCCGCATAAGGTCGAGACCGTGCTGAACACGCGTTACGACCTGGGCAGCGTGCTGACGGTACACACGGTGGCCGAGGCGCTCACGCGCGGCGGCGACGTGCTGTTGATGGACGCCGACGTGCTTTACGACGAGCGTATTCTGAGCGCGTTGGTAGCGGGTGAGACGGTGAACCGCCTGTTGATCGACCGCGATTTCGAAGCCGGCGACGAGCCGGTCAAGCTGTGCCTGAAAGACGACGTGCCGGTCGAACTGCGCAAGCAGCTCGCCGTGAATCTGGAGTACGACACCATCGGCGAGTCGGTCGGGTTCTTCCGCTTCCGTCAGGAAACCGCGCAACGCTTCGCGCAGATCGTGGCCGGCTATGTGGATAGCGGCCGGGCCAACATGCCGCACGAAGAGGCGGTGCGCGACCTGCTGCTGGAGCGCAGCCAGGTGTTCCATACCGCCGACGTGACCGGCGCGCCGTGGATCGAAATCGACTTCCCGAACGACGTGGCTCGCGCGAGCACCGAGATCCTGCCGCAATTGCAGCCGCTGGTCAGCGCGTCGCGCTGAGTTTTCCGGCGCATTGCCGTCGACACTGAAGGATCAGAGCTTGGGCCGGCTGAATGCCGGCCCAAGCTTTTTTGCGCTTATCCCTCGCGGTTTCGCCTCGTCCGCTGCTTCGTTGCGCGCTCAACCATCGCGCGCGCATGCATACGAAAACACCTTGCGCAACAACATCTGTTGCCGATGCGATGCCATAATCGACGCTTTACACCGACGGCCTTGCAACCCGTCGTCCTGCCAATGCCTCTTGCTTTAGGCACTTTCATTGTTCCGCTGATCGTCGCGTGTGCGATGTTCATGGAAAACGTGGACGGCACGGTCATCGTGACGTCGCTGCCGGTTCTGGCGCGCGATCTCGGCCAGGATCCCATCACTCTCAAGCTGGCCGTGACCGCGTATGTCATCGGCCTCGGCGTCTTCATTCCTATCTGCGGCTGGGTGGCTGACCGCTTCGGTTCGCGCACGGTGTTTCGCACGGCCATTGGCATTTTCATGGCCGGCTCGCTGATGTGCGCGGCCTCCACCTCGCTCGGCACCTTTGTGGTCGCGCGCTTCGTGCAAGGCATTGGCGGCGCGATGATGGTGCCGGTGGGCCGCATCATCATTTTCCGTTCCGTGCCGAAATCCGACTTCATTCGCGCGGTCAACTATCTGACCGTGCCGGCTTTGCTCGGACCCGTGGTCGGGCCGCCGCTGGGCGGTTTCATCACCACCTATCTGCATTGGCGTCTCATCTTCTTCATCAACATTCCAATTGGACTGCTGGGGATCTGGCTGGCGAACAAACACATCGCCAACGTGCGCGAGGCGCATCCCGGCCGGCTCGACTGGACCGGCTTCGCTTTGTCCGCGAGCGGCGCGTCGCTGTTCATGCTTGGGCTTTCGCTGGTGGGCGGCGAGCTGGTGTCGAACACGGTGTCGGTTGGCATGTGCGTGGTCGGCGTGGTGTTGCTGTTGCTTTACGCGCTGTACGCGAGCCGGGTCGAATTGCCCGTGCTCGATCTGCGGCTGTTGCGCATTCCGAGCTTTCACGCGAGCGTGGTGGGCGGCTCGCTGTTTCGCATCGGTTTCGGGGCTGTGCCGTTTCTGCTGCCGCTTGCCTTGCAGGAAGGCTTGGGCATGACCGCGTTCAAGTCGGGGTCGATCACGTGCGCGTCCGCGTTCGGGTCGATTTTCATGAAAGCTGCAGCGTCGCGCATTCTCGGGCGGTTTGGTTTCCGCACTGTACTAATGTTCAACGCGGTTTGCGCGGGTCTTGCCATTGCCGTATACGGTCTGTTTTTTCCCGGCACGCCGCACTGGCTGATCTGGGGTGTCGTGCTGTTCGGCGGCTTCTTTCCCTCTCTGCAATTCACGTCGCTCAATACCTTGGCCTATGCGGACATTCCCAGTCGCGACGTGGGGCGCGCGACGAGCGTGGCGAGCGTCATCCAGCAGATTTCACTGGGTCTCGGTGTGACGATCGCGGGCATCGTCCTGCAAATTTCGCATAACGTGCAGGGTCATTCCGCCATCGTGTTCTCCGATTTCTGGCCGGCTTTTCTCGTGGTCGGCCTGTTCTCGCTCATGTCGATTCCCATCACTGCGCGGCTGCCGCATGGCGCCGGCGATGAGATTGCGCGCGGCAGTCGCGGCCGCGCATGAGCAGAACGCATGTTGCGCATTGGCGCGGCATGCATTTTGCTGACCACGCCTGTTCAGGGCGTTTCGAGCGGCGATTCTCCGCGCGACCAAACCGGGTTCTTTGTTGTGCCGCTATATCGACCCTACGATAACTAGCGGCTTTGCAACGAGCGGTTCACATGGTAAAAGCCCAAGGCAATGCTTGTAATCATTAGTCGAAGGTCGTCCTGGGGGATTGGCAATGAGGTTGTTCCGCAATGTTAAATCGTCGGTCAGCGGATTCGCGCTGGTCACGCTCGTTTCTGTCTCGACCGGTTTTCTGGAGGCCACGCCCGCACTCGCGAAGCCGCCTGCAAAAGCCCAGCCCGCCGTACTCACCGCCTCTGCAATTGCGGTGGCCGACAAGTTCAGCGCCGATGCTGCCGAGCAGATCTTCAAGGAAGGCGGCAATGCCGTCGACGCAGCGGTCGCGATTGCCTTCACGCTCGCCGTGACGTATCCGGAAGCGGGCAACATCGGCGGCGGCGGGTTCATGACGCTCTACGTCGACGGCAAGCCGTATTTTCTCGACTATCGCGAGCGTGCTCCGCTCGCCGCGACCAAAAACATGTATCTCGACGACAAGGGCGAGGTCATCAAAGGCATGAGCCTGTTCGGCTACCGCGCGGTGGGTGTGCCGGGCACCGTCGACGGCATGTGGCAGGCGCAGCGCCGCTTCGGCAAGCTCACGTGGAAGCAGGTGCTCGCGCCGGCCATCCACTACGCGCGCGATGGTTTCGAGGTCAGCCAGCAATTGCAGGAACGCCGCGACGATGCCGCGAAAGACTTCGCCGGCAAGACCAACTTCGATACCTACTTCGGCAATCTGAAACAGGGCGTCAATTTCAAGCAACCTGACCTCGCCGCTGTATTGCAGCGCATTTCCGATCAAGGCGCCAAAGACTTCTATCAGGGCAAGACGGCCGATCTGATCGCGGCGTCCATGCGCGGTCACGGTCTTATCACCAAGGCCGATCTGCAGCAGTACAAAGCAGTATGGCGTGAACCGATTCAGGCCGACTGGAATGGCTATCGCGTCTACACGGCGCCGCCTCCGAGTTCGGGTGGCATCGGTCTCGTGCAATTGCTGAAGATGAAGGCCGACATTGCACCCGACTTCAAGGACGTCACGCTGAATTCCGCGCAATACGTGCATCTGATCGCGGAGATCGAAAAGCGCGTGTTCGCCGACCGCGCGCAGTATCTCGGCGACCCTGACTTCTACAAAGTGCCCGTCGCTCAACTGACCGACGACGCGTATATCGCCAAACGCGCCGCCGAAGTGAATCCGAATGCGCCTTCGGACACGAAGAGCGTGCAGCCCGGCCTCGGCACGTCGATGCCGGAGAAAGCGGAAACCACGCACTTCTCGGTGATCGACAAGTGGGGTAACGCCGTGTCGAATACTTACACCATCAACGGCTATTTTGGTTCGGGCGTGGTGGCGGACCGCACGGGCATCGTGCTGAACGACGAGATGGACGACTTCTCCGCAAAACCGGGCGTCGCGAATATGTTCGGCGTAGTGGGCAGCGACGCGAACTCGATCGAACCGAAGAAGCGGCCGCTCTCCTCGATGAGTCCGACCATTCTCACGAAGGACGGCAAGGTCTCGCTCGTGATCGGCACACCGGGCGGCTCGCGCATCTTCACGTCGATCTTCCAGGTGATCAACAACGTCTACGACTACAACATGCCGCTGCAGCAGGCTGTTGCCGCAATGCGCTTTCATCATCAACTGTTGCCGCCGAATACGATCTTCTGGGAGCCGTACAAGCCGATCGATGGAGAACTGGCGAAGCAGATCGAAGCCAAGGGCTACACGCTGAAGGGGCAGGACTTCAGCGGCGATATCCAGGCGATCAAGGTCAACGGCGATACGCCGGAAGCCGCAGCCGATCCACGCGGGCGTGGTGTGACGCGTGTAATTCAGTAAGCGTTGTTGCAGGGAGTCGGGCGCTGCATTTCCTAAGATGCATCGCCGCTAATGGAAAGCCTCGCGTTCAATCGAACGCGAGGCTTTTTTGCTTCGCGGGTGCGCCCAGTGCCCTTGCATCAGCCAGCCTGCTCGACCGGTGTCAGCGTCAATTCGAGCCGCTGCGCGCCGCGCAATACCGTCACGTTGACGGGTCTGTCGATACGCGATGCGTCGAGTGTGCGCTGCAGGCTGTCCACGTCCTGCACGGTCTGCGTATCGATCGCAATGATCGTATCGTCCGTGCGCAAACCGCCGAGCGCGGCCGGGCTGCCTTTGACGATCTCCATGACGTGCACGCCGCTTTCCGAGTTCAGGCCGAAATAGCGCTGCACACGGCGCGACAGCGGCGTGGTGGTGCCGGCCACGCCGATATACGCCCGCCGCACGCGGCCATGCGCGAAGATCTGCATGATGACCCACTTGGCGGTGTCGATCGCCGTGGCAAAGCAGATCGCCTGCGCGCCGGGAATGATCGCGGTATTCACGCCGATCACCTGACCCGCCGAATTGATCAGCGGCCCGCCCGAATTGCCGGGATTGAGCGCTGCGTCGGTCTGGATCACGTCGTAGATCATGCGCCCGGAGTTAGAACGCAGTGAGCGGCCGAGCGCAGAGACCACGCCGGTAGTGACGGTTTGCGCGAGGCCGAGTGGATTGCCGACCGCTATCGCGATCTGCCCGACGCGCAGCTTCGACGACTCGCCGAGTTCGACGTGCGGCAACGGCTCGGGAGAGCCGATCCGCAAGACGGCCAGATCGCTGCCGGGATCGTCGCCGACCAGATCGGCGTCGAATTTCGCGCCGTCGGCGAGCGTCACCTCGATGTGGGTGGCGCCGTGTACGACGTGACTATTGGTGAGCAGATAACCGTCGGGTGTGAACAGAAAGCCCGAGCCTGTGCCGCCACGCGTGTCGCGGCGTCCGCGACTCGACGGGTCGCCGGGCAGCCGGCGTTCGACGGAAATGAAGGCGACCGCCTGCTGGACGCGTTCCAGCGCGCCAATCACCGTGCGGGAGTAGGCGTCGAGCAGGGCGTCGTCGGCTAAAGGATTGAGTGTTTCGGGCCCGGGGGCGTCGGATGCGGCGCGCGACAGGTCATCGATGAAGCGTGGGCGGCTTCCCATGGGGATGCTCCGGATAAACGGAATTGCAGATGCGGGGCGTCGCGAAGGTTTTCAAGTGCGCTGGGGCGAGTTGCGCAGGCGCGGCCTGTGAGACACTTTCTGAGTGAGCCGCGAGCCGCAAACCTGCAGTCCGGCCGGCCCAGCCCAATCCAGCCCGCTCGGCACGAGCGCCACGTTCGCCGGCGCGGCATGCACCATGCTGATCACATCGCGAGCCCGCCATACCCAGGAGACAGCCGCCATGAACTCACCCGCCACGTCACCCTCGTCGAACGGGCCCATTGAACCGCGCATCGAATCCATCAGCGCGATCACGCTCGCCACCCACGATATGCCGCGCGCCGTGCTGTTTTACGAAGCGCTCGGCTTTCCCATGAAATTCGGCGGTCCACAGGAGGCGTTTACATCGTTCGCCTTCGGCGATTCGTATCTGAACCTGATCGTGGATGCGCGCGCACCGGTCGCCTGGTGGGGCCGCGTGATCATCTATGTCGCCGACGTCGACGCGCTTTATCGCAAAGCGCTGGCGGCGGGCCTCAAGCCGTCGCTGGAGCCGTCCGATGCGCCGTGGGGCGAGCGCTATTTCCACATCACGGATCCGGACGGCCACGAAATCAGCTTCGCGAAACCGTTGCGCTAGCGCCGGATCGCCGCACAAACTCGCTATCATGGACGTCGAAAGGCGCGGGCGCTGCCGGTAACACGGCTGACACTTGCCGCTTCGATAATCGAGCGCGTCTGCGTCGCGCTTCCCGCCGCGCGCCTAATCATTTCCGTTGCCAGGAGAGCCGCAATGAAAGAGCAGGACCCGAGACCTGAAGCCGAATTGATGGCAGAGCGGCAGCGCCGTTTCGAAGAGGACCTGATCGATGCGTACGACGAGGAACTCGAGATGGAGGTCGACGACCGCATCATCGACGGCGCGGAGGGTTTCACACCGGAGCACCGCGAAGCGCGCAAGATGTACTTCCGCGAGCTGTTCCGGCTGCAAGGCGAACTCGTCAAGCTGCAGGACTGGATCGTGCAAACCGGCCACCGCCTCGTGGTCATTTTCGAGGGGCGCGATGCGGCCGGCAAGGGCGGCGCGATCAAACGCATCACGCAACGGCTCAATCCGCGTGTGTGCCGCGTGGCGGCGCTGCCCGCGCCGAACAACCGCGAACGCACGCAATGGTATTTCCAGCGATATGTGTCGCATCTGCCGGCGGGCGGCGAAATGGTGCTGTTCGATCGCAGCTGGTACAACCGCGCGGGCGTCGAACGCGTAATGAATTTTTGCAGCGACGAAGAGTACGAAGAGTTCTTCCGTTCGGTGCCGGAATTCGAAAAAATGCTGGCGCGAAGCGGCGTGCAGATCCTCAAGTACTGGTTTTCGATTACCGACGAGGAACAGGAAATCCGCTTTCAGAACCGCATTCACGATCCGCTGAAGCAGTGGAAGCTGAGTCCCATGGACCTCGAAAGCCGCCGCCGCTGGGAGGCCTATACGCAGGCCAAGGAAGTGATGCTGCAACGCTCGCACATTCCCGAAGCACCGTGGTGGGTCGTGCAGGCGGTGGACAAGAAGCGCGCGCGCTTGAACTGTATTCATCACTTGCTGAGCCAGGTGCCGTATCACGAGATCGAGCACTCTCGTGTCGAATTGCCCGCGCGCGTCTATCACGACGAATACAGCCGCCAGCCGGTGCCGTCGTCGATGATCGTGCCCGAAGTGTATTGATTCTTCGGCATACGGCGGGGTGAAAAAAAGCGCGGCCAAATGTGAGCCGCGCTTTTTTACGCCGCGGCCGGTTCCGGAACCGGCCGTCGCGCGGAGTTCAGAACACCGCCCGGAAAACCCAGTACAAGCCCGCAGCCAGCGCGATGGAAGCCGGCAACGTCAGCACCCAGGCAAGAACCAGACTGCGCACGGTGCCCCATTGCAGGCCGGAACCGTTGGCCGCCATCGTGCCGGCCACGCCCGAGGACAGCACGTGCGTCGTGGAAACCGGCAGGCCGTATGCGTCGGCGGCGCCGATCGTCAGCATCGCCACCAATTCCGCCGATGCGCCCTGTCCGTACGTCAAATGCTGCTTGCCGATCTTTTCGCCGACCGTCACGACAATGCGCTTCCATCCCACCATGGTGCCCAGACCGAGCGCAATCGCCACCGCGACCTTGACCCACGTCGGAATGAACTTGGTGGCGTGATCGGTCTGCGCCTTGAAGTTGTCGATCGCTTTGGCGTCGTCGGGCGCGAAAGCCGGTTGCCTGGCTTTGTCCATCAGGCGGATCGCCTCGGAAGCCACGTACATGTTGTTGCGCACGTTATCCACGAGGCCCTGCGGCACCGCGGCCATCGATCCAGACGCGCCGACCTGGCCGGCAATGATCTCGGTCAGTTGCTGCAAGGCACGCAACGTGGCGGGCGTCAGCTGGCGCGTGCGGACATAAGCCTCGACGTCGGCGCGTGGATTGGTGGAAGGCGCGGCGCCCTGGGTGTATTTGGCGAGCGTCGCGGAGGTTTGATGCGCGACGGCGAGGAAGGTTTGCGTTTCCGCCGGCGTGACAGCCTTGTTCAGCGCGTAGGCGGTGGGCACCGTGCCGATCAGGATCAGCATGATGAGGCCCATGCCTTTCTGGCCGTCGTTCGAGCCATGCGCGAACGAAACGCCCGTGCAGGTCAGAATCAGCAGGCTGCGGATCCAGAACGGCGGCGGCTCCTTGCCCTTCGGTTCGGCATACAGCGCCGGAATGCGCACGACGGCCTTCAGGATCAGCAGCAGCAAGCCAGCTGCGAGAAAGCCCACCAGCGGCGAGAACAGCAGCGACTTGCCGACGCCGAGCGCCTGGTTCCAGTCCACGCCGCTCGTGCCGTTGCTGCCGTGTATCAATTGATTCATCAAGCCGACGCCGATAATCGAGCCGATCAGCGTATGCGAACTCGACGACGGCAGTCCGAAATACCAGGTGCCGAGATTCCAGATGATCGCGGCGATCAGCAGCGCGAAGACCATGGCAAAACCGGCGCTGCTGCCGACCTGCAAGATCAGCTCGACCGGCAGCAACTGCAGAATGCCGAAGGCGACGGCGCCGCTCGACGTGAGCACGCCGAGAAAATTCCATCCGCCCGACCACACCACGGCGATGTTCGGCGCAAGCGAATGCGTGTAGATGACAGTCGCGACCGCGTTCGCCGTATCGTGAAAGCCGTTGACGAATTCGAAGCCGAGCGCGATCAGCAGCGCAACACCGAGCAGCAGATAAGGCAGAGCCGAGCTTTCGCGAACGGGCTGTAAATCATCCATTAAGTGCACGGCGCAATACACGGCGCCGACCAGAATCACCGCGAGAAAGATGACGAGGCCGATACTGCGCCCCTTTCCGCTAGCAGTGCCTGATTGTGGATACGAAAGTTCCGGCATGACGGGAGCCTCAAGGTTTGTCGCGGAACTTCCGATGCTGCGGGGGCGGTGTGTCGCAATGATGACAGTGGCGTGACGCCCGAGGCGCGCAGCCGCTGGACGCGCACCTCGGTGGAACACGGCGTGAAAAATTGTCCGATCGGAATGCTCAGCTGTCCGAAAAGGACTTTGATGGGCGGACGACCGGGAGGCCGAAATGCTGGCTAAGCGCTTACCGACTGGGCCCTTTTTTTGCTAGGCTGTCAGAACGGTGTATTCAGGGATCTTCAATGAAACGCGAGAGCCACAAAGCCGATCCACGCTCCAGTGACAGCGATCCACCCGCTGCTGCGCCTTCCGCGCAAGCGGCCTTCGCCTCGTTCGCGGCGCCGCTCGTCGATGAAGCGATCGAACACACCAATGCGGTGCGCGAAGACGCATCACCTGAAGCACTGCACAAATTGCGGGTCTCGCTGCGGCGTTTGCGTTCGTTGTGGTGGGCCTTCGCACCATTGCTCGAAAAAGGCGAGAGCACGCGGCAACGCGCGCTCTACCAGTTTCTGGCCACGGCCGCCGGCAAAACGCGCGACTGGGACATTCTGATCGAATTGCTGACGAGCGACGACCGTGGCGCACGTTGCGCCGGCCCCGCTCTGGCGCCCAAACTTCAGGACGCTCGCGGCGGCGCAATGGCGACGAGCCGCGAAACGCTCTCGAATGCCGACGTCAAACATCTGTTGCGCGAAGCCTTGTCGAGCGCTTCCAAAGAACTGAACACGTCCCATGAACGCACGCCGCTGCGGAAATTCGCCATGCAACGCGTGGCGACTTCCGAGAATTCCTTGAAAAAGCGGATGAAACGCGCGCGTCGTGCGAAGCGATCCAATTACGCTGCCTTTCACAATGTCAGGAAGGCGGGGAAGAAGCTGCGCTATCTGCTCGAGTTTTTCGGGCCAGTCCTGAGCGGCGGGCGCAAACGTACTCTCAAACGCCTGAAGCAGATCCAGAAACGTTTCGGTGCGCTGAACGACGTGGTCGCTAGCGAGATGTTGTTGCACGAGAATAGGACCCTGCTTGACGGCGCCGGCACTGGCGATACCGACTCGGCGCTTCAGTGGCTCAAGCAGGAACGCAAACGGAGGATGCGCGCGGCAGCGGGACTGCTGCGCAAATTGTGATGCTGCGCGCATCGTCGCGCGCTTCTGCGAACGAAATGGCACAGATGGCATCCGAATAACAACATGGGACGCGCATCCGCATGAGCGGGACGCATGCGGATTATTTGCGAAGGAGGCGATGCGCACGTGGCACATCAAACGCTTTCGCTGCGTCGGCGCTTGCGCAAGCGATTGCGCGTCTATAGCGCCGGTGTTTCGCGATACGTGGGTAACCATCCGTCTTTCGTCGGGGTAGCGGGCACGCTGGTGGCCGTTTCGATGGCGGGCTTGACACTGCTGACGCTCGGCAACGGACGCGCCGACGCGCTCGATCACGCGCGTGAGACATCGAGAAACCTCGTCGCGATCATATCCACTGACCTCGCGCGCAACGTCGAAATCTACGATCTGTCGCTGCATGCCATGGTGGACGGGGCGCGCAACGAAGCCTCCTGGACGTTGCCCGCCGACGTGCAGCGCGCGGTGCTCTTCGACCGGGCGACAACCGCGGCGTACCTGGGCGGCGCGTACGTGATCGGTCGAGACGGACAGATCATCGCCTCGCAGAACGGCGAGGTGAATGACGCGATCCGCCTCGCCGACCGCGACTATTTTCTCGTGCATCAGCGCAGCCCAGCCGTTGGCCTGTATTTCTCGCATCCGTTCCGTTCGCGCCTGCGCGACGGCAAACTCACCATCGGTCTGACGCGACGCATTGGCGAAGCGGACGGCAGCTTTGCCGGCGTTGCGCTGCTGGCCATTCGCATCGAATATTTTCAACATCTGCTGGACCGGATCGACACGGGCCGGCTGGGATCGGTATTCATCGTGATGGACGACGGCACCCTGGTCGCGCGCAAGCCGTTTTCCCCGCGCGATATCGGCTCGAGCATCGCGAAGTCGCCGACGTTCCAGGTCATGGCCGCGCACGACGCGGGCGCGTACGAGGCGAATTCGGCCGTGGACGGCGTGCGGCGTATCTACACCTACGCACGCGTGCCAGGCACGCCGCTGATCGCGGTGGTCGCTCCCGCCGTGGACGACGTGCTGGCGCCGTGGCGCCACCGCAGCCGGATTACCGCGGCACTCACGCTCGCGTTCGGGGCGGTATTCGTGATGGTGTCGTGGCTGTTGTCGTTGGCATTGCGTGACAAGCTGCGCGCGCAAGCGGCGCTGGTCCGGCTCGCCGCGACCGACCCGCTCACCGGACTGAGCAATCGTCGCGTGCTCGACACCCGGCTCGACGAAGAGTGGCGGCGCGCGCGGCGCAGCGGGCAACCGTTGTCGGTGCTGTTCATCGACATCGATCACTTCAAGCAATTCAATGACACCTACGGCCATGCTAGCGGCGACGAGGCCTTGATCGCCGTGGCCGAATGCATTTCGGCGACGGTGCGCCGTTGGGTCGACCTGGTGGCGCGGTACGGCGGCGAAGAGTTCGCCGTGATCTTGCCGGAGACGCCGGCCGAGGGCGCGCTCACCGTGGCCGAGATGATTCGCCGCCAGGTGCAGGAGCAGGATGTCATTCACAGGGACGGCGAAGCGGTCAGCGTGACGGTGAGCGTGGGTTGCGCGACCTGCGTGCCGGCCGAGGGCGCCAACGCTCTCGATCTGCTGGCAGCAGCGGACCGGCAGCTTTACGCAGCCAAAGCGGCCGGCCGTAATCGCATCAGATCGGCTGGGTGGGCGGAGCGTCCCATAGCGCAAGATTCGCCATCGTAAACGGCCCGGACTGAGCCGCTAATGGTGCGGCTCAAGTGCCTTGATTGCTGCGCGGGGCGAAGCCGCGCAGCGTAATGGCGCCGTGGGCCTCACCGCCGAGTTGCGGCGCGCGTCTGCCGGTGAACAGCTCGTCGGTGGGTGGCAGCGGTTCGACCGGAAAACCGCGCCGCTGCCAGGCGTCGAGGCCGCCCCTGAGTGCGCGAATCCTCGTATAACCGTTGTCCCGCATGCGTTGCGTGATATCGACAGCCGTCGCGCTGTCCGGGCAGATGCAGTAGATCACCGTATCGTGCGCCCGCAGGGCGCCGTCAATCTGCTCCGGCGAGTGCGGATCGAACGCGAGCGCGCCCGGAATGCGGCGCGGCGCTTCGAGCGAAAAGGCTTGCGGGCGGGCGTCGAGCACCTTGGGCGGCGCGACGAGGCGCCAGCCAGGGACGGCGGCTTGGGCTGCGGCATCCGCGGCGGCTTGCGCGAAACGGCGGCGCTCGCGGCGCCGTTGTTGCAAACGAAACATGAGATAAATCAGGGCGGCGGCCAGCAGAATGTCGATGACAGTGCCGCCGCGCGCTTTGACGAACTCGACCAGCATGTGCAGTTGCCGTTCCGCGGCAGCGCCGCCGAGCAGCCAGAAATTGGCCCAAGCGAGGACGCCGGCAAGATCCCAGGCCGCATAGATGCGCGCATCGACGGCGGTCGTGCCCATCAGCGGCGGGGTGATGAGTGCGAGTCCGGGGACGAACTTCGAGATCGACACGAGCGGCACGCCGAAACGCTCGAACAGCGCGCGCGCTTTATTGACCTTCGGATAGACAGCCGGCGAGAGGCGGCCTAACGCGGCGATCAGCTTGCGGCCATACAGGCGGCCGGCCGCGAACCATGCGCCGTCGCCGATCAGCGCGCCGAGCACGGCGGCGGCGAGAATCGGCCAGAAGGACAGGGTGCCGGCAGCGATCGCGGAGCCCGCGAAGAGCAGCACGGGAACCGCGGGAATCGGCACGCCGAGTCGCGTCAACAGGACGTTGAGGAACACGACCGCGCCGCCCCAGGTCGATACTGCCGAAGACGGAAACTCTACCAATTGAGAAACTCCTGTTCTTGCGGTTGAGCCGGCGTGCCGTGCGGCCTTTCTGGAGGGAGGCAAAGTGTGTTCCCGAAGAGCCCGATTGCGGGGTCCGCGCCGACCGTTGTAGCCGCTCGCTCAGGATACTCGATGGATCTGGCGCGGGGGCAGCATTGAAGGCGTCGGCGTGATTCCGCAAACCCGAGTCATTGACTCACTCTCTCGCTGCAATTTCATTCAAGACCGTCGGCTGGCGTACGCCTAATCTTCGTGCTCGTTCCAACTACACAGGACAGCACCATGAACTCGCGGCATGCCGGATACCTGTTTTGCGCGCTGGCCATGATTGGGGTCGGCAGCACGGTGGTGGTCAGTAAATCGATCGCGGCCGGGCTGCCGCCGTTCAGCGCCACCGCGCTGCGTTTCGCGATTGCCTTTCCCCTGTTCGTGCTGGTAATGCGCTGGCGCGGCGTGCGCTGGCCGCGTCTGGACCGGCGCGATACCTTGCTCGTGATCGCCCAGGCAGGTGCGGGCAGCGTCGGCTACACGGTGTTGCTGATCTGCGGGATGAAGCTCGCCTCGGCTGCCGATGCCGGCGTGATTGCCGGCACCTTGCCCGCCGTGTCGGCCGGTGTCGCCATGCTCGCGCTCGGTGAGCGCCCCGGGCCCGCGCTGCTCGGCGCGATCCTGCTGGCGACGGCCGGCGTGCTGGTCTGCACCGTGCATCTCGACGCGTTCCCTGCGCCGCATGCAGCCAGTTCGCTGGCGGGCAACGTGCTCGTGTTCCTTGCGATTGTCTGCGAGGCGTTGTTCATCCTGCTCAATCGCAAGCTGCGCACGGCGGTTGCGCCGTTGCCGCTGTCGGCGTTGATGTGCGGTATCGGCTTCGCGGTCGCGATCGTGCCCGCCTGCTTCGAACGACCGTGGACGCTGCCGGTCGATGCCAGTGCACTGGTTGGCGTGCTCTATTACGCGCTGGTGCCGACCGTGGCGGGCTTCGTGCTCTGGTACGCGGGCGCCGCGCGAATCAGCGGCGCGGAAGCGGGGCTGATGACCGCGCTCGTGCCGGTGAGCGCGGTGGCGTTGGCCGCGCTGCTGCTGCGCGAACCCGTCAGCGCGGCGCAATTGGCCGGTGTCGCGTGCGTGCTGGGCGCGGTGTTGCTGGCCACCTTCGGGGAGATGCGCAGAAGGCCCGGCGTGGCATGAGGCGCTGTTGTCGAAGCTGGGCTGTGCCTACGTGTTGGAGACAGCCACCACGCCCGGATTGCCGACGATCGACAGAAACTCGCGGCGCGTGGACGGATCCGTGCGGAACGTGCCGAGCATGCGCGAGGTGACCATCGTCACGCCGGCCTTGTGCACGCCGCGAGTCGACATGCATTGATGCGCGGCTTCGAGAATCACGCCGACACCCGCCGGTTGCAGCACGTCGTTCAAGGTGTCGGCGATTTGCACCGTCATCTTTTCCTGGATCTGCAGGCGCTTGGCGAACGCATCGACGAGGCGCGCCAGCTTCGAGATGCCGACCACGCGATGCTGCGGCAAATACGCCACGTGCGCGCGCCCGATGATCGGCACCATGTGATGTTCGCAATAGCTCTCGAAGCGGATGTCTTTCAGCACGATCATTTCGTCGTAGCCGTCCACTTCGGAGAAGGTGCGGGCAAGGATCTCGCGGGGGTCGACCTGGTAGCCCGCGTAAAACTCCTCGTATGAGCGCACCACGCGCGCGGGCGTATCGATCAGACCTTCACGCGCCGGATCGTCGCCGGCCCAGCGCAGCAGCACGCGAACGGCTGCTTCGGCTTCCTCGCGGCTCGGGCGCTCTGCTGCGGCCGTGGGTTTGATCTTCTTTGCCTTGCTGCTGGTCATCCGTCGCTCCTCCGGGATCGCGCGTCGACGCTGTACGGAGCGCGCGGGTTCAATGAGTGCGGCCATTGTTCCATGTTTTTCACCATGCCGTGGCGATGTCCCTTCTCGTCTCATGCAACATCGCCGCTATCAGTGCGCTGATAGTCCGCCGCTCATTTCGGCCATTCGTCCATCGCGTCGTTGAACAGTTCGGCGACCACGCTGCGCAGCCAGCCTGCGCGCGGATCGTTATGAAACTTGCGATGCCAATGCTGCCGCAGATCGAAATGCGGCAACGGCAGTGGCGGCTCGACCAGCGTGATCGACGCGTGCTCCGACACGTACGCGAAGCCGATCGCGTGCGGCACGGTCGCCAGCAGGTCGGTGCGCGCGAGGATGAAGGGCAGGCTCATGAAGTGGGGCGTTTCGAGCACCGCGCGGCGCTTGATGCGCTTCTTCTCGAGGTAGTGTTCGAGCACTTCCTGGCTGCGTCCTTCGGCGCGCACGACCGCGTGGCCCGCCGCCACGTATTGCGCCAGCGTGAGCGGCGCCTTCGAAAGCGGATGACCCGTGCGCATCAGGCAGATGAACCGATGGGTGAAGAGCCGCTGCTGAAAGAAGTTGTTGCCCGACAGATCGGGGAAATAGCCGACGGCGAGGTCGATGTCGCCCGATTCAAGCCCGCGCTCCACCTGCGACGGTGAGAGCGTTACAGAGCGCAGGTTTGCGAACGGCGCGCGTTCCGCGAAAAGTTGCAGAAGCCGCGGCAGAAACACGATCTCGCCGACGTCCGAGAGCGCGATCGAGAAAGTGCGCGTGCTGGTGGCCGGGTCGAATTCCTGCACGTCGAGCATGCCTTTCTCGATACGCAGAAGCGCGTCGCGCGCGGCGGGCAGGATGGCGAGGGCGCGCGGCGTCGGCTCCATGCCTTTGGACGTGCGCACGAACAGTGGATCGTCGAAGTACTCGCGCAATTTTCCCAGCGCGGTGCTCACGCGCGGCTGGCTCACGCCGAGCTGCTCGGCCGCACGGCTGACATTGCGGGTGTCCTCCATGGCGACGAGGTAAGGGATCAGGTTCAGATCCAGGTTCGTTTCAGACATGCTTCCGTGACCTGTGAGGCGGGGCGGGGTATGCGATATGAGGATAGAGGTTAGCCCAATAATCCTTGTCTGGGATAGTGCGGCTTGCCCGCTATCGGCAGGCGAAGCACACAACAAAACCTGCACAACGCGCGGTAAAACCTATGATTAAGGGGAATTCCCTGCCTTGACAACCTGCCCGAAGGACAACCATAATCGCCTGAACGTTCGCTAAACGAATCCATGTTCATACAGCGAACAAATTTGAAGCGAGCTAACCGACGGCGCCAGCCCGCATCCGCACTTGGCGAGCCACCGCCCGCATTGGCCCGGAGACCGTTCCGCCCACGCTCTGCCTGAAACGCAGCCAGCCTCGCGGCACGCAGCGCCCCAAAAGGAAATTCGACATGATCAACAAGATTTTCGAGTCACTTCAGTCGGCCGTCGCCGATGTCCAGGACGGCGCGACCGTCATGATCGGCGGCTTCGGCACGGCCGGCATGCCGTCGGAATTGATCGACGCGCTCATTGAACAGGGCGCGCGCGACCTCACCATCGTCAACAACAATGCCGGTAACGGCGATATCGGCCTCGCGGCGCTGCTCAAGGCCAAGCGCGTGCGCAAGATCATCTGCTCGTTCCCGCGCCAGACCGATTCGTATGTGTTCGACGCGTTGTATCGCGCCGGAGAGATCGAACTGGAACTGGTGCCGCAGGGCAATCTCGCGGAGCGCATTCGTGCGGCAGGCGCGGGTATCGGCGGCTTCTTCACACCGACCGGTTACGGCACCAAGCTCGCCGAAGGCAAGGAAACGCGCCTGATCGACGGCCGGCACTATGTGCTGGAGTCGCCGCTGCATGCCGACTTCGCGCTGATCAAGGCGTACCAAGGCGATCGCTGGGGTAATCTCACGTATCGCAAGACGGCTCGCAATTTCGGACCGATCATGGCAAGCGCGGCGAAAACCGCGATCGTGCAGGTGTCGCAAGTCGTGCCGCTCGGAGCGCTCGATCCCGAAGTGATCGTTACGCCCGGCATTTTCGTGCAGCGCGTGATCGAAGTGCCGCAAGCGGCGCACGCCCCGCTGCCCAATCCTCACGACGCTGCCGCCTGAACCGGAGACCGACATGAAAAAACTGACCCGCGATGAAATGGCCAAGCGCGTTGCGCTGGATATTCCCGAAGGCGCCTACGTGAACCTCGGCATCGGCGTGCCGACGCTGGTGGCCAACCATCTCGCCGCCGACAAGGAAATCTTCCTGCACAGTGAAAACGGTTTGCTCGGCATGGGCCCGGCGCCCGCCAAAGGCGAGGAAGACGACGAACTGATCAACGCCGGCAAGCAGCACGTCACCTTGCTCACGGGCGGCTGCTATTTCCACCATGCGGATTCGTTCGCGATGATGCGCGGCGGCCATCTGGATTTCTGCGTGCTCGGCGCCTTCCAGGTGTCGGCCACGGGCGATCTGGCGAACTGGCACACCGGCGCGCCCGACGCGATTCCCGCCGTTGGCGGCGCGATGGATCTCGCGATCGGCGCGAAGCAGGTCTATGTCATGATGGAGCACCTGACCAAGCAGGGCGAGAGCAAGATCGCCGCCGAATGCAGCTACCCGGTAACGGGTGTGGGTTGCGTCGACCGCATCTATACGGACCTTGCGATGATCGATGTCACGGATCAGGGGCTCGTGGTGCGCGAGATTTTCTCGGATATCGATTTCGATGCACTGCACAAGCTGACCGGCGTGCCGCTGATCGACGGTACGCAAGCCGCAAACGCGGCCTGACGCGCGGCGGCGCTTTCAATTTCGATACTTCGGCCACTCACGCCATCATGCTCGACTCCAGCGCCCGCCTGACGGGCCTTCTTTGCGGCACGCAGCCCATGAACGACATCTGGGCGCCGCGTGCCACGCTGCAACGGATGCTCGACGTGGAAGCAGCGCTCGCGCGCGCGTCAGCCGCGCATAACGTCATCCCACATACGGCGGTGGGCGCCATCGAGGCCGCCTGCCAGGCCGATCAACTCGACGCCGACGCGCTCGCGCGCGACGCCGCGCTCGGCGGCAATCTCGCGATTCCGCTCGTCAAGCAGCTCACCGCGCGCGTCAAGGCGGCCGACGCCGAAGCGTCGAAATACGTGCATTGGGGCGCCACCAGCCAGGACATCATCGACACGGCGACGGTGCTGCAATTGCGCGACACCTTCGATCTCCTCGACGACAGCCTGCAATCCACCTGTCACGCCGTGGCGAAACTCGCGGCCACGCACCGCGCCACGCCGATGATCGGCCGCACCTGGTTGCAGCAGGCGCTGCCCATCACGCTCGGCCTGAAATTCGCGCAATGGCTCGACGCATTGCTGCGTCATCGCGAGCGGCTCGATGCGTTGCGCACCCGCGTGCTGGTGCTGCAATTCGGCGGCGCAGCGGGCACGCTGGCGAGCCTGCGCGATGCCGCGCCGCAAGTCACCCAATCGCTTGCACGAGAACTTGGCCTTGCCGTGCCGACGCTGCCCTGGCACACGCAGCGTGATCGCATAGCCGAAACGGCCTCGCTGTTCGGCATGCTGATCGGCACGCTCGGCAAGATCGCGCGCGACATCTCGCTGCAGATGCAAACCGAAATCGACGAACTCGCCGAACCGGCCGCGGCCGGCAAAGGCGGTTCGTCGACCATGCCGCACAAGCGCAACCCGGTCGGCTGCGCGGCGGTGCTGACGGCGGCCACGCGTGCGCCGGGGCTGGTCGCCACGGTGTTCGCGGGCATGGTGCAGGAGCACGAACGCGCGCTCGGCGGCTGGCAAGCCGAGTGGGATGCGTTGCCGGATCTGGCGCGCCTCGCGGGCGGCGCACTCGCCAACATCGAACAGATCGCCGTGGGGCTGAACGTGAACGTGCCGCGGCTCGCGGCCAATCTCGACATCACGCATGGCCTGATTCTCGGCGAAGCGGTCATGCTCGCGCTCGGCGACAGCATCGGCCGGCTCGACGCGCATCATCTGGTGGAGCGTGCGTCGAAAGCCGCGATCCGCGACGGGCAAACCCTTTTCGACGTGCTTGCCGCAGACCCGGCCGTGACCGAACATCTTCCGCTCGAGCGTCTGAAGCAATTGCTCGATCCTGCTCACTATGTCGGCCAGGCGCACGCTTATGTGGACGCCGCGCTGGCACTTCACACCACGCGCTCGCAGCGCGACCATTCCAGGGAGTAACCGGCATGCCTTACGCCGCAGTCAACGGCACCGAGCTTCATTATCGAATCGACGGCGACCGCCACGGCAACGCGCCGTGGATCGTCCTGTCGAATTCGCTCGGCGCCGATCTGTCCATGTGGGCGCCGCAAGTCGCGGCGCTGTCCAAACACTTTCGCGTGCTGCGCTACGACACACGCGGCCACGGCCATTCGGAAGCGCCGAAAGGCCCCTACACGATCGAGCAACTCACCGGCGACGTGCTCGGCCTGATGGACACGCTGAAGATCGCCCGCGCGAATTTCTGCGGACTCTCGATGGGCGGGCTGACCGGCGTTGCGTTGGCGGCGCGCCACGCGGATCGTATCGAGCGCGTCGTGCTGTGCAATACGGCCGCGCGCATCGGTTCGCCGGAAGTGTGGGTGCCGCGCGCCGCGAAAGCGCGCAGCGAAGGTATGGCCGCGCTGGCCGATGCCGTTCTGCCGCGCTGGTTCACGGCGGACTATATCGAGCGCGAGCCGGTGGTGCTGGCCATGATTCGCGACGTGTTCACGCACACCGACAAGGAAGGCTACGCGTCGAATTGCGATGCGATCGACGCCGCCGACCTGCGCCCCGAGGCACCCGGCATCAAGGTGCCCGCGCTGGTGATCAGCGGCACGCACGATCTGGCCGCCACGCCGGCGCAAGGCCGCGAACTGGCGCAGGCGATAGCGGGCGCGCGTTACGTGGAACTGGACGCCTCGCATATTTCGAATATCGAGAAAGCCGACGCTTTCACGAAGACCGTGATCGACTTCCTGACGGAGCAGAAATGAACGACGAAGACCGTTACGAAGCCGGGCTCGGTGTGCGCCGTGCGGTGCTCGGCAGTGCGCACGTCGACCGGTCGCTCGCGAACCGTACTGAACTGACGGAAGAGTTTCAGAATTTCATCACGCGCTATGCGTGGGGCGAAATCTGGACGCGCGACGGTTTGCCGCGCCACACGCGCAGCCTGCTGACCATCGCGATGATGGTCGCGCTCAACCGCAGCGAAGAGCTCGCCCTGCATCTGCGGGCCGCGAAGAATAACGGTGTGACGCGCGAGCAGATCAAGGAAGTGCTGCTGCAAACCGCGATCTATTGCGGTGTGCCGGCGGCGAATTCGGCGTTTCACCTGGCGGACAAATTGTTTCGTGAGGATGATGCCGCGGCCGCGCAGCCGTAAGCAATGCAATCGAGATGACGAGCCAGGCAGCGTGCGAATGCACGCTGCTTCCGAACATCGACGATGTTCGATTTCATCCAGCCTGCAACGGGCTGTGATACGGATACCTGGTATCCGGCGGGCGCTCGACATGAACGCCGCGCACTGCGGGATTCGGTCGCATTCCACTTCTCTCGATTTTTGCAGAAAATTCCTGCACTGAAGTCGAATATTCCCGCAACCGTTTCTGACTTTCTTCTTTGCGCATCATCATTTTCTAAGGTTTTAGCCGACCCAATTCGTTGACAATACGAATGCTGGTGAGCTTTCGGTTATTAATCTTTTGCACATTTTAGATGTGAATTTAACTACTTCAAGATAGTGATATTCGTTCGCGCGAGTTTGGCAAGACCGTAGGGTTATTCAAGCGCAATGGAGCAGGCACCGACTGGCGAAATCCCGGCAGGTTCATTCGTCGCCGCATGATTTGCCTCTTCGTTGACCGTTAAATCAGCCGGCGCTGTTCAAGGCGATCTGCCAATATGAGCTTTACCTATAAACACGATGGTCGCGAGGAATCTCATCCTCGTGCTCATTTTCGCGATCTTTTGTTGGTTCCCTGGCAGCAACGCCAGCTTATCGTCGCGCTAACCAGGCGGGATATATTGAGCCGATATCGCGGATCGGTAATGGGGCTGGCGTGGTCTATCGTTCAGCCGTTGATCATGCTCGCCATGTACACGGTTGTTTTCGGCACGCTGTTGAAATCGCGCTGGCCAGGAACCGACACTAGTTTTCAGTTCGCGGTGATTCTGTTCGTGGGCCTCATTCTCTTCAATTTCTTCGCCGAGTGCCTGAATAGAGCGCCGACCATTATCACGACCAACGCGAACTACGTGACAAAGGTCGTCTTTCCTCTTGAAATCCTGCCGTGGATTACCGTCGCCTCGGCGGCATTTCACTTCATGACGAGTCTTGCCGTCTGGGTTGTCTTCGCGCTGTGCGTCTACGGAAAGCTTCAATGGACGATCGTCTTTTTGCCGGCGCTCTTCATTCCGCTCGCGTTTGTCGGCGTGGGTGTGGGTTGGCTGTTCGCCGCCACCGGCGTCTACGTGCGCGACCTGACCTATGTCACCACGCTGCTTTCATCCCTGTTGATGTTCCTGTCGCCGGTTTTCTACGCGCTCGATACTTTGACGCCCGCTTTCAGGGCACTCATTCTGGCCAATCCGCTGACTTTCATCATCGAGCAGGCACGAGCGGTCATGATCGCGGGCGAGTTGCCTGACTTTGCGGGGATCGCGATCTATCTGCCATGCAGCATCGCTTTCGCGTGGCTCTGTCTGGCCTGGTTCCAGAAGACACGCGAAGGATTCGCGGACGTTCTGTAAAGGCCGAAGCTCATGGAAATGAATCAGGTTGGCAAGCCTGAAACCACGATTCAGGTGACAGGTGCGTCGAAGCGTTTCGACATATACGAAACGCCGCTCGACCGTCTCAAGCATATCGTCTTCCCAAAACGCACCGGGTATTCGCGGGAATTCTGGGCGCTTCGGGACGTTTCGCTCTCGGTCACACGCGGCGAAACGGTCGGCATCATTGGGCGCAACGGGTCCGGCAAGTCCACGCTCTTGCAGATAATTTGCGGAACACTGCGCCCCACCCAGGGTGACATCGCGATCAACGGTCGCGTGGCGGCGCTGCTCGAATTGGGAGCCGGTTTCAATCTGGAGTTTTCCGGTCGGGAAAACGTCTATCTGAACGCCGCCATGCTGGGAATGACTGCCGACCAGATCGATCGGAAATTCGCCAGCATCGAGCAGTTCGCGGAAATTGGCGATTTCATCGATCAGCCAGTCAAAACTTACTCGAGCGGCATGTATGTGCGCCTCGCGTTTGCCGTGGCCATTCACGTCGACCCGGCGGTCTTGATCATCGACGAAGCCCTTGCCGTGGGCGACGCGCGCTTCCAGGCCAAATGCTTCAACAAGATCAAGGAACTCAAGGATTCAGGTGTCACGATTCTTTTCGTGTCGCATGACGTCGGCTCGGTGCGAACCTTGTGTGAGCGTGCCGTCTGGCTCGATGGTGGGCGGGTTCGGATGGCGGGCAACGCGTTCGCCGTTACCGCGCAATACACGCAGTTCATGTCCGAAGGACTCGGCGAAAGCGAAGCGATCGGAGTGTCCGGTCAGTCGGCAGACAGCGCGGCCGGTGTTGAGGAAGAAGCGAAGCAGAACGATCAGGCCGCTGAAAGCGCGGGGCGGATCGCCCCAACTGCCAGTGACGAACCGATCAACCATTGGGGAACGCACGTCGGATCGATCGTGTCGGCCCAGGTCCTGAACTCGGCCGGTCGGCGCCAAAGCGTGTTCACGGCATTCGAGCCGATGATCGTCCGCCTGGCGATCCAGATTCCTGAAGGCATCGATCGCCGCGCGCTGAGCGTGGCTTTCTCCATTAAGGATACGAAAGGCACGGATCTGATCGTCCGGACCACTCACGACGAGAAAGGCATTGACTTCGATTTCGAAGGCAGTGAGTTCGACATCGCGTTTCGCCTGAGAAACCAGCTCAACACAGGCCGGTATCTGCTCGTGGCGGCCCTCGAAGACCGGTCTGCCGCAGTGCCGCAGTACTACGAGTACATCGAGGGCGCCGGCTATTTCTCTTCCTATGTTGAAAGCGATAGATACGGGCTGTTCCTGCCGGATATCACAGAAGAAATACGCATGGAAGAAACGCCTTCAGACAGGCGGTGACGGCATCAGAAAGAGCAATTGGAATAACGGCGACTCGAGAGGTTGGCCATGGACAGACAAGAAGCAATGCCAAACGTAACGCGGAGACACACCCTCGCATCGGTCACGAAGCGGAGCACTTCGATCTCAGACGCGGATGCTCTCATCACGCAACACGAGCAGATTGCAGAGGAGCAGCGTCTCGCGCGCAGAGACCGGTACACACTGGCGAAGCGGTTGTCGGACGCGCTGTCGGAAATCCATAGTCTCAAGCGCTCGCTGAACGACGTGTCGAGCGAGCTTGTGCGCGAGGTTCGCGAGCGCGAGCGTGTGCAGGGCTCCCTTGGCGAAATTTTCGAAAGCAGTTCGTGGAAGTTGACCGCGCCAATGCGACGGATTGCGAGCGCGGTTTATGCGCTGGCGGCGCGCGGCAAGACGCAGACGCCGGCGGTTGCCGTTGTACCCATGCATGACGTCCTGCCCGTAGCCGGCGGAGACTACGAAGTCCATACACGCGCCCAGGCGGCATACTTTGGGAACTACGCGAAGGAACCCTCGAAACAAAGAAGGCACCAGATCAGCCGCCTGCTTACGGCGCATCCGGACCGCCGGGGTGTGGTGCTGTGCCCGGTTGCCTACGATCTTTCGCTCAAGCAGCGTCCCGACCACCTCATGGCCGAGTTCGCAAAGGCGGGCTATCTTTGCGTGATGCTGGAGTACGGCGGTCTTTATCCCGTGATCCAGCCCAAGTCAAACAACCTGTACGTGTCCAACATGGTCGAGGATTTCCTCGGCTATTTTCAGGACGAGCCGGTCACGCTCTATCTTCACTGGCCCGGTTTCAAGTACGTCGCCGAAATCTGCCGTGCCGCATTGACGATTTACGATGTTCTCGATGACCTGACCATCTTCGCGAACTACTCCGACGTCATGCGTTGCGACCACGAGGTCTTGCTGCAGATCGCGAATGTCTGCCTGTTCTCGTCGAATCGGCTGTACGAGGCGAACCGCGCGAAGGTCACGAATGCGCTGCTGCTGGAAAACGGGGTTTATCCGGAAGACTTCGTTCACGGCGAGCGCGAGCGATGCGACGTGCCGGCGAAGCTGTACGAGATGGTGGCGAACCGGAAGGTAGTCGGCTACCACGGTGCAATTTCCGAGTTGCTCGATTTTGATTTGCTCGACGAAATCGTGCGACTCGACGGCGTGGTGATGCTGTTCGTCGGTCCTGTCGTCGCTTTCGAGCCGCAATACAGCGTCGAGGTTCAGGAGCGCATGGAGCGTCTGAAGACGTTCGACAATTTCATTCACCTCGGCCCGAAACCGTATGCCGAACTGAAGCACTATCTCGCCTGGATCGATGTCGGTATTGTGCCGTTCGTTGTCAGCGAGAAAACCGACCCCGTTTCGCCGCTGAAGCTGTTCGAGTATCTGGCCGCCGGGAAACCGGTGATCGGCACGCCGACCCGGACCATCAGGGAATACGAACACGCCATTATCGTCGCCTCGGGAATCGACTTCGTCGACGCAGTAGCGAGCGGCCAGTGGTCCTCCGCGTACACGGAGGCGTCCGCAGAGGTTGCGAACGCGCACGCCTGGCCGGTGCTTCACGCGCCGTTGCTCAGACAGGTCAACGCCGGGAACGTGACGAGGCTGACGGCCGCTTGCGCACGGCGCACGGTGAAGGTGGACATCATCAACGTCAACTTCTACGACTGGAACGGCGAAACCGTCTATAAGGGCGGGGCGGAACGCTACGTCTACGACCTCGCAGTCGTGCTGCATGGCATGGGCTGCGAGGTTCGTCTGTTGCAGAACGCCCGGGAGCCGTTCGAGCGCGATTTCCGAGGCGTCAAGGTAGTCGGGATCAATGCCGCCGACAATCTGGATTTCGACGTGATGTCTGGCAAGTACGCCCAATTCTGCGCGGATGTCGATCTCATTATCGCGTCACCGACTGAACTTGCCGCGTCGCTCGGGAAAAACAAGCGCGTTATCTCGATCAACCACGGCATTCATTGGGACGGAGCCTCCAATAACCTCGCCACATTTGACCGGGGACGCTATGAACCGTTGTTCCGCGCGCTGCGCAACAGCGACCAATGCGTGTGTGTCGATACGAATTTCATCAACTGGGTGCGAACCTATGACTGGGCGCTCGCCAATACACTCACGTACGTCCCGAACTACGTCGATCTCGAGTCTTTCAGGAGCCATCCGAAGAACTTCGAGACGGAGGAGTTATGCGTTCTGCTGCCGCGCCGGCTTTATGAAGCGCGAGGTCTCTATCTGACCATCAACGCGTTCGATCTCCTGTTTTCGCGGCGCCCGGACATCCGCCTGGTCCTGTGCGGTCAGGCGATCGACCACGATGCGCAAGCGGTGAAAGCGTTCATGGCGCGTCATCCGCACAGGGTGACGTGGATCGAATACGACATGGAGGACATGTACAAAGCTTATGTCGACAGCCATATCGTGCTGGTGCCGACCATGTATTCGGAAGGAACCTCGCTATCCTGTATCGAGGCGCTGGCGACCAATAACGCGGTCATAGCGACCAACGTCGGCGGACTGCCGAACCTGATCGTCGACGGGTACAACGGCAAGCTGATCCGTGCGGACTATATCGAGCTTGCGGCCGCTATCGAAGAACTGGCCGACGATCGAACGAGGCTCGCGAGACTCGCGGCGCACGGACTCGAGTCCTCGGCCGCGTTTGCCAAGCAGGAATGGGAAAAGCGCTGGCGCGAAGTCATCGAAAGCACACTGACTGTCGACTAGGCATCTTTGCTCCCTATCGCGAACGTCCGCGCATTCAATCGAATGAGCAGACCAACAGGCCTTGTAATGACAGACATCAACTCAAAGCAATACTGGGACCATCGTTTTTCGACGGACTGGGTCTCTGCCGGCGGACATGGCCAAACGCGATTTTTCGCGACGATTGCGGCTACGCTGATGCCGGACTGGTTCAAGGACCTGATGTTGCGCGAGCAATGGAAGATTTGCGACTGGGGTTGTGCGGAGGGGCAGGGCGTAGATGAACTGAGCAAATGGCTTGGCGTGAACTCGATCACCGGAGTCGATATTTCGGAAGTGGCGATCGAGAAGGCCCGGGCCTCCTTTCCCCATGGGTGTTTCAAAGCGCAGTCTCTCGACGAGCTAGACGACTACGACGTCATTTTTTCGTCGAATACGCTTGAGCATTTCGACCGCCCGTTCGATGTTGTCACACGGCTTGCGGAGCACACCAGGCGTTTTCTGGTTCTGCTTCTGCCGTTTCAGGAATATGACCGGATCCCCGAGCATTTCTTCACGTTCGACCTGGCCAACATTCCCGTCTGTCCGGTGCCCGGTTTCGCCGCAGTGGCCTGCCGCGTCGTCGACACGTCGAAAATCAATATCAACTACTGGAACGGGAAACAGATATTGCTCGTCTACGCGCGGCTCTCGGCGCTCGGAGACACTCGGCCCGATCTGCGCAATTTCTTTGTTGGCGACGATACTTACGAGGCGTTTGCGCGAAAGCGCAGTGAAGGCATTGCACAGATGCATGCCTTAGAGAGGGAGCAGTTCGCGGCACAGCTTGCTCAAACTCATAGCGAGCGTGCTGCGACGACCGCGCGTCTCGAATCGACAGAGAACACGCTGCAGCAAGTATGCGCAGAACTCGATGCGGAGAAGATGAAGCAGAAGCGCTTGCAAGAGACGCTCTCCGAACGGGATCAAGCACTCGACGAATTGAAGCAAGCGCTCAGCGAGCGGGAGCAGACAGTCCGCGAACTAACACGAGCAATCACCGAACGCGACCAGACAATGGGCGAAGCGAGCCAGGAACGCCGCGCTCTGTCCGTGGAGATTGCTTCGCTTCATGCGGGCATCAAAAAACACAAGGACGAAGGCGAACATTGCGCCGCGTTGCTGACCGAAGTCCGAGCGCATGCGGACGCGGTCGAAAGGCAATTGAACACGATGCTGCGCTCGAAGACCTGGCGGCTCAGAAGCGCGATCCGCCGGTTGGTCGGTAGAGCCTGACCGTGCGAAGGCACACCATCGACTGCGACTGCCCATCCTTTATCAAGTCCCCATACCGGAAAACGCCGTGAAAAAACGTAAGATCATCGTCACTATCGGAACGCGTCCCGAAGCTGTGAAAATGGCGCCGCTCGTCAAGCGGTTGCAGCGCGAAGACTGGGCGGACTGCCGCGTCCTGGCAACGGCGCAGCATCGCGGCATGCTCGATCAGGTGTTGCGTCTGTTCGAGATCGAAGCCGATATCGACCTCGATATCATGCAACCCAATCAGTCGCTACCCATGCTGACATCGCGGCTCATGGTTCGCCTCGATGATGTCCTTGCCGCCGAACAGCCCGACGTGCTGCTCGCGCAGGGCGATACGACCACTGTACTGACGGCGGCGCTCGCATCCTTTTACCGGCGCGTGCCGGTCGGGCATGTCGAAGCCGGACTGAGAACCGGTGATCTGTCGAATCCGTTTCCGGAAGAAATGAATCGTGTGGTCGCAAGCCGGCTTGCGCGCTGGCATTTCGCACCGACGGAGACCGCGAAACAGAATCTCCTCACAGAAGGTATCGATGCAGCGAGCGTGTTCGTCACCGGCAACACGGTCATCGACGCGTTGCTGGACGTGGCAGGGCGCTGCGATGGTGCAACGCCTTTCAAAGGCGATAGCCGGCTGATTCTAGCGACCTCGCACCGTCGCGAGAATTTTGGCGAGGCGTTTCAGAACATTCTTCGAGCAATCAAATCGATCGCCGATAACAATCCCGACGTTCATGTGCTCTATCCGGTTCACCCGAATCCGAACGTGCGTGAAACGGCCTACGCCCATCTCGACAACCATCCACGGATCACGCTGTGCGAACCCCTGGATTACCTACCGTTCGTTGCGGCGATGAAGCAGGCCTATCTGATCCTGACCGACTCCGGTGGCGTGCAGGAGGAGGCGCCCGCGCTCGGCAAACCGGTGCTCGTGCTACGGCGCGAGACAGAGCGCCCGGAGGCGGTCGCGCACGAGGTCGTCAAGCTCGTGGGCACCGAATACGCCGACATTGTCTCGAACACGCAACGGCTACTCGACGACCCGGCCGAATACAAGCGTATGGCGCGAGGCGTGTCGCCTTATGGTGACGGCCACGCGTGCGGACGAATCGTAAGCGTATTGAGAGATCACTTTCAGGTGTAGCGCCATCTTGCGGCGGAGCGGTTATGCCTCGCTATTCTGGCTTGCCTCGTTCACCGCGACCGTGAGCGCCGCCGCATCCGGCGGCACCGGCAAACTCGACCGCACCGCGCGCAGCACCGTGTCCTTGATCACCTCGCACCAATGCTCGAGCGCCGCCTTCTCCATGAGCGGCTCACCCAGAAACGCGCCCAACGTGTACTGATTGGCGTTATAAAAATACCCGAGCGAGGCGATCATCAAATACACATCGCGCGCTTTGACATCGGCACGGAACACCTGCTGCGCCTGACCCGCGTCCAATAACTTCTGCACCACCGAAATTGCATAGCCGGAAATCTCCTTAAGTTTGAGGGATTTCTTCGCGTGCTTGCCTTGATGCAGATTTTCGCTGGAGAGCAGCGTGACGAACTCGGGATGATCGAGGTAGTACTGCCAGACGAACTCGACCATCTGTTCGAGCCCATGCACCGGGTTGGCCAGGTCGAGATCGAGCTTGCTTTCCGCCTCGTTGAACTGCGTGTAGATCGTTTCCAGAACCTCGACGAACAACTGTTCCTTGCTGCCGAAGTAGTAATAAATCATGCGGTCGTGCGAGCGCGCCGCCTTCGAAATACTCTCCACGCGGCCACTCGCATAGCCCTGCTTGGCAAAGACCTTGATGGCCGCTTTCAGAATCTTGGCGCGAGTGTCCTGCGCCTGTTTCGCACGGATGCCGGTAGCGCCCGGTTTGCGGGCGGCGGTGGGACTCATGGCGGTCTCGGATCTCTTGTTAGCGTAGGTTGAACGGCACGCGCCGCAGCCGGCCAGGCACGGGCGCGCCTTCATCATACAGCCCGCATGGACGGTTGCGGGATGCGCTGCGCGATCATTCACTTCGGCGTAGATTGAAGCGTCATTCAGACGGTGATGTCGCGTTGCACCAATCACGCGCATGCCAGTAAATACGTTGCGCAGACTAAATTGATCGAGTAGATTTCTAACGAGTTTGGTGTAGCGGATACTACACGAACGGTGAGTGGCCGCAACATGGAAGTTGGCGGGTCACGCGAAAGTGCCTTCAAACAAGGGCTATTCGTGAGCCGAAGCGGGACCGATTGTAATGTCGTCGTATGGGAACCCCACCATGACAGAACATACGAAGGTCGATTTCGGAGCGGAAAGCGTCGACGGTGAAACCGCTTCGACGCCGGGTCCGACCGTGCTCGAGAAGGCGGCGCCGCGCAGCGAGCGGATGGCGTCGAACAAGATTGAATGCAACGCGTGCCCGGTGCTGTGTCAAATATCAGCAGGGCGCACCGGCGCATGCGACCGTTATGCGAACGCCGACGGCAGGCTGATTCGTGTCGATCCGGTGGTGTTCCTGTCGCACGCGCCTTTAACAGCCGAAGCGGGCGCAGGCAGCGCGAACGCCACGATCGAATTTGGTGCGGCTTCCGAAGTGCGGGACCCCACGGCCGAACAGGCGCTGTTCGTGACCGGCGTCGGCGCATCCTCCACGTATCCCGACTACAAACCGGCGCCCTTTATCGTTGCTTCGAAACTCGACGACGTCGACATGATCACGGTCGTCACGGAAGGCATTTTCAGCTACTGCAGCTTCAAGGTGAAGATCGACACCGACCGCTTCCTCGGGCCGGAGCAGTCGAACGTGCGTTGCCAGGGCGAGATCGTCGGCCATGTGACGACGGCCGAATACGGTTCGCAGATGCTGAGCCTCGGCGGCGTGCATCATCTTACCGGCGGCAGCAAGAAAGAAGGCCGCGTGACGTGCGACATGATGCTCGCGCTCGGCAACAAGGAGGCGGTGGAACTGAGCATCGATGGCGGCGCGAGTCTGGTGATTCGCGCGGGCGCTGCGCCGATTGTCGACGGTGTCGAGGAGCAGCGCATGCGCGTGGGCTGCGGGTCGGCCACGATCGGCATCTTCGCGAAGCAATGGTTCGGTCATGCCGACGAAGTGGTGGTCGTCGACGATCACATTACCGGCGTGCTGACCGAGCATCAGGCGGGTCGCTGTCTCGGCATGACGCGCTCAGGTCTGAAGATTCGCGGACGCAAGTCGACGCCGGGCCGTTATTTTCAGGTGGCCAATCCCGGCACGGGTTGGGGCGGCACCGACATTCAGGACCCGCTCGCGATTGTCGAAGGCTTCGATCCTGCCGTCGCCAGGCCCGGTATGCGCCTGCTGATGGTATCCACCACCGGCGAGCACGCGCAGTGGTACGAACTCGATCAGGATCTCGTGCCGCGCATCGCGGCGATGCCGGAGGCGGTGCGCCGCACGGTCGAACGGATCGGCGAGAACTGCGAGCCGTCGCTGGCCACCGTGCTGTTTCTCGGCGGCGCGGGCGGCAGCCTGCGGGCGGGTGCCACGGAAAACCCGGTGCTGCTCACGCGCGCGATCAAACAGAAACTGGTCAACGTGACCTGCGGCGGCGCGCCGGCTTACGTGTGGCCGGGCGGCGGCATCACGGTGATGGTGGATGTCTCGCGCATGCCCGACCGTTCGTTCGGCACGGTGCCGACACCCGCCATTGTCGCGCCGATCGAATTCACCATGACCTATGACGCGTATCGCGATCTGGGTGGTCATCTCGACGCGGTGCGCTCACTAGAGAGCATATTGGCCAACGGGCCGGAGCATACGGAAGGCGCGCCGCTCGCGCGCCGAACCGTGGCGCGCAATCCCGACAATCCGTGGCCGCCCGCCATGCCGCCGATGCTCGGTTAACGGCGCCGCCCGCGCCGATCTAAACAACCCAACGCACCTAAAAGACGCAACGCACGTAACGGACACGATGAACCCAACCCGCACCCGACTCGATGCGACCCGCTGGCACTGGCAGCATGGGCCGATCGATCTGATCCTCAGCGCGGACGGCACGCCTTCGGCGGTGCAGGCCGCGTATGAGGCGTGCTGGGCGCGTTTTGTCGACGTGTTGCCGGAGCTGGTGGGCGAGTTGCCGCGGCTTCGGCAGCCTGTGCCGGCCGACTCGACGTTGAACGGCACAGCGTTGCAAGGCGCGGTTGCCCGTCGCATGTGGTCGGCCTGTCATCCTCACCGGGCGCGCTACATCACGCCGATGGCGGCGGTGGCGGGCAGCGTCGCCGATGAATTGATCACGGCGTTTGCGCGCGAAGACATCTCGCGCGCATTCATCAACAATGGCGGCGACATTGCGCTTTATCTGACCGAGGAACAGCAATACCGCGTCGGCGTGTTCGCCGACCTCGCATCGTTCTCGCCCGTGCGGCTGTCACGCGATCAGACGCTCGACGCCAACCTGACGCTCGACGCGAACCTGCCGGTACGCGGCATTGCGACGAGCGGCTGGCGCGGCCGCAGCTTCAGCCTCGGCATTGCCGACAGCGTCACCGTGCTCGCGCGCAACGCCGCCGCCGCGGACGCCGCCGCGACGATGATCGCCAATGCCGTCGATCTGGATCGCGCGGGGATCTTGCGGCGTCCGGCTTCGTCGTTGAAGGACGATAGCGACCTCGGCGACATGCTCGTCACAGTCGACGTGCCGTCCTTACCGCAGCCGCTGATCGATTTCGCGCTGGCGCGTGGCGTCGAAGCCGCCCAGCATTTGCTCGCACAAGGCTTGATTGAAGGCGCCGCGCTTTTCCTGCAAGGGCGGGTGCGCGTGGTTGGCATTCAGGACACAGGCGGGTTGCTCACGCAGCGCGCACAGATAAAAACGGAGGCTCCGTGTTCGAAATACGCCGCGTGCTGACGCACGTCGAAGACATCTTCCACGAGTTCGGGCCCGCGCCCGCGCAGCCGCTCAGGCGCGGCGCGATTGCCGCGGTGATGACGAACCCGTTCGCCGGGCGCTACGAAGCGAAAATCGAGCACGCAATGGAAGCGCTCAAGCCGATCGGCTTCGATATGGCGCAACGGTTGCTGGCGGCGATGGCGGTGCCGCATGCGTCGATTGAAAGTTACGGCAAGGGCGCGATTGTCGGCTCGCGTGGCGAACTGGAGCACGGCGCGTTGTGGCATGTGCCGGGAGGCTATGCGATGCGTGAGTTGCTGGAGAAGAACGGCGTGCCGACCAACGCCATCGTGCCGTCGACCAAGAAGGTCGGCGCGCCGTCCACCGCGCTCGACGTGCCGCTCACGCATGTCAATGCAAGCTACGTGCGCAGCCATTTCGACGCGATCGAAGTGCGCGTGCCCGGCGCGCCCGCAGCGGACGAGCTGGTGTATATCCTCGTGATGAGCACGGGGCAGCGCGTGCACGCGCGGGTGGGCGGCCTCGCGAAAGAGGCGATCGTGGGCAAGGACGGTTTGCGCTGAGCGCGCCTCGCTGGCGCACGGAAAATAACGCAGAGCAGGCATCGGAACTCGGAGAGCGAAATGGCAATCAAGCTTCGCAAGCTGGTCGTGCAAGTGGATGAAACACGCATTGAAATGGGCCAGGCCGTCGAGCCGCCGGCGCGCCGAGCCGTTGCAATTGCGGTGATCGATAACCCTTATGCCGGCCGCTACGAAGCCAAACTCGACGCGCTGATCGAAGCGGGCGAGGAGTTGGGCGCGTTGCTCGGCAACAAGTGTGTCGAAGCGCTCGGCATCGCGCCGGGCGACGCGCAAAGCTATGGCAAGGCTGCTATCGTCGGCGAGGCGGGCGAACTGGAGCATGCCGCCGCGATCCTGCATCCGAAGCTCGGCGCGCCACTGCGCGCGGCGGTGGAGAAAGGCGCGGCACTGGTGCCGTCCGCAAAGAAGATGGGCACGCTCGGCACCGCGATCGACGTGCCGCTCGGCCACAAAGACGCCGCCTTCGTGCGCAGTCATTTCGATGCGATCGAAGCGCGCGTGCCGGACGCGCCGCGTGCGAACGAAATTGTCGTCGCTGTCGCGGTAACGGCGTCAGGCCGGCCGCTGCCGCGCATCGGCGGGTTGCAGGTGAGCGAGATCAAAGGCGAAGACGGTCTGCGCTGAGTTTGCATCCGTTTATTTCGCTGTTACTGTCCTGCCGTTGACGCGTGCGTGCATGGTGCCGCACGCGCTGCAACGTCTGCTGATCGTATCGAATGCGCGAGGCCGCGCACTCGCCGTTCAGCAAGCTGCCGAGGGTCGCGATGTTTTCGAATTTGCTGGTACAGCTGGTCAACGGACTCGCCGACGCGTCGACGCTGTTTCTCGTCGCCGCCGGTTTGTCGTTGATCTTCGGCGTGACACGTATCGTCAACTTCGCGCACGGCTCGTTCTATATGTTCGGCATCTATGTCGCGTATAGCATCGCGAGCCGTTTCGGGCACACGGCGGGTGGCTTCTGGCTGTCGGTGCTGGCTGCGGCGCTGGTGGTCGCTGTGCTGGGCGCGCTAGTCGAGATGATCGTTCTGCGCCGCATCTACCAGGCGCCCGAGCTGTTTCATCTGCTCGCCACGTTCGCGCTGGTGCTGATCTTTCGCGATGCCGCGCTGTGGCTGTGGGGCCCGGAAGACCTGTTCGGCCCACGTGCGCCGCATCTGGCGGGCGCGGTCGATTTCCTCGGCCATCCGCTGCCTACCTACGACATTGCCTTGATCGTGATCGGTCCCGTGGTGTTGCTGCTGCTCTGGTACGCGTTGACCCGCACGCGCTGGGGCACGCTGGTGCGCGCCGCCACGCAGGATCGCGAGATGCTTGGCGCGCTCGGCATCAATCAGGCGTGGCTGTTTACCGGTGTGTTTTTCGTCGGCGCGTTTCTCGCCGGGTTGGGCGGCGCGCTGCAAGGGCCACGCATGTCGGCGAATCTGTCACTGGATCTGGAGACGATCGGCAACGCGTTCGTGGTGGTGGTGGTCGGCGGCATGGGTTCGATTCCGGGTGCGTTCATTGCCGCGCTGATCATCGCGGAGATCAAGGCGCTGTGCATCGGTATCGGCCACGTGACGATCTTCGGCGTCGGTCTGTCGTTGAGCCGCTTCACGCTGGTGGCTGAATTCGTCGTGATGGCGGTCGTGCTGGTGGTGCGTCCGTGGGGTCTGCTCGGCCGCGCGAGCGCCGCGGTTCGTGGCATGGCGGCGCCGGAAACGCCTTTGCGTCCGGCGGGCAAGCGACTCAAATGGCTGGCCGCCATCGCGTTGCTGGTTCTCGTGCTGGCGCCGCTCGCGGCCAACGCATTTCCGTACATGCCCGTATTGCTGGTCGAGATCCTGATCGCCGTGCTGTTCGCGACCAGTCTGCATTTCATCATGGGACCGGGCGGCATGCATTCGTTCGGCCACGCCGCCTACTTCGGACTGGGCGCATACGGCGCCGCGCTATTCCTCAAAGTATTGAATTTGCCGATGGAAGCCGCGTTGCTGCTCGGCCCGCTATTGGCGGTGGCCGGCGCGCTGGTGTTCGGCTGGTTCTGCGTGCGCCTCTCCGGCGTCTATCTCGCGATGCTGACGCTCGCGTTCGCGCAGATCGTCTGGTCGGTCGTATTCCAGTGGGACGACGTGACGGGCGGCAGCAACGGCATTCTCGGTTTGTGGCCGTCGAACTGGTTGTCGTCGCCGGTGGCCTTTTACTACGTGACGCTCGCCTGCGCCGTGGTCGGCGTGTGGCTGTTGCGCAAGATGTTGTTTTCGCCGCTGGGTTACGCCATGCGGGCCTCGCGTGACTCCGTGCTGCGCGCCGAGGCGATCGGCATCGACGTGAAACGCGTGCAATGGGCCGCGTTCGTGATCGCGTCGCTGTTCTGCGGACTCGCCGGATCGCTCTATGCATTCTCGAAGGGCACGATTTCGCCGGAAGTGATCAGCGTGAGCCGTTCGGTGGACGGCCTCGTGATGGTGCTGCTCGGCGGCTTGCAGACACTCACCGGGCCGATTGTGGGCGCGGCCGTGTTCACGTGGCTGCAGGACACCGTCGCGCGGCAAACCGACTACTGGCAGGCGCTGCTGGGCTTCGCGATCCTGCTGTTGGTGATCGCGTTTCCGCAGGGGATCGTCGGCTTCATTCGCGAGCGTTTCGGCGACGATACCGCCGACCCGGCTGAAAAGAGCGCCGTCCCGCCTGCTCAGCGCGCGGCGATCAAGGAGGGGCTATGAGCTTGCTGCGCGTCAGCGGTCTCTCCAAATCGTTCGGCGGGCTCAAGGCGGTCGAGAACGTTTCCTTCGATCTCGAAGCGGGTCAATTGCTGGCCCTGCTCGGGCCGAACGGTGCGGGCAAGTCCACCTGTTTCAACATGGTCAACGGTCAGTTGACGCCTTCGTCCGGATCGATTCGTCTCGACGGTCATGAACTGGTCGGCATGCGTCCGCGCGACATCTGGCGGCTGGGCGTGGGCCGCACGTTTCAGATTGCCGCGACCTTCAACTCCATGACCGTGATCGAGAATGTGCAGATGGCGCTGGTCTCGCGCGAACGCCAGACCTTCGGGCTATGGAAGCCCGCCCGTTCGCGCTACGCCGACGAAGCCCTCGCGCTGCTCGACCAGGTCGGCATGGCCGCGGACGCGAACCGCGCGTGCGGCGTGCTCGCTTATGGCGATGTGAAGCGTGTGGAACTCGCGATTGCGCTGGCCAATCGCCCCAAGCTGCTGCTGATGGATGAACCCACCGCCGGCATGGCGCCGAAGGAGCGCAACGAGCTGATGGCGCTGACCAAACGTCTGGTCACCGAACACCAGATCGGCGTGCTGTTTACCGAGCACAGCATGGACGTCGTATTCGCCTACGCCGATCGCATGATCGTGCTCGCGCGCGGCAAGCTGATTGCCGAAGGCGACGCCGAGACGATCCGCAACGACCCGCGCGTGCAGGAAGTCTATTTCGGCACCGGCAAGACCTTCCAGCCGCACGCACCGCTGCACGACGCAGCCGGCGGCCATCAAGGCCAGGGAGCATTGCAATGAGCGAGCCGATGCTGAAAGTCTCCGGCCTCAACGCGTTCTATGGCCGCGCACATATTCTGTTCGACGTCGGCCTCGAAGTCGGCCGAGGCGAAGTCGTGGCGCTAATGGGCCGCAACGGCGCGGGCAAATCGACCACGATGAAAGCGGTGATGGGCCTGCTGCCGCGCCGGCACGGCGAAGTGAGTTTTCGCGGCCACAACATCACGGCGTTGCCGCCGTACAAGATCGCGCGCATGGGCATGGGCTTCGTGCCCGAGGATCGTCGCGTGTTCGCGGATCTGACCGTGATGGAGAACCTCGACACCGGCCGTCAGCCGCCGCGCGAAGGTGCACCGCAATGGACGCCGGAAAAACTGTTCCGCCTCTTTCCCAATCTCGGCGAAATGCCGCAACGTCCGGGCGGCCAGATGAGCGGCGGCGAGCAGCAGATGCTCACCGTGTCGCGCACCCTGATGGGCAATCCGTATCTGGTGCTGCTCGACGAACCGTCCGAAGGCGTGGCGCCGGTGATCGTCGAACAGATGGCGAACATGATTCTCGAACTCAAGCGCGAAGGGCTGTCGATCCTGTTGTCCGAACAGAACCTGCACTTCGCCGAGCTCGTCAGTGACCGCGCGTACGTGCTCGAAAAAGGGCAGATCCGCTTCAGCGGCACGATCGGCGAACTCGCACAGAACGAAACAGTGAGGCGCGCTTATCTGAGCGTGTGAATCCATCGGCGCGTGCGAATCACACGCGGTCGCGCGTCGCGGGCGCCGGACAGTCGTTGTGAAAGGAGAAGCAGATGGCAGCAGAGACGTTGACAGGCTTGTCGGGCAAGGTCGCGGTAACGAACATCGGGCTGCTGTTATCCGGCGATATCGATCAGCCGATTCTCGACGCCAACACGCTGGTGATCGACGACGGCGTGATCGTCGCAGTCGGCCGCGAAAAGGACTGCGATCTCGAAGGCGCGCGCACGACGGTCGATTGCAAAGGCACGACGGTCGCGCCAGGTCTGATCGACTCGCATGTGCATCCCGTTTTCGGCGACTGGACGCCGCGCCAGAATCAGATGGGCTGGATCGAATCGAATCTGAACGGCGGCGTGACCACGATGATTTCCGCCGGCGAAGTGCATTTGCCCGGCCGCCCAAAAGACGTGCTCGGCGTCAAGGCGCTCGCCATTACCGCGCAACGTTCGTTCGAGGGCATGCGCGGCGCGGGTGTCGGCGGCGGCGTCAAGGTGATGGCGGGCGCACCGGTGATCGAGAAGGGGATGGTCGAGGAGGACTTCAAGGAGCTTTCGGAAGCGGGTGTCAAGCTGCTCGGCGAAGTCGGCCTGGGCAGTGTGAAGGGCGGCGAAGAAGCCGCGCAGATGGTGGCGTGGGCGCGCAAGTACGGCATTCAGAGCACGATTCACACGGGTGGTCCGTCGATTCCCGGCTCGGGCCTGATCGATCGCGACGTGGTGCTCGCCGCCGACGCGGACGTGATCGGCCACATCAACGGCGGGCATACGTCGCTGTCTTACCAGCATGTCTGCGATCTGTGCGAGCAGTCGAGCCGCGCGCTGGAAATCGTCCACAACGGTAATGAACGGATCGCCTTGCTGACCGCGCGCCATGCGATCGAATTGAAGTGTCCACACCGGATCATTCTCGGCACGGATAGTCCCGCCGGTTCCGGCGTGCAACCGCTCGGCATTTTGCGGATGATCGCGCTGATCTCAAGCCTTGCCGACGTGCCCGCGGAAATCGCCTTCTGCTTCGCGACGGGCAACACCGCGCGTCAACGTAATCTGCGCCAGGGGCTAATCGAAGTGGGCCGTCCCGCCGACCTCGTGTTCATGGACCGCGCGCAACACACGGCCGCCGATACGCTGCTCGAAAGCGTGCAGCTTGGCGATATTCCGGGCGTGGGCATGGTGATGATCGACGGGCTGATTCGCTGCCGGCGCAGCCGCAATACGCCACCGGCCACCGAAGTGCCGGTGGTGCTGTGAACGCCGATCGTACGGCTCGCGCAGCGGGGCTGGCACGCTCATGAACCGCCCCGCGCCTCTTACGCTGAAGGTGAACGGCGCGACGCATCTCGTCAGCGCCGCGGCCGACACGCCGCTGCTCTATCTGCTGCGTAACGACCTCGCACTGAACGGTCCGAAATTCGGCTGCGGTCTCGGCGAATGCGGCGCGTGCACGGTCCTGCTCGACGGCATGCCGACGCGCGCGTGCGTCACCACGGCAAAGGTCGCGTTGGGCCGCGAAATCACTACGCTCGAAGGACTCGGTACGCGCGCCGCGCTGCATCCGGTGCAGCAGGCGTTTATCGAAGAGCAGGCCGCGCAGTGCGGCTATTGCCTGAACGGCATGATCATGACGGCCAAGGCGCTGCTCGATCGCGATCCGCATCCGAGCGTCGAGACGATCCGGCGCGAGTTGTCGCGCAATCTGTGCCGTTGCGGCACGCATGTCGAGATCGTGCGCGCGGTGCAGCGCGCCGCTGAATTGCTCGCGGCGCAAGCGGGGGCGCAATCCGCCGTGCATGAAGGAGCGCGTGCATGACCGGCCCGGACTTCAGCGTCGATCGACGCGCCGCGCCACCTTCGCGACAACAGCTCTATGACGCGCAGAGCGTGCTGATCGTCACGCGGCCGCCGCAGGCGCCGGTCAAGCCGGCAATCGGTCAGCCGGGTTCGCGTTCGTCGTTCGTGCCGACCGAGGCGGACCTGTTCCTCGTGGTGCGCGACGACGGCAGCGTGGTCGCGTTCAACGGTCACGTCGATCTCGGCACCGGCATCGGCACGGCGCTCGCGCAGATCGTCGCGGAAGAACTGGATGTGCCGTTGACACGCGTGTCGATCGTGCTCGGCCATACGCGTGAAGCGCCGAATCAGGGGCCGACGATCGCCAGCGCGACGATCCAGATATCGGCGGTGCCATTGAGACACGCCGCGGCGCAGGCGCGGCAATTTCTGCTGGCTGAGGCGGCGGCGCGGTTCAGCGTGAGCGTCGAGCAACTCGACGTACGTGACGGTGTGGTTTTTCAACGCGACGGCGATACTGCCGCGAAAGGCATCGGCTACGGCGATCTGGTGAGCGGGAAACGTGTCGAACTGAAGCTCGATACGAACGCGCCGCTAAAGTCGCCTGACACCTACAGAATCGTCGGCAGGAGCGCGCCGCGCGTCGATATTCCCGCGAAGGCCACCGGCGAATTGAGTTTCGTGCATGACGTACGCGTGCCGGGCATGTTGCACGGTCGAGTGGTGCGTCCGCCCTATGCCGGTGTCGCGCAGGGCGACTTCATGGGCAACAGCCTGCTGCGCGTGGATGAAGATTCCGTTAGCGATTTGCCCGGTATCGTGAAGGTCGTCGTGATTCGCGACTTCGTCGGTATCGTGGCGGAGCGTGAGGAAATCGCGCAGCAGGCCGTGAAGCGGCTGCGCGTGCAATGGAAAGCGGTTGAAGGCCTGCCAGCGCTCGAAACCAGCGAGGACGTGGAAGCGGCCTTGCGCGCGAATCCGGCCAAACGGCGCGATCTGGTGATCGAAGGCGACGTCGATGCAGCGCTGGCGCAAGAGTCCGGTCGCAAGCTGGAACGCACTTACGTGTGGCCATTTCAGATGCACGCATCGATCGGACCTTCGTGCGCGGTGGCCGACTATCGCGAGGGCGCGTTGAAGGTCTGGTCGGGTACGCAGAATCCGCATTCGCTGCGCGCCGATCTCGCGTTGCTGATGAGCATGGACGAAGCGCACATCGAGATCGTGCGGATGGATGCGGCCGGCTGCTACGGCCGCAATTGCGCGGACGATGTCGCCGCCGACGCCGCGCTGCTCTCGCGCGCCGCCGGCAGTCCGGTGCGCGTGCAACTTTCGCGCGAAGACGAGCATGCGTGGGAGCCGAAAGGCGCCGCGCAATTGATGGACGTGCGCGGCGCGTTGAATGCCGAGGGCGAACTGGCCGCCTACGACTTTGCGACGCGCTATCCGTCCAACGATGCGCCGACGCTGGCGCTGCTCCTGACCGGCACGATCGCCGCGCAGCCGCAGGTGTTCGAAATGGGCGACCGCACGGCCGTGCCGCCATACGATTACCGCACCATGCGTATCGTTTGCGACGACACGCCGCCGATCGTGCGGGCGTCGTGGTTGCGCGGCGTGTCCGCGTTGCCGAACACGTTCGCGCACGAGTCGTTCATCGACGAACTCGCGGCGCAGGCGGGCGTCGATCCGGTCGAGTTTCGTCTGAAGCACCTGCGCGATCCACGCGCGATCGAGCTGGTCAAAGCCGTCGCGGAGAAAGCCGGGTGGGAGCCGCGTAGCGCCGAACTCAAAGAGGATGAAGGCGACATCGCACGCGGGCGGGGTTTCGCTTATGCCCGCTACGTGCATAGCAAATTTCCCGGCTTCGGCGCGGCGTGGTCCGCGTGGGTGGCCGATGTGGAAGTCAATCGCAAGAGCGGCGAGCTGGCGGTGACGCGCGTGGTGGTCGGCCAGGATACCGGCACGATGGTGAATCCCGACGGCGTGCGTCATCAGATACACGGCAACGTGATTCAGGCGACGAGCCGTGCGCTGAAAGAACGTGTGACGTTCGGCGAGAATGCGGTGACGAGCCAGGAGTGGGGCGCGTATCCGATCCTGACCTTCCGCGAAGTGCCCGTGATCGACGTGGTGATGATGCCGCGCCACGGCGAGCCGCCGATGGGCGCGGGCGAATCCGCGTCGCTGCCTGGCGCGGCTGCGATCGCCAATGCGCTCTTCGATGCCACGGGCGTGCGTTTTCGCCGGCCGCCCTTTACGCCCGAAACGATCCGCGCCGCGCTTGCCGATGCGCAAGCCGAAGACAAGGCGGCGCGCAGGAAGAAGCGCTGGCGATTGGGTTTTTTAGGCGCTTTCGCGGCGGGCGCAGTGGGTTGGCTCGGCGCATTTTCGCTCGCGCCGCACGCTATCGCACCGATCGCGCCGCCACTGGCGAGCGCGTTTCCGGCTGATCTCGTGGCGCGCGGCAAACTGCTGGCGTCGCTCGGCAATTGCGCGGTCTGCCATACCGCGCACAACGGCGTGCCGAACGCCGGCGGCAAACCGCTCGATACGCCCTTCGGCACCGTGTACAGCACCAACATCACGCCGGACGGCCTGACCGGCATCGGCAACTGGTCGCTCGAAGCGTTCATGCGGGCGATGCGGCAAGGCATCAGCCGCGATGGACATCGTCTCTATCCGGTCTTCCCGTACACCTCGTTCCAGAACACTTCCGACGACGATCTGAAAGCGCTCTTCGCCTACCTGATGGCGCAAACGCCAGTGCGCTCGCGCCCGCCGGAAACGAAGCTGGCGTATCCGTTCAGCGTGCGACCGCTCATGGCCGCATGGAACGGACTCTTTCTCGGACGCACGGCTTTCACCGCCAGTGCGACGCAAAGCGCGCAATGGAATCGCGGCGCGTATCTGGTGAATGGGCTCGGCCATTGCAGCGCGTGTCATACGCCGCGCAATGCATTCGGCGCCGAGAAAGCCGGCGCGGCATTCATGGGCGGCGGTGTCGCCGAAGGCTGGGAAGCGCCTGCCTTGTCGACGCTTTCGAACGCGCCGGTGCCCTGGAGCGAGGACGAACTGTTCAGCTATTTGCGCACCGGCCACGCACCGCTGCACGGCGTCGCGGCGGGGCCGATGGCGCCTGTGGTCGGCGATCTGGCGGCGCTGCCCGACAGCGATATTCGCGCAATGGCCACCTATCTCAGTTCGCTTAGCCCGTTGGAACCGAACGCGGATCCGGTCGCGGTCGCACGCCAGGTTGAACAGGCGAGCGCGATCTCAGGCGCGCCGACTGGCCTCGGCGCGCGACTCTTCGACGGCGCGTGCGCCGCCTGTCATCACACCGGTAGCGGGCCGCAATTGTTCGGCGCGCATCCATCGCTCGCGCTCAACACGAATCTGCACAGCGCGACGCCTGATAACCTGATTCGCGTGATTCTCGACGGCATCGGCTCGCCTGCGCGTCCCGAACTCGGTACGATGCCGGCTTACCGAGACAGTTTCAACGACGCCCAGGTGGCCGAACTCGTGTCGTACCTGCGTCAGCAATTCGCCGGTGGCAAGCCGGCCTGGCAGAACGTCACGGCGAGCGTCACCCGGATTCGCGCGACGGCGCGAGCCGATTGAGCCGATTGAGTCGAGATGGGTCGAGATAAATCGCGAGCCGCTCGAACACCTGATAACAACGACCAGCATTCCCGCAATCCTTTTGATAACGGAGAAACGCATGACCACGCGCGCAGGATGGATTTCTCGCCTCATGGTGCCGACCGTACTGTCGTTCGCCGCTTTGAGCGCGAGCGCACAGCAGACCATCAAGATCGGCGAGATCAATAGTTACAAGGCGCAGCCCGCCTTTCTCGGGCCTTACAAGAACGGCTGGAATCTCGCGCTCGACCAGGTGAATGCCGCGGGCGGCGTGCTCGGCAAACAACTCGAGGTGGTATCGCGCGACGACAACGGCAATCCCGGCGACACGATTCGCGTCGCGCAGGAACTGATCGCACGCGAGCAGGTGCAATTGCTGTTCGGCGGCTTCCTCTCGAACACCGGCCTCGCACTGGCCGACTTCTCGAAGCAGAAGAAGATTTTCTTCCTTGCTGCTGAACCGCTGACCGACAAGATCGTGTGGGCCGACGGCAACAAATACACGTACCGTTTGCGACCTTCCACATATATGCAGGTGGCGATGCTCGTGCCCGAAGCCGCCAAGCTGAAGAAGAAGCGCTGGGCGCTGGTCTATCCGAACTACGAGTATGGGCAATCGGCGGTGGCGACCTTCAAGAAACTGCTGACGGCGGCGCAGCCCGATGTGCAGTTCGTCGCCGAACAGGCCACGCCGCTCGGCAACGTCGATGCGGGCGCGGTGACGCAGGCGATCGCCGATGCCAAGCCGGACGCGATTTTCAACGTGCTGTTCGGCGCGGACCTCGGCAAGTTCGTGCGTGAGGGCAATACGCGCGGACTCTTCAAGGATCGCAGCGTGGTGTCGCTGCTCACGGGCGAGCCGGATTATCTCGACCCGCTGGGCGCGGAAGCGCCGACCGGCTGGATCGTCACGGGCTACCCGTGGTATTCGATCGATACGGCCGCCAACAAGAAGTTCGTCGACGCCTATCAGGCCAAGTACCACGACTATCCGCGGCTCGGCTCGGTGGTGGGATATTCGGCGTTGATGTCGATTGCCGCGGGGATCAAGAAGGCCGGGTCGGTCGATCCGGATAAGCTCGCCGCCGCGTTCAAGGGCCTCGGCGTGGAGACGCCGTTCGGGCCGATCACCTATCGGGCCCAGGACAATCAGTCCACCATGGGCGCGTACGTCGGCGTGACGGGGTTGAAAGACGGCAAGGGCGTGATGACGTCCTACCGGTATATCGATGGCGCGAGCGTTCAGCCGTCGGATGCCGAGGTCAAGAAGCTGCGGCCCGCCGAGTGAGGTCGTGACGCCTGCGGCGCACGGCGCCGCAGGCGGGTAGCGCGGTGCACGACGTTCGAACTCGCGGCCACTTGCGGGTCGAGGCGGCCAGCGACCGCAGGTGTATGCGGCCACCCACGCGAGCGTCAACGCGGCCCCCAAGAGGTAGCGCGCGGCGACAAACGGAGAATCGGCGGACTACTCCTCCGCGTCGTGCTCGATCACGAATCGCTTCAGATAAGCCAGCACGGCGGCTTCGACCGCGCGATGATCCGCGGTGCTCTTGGAGCCCGCATTTTCTTCGTCGCCGAACAGGGTGGAGGGCGCGTTGTGCACGTCCACTTCCTGGCCTTCGCGAAAGACGCGAATCTCATGGACGTCTTCGGCGTATTCGGCGATCCAGTGCACGCCTTCAATATGCGCGCCTGCGCGAACGGTAGGGATTTTCATGGACGTCTCCCGTCGGGCCGGACCACGCGCCAACCCTTGCCAATACCATACGCTGTCCAACTGACCGGCGCGAGTTCTGTCCGCCGGTTTCTTGATGTTTCGCCGCGATTCCGCGCATTCCTCGAATTTTTGCCACCGTTCGAGCTCCGCTTCGCAATTCCTTGCGCCGGGCGCGATGGCGCCGACTTCATCGCATGAGGGCGCTTTGGTGGGGACTGCCCAGCGCGCCGCGCTGCGGCACACCCGTTGCTGCATGACATGGGCCACAACCAACCGGAGAATGTCATGCCCGAACAGAAAACCCTCAAGCGTGCCCACGCCGACAAGCGCGCGGGCAAGTCGTCGAGCACCCAGGCCGGCGAATTCGTCAAGGAACAGGTCGACAAGGTGCGTGCCGGCAAGCACGGCGTCAGGTCGGCCAAGCAGGCGATTGCGATTGGGCTCTCGGAAGCGCGGCGCGCGGGCGTCGCCGTGAAGTCGCCCAAGAAGGGCGCTGCGAGCGAGTCCACGCGCAAGAAAGCCGCCACTGATAAAGCCGCGGGTCAGCACAAGAGCACCACGAAGAAGAGCGCGGAGTCGACGGCGAAACGCTCGCGCGCCGCCACCAATGCATTGAAGCGTGAGGGAAGCGCCGGCGCATCGCGCACGGCGCTGTCGAAGCAGACAAAGACGGCCGCGGCCAAACGTCCGGCGGCGAGCCGTTCCGCTGCGGCGAAGAAGGCCGCCGCGACGAAGGGTGCTGCGGGCCGCTCTGCGGCGGCCAAGAAGGCGGCCCATACGAGGGCTTCGCGCGCGCACCATTGATAGCGCGCATTCGGGGCGCATCTGGCGCGCGTTTGCCAGGCATTTGCCGATCAGGCGGCGCACACGATGCGCGCCGCCTGATCGAGTGCTGAATTACTGCACCGTAGCCAGCACGTCGCCCACGGTCTTGAAGATGTGCGCAATCTGCTCTTCGTTGATGATGAGCGGCGGCGAGAACGCGAGGATATCGCCCGTAAAGCGCACCAGCACGCCCGCTTCGAAGCATTTGACGAACGCCTCGTAAGCGCGCGCGCCCGGTGCGCCGTCGCGCGATTCAAGTTCCACGCCGGCGATCAGGCCGAGGTTGCGCACGTCCTTCACATGCTTCGCGCCGCGCAGCGAGTGGGCGGCGGCTTCGAACGTCGGCGCGAGCGTCGCGGCGCGTTCGAACAGCCCCTCGTTGCGGTACAGGTCGAGCGTGGCAATCGCGGCTGCCGTGGCGGCCGGGTGAGCCGAATACGTATAGCCGTGGAACAATTCGATCGCGCCTTGCGCGCCGCTGTTCACGATCGTGTCGTGGATCGTGCGGCTTGCGGCCACCGCGCCCATCGGGATCGCGGCATTGTTGATCGCCTTCGCCATCGTGATCAGGTCTGGCGTGACGCCGAAATACTCGCTCGCCGTGGCCTTGCCGACGCGGCCGAAACCGGTAATCACTTCGTCGAAAATCAGCAGGATGCCGTGCTTCGTGCAGATCTCGCGCAGCTTTTGCAGATAGCCTTGCGGGGGAATCAGCACGCCCGTCGAGCCGGCCACCGGTTCGACGATCACGGCGGCGATCGTGGATGCATCGTGCAGCGTGACGATGCGCTCCAGTTCTTCGGCGAGATGCGCGCCCCAGGCCGGCTGGCCTTTCGAGAATGCGTTCTGTTCGAGGTTATGCGTGTGCGGCAGGTGATCGACTGCGGGCAGCAGCGCGCCCGAGAAGGTCTTGCGGTTCGTGGCGATGCCGCCGACCGAGATGCCGCCAAAGCCCACGCCGTGATAGCCGCGCTCGCGGCCGATCAGGCGGGTACGCTGGCCTTCGCCGCGCGAACGGTGATAAGCCAGCGCGATTTTCAGCGCGGTGTCGACCGATTCCGAACCCGAGTTCGTGAAGAAGATGCGATCCAGACCTTCCGGCATCAGTTCGGCAACTTTCGTGGCCGCTTCGAAGGCGAGCGGGTGGCCCATCTGGAAAGTCGGCGCGAAATCCAGTTTGGAGAGCTGCTGGGTAATCGCAGCGATGATTTCCTCGCGGCCGTGGCCGGCATTCACGCACCACAGACCCGCGCAACCGTCGAGCACTTCACGCCCGTCCGAGCTGCGGTAATACATGCCCTTGGCCGATTCCAGCAGGCGCGGCGCGGCCTTGAACTGGCGGTTGGCGGTAAAGGGCATCCAGAAAGACGACAGATCGTCGATGACGGGGCGCGAAGTCATGTGTGTTTCCTCGAAAGTGGATCCCCAGGGAGACTTCCTTTGGGGCGTAGCAAAACTGTAGCGTTCGCGGTTTAATGGCGGCATAAACAGTTGACGCAGTGTGGCGCTAACTGTGTTGGTGGATTCGCACTAACTGTGTCGATGCGCGCCGGACCGGGGGTCGGGCTCCGTCATTCGCCCGTTCAGCCGCCCGCCGCGGCCCGTTTTTCGTCCTGACCATGATCGAACTAGAACTCGAGCGCGACCGGCGCGCCGCTCCCACGCTCGTCGAGCAGGTGGTGCAAGGCTTCGCGCGCGCCATCGAGGCGCAGTCGCTGCGCGCCGGCGCGCTGCTGCCGTCGGTGCGCCAGCTGGCGCAAAGCCACGACCTGAGCACCTTCACGGTCACGGAGGCGTACAACCGGCTCGTTTCGATGGGGCTCGTGGTCGCGCGGCGCGGTTCCGGCTATCGCGTGGCGGCGCGCTCGCAATCCACGCGGGTTGCCGCCACCGACTGGCAGCCGCCGAGCCTCACCGCAACCTGGCTCCTGTCCGACGTGTTCGCCGACCATTCCGTGCCGATCAAGGCGGGCGGCGGCTGGCTGCCGAACGAGTGGATCAACGAAACCGGTTTGCAGCACGCGCTGCGGGCGGTAAGCCGGGTGCCGGCTGCGCGCCTTGGCGACTACGGGCATCCGTATGGATTCGTGCCGTTGCGCGAACGGATCGCCGAGCAACTCGACCGGCGCGGCTTGCCCGTGGATGTCGCCAATGTCCTGCTTACGCAAGGCGCGACCCAGGCGCTGGATCTGATCGTACGCACCCTGCTGCGCGCGGGCGACGCCGTTATCGTCGAAGATCCCGGCTATTGCAATCTGCTGCAGATTCTCAAGCTGGCGGGCCTCGAGGTGCATGGCGTGCCGCGCACGCCGGCGGGCGTCGATACGGACGTGCTCGAAGCGCTGGTCGCGCAGCACAAGCCGAAGGCGATCTTCGTCAATACCACGCTGCAGAATCCGACCGGCGCGACCTTTGGCATGTCGGCTGCGTTCCGCTTGCTGCAGATTGCCGAGCGTCAGCGCATGTGGGTGATCGAAGACGACGTGAGCCGCGAACTCGCGCCATCCGGCGCGCCGCTTTTCGCGGCCATGGAAGGCTTACAGCGCGTGCTCTACGTTGGCGGCTTTTCGAAGACGGTGACGCCGGGGCTGCGCTGCGGCTATGTGGTCGCCGAACGCGCCGTACTGCGTGAGCTGGCGCGTACGAAGATGGCGGTGGGTTTGACGTCGTCGGAGGCGATCGAGCGGATCGTCGACAAGGTGTTGCTGGAGGGGCGCTACGCGCGTCACGTGGAAGCCGTCAACGAGCGTCTCAAGCTCGCGCATGCGACCGTTGAGGAGCGGCTCGATTCGCTCGGTCTGGAGCTGTTTCACCGGCCGCGCGCGGGGCTGTTCCTGTGGGCGCGCTTGCCGGTCGACGCGGAGCGGGCCGGCGAAGTGGCGACGGCCGCGCTTTCACACGGCATCTGGCTCGCGCCGGGCTCCTACTTCCGTCCCGACGATGCCCCGAGCGCCTGGTTCCGCTTCAACGCGCCATATTCAACTGACGACGCGTTGTGGCGCTTCATCGAGCGGGTCGGGCAGGGCGCGTTATAGCTGTCGGTTCACGCGCTCTGGCCGAGCAGCTTCAGCGCGATCGGATACAGCGACAGCACCAGCAGCAGGGCCATGGCCACATTGAAGATACGCAGCCGCTTCGGGTCCGATAGCACCTGCCGCATGGCGGTGCCGAAACCTGCCCACAGGCAGATGCACGGAAAACCGATCACGTAGAAGATCACCGCCATGGCGATGGCGTTCATGCTGTAGCTCTCGCTGAGGTGGATCGTCGTGGCGGCGGTCAGCACCATCATCCATGCCTTCGGATTGACCCACTGGAAGGCGATGGCTTCGTAGAACTTCATGGGCCGGCGCTCGCCTTTCTTCACCTTCAACTCACCCGAGGTGCCGATCTTCCACGCGAGGTAGAGCAGATAAGCGACGCTCGCGACTTCGAGCACGGTGTACAGCACGGGGAAATGGACGAAGGCTTCGCCCAGACCAATGCCGACCGACAGCATCAACAGCACGACGCCGGCGCTGATGCCGGACAGATGCGGCAGCGTGCGGCGAAACCCGAAATTGACCCCGGAGGCCAGCAACATGGTGTTGTTCGGACCGGGCGTGATCGTGGTGACGAGCGCGAACAGGATGCCGGCGGGCAGCGCACTGAGACTGAGATAAGACATGAAATGCTCCGCTGTCGGTCAAAAGGAGATGGGAGCATTCTAGCGATCGTGGCCGGTACAGTACCTGTACGGTTTTTGAGATGGTGTCCGGTACGGGTGGCGGCGATGAGGATGGTCTTTGCGCGATCGCTGCTGTCTGCCAGTAGACCGTAAACCGCCAGCCTGTTCGAAGGCTGACGTTATTCAACCCCACGGATCAAGGTTGACGTTTGCCGCGGCCACCCGCGGGTTTGCTAGCCGGTTTGCGTGAACCCGCAGTTGGCTTGCCGGCGGGTTTGCTGCGTGGCTTTTGCACGCTGAATGGGCTGCCGCCGGACAAGCTTGTGCCGCTCGTGCCGCTCGTGCCGCTCGTGCTTTTTCCCGCGGCCGCAGCGCGTTGCGCCGCGGGCTTGCGTTTGTTTTCGCCACCTTGCGGGCGCGGTTTCTTGCTGAGCACCTGTATGGCGCCTGCCGCGGCATGCGGGACTTTGGGCTTCTTAGGCTTCTTGGGTTTCTTGATGATCTGGCCCGTCGCGCTGGTTTCCGGCACGCGGTGTTCGGCTTCAAAACCCGGCTCTTCTTCACGGGGCAGTGTTTGCCGGATCAGTGCTTCAATCGCGGCCAGTTGAGGCGCTTCATCGGCACACACGAGAGACACCGCCACGCCGCTGGCGCCCGCGCGTCCGGTACGGCCAATACGATGTACGTAGTCTTGCGCCACGATCGGCAGATCGACGTTGATCACCAGCGGCAGGTCGTCGATATCCAGTCCGCGCGCAGCCACATCGGTGGCTACCAGCATATGTACTTCGCGCGTCTTGAAGCGCTCCAGCGCACGCAGACGCGCGGGTTGCGGTTTGTCGCCGTGGATGGTGTCGACCGCATAGCCCGCTTCATCCAGCATGGCCGCCAGGTAATCCACGCCATTGCGGGTTTTGACGAACACCAGCGCGTGTTGCCAGTTGTTCTCGGCCACAAGGTGCATGAAGAGGTCAGGCTTGTTCCTCTTATCCACCGGCACTACCCATTGCTTGATCTTGCTGGCCGTCGCATTGGGCGGGCTGACGCTGATATTGACTGGGCCGCGCAGAATGCCCGCCGCCATGGCGCGGATATCATCGGTAAATGTGGCGGAGAACAGTAGGGTCTGGCGCTGAGCGGGCAAGGCGGCAAAGACGGCGTTGAGCTCGCGCGCAAAGCCCAGATCCAGCATGCGGTCGGCTTCATCCAGCACCAGCGTTTGTACTTGATCAAACTGCACCGCATTTTGGCGATGGAGATCCAGCAAACGGCCCGGCGTGGCAACGAGCACATCCACGCCTTTGCGCAACTTCATCATCTGCGGGTTGATACTCACACCGCCGTAGGCGGCTAGAAATCGTAAGTCGAGGCCCTTGCCGTAATCGACGAAGCTTTGCAGCACCTGTTCGGCCAGTTCACGCGTGGGCACCAGCACAAGAACACGCGCGCGGTTGCTGGACACCGCCGGGCCGTGTTGCACGAGCCGTTGCAGCAGCGGCAGCGCAAAACCTGCCGTTTTGCCTGTGCCGGTTTGTGCCGCAGCCATGACGTCCTTGCCACTGAGCACAGCAGGAATCGCCTTGGCCTGAATCGGCGTGGGTGTCTGGTAATTGAGGTCCTGCAGATTACGCAGCAAGGGATCGATCAGGCCAAGCGAGGCAAAAGACATTGGCGTATTCCGGGCTAAAGCCGCGATTTTAGCTGTTGCCGCCTGATTTCGGCGCAGATCGATGGTCAAGCGCATCGACGCTGATCGCCACTGAAAAACGTAGCTTGCCGGGCACCGCGTCCGCACGCTGTACTCGGTTAGCAATGACGTAATCGTGCACCGAAATCGGCTTTTGGCCCGTTATCTGCTCGACCAGATCTTTAGTGCCAGCGAACTCGCCTGCCTGATAGCCGCAATACACCGACTTAATGTGCTGGATGAAATACGGCGGCAATCCAAATTGGTTATGCGCTCGCCCGTATGGTGAATCGTACTGGAGCTTCAATCTCCGAAGCGGGCTGCCGCGATAGCTCGTTCGCCGCCTCGACTCACATCATTTCGGGGCGGCTCAGTTTCGTTCCGTCGGAAAAGCGGGCAAGTTGGTAGGGGTTAATGTCGAACTGCAGCGCCTCGTCCATTACCAGCCGGCTCACGAGCACCCCTGCGCCTGGCCCAAGCCCAAAGCCGTGTCCACTGAACCCGGACGCGATCACGAGACCGGGTTTCGCATTAACCTTCGAGATGACGGGAACGAGGTCCGGCGTCGTGTCGATCGCGCCCGCCCATGCGTGAGCGATCCGCAAGCCCGCGAGCTCGGGAAACACGCTGGCCACGTTTTGCAGGGCACGTCCGAGCCATTCGGTATCGGGCCGGGGATCCAGCACCCGCGTTGCTTCGAACGGCGAGACGTCATCGTCGCGCCAGCTCGCGCTTGCCTCCGGTCCGTGGAAGAAGCTGGCACCGACGCGAACCTTCAGTTTTTTCTTCAGCTTGCTGCGGAACATGGTGCGAAACTTCACCGAATGCCGCAGGTTTTGCGGCGCGAGTTCCACGCGCCCATAGCCGGGGACAGCGATCGTGTAGCCGCCGTCCAACCGTCTCCTCAGCGCGAAGTTAGGCCCCGAGAAACAGCCTTCGATGACCCCCGGCGCCTCAGCAGTTCGCAACGCCGTTCCCATCACGTTGATGGAGGGTAGATCGATGCCGTGATGCTGGCAGAACAACGCGCTCCAGGCGCCTCCCGCGAGAACGACGGTATCGGCTGCGAGCCGGCCGCGTTCTGTCCAGATGCCGGAAACACGCCCCGCACTCGTGTCGAGACTTCGTACCGCGCAGTTCTGAAATACCTTCGCGCCGAGACCTTGCGCGCCGCGAGCAATCGCAGGCGCGGCTTTCGACGGCTCGGCGCGGCCGTCCGTGACCGACCACAGCCCGCCAGCCCACTTCGCGCGTCCGGACGGAATGCGCGCGGCCAACTCGCGCGCACTGAGGATCTCGCTGTTAAAGCCGACTTCCCGGGCGCGGGCCAGCCACGATTCCCATTGCGCGATGTCAGACTGATGCTCCGTGCCGTACAGGATGCCCGCCTGACGAAACCCAATGTCCTCGCCCAGTTCCTCGCTCAGTTCGCTCCAGCGCTTGAGGCTCTGCATCGCGAGGGGCAACTCATGGAGGTCGCGATTCTGCTGACGCACCCAGCCCCAATTACGCCCCGACTGCTCGCAGCCGATGACGCCCTTTTCGAGCAGAGCCACCTGGACGCCGCGACGTGCCAGTTCATACGCAGTGCTGACGCCAATAATGCCGCCGCCTATTACCGCGACATCACATCGCTCGGGGAAACCTTCGCTGTCCGTGACTTCGTCGATCCTTAGCATTTCACCGCCGTTGGTTGCCGCTTACCGGTAGGTTACGGCTGTCGAGACCATCGGAGATGCGCAACTGAAGGACGATTTCATCTTCCGAAGGTCATGGCCAAGATTTTGGTGTCTTCGACCGCTTCGCCGATAGGACGATCCTGTTGTATCCCAAAGGGATACAACGATAGGCCACCAGGCACTGAGGCAAATCGTGAATCGTCTAGCGAAGAAGGCAGCGGTTCGCTCTGTCAGCGCCGGACGAGGACCACGTGCGCCTGGGTCTTTGCGTCGACAGATCCCGTGCCGAATCGCTCAATGATCGCGGTCTCACACGCTGTCGTAGCCTCGTCAATACCCGCACCGTGACGGGCCTCGATCTCGTTGCGCAACGGCGTCCCCTGGCAATAGGCAACGGCCGCCACGCGAGCCGATGCCGCGCGGCTGCGCGCCGCAATCGTCTCGAACTGCGGCGCTGCACTGAAGCCCGCATCCGCGAGGTCGCGCGAAATGACTTGCGTGTCGAAATAGCCGTGCGGTGTGCGCACCATGAAGAGCGGCGGGTCCAGGGGGAAGAGGCTGGCGAGCGCCGCCGTGACGGTATCGGCTAACTCGTTTTCCTCGATACGATCCCAAACGTTGAACAGAAACACGCCGCCGCGCCGAAGTACGCGCCGAGCTTCGGAAAACGCGCGCGCTTTGTCCGGAAAGAACATGGCCCCGAACTGGCAGACGACAACGTCGAAGCTCGCGTCGTCGAACGGTAGCCGGGTCGCGTCTGCCTGTTGCCATATTACCGGCCTTGGAGTGCCGATTGCCGCGGCGCGATCGAGCATCGGCTGATTCAGGTCGGTTGCAACGAGGTCGACATGCGCGGGCAATGCATACGCCATCGCGCGGGTCACTACGCCAGTGCCGGCTGCGGTCTCAAGCACGTGGGACGGATGGTGCGCAGCTACCCGCTGCGCGAGATCCACCGCGTAGGGTTCGAAGATCAGCGGAACAAGATGGCTGTCGTAGAGCTCGGGTATTGAGCCAGCGAAGCGGATGTCGGTACCAATGCTGTCCATAGCGCCTCCTTCTTGCTCTTGCGGAAATTATAGGCCCGGTGAGACGTTTGACGGCTTTCCCCACGAACGCGTGGCGTTACCCTTGAAGCAGTGATGTGGTCCAACCGTTGCGCCTGGATCCCGGAGAGGCGCTTTCTCCGAGATCGACGCACATGCTCGAACATGTATCGAACTTTATCGCCGTAGTCACCCTCACCCGAGATCAAGTTCGAAGCAGTCGAATCCAACCGGTTAGTTAATCAAAGCGAACGCTCGATTGCCTGCCCGAGCAGCGCCAGCCCCAGGTCGATCTCATCCTCGCGCACGGTCAACGGCGGCGCGATCCGGAAGACCCCGCCCATACCGGGCAATTGCACGATATTCATGCTGAGCCCCAGGTTCATGCACTCGCGGGTGATTTTGGCGCCTAGTCCATCCGCCGGCTCCTTGGTGCGGCGGTCTTTGACGATCTCCATGCCGAGAAGCAGCCCTCGTCCGCGAATGTCGCCGATGCACTCGAAGCGTTCCATCAGATCCAGCAGCCCGCGTTTGAGGCGCGCGCCCATCACGTTCGCACGCGCAACCAGCCCTTCACGCTCGACCACATCCAGCACCCGCAGACCAACGGCCGCAGGAAGTGGGTCGGACACATGGGTCGTATAGAACAGATAACCCAGTTCATGGGCGCGCTCTTCGATCTCGGCCGAGGTCACGACGGCCGCGAGCGGCAGACCGGCGCCCAGCGTCTTCGACAGGGTGAGAATATCGGGCGTGACGCCGTCGCGTTGACAGGCGAACATTGCGCCGGTGCGCCCGATGCCGGTTTGCGCTTCATCGAGAATCAACAGCATGCCGCGCTCTTCGCATTTGCGCTTCAGTGCGGCCATGTAACCTTCCGGCAGTTCGATGATGCCGCCCGAACTGAGAATCGGCTCGGCAATAAAGGCGGCGAGATTGCCACTCGACTGACGATCGATGAGATCGAACGCGTAGTCCAGCTCCGCCAGATAATCGTATTCACCATGGCGCTCGAAACGCGGCCGATACGGAAACGGAGCAGGGATTGCAAATGAGCCGACGGCGGCGGGGCCGACGCCTTTGCGACCGGCACTGTAGGTAGCGGATGCCGCACCGCCCGTCATGCCGTGCCACGACTGCGCGAAACCGACTATTTCATATTTGCCGGTGACCAGCTTCGCCATGCGAATGGCGGCTTCATTCGATTCCGCGCCTGTACTGAGCAGCAGAGCCCGGTCGAGTCCGTCAGGGGTGATCTCGGCCAGCCGGGTCGCCAGGTCGACAACCGGACGCGACAGCATCCCGCTAAAAAGATGATCGAGCTTGCCGGCGTATTCATTAATGACCGCCACGATGTCCGGATGGCTGTGCCCAAGCACCGCGCTCATTTGCCCCGAGGTGAAATCAAGAATCGCGCGGCCGTCCGCGTCATAGACGAAACTGCCCTGCGCGCGCTCGATGATCATCGGCTCGAAGGTGCCGCCGTAGCGAATCAGGTGCTGCCTGGCGTTGCGCCAGAAAGTTGCATCGTTGTTCCGGGACACTTTGCTTCTCCTTGGCCTGGGCGGGAATGCTTGCAGTCTAAATGGCTCTCTGGTTTCATAGAACCTAATAGTTCTTATGGAAGATAGAAGTGGGCCTAATATCTTGAGTCTTTCACTCGAAATCGATCTGCTGCGTTCGTTCATCGTCGTGGCCGAAGTCCGGTCGCTCAGCCGCGCGGCGAACCGGATCGGCCGGACCCAGTCCGCGCTGAGTCAGCAGATGAAACGCCTCGAAGAAATCATCGACCAGCCGCTGTTCCAGCGCACGGGGCGCGGCGTGGTGCTGACGAATCCCGGCGAACGCCTGTTGATCCACGCGCAACGTATTCTGCGACTGCACGACGAAGCGATCGCCGATCTGTCGGGCAAGGGGCTGTCGGGCACGATCCGCTTCGGCTGCCCGGACGACTACGCCGCTGTTTTCCTGCCGCATTTACTGCGTCAGTTTTCGAGCCTGCATCCTCATGCGCTGGTGGAAGTCGTCTGCGCGCCAACGCCGCGCCTGCTCGAACAACTGGAAATGCATGCACTCGACCTTGCGATGATCTCGTTGCCGGAAGACGCGGCCAACGACGAAATCATTCGTCGCGAACCGTTAGTCTGGGTCGGCTGCCCGGGGCTGGATTCCGCGCACTTCGACCCGTTGCCGCTGGCGCTCTCCGATCCCGACACGCTCGACCATGTGGCAGCATGCGAAGCGCTGCGACGCGCGGGCAGGGCTTACCGCATCGCCTATGCGAGCAGCAGTCTCGCCGGTCTCACGGCGCTGGTCCGTTCGGGGCAGGCGTTCGCTGTCATCACGCAGACTGCCGTCGCCGCCGATCTCCAAGTACTCAATGGCGATCCGACGCTTCCGCCGTTGCCCACTATCGGTATTTCCCTGAGGTTCGAGCGGAAGCGTCCCGCTCATCTGATCACGGTATTCGCGGAACACATCAGGCTGACATTGCCGTTGCTGTGATCGATCGGACTCGGAAGACGGCGGTGGTCCAGCGATGGGCGGCGCTCAGTTCAGTCGCCTGTCGCGTGCCGGTGGTTTGCGCGAGATGCAGCAGTGATCGGCCGCAAGTGCGCGATCTCACGGTCCGAATTCCTCGACCAGCAAATCAATGAAAGTGCGCAATTTCGGCGTAGCGCGCCTCGCGGTAAAGAGCGCGTGCATTGGGCGTTCCGGCGCCTCGTACTTGCGCAGAAGACGTACGAGCCGGCCTGCGGCAATGTCGTCCCTGACTGCGATCTCCGGCGCGAGCGCGATGCCAAAGCCGTCAATCGCAGCGGCGATCAATGCCTTCGTATCGTTGGCCTGAAAGCGCCCGCTGACCGTTACCGCATGTTTGCCGCGCGCGCTGCCGAAGACCCATTCGTTGTACGGAGGTAGTGACGTGAAGGAGAATCCAAGGCATTCATGCTTGGCCAGTGCTTCCGGCGTTTTGGGTTCACCACGCTCTTCCAGATAAGCCGGCGACGCACAGGCGAGCAGTCGATACGGCATCAGCGGTTTCGCGATCATCGACGAATCCGACAGCGCGCCGAGCCGGATCGCCACTTCATACCCTTCATCCACGAGATCCACAAAACGATCGGTCAACGTGAGATCGACCTGGACTTCGGGATGCTCGCGAAGATAGCGGGTAATCAACGGTGCGAGGCAACACGATCCAAATGTGACCGGCGCAGTGACACGCAGGCGTCCGCGCGGCGAGGCTGAGAAATCCATCGCTACCGATTCCGCCGCCTCAGCATCCGCCAGCAGGGCCTTGCAGCGCTCATAGAAAATCTGGCCGATTTCAGTGAGGCTTTGGCGCCGGGTTGTCCGGGCAAGGAGCGGCGCGCCGACGCGCTCTTCGAGTGCGATCACATGTCGTCCAGCCATTTGCGACGAGATACCGAAGGCGAGAGCGGCCGCCGCAAACGAGCCGCTTTCGGCGGCTTTCACGAAGATGGCCATGCTGGTCAGGCGGTCCATGATTCCCCACTCATAGTTTCTACAGGCGAACCAGAATCATCGTTTATCTCGGTTAGGTTTTCAATCATAGTGATTGCAGGGTGCAGGCGGCGAATGGTGCCGCCGGCACATTCAATAGGAGATTGAAAATGAAGATGGGTATTCTGGGTGCGGGATTTATTGGCAGGGCGCTCGCGACGCTGGCAAAACAGAACGGTTACGAGGTGATGATCAGCAATTCGCGAGGTCCGGAAACGCTGATGAGCACGGCAGCGGCGATAGGTTGCCGCGTCGGGACCGCGCGTGAGGCGGCGGTATTCGGCGACGTGGTCGTGGTCGCGGTGCCGCTGCGCAGCTATCTCACGCTGCCGGTTGCGGAACTGGAAGGGAAGATAGTGATCGACACCTGCAACTATTATCCCGAACGCGACGGCCATATCGATGCGTTGGACCAGTACACCCTGACCACCAGCGAACTGATGGCGCGCCACTTGCACGGAGCGAGGCTCGTGAAGGCGTTCAACGCGATTCTCGCCAGGGATCTCGAAACCGACGGCGTCCCGCCAGGAAGACCCGATAGACGCGCGTTGCCAATCGCAGGGGACGACGTTGCGGCGAAGCAGGTGGTCGCCGGCATTCTCGATCAATTCGGCTTCGATGCCGTCGATGCGGGCTCGCTGTCCGCGAGTTGGCGCTTTGAACGGGCGAAGCCCGCCTATTGTGTTCGGCAGGATCGTGCCGGGTTGCTGGAGAAGTTGGCGCAAGCCGAGCGAAAAGTAGAGTTGCCGCATGGTTCGTGGCGGCACTAGGCACTAGGCATGTTGCTGCTCCTGGCAAGCTGCGGCGCGGATGCTTCGTCGGGGAAAGTCTGTACGAGTGGGAGAGTGGTGGCGACCAGCAGAGGAGAGATGGCCGCTACGTGAGAACGATGACTAGGGTAAGTGATGGGTTAGGAGCGCTTTCGTCCAGCCGTGCAGTTGGTCGCCCGCCACCCGAAACGTGGCCGATCGAGCCGCGATTTCCACCTGGCGCTATTTCGTCGATAGTTCGCCTGCTTTCTTGCCTGCGGGTAGCGGTCCAGGCACGACCTTCGCCCCCGCGTCCTTGAGCGGCCGATTGAACGAGACGTTGATCGTATGAATTTGGTGCGTCCGGTGTGCGCAAAGGCACCGGCCACCTTGGTGCGTCTGCATTTCGGCAAATGCCGGCGATTGGCGCAGCAGTCGCATGAAATTCCGCTGCGCTTCGGCGTCCTTTAACAAGTCGGTCGCCTCATACGGCTAATGATCAATGTGACCGCCAGCGGCAGGAAACCCATGGCGGTACGTCGCTAATGATTAGATTGCCTAATAAGTTGAATCGCGCTTAAGCGGGCCGGCCGGCTCGGCATAAGGTTGATCCCGGTCAATCCGCCTAATTGGTCGGGTAGTACTGTTCGTGGACACATCGTGGACATCCGGCTTTAATTCTAAGAGGAATGGCTCGATGTTGGAGGCTGGTTCGCATCAGCACGTCAGCTGGTTTGAGGCATTGCCGTTTGTCCTCGTGCCTGAAAGAACGCGAGATTTTTTGCTGAATAGTCCCTGAGTGCGAAGACGGCAAGCCGGATCAAGATGCCAGTAGATCGGCGTGCCGGCTTTTCCATTCACCGAACTGGAGCTTGGACGTGACACGTAGAATTACTAAGGAACTCGTGTCGCCTTCGAATCGGCGCCGCGACGTCGGTGGCACAGTTGCGCTTCGTCCCGGCCGTACTCGTTGGGCGTGGGGACTTGTTGCAATCGGCCTCATCAGCGCCGTTCTTGGCTGGAGTCTCTCCACCTGGCATTCACGATCCCCGTCAATGAGCCAGCCTCAGATCGTCCTCGGCGATGGCAAGCGCGGCCCTGAAGGTATGGCCTGGATCCCCGCCGGCCAGTTCCTGATGGGCAGCGACCACAAGCTTTCCAGGCCCAATGAACGCCCGGCTCATAAGGTACGCGTGCATGGTTTCTGGATGGACCGGCACCACGTCACCAACGCCGAGTTTCGCCAGTTCGTCGCGGCTACGGGTTACGTGAGCACCGCGGAGAAGAAACCCGATTGGGAAACCTTGCGTGTGCAGTTGCCTCCAGGTACGCCGCGTCCATCGGACGCTAACCTCGTGCCCGGCGCGATGGTCTTTGTCGGCACAAGCCGCCCGGTTCCCCTGCAGGATTATTCGGCGTGGTGGCGTTTCGTGCCGGGTGCCGACTGGCGCCATCCGACGGGACCGGGTAGTTCGATAGAAGGCAAGGACGACCATCCGGTCGTGCAGGTGTCTTACGAAGATGCCCAGGCGTACGCAAAGTGGGCAGGCAAACGCCTGCCGACGGAGGCCGAGTGGGAATACGCCGCGCGCGGCGGACTCGAGCAGGCTACCTACACCTGGGGCGATCAGTTCGCACCGGACGGAAAGCAGATGGCCAACGTGTGGGAGGGTCAGCGACCTCAACCTTTCCCGGTAGTCAGCGCGAAAGCCGGCGGCGCGGTGGGCACCAGCGCGGTGGGTACGTTTCCGCCCAATGGATATGGCCTTTCGGATATGACTGGAAATGCATGGCAATGGGTAGCGGACTGGTACAGGGCGGATGAATTTCAGCGCGAAGCCGCTACCGGAAAGGTGGTTTTGAATCCTTCCGGACCGCAGGACGCCTGGGATCCGGACGAAGCGGGTGTGCCGGAAAACGCACCTCGGCGAGTCACTCGAGGCGGGTCGTTTCTGTGCAATTCGAGCTACTGCCTGAGCTACCGACCGAGCGCCCGGCGTGGGACCGATCCATACAACAGCATGTCGCACCTTGGTTTTCGCCTGGTGATGAATGACGAAGATTGGGGGCGCCGAACCGCGAGCGTCAATCGGCCTGAAGGTGTCCTTACGGGCAGCCCCGGTTGATGAGGCTGATTGACGCCCGCGCACAACACGAGCTGACAGGCGCAGCCTCGCTGCCTGCATGGCGGCACTATGAAGAACATCAACGGAGAAAACCATGAGCCAATTCATACGCTGGCGCGCCCGTTTGCTGACAATGACGCTTGTCGCGGCAACGTTCCCCGCTGTCGCACAGCAAAGCAAGCCGAACATCCTGATTATCTGGGGTGACGACATCGGGGGATTCAATATCAGTGCCTATAACCAGGGGGTGATGGGTTACAGGACGCCGAACATCGACCGGATCGGCCGGGAAGGCGCTCTCTTCACCGACTGGTACGGCCAGCAAAGCTGCACTGCCGGCCGCGCCGCCTTCATTACCGGACAATCGCCGATTCGTACCGGCCTGACCAAGGTAGGCTTACCCGGCGCGCCAGAAGGGCTGCAAAAGGAAGATGTAACGCTGGCAGAACTGCTTAAGCCGCAGGGTTATGCAACGGGACAGTTCGGGAAGAATCACCTCGGCGACCGCAATGAGTTTTTGCCCACGGTGCACGGTTTCGATGAATCCTTCGGTAACCTGTATCACCTGAATGCGGACGAAGAGCCCGAAAGAGCCGACTATCCGAAGAATCCGCAGTTCAAGGCAAAGTTCGGCCCGCGCGGCGTACTCCATTGCTTCGCCACCGATCGGGACGATACCACCGTGGATCCGCGGTTCGGAAAGATGGGCAAACAGAGATGCGAGGACACGGGCGCACTCACGGCGAAACGCATGGAAACGGTGGACGACGAGATTACCGCCAGCACGCTTCAGTTCATGGAGAAGGCACATCAGGAGGGCAAGCCATTCTTCATCTGGTGGAACGCGTCCCACATGCATGTTTTCACGCATCTGAAGCCTGAATCGGTGGGCAAGACAGGCCTCGGCATTTATCCGGACGGGATGGTGGAGCACGATGGATTGGTCGGCGTGTTGCTCAAGAAACTCGACGATCTGGGCATTGCCAACAATACCATCGTCATGTACTCGACCGATAACGGCGCCGAGTCAATGAGCTGGCCTGATGGTGGCACCACCATGTTTCGCGGCGAGAAGAATACCAACTGGGAAGGGGGCTATCGCGTGCCGACTCTCATGCGTTGGCCGGGTGTCATCAAGCCTGGCACGGTGGTCAATGACATTGGTGCGCACGAAGACATGATCCCAACGCTGATGGCCGCGACAGGCGACGGCACGGTTAAGGAAGACTTGCTGAAGGGTCGGAAGGTCGGGTCGAGGACGTTTAAGGTGCACCTCGACGGTTACAACCTGCTGCCTGCGCTGAAAGGAGACGGTGCATGGCCGCGCCATGAATTCATTTACTGGACTGACGACGGCAGCGTTGCCGCTCTGCGCTACGATCAGTACAAGGTCACCTTCCTGAAGCAGAACGCCCACGGACTCGCGGTATGGCAGCAGCCATTCGAAGAGCTGCGCGCACCGATGCTGGCGAACCTGCGCAGCGATCCCTTCGAACGCGCCGAATACGAAGGCATGGACTACAACCGCTGGTACATCGAACACATGTTCGCTTTCGCACCCGCGGCGGCTTACGTCGGACAATGGTTGCAGAGTTTCAAGGACTTCCCGCCGCGCCAGAAACCGGGCAGCTTCAATCTCGACCGTGTGATGGAGGCGGTAACAAGTCAGCAGACCCACGGTGGTAACTAATTCGCCAGCGATCCGGGGTTTGTTCGGTCAATTGGAATAGGCACGTCGATCATAAATAGTAAGGATGGGAAATGAAAATCCCGATTTCTGATCGACAGGCAACAGCAACCGAGGTGCCGGAAGGAAAAGAGGTGTCGTCTTGCGTATCGAGCGAAGCACACACCCGTCGTCAGTTTCTGGCCGGTTCAGTTGCTGTCGGCGCCAGCATGTTGCTGCATGGGAACGTAGCCTTGACGGGACACGGGACGAAGACCTTCACGATCCTGCACACCAACGACATGCATTCTGCTTTCATCGGAATGGGCCCCTCGTCGGATTACACCCCGTTCAAGCTCAACGCCGATAAAACGCGCGGTGGATTTGCCCGGCTAGCCGCCATGATCGCCAAAAGAAGGAAGGAGCGCGAAAAGGTGGGTCCTGTACTGGTGCTGGATGCCGGCGACTACAGCATGGGGACCGCGTTTGGGGCTGCGACCCGCGAAATTGGCGGAGAGCTTCGACTCATGTCGAGGATGGGTTACGACGCTACGACTTTCGGCAATCATGAGTTCGATCTTGGGCCGGATGGCCTCGGCAAATCCATCGGCGTAGCGAGTAAGGCGGGCCCGATTCCGGCGGTGCTCGCCTCCAATACCGACCTTTCCGCAAATGACGCCTCGTTGACCGACCTTCAGCGTCTGTCGAAGGATGGACTCATCCGTCGTTACCTCGTGATCGAGCGCGGTGGCATCCGCTTCGGCATCTTCGGCGTGCTCGGTAAGGAGGCCGTGATTTACACCACTGGCGGCGCCGTATCGTTCTCCAACGCCAACGAGGCCGCCGTGGAAATGGTGAAGGTGCTTCGCGAGTCGGAGAAGGTGGAGGTGGTCATCTGCCTCAGCCATGGCGGCGTCGAGAAAGGGAAAGACGGGCAGTACAGCGGGGGCGACGACGTTCTCGTAGCCGAGCAGGCGCCGGGCATCGACGTGGTTATCGGCGGTCACAGCCACACCGCACTGCGGCAACCAATCATCGTCAACGAGCGTACGCCCGTAGTCCAAACCGGGAAGGAGGGAGAGAACCTCGGCGAACTGGTGCTCACAATCGATGGCGGCAAACTGGCGGTCGAGTCGTACCGCCTTTATGCGATCGACGACACCATTGCCGGCGACCGGGGCACGGAAGACGAGATCAACGGGTTCGGTAAGGTTGTTACCAAGGCAGTGTTCGCATCTCGCGGTTACAGCGTCAATGAGCCCCTGGCTAAAGTACCGCAGGATCTGCCCAATACGTTCACCGATATCGCCGCCAGCACGTTACTCGCGAACCTCGTCACTGATGCCTTCAGAAACGCCACCAGGGCCGACATCGGTTTTACCGCCAACGGTCTGATGCGAGCGGGACTAAAGCGGGGCAAGTCGGGCGTGCAAACCGTCTACGATGTGTTCTCGGTGGCACCGCTTGGCGCTGGCGTCATCGATCCGACGGCAGGCAGTGCGCTTGTAACCGCGTGGTTCACCGGGGCTGAACTGAAGAATCTGCTCGAATTTCTGCTGGTAAACAACCCGACTCACCCCGGCGAATATTTCCCCCGCTCTTCGGGAATGCGGTTTCGTTACGACCACTCGCGCCCGGCGTTCGATGTGGTGACGGCCGTCGAAATGGGGGATCTGGAGCGCGGCTACCGCGCGATCGACATCAGCGGAAAGAACCAAGGTCTGTACAGTCTGAGTTGCCCGCTCTACCTCGGCTTGATCATCGCGGCCATTCCGAAGTTCACCAAGGGCAAACTCGCTCTTGAACCCAAGAAGCAGGACGGTCAACCTCTTAAGTCCAAAGTCGAGGCGCTAAACGACGTTCGTGGAGATACACCCTACCTCCTGCCGCCGCCGGGTACGCTGGACACGAGTGAAGTCGCGACCGGGGCAGGCACAAACGGGGTTCGCGAGATCAAGGAATGGCAAGCGATTATGGATCACCTCCGCAGTCTGCCGGTCGAACGCAAAGGCGAGTTGCCAACGATCCCCGTCGACGCCCGCGCTTCAGAGATCCGGGCGATCAAAGCAGGCTGAGCCGGGACACATTAATATCTTTTCCGACCTAATCCAGCCAGAAAAATATATTGGACGTCTTACTCGCTCTCTCGCATTATTCGTCCATTCTCGTCGCACACCGTCCGCGCTATCGCACGCCACCGCTCACGGGGCAGTGGTAAGCCATCATCGCCCGTCAAGGCACGACTGGCCGGGCTGCGCCGGGGGCAACTCAAACTTAAACGACCCCAATATCTGAGGATACAGATGCCTGAATATCGTTCACGAACTTCGACTCATGGTCGCAACATGGCCGGCGCGCGCGCTTTGTGGCGCGCTACCGGCATGAAGGACGGTGATTTCGGCAAGCCCATTATTGCGGTGGTGAACTCGTTCACCCAGTTCGTGCCCGGCCATGTACATTTGCGCGACCTCGGCGCGCTGGTCGCGAAGCAGATCGAAGCGGCCGGCGGCGTCGCCAAGGAATTCAACACCATCGCAGTGGACGACGGCATCGCCATGGGCCACGGCGGCATGCTGTACTCGCTGCCTTCGCGCGAACTGATCGCCGACTCGGTGGAATACATGGTCAACGCGCACTGCGCCGACGCCATGGTCTGCATCTCCAATTGCGACAAGATCACGCCGGGCATGCTGATGGCCGCCATGCGCCTGAACATCCCGGTGGTCTTCGTCTCCGGCGGTCCGATGGAAGCCGGCAAGGTCAAATCGCCGAAAGACGGCCAGGTGATCGCCAAGATCGACCTGATCGACGCGATGATCAAGGCGGCCGACTCGAGCGTCAGCGACGCGGAAGTCGCGGAAATCGAGCGCAATGCCTGCCCGACGTGCGGTTCCTGCTCGGGCATGTTCACGGCGAACTCGATGAATTGCCTGACCGAAGCGATCGGTCTGGCGCTGCCCGGCAACGGCACGATCGTCGCCACGCACGCATGGCGCAAGGGTCTGTTCGAGCAGGCGGGCCGTCTGGTGGTGGACTTGTGCCGCCGCTACTACCAGGAAGAAGACGCGTCGGTCCTGCCGCGCAGCATCGCCACCAAGCAGGCATTCGAGAACGCCATGGCGCTCGACGTGGCCATGGGCGGTTCGACCAATACCGTGCTTCACCTGTTGGCGGCGGCGCAGGAAGCCGGTGTCGATTTCACCATGTCCGACATCGATCGCATCTCGCGCAAAGTGCCATGCCTGTGCAAAGCCGCGCCCGCTACCGACAAATACCATATCGAAGACGTGCACCGTGCCGGCGGCATCCTCGGTATTCTCGGCGAACTGGCTCGCGCGGACCTGCTCGACCTGTCGTGCGGCAACGTGCATAGCGGCACGCTGGGCGACGCGATCGCCAAATGGGACATCGCGGGCGGTGCGGGCGAAGAAGCGCAGAAGTTCTTCCGCGCGGCTCCGGGCGGCATTCCGACCACCGTCGCGTTCAGCCAGGAAGCCACGTTCACCTCGCTGGATACCGATCGCAAGACCGGCTGTATCCGCAGCAAGGAGAGTGCGTATTCGAAAGACGGCGGTCTCGCGGTGCTGTACGGCAACCTCGCGGACAAGGGTTGTATCGTCAAGACCGCGGGTGTCGACGAATCTCAGTGGATTTTCTCGGGGCGTGCGCGCGTTTTCGAGAGCCAGGACGATGCCGTCGAAGCCATTCTGGGCGACAAGGTCGTGGCCGGCGATGTGGTCGTGATCCGCTACGAAGGCCCCAAGGGCGGTCCCGGCATGCAGGAAATGCTTTACCCGACGTCGTATCTGAAATCGAAGGGCTTGGGCAAGACCTGTGCGCTCTTCACCGACGGCCGTTTTTCCGGCGGTTCGTCCGGGCTGGTGATCGGGCACGCGTCGCCGGAAGCGGCCGAAGGCGGCACGATCGGCCTGGTGGAAGACGGCGATGTGATCGAGATCGACATTCCCAAGCGCAAGATGCACCTGGTGGTGTCGGACGAGGAACTGGCGAACCGCCGTGCAGCCATGGAAGCACGCGGCGACAAGGCGTGGATGCCGGTTGCTCGCGAGCGCGTGGTGTCGCAGGCGTTGCAGGCCTATGCGGCGCTGGCCACCTCCGCCGACCGCGGTGCGGTGCGGGATATCTCGCAACTGAAGCGCAAGTGAAGTGCCAAGGTCCCGTCGCGGTCAGGCGATCAGGACCAGGAGTCGACACGCCGGGTAATGCCCGGCGGTCGCGTTGCTGCTCGACCTGAAAAGCGTCGGGCAGCAACTGTCCCTGACGGCCGCGCCCTTGCAACGAGGGCAGGCCGCCGGGACTTTCCGCGCGCAGATTTCACTGCGTGTGGCGTCGGCAGATCAGCACCTGCCGCGTATGAGGCTACGCAGCCGAATACTTCGGACCCGCTTCGCGTTCCAGATACCCCAGACAGAGCGACTCGAGTTGGCCGCGAAGCTTGCGGATCATGGATTGCGGCGGCTTCCCTTCGAGCAGCGAACGTACAGGGCCGGCCAATGCGCCCATGAACATGAAAGTGGTCGTGGGAATGTCGTCAAAATGCGCGTCGGACGCCGTCTTCAGCATCGCTTCTAGCGCCACGCGGTGACGTGACTGCACTTCGCGAACGTAGTCGCGCGAGTCGAGTTCGAGCGCCACCGCGTATAGAGCACGCGATTCGTCCAGATTCTCCGTCTTTGCTTTCACGAACGCCGCGACGACAGCCTTCACCATCGTCGATAAGGAAGCGCTGTGCGCTGACAAGGCGGCGGCCTCCATTGCGCTCACCACCTTTTCCAGATGCCGTTGCAGCACGGCGAAGAGAAGCGCCTGCTTTTGCGGGAAGTACTGGTAAAGCGTGCCGACCGAAACGCCGGCTCTCTCCGCCACCCGGATCGTGGTGAGCCGCTGCAACCCCTCGGCCAGCAAAACCTGAATAGTCGCGTCGAAAATCGCGTCCACGGTCGCTTGGGAACGCGCCTGTTGCGGCTGTTTGCGGGCGCTCAGCCCCTGTCCGTTATCCGTGCGCATATGCGAATTCACAATCTGAATGATTATTCGTATTCTAGTCGAACGTGTTGCGGCTACTGCAACAACAATCCGAACGAAGGAGTGGATCGATGACGGAAGTTACGCGGGCAGGTACTTTTCAACTTGGCGAGCGTCCTGTGACGCGCATGGGTTACGGTGCGATGCAGCTAGCGGGGCCGCACGTTTTCGGGCCACCGAAAGACCGCGCCGCGGCGATAGCGGTGCTTCGTGCTGCAATCGAAAGCGGAATCACCCACATCGACACGAGCGATTTTTACGGCCCCCATGTGACGAATCAGCTCATTCGTGAGGCGCTTCATCCTTATCCCGATGCGCTAACGATTGTCACGAAGGTGGGCGCCAGCCGAGGGAGCGATGCCTCGTGGAACCTTGCGTCGTCGGCGGCCGAACTGGAATCGGCGGTGCATGACAACCTTCGCCATCTCGGTCTGGATGCGCTCGACGTCGTGAACTTTCGCGTGATGTTCGACGTGGGTGCACCGGCCGAGGGCGACATCGAGGCGCCGCTAACCGCGCTTGCGGAACTTCAGGCGAAAGGCTTGATTCGTCACATCGGGCTGAGCAATGTGACCGCAAAGCAGATCGCGCAAGGACGCACGATCACGAAGATTGCGTGCGTGCAGAACATGTACAACCTGGCTCATCGTAACGATGACGCGCTGATCGACAGTCTTGCCGAAGATGGCATCGCGTATGTTCCGTTTTTCCCGCTCGGCGGCTTCTCTCCGCTGCAGGCCGAAGCGTTGAGCGCTGCTGCAGACCAATGCGACGCGACACCAATGCAGGTGGCCCTTGCCTGGTTGTTGCAGCGTTCGCCGAACATCCTGCTGATACCTGGCACCTCGTCGGTCGAGCATCTGAAGCAGAACATCGCAAGCGTGAACCTTCGTTTGCCAGAGGATGTCTTGTCGTCGTTGGACACCATCGGTTCCGGGAATACGAAAGACTAAGGTGCTCGTGTCCCGCGAGATGTACTCGTGCATGAAGGCGTGGCCGAACCGCCGGAACATGATGCCGCGTTGCCATAAACCTTCGCAAAGCGACTATGGCTGCATTTCGATCGTCCTACGATCGACTGCCGATAAAAAGACGGTAATTATCAAACGGAGCGGCCAAACCTAAGATGCCTTCTTGATTCGGGTCGGACCTGATCCGATCCGCCACCGTGCCATCGGCACACCAGATCAGGGAGCATCGCAATGGATATCCGGACGAGCGGCGCGAGAATTCGCGTCAGGGAGCAGGGGGAGGGAGAACGGGCACTCGTGTTCCTTCACTACTGGGGCGGATCGTCCCGCACTTGGGACGGCGTCGTCGGCCGCTTGTCGACGCCATGCCGAACCGTTGCCACCGATCATCGCGGATGGGGTGACTCGGACGCGCCCGAGCACGGCTACACGATTGCCGATCTCGCGAACGATGCACAAGAGGTCATCGAAACACTGGGACTGCGGCGCTACATTCTGGTCGGTCATTCAATGGGCGGAAAAGTAGCGCAGTTGCTTGCGTCCCGGCGACCTGCGGGATTGCAGGGCCTGGTGCTCGTGGCGCCGTCGCCGCCTTCGCCCATGGCTCTTCCTGAAGAGCAGCGCGCGGCGATGGCAGCAGCCTATGATTCGCGCGAGTCGATCGAGTGGGTGCTGGACAACGTACTCACGGCGAATCCGCTCACGCCGGCCTGTCGTGAGCAAGTCATCGCCGACAGCCTGCGCGGTGCGCCGCAAGCCAAAGCTGCGTGGCCACGCACCGCTATGCTCGAAGACATTACTGACGATGTGAGGTCCATCAATGTTCCCGTGCTGGTGATTGCCGGCGAGTTGGACAAAGTTGATCGTGTGGAGACGTTACAGAAGGAGTTGCTGCCCCGGATTGCAGGCGCGCGCTTGCAGGTATTGCCGGGGATCGGCCATCTGTCGCCGCTCGAGGCACCCGAGGCGGTCGCGGCGGCGATCGAGAAGTTCGTGGCCGCCGAAAACGCCGCCGCATAGCTCGTGCATAGACGACGTGTCACGCGCATGCGGCGCCACGCTGAGCGGCACGCCGCTTCTGCCGCCTAGGACTTCACCCGTTTTGGCTTGTCGGAGGAACGACGCGGGCTGGCGCTACGCCGCGTCGGAATGCGATCCCACGGCGGATCGTCTCCGAATGCCGCCACCAGATGCTCGAGGAACCGGCGCACTTTGAGTGGCATGTGACGCGCGCTCGGATAGACCGCCTGGATCGTCAATTCCGAGGTGTGGTACTCCGGCAGCAGTTCGACGAGTTTTCCAAGCGCGATCTGCTCTCCAAACACGAACGTGGGTCCATAAACGATACCGGCTCCGGCGAGTGCCGCGGCAAGCAGCATCTGGGTGTTGTTGGCCGAGATCCGGCTCGGCCCGTCGATCACATGCGAACGGCGTTTCGCATCGACCAGCGTCCAGTCTCCCACGGACACAGCTTCACTGAACGTGAGCCGCGGCGCCTGCCGCAGGTCGTCCGGATTGCGCGGCGCTCCGTGACGCCTGAGATAGTCTGGGGACGCGCAGATCACCATTCGACACGGTGCGAGCCGGCGCGCGATCAACCCCGAATCGGGCAAACGCCCAATTCGAATCGCAACATCGACACCGGCTTCGAGCAGGTCGACGTATCGGTCACTCAACGACACTTCGATTTTGACCTGCGGATTGTCTTCCACAAAGCTCGCGAGCACGTCGCCGAGATGCATGGCGCCGAAAGTGACCGGAGCGGAAATGCGCAGCACGCCACCAGGGGCCCCGTGTGCATCACCCGCCTCGCGATTGGCCTCGTCGTAGGCTTCGAGGATCTGTTTGCAGCGTTGGTAATAGTTTTGACCGATGTCGGTCAGGCTCAGACGGCGCGTCGTGCGCTGGAGCAGTCTTACATTCAGTTCGGCTTCGATCGCACTCACGTATTTGCCGGCCATCGCGGCGGATAACCCGAAACGTCGCGCGGCGGCTGCAAGACTGCCTTCATCGACCGCCGCGACGAACACGCCCATGCCAGTCAACCGGTCCATTTGCTCCTCGATTCGATAGCTGGATTATCGGATGGGTCAGCATAAACGAAAATACCCAACTTCCAGCCAACTCCAGGAAACGGGAACGCAGCAACTTTGCTGCGACAGGCGAAGTCAGGCGATCGCGGCCTTCGCCATCAGCCCCAGCGCGACGCATATCAGGATGGTCGCGAAACCGAGTTGCACCTGGTGCGCCGGGAGACGGTGCGACGCGGCGCGTCCTGCGAGCATGCCCGCGCCAGTGGCGAGGCTGAACCACAGCACCACTTCGAGCGGCAGCGGCGCGCCGTGGCGCATCGTGGCGATGACACCGCCGCCGCCGACCAGTGTGATGACCAGAAGCGAGGTAGCCACGACACCGTGCATCGGCACGTTGGTCAGCTTGCGCATCATCGGCACGATGATGAATCCTCCGCCGACACCGAGCATGCCGGTCATCAGTCCGGTAACCGCACCCGTTGCCGCGAGCGCCGCGCCCGTCGCCCACGACCAGACGAGCCGGCCGGTCGCAGGGTTGACGCGCGCCACGCACAGCGCCGATTCGGGCTGCGGTGCCGGACCGCTGCGGAGTGTCTGGCGTAGCAGCCGGACCGCGACGATCAGCATCACGCTCGCAAAGAGCGCAAGCAGCAGGCGTTGTGGCAACGCGTGGGCGAGACGGGCGCCCACGGCGGTCGCTGGAATGCCGGCGATCGCCATGAACAGCGCGGCACGATATCGGACAAGCCGCTTGCGGAAGGCTTCAAGTGCGCCGACCGCGGCACTGCTCGATACGGCGACGAGCGCGACCGGCGTGGCCTGCTGCATTGGCCAGCCCATCCCGAACACCAGCGCGGGCACCGCGAGAATGCCGCCGCCCGCGCCCGTCAGACCAAGCAACGCGCCGACGATCGCGCCGAGAAGAAGTGAGATCAGCATCGATAGCCTTGAGGGTTGATGACAAGCCGCCGCTCATTCGGCGAGACGGGGATGGGCGAGCCACTCCTTGCCTTTGAGCATGCCGCGCCAATAGAGCGGCGGCAGGATGCGCTCCTTCAGCAGCCAGGCGAGCCGCGATGGATGCTTGCCGTCGATCAGCCAGCCGGGGAACGTCGGTGCGACCTTGCCGCCGTAGAGAAACTCGGCGAGCACGATCTTGCCGCGTTCGACCGTGAGCGGACACGATCCGTATCCGTCGTACGTTGCGACACCCGACATTGCGCCGAGCGCCGCGAGCACGTTGTGCGCGACGACGGGCGCCTGCTTGCGAGCGGCGGCCGCTGTCTTTGCGTTGGGCGTGTTCGTTACGTCGCCGAGCCCGTAGACGTTATCGAAGCGCTTGTGGCGCAGCGTGCTCTGGTCGACGTCGACCCAGCCCGCCGCGTCGGCAAGCGGACTGACGGCGATGAAGTCGGGCGCGGTCTGCGGCGGCACCACGTGGATCATGTCGAATTCCGTTTCGACACGTTCGGGCGCGCCGCCCGCCACCGTACGCGTGAAAGTGGCGCGCTTCGCCTCGCCGTCGATCGCGCTCAGGTTGAATCCGAAATTCAGCTTGATGCCGTAACTCTCGACGTATTTCATCAGCGCGGGCACGTAGTCGGCCACGCCGAACAGCACCGCTCCCGCGTTATAAAACTCGACGTCGATCCCGCCGAGCCTCCCGGTGCGCTGCCAGTGATCGGAGGACAGATACATCGCCTTTTGCGGCGCGCCGGCGCATTTGATCGGCATCGGCGGCTGCGTGAAGAGCGCGCGTCCGCCCTTTAGGCCCTGTACGAGGCGCCACGTGTACGGGGCGAGGTCGTAGCGATAGTTCGAGGTGACGCCATTGCGGCCGAGGGTCTGCGGCAACCCTTCGACGGCGTTCCAGTTGAGCTTGAGCCCCGCGCAGACGATGAGCTGGCTATACCTGACAACGCGGCAACCCTCGAGCACCAGCGCATTGTTCTCCGGCTCGAACGCCGCTACGGCGGCCTTGATCCGGTGCACCCTGGCCGGCAGCACGTCGTCCATGGTGCGCGCCGTCGTCTCGGGCCGGAACACACCGGCGCCGACCATCGTCCAACCCGGCTGGTAGTAGTGCGTGTCGGCCGGATCGATCACGGCGATATCCAGACCCGGCGCGCGCGCGAGCAGGCTCGACGCTGTCGCGATGCCCGCGGCGCCGGCCCCCACGATCACGACGTCGTGCCGCTCCTGTGAGACGACGAGGGGCGACGCGATCCGCCCGGCAAGGCCGGTCAGGTCGTGGCCGGCAGCTTGCGGGTTCGTGTGCTTTCTGATTTCCATTGCTTCTCCTAACTATTGTGCCGACGCTCAACGCACCCGTCAGAGCGCATTCACCGGAATCTTGATGTACGAAACACCGTTACTCTCGGGCTCGGGCAGATGGCCGGCGCGCATGTTCACCTGAACGGAAGGAAGAATCAGAACAGGCATATCGAGCGTTGCATCGCGGGCCTTGCGCATTTCGACGAAGGCCTGCTCGGGTGTTCCTTCGCGTACGTGAATGTTGTGCTCGCGTTCGTCCGCGACCGAGCTTTCGTACTGCACCGGACGACCACCCGGCTGATAGTCGTGGCACATGTAAAGGCGTGTTTGCGAAGGCAGGCTCAGGACACGGCGGATCGAGCGGTACAGGGTGGACGCGTCGCCGCCCGGAAAGTCGCAGCGGGCGGTGCCGTAATCGGGCATGAAGAGCGTGTCGCCCACGAATGCCGCGTGGTCGTCGCCGTCGCTCACGACATAGGTGACGCACGCCGGCGTGTGGCCGGGCGTGTGCATCACGCGCACTTGCAGCTGTCCCAAGGTGAAGGTTTCGCCGTCGGCGAAGAGGTGATCGAACTGCGAGCCGTCCGTGGCAAACCCATGCCCGGCATTGAAGAGCTTGCCGAACACCTGCTGCACGCGCGTGACCTGATCGCCGATCGCGATTCGCCCGCCTAGCCGTTCCTTGAGATACGGCGCGGCGGACAGATGGTCCGCGTGCACATGCGTCTCCAGCAACCATTGCACGCTTGCGCCTAGTGCTTCGACACGGGCGGCTAGCCGATCGGCCGACACGGTTCGCGTCCGGCCCGACTTCGGGTCGTAATCGAGCACGCTGTCGATCAGCGCGCATTGCTGCGAGCGCGGATCCAGCAGCAGATAGCTGATGGTCCACGTGGCGGGGTCGAAGAATCCTTCGACGATAAATTGGCTGGCTGTCATTGCAGTCGGTCCTCGTGCCGGACGGGCTGTCCAGCAACATTCGGAGGCGACTTCAATCAAGTATCGTGCCAATCGCGCCTTAGTTTCGCGCGGAGGTTCTAAATCCATGATCTACATCGATTTTTATGTGCCCCACAGCGTTCTGAATCGGCGCGCGCCAGAGCGAACGTCCAATGGCGGACTGCCACCGTCTGCCATATGGCAGTCGTGGCAGAAATGGCAGTCGGCGCGTATAGTGCTCCTTCCTCGACGAATTTCCGGTCTGCGACCATGATCCTGCCCGAGCCCTCATCCGCCCCGAGCGCTTCGTCTGATGCGATGCCCGCGCAGCCTGGCGCCCCCGAGATTGCCGCTCTCGTCTCCTATCTGGAATACGACCCGCAGCCGTCGATCGTGCTCGACCCGGACTACCGCATTCTTGCGGCCAACACTGCGTACCGGCGGCAGTTCGGGGTCGCGGGGCAGCCGCACGTTGGGCGCCGTTGCTACCAGGTATCGCACCACTACGACGTACCGTGCGACCAGGCGGGCGAGCATTGCCCGATGAAGCGGGCGTCCGAACTCCGCAGCGCGGATCGCGTGCTGCACATCCATCACACGCCGCGCGGCCCCGAGCATGTGGACGTGGAATTGCGGCCAATCTTCGACACGCGGCGCGAGATCGTCGCGTATGTCGAGCGGCTCTCGACGGTGCGCGGCGCCTCCGCGCGGCCAAGCGTAGACGGGTTGGTGGGACGCGCGCCTGCGTTCAACGAAGCGCTCGCGGCATTGCAGCGTGTCGCGCCCTCGATGTTGCCTGTCCTGCTGCTCGGCGAGTCCGGCACGGGCAAGGAACTGTTCGCCCATGCGCTGCACGAGGCGAGCGATCGGGCACAACGGCCGTTCGTGGTGGTCGACTGCTCTGGCATCACGGAGACGCTGTTCGAAAGCGAATTGTTCGGCTACGAGAAAGGTTCGTTCACCGGTGCCGTCAACCGCAAGCCTGGGCTCGTCGAGACGGCCCAAGGCGGGACTCTGTTTCTCGACGAAATAGGCGATGTGCCATTGTCGATGCAGGTCAAGCTGCTGCGTCTCATCGAGACGGGCGCATTTCGCCGCGTCGGCAGCGTGGAGACGCAGCGCGCGGACTTCCGGCTCGTCGCCGCGACGCACAAGCCCCTTGAGCAGATGCTGGCGGCCGGACAGTTCCGCTCGGATCTGTATTTCCGGATCAGCGCGTTCCCGATTCGTTTGCCCGCGTTGCGCGACCGCGCCGACGACATTCCATTGCTGGTGGATTCAACGCTGCAACGCATCGCCTCGGGGCGCGATACCGCGCCGCGCAAGACTTCGGTCGCACCGGAGGCGCTCGCACTGCTACGCGCGTATCGCTGGCCGGGCAATATTCGCGAGCTGCGCAATGTGCTCGAGCGCGCGAGCCTGCTGGCCGACGATGGCGTGATCCGGCCGGAACATCTGCCGGAGATCGTCAGGGGCGAGGTGCCGTCGGCGAGGCCAGAGCATGCCGCCTTACGCCATGCTGGTCGCACGAAGCTCACGGATGCCGAACTGGCCCGCATAGCAGCGGGTTTCGTGGGGATGCGCAGAGACCTTGCAGCACAACTCGGCATTAGCGAGCGCACGCTGTACCGGCGGCTGAAGGCTCTCGACCAGGTTGACTCCAACGGCGAGCACTAAAGAAAAGCATTGCACGCGTTGACCGTCCGCGGCATAGAAAAAGCGCAGTGCAGGCGGTTCAAATGCACGCCATCTGGCGTGCGCGCTGTGCCAGGCATTCCGGCCGCCGGGCGCACTATCAACACGAGAAACACGAAGCGAATTGGCGATCAGCGCGCGTCCCGCCAGGCAACTCTCGCCTCATCAAAAGATCACAACCGCGGTCGCTTGCCTTACCCCCAAACCTGAAAACTCATTTGCGCCGAGGGCACTACCGGCGCGGTTTGCCAGAACGTAAATTCATTTCACGACTTCGCTGCAAACACAGCGGAGCTGGCCAACCTCGATTTCAGGAGCAACAACATGCTTGATCGCACCGACGCAGCCCTTCTGGCAGACGACACCAACGTCACCGATAGCGCGCAATACTTCGAATACACCAAAGCGGCCAACCCGATTGGTGCAAAGCTGATTTCACGCGTTCCCTTCAAGACGTTCCCCGCTGACCTGTATGCCGACGGGCCGACTCGCGTCGTTGCGCTCGATCTGTCAGCGGAACTGGGTTGCGACGCGCCGGCGACCGGCCCGGGGTTGGTCGCCAACTTCGTTCGGATTCTGAAGGGGGAGCGCGTCGAACTGGACCCGCTGGCCACATCGCAGATTTTCTATGTCATTCGCGGATCGGGATCGGCGGTGCAGGGCGGACACACGATTTCATTTACGCAAGGCGCGTTCTTCTCGTTGCCCGGCGGTATCGAATCCACGATTTCGGCGCTCGAAGATGTCGCGTTGTACTACGTTACCGACGCGCCATTGCTGACTTACCTGGGAGTGGATTCGGTTTCTCCGCGATTCGTCCCGACCTTGTATCCGGCGCAACGCGCCGAGGCCGAACTGCAGAAAGTCGCCAAGGATACGCATGCCGCGCTTCGTAGCCGTATTTCCGTGCTGCTGGCCAACGCCAGTTTTCCGCAAACCCGCACGGTGACGCACGTGCTGTGGGCAATGTTCGGTTTGCTTCCCGGAAAGTCGGTTCAGAAGCCGCACCGTCATCAGTCGATTGCGCTGGACTTCATCGTTGATTGTCCGCAGGGATGCTATAGCCTCGTCGGCACGGAACTGGACGAGCAGGGCAATATTGCGGACGCCACCCGAGTCGATTGGGCGCCGGGCCTCGCGTTCGTGACGCCGCCGGGATACTGGCACGCCCACTTCAATGAATCGGACGAAGATGCCCGGCTCATTCCCATTCAGGACGCAGGCTTGCAAACTTATTTGCGCGCACTGGATATCCGCTTTGCCAAATAAGCAGGCTGTCATCGAGCAATAGAAAAGTCTCTGTCCGTCGTACTCGGCGAGCCCGTCGCGCACTTCCAGTGCGTGACGGGCTCGCCATTGAACTGATCGCAAGCCAAGGGTTTTGCACAAACGACATGGGCGCAGCCTCGGCCTTCTGCCATCTGTTCCGGCGAATGAATTCGGGTTCAGCACGCACGCCGGCGGTGTGAAGGCTGATATCGTAAGCTACCCTGCATTGACAGTGCGTGCCGGCTGAAACGCCCAGATTCGATTGAAGGGCGCCGCGCCCAGCCGCAGTCCACTTTGGATTTCCACATGGATTACTTCGCAGCAGTCCGGACATTCGTGCGCGCAGCCGAACTGGGTAGTCTCACTCGCGCTGCCCAGGAGTTGTCTATCAAGACGTCGACCGCGTCGCGACATTTGAACGAACTCGAAGCCGATCTCCGCATTGCGCTTTTTAACCGGTCGACTCGTGGGCTCTCGCTCACGGAGGGCGGCAAGGTGTTCTACTCGCGCGTCTCGGAGGTGCTCACTCAGTTGAAGGATGCCAAGGACGCAACGTCGTCGCTCAACCAGAGTCCTTCCGGGGTGTTGCGTGTGACGCTGCCTGTTTCGTTCGGGCGGAAACACGTCGTGCCGCACATCGGCGAATTCATGGACCGGTATCGCGATATCGATATCGATGCAATTTTCACGGACGACGTCCTCAATCTCATCGAGTCACAGGTCGATCTGGGCATCCGCATAGGCGCGTTGCAGGATTCGTCGCTAATGGCCCGCCGTCTCGCGCCGCACCGCGAGTTGGCATGCGCGGCGCCGGCGTATGTGAAGGCGAGCGGCGCACCCGTTACGCCCGCTGCGCTGAAAGATCACGCTTGCCTGATGTTCTCGCGAACAGCGGGGAATGTCTGGTACGTGAGGCCTCGGGCAGACACGGCGTCCGAGTGGCAGAAGGCGAGCGCGAGTGGCCGCCTCACGATCGACGATACCGATGCATTGCTTGCAGTCACGTTGGCTGGAAGAGGGATCGCCCTACTGCCCAGCTGGCTGGCGGACGAAGCACTCGGCGACGGTCGTCTCACACGCATATTGCCGGACTGGGAGATCCGTTCGTCGCGCGAAGAAGCTTCGATCTGGGCGGTTTATCCGAGGAAGAAAACGGTGTCGTCCAAGGTTCGGTCGTTTATCGACTTTCTCGCTGAAAAACTTGGCGAGACGCCGCACTGACATACCACGACCTGTGGGAATCGTCAGCGCCTCGCGCGGCGAGTGCAATCACTCCTCGCATTTCACGTCCTTCTTTTGCACGACGATAATCACCGGATACGTTCCCCGGTCCAGTTCGACGCGCGCGACCACGGCCATCGTCGTACTGTCGATATCGTCGTACACGCTGACTTTTTCATTCCGAAGGCTCGTGATGCCGGTGCAACCCGACGCGCGCCCTTCGTCGGAGACCTTGCATTGGATCGGGTTGTCCGCGAGGAAGCGATATCTGTCTCTGTCCGGGGTCGCCAGGTATTCGCGAAAGCTCTGTGCCGCCCCACCGATGCCGGTGACATACCCGATCGCGCACTCCAGTTTGGGCGTTTCGCTACCCGCGGGTGTTTCGGCGTTCGTCGTCACGCTCGCGGCCGCGATGACGACCGCGAGTGTCGATGCAAGGAGGTATTTCATGGCGCATGTCACGGTTGTCGGATCGAAGTGCTGGATTGTAAAGGCATCTCGCCCAACGCGGCGCCACCGTCGCCGTGGGTAGGTCTAGCGGATCTCTCTGGCCACGCTTTGCAGCTTCAGGAAGGCGCGATAGCGCGCCTCGTGCAGTTGCGCGATGTCGCTCGCGCCCGGTTCGTAGGTCTTGCTGATCTGCGACATCCTCGCCATTGCCGAGCGCACGTTATCGAACTGGCCGCCTGCCACGCCGCCCAGCATGGCGGCACCCAGCAGCACGGGCTCTTCCGCCTGCGTGGCGAGCACGGGTTTGCCCGTTGCATCCGCGAGCAGTTGCCGAACCAGATCGAGCCGCCCAGCGCCGCCGCTGATCACCACCCGCTCGATCGGCGCACCCGCGTTGGCCTGCGTTTCGATGATCTGCCGAAGTCCGTAACCGATACTGCACAGGCCCGCAATGTAGAGGGCGACGAGGCTGTCCAGGTCGTCTTCCATTCCAAGGCCCGCAATCACGGCCCTTGCGTGCGGGTCGGCCAGCGGAGCACGGTTCCCCAAGAACTCCGGCACGACATGCAGGCCGCCGGCCAGCAACGCGGTGCCTGACACACTATCGGCCGACTGCACGGCGAGGGCGGCGAGCAGGGCCGGCAAGGACTGGCCCTCGCGCTGCGCGCGAAGCCGTGCGTCGGAAGACGCGGGATGCATGGCAAGCAGTCGTTCGATGGCCGCGCCGGCTACCGATTGGCCGCCCTCGTTGAGCCAGGCATCCGGCACCATCGCCGAAAAATAAGGTCCCCACACGCCGGGCACGAAGACCGGACTGCGGGTCGTGGTCATCGTGCACGACGAGGTGCCGAACACATAGGCGAGACAGGACTCAGGGTCGCCATCGGCGCCGACCGTGCCGATGCCACCGGCATGGGCGTCGATCACGCCCGTGGCGACCGGCGTTCCGGTTCGCAGGCCGAGTTGCGCGGCGGCGTCCTCGGTCAGGCCGCTGCCCAGCGGTGTGCCGGGATCGACGACGCGCTGGCCGATGCGCGCAAAGGCTTCGTCCGCTAGCACGCCAAGGCCGACGCTGCGAAAGTAGCTCTCGTCCCAGCGCCGCTCGTGCGCCAGATAGGTCCACTTGCAAGTGACCGTGCAGGTCGACCTGGCCAGATCGCCGGTTGCGCGCCAGGTCAGGAAGTCGGTCAGATCGAAGAACTGCCAGGCCGCCGCGAAGACGCCCGGCCTGTTCTCGAGAAGCCACAGCAGCTTGGGCGTCTCCATTTCCGGCGAGATCTTGCCGCCGACATAGTTCAGCACTTCGTGACCCGTCGCGTTGATGCGCTCCGCCTGCGCCACGGCGCGGTGATCCATCCAGACGATGATGTCGCGCTCGGCCTGCTCCGAGGGGCCCACCGGCAATGGCTGGCCGCCCGCGCCGAGCACGACGAGCGAACAGGTGGCGTCGAAGCCGATCCCGGCGACCTGAGCCGGCGACACGGCGGCCTGCGACAGCGCGTCTTTCACGGAATCGCAGACAGCCGTCCAGATTTCGCCACTCGACTGCTCGACGATGGAACCGCTCGCATGGAACAGCGTGATGTCACGCCTGGCCGACGCCACCATACGGCCGGCGAGGTCGAAGAGTCCGGCCCGGGCACTGCCCGTGCCGACGTCCACGCCGATGACATAGCGCGCGTCGCGCGCGCTGTCCGCCGGGCTGTGGGTCGCACTGTGGGGCGATCTTTGACTCGCGCCGGAAGTCGGGTTCTCTGAGGTCATAGCTTGCTGCCTGCTCACTATCGCGTTAGGGGTTAGGGGTCGCGTTTCTGAAGGACGGCGGGCGGCCACAGCGGGCCAGCCCGGGTCGAGCGTTTCACAGATCGACGTTGTTCGGCAGGATCACGAGATCACGAATGGTCACGTTGCCCGGCCGCGTCAGCATGAAGAGTACGGCATCGGCGACCTCTTTGGGCTGCATCAGGCTGCCCGAGGCAAGCGCTTCATCCATCTTCGCTTTCGGCCAGTCGTCGAGCAGGGCCGTCACGACCGGGCCGGGCGCCACCGCGCCGACCCGCACGCCATGCTTGGCGAGCTGGCGGCGCGTCGTGTGAACGAAGGCCTGCACCGCGAATTTGGATGCCGTGTAGATCGGTTCCCAAACCACCGGCACGATCCCGGCGATCGAACTGGTGAAGATTATGTCGCCCGATTTCTGCGCGACCATGTGCGGCAGCACGGCGTGGACCGAGCGGAACGCGGCATTGATGTTCAGGTTCAGCACGCGGTCCCATTCGTCCGGATTGCCGTCCACCACATCGCCGCCGACGTACGCGCCGGCATTCGCATGGAAGATATCGAGGCCGCCCGCGAGTGCGAGGATTGATGGCAGCAGCGCGTCCACTTCCGATGGCTGCAGCAGATCCACCACCAGTGGCAGCGCGTTCGGCCCCAGTTCCGCGCAAAGTTGTTCGAGTCTCTCCCTGGCACGGTCGATCAGTACTACCTTCGCGCCTTGCGCGATCAGTACGCGCGCGCACTCGAGGCCGATGCCCGATGCCGCGCCCGTGATGGCGGCAACCTTTCCCTTGATGGATTCAGTCATTCGCTGTTCTCCTGGATTGCTGGAATTACGCGCGGCCATGCGAGACGCGGGACTGCCGGGCAAGCGAGTCGACGATCACCGCGATCGCCAGCACCGCGCCGGTGATCATGAAGCGCAACGAGGACGACAGGTTCAGTAGCGTCAGGCCGCTGGCGATCGACTGGATCACGATGATGCCCAGCACCGCTGAATACGCGCTGCCGCGGCCGCCGAACAGACTCGTGCCGCCGATCACCGCCGCGGCGATCGCGTTCAGGTTCACGTCGCCGCTGCCGGCCTGCTGACTGGCCGAGGCGAGCCGCGCCGCGGTCAGCACGCCGCCGAGCGCGGCGAGGCTCGCGCACAGCACGAAGGCACTCGTGTAGATGGCGCCGACCTTGATGCCGGCCCGCCGCGCGGCCTCGTGATTGCCGCCGACCGCGTGCATCGAGCGACCCCAGCGGGTTCTCTTGAGCGCGTAGTCCATCGCGACCGAGAGTCCGAGGAACACGCCGAACATCAGCGGGACGCCTCGCCCCTGGTTGAGATAGGCCACCACGGCCTCCAGAAGAACCGTAATGGCGAGGGCGCGTGCGAGCAGGCTGCCCACCGAGGGCGCGGAGAGCTGGGACGCGCGGCGGCGCTCGCGCGTGCGCAACCCGAGCGCCAGCATCACCGCACCCGGCGCCAGTGCGAGGAGATACGAAATCACGGCCGGGATGATGATGAGCTGCCCAAGATTCACTATCGCCGAACCGTAGGGCAGGTTGATCGAACCGGTCGCGCCGAGCACGTACAACTGCATGCCGAGGATCGCGAGCAGTCCGGCCAGCGTCGCCACGAAGCTCGGCATGCCGAGCCGGTTGAGCAGCAGCGCGTACAACGCGCCGATCAGCGCGCCGACGGCGATAGCGGCGACGATAGCCAGCAGCACCGGCCAGCCGTGATTGACCCAGAGCATGCCGACGAGCGCCGAAGCGAAGCCGCTCATCGAGCCGACCGAGAGGTCGATCTGTCCCACCATCAGCACACAGACGATGCCGAGCGAGATCACGCCCACCGTCGAGCAGTCGAACAGCAGATTGACCAGGTTGTCGGCCGAGAGGAACACCGGATTCAGGCTGGTGAACACGGTCCAGATGATGATCAGGCCCGCCACGACCGGCAACGAACCGAGATCGCCCGAGCGCACCCGTTCGACGAACTCGGAAACGGTGCCGCCGATCCCGGTGGCGTGCTTCACGCGGATATCGCTGCGGTCGAGCAGCGTGGACGGTTGCGGCTCGCCTTGCGGCTCACGCTGCGGGGCGCCTTGCATTTGATTGCTCATGATGGTTCCTTGGTTCAGGCACCCTGCTCGGACTGGCGCCGGCCGGCGCGGCGCGACACGGCGTTTTCGGTCGCGCCGGTGATCGCGGCGACCAGTTCCTGATTCGACGAGTCGGGATAGAAGACACCGTTGTTGCGGCCGAGCCGCAGCACCACGATGCGGTCCGCGACGGCGCGGACGTCCTCCATGTTGTGGCTGATCATGATGACGGCGTGGCCGCGGTCGCGCACCCGCTCGATCAGGTTCAGCACCTCGGCGGTTTGGGCCACGCCCAGCGCCGCCGTGGGTTCGTCGAGCATGATCAGCTTCGGGTCCAGCAGCAGCGAGCGCGCGATCGCCACGGTCTGGCGCTGCCCGCCCGAGAGCGAGGCGACCACGTCGCGCACGCTGGGAATGCGCGCCGACAGTTCGTTCAGAAGCGTCCAGGCTTTCACCTCCATGGCCACTTCGTCGAGGCGCAGCGGATTCAGTTCGCGCCCGAGATAGATGTTCGCGACGACATCGAGGTTTTCGCACAAGGCGAGGTCCTGGAACACCGTGGCGATGCCCAGATCGAGCGCCGCGCCCGGATCGGGCAGCGTGACTTCCTTGCCGCCGAAGGTGATGGTGCCGGTGCTGGGTTGATGGACTCCGGCGAGCACCTTCACCAGGGTTGATTTGCCGGCGCCGTTGTCGCCCACCAGGGCGACCACTTCGCCGGCATGCACGTCGAGCTCGATGTCCGTCAGGGCCGAGACCGCGCCGAAGTGCTTCGAGACGCCGCGCAGGCTCAGCACCAGTTCGCCGCGCCGGGATCGTGTTGTGGCCTGATCAGTCATGGGACGGATACCTCAAGGAGAGTTGACGGACCCGGCACGCGCCGGGTCCGTCCGGGGCTTGCGCCGGCTCAGTACGTGATGCCGAGCTTCTTGCAGCCTTCGGCATAGCGGTCGGTGCACAGATCCTTGCCGCTCGCGAAGCCCTTGTCGACGACCTCCGCCTTGAGGTTCTTCGCCGTGATGACCGCCGGCTTGAAGAGCTGCGACGGCGTATTGAACAACGTGGTTTCACCCTTCGGCGTCTGGCCGGACAGGAAACCGACCGCCACCTTCGCCGCCGCCGCCGCGACGATCTCGCTCGGCTTGAGGATCGTGTTGTATTCGTCGCCCGCGATGATCAACTGCAACCCCGCGATCGTCGCGTCGTTGCCGGTCACCGGCGGCACCGGATTGACGCCGGCTGCCTTGAACGCCGCAACGGCCCCGCCGCCCGTGCCGTCGTTGGCGGCCACTACGCCGACGATCTGCGAGCCGAAGCGGGTGATCTGTCCGCTGACCCATTGCTGGGCCTTCGGCGGAGCCCAGTCCGGCGTGTCGTACTCGGCCAGCGTCTTGTAGCCGCTGCCCTGCAAGCCGGCGTGGATGCCCTTCTTGATCAGCCCGGCCGCGGCGTCGGTCGGCGAACCGTTCACTTCGAGCACGCCGCCCTTGGTGGTCGGCACGCCCGAGTCTTTCAGGTGCTGGACGAGCGACTGCGCAATGGCCTTGCCGATGCCTTCGTTGTCGAACGACACGTAGTAGTTGGCCGGCGTGGAGGGCACAGGCCGGTCATAGGCGATGACCTTGATGCCCTGGCCCTGCGCCATATGGACGAGCGACGCCGCGGCCGTCGAGTCCACCGGGTCGAGCACGATCACCTTCGCGCCTTGTGCGATCACCGAGTTGAACTGCTGCTGCTGCGTCGCGACGTCGGCGTTGGCGTTCTGATAGAGCACCTTGCAGTCGGGGCAGAGCTTGCTCATTTCGGTCTTGAAGCCGGGGAAGTCATGTTGCTCGTAGCGCGTCGAGGCCTGGTCGGGCATCAGGAACGCGACCGTGCCACTTGGCGCAGCCAAAGCAGCGGTGCTGCCCAGCAAGCTCAGGCTCAGGGCGCTGGCGCCGATGAGTTGGTTCGAAAGTCTGGTCATCGCATGTCTCCGTTTTTAGAAAAATTCCGGCGAAGCTGCTGCCGTGTTTGGGCCTGGGTGAGCCTTCTTGTGAAGTTCGTCAGTTGGGCGGGGCGTGTCCGGCGAGGCGCCGGTCATGCGCGATGTCGGACGATTCGGTCGCGCTGGCCGCATTCAGTTGCTGATAAGCCCGCCATCGCGAGGGCGACATGTTCTTGAGCAACAGGAACTGACGGTTGAAATTCGAGAGGTTGTTGAATCCGACCTGGTAGCAGATATCGGTGATAGTCAGCTCGCCTGACATCAGCAACTGGCACGCGAGATTGATGCGCAGCCGGTTCACGTACTGGACGAAGGGCACGCCGGTGTGCCGGCGGAAAGATCGCGAGAAGGCGCTGACGCTTTGTCCCGAGAGTTCGGCCAATTCCGCTTCCCGTAACGCTTGTGACAGGTTCTTGCCGATATACGAGAGCACGTGATTGATGTGCGTCTCGGCATAACGAGCCGGGTCGGCGCGATAAGCGGCGCTCGCCAGCTTCGCGGGCTCGACGCTGTGCACGAGCAGGTCGAACAACGCGAGAAACAGCGTGATGCGCCGCATGCCTTGCGCGTTCAACATTTCGCGCATGATCGGCTCGGCGGCGGCGCCCGATTCCGCTGAGAACAGCACACCCCAGCGAGAAGCATCGAGCAACGGCTCCACGCGCCTGAGTTCGGGCAGAGCCTGAATGGCGCGCGCGATGAACGCGCCATCGAACTGCACGATAAGACAGCGCTCATCCACCCGATCGCCGCGCGGCACATTGCTGACCCAGTTGTGCGGCAGGTTCGAGCCCACCATCACGAGATTGCCCGGCGCGAAATTGCCGATGTAATCGCCGACGAAGTATTTGCCCGTGGTCGATGTGATCAGCTGAATTTCGTATTCAGGATGGAAGTGCCAGCGCACCGTGCGATAGGGATAACCATGCGACCACACCTTGAACGACTCATCGCGCGGTACGGCGACCAGTTCGAGATCCGGCGGGACGATTTTGGCGCAACGGGCGTCCGCATGCGCGGCGGCGCCCAGAGTGGTGTGCATCTGTCTTCCTCCTGAGCCGGCCTATTCTTTTGGGCGCGGTTCGCGCACAACGCATTGCACCTGGCTATGAGAGGAAGTTAATCCTGCTGAGGAGATGCCGCCACTGAAAATCGGGCCGCAAACTGATACTTAATTGCATTCGGGTAAGTCCGTACAGCGACGCCGCGTGGAAGAACGGCGCGGGTTCGCTGGCCGCGGAGAGCGGCTCTTTATCGGCAAATGCGTCGGCAAATGCGTCGGCAAATGCGATCGGCGAATGCGATCGGCGAATGCGATCGGCTGAGGAGGTGCGCGGCGAGCCGCGCTCCGACGCGAGGGGAGCGCGTCGGCGAACATCCGCAATGGAATCAGAAGCTGACGAACGCCTGCAGGAGCCGGTTGAACGCGCCGGCATTTGAGACATTCATGCCGTGCGACGCACCGGCAATGGTTTGCCTCTCCGCATAGCCGATCCATTCAGCGAGCTTCTCGACGTTGTTACGGAACATGCGGGGGCTGCGCTGCCCGTCGATCAGCAAGGTCCGGCATTTCACGTCGCGCGCCGCCTCATGGGAATAGGCGGGCAGGGGATCGCGGAACTGCTTGGGGAGCGTGTCCGCATTGTCGATCGCCATGGTGCGGAAGGACGCCGGACTCTTGCGCCATGATCCGGGTGCGCTCACCGAGTCGACGAAAAGCTCCAGTCCCGCGTCGATTTCCCGGCTCTCGATCAGGTCGGCGACGCGCGCACGCAGCACGTTGGTCGCGGGCGGCAGCGACGCCTCCGCCGTGCCGTCGATCTGCAGCGGGCCGCCCGGGTCCGCGAGCGTCAGCGATTTCACCAGCCGTGGATAGTCGCGCGCGACATGGAACGCCACGCAGCCGCCCCGCGAATGGCCGACCAGATGGACGGGCGCAAGGCCGATCGCCTCGATGAACTCGGCCAGTTCGGCGACGTGCGTTTGCCAGCCGAACTCGCCCTGAATGCAAGCCTCGTTCGCGGGCCAGTAGTGGCTCAGGCTCACCGAGATGCAGCGGAAATGCTGCGACAGTGCCGCGGTCTGCGCGCTCCAGTAGCGATAGTCGCAGAGCGAGCCGTGCACGAAGACCAGCGGCTCGCCCTCTCCGCACTCGACATACGGCACGCAGATGCCGGATGCGATGGTCGCAAACGACAATTCCGGTACGGCAAGCACTGAGAAATCGGTACGGGCGTTCATTGACTGGCTCCTTTGCGGTCACTATGCCCGATGTCACTGTCTTAGAAAATCGCGTAAAATTGATCGAATCTATTCACTTTTCTGATACCAAGCCCATTGAAAGCGCTCGACCTGGACGTGATGACCATGATCGTGGCTGTCGCCGACACCGGCAATATCAGCCGGGCGGCGGAAGTCGTGCATCGCTCGCAGTCTGCGGTGAGCATGCAGATCAAGACGCTCGAGAGCGCGCTCGGCAAGCCGCTGTTCGTACGCAAGCCGAGAAATGTGGTTCCGACGCAGGACGGCGAAGTGCTGCTGACCTACGCCCGCCGCATGCTCGCCTTGCGCGAGGAGGCGTGGGCCGCGGTGGTGCGGCCTGACGTGACCGGGCGAGTGAGCATCGGCGTGCCGGACGACTACGCGTCGTCGCTGCTGCCGCCGATCCTGAAGAAATTCTCCGCAAGCTATCCGAAGGTGGAGATTCAGGTGGTCGGTTTGCCGAGTGTCGCATTGGCGCCGATGGTGAAAGACGGCTCGGTCGATCTGGTGTGCGCAACGCGAGTGAAGGGCCTGTCCGGCGAGTTCATCCGGCTCGAGCCGATGGAGTGGGCAGCGGCGCCGAGCGCCGATGAAATCTGGCGCGAACGGCCGCTGCCGATCGCCGTGTTTCTGCCGGGCAGTGTGGCGCGGGAAAATGCCATTCGCAGCCTTGAACGCGCGAAGATTCCCTATCGGACCTCGTATGAAAGCCCGAGTCTGCTCGGCCTGCTGTCGATGGCCGAAGCAGGACTTGCGATTGTCCCCCTCGCGCGATGCGCGGTCCCGGCGCATTTCACGTTGCTCGGGCGTGCGCACGGCTTGCCCGAGATTCAGGCGCTCGAAATGGTGTTGGCGCGCAGCACCGCTTCGAAGCGACCGCCGTGTGATTTTCTGGCGGAGAAGATCGTTTCGGAGTTGAGGCGGTAGGTGCACCGGCGGTCTGCTGCGCTTCCGGGATCACGTGGCGATTTCCGCGCCCTTGAGAGCGGCAGTCGCCTCCGCCTGGTCTTTCGGATCGAACATGCCGATCAGCACGATCTGCGACTCCTCGCTGGTCCGGGCAGAGGACGCGCTGATCATCACGCGATTGCCGACCACATGCAACTCATGCAACGCGCCGTCACTCTCCAGACGGACGAACCCCTTCGCGCGCAACAGCTTCGCCGAAAAACCTTGCAGCGCTTCCTTGAGCTTCTTCCGGTTCAGGCACGCCTGGGTGGCGAACGAAAAGCTGCACAAGTCTCGCGGCATGGGAGAGGCGTGCAGCGATAGCGCGGGGGTGTCACGCGCAGGCGTCATATGCTGGTCGAAGATCAGACCGGGCGGCACGGCGGCGTGCGTCGCCTGCACCATGACGCGGCTGCGCGAGAGCGCTTCGACGCGCTCCGCGACCGCCCGGCGCGAAGGCCCGTCGAGCAGATCCATCTTGTTCAAAACGATGGCCGTGGCGCCCTCGATCTGCCGCTGCGCAATGTCGCCGACATAAGGATCGGCCAGCGTTGCTTCGATGCGCTCCGCGTCCACGAGCACGACGATGCCGTCCAGACGAAACGCGCGATCGAGCAAGCCGATCTGTGCGATGCGGAGCGGGTCGGACACGCCGCTCGCCTCGATGATCAGCAGATCCGGCGTATCGGGGCGCGCACTCACGGCGAGCAGCGCCTCGACCAGCCGGCCGCCGATCGAACAGCAGACGCAGCCGTTCTCCAGATTGATCACGTCGCCGGTGCGCTGGCGAATCAGCGAAGCATCGATATTGATCGAGCCGAAGTCATTGACGAGCACGGTGATGCGCCGCGATCCGGCGTTGCTCAGAACATGGTTGAGCAGTGTCGTCTTGCCGGCGCCGAGATAACCGCCGATAACGACAAGTGGAATCGCGCTCATCCGGCCGGCGCCTGGAAGATCCGGCCGCCGAGCACCGTGCCCCACACTTCCAGTTCCTTGAGACGCTGCGGCGCGACCTCGGCAGGATCTTCCGCGAGCACCGCGAAATCCGCGAATTTGCCGACTTCGATACTGCCCACCAGATGATCCATTTTCAGCGTGTAAGCGGCGCCGAGCGTGATTGCGCGCAACGCGTCGGCAATCGGCACGCGTTCGTTCACACCGAGCACGCGGCCTGACGACGTCTCGCGCTGCGAAGCGCACCACGCGGTGAACAGTGGATTCAGCGGCGTAATAGGCGCATCGGAATGAAACGCGAACGGAATGCCCAGGCGGCGCGCGGACTCCGCCGCGTTCATGCGATTCGCGCGGTCCGCACCCATGGTTTGCGTATAGTGCGCATCGCCCCAGTAGAAAATGTGGTTCGAGAAAAAATTGATGCACAGGCCGAGGCTTTTGGCTCGCGCCAGTTGACTCGCGTCGGCCATCTGGCAGTGCTGCAGCGTATGCCGGTGATCGCGGCGCGGATGGCGTGCGAGAAGCTGCTCGAACGCGTCGAGCACGAGTTGGGTCGCTTCGTTGCCGTTGGTGTGAACGTGAAGTTGCAGGCCCGCTTCGTGAAATGGCGCGAACACCTCGACGAACTGGCTCGGCGGAATCAGCCATAAGCCATTGGGCTTGCCGTTCAGATAGCCGGGCCATTTCAGGCGCGCGGTGAACCCTTGAATCGAACCGTCGACGATAAACTTGACGGGACCGAACTGCAGCTTAGGCGTGGCGGTCCGCATGGCGGCGAGCACCTGTTGAGCGCCGCCTTCAGGACTGCGTTGCGGTGCGAACGCAGGCACGATGCGCACCGGAAAATCCGCATTCGCGGTGACTTCGCGCAGGTTGCGATTGCCCAGTTCGGAGAAGTCGTTGACCAGATCGGTGGCGGTCGTCACGCCCGCGAGTTGGGCGACCCGGCCGAAATTCCAGATGGCGTTCGCGCTTTCGCTCGCGGCGATCGAGAGGCCCGAGCCGATCACGCGGTAGACCGGAAACATTGCCGCGAACTCCTGCAACTCGCCGGTCGGCTGGCCGCTGTCGTCTTTGTCGATGCCGTCGATATCCGTTTCCTCGTCGATGCCCGCGCGAGACAGCATGGCCGAATTGACGTTCATCAAGTGAACGCTCGCATGCAGGATCACGATGGGCCGCTCGGCGGACACCGTGTCCAGTTCCCGCACGGTCAGGCGAGCGGTGCCGAAGAAGATGGGATCGAAGCCCCAGGCGAGCAGTGCAGCGTCTGGGGACGTCATCTCCGCCTGGGCCGCGCGCAGGCGTTCGATCACGGCGTCCAGCGTCTTCAGGCCCGGCCAGCGCCGGCCATCGGGGCCGCGCCGGTCGTAGTAGCCGACATAAACGGCGTCCCACATCGCGCCTTCCATCAGATGGCAATGGCCTTCGACAAAACCAGGCATCAACACTTTGTCGTTGAAGGTGTCGATGATTTCGGCGTCGCCCCATTGCTGCACATCCTCTGCATCGCCAACCGAGAGGATCCTGCCGTCGCGAATCGCGACGTGTGTCGCGTAGGGCTGCATGGGATTCATCGTCACGATTTTCTTCGCGACGAACACCTGGGTCGTCGGGCGCTTCTCTTCTCGTTGAGTCATAGGGCTATGATCGAAGTTCGTTCAGCTCAGTTTCAACCCAGCGCGTGCGCGCGGCTCGGTTTCGCGGTGAGGTTCACCGCAGTGACGACCAGCAGGTTCACGCCGAGGCATACCAGCCCCAGATTGAAGCCGCCAAGGTCGATTTGCAGCACGTAAAGAATGATCGCCAGCACTTGCCCGGTCAACATGCCCGATGCAATGGCAGCCGGCCGCACGCGCAGTCCGAACAGAACGACCATCACGCCGGGGAAAAATTGCGTCACGCCGTAATAGGTGGTGTTGATCAGCGTGAGCATCAGATTCGGCGTGAGCAGCGTCATCACGATCGACACCAGCAGGTACAGCACGATCACCACCTTCGCGCTCGTTTTCTGGCGGGCCTCCGGCATGCCCGGCAGGAGATTGCGAGTCACGATCGGGCCGATCGCGAGACAGATGCCGGCCAGCACGAGCAGCCCGGACAGCGACGCGCCGGCGGCGACGAGGCCAAGCAGCCAACCCGGCAACAGCCGGATCGCGGCCGCGAAGAACGCTTCATTCGGCGAGGCGAGATGCAGGTTCTGACTGATCGCATAGTACGACGCGACCACGAGAAACGGATACATCAGCATGTAAAGCGGCATGGCGACCTGAGTGCGGCGGATCGTGTTGGCGCTCTTCGCGGTGAAAAAATTCTGTACCGCGAACGGCATGACGTAGAAGCCGAGCGACTGGAACAACATGGTGCTCATCGAGAAGGTCAGCTGGTGCGAGTTCATCCGGTTGCTCACATGCTGGCTGGCTGCATGAAAGACATCGGTCACCCCGACTTCCATCGATACGGCGACGCCGGTCACGACGATCGCCACGACCATCAGGATATCCTTGAGCACGGCGATATAAGCCGATGCCCGCACGCCCGCGATCGCGATATACGTGAACGCGAGCAATGCCGAAATCAGGATCAGATAGAGCGGTTTGAAGTTCCAGCCGAGACCGTTCAGCGCGGCAACGAGGCCGGTAAATTGCAGTTGGCCCCATGGCAAGAGAAACACGATCGCGGAGCCTGCAACGATCAGTTCGAGCGAGCGGCTCTGGAAATGTCCCTTGAACAGATCGGGCAGCGTGATCGCGTTGTAGCGCTTGCCGGCTTGCCAGATCTTCGGGCCGATGAAATAGCCCACCGGATAGGCGAGCAGAATGTAGCCGAGAAACCAGACGCCGTATGTCGGCCCTTTCGCATAGATGCCGCCCGGAAAGCCGACCATCGTGCCGATGCTGTAGATCTCGCCGGCTGCGAGAAAGAAGACGAGGTACGCACCGAACTGCCGCGATGCGACGAAGAAATCATGCACGCTCTGCGGACCGCGTCCCTTGTTCGAACGGATCGCGAGGTAAAGCGAGAAAGCGAGGAAGCCGAGAAAGACTGCGGTGGCCATCCGGACACTCCTTTAGCGGTTTTGCGGGTGGGACTCGTCGTGGCGGCTGTCGAACACGCGCCAGCAGATCATCAGGCAGCCGGAGGTGAGGATGAACCACGCGAAGATCCACGCATAGATGAACGGCACGCCCAATACGAAGCGGTCGACGGAAGCCACCCACGGCAGCAGTCCGATCACGCCCAGATAGGGAATGCCGAGTCCGATAAATAGTTTGAGCACCTCAACTCCTAGCAGCGTGAAGTCATGGACACGCGCGGCCATCAGCTCTGGCAGTCGCGCAAGGACAGGCAATCGGTACAGGTAACGGCCAGTACCCGCAGTGTTGCCGAACAAAAAACCAGAACCATAGAGCCAGTTCACGGGAGTCGATGAGTCCAATTCAGCGGGCGCCGCAAAGAGGGCGCCGCGCGTGTCGAGATCCGCTTCATGGGCCACGTTTGCGCCTGCTGCACCAGGCGAAAGCACCGCACTGGACCTACCGGCCGGGCACCCCCCCTGCCTACAATTTCCTCACGGATCGCCAGCCGATGGCGGCGTCTCATGCCTTATCGAAAGTCATCCAGGAGGAGAGAGCAATGGCTCAAACACAGACCCCACTGCAGCACGTCACGGCCGACACGCTGGCCGCGTTTTCCGATGCGTTCAATCGTCATGACGCCAACGCGTTGATGACCTTCATGACCGACGATTGCGTGTTCGATGCAGCAGGCGGTCCGGAAGTCTTCGGCACGCGTTTCGTCGGCCGCGACGCCACACGTGCGGCGTTCGAAGCGGTGTTCAAGACCTTTCCCGACGCACATTGGGGCAAGGGACGCCACTACGTGAGCGGCGAACGCGGCGTGTCCGAGTGGGTGTTCACGGGAACGCACGCGGAGGGCTGGCGTATCGAGGCGGAAGGATGCGACCTGTTCGAGTTCCGCGACGGCCTCATCGCGGTGAAGCGGGCGTTTCGCAAGGAACGTCCGAAGCAGAACCTCGTACGCTGATCGGGAGCTTCACATGGAGCACAGTGAAATCGAACGCGTCGCGCAAGGCATGCCGTCCGCCCGCGAAGACGATACGCGCTACGATCCGGCGTACGACCCGCTGGTGTCGCCCGGACCGGGATGGGGCAAGCAATACGCGCCGACCTACTGGGTCGCGACCGCGGGCACGCCACCCGAAGACGACGGCCCGATCACGGCGGACGTCGACGTGGATGTGGCGATTATCGGCGGCGGCTATACCGGGCTCGCCACCGCGCTCTGTCTCGCACGGGAGCACGGCATCAAGGCGGTCGTGCTGGAAGCCAACAAGACGAGCTGGGGTTGCAGCAGCCGCAACGGTGGGCAAGGTCAGAACGCCTCGGGCCGTCTGTCGCGTTCCCAATGGATCGAGCGCTGGGGTAAAGATGTCGCGTTGAAAATGCACGACGAGATTCAGGAAGGGTTCGATAACTTCAAGTCGCTGATCGCGGAGATCGATTGCGATCCGCAACCCGGTGGCCATTTTCTGATCGCGCACCGTCCGCGCATCATGCAAAAGCTGGCCGCCGAGGCCAAGGTATGGAAGGACGTGTTCGGCTATCCGTCCGAACTGATCGACAAGCGCACCTTCCAGCGCGAGTATGTCAACGACGCGGAAGCGGCCGGCGCGCTTCACGAGCCGGAAGGGATCGGCATTCATGCGTTGAAGCTCGCCTTTGGTTATCTGCGGCTTGCCCGTGAAGCGGGCGCCAGGGTGCATCCGGCGAGCCCCGTGCTCGGGTGGGAAACCATCAATGGCGTGCATCATCTGCGCACACCCGGCGGCACCGTGCGCGCGCGTGCGGTCGGTATTGCGACCGGGGCGTATACGGCACAGACGCTGCACGCTTCGCTGCGCAGCCGCATCATGCCGATCCTGTCGAATTCGATGGTCACGCGTCCGCTCACGAAGCAGGAAATCGCCGCGTGCAACTTTCGCACGACCCAGGTGCTCACGGATACGCGCACGTTGCGCTTCTATTACCGTTTCCTGCCGGACAACCGCTTGCAGATCGGCAGCCGTTCCGCGATCACCGGCGCCGACGCGCCCAATTCGCGCCATTACGATCTGCTGGTGGAAGGCATGGTCCGCAAGTTTCCGGCCTTGCGTGGCGTCACGATCGACTACTCGTGGTGGGGCTGGGTGGACGTCAGTCACGACATGATGCCGCGCGTGTATCAGCCGGATCCGATGCAGACCGTGTACTACGCGCTCGGTTACGGCGGCAACGGCGTGTCGTATTCGCAGCAGGCGGGGCGCCGGCTCGCCGAACGCATTGCGGGAAAGGGCGCGAAGCAGACACTGCCGATTTTCACGTCGCCATTGCCCGGGCACCCGTTCGCGCCGTTCCGGCGGATCGGCCAGCGGATGCTGTATCAACTGTATTTCCGCCGCGACGAGAAACCCTGATACGGCGAGCGGCGGCTAGCCCTCGCTCATGCCGCCCTCGGCTCGAAACTTGCCGCCCGCAGGGCGCAAACGGTGCACACTGGCACCATGCGCCGGTGCAGTGCGGTGCTTCATAAAAAATCATATGGCGAGACGCCGAAGCGTCCTCGCCCCATCCGTGATTGAAGACGCCGGGACTCGGGCGGCTGCTCTTGCAGAGCCGTTCCGCCCGCGATCGGATGACGGAACGTGGAGGTGACATGCAGCAATCAACAGATACAACGGAATTGAAGGCGGGCCTCAAGCAGCGCCACATGACGATGATCGCGCTAGGCGGCGTGATCGGCGCAGGGCTCTTCGTCGGCAGCGGTGTGGTGGTGCAGCAGGCCGGCCCCGCGGCGGTGTTGTCGTTTCTGATCACCGGCGCACTGGTCGTGCTGGTCATGCGGATGCTTGGCGAAATGGCCTGCGCGATGCCGGCCGTCGGCTCGTTCTACGAATACGCGCGGCTGGCATTCGGCGGCAAGCGTGCCTCCGGCAACCTGGCCGGCTTTCTGACCGGCTGGATGTACTGGTATTTCTGGGTCATCGTCGTGGCGGTCGAGGCGGTTGCGGGTGCGAAGCTTGTGCAGTTCTGGTTGCCCGACGTGCCCGCATGGGCGATCAGTCTCGTGTTGCTGGTGACGCTCACGGCGACCAACCTCGTCTCGGTCGGCAGTTACGGTGAATTCGAGTTCTGGTTCGCATCGATCAAGGTCGCGGCGATCATGGTGTTTCTGTTTCTCGGCGGCATGTACGTGCTGGGGCTGTGGCCCGCGTCGAAGCACGTTACCGAAGTGCTGCCGACGCTGCTCTCGCACGGTGGGCTGATGCCCAAAGGCATTGGACCGGTGCTGAGCGGTGCGGTCGCCGCCACGGGTTTTTACTTCGGCGCGGAAATCGTCACCATCGCGGCGGCCGAAGCGCAGGAGCCCGCGAAGGCAGTCGCCAAAGCGACCAACTCGGTGATTACGCGCGTGCTGGTCTTTTATGTGGGCTCGATTCTGCTCGTCGTTGCGCTCGTGCCGTGGAACTCGCCGAAGATGGCGACGCCCTATGTCAGCGCGCTCGATGCGATGGGTATCCCGGCCGCCGCCAGCGTCATGAACGCCATCGTGCTCACGGCGGTACTGTCAGCGCTCAATTCCGGTCTCTACGCGGCGTCGCGGATGATCTTCGCGCTGACGCGCCACGGCGACGCGCCCGCCGCGCTCGCCAAGGTCAATCGCCGTGGCGTGCCGGTGCGCGCGATTCTGATCGGTACCGTATTCGGCTACGCGTCGGTCGTCATGTCGTACGTCTCGCCGGATACCGTGTTCGCGTTTCTCGTGAATTCGTACGGCACGGTGGCGATTTTCGTCTACGTGCTGATTGCGATCTCGCAACTGAAACTGCGTGCCCGCATCGAGCGGGATGCGCCGCAGAAGCTGCGAGTGAGGATGTGGTGCTATCCGTACCTCACGTGGGTCGCGATCCTCGGCATGGTGGGCATTCTGGTCGCGATGGCCTTTATTCCGGAGCAACGTCAGCCGCTCTGGTTCGGTGTCGCGAGTCTCGGCGTGCTGCTGCTCGCTTATCTGCTGCGCGTGCGCAAAACCGACGAACTCTTTCGCGAGCCGGAGACGGTCGAATACCGGCATCGTCACCGCTGATACTTACGGTCCAAAATCGCAGCTATAAAAAACGAGATGATTTGTATCGAAAAAAGAAAGTGCGTATGATGACCCGGCAAGGCCGTGTGCGGCTGCTGAGCGCCGCACCGCCCGCCGTTCAGACATAGCGCGAAGGAGACCGTAGTGACCGATATCGTGACAGGCAAACCGGACCGGATGGTCTCAGTGCGTACGTTGTTCGGCATCGATTCAGGCTTGATGGTGCCGGCTTTTAGCGACCGTGACGACCACGTTCCGGAAGTTGACGAGGCGTACCGCTTCAATGCTGAAGTGACACTGGCGATTCTCGCCGGCTTCATGCGCGAGCGCCGCGTGATGGTGCAGGGCCTGCATGGCACGGGTAAGTCGACCCACATCGAACAGGTCGCGGCCCGGCTGAACTGGCCGTGCGTGCGCGTGAATCTGGACGGGCATATCAGCCGTCTCGATCTGGTGGGCAAAGACGCCATCATCGTGCGCGACGACCTGCAGGTGACCGAGTTCCAGGAAGGCATCGTGCCTTGGGCACTGCAACGGCCCATGGCGCTGATCTTCGACGAATACGACGCCGGCCGTCCCGACGTCATGTTCGTGATCCAGCGCATTCTGGAGCGCGACGGCAAATTCACGCTGCTCGATCAGAATCGCGTGATTCACCCGCACCCGTATTTCCGGCTGTTCGCCACGACCAATACCGTCGGCCTGGGCAATCTGAACGGCATGTATCACGGCACGCAGTTGCTGAATCACGCGCAGATGGACCGCTGGAACGTCGTGGCCACGCTCAACTATCTGCCTCGCGCCGAGGAGGCCGGCATCGTGCTCGCACGTGTGCCGGAACTCGCCGACGCTGCCGGCCGCGCACTGATCGAGTCGATGATCAGTGTCGCGGAACTGACGCGCAAGGGCTTTGCCGCCGGCGATCTGTCCACGCTGATGTCGCCGCGCACGGTGATCGACTGGGCGGAGAACTGCCAGATTTTCCGCGATCCCGCCATGGCGTTTCGCCTCACCTTCGTCAACAAGTGCGACGAAGCGGAACGGCCCATCGTGGCCGAGTATTTCCAGCGCTGCTTCGACAGTGAGCTGGAAAGCGCGCCTGAGCGCGAGGCCCATTCGATGGTGGCGCAATGAGCGCTGCCGAGCGGCAAGCCACGCGCCGCGCGGAGCAGCGTCAGAACCTGTGTGCGGCGGCGGTGCGCGCGTTGACCGGCGACGCCGCGCTGCATTACCGTGCCGGCTGTCTGTATCGTGGCTTGCGTGCGCTGCCGCTTCATGCGCCGCATCTGCGCACTGACCCGCGGGTTGATGATCTGCTTTCCTTGCGTGGAGCAGCGGATGGCGCCGCGCTGCGTTTGACGCATTCCGATGCGGCTCTCCACGCGAGCCTGTGCCCCGTCGAGCCCGTTGAGCGCCTCATGTTCGAACTCTTCGAGCAGCTGCGTTGCGAAGCGCTCGCGCCTGCCGGCATGCCGGGGCTCGCGCGGAATCTGCGGCATCGCTTCGAAACATGGTCGAGGGCTTTTTATCGCACCGGACTTGCCGACGGCCACTTGGGCATTCTGCTTTATACGGTCTCCCAGATCGTCTGGTCGCGTTTGTCGGGCTGGCCCGTGCTGGAAGAGACCGAAGGCCTGATCGAAGCCACCCGCGCCGCGATCACGCCGACGCTGGGCGTGCCGCTCGCGGCGCTGCGGCGGTATCGGACGGAGCAGGGCACGTTCGCGATTCATGCGCTCGAACTAGCTCGTCTCGTCAGCCAGATGATGCGTGAAGCACGCGCGCAGTCCCTTGAAGAAAACGAGCAGGCGCCGGAAGACGACGAAGCCGTGCGCGCCATGTTCGCGCTGTGGTTCGATACCGACGAAGGCGAGCAGGTCGACATGGGTCTCGCGGCCACCGGCGACAGCCGTGTTCTGCGCGACGCCGGGCAACGCTACCTCGCGTACACCACGCGCTACGACCGCGAATTGATGCCCGGCTCGCGGATTCGGCGCGAGTTACTCGCCGAGTATCGCGACCGGCTCGACAAGCGGATCGCCGCGCAGCGCATCAACGTGCCGCGGCTCGCGTATGCGCTGAAGGCCGCGCTCGCCGTGCCGCAACGCGATGGCTGGTCGTTCGGTGAAGAGCACGGGCGTATCGACGGCCGGCGTCTCGCGCAACTGGTCTGCTCGCCGGCCGAGCGGCGCTTGTTCGTGCTGGAGCGGCACAAACCGCTCGCCGATTGCGTGGTGAGCTTTCTCATCGATTGTTCGGGGTCCATGCGAACCTATATCGAGCCGGTGGCGATGCTGGTGGATGTGCTCACGCGCGCGCTCGATCAGGCCGGTGTGTCCAGCGAGGTGCTGGGGTTTTCGACCGGCGCATGGAATGGCGGCCGCGCGCGGCTCGACTGGCTTGCCGGCGGCCGGCCGCATCATCCGGGGCGGCTCAACGAGGTCGCCCACCTGGTCTTCAAAGATGCCGCGACAAGCTGGCGGCGCGCTCGCGCCGACATCGCCGCACTGTTCAAGGCCGATCTGTTCCGCGAGGGCGTGGACGGCGAAGCGGTCGATTGGGCCTGCACGCGGCTGCGTGCGCGCGCCGAGGCGCGGCGCATCCTCGTCGTGATCTCGGACGGCAGTCCGATGGATACCGCGACCGCACAGGTCAACGATACCTATTACCTCGACAATCACCTGAAGCAGGTAGTGGCGCGCAATGAAGCCGCGCGCGACGTCGAATTGCTCGGTCTTGGCGTGGGACTCGATCTGAGTCCATATTACCGCCGTTGCCTTGCTGTCGATCTGTCCGCGCCGCCTGACATGTCGCTGTTCGCCGAACTCGTCGGCTGGATCGGCGCGCGGCGGTAACGGGACTGTGAAGCTCGGGAACGGTCTGGCTCGCGCGTCAGCGCACCAACTGCTGCAGCGCATGCAGGATCAACGAAGCGCCGATCACCATCAGAATCGCGAACGCGATGCGGCGCGTCATCACGCCCGATAGCGGCGGCGGGTACTGCCGCGCCACCATCGTCATGAGTGCGACGACCGGGACCGCGAAGGCGGCCTGCATCCAGAGGTCGGCGTCGAGTTGGCCCTCGTACGCGCTAAACAACGTGCGGGTGATCGAAGTCACCGTGAAGATCAGAATCAGCGCGTAGCGGATCTGCATGAGCGAGAGCGGCTGACGATAGAACTGAAAAATCAACGGTGGCCCGGATACGCCGAACATGCCGCTCAGCAGACCGCCGAACAGTCCGCTGACGAAGAAACTCCTATCGGCCGAGCGGCACGCGAGCGGCGCCGGACGCAGTGCCGCACTCAGGCCGCCGTACAGCACCACGGCGCCCAGCAGCAGTTGCAATACGCTGGAGGCCGCGTTGCTCAGCAGATTCAGCACCAGCACGCCCGCCACCACGGAGGGCAGGACGCCCAGCGTGGCGGCGCCCACCGCGCGCCAGTCGATGTGATGGAATTTGCCGGGCAAGGCGGTCGCGCTATTGGCGAGTGTCACGAGGCTGAGCAGGGCGGCGAGACTCGTGACCGGCGCCAGTTCGAAGCCGCTGGCCGCGCCGATGACGATCATGCTCAGGCCGAAGCCGGTGATGGTTTGAAAATAGCTCGCAAAGCCCATCAGCACGAGGAGAGGCAGCAACTTCTGAACGATCATGAAAGAGACGGTGTGAGGAGGACGTCGGGATGTGTGAGCGCGGCTTGCGCCTGGACCGCGGTGACGGCGGTCACGTAGTAGATGTCGTCCGCGCTGCAGCCGCGCGACAGGTCGTTGGCCGGCTTGCGCAGGCCTTGCAGCAGCGGGCCGATCGCCTTCGCACCGCCGATCCGCTCGGCCAGCTTGTAGCCGATGTTGCCCGCTTCCAGACTTGGAAACACCAGCACGTTGGCGTGGCCCTCCACCTGCGAGTGCTTGACTTTGCGCAGCGCGATTTCGGAAACGATGGCCGCGTCGAGTTGCACATCGCCGTCGATCGCGAGATGCGGGCGGCGTTCCTGCACGATGCGGGTCGCATTGACCACTTTGTCGACGGCCGCATGGTGAGCGCTGCCGCTGGTCGAAAACGACAGCATCGCCACGCGCGGCTCGTCCATCAGAAGGCTTTGCGCGCTGTCCGCGGCGGCGATCGCGATTTCGGCGAGCTGGCCGGCATCGGGCTCCACCACGAGTGCGCAGTCCGAGAAAATCAGGCCGCCCTTGAGCGTGTGGAACGGCTCGCACAGCATCATCAGGAAGAAGCTCGATACGAGCCTGAAGGAAGGCGCGATGCCGATGATCTGGATCGCGGTGCGCACCACGTCGGCGGTGGTGTTGACCGCGCCGGACACGGAGCCGTCCGCATGGCCGAGTCGCACCATCAGGTTCGCGAAGCAGAGTGGGTTGAGGATTTCTTTGCGTGCCTGTTCGAGCGTCATGCCTTTTTTGCCGCGCAGAGCGAACAGTTCCTCGGCATATAACGGTGCGAGCGCGGAAGCTACGGGGTCCACCAACTCCATTGCCGACAGATCGACGTCGAAGCGGGCTGCGGCCTCGCGAATGCGCGTGGCGTCGCCCACGAGCAGAATGCGGGCAATGCCTTCGCGGCTCGCGCGCTGTGCGGCCTGCAACACGCGCGGATCTTCGGCCTCGCTCAGCACGATACGCATGGGTGAACGACGCGCTTGTTCAATGATGCGGTTGATGGCTTTCATGGAAATGGCCGTTTGGAGAGACAGCGAGACGCGCAACGAAGAAGCCGGAGACAGAGCGCCCGCGAGGGCGCGCCTGTTTCCGGCCTGTGAGCACTGCGGGCTCCGTCTGCCTGTGCACGGTGCCCGCGCGCGCCCGAACCGTTAAACGTAGTCCTTGTACTTGTCGAGCATGCGCACAGGCTTGGAGAGCGCGTCGCGGCGGAACGGATCGCCCAGTTCACGGGTGCACATGATCTCGATGATGGTGGTCTTGCCGCTGTTCATCTGCGCGTCGATCGCTCGCTTGAGCGCGGGGCCGACATCTTCGAGACGATCCACCACGATGCCTTCGGCGCCCATCGCGCGGGCAATGGCCGCGAAGCTCTGGTTATCGAGTTCGCCCGCCACGAAGCGGCGATTGTAGAAGTCCACCTGGTTCTTCTTCTCTGCGCCCCATTGGCGGTTGTGGAACACCACTGCCGTCACCGGAATGTTATGACGCACGCAGGTCATGGTTTCCATCAGGCTCATGCCCCATGCGCCGTCGCCCGCATATGAAACGGCCGGGCGGTGCGGCGCGGCGACCTTGGCGCCGATGATGGTCGGAAACGCGTAGCCGCAATTGCCCCAGCTCATCGCCGCGAAGAAGCTGCGCGGCTTGTTGAAGCGCAGATAGCTGTTGGCCACCGAGTTGATGTTGCCAATGTCGGTCGACACCATCACGTCTTCCGGCATGGCCTTTTCCAGCTCGCGCAGCACCTGGCGCGGATGCAGATAGGTGCCGCCGCCAGGCGTGCGTTCGTGCTTCTGCTCTTCGATCATGTCGAGGCTGTAGGCGTCGCGCTCGTGTGTCCAATCGTCGAGCTCTTTCTCCCATGCCGCTTTTTCTGCGGCGATCTGAGCGCAGCGTTCTTCGCGCGTGGCGTCGCAGGCAATCTTGCGTCCGGCAAGGCGCTCGGTCAGCGCGACGGCGGCGGCCTTCGCGTCGCCGCAAATGCCGACCGAGATCTTCTTCACGAGACCGAGCATCTTGTGATCGGCATCGATCTGGATGATCTTCGCGTTGGTCGGCCAGTAGTCCAGGCCGTGCTGCGGCAGCGTGCCGAACGGTCCGAGACGCGAGCCGAGCGCGATCACGACGTCGGCGCGCGAAAGCAGCTTCATGGCGGCCTTCGAGCCCTGATAGCCGAGCGGGCCGCACCACAGCGGATGGCTGGCCGGGAACGAATCGTTGTGCAGGTAGCTGTTCACGACCGGCGCGTTCAGTCGCTCGGCGAGCGCCTTGCATTCTTCGATCGCGTCGGCCATCACCACGCCGCCGCCTGAAATGATCACCGGGAACTTCGCTTGCGCGAGCAGTTCTGCCGCTTCGTTCAGGCGTTGCTCACCGCCTGCGCCGCGATCGAGACGCTGCGGCTGGGGGATTTCCACTTTGACCTGGCCGTAGAAGTAATCGCGCGGGATATTGAGCTGGGTCGGTCCCATCTCCGCCATGGCGCGGTCGAAACAGCGGCCGGTGAATTCCGCCATGCGTGCCGGATGGGTGACATGGCCTTGATACTTGGTGAATTCCTGGAACATGGGCAGTTGCTTGGCTTCCTGGAAGCCGCCCAGACCGATCCCCATGGTGCCCGCTTCCGGTGTGACGATCACGACCGGGCTGTGCGCCCAGTAGGCTGCCGCAATGGCTGTGACGCAGTTGCTGATGCCAGGGCCGTTCTGGCCGATCACCACGCCGTGGCGTCCCGACACGCGCGAGTAGCCGTCGGCCATATGGCCGGCGCCTTGCTCATGCACCACCGGAATCAGACGGATGCCGGCGGGCGCAAAAATGTCCATGGCGTCCATGAACGCCGAACCCATGATGCCGAACATATCGGTCACGCCGTTGGCCGCCAGGGTTTCGACGAACGCTTCCGACGGCGTCATGGCCTGCGGGCCGCTGACACGGTTGTCGGCGGTAGCGTCGCGTTGGGAAGGATTCTGCTCGCTCATGGGTGTCTCCGATTCGTCGAAATAAATGGAACAAAAAATACCGAAAAATGATTGGTGTTTGAAATGTAGGTCAGTCGCTTCGGTGCGTCAACCTAAATTCAAATAAATGGAACGTTTTGTATCAAAATCGGTTGGCATTTGGTTTGGGGCGGCTGTTTGGCGGGTTGGGCTCGCGCCGGTGGCAAATGGCCGTGGCAGCGCTGTCACAGCCACGGCAACGAGTACGTCTTCACGTTGGTGAAGCTCTTGATCGCTTCCTGAACGCCTTCCTTGTAGCCGAGCCCCGAGTCCTTGATGCCGCCGAACGGCGTCAGTTCGAGGCGGTAGCCGGGCACCTCGCGCACGTTCACGCTGCCCACCTGCAACTCCGTGATAAATCGCGTGATGTAATCGAGCCGGTTCGTGCAGACGGAAGAGGACAGGCCGTAGTCCGTCGAGTTGGAAATCCGGATCGCTTCGTCGATATCGCGGAAGCGGATGACCGGCGAAACCGGACCGAAAGTTTCATATCGCACGAGCGGCATATCCGGCGTGACGCGATCGACCACGGTCGGCGAATAAAGCGCGCCGCGGCGCACGTTGCCGAGCAGCAGCTTCGCGCCGCGATTGACGGCGTCGTTGACCTGCGCTTCGAAGAAGATCGCGGCGTCCTCGTCGATCACGGTGCCCATGTCGGTAGTGGGATCGGCCGGATCGCCGTAACGTATCGCGCGACTCTTTTCCACCAGAAATTCAACGAAGCGATCCGCCACCGCTTCGTGCACGAGCATCCGCTTGATGGCGGTGCAGCGCTGCCCGGAGTTCTTGTACGAGCCGGAAACGGCCAACGTGCTCGCCTCGTCGAGGTCCGCGTCTTCCATCACGATGAGCGGATCGTTGCCGCCCAGTTCGAGCACCGCGCGCCGATAACCCATCCTGTTCGCGATGTGTTTGCCGATGGCGACCCCGCCCGTGAACGTAATGAGGTCGACGTGCCGGTTTGTAATGAGTTCGTCCGCAATGTCTTTCGGGTCGCCCGTGACCACCTGGAGCATCTGTGGCGGCAGGCCGGCGCTGTAGAGAATGTCGGCGAGCAGGCAGGTGGACAGCGGCACTTTCTCGGACGGTTTGACGACGATCCGGTTATTGGTGGCGATGGATGGCACGATCTTGTGCGCCACCTGGTTCATAGGATGATTGAACGGCGTGATCGCGCAGATCACGCCGAGCAGCGGCTCGCGCTGCGTATAGACGCGGCGCTGTTTGCCGTGCGGCGTCAGATCGCAGGAGAAAATCTGGCCGTCGTCCTTCAGCGCCTCGGCGGCGCCGAAGATCAATACGTCGCTGACGCGGCCCGCTTCGTATAGCGAATCTTTCTTGCAGAGCCCGGATTCGGCGGTGATCAGAGCGGCGATTTCGCCGGTCCGCTCGCGCACCATATCCGCCGCGCGCCGCAGGATCTGCGCGCGCTCATAGCGTGTGAGGCTGGCGCGATATGCGTGCGCGTAGTCGAAAGCGTGCCGCACGTCGTCTACCGTGGCTTTCGGAACCGTGCCGACGAGCTCGCGCGTATAGGGATTGAATACGTCGATGACTTCCGCGCGCGTGATCTTTTCACCGCCGATGCGCATGGTCTCGTGTCGAACCCCAAAAGACATGCCTGGTTTGACGATGGCGTTCACGTGGCCCCCTGACTGGATTAACGATCGCGGAAGACAACTGCCTTACCGTTGCGACCGATATTGCCGTTGCGCACGGCAACGGGGTAGAGCCAGCTTGGGGGAGTCGCTGAGTCCAGCGCCGTATCACTGCGACGCTGAAGCGAAAGAGAAAGGGCCCGCAGGCCCTTGTGAGTGAAGCACGGCGACGCCTTGTCAGACCCTGCCTTTCCAGGGCACCAGCACGCGCTCGATATAACGCATCAGCAGATCGAAGCAGAGCGCGAAGAAACCAATCACGATAATTCCCATGATGACCACGTCGCTCGCCAGAAATTCCGCTGCGTTGAGCACCATGAAGCCGAGGCCGCTGGTCGAAGCGACCATTTCGGCGGCCACCAGTGTCGTCCAGCCGACGCCGATGCCGATTCTCATGCCGGTGAAGATCTCCGGCATCGCCGACTTCAGGATCACGTACAGGACCACCTGTGTGCGCGAGGCGCCCATCGAATACGCGGCGTGAATCTGTTCGATCGAAACCGAGCGCACGCCTGCACGGGCCGCAATGGCGAGCGGCGCGAAAATGGCGAGGTAAATCAGCAGCACCTTCGAAAATTCGCCGATGCCGAACCAGATGATGATGAGCGGCAAATAGGCGAGAGGCGGCAACGGGCGGTAGAACTCGATCGGCGGATCGAACGCGCCGCGCGCGAAGCGCGACACGCCCATCATCACGCCGACGGGGATCGCGCTCACGCAGGCGAGCAGGAATGCGCCGAAGACCCGCAACAGGCTGATACCCGTGTGCTGCGCGAGCGTGGAATTGGCGAAACCTTCGGTGGCGACAAAGATGAACTTCGCGTAGACGGCCTGCGGCGACGGCAGAAAGAGCGGCTTGATCCAGTGCAGATTGGTCGCCGCGAACCAGAGTCCGACAAATGCGGCCACCGTGATGAGGCTCGTGGCGACGCTGCTGCCTTGCCCCGGCACGCCGAACGTATCGCCGGGCCGGGCGGGTTTCTTCGCGAGCATGCGAGGCCCGCGCCCCGGTTGCCGAGGCGGCCGTGCCGGCGTGTTCGTCTCCATGGGGGCGGCCTCGCCGTGCAGAACGGCCTGAGCGGATTTTGAACTAAACATGAGCGACTCCGGCCTCGGCGGCGTGCATCTTCTCGTCGCCGTAAATGATGTTGAGGACACGCTCGCGCATGGCGATGAAATCGGGACTCGATTTGATCGCCCGTGCGTCGCGCGTTTCGAGAAAACGGCGATTGAAGTCCAGTTCGTAGGTATGGGTGATACGGCCGGGACGCGGCGACATCACGATCAGACGGCTCGCTAGGAAGAGTGCCTCCTCCACGCTGTGCGTGATAAAGAAAAACATCTTGTTGGTCTTCTTCCAGACATCGAGCAGCAATTCCTGAATGGTTTCGCGGGTGAGCGCGTCGAGCGCGGCCATCGGCTCGTCCATCAGCAGCATTGCCGGATCGCAGGTGAGCGCGCGGGCAATGCCGACACGCTGCTGCATCCCGCCCGAGAGCTGATAGATCATGTGCTTGTGGAAGTCCTGCAAGCCGACCAGCGCGAGGTTGCGCACGGCGATTTCGCGCCGCTGCGCGCGCGGCACGCCTTGCAGTTTGAGACCGAATTCCGCGTTGTCGATCACGTTGAGCCACGGCAATAGCGCGTGCTTCTGGAACACCACGCCGCGGTCCGCGCCCGGCCCCGCAATCGGTTCGCCGCCGAGCAGCAACTCGCCCCGGCTCGGCGCGATGAAGCCGGCCATGAGCGACAACAGCGTGGTCTTGCCGCATCCGGACGCCCCCAGTGCGACGACGAAGTCGCCTGAGCGGATAGTCAGGTTGATATCGTCGAGCGCCTGCACGGTCTGACCTGGCCGGCGCCCCGGGAACACCACGCTCACGTTCCTGACAGTCATGTTTTCCATGTTGCCTCCTGATTCCGGATCACGGTTACGTCATTTGAGTTGCGCGGCGGCTTCGGCGTAAGCCGGCGTCACGAATTTCGAGTAGTCCGGCAGGACGGCGCCAATCTGCTTCTGGCTTTTCAGGAACTCCGAGGTGTCCTTCAGCGCGAGCGCGGCGCGGCTCGCCGTGCCGCCACCCAGCCATTGCGCGGACGCCTGCTCGCCGAGCGTGGGGAAGGCGTACAGCGACAGCGACCCCGGCACGTCCGCTGGCGAGCCGCCGATCATCTTCGCGATGGCGGCGGCTTGCGGCGAGGTCGCGCTCCATTGCGACGGATTGCTGCGGTACTGCTGGTCGGCGTCGGCGATTGCCTTGACGAGTTTGGCCATGAAGTCTTTATGGTCCTCGCCCCATTTGCGATCGACGGCAATGCCGTCGAAGGTCGGCTTGCCGAGTTTCGAGAGGTCGCCGGACGTGATCAGCACCTTGCCGCTTTTCTTCAGCTCCGCGAGTGCCGGATCCCACACGTAGGCGGCGTCGATGTCGCCGCGAGCCCAGGCCGCGACGATCTGATTGGGCTGCATGTTGAGAATCTTCAGGTCAGACGGATTGATGCCCCAGTGCTGCAGCGCGAACATGGTGTGATAGTGAGTCGTCGACACGAACGGCACGCCGATGGTCTTGCCCTTCAGATCCGCGGGTTTCGCCACGCCGGAGCCATTGCGCACCACCATCGCTTCAGCCTGGTTGATGTTGTCGAGAATCCAGAAGAGCTGCAGGTCGAGACCCTGGCTCACGGCGGCGGCAAGCGGGCTCGAACCGATCACGCCGACCTTGACGTCACCGGATGCCAGCGCGGTCGCGACTTTCGCGCCTGATTCGAATTGCCGCCAGTTGATCTTGTAGCCGGTGGCCTTTTCGATCGACCCGTTCGCGATGCCGACCACCCACGGGTCGACGATCTGCTGATAGGCGATCGTGATTTCCTTTTCTTGCGCATGGCTGGGCGTCGCCACGAGGCTCGCCGTGGCGGCGAAAACCAGCGACAGGACGCAGCGTGCCGTCCATTGGAACCACGGTCGTGAGGTCGGGCTTTTATGGCGTTTCATAATAGGTCTCAAAAGTGGCTGTCTATGGAGCATGGAAGTCGTGTGGATACGACCGGTGCTTGTCCCGATCGCGGTGGACGGGGTGAGTCGAGTATCGTCAGTAAAAAATCGGGCAAGTTAGTGCCAGACGGCGCCGATCGTTGAGTCCACATGGCAATCGGGGATCGCTCAGGGACTGCTCGGGGACCTCTCAGGACCCGATCGCAAGCCAGATCGGGAACCGACCCGGACCCAACGCGGACCCGATCCGAAGCCGCTCTGGCCGGCCCGCGCCATGACTGCTATCGCGACGGACGGCTATGCCGAAGAGCGACGCGATGGCCGGCGCGGCCTGTTCACTTTCAGGAGGAAGCATGTCTAGCCGTACAGCGACGGCCCTTTGGACGCAGCGTTTTCAGCGTCCCAGCGACTCGAACATGAGCCTGCAAGGGCAGATTCGCCAGATGCTGGTGGCCGCGATTCTGGACGGCCAACTGCCGCCGCAAACCGCGCTGCCGTCCAGCCGCGAACTGGCCGATCAATTGAGCGTCGCGAGAAATACGGTCGTGCTGGCGTACCAGCAACTCGTGGAAGAGGGCTATCTGATTTCGCGCGAGCGCAGCGGGCACTTCGTCAATCCGGCGATGCTGGAGGGGCGCCACGGTTTCAAGCCGTCGCAGTCGGTCCCCGGCGGCGAGCATGGCACCGCGCCCGCGCGGCCCGATTGGGCGCACCGTGTGCAGCGGCGGCCCTCCGCGCAGCGCAACATTGTCAAGCCGGGCAACTGGCAGGACTACGAATATCCATTTATCTACGGGCAGTTCGACCAGTCGCTCTTTCCGACCAACGACTGGCGCGAGTGCTGCATGAAGGCGCTTTCGGTGATGGAGATTCGCAACTGGGCGCCGGATCTGATCGGCCGCGACGACGACACGCTGATCCAGCAGATCCGCACGCGTGTGCTGCCGCGACGTGGCGTGTTCGCGATGCCGGATGAAATCGTCATCACGATCGGCTGTCAGCAGGCGTTATATCTGGTGGCCGATCTGCTTGCGCGCGAGCGCACCACGGTGGGATTCGAAAACCCCGGCTATCCGGACGCGCGCAATATCTTCGAGAACCGCAATGCGCAACTGGTGCCGTTGCCGGTCGATGCGGGCGGCGTGCGCCCCGTCGAGGACGCGCAGCTTTTTGCTCAATGCGATTACGTCTACGTGACGCCGAGCCACCAGTGCCCGACCACGGCCACCATGCCGATCGATCGCCGGCATGCGTTGCTCGAACTCGCGCAAGAGCACGATTTCGTGCTGATCGAAGACGACTACGAAAGCGAGAATAATTTTTCAGGCATGCCGCACCCGGCGCTCAAGAGTTTGGACAAGGCTGATCGCGTGATCTACATCGGCAGTCTGTCGAAGACGTTCGCGCCCGGCTTGCGGCTCGGCTATATCGTGGGTCCGCGCGAACTGGTGCATGAGTTGCGCGCGTTACGCCGTCTGATGGTGCGGCATCCGGCGGCATACATTCAGCGTGCGTTCGCGACGTTTCTCGCGCTCGGCCATCATGACGCGCTGCTGCGCAGGCTCGCCCACGCTTATCGCGAGCGTGCGCTGGCGTTGATGGCGGCGCTCGACACATACATGCCCGAAGCGCGCTACATCCCGATTACGGGCGGCGCGTCGTGCTGGGTGGAAGGGCCGCCGTGGCTCGACGCCGTGCGCCTCGCCGCCGACGCCGAACAGCACGGCATTCTGATCGAATCAGGCGGTGTGTTCTTCATGACCGGACTGGAGCAGAAGCACTGCTTCCGGATGGGCTTCTCGGCGATCAAGCTCGACAAGATCGAGGCGGGCGTGCGCCTGCTGGCCGAACTCGTGCGCCAGCAGAAGCCTGCGTCATGAACATACCCGGCAGCGGGTATGGCGCAGAAAGGGGCGCGCGTCAGAAGGTGGCCGCGAGTTCCCGAGCGGCTTCCTGAAGACGCGGCACGAATTCGAGCGCGCGCGACAGCGGCGCGCGCGAGACCGGCGCATGCACGGCGACCGCCGCGATACAGGTGCCGTTCTCATCGACGACCGGCGCCGCCACGCATACGATGCCGGCCAGAAACTCCTCGTTATCGATCGCAATGCGCTTGTGCGCGGTCCGGTCGAGTTCCGCCTCGAGCAGTTCCGGATCGGTGATGGTGTTCTGCGTGAAGCGTTCGAGTTTCAGTGCGCGCACGAGCGCCGAGCGCTGTTCGCGCGGCAGCATGGCCAGCAGCAGTTTGCCGCTCGCACTGCAATACGCGGGGACGTGCGAGCCGGGTTTGAGATCGAGGCGCAAGGGCCACGGCGCTTCCATCCGGTCGAGATACAGCACCTCGGTTTCATGCAGCATGGTGAGGTTGCAGGTCTCGCCGAGATCGGCCACCAGACGCGCGAGAATCGCGTGACGCAGGCGCCGCGCGCCGGAATGCATCACCACGCCTAACGCGAGCTGCGCGAGTCGTGGTCCGATTACATAGGCGTTTTTCTGGCCGGGCTCGCGGATCACGAGACCGCCGGCTTCCAGCGAAGCGAGCATGCGATGCAGCGACGCCTTGGGCAACGCGACGTCCTGCGCAATATCGGCGAGCGATACCGGGCCGTCCGAGTTGACGAGGTGTTCGAGCAGCGCAAACGCGCGCAGCGTCGGAGTATCCGCTTTGGTCATGCCTGCCGTTCCGGAAAATGGATCGGCGTCATTGTACAACTCCGCTTTGGGCCGCCCGGCCTTCACGCCGCCGGGCCGGACAGCTGCGGCGGAGTCCTGCGGATCGAATGGATCGCTCATGGGGAAAGCCTCAGCGCTCATGGTGCGCATGCTCCGCAGAAGGCCCTGCGGATAAGAGTGGGGCGAGCTTCAGCGCCGCGTCCTTGAGTCGGGGCACGGCCTTCAGCAGGTCGTTCAGACTCGCGCGCGCGGTCGGCGCGTGAATCGCCAGCGAAGCGAGCACGTGCCCGTCGGTGGTATCTCGCACCGGCACCGCGACCGCCACCATGCCGCGCACCAGTTCCTCGTTGTCGATGCCGATACCGCGCACGGCGAGGCGGTCGAGTTCCGCCTCCAGCAGATTCAATTCCGTCAGCGTGCCTTGCGTTCGTCGCTCCAGCGTCAGCCGCGCGAGCACGAGGCGGCGTTCGGCCGGCGGCATCTGCGAGAGGAACAGTTTGCCGCTGGCGGTGCAGTGCAACGGCACCCGCGTGCCGGGCTGCAAATGCAGCCGCAGCGGTTCAGTGGTCTCCACGCGCTCCAGATAGAGCACGGTGTCGCGATCGAGCGCGGTGAGGTTGCAGGTCTCGCCGAGCGCATCCACCAGCGAGCGCAGCAGCGAACGGCAGGCCCGCCCAAACGTGTTGTTGGACAGCGTGGTGAGCGCGAGTTGCGCCGCTTTCGGCCCCAGCGTGATGCCGCGATCCGTGCCGCGCGAGTCGGGCAGATGCGTGACGTAGCCTTGAGCTTCGAGCGATTCGATCAGCCGCATCAGCGTCGCTTTGGGAATGTGCAGGCGCAGCGAGAGTTGCGATAGCGAAAACGGCTGCCCCGCAGCCGCGAGTTGTTCGAGCACGGCCAAGGCGCGCAAAGCCCGTGAGTCCTCGGCCACGGATTCGCTGCGCGGCGACGGGCAGTGTGCTTGCATACGCTTCCTTGCTCCCGATCAGTAACTGTCCAGCGTCCGCGTGCGCTGCGCACGCCGGTCGGCAATTTCTAAAAGTGAAACAAAAACAGCTGTTTCTGTTTCACATGCGCCGATATTAGCGGGAATCTCTTGAACAGGAAACCGGCTGAACATAAATTTCAACGAAACATACCGGTTTTTATAAAAGATGCAGGAGACACTTCACATGGCAGACCGATTCGACTTTGTGGTCGTCGGCGCGGGATCGGCGGGTTGCGTGCTGGCCAACCGGCTTTCCGAAGGCGGCCGCTACTCGGTATGTCTACTCGAAGCCGGCCCCGCCGATCGCTTCATGTGGATTCATATCCCTATCGGTTATGGCAAGACGATGTTTCACCCGGTCTACAACTGGGGCTTCTATACCGATCCCGATCCGAACATGCACAATCGCCGGCTCTACTGGCCGCGCGGCCGCACGCTGGGCGGCAGCAGTTCGATCAATGGTCTGATCTATGTGCGCGGGCAGAAGGACGATTACGATCACTGGGCCAGGCTCGGCAATCGTGGCTGGAGTTGGAAAGACTGCCTGCCGTATTTCAGGCGGCTGGAACACAACGAATTGGGCGAAGGCCCGACGCGCGGTGTGGACGGCCCGCTGTGGGCCTCGACGATCAAGCAGCGGCACGAACTGGTCGACGCGTTTATCGCGGCCTCGAATTCGTTAGGCGTGGCAACCATCGACGACTTCAATACGGGCGATCAGGAAGGCGTCGGCTACTATCAGCTGACTACCCGTCGCGGCTTCAGGTGCTCGACCGCCGTGGCTTATCTGAAGCCCGCGCGGCAGCGCAAGAACCTGCGTGTGGAAACCGACGCGATGGCGTCGAAGATTCTGTTCGAGGGAACCCGCGCCTGTGGCGTGCAGTATCGGCAACACGGCGAGTTGCGGGAAGTGCGCGCCAGTCGCGAAGTCATCCTGACCGCGGGGGCGCTCCAATCTCCGCAATTGCTGCAACTGTCCGGCGTGGGACCGGCCGCGCTGCTGCGCGAGTTCGGCATTCCTGTGGTCGCGAATCGCGCGGGCGTCGGCGAGAACCTGCAGGACCATCTGCAAATCCGCCTGATCTATGAAGTGACGAAACCGATCACGACCAACGATCTACTGCGCTCGTGGACGGGGCGCGCCAGGATGGGGCTGCAATGGGCGCTGATGCGCGGCGGTCCGCTCGCGGTCGGCATCAACCAGGGTGGCATGTTCTGCCGGGCATTGCCGGAGGAATCGGCGACACCGGACATTCAGTTCCATTTCTCGACCTTGTCGGCTGATTCCGCCGGCGGCAATGTTCACGACTTTCCTGGCTGCACTTACTCGATCTGCCAGTTGCGCCCCGAATCGCGCGGCGTGGTGCGCATTCGCAGCGCGGATCCGCGCGAAGCGCCGTCCATCCAGCCGAACTATCTGGACACCGATCTGGACCGGCGCACGACGATCGCCGGCGTGCGTTTCGCGCGCCGCGTCGCGGCCGCGGAGCCGATGGCGTCGCTGATGAAACGCGAGGTGCGGCCGGGCGCGCACGCGCAGACCGACGATGAACTGCTGGACTTCTGCCGCGAGTACGGACAGACAATTTTCCATCCATCTGGTACAGCAAAGATGGGCGCGGCCGGCGATCCGCTCGCGGTGGTCGACGAGCGCCTGCGCGTGTACGGCACGCAGGGGCTGCGCGTGGTCGATTGCTCGATCATGCCGACGCTCGTATCGGGCAATACGAATGTGCCGATCGTGATGGTGGCCGAAAAAGCGTCGGACATGATTCTGCATGACGCAAGCGGCGTTGATCGTGGTGTGGCGACGACGCCGGCGGCGAAAGTGGCCGCGTAGCAGGTGCAACACGACGGCGGGCATGGTCCGCCGCAATACGCAGCCGCGAGCCGTCCGGTGAATGGGCGCTTTGCGGTCTGCACATAAACCGCCCCGGAGGAGACAACTGGGGTTATCGGCCGGCCGCCTGTCGACACAGGCGGGACGGCCCTCCATTGAGGAGCTGCTGCTATGGCAATCGATCCCCGTGCTATCCGCCGCGTTGCGTTCGCCAGCGTGATCGGCGCGACCGTCGAATGGTATGACTTTTTTCTTTACGGCGTTGTCGCCGGCATCGTTTTCAATAAGCTCTATTTTCCGGCTAACGATCCGCTGGTGTCGACGCTGCTTGCGTATTCGACGTTTGCGGTGGGATTCGTGACGCGGCCACTCGGCGGCGTGATATTCGGCCATTTCGGCGACCGCATCGGTCGCAAGTCGGCGCTGATCCTGACACTCATCATCATGGGCATCTCGACGGCAGGCGTCGCGTTCGTGCCGACCTACGCGCAGATCGGCATCTGGGCGCCGATCCTGCTATTGTCGCTGCGCGTGCTGCAAGGCATCGGGCTCGGCGGCGAATGGGGCGGCGCGGTCTTGATGGCGTATGAATATGCCCCTCCGGCACAGCGCGGGTTATACGCGAGTCTGCCGCAGATCGGTCTGTCGATCGGGTTATGCCTTGCATCGGGAATGGTGGCGAGCCTCTCGCGTTTGCTGCCCGAAGCGGCGTTCCTGTCGTGGGGCTGGCGGATCGCGTTCGGCGCGTCGCTCGGTCTGGTTCTGATCGGCCTTTATATTCGCGCCAAGGTGATGGAAACGCCCGAATTCATCGCGCTCAAACGCAATCGGCGCGAAGCGAAGATTCCGTTCGTCGACATGATGACGCGCTATCGCGGTTCCGTGATGCTCGGCATGGGCGCGCGTTATATCGACGGCGTGTTCTTCAATATCTTCGCCGTCTTTTCGATCGGCTACCTCACGCAACATGTCTCGATGAGCCGCACCGACGCGTTGCTCGGCGTAATGATCGCGGCCGGCGTGATGTGCTTTTTCATCCCGCTGTTCGGCAGCATGTCCGACAAGCTCGGCCGTACGCGCGTTTATTTCTGGGGTTCGCTGATTTGCGGCTTATCGGTGTTTCCGGCTTTCTGGCTTATCGAAATGCAGCCGGCCAACACGCTGTTGATCTGGGCTGCGATCGTGGTGCCGTTCGGCATCTTCTACGCGATGGTATACGGTCCGGAGGCGGCATTGTTTGCCGAACTATTCGACGCTGAAGTGCGCTATACGGGTATCTCGTTCGTGTATCAGTTCTCGGGCATTTTCGCGAGTGGGCTCACCCCGATCATTGCGACGATCCTGATGCGACTGAACGGCGGCAAGCCATGGACAGTGTGCGCGTATGTGCTGTTCTCGGCCTTGATATCAGCGCTTTCGGTGCGTGCGATCGAAAGAAAGCGGGCGGGCTCCTTCGACGCGGTCGTCCATGCAAGGTCATAACCCGCGCGGCGTCACTCCCGAAACGTCTTCGCGGTCTCTTCCGCCGCGTAGCGCAGATCGGGCACGAAGGCGAGCAGGTCGTCGAGCGTGACTCTTCCCACCGGCGCCTGCACGGCAATTGCCGCGCAGGCGCGATTGCGATCCAGCATCACGGGCACGGCAATCGCGATCAGCCCTTGCAGATGTTCCTGATTGTTGATTGCAAGCAGCCGGCGCCGGGTGGTGCTCAGTTCCTTGCGCAACGCGTCGCGATCGGTAATCGTTCGCTCGGAATAGCCGCGCAGCGGCAGCGTTTCAATGACGCGCTCGCGTCGGTCCTTCGGCAGAAAGCTGAGCAACAGCTTGCCGCTCGCCGAGCAATGCAGCGGCACATGTGAGCCCGGCTGCAGGTGCATGCGCAGCGGCCACTCGGTTTCGACGCGATCCACGTAGACGACATCGTTGCCGGAGAGCATGGTCAGATTGCAGGTCTCGCCGATTTTCGCCACCAGTTGTTCGAGCAGCACGTGGCGGGCGGCCGCCGGTCCCGCATGCATCAACACGTTGACGGCGAGCATGCGCACGCGCGGCGAACATTCGTAAAGACGGTCGCCCGCGCCACGCGTGACGAGCCACGCATCCATCAGTTGCACGAGGATCCGGTGGACGGTCTGCTTGGGCAGGCCGAGCGCGTTGACGAGTTCCGTCATCGAAAGCGGGCCGCCCGCTTCGGCAAGCGTTTCGAGAACGCGAAACGCGCGCACCGCAGCTGCATTCGACTGGTTTGACGTCGACATTCCACTTCCTCGTCCGCGTGTTCACAGGGTTGATTTTGCATCGACTTCATTGTTTTTCGGGACTATGGAAAGTACCGAATTTTGCGTTTTCCGATGCGGGCAAACGCACTGCAATGGATAGCTCGAAAAACGGGACTTCGCCCAAAGCACCGCTGGCTAGATTGATAGCACTGCGATCAATCTATTCACGCGGAGCGAACCCATATGAACGTCAGAGCCACAGGAATCGAAATCGCGGGGCACCATGCGGACGGCGAAGCCGAGCGCATCGTTGCAGCGCTCGTTGCGAGGGCACGCGCGGCGCAGCGCGCTTTCGAGAATGCGGGGCAACAGGTGCTCGACACCGCCGCCGCAGCCGCCGCATGGGCCATCATGGAGCCGGCGCGCAACCGGCAACTGGCGCAATGCGCCGTAGACGATACGGGTCTCGGCAATGCCGACGACAAATTCCGCAAGAACTATCGCAAAACGCTGGGCCTGCTGCGCGATCTGCACGCACAGAAGACCACCGGCGTGATTGCCGAGGACAAGGAAAACGGTATCGTCGAAATCGCGCGAGCCGTCGGCGTGGTGGCGGCGATCACGCCCTCGACCAATCCGGCGGCGACGCCCGCCAACAAGATCATCAACGCGCTCAAATGCGGCAATGCGGTAATCGTCGCGCCGTCGCCCAAAGGTTACTCCTCCTGCGCGCTGCTGGTTGGGTTCATTCATGCGCAATTCGCCAAAGCGGGTATCGACGCCGACCTCGTGCAGATGCTGCCCGCGCCGATCAGCAAGGCGGCGACGGCCGCGCTGATGCGGCAGTGCGATCTGGTCGTGGCGACCGGCTCGCAGGCGAACGTGCGTATGGCGTATGCAAGCGGGACGCCTGCGTTCGGCGTGGGCGCGGGCAACGTCGCTTCGATCGTGACCGCGTCTGCCGATCTGCATGATGCGGCGCGCAAGATTCTGCACTCGAAAACGTTCGACAACGCAACGAGCTGTTCGTCGGAAAACAGCATCGTGATCGAAGACGCCATCTATGCACCGATGCTCGCCGAACTCGCCGCGTGTGGCGGCGTGCTCCTCGACGCTGCCGGGAAGGCCCGTTTGCAAGCGGTGATGTGGGTCAACGGCAAGCTCTCCGAACAATGCACGGCGAAGTCCGCGGAGGTGATTGCGCGCGTAGCGGGCCTCGACGAAGTGGCGGCGCGCCACCCCAAATTTCTGATGGTGGAAGAAAGCGGCGCGGGCAGCGACTATCCGTTCTCCGGCGAAAAACTCTCGCCGGTTCTTGCGGTGTATCGTGCCGCCGGCTTCGATGCGGCGGCCGAAGTGGTGCGCGGCATCTATACGTATATGGGAGCCGGTCACTCGGTCGGACTGCATTCGAGCGATGCGGCGCAAGCGGTCCAGCTCGGGCTCACATTGCCCGTGGCGCGCGTGATCGTGAATCAGGCGCATTGCCTCGCCACGGGCGGCAACTTCGATAACGGCTTGCCGTTTTCGCTGTCGATGGGCTGCGGCACGTGGGGGCGCAATAACTTCTCCGGCAATCTGGGCTTTCGCCACTATCTGAACACCACGCGGGTCGCCTATCCGATCGAAGAGCGCGTGCCGGAAACGGACGAATTGCTCGGTGACTTCTTCGCGAGGTACGGCCGATGAACACGCCCGCCACGATTCGCGCACTGATCGACGAGCGCGCCGCGCAGCATCCGGACAAGCCATTCCTGCTGGCCGCACTCGACGACGATGAACCGACGGTCCCCGACCGGCGCGCGACTGTGCTGACGTTTCGCGAATTGCGCGACGACTGCCGCGTGCTGGAGACACGCTTCAGTGAAGCCGGACTGCGGCCGGGCGAAGTCATTTCCGTGTTCATGGGCAACGGCATCCAGACCGCCCGTCTTTTGCTCGCGGCCATGTACAGCGGGCTCGTCGCGAATCCGCTCAATCTGCTGTGCCAGCCCTCGCAAGTGCGCTATATCGTCGACCACTCCGATACGCGGATGATCTTCGCCGGACGCGACACGCACGCGGTAATCGATACGGCCGTCGCCGAGTTGCGCACCGCGGGGCTGACCCGCGAGATCGCGTTGATCGAGACCGACCCGGTGCAAGCCGAGCCGCCTTCTCTCGGCAGGCGCGAGCCCGCTCTGGCTGAAACGGGCGCGCCTATGGCGGCCAGGTCCGTTACAGCCGCGCTGGCACCCGCGTCCGCGACGCGCGGTCCACAGTACGCGCCGGACAGCGCGCCGGCGCATGAGCCGGCCGCTGACGACGTCGCGTTGCTGATGTACACCTCGGGCACCACGGGCACGCCCAAAGGCGTTCTGCTGACGCATCGCAACCTGGTTGCCAATGCCCGCAACATCAGCGTCGAACACCGCCTGAGCCCCGACGATCGCGTGCTTGCATCGTTGCCGCTTTATCACATCAACGGACTTGTCGTGACCTTGCTCGCGCCACTGTTCCATGGCGGCTCGGCAGTCATGACAGCGCGCTTCTCCGCGCGGACGTTCTGGCGCGATGTCGCGCTTCATGCCTGCACATGGATCAACGTGGTGCCGACCATCGTCGCCTATCTGCTCAATGCCGACGAAGCGTGCACCTACGATCTGTCGGCGCTGAAGTTTTGCCGCAGCGCGTCGGCGGCTTTGCCCGCCGATCATCATCGCGCGTTCGAAGCGCGCTTCGGGATCGGCGTGATCGAAACCATGGGTATGACGGAAACCGCCGCACCGGTTTTTAGCAATCCGTATGAAATGGCCCGGCGGCGTATCGGGAGCATCGGTCTGCCTTCGGGTGGCGAGGCGCGGGTGATCGACCGGGCAGGCCGTGAGTGCGCCGCCAACGAATGCGGCGAACTGGTGTTGCGCGGCGAGCAGGTGATGGGCGGCTATTACAAGCGGCCCGAGGAGACGGCGGCGGCATTTACCGCGGATGGCTGGCTGCGCACCGGCGACCTCGGTTATCGCGATGCGGACGGTTATTTCTACATCAACGGCCGCGCCAAGGAACTGATCATCAAGGGCGGCGAGAACATCGCGCCGCGCGAAATCGACGAAGCGTTGTTGCGGCATCCCGATGTGCTGGATGCCGCTGCGGTCGGTGTGCCCGATCCGGCCTACGGTCAGGAGATCGTCGCCTTCGTGGTGCCGCGTCTGAGCGGCGGACGGGCCGCACCTGATCCGGCGGACCTGCGCGAACACTGCGTGCGCGAGCTGGGTCGCTACAAGACGCCGAAGGAGTTCCGTTTCGTCGACGAACTGCCGCGCGGCCCTTCGGGCAAGGTGCAGCGCCTCAAGCTGGTGCCCACTTGACGGCGCGCCGCCGGTCGGCGGCGGCAAGCGCGGGCCGGGTCACGGCACCGGGCGCAACGCGGTAGATCGTATGGCCGGCAAGGCCGCGGTCGTTACACATAAAAGAGACAGCCAACCTTTGCATGGGATCAGGGTAAGCGCCCACGCGCCAGCTCTGGTCGACAGGAGACAGCATGGAAACCCGTATCCGGCGTGTCAAGACACGCCATATCATCCTGGCGGTCATGTGCCTGATGTATTTCATCTCGTACATCGATCGCGTGAACATTGCCGTGGCCGGTCCGTTGATCCGTCACGAGATGGGCCTCACGACCGTTCAGCTCGGCCTGGTGTTCTCGGCCTTCGCCTATCCGTATGCGGCGATGCAAATTGTTGGCGGTTGGCTCGCCGACAAGTTCGGTCCGAAACTGGTGCTCACGGTGCTGTCGTTGATCTGGGGCGTGGCCACGCTGGCTACGGGCTTCGCGGGCAGCGTCACGATGCTGGTCCTGATGCGCTTCGCGCTCGGTGTCGGCGAAGGCGGCGCGTTTCCTACCGCGACACGCGCCTTTACTTACTGGATGCCGGTCGCCGAGCGTGGCTTCGCGCAGGGCATTACCCACAGCTTCGCGCGTCTGGGCGGCGCGGTCACGCCGCCTCTCGTACTGGCCGTGGTGGCCACGGGCGGCTGGCGCGATGCGTTCATTCTGCTCGGCATCGCGAGCCTCGCGTGGACCGTACTTTATCTCTTCGTATTCACTAACTCGCCGGAGCAGAACCGGCGCATCACGCCCGAGGAAACTGCGGAAATCGGCTACCGCGCCGGCGATTGCGACCGCGCGAAGCACGCGGCTACACCGTGGCGCAAACTGGTGCGCCGGATGTGGCTCGTCACCTTTGTCGACTTCTGCTATGGCTGGCTGCTGTGGGTCTATCTGACCTGGCTGCCGTCCTATCTGCGCGAGTCGCGCGGATTCGATCTCAAGCAATTGGCGCTTTTCACCGCGCTGCCGCTGCTCGCGGGGGTGGTCGGCGACACGCTCGGCGGCGTGGTGTCGGACAAGCTCTACAAGATCACCGGCCGTTTGCGCTTCGCTCGCTGTGCGGTGCTGGTGGTGGGCATGGGCGGCTCGCTGGTGTTTCTGCTGCCGATGGTCTCCGCCACTGATCCGCTCACGGCCGTGTGGTTCCTGTCGGCTTCGTTCTTCTTCCTTGAAATCACCAACCCCGTGCTGTGGACTTTGCCGCTCGACATTGCCGGCAAGTATGCGGGCACGGCCGGCGGCATGATGAACACGGGCTTCGGCGTGGCGGGGATGGTGTCGCCCGTGGTATTCGGCTATCTGATCGAGAAGACCGGCAGCTACAACGTGCCGTTCAATATCTCTGCCGGCCTGCTGGCGGTCGGTATCGTGGCGGCGCTATTCATCGACACCGGCAAGACCGTCGAGGCCGACGAGGAGCGCGAGCGCGCCGCCGGCGGAGAACTCGGCGGCATGGCGTCGTTCCTGCCGGCGGGGGCGGCGGTGCGGCTGGAGCGCCATCACTTGCGCCGGCCGTTGCGGTGGCGCAAGTGAAGCAAGAAACTGAAGCAGGCAACTGAAGCAGGCAACCGAAGCAAGGCGGCGGCTAGAGGCGCGCCGGCCCGGATCATCTGGCCGGCTTGAGCGCGCGCAAGCGCCAGATCAGGCTCGACGTGTCGAAGCGGTTGCCGCCGAGCGATTGCACGTCGGCATAGAACTGGTCGACGAGCGCCGTCACCGGCAGCGACGCGCCGTTGCGCTTCGCTTCGTCGAGACAGAAGCCGAGGTCCTTGCGCATCCAGTCGACGGCAAAACCGTAGTCGAACTTGCCGTCGATCATGGTCTTGCCGCGATTGTCCATCTGCCAGCTGGCCGCCGCGCCCTTGCCGATCACCTGCAGCACGAGCGGCATGTCGAGGCCCGCGAGCTGGCCAAAGTTGATCGCTTCGGAGAGCCCCTGAACCATGCCGGCGATGCAGATCTGATTGACCATTTTCGCCAGTTGCCCGGCGCCGACGGCACCAATCAGCGTGACGGCCGCCGCGTAGTGCGCGAGCACCGGCGAGGCCTGCTTGAAGATGGCCGGCTCGCCGCCGCACATGATCGTCAGCTTGCCGTTCTGCGCGCCGGACTGACCGCCGGATACAGGCGCGTCGATGAAGTGCAGACCTTTCCGGCCCGCGATCTCAGCCAGTTCGCGCGCGACGTTCGCGGACGCTGTCGTGTGATCGACGAACGCGGACCCTGAGGCCATGCCGGCAAACGCGCCGTCGTCTCCGAGCGTGACGCTGCGCAGATCGTCGTCGTTGCCGACGCACGCGAGCACCAGTTCGGCGCCGTCCGCGGCTTCCCGTGGGGTGCCGGCCGCGCGGCCCCCGTACTCGGACACCCATTGTTGAGCTTTCGACGCGGTCCTGTTGTACACGGTCACGTCGAGGCCCGCTTTCGCGAGATGGCCGGCCATGGGGTAGCCCATTACGCCGAGGCCGAGAAACGCGACACGGCGAACGGTGGATGGGGCGGGCTGTGCGATGGGTTGATTCATTGGGGCTCCATAAGCTGGGCTGGGTTGGGGAGGGTGGGGTAATTATCAGGGTGCGGCCGTCCGGGCAGCCCCGAAGATGACAAAAATCTCATTTTTCCACCATGTTGGCACTGCGGCAGCGCCGTAGCATCGGTCGCACCTGGTCAACGGTTCACCTACCTATGCTCACGCGTCACCTTGCTGCCGTTCTTGCGCTTGCTGCGGTGAGCACGGCTTACGGAGAGCCGGCAACATCCCTTGCGCCGCCCAGTCCACCTGCGCCGTCGACTGCCCAGGCCGCGGCGCGCGAGAGCCCCGCCTTGCCGCTCGACGAGGCGCTCGGGATCGCGGCCGGGAACAACCCGTTGCTTCGCGGCGCGCGCGCCGACGCGGATGCGTCGAGCGGGACGTTCATGCAGGCGGGCGCCCGGCCCAACCCACAGATCTCGCTGCTGCAGGAGGGGTTCGGCGGCACCGATCGCACATCGACGGCGCTGTTCAACCAGACCGTCGAACTCGGCGGCAAGCGTCAGGCTCGGCTCGACGTCGCGTCCTATGGGCGCGAAGTGGCGCTGGCATCGCTCGACGCGCGCGGCGCGGCCCTGCGCGCGGACGTCATCGCCGCGTTTTACGGATTGCTCGCGGCTCAACGTCAGCTGCGGGTCGCGCAGGAGTCCGCCGAAATCGCGGCGCGCTCGGCGGAACTGGCGGAAAAACGCGCGCGGGCCGGCAAGGTGTCGCCGGTGGAGGCGACGAAGGCGCGGGTCGCCGCGACCGGCGTGCAGATCGAACAGGCCAACGCCGCCACGCGGCTGACGATCGCAGCGGAGAAGCTCGCGAACGTGACGGGCAGCCCGCTCGTGCGAGGACGCCCGGTGAGTGGCGACATTGAAAGCGTGCCGGCGATCGGGGCGCTTTCGCAACTCCTGCCTCACCTGTCCGACGCGCCGCTTGCGCGCGCCGCAAAGGCGGAGACGCTGCGGGCCAACGCCGCGATTTCCGTGGAGCGCGCAAAGCGCATCCCCGATGTCACGTTCAGCGTGGGCATGAAGCGCGTCGTCACGGGCGGCGTTCCCGGCAACCAGGCGGTGGTCGGCGTGTCGATTCCGCTTCCGATTTTCGACACCAACAAAGGCGCGCTGCTCGAATCGGTTCACAAAGCCGGGAAGGCGAGCGCCGACTTCGACAGCGAAACCGCCCGCTTGCAGCTGGAGCTGACGCAGGCCTACGCCAACTACGAGAGATCGAATCTGGAAGCACGGCGCCTGAAAACCGACGTGCTGCCAGCCGCGCGTGAGGCGCTCGACGCAATGTCGCGCGGCTACGAACTCGGCAAGTTCGCCTTTCTGGATGTGCTGGACGCGCAGCGCACGTTGTTCCAGAGCCAGTCGCAATACGTGCAGGCACTGGCCGACGCGCACTTTGCCTACGCCGACATCGGCCGGATTGTCGGCGTGCCGCTCGCCGACGTCTCCTCGCGCAACACCGCGGACCCATCGCCACGCTTACCGTGAAGGACTTGTCATGCCGCGCAGAAAACTCATCATCGCCATTGTGGCGACCTTCGGCAGTGTGAGCATCGCGCTCGCCGCCTTCGCGTTGACGCGCGAGTCGTCGAATGCTGAAGGCGCTTCGGGGGCCGCGCACACTTCAGCGGCAGCGCAGGCTTCGCCCGGCCGCAACGGAGGCACGGTTCTCGGCAACGGCGCACTATCCGTCGAAATCGTGCTCTCCGAGAAGCCGGGGGACGCGCGCCTCGTCGTCTATCCTCTTATCGACGGCCAGCCGGCGCACAAAGGCGTCGCCGTGTCGGGCTCCATCACTCGCTACGACGGCTCGAAGCTGCCACTCCCGTTCGTGCCGGCAGGCCAGAAGTGGACCTCCGCCGAACCGATCGGCAAGCCTCACGTATTCGACGCAACCATCGACCTGAAGTGGCGCGGGCAATCCGCGTCGTTCGTTTTTTCCCAGGCCGATGGCGCGATCGCGCTCAGTGCGGCGCAAATCGAGGCGGCCCAGATTCGCCTCGGCGAAGTCGGTCCTGCCCAGATTCTCACGACATTCCAGCTGCCCGGCGAAATCCGCTTCAACGAGGATCGCACCGCCCACGTCGTGCCGCGTGTGGCGGGCATCGTGGAACGGGTGGGTGTGTCGACCGGCGAGCAAGTCGTGCGAGGGCAAGTGCTGGCGGTCATTGCCAGCACCGATCTTGCCGATCGCAGAAGTGAGCTGCTCAGCGCGGAGCGCCGACTTGCCGCGGCGAGAACTTCGTACGCACGCGAAAAGACCTTGTGGCAAGAGCGTATCTCGGCCGAGCAGGACTATCTGCAGGCGCAGGTGCAATTGCGCGAAGCCGAGATCGCCACGCAGAACGCCCGCGCGAAACTCGCCGCGCTGAATGCGCCGGCGTCGGCGGACGCATTGAATCGCTACGAGTTGCGCGCGCCGTTTGCCGGCACCGTAGTCGAAAAGCATGCGACGCCCGGCGAAGCGATCGCGGCGGACGCCAGGCTCTTCGTTCTGTCCGACCTCTCCTCCGTGTGGGCCGAGATGGCGGTGCCGGCCCAGCGTTTGAACGATGTGCGCGTCGGTCGCGACGCCACCGTCAGCGCCACCGCATTCGAGTCGACATCGAGCGGTCCGGTGGCCTATGTCGGCGCGCTGCTCGGCGAGCAAACCCGTACCGCGCCGGCGCGCGTGGTACTGCCCAATCCCGACGGAGCGTGGCGGCCGGGCATGTTCGTCAATGTGTCGGTGGACGCCGGCCGGCAAAGCGTGCCGCTTGCCGTGGCGGCCGATGCGTTGCAAGACATCGACGGCTCGCCCGCCGTTTTCGTGCAATCGCGCGGTGGCTTCGTCGCTCAGACCGTTCAGACCGGACGCCGCGACGACAAGGTCGTCGAAGTCGTGAGCGGACTTCGGCCGGGTCAAAAGTACGCCGCTTCGAACAGTTTCGTCCTCAAGGCTGAACTCGGAAAAGGCAGTGTCGAGGGACATTGACGCCCTGACGCCATGATGCGCCTCGCACCCGCCCTGGGCAGGCCGCGCTCCCGTCACCCGGTTCCAAAGGACCATCTCCATGTTCGAGAGACTGATTCGCTTCGCCATCGCGCACCGTTGGTTAGTCATGCTGGCCATTGCCGCTGTTGCGGCGGTCGGCGTGTACAGCTATCAGAAGTTGCCTATCGACGCCGTGCCCGACATTACCAATGTTCAGGTTCAGATCAATACCTCCGCGCCGGGTTATTCGCCGCTCGAAGCCGAGCAACGCATCACGTACCCGGTGGAGACCGCGATGGCCGGTCTTCCCAATCTGGCGCAGACGCGTTCCATCTCGCGCTATGGGCTGTCGCAGGTCACCGTGATCTTCGAGGACGGCACCGACATTTACTTCGCACGTCAGCTCGTCAACGAAAGGATTCAGGAAGCCAAAGACAAGCTGCCGCCGGGAGCCACGCCAGCAATGGGTCCGACTTCCACGGGGCTCGGCGAGATCTATCTGTGGACAGTCGAGGCTGACGCGTCGGCTGTCAAGCCTGACGGAACCCGTTACACGCCCGCGGACCTGCGCGAGCTTCAGGACTGGGTCATCAAGCCACAACTGCGCAATGTGCCGGGTGTCACCGAGGTGAATTCCATCGGCGGTTTCGTGAAGGAGTTCCGGGTCGCGCCGAATCCCGCCAAGCTCATGTCCTATGGCTTGACGCTGGCGGACGTGGTGCGCTCGCTCGAGCGCAACAACGACAACGTCGGCGCCGGCTACATCGAAAAACGCGGTGAACAGTATCTCGTGCGGGTGCCAGGCCAGGCGCGCTCGGTGGACGACATTTCCAATGTCGTACTGACCAACGTGGGCGGCGTGCCGGTTCGCATCAAGGATGTCGGACAGGTGGATATCGGCCGTGAATTGCGGACGGGCGCCGCGACCTCGAACGGCGAAGAGGTGGTGCTCGGCACCGTATTCATGCTGATGGGAGAAAACAGCCGCACCGTTTCGAAGGCCGTCGCGAGCCGGATGGACGACGTGAATCGCACACTGCCCGCGGGTGTGCGCGCGATTCCGGTGTACGACCGCACCGTTCTCGTTGAGAAGGCGGTGCAGACGGTGAAGAAGAACCTGCTCGAAGGCGCGGTGCTCGTGATCGCCGTGCTGTTTCTTTTCCTCGGCAACCTGCGCGCCGCGCTGATTACAGCGCTCGTCATTCCGCTTTCCATGCTGATCACGTTCACCGGCATGGTCAACGCGAAGGTGAGTGCCAACCTCATGAGCCTGGGCGCGCTCGACTTCGGCATCATCGTCGACGGCGCGGTGGTGATCGTGGAAAACTGCGTCAGGCGGCTCGCGCATGCGCAGAAGCTCGCCGGCCGGCCGCTGACCCGCGAGGAGCGTTTCGCCGAAGTGTTCGGTGCGTCGCAGGAAGCGAGGCGCGCGTTGATATTCGGTCAACTGATCATCATGGTGGTCTACTTGCCCATCTTCGCGCTCACAGGCGTTGAAGCGAAAATGTTTCACCCCATGGCGATCACCGTCGTGATGGCGCTGGCCGCCGCGATGGTGTTGACAGTCACCTTCATTCCTGCTGCTATTGCACTGTTTATCGGCAAGCGCGTCGAAGAAAAGGAAAACCGCTTGATGGGCTGGGCGAGGCGGCTCTAACGAACCGCTGCTCGCCGCCTTCATGACGCGTCCGAAACGGGTGTTTGTCGGCGCGGTGGTGATCGTCACGTTGAGTACCGGGCTGGCGGTGCGCCTTGGCAGCGAATTCGTCCCGAGTCTGAACGAGGGCGACCTCGCCGTCGCCGCGCTGCGCATTCCGGGCACGAGTCTCTCCCAGTCGGTCAGCATGCAAAAGGCCATTGAGAACACGTTGAAGCAACGGTTTCCGGAAATCGAACGCGTGTTTGCCCGCACGGGCACGGCCGAAATCGCAGCGGACCCGATGCCGCCCAACCTGTCGGACGGCTACATCATGCTCAAGCCGACGGACCAGTGGCCCGATCCGAACAAGCCGCGCGAGAAGCTGGTGGAGGAGATCGAAGCGGTGCTCGCAGAGCTGCCAGGGAATGCGTATGAATTCTCTCAACCCATTCAGCTTCGCTTTAACGAATTGATCTCGGGGGTGCGCAGCGACTTGGCGGTGAAGCTCTTTGGCGACGAGATGGCGGTGCTCAACGGCACGGGCGAGCAGATCGCGGCGGCATTGCAGAAAGTGCCGGGCGCCGCCGAAGTCAAGGTGGAGCAAACCACAGGCTTGCCGGTTCTGACCATCAACGTCGAGCGCGACAAATTGGCGCGCTATGGCGTCACGGTCGGCGACATTCAGGACACGGTCGCGGCGGCGGTGGGCGGCAAGAAGGCCGGTACGCTGTTCCAGGGCGACCGGCGCTTTGATATCGTGGTGCGGTTGCCGGACGAACTGCGTTCGGACATCGCGGCGATCAAGCGGCTGCCGATTGCGTTGCCGTCTGCGTTGCCGTCTGCGTTCCCGTTTGCGTTCCCGTTTGCGCCGTCGTCCGCGTCGGCGGCAGGCGGTGGCGTGCCCGTCGTCCACGCGCCGTACGTGCCGCTCGCCGAACTGGCCACGGTCGAGCTCGCGCCGGGTCCGAACCAGATCAGCCGGGAAGACGGCAAGCGGCGCGTCGTGGTGAGTGCGAATGTCCGGGGCCGCGATGTCGGCTCGTTCGTGGCGGATGCGCGCGAGCAGATACGGCAGGACGTGCAGGTGCCGGCGGGCTACTGGTTGTCGTGGGGCGGACAGTTCGAGCAGTTGCAAAGTGCGAGCGAGCGCCTGAAGCTGGTCGTGCCGCTGTCGCTCTTCATGGTGTTTGTCCTGCTCTTCATCATGTTCAATAATGTTAAGGATGGCTTGCTGGTCTTCACCGGTATTCCATTTGCATTGAGTGGCGGCGTGCTGTCGCTCTGGTTAAGGGACATTCCGCTTTCCATTACCGCAGCGGTCGGGTTCATTGCGCTATCGGGCGTCGCGGTGCTGAACGGGCTCGTCATGATTGCCTTCATCAGAAATCTGCGGGAGCAGGGCGTGGAGCTGGACGCGGCGGTTCGTGAGGGCGCCGTGACGCGTCTGCGGCCCGTCTTGATGACGGCCCTCGTCGCCTCGCTCGGGTTCTTGCCCATGGCCTTCGCAACCGGCACGGGTTCGGAAGTGCAGCGCCCTCTGGCAACGGTGGTGATTGGCGGCATCCTGTCGTCCACGGCGCTGACACTGCTGGTTTTACCCGTGCTGTACCGAACCGCTCACGCGTCGTCGTGGCGCGCCGTTGCCGTGAGCCGGCTGGCGCAAGCCACGCCGGGTCGGATACTGCGCCGGCTTGGCTTTTTCTAGAGGTGGTTCGCATGCGGATTCTGTTAGTGGAAGACGAGCCGAAGACCGGCGCCTATCTTCGCAAAGGCTTGTCGGAGGCGGGATACGTCGTCGATTGGGCCGAAGACGGCGTCACGGGTCAGCACCAGGCGGAGTCGGAAGACTACGACCTGCTGATCCTCGACGTGATGCTGCCGGGACAGGACGGCTGGACGCTACTGAAGAATCTTCGCCGCACACGGTCCACGCCGGTGCTGTTTCTCACCGCACGCGACGACGTGGGGGACCGCGTCAAGGGGCTGGAACTCGGTGCCGACGACTATCTCGCGAAGCCGTTCGACTTCGTCGAACTGGTGGCGCGCGTCAGATCGATCCTCAGGCGCGGAAAGCCACGGGAATCCATGTCGCTGCAGGTCGCCGATCTTGAACTGGACCTGACGCGGCGCAAGGCGACCCGTCAGGGCGACGTGATCCTGCTGACCGCGAAGGAGTTCACGCTGCTGTGGCTGCTCATGCGCAAGGAAGGGGAGATCCTGCCCCGCGCGACGATCGCCTCGCAGGTGTGGGACATGAACTTCAACAGCGATACGAACGTGGTGGATTCGGCAATCAGGAGGCTGCGCTCCAAGGTCGACGACGCCTATGAACCCAAGCTCATTCATACGGTGAGAGGCATGGGATACGTGCTGGAAGTCAGAGGCGGTAGCAATTAATGAGAGGCGCGGTGTCAAGAACGCTCCAGTCGCGGCTGACTGTCCTGATCATTCTGTCGACATCGGTCATTCTCGCGTTGAGCGGCCTCGCGCTGTATGGCGCGCTGCGCAGCCGCCTGGAGTCCACCTCGACGGAGCTGATGTCCGGCACGTTGGCGGCGCTGGAGTCGCATCTGGCCGGCAGTCAGAACATCGAGGATATCGTCCGCGACGCACAGACGTGGATCGACTTGCTGCACGGCCACCAGAACATGGCGATCGCTGTCTACGATACGGCGGGCCAACGCCTCGTCAGCACGCCTGGGTTTCAGTCGTACGCGCCGATTCTCGCAACCCGCGCGAGCGAGGCCAGCACCGAACTGACACGCGCCGACCTGAATCTTCGCTACCTCGTCGCCATGGTGCCGCTCGACGCCGCGACGGGGCGGTGGGTGCGCATTGCCGTTCAGTACGATAGAACCAATGACCGGGCGCTGTTGCGGGCGCACGCCTATACGGCGGTCATCATCGAAGTGTTCGGTGTGATTCTCGCCGCCGGGTTCGCCTACGGGATCGCCACGCTGGGCTTGCTCCCGCTGCGCAGGCTGGCGGCCCAGGCGGAGGCGATGTCGACCAGCCGCCTCGCGCAGCCTTTGCCGGAACTCGATGCGTCGGGAGAATTGAAGGAGCTGGAGCAGGCCTTCAACGGCATGCTGGCGCGGCTCGACGAGTCGTTCACCCGGCTCAGTCAGTTCTCCTCCAATCTGGCGCACGATATGCGCACGCCGCTAACCAATCTGCTCGCCGCCGCTCAGGTGGCGCTGTCGCAACCTCGGACCGCGGAGGACTACCGCGACGTGATCGAATCGAGCGTGGATGAGTATCAACGACTGTCGCGCATGATCGAGGACATGCTGTTCCTCGCGCGCTCGGAGCAGGCTGATGCGGCCTTGTCCCTGCGCGCGCTCGACGCAGCCGCGGAAGCCGAACGCGTCGCCGGCTATTACGAGCCGATGGCCGAAGACGCGCAGGTGAGGATCGAGGTGACGGGGCAGGGTACGGTGCATGCCGATCTGCTTCTCTTTCAACGGGCGCTCAGCAATCTGCTGTCGAACGCGCTCGTGCAGGCGCCGAAGGGCAGCACCATCACTATCGACTGCAAGGAAGAGCCGAATTCAACCACGCTGACCGTGTCGGACTCGGGACCTGGTATCGAGGCGCATCATCTCAAGCGCATCTTCGAGCGGTTTTATCGTGTCGACCCTTCGCGGCAAGGCTCGGCCTCGGGTACGGGGCTTGGTCTTGCGATCGTGAAATCGATCATGAACAGTCACGCGGGACACTGCGGGTGCGAGAGCCAGCCCTACGTTCGAACCCGCTTCTGGTTGCGTTTTCCCCGGCGTCACGACCTGAGCATGCCGGTGACCCGCGGCGCCGTGCGCAAGGATTGAGAGAACGCGTTCGGCGGCACACTCGCAATCAGACGCGCCGCCGGGTCACTGCTCCCGGCGGCGCGCGCGGCTATCGGGCCGCGATGCTGTCGTGATGATCCACCGGCGGTGTCGTTTCGCCCGCATGCCAGGTGATGGCGTGCAACTCCTTGTTGCGGGCAATCCTGTCGGCACTGGGCGGATATTGGGTCTTGCTGTTTGGAATCACACCGTCATGCTGAGCCTGAACCAGTTCCTGGTTCACCTGAGCGCGGGACTTGCCTTGTGCCTGCGCAACCTGAGAGGCCGCGCCGATCATCGTCACGACGACGACGCATAGGGTGTAGAGCTTGGCGTTCATATTGAAAACCTCCTTAGTGATGACCACCGGTCGGCGATCCATGAGCGCAGTATGGATCGCAGGCGGTGTGCCATCGTGACCGCGACATGAGAAAACTGTCACGTGCCGGCATATCGAAGCAGTGATAACTGCTGCGGCCCGCATGAGATTTTTGTCATGTCGGCGTGAGACTGGCGGCGACCTTCGTGGAGCACGATGACACGTCTTCTGTCACGAGCGTCCGGGCGGCGAAACATGCGTGCATTCACGTTGAAGTATTCCCTCGCGGCCTTCCTTGCCGCGAGTCTCGCCGGATGTGCGAGTAACAGTGGCAAGTCGCCGGCATCCGCGAGCATATCGACCTCGACACAAACGGCGGAGCCGCCGAATCTCGCGCCGGGCGAGCAGATCGACTATGCGGGCCATCGCTGCGGCAATCCGAATCTGTATGTGAAGACGCATCTGTGTATCTTCCCGCGTCGATAGTGCTGTCGGCGTGACTGGCCTCGTATGGCAGCCGTCGCGTTCACGCACGCCGCCGTTTTCACGCATGCCGCGCGGATCTTGTCGGAGGAGTGCGGATACAGGCCTTCGGCAAATTCGCCGATCTCATGGCGCGAAACTCGACCCACCACCGTTTCTCCAGATTCGGAAACAATCCTCCCCACTGGCGGCCCTTACTCTCGAGGGCTCACCTTTCTAGACTGTCATCACCGAGTTGCGAACAGGGTTGTTCGTAGCAGGACAAAGCAAAGTCTGGAGGTAGAGTCATCATGAAGTCGCTTATTCAAGCCGTTGTAGTTGCCGCTGCTCTTGCCGCGCCGGTTGCCGTGTTCGCTCAATCGAACCAGCCGCTCACGCGTGCGCAGGTGCGCGCCGAACTGATCGAACTGGAGCAGGCGGGTTACAACCCGGCGCGCGGTGAAGATCCGACCTATCCGGCCGATATTCAGGCCGCTGAAGCCAAGGTGGCGGCACGTCATGCCGCGACAGGTTTCGGCGGTAGCACGAGCGGCTCGTCGGACGCGGGACGTCCGGCTGTTTCCAAAGCGGACTGGAATGCGATGTACGACCATCCGTGATGTGCGTGATGCGTGAGACTGCGAGCCCGCGCTGCTAACGGCGGGATCGCAGTCATGCCGAAACGCATGCTGTTTCTAGAGGCCTGCGTGCCCGGCAACTTCGTCGACCAGTTCGGCGATGTCGTGAACGTCCACCGTGCACCCATCCTTGTTTGTGACGCCACGCCCCCACGCCTGTACATGCACGCCCGGCGTCAGATACTCGACGAGTTCGCTGGCGGCATGCGGCGGCATACGCAGCGAGGTGCCGTCTTCCAGCAGCGCGCCGCGCAGTTCGCCCTTCGGCCCATAGAGCGGCATGATGACTTCGCCTTGCACGTCCATCGGTTCGCCGTGGTGTTCGTGGCCGTGTTCATGCTTCGGGCCATGATCGTGAGGCGCGGGGCCTTCGTCGACGATCTCGGCGCCTTGCCGGGTTGTCAGTGAGACCGCGGCGATCAGATCGGCGCCGCGCGGTTTCACGCCGCGTACGCGCACTGTGTCGCCCGGTGTGACGTGGCGTGTGATCTGTTTGCCGAGATGCGGCGGAAAATGCACCTGTTGTTGCACACCGTCCGCGTGCTGAAGAATGAAGCCGTCGGCATCGCCGTGCGGGTTGAGCAGAAACAGCACGACTTTGCCGCGCGTTTCGGGCAGGCAGGCGGGATCGATCCAATGCATGGTGAAGCTCCTCGTTCGAATGATGGATTGGGATTACCTGGGCAGGTCGCCGTAAAGCACCGTGAGATTGCCCGGCGTACCGAACGCGGTCGCCTGCAGCGATTCACCGTAGCGATTACGTGTGCCATAGCCTTGCGCCGCGACCATTGCGCCCGGTTGCAACAGGTTCGTGAATCGCGCGGCCGCGGCCGGCGTGAGCTTGATGACCGTACCGTCGATGAGAAGCACACCGTCGGGCTCGCCGCGCGGCGCGCTGGTGACGCGCAGCACGCGGCCCGCGGCGTCGAGCTTCACCAGTCCGACACCGGCGAGCGATTTCGGCAGCCGTTGCGCATCGGGCGGCGGCGGTTGATCGACAATGCTGCGGCCGCTTTTCGTGTCGGCGATCTGGCCGGCGCGCAGCGTTCCGCTCGCCTGCGCGAAGCCATTCACATTGACGCTCGCGCCGGGCGCGATCGCGGCAGCCACCTGAGTGCCCAGATGCGGCGGGAACCGGACGAGCGTGTTGTCAGCGAGCAGCATGCCGTCGACATCGCCCTCCGGATTGATCACGAAACGCCGCACTACGCCGCTTACTGTTGTGGGAACGCCATCACGCGGGCCGGCGAGTGGTGGCGGTGGCATGGGTGCGTCGGCGGCAGGCGCGGGTGGCGGCATCGGTGCGTCGGATCTCGGCGCGGGTGGCGGCATCGGCGCACCGTCCTGGGCTCGCGGCACGGGTTGGGCAGCGCAAGCTGCGGTCGCCGCAATGACAGCGAGCGCGGCCGCTGCGCGCGCGATCGGGTTGAGATGGTTCATCGTTGGCTCCTTCGACTGCAATGTCGTACAGGAGTATTCGCAACCACTGTGCCATGCCGCTAAGGCTTGTTGCATAAGGCTTTGCGCTGTGCCATGCCAGCGTTGCCGTCGTCTCGCTGGACAGCCGGTGTCAGCCGGCTGGACACCGGCGAGCGCTTCAGCCGAGCTTGTAGGCGGCGATCTTCGTATAGAGCGACTGACGGCTGATGCCGAGGCGGCGCGCCGCCTCAGCGCGATTGCCCACGGTCTGCTGCAATGCGCGTTCGATCGCGGCGCGCTCCAGCCATTCGATCGCCTGCGGCAGCGGCAAATCGAGCAGCGCGGTCGGAATCTCGCTCACGCCGGCGCGCGGCGCATTGAGAAAAGCCAGATCGTCCGCGGTGACGAGCGGACCGCGCGCGAGTGCGGCGACTCGCTCCATCGCGTTCTTCAACTCGCGGACGTTGCCGGGCCATGCATAGGCGAGAAGCCGCCGCTCGGCATCGCCGCTCAAGGTCCGCGCCGGACCGGCAAGATGCGCGGCGGCTACGAGAAAATGCGCGGCGAGCGGGAGAATGTCGTCGGGACGATCTCGCAACGGCGGCAGGTGAATCGGAATCACGTTGAGCCGGTAGAACAGGTCCTCGCGAAAGGTGCGCGCCGCCACTTCCGCTGCGAGGTCGCGGTGCGTCGCGGCTACGATCCGCACGTCGATAGCGACGCTTGCGTTGCTGCCGACCGGCGTGAGCGTGCGTTCCTGAATCACGCGCAACAGCTTGGCCTGCATCGGCAACGGCAGGTCGCCGATTTCGTCGAGAAACAGCGTGCCGCCGTTCGCCTCGGCGATGCGGCCGGCTCGCTGCGTCACCGCGCCCGTGAACGCGCCTTTGGCGTGGCCGAATAGTTCGCTCTCCAGAAGTTCGGCGGGAATCGCCGCGCAGTTGATCGCAACGAACGGCGCATGCCGGCGCCGCGACGCATCGTGCAGCACGCGTGCCGCGACCTCCTTGCCGGTGCCGGTTTCGCCCGTGATCAGAACGGTCGACTCCGTGGCGGCAGCGCGGCCGATCTGCTTTTGCGCGTCGCGCAACGCTTCGCTGTTGCCCAGCAGGCGAGGCGTGCCGGCGTCGCCGGTTTCCTCGTGCGACAGCGGCAATGCCGGGCCCGGCGAGCCGCGATTCGAGGCTTCGATCTTGCCGAGCAGGGATGCGATGGCGTCGCGCCCCACCGGCTTGGTCAGGTGCTCGAAGGCGCCGAGCCGCATCGCGTGAATGGTGTTGTCGCTGGTGGCGAAGGCGGTCAGCACGACTACCGGCAATGTCTCGCGCGCCGGCATCGCGCGCAGACGTTCGAGTACTTCGATGCCGCTCAGGTCCGCCATTCTGATGTCGAGAAACATGCAGTCCACGCGCGCGTTGCCTGCTAACACGGCGAGCGCGTCGTGGCCGCTGCCGGCTTGCGCGACGACATGGCCAAGGTCGCCCAGCGTTTCAGCCAGGCTTTCGCGGAAGGCGTCGTCGTCGTCGACGATCAGGATGTGCGCCATGGGATCTCGATCACAAAACAGGCTCCGCGCTCGCGCGCTTCGTAAAAGGCGCTGCCGCCATGCGCGGCAGCGATCTCGCGTACCACCGCAAGGCCGAGCCCCGAGCCGGCGACGTGGCCGGTCACGAACGGCTCGAAGATGCGCTCGCGCTCGGCGGGAGGCACGCCGGGACCGTCGTCGGCGACTTCGATTCGCAGCGTGTCGGCCGCGCGCGCCGCGCTCAGCGTTACATGGCCGCCGGATGGCGTGTGGCGCAGAGCGTTGAGGATCAGATTATCGATCGCGCGCGCCAGTTGATCGGCATCGAAAGTAGCTTGCGCGGGAAGGCCGTCCGCGTAAGCCAGCGCCAGTGCGATGCCGGCCCGCGCCGCCGCGTCATGATGCCATTCCACGCGTTCGGCGAGCCATAGGCGCAAGTCGACACTATGGGCTTCGATCCGCACGGGCTGGGTCAACGCCAGCAGACCGGAAAGCTGGCGCTCCACGCGCTGAATCTGTTCGAGGATCGTGCCGAGGGCGCGCTGTTTGCGTTCGACGTCGCCGTTCAGCGCGTTTTCCGCCTTGAGCCGCATCGCGCCGATCGGATTGCGGATCTCGTGCGCCATTTGCGCGGAGAAGCGGCCGATCGCCGCGAAGCGTTCCGCGGCCGCGAGCTGCGTATGCAGTTCGCCGGCTTGCTGCTGCAACGACGTGGCACGCGCGCCATAGGCGTTGAACGCCTGGACGATCTTGTCGAGGTCCGGCTCGCCCGTCGGCGCGATCGGCGTGAACAAGTCGGCGGGCCGGCTCAGGCTGGCTTCGATGCGCGCGAGGTTGGCGCGCCAGCGACGCAGCAGAACGCCGAGCGTGATCGCAATCCCGACGATCACCGCCAGCAGCACCGCGAGCGTCGTGACGAGCGTCTTGCCCGAGGACCCAAGCGGTGGATGCACGCGCGACAGCGTCCAGGCGAAGAGGCCTTCCCGATGCGGCACCGGACAGGCGGTGACGATCACGGCGTCCTGCTGGCCTTCGACGAAATCGGATGCCGCCGCGCGGCTGGTGGACGCCGCGCGCAGCGTGCGCAGGATCAGCGGCGTCTCGGCATCGGGGATGTCGCGTTTGATGCCGCTGCCCTGATAGGTCGGAAACGCGTAAGCATCGAAGCTGCCGCGTGCCGCGTTGTCCGGCCGCCAGAAGCCGCCTTCCACGCCCTCCATCTGCGCGAGCACGATGTCGAGGATCGCGTGCATCAGGTCCGTGTTCGGCGGGGCGAGCGGGACGGGCGGCGTGGCGGCGGGCAGAGTCCCGGTTTGACCGGCGCGCGGCGCGGCGGGCGGCTGGGATGTGCGGTCGATCGACAGGTCGTAGCGCGACCCGATCGTCTCGCAGCCGGCCAGCCCCTGCTGCCGCGCAAGCCCGATCTGGCGGCCGAGATTGGCCTGCGCCATGAACCAGACGAGCCCGATCAGGACCGCGCACATTATCGCGACCAGCAACCAGAAAACCACCAACTGACTGGCGAACGATAAGCGTCGGGGAACTGCGGTCATGAGTGCGCCGGGAGGGATGGGAGCTAAACAGTAGCAAGAATTCAGCCTGTGTTGCGCGTTGCGCGGCAGACGAGTCGCGTTTCGATGGAACGGGGCGGCGGTTGGTCATCTGTTGCGCCGCTGGACAGCGTTTGTCCACGAAACGGACGGCGCCCGGGGAGCGTCGAGCGGCATGCTCCACTCGCGGCGGCGCGTGCACCAATGGCATATGAGTTGCGTACGGCTGGCCGCCATCCCGGCATTTCTCGCCAACGGAGTCGTCCCCATGATCAAGCCGATACGGTCGAGCCGTTCACCATGCGTCGCACGCAATGCGTCCACCGCACGAGGTGCGTTGTGAAAGGCCGGCGCGCGCTCGAAGCGCTGAATTTTTTCGTGGCCGACGTGCAGGCGGGCATCGGACCATTTCTCGGCGTGTTCCTGCAAGCGCGCGGCTGGGGCGCAGATCAGATCGGCACGGTCATGACCATCGGCGGCATCGCCGGCATGCTCGCCACTTCGCCGGCAGGCGCGCTGGTGGATGCGACGCGGCATAAGCGCAGTCTCGTCGTGATCGCGGGGCTGATGACCATGCTCGCTTCCGGCCTGCTGTGGATCTCGCACGGCTACTGGATGGTGGCGGCGTCGCAGGTGGCGACCGCGATCACCGGCGCGGCAATCGGCCCGGCGCTGGCCGGCATGACGCTCGGCATGGTCAGGCAGCACGGTTTCGACCGGCAATTCGGCCGCAACCAGGTGGCCAATCATGGCGGCAATGTCGTCGCGGCGGCGCTGTCCGGCTGGCTGGGCTGGCGTTACGGCTTCGGCGCGGTGTTCGTGCTGAGCGCGCTGTTCGGCCTGCTGTCGATCGTGGCCGTGTCGTCGATTCCGGCTGACGCGATCGATCACGATGCCGCGCGGGGCGCCGAAGCAAAGGCGACCGTCAGCGAGCCTGCCGCTGCTGGCGCACCGGCGAGCGGCTTGCGGGTTCTGTTGCAATCGCGGCCGTTGTTGCTGCTGGCCGCCGCGCTCGGCCTGTTCCACCTGGGCAACGCGGCCATGTTGCCGCTCTACGGCCTCGCGATCGTCGCCGCCCATCAGGGCGAGCCGAGCGCGTTCACCGCGCAGACCATCGTGATCGCGCAACTCGTGATGGTCGCCGCCGCGATGCTGGCGACCCGGCTGATCCGCTGGCGCGGCTACTGGTGGGTGATCCTGCTGACCTTCCTTGCACTGCCGGTACGCGGGCTGATCGCCGCGTCGGTGATTCACGCGTGGGGCGTGTGGCCGGTGCAAGCGCTCGACGGCATCGGCGCGGGATTGCAGAGCGTCGCGGTGCCGGCGCTGGTGGTCCGCTTGCTGGAAGGCAGCGGTCGCGTGAACGTGGGGCAGGGCGTGGTGATGACCGTGCAGGCCGCCGGCGCTGCGTTGAGTCCGGCTTTGGGCGGGATTCTCGCGCACCGTTTCGGTTATCCCGCCGCGTTCATCGCGCTCGGCGCGGTGTCGACCGGCTCGCTGGTGTTGTGGCTGAGTTTCGGGGCGACGCTCAGGCACGCCTGCGCGGCTGATGGTGGAGCAGCGCGCGACGCGATCGAGGCAGCCTCGCCCGCGTCGTGACAGTTACATCCGCGGGTGACTGAGTCGTCTGATGGTACGCAGCTTGCTGGGCGAGGGAGTTCTTTTCGCAAGTTGCCGCATATGCCTCGAACTTCCTCTACTTGCCAACGGTGGAGCGCCCGCGAGATCCGGATACTGCACGAAGTGCCGCGCGTCCTGGTCGTGGACGACAACGTCGGCGCCGCCGAAGCGCTCGCCACCTATCTCTCCTACGAAGGCGTCGAAGCCCGCGCCGCAAACGGCTGCGAGCAGGCGTTGCGTTGCGTGCGCGACTGGGTGCCCGACGTAGTGGTGCTCGACATCATGATGCCGGAGCGCGACGGTTATGAAACCGCGAGCGCTCTGCGCAGTTATTTGCCGACGCACAGTCTGGGCATTGTCGCGTTCACTTCCCTCGATGAGGATCACGTCAAGGAAACCGGTAAGGCACGTCACAATTTCGACGGCTATTGTCAAAAAGGCACGTCCCCGAGCGCGCTGCTGGCGCTGATGCGCAAGTTCTGGCGCGAATAGCGGCGGCGGATCGAGGCGCTTTAGTTGAGCGGTTTCGGGAGGGGCGATGCTGGGCCGGCGCGGTGCGCGCGTCGCTTTGAAAACCCGCGGACGATCTTTGAGGCAGTAACGGCGCCGTATGAAGCCGGCCGGCCTCAGCGACAGGCGTCAACCCGAACCGGTCAAGCCGGCTCGCTCAACGCCGGCTCCGCGACGATCTGCCGGAGAATCGCCTCCATCAAGCCCGGAAACCGGCTGTCCAGTTCCGCGCGCCGCAGCGAATTCTGATGCACGGTGCCGGCCACGCGCGTGCGCACGAGGCCCGCCTCACGCAGGATCCGGAAGTGATGGGACACGCTCGATTTGGGGCGGCCCCCGTCGAGTTCGCCGCAAGTGGCTTCTTCGACCGACGACAGCCGGCGGACGATCTCCAGGCGAACCGGATCGCTCAAGGCATGAAACAGCCGTCCGAGCGTGAAGTCCTCAGCGGCGGGATGGTTATAAGTGCGCATCCTGCAAATGATAAAGGTTTCTGAGATACTTGGTTATTCGATGTTTATCGAACTACCGTACAAGCAAGTCCAAAGGAGTTTTGCACAATGTCCGCCTTGTTTCAGCCGTACAAGCTCAAAGACGTTTCACTGCGCAACCGGATCGCCATTCCGCCGATGTGCCAGTACACGGCCGAGGACGGCCTGATCAACGACTGGCACCGCGTCCACCTGGCCGGTCTTGCGCGCGGCGGCGCCGGGCTGGTGATCGTCGAGGCGACGGCCGTGTCGCCTGAAGGCCGCATCACGCCGGGCTGCGCCGGTATCTGGACTGACGAGCAGGCACAGGCTTTCGCGCCGGTGGTTGCGTCGATCAAGGCGGCCGGTTCGGTGCCGGGCATCCAGATCGGCCATGCGGGCCGCAAAGCCAGCGCCAATCGTCCGTGGGAAGGCGACGATCACATCGCCGACGATGACAGCCGCGGCTGGCAAACCATCGCACCGTCGGCAATCGCGTTCGGCGGCAATTTGCCCAAGGTGCCGAAGGCCATGACGCTCGACGACATTGCGCGCGTTCGCGAGGATTTCGTCGCCGCCGCGAGGCGGGCGCGTGACGCGGGCTTCGAGTGGCTCGAACTGCATTTTGCGCATGGCTATCTCGGCCAGAGCTTTTTCTCGACCCACTCGAATCAGCGTGACGACGCTTACGGCGGCAGTCTCGACAACCGCAGCCGCTTCCTGCTGGAAACGCTGGCGGCGGTGCGCAAGGTGTGGCCGGAGCATCTGCCGTTGACGGCGCGTTTCGGCGTGATCGAGTACGACGGCCACGACGAGCAGACTCTCGCGGAGTCGATTGAACTCGCGAAGAATTTCAAGCGCGAAGGGCTGGACATGCTGAGCGTCAGCGTGGGCTTCTCCACGCCGAAAGCGGCGATTCCGTGGGCGCCGGCGTTTCTCGCGCCGATCGCGGAACGTGTGCGCCGCGAAGCCGGCATCCCGGTTTCGTCGGCATGGGGCATCGATACGCCGGAACTGGCGGACCGTTCGGTGAAGAACGGGCAACTGGATCTGGTGATGGTCGGCCGCGCGCATCTGGCCGATCCGCACTGGCCGTACCATGCGGCGAAGAAGCTAGGTATCGAGCGTGCGTCGTGGACCCTGCCGGCGCCTTACGCGCATTGGCTCGAACGCTACGCTGTCGCCTGAGTTTCTGTTTCGCGTCGCGTCGTATCGATGTGCTGTTTGCCCCGGCGGTTCATGTGCCGGGGCAGGCGGGATAACCTATATTCCGCCTTTCCGCCTTTCCGCCTTTCCGCCTTTCCGCCTTTCCGCCTTTCCGCCGCCCGTCCGATCCGCCACCCGTCCACCAGTCAGTCGCAAGTCGCCAGCCCGCCCGCGCCCCAACTCGGCAGTCCGCCGCGCAGACCACGCCCCATCCACGTCACGCCCCTCACCAGCCACCGTATTCCGTGTCGCGGCTAATCGAGCGACGCGGAAATGCCAGTAAGTGCATCAAAAATCCGTTTCAAGATATTGTCATGAGTCGATAAATCGTTTCAAGATGGCTCAAATACGCGTATGCTTGTTTCAATTGGACCATCAAGGGTGTCATGGTGACTTCATCCGACGAGCAAACCACGGGTCAGCAGGGTTACAGAAGCGGCGAAGCGGCGCGTTTGGCAAAAATGCCGGTCACGACGTTGCGGATCTGGGAGCGTCGTTACGGCGTGGTCGGACCGGCGAAAACCGCGTCAGGCCAGCGTCTGTACACGGAAGACGACGTCAGGCGACTCAGCCTGATCAAACTGCTGGTGAGTCGCGGCCACGCGATCGGCGCGATCGCGCGGCTCGATCGCGAGCAACTGCAGTTTCTGGCCGCGCGCAGCGGGCGTGAAAGCGGCGGCGCGACCGACATGCCGTTCGCCGAGTCCGCCGATCTCCGGCTGGCTCTCGTGGGCGGCAACCTCGCGCAGCGACTGGAAGCATCGGGTGTCGATTTGCGGCCTTACGGCGTGAACGAACTCGTCACTTTCGCCGACCTCGATCTCGCCAGCGCCGGTACGACCAACGAGCGCCGCGAGCCGATCGACGCACTGCTCGTCAGCGTCGATTCATTGCAGGAGGAAGTCGCGTCGCAGATCATCGCGCTCGGCGACGCGGTCCGCGCGAAAGCGATCGCGGTCGTCTACGGCTTCGGCACCGGCCCGGCGGCGGAGATTTTGCGCGTGGCGGGCGTGCGTCTCTATCGCGAGCCCGACAGCCGGACGGAATTCCGTCAGATGCTCGGGGACCTCTGCGAACGAACCCGCATTCAGGAGCGCACCGGCGACGACGCCGTTTGGGCGCGCGTGCGCCGTCGCTACGACGACCGCGAACTGGAAGCCATTGCCAGCCGTTCTTCGACGATTTCGTGCGAATGTCCGCGCCACCTGGCAGAACTGGTCATGAAACTGTCGGCGTTCGAGCGCTACAGCGACGCGTGTACGTCGCGCTCGGCGCAGGACGCCGCGTTGCACCGCTATCTGGGCGACGTCAGCAACCGGGCTTGCGCGATGGTTGAAGCGGCGCTCGAGCGAGTCGCGCGGGAAGAAGGCTGGTTTGCCGGCGCGCAGCCGCCGCAAGCCGTTCAGGACTAGCACGCGCACACCGTTTCGGAGGATGTGCCATGTCACATGATGCTTCGACGGACGCGACCGTCAGCGCGCCCGCACTGGACGAAAAGAGCGCGCATCTCGCGGCGCTCCTCGAGCGTGTTTCACGGCGCGACGCGAGAGCGTTCGAGACGCTCTACCGGACGTCCGCGCCGTCGCTTTTCGGCCTCGCCGTGCGCGTGACCCGCACCAGCGAATCCGCGGAAGAAGTGCTGCAGGACGGCTTCATCAAGATCTGGCGCTTCGCAGGCTCATACGATCCCGGCAAGGCCTCGCCGTCTACCTGGATGTCGAGCATCGTGAAGAACCAGGCGCTCGATTACTTGCGGCGCAATCCCTACGGGGGCGTATACGTCGAAGAACTGGACGAACGCATTGCCGCGGGCGAGGCCGAGCCGGACCTCTCGCACGAGTTTTCGCTCGACGCCGAGCGCCTGTCGTCCTACCTGGGCCGATTGACGCCGGTTCAGCGCCAGGCGATTGCGCTCGCCTATTTTCGCGGGCAGTCGCAATCGGAAATCGCGCACACGCTGGACGCGCCGATCGGTACGGTCAAAACCTGGATCAGCCGCGGGCTGGAGTCGCTGCGCAGCATGGCCGAGGCTCGCCACGCGCCGCATCGCCGCGGCATCTACTGATACAGGGCAGGATTTGCGGAATGCCTCTTGCTGCAAGGTCTTCTCATTGACCTGACACGGAGGCTTCACGCATGAAACCCTATATCGTCGCGCACATGATGTCCTCGCTCGACGGGCGCAGTTTGACCGACGGCTGGCACCTCGACTATGCGTCCGACCTGTACGAAAACACCGCCGCCACTTTTGAAGCCGACGGTTGGATTTGCGGGCGAGTGACCATGCAGGAAATTTCGCACGGCGAGGACTATCCGAAGGGGCTCGCCAGGGGCCCGGTGCCGCGCACCGATCACTTCGTCGAGCGCAAAGCGGATCAATACGCGATATCAATCGATCCGCAGGGGCGCGTGGCGTGGAAGAGCAACACCGCGCTCAAGTCGCACGTGATCGAAGTACTGACCGAGCAGGTCGCCGACGACTACCTCGCTTACCTGCAATCGATCGGCGTCTCATACGTTTTCGGTGGCGAGTCCGAGCTCGATCTCGACGCGGTGGTGCAGACACTGGCGCGCGAACTCGGCGTGAAAAAGCTGATCGTGGAGGGCGGTTCGCACGTGAGCGGGGCGTTCGTGAACGCGGGTCTGGTCGACGAAGTGAGCGTGTTGATTCTGCCGCTGGTGGACGGCCGCAGCGAACATCCTTCTTCGTTCGAAGTGGCGATGCAGAAGTGGCAAGCGCCCGCCTATCTGAAACTCACGTCCGTTGAAAAGACGGAACACGACGCTGTCTGGTTGCGCTATACGAAAGCCTGAAAGCGCGCGGCAGAGTGAAATCGAAGTCACTCTGCCGCTGGCCGTTAGCATTATTTTCAGTACACAGGGATAAGCGGTTATCAGCCTTGCGTGTGTGCGGTCGAGAGCCAGCCGCCGCTCACGCCAATCTCACCGATCTGTTTGGCGACGGCGTCCGCGAGGCGCTTCGCGTCCGCCGACACACCGGCGCGTTGGGTTTCGGTTACGGCATGCAAGCCGCCACCCGCCGCCGCCGAAGTCGCGATACTGCCGGCCGCCGCACCCACACCCGCCGTCTCGACCATGCCCGGCGCCTTGCCGCTGTCCGCGTTGGCATTGAAGGTTTGCACCAGTCGCGGCGCACCGCCCGCGGGCTTATACAGAATCTGCACCGAACTCGTCACTTCGCTCTTGCCCGCACCGAGGCCGATCAGCATGCGGCGGCGACGGTTGCCCGAGTCGATCGTATCGAAGCTGCCTTGCACGAGCAGCACGTTCTGATCGGCTGGCGCGGGAACGTCGGAGCGGATCGCACGCAGACCCATCGATTGCAATTGATGCACGATTTCGTTGGCGACCTGCTCGCGGACTGCGGCGGCGTCCGCGGCCTGCTTTTGCGCAGCGGACGAACCTTCGAGTTGCGTCTTCACTTTCTGCATCATGCCGCCATCCAGTTTGACCTGGTCGGGGCTGGCGTCGAAAGTGTAGACATAAATGTTGTCCGGCCGCACATGGACCGGCGTGTTCGTCTCGCTTGCATGGTCGATGCTGCCGCTCGCGCAGCCGGTCAGCAGAGCGCCGCAGCAGACCATCGCCATGCAGGCAAAACGGGTGGCATTTCTTTTGAGGAATTTCACTGAAGTCAACATGTTCATCCTGTCGTCGGCACGCGGTGCCGGTATGGTCGAGCCGTTCTTCCGATGATCGGGCAACCGTAGGATCGTTGATCATCGGCGAGTCGTCTCGCACGTGAAGCACCCTTGATCTCATGCGTTCTGTTTCATCCGCACCGGCAGCGTAACGAAGTATGGGTGAGTCACTTCCCGAACTCCATCCAACAATTATTTCGTCCTGTGTCACGGCGGCAAGAGGCGCCGCGCGGGGCTTTCGCGCGTCGCAAGCGTTATTGGACGTGGCAGGAAAAGAGGGGGTGGGGTGAGGATCGACCGCGCTGGTCAGCGCCGTGAAGTCATGCAATGGCGCGTGCGGCGCCGCGAGTATCGGGCGTCAGCTCAAGGCGAGTTTGATGATGCAGCCAAGGACAAAAATCAGCAGGAAGGCGGCGACTGCCATGTTCAGCGGATAGCGCATTCTTCACCAGGACACCAGCGTTTGCAGTGCTCATATCCTAATCACCTGACGGAAGATGAACAGTGGCCAAAGAAGCGGCAATGTGGGAAAGCCAACGCAACATGCTGAATGGCTGGGCAGCTTGCTGGCGGGAACGCTTCCAGTCGCGGACCGGATGCGGGAGTTGCCGCACGGCCGCTGACTGACGGAAAAAATGCCCGCGTGCAAAGCGCCGCTTCGCCGGTTATCGGGCCGGCCGTGCAGCGTGGCCGATGCCCTTCAACTCCCGCCGACGGCGCGCGTCCAGGGTGCGCCCGCTGGCGCATTGTTTCCGGATGGCGCATGATTGAAGCGATGTGCCGTCCGACCCCAGAAGCCGCGTGCTTCTATGGGACGCGTGGCGCACGCGAAGCCGCTGGTGCATGCGTCACGGAAACACAACGCGGCGATGCACCGCCGGCGGGTACTCAACCGTTAAGGAGGATTTCGCATGGACCGACCTGACGCCGCCAATCCGTTTGGCGATTTCACCAAAATGCTGGAGCAGTTCAAGCTCCCCGGCTTCGACGTACCCGCCATCATGGAAGCGCGACGCAAGGACATGGAAGCACTGGTTCAGGCGAATCAGACGGCTTTCCAGGGGATGCAGTCGCTCGCGCAGAAGCAGGCTGACATGTTGCGCACGACCCTGAGCGAATTGCAGTCGCTGACGGGCCAGTTATCGGCCGGCGGCGCCGCGCCTTCGGGCAAGGCGGCCGAGTTGATCCAGCAGAGCCTGCACAAGTCGCTTGCCGATATGCAACAACTGGCGCAAGCGGCCTATCAGACGCAAGCCGAGTCGTATGCGGTGATCGCAAAACGCGTAGAAGAGAATGTCGAGGAGCTTAAATCGCTCCTGCAGCAGCACAAAAAGTAGCGGGCGCTGCGCGTCGAATCGATCGACTCTGCGGAATCGATCGAGCCAGATGCGTCACGTTCGAACGACCGATGCCGTGGTTGACTTTCGAGTCATCCGCGGCATTTTTTTGTTTTGCGAAGTGCGATGGCGTCGCCGCTTCGTCCTCACGCGACCGGTCTTTTGACGCGTCCTATCGTCAGAGGAAAACGGGCCTTCCTGGCGTTTTTTTCAGCGTTCACTTACATCGATCCCGCAATGCTGCGCGCATGAATTTTTTTCTGCGCGCGATGCGGACAATGTGCACTGTCGTTTGCTTTAAACGAGCCGTGCAACGAAAACAGGCGCTCAAGCGCCGTCACTTGGTGATCTGGTCCCGAAACATCAAACAGACTCGAACGTTGCCGCGCGGGAGAAAGGTTTAAATCGTTGCGCAAACGATTGCAGCGCCTCACCGCGATGCCTAAAGTTTCGCGCCACCACTCCGTAGACGCATTCACGCAGCACGCAGCTCAACCAGTGTGAATGCAACACCAGCACCACCGGCGAAGCGTGCGCCCCTAGTTTCCCGTTCGTGACCGGCTGGACGCGTGGTCGTGAGCGTTTCACCTCGAAGGAATTCTCTTGAAACCGATGCTCTATTCCCGCATTGCTCGCGCAATGCTCGGGGCAAGCTGCGCGCTGTCGTTTGCCGCGCACGCGACGCTCGGCCAGAACGTAAGCACTGTCGACAGCGATCAATCCCGCTTGCGCGCAGTGGCTCACACGGCGACTACGCAAAGCGCGTATTCGGTCCATCTGATGACTCTGCCGTCCGGCACGCTGGTGCGCGAGTACGTCGCGCCCAACGGCATCGTGTTCGGTGTCGCATGGGAAGGCCCCACGTTGCCGGATCTGAAATCCATGCTGGGGACGTCGTTCGACGCCTACGTCGTCGCCGCCGCGACGCGTCGCGGCACGCCACTCGCTCTCTCCAGCGGCGATCTGGTGGTCTACTCCGGCGGGCATCTTCGCGCGTTCGCCGGCCACGCGTATTTGCCGCCAGCGGTGCCTGCGGGCGTCGATGTCGGCGTCATTCAATAACGGTGCGGATCATGCGTCATATGTCTTCCTTCAGGATCCTGCTGTGCGCGGCGCTGCTTGCACTGCTCGTCAGTGCTTGCGGCGGCGGGGGCGGCGGTTCCAGCAGCACGGCCAATTCCAGCAGTTCGAATTCGGCCGGTCCCACCGTGATCAACACCGCGCCGTCGTCGCAAGTGCTGGCCGCGAACGCGGTGCGCGTGACGGTCGACTCCGGCGTGAGCGACGTGCCGAACATGCCGTTCGTCAGCCTCACGATTTGTGCGCCGGGTACGGCTCAATGCCAAACCATCGACCACATACTGGTCGATACCGGGTCGTGGGGCGTGCGCATCTTTGCTTCCCAGTTGCCCGCGACAATGACCCTGCCGCAACAGAAGGACGCCGCGGGCAATCAGGTCGCCGAATGCATGCAGTTCTTCGACGGTTACACGTGGGGCGCGGTGAAGCTCGCTGATTTGCAGATTGCCGGTGAAAAAGCCGCCTCGCTGCCGATCCAGGTGATCGACCCGAACTACGCTTCACTGCCGGCCGATTGCGCGAGCGTCGGCGCATCGCGTAACACGCCGGCCGCGTTGCAGGCCAACGGCATTCTCGGCATCGGCGTGTTCAAGCACGACTGCGGCGCGAACTGCGTGCAGCAGGCGCTGGCCGGCACGTATTACGGCTGCAACGGTACGACATGCACGTCGATTCCGCTTGCCGAAGAACTCCAGGTCGCCAATCCGATTCCGTATTTCGCCACCGACAACAACGGTTCGATGCTGAGCCTGCCGACGGTCTCGGGTGCCGCGCAGTCGGTCACGGGGCAACTGGTGTTCGGCATCGGCACGCAGACCAACAATACGTTGGGCGGCGCGCAGGTGATCGGCGTGAGTCCGTCGAACGGCACCTTTACCACCGTGCAGAACGGCACGACCTATTCGCGCAGCATTCTGGACAGCGGTTCGACCGGCCTGTTCTTTCAGACCAGCTCTTTGCCGGTATGCGCGAGCCCGAATAATTCGTACTACTGCCCGGTGTCGACCGCGCAAATGAGCGCGATGATCCAGGGGGTGAACGGGACCACGAGCGCGGTGAATTTCAGCGTCGGCAATGCTACGACGATTGCACAGACCTATAGCGGCGATTCGGCGCTGCCGCTGCTGGCGGGACCGGCGTTCGTTCAGTCCACGATCTTCGATTGGGGTTTGCCGTTCTTCTACGGTCGCAATGTGTATGCCGCCGTCGAGCAGCAGGCGACACCTGGCGGTACGGGGCCTTACGTCGCGTATTGAGTTCGGAAGACAGCTTGTCTGGTCTGCGCTTTTTGGCGAGCGCTTTGGCGAGACTCGTCAGATATGAAAACGGGCCGCGACGGGACATGTTCCGTCGCGGCCCGTCAGTTGATAAGGGATTCGTCGTTACGTCTTGTCGAGACTGTTGAGCACCGCCAACACGGCCTCGCCGAACGCCTCGGGACGTCCCGCGAAGATACGCTCGACGGCTTTCCCGTCGATCAGGCGCCGGCGCAGCGCCTCCCGCTCATCGTGCTGCTCGGCGAGCCGCGCGGCGGCGCGCACGTACTCGTCGGTCGAGTGGGCCGTCAGCCACGACGGCAAGCCGGCGCGCCCGAACAGGCCGCTGTCGATATGCTCGAATACTTCGCGCCCGCACAGATTGACACCGGGCAGGCCCATGGTGAACGAATCGACGATGCCGTTGGTGTTGCCGAACGGGAACGGGCTAACGAACATGTCCATCGTGTTGAGGACTTTCAGATACGTCGGGTAGTCGAGCGAACCGTACACGTCCACGCTCGATTGCGGCAGCGTCGCGTGAATCGACTTTCTGACGTACGCCAGATCGATGCCTTCGCTCCAGCATGTCATGAAATGGAATTTGACCGGCACACGAGCGGTGTGAACGATCGCCTTGCAGGTTTCGAGAAAGTGCGGATTGATCTTCATCGCACTGGCCGTCACCCCGATGTTGACGATGTCGCCTCGCGCCGGAATTGACGGCACGATTTCGGTGAGCAGTTTCGACGGCACGTACGGTTGGCCATCCTTCGGCAAACGCATCATTTTTTCGCTGAAGCACGCCGGGTCGCCGACGAAATCTTCTTCGACGCTCACGTAGTCCATATGCGCCGCGTGCATCGTTGCCGGATGACCGAGACCCGCGATCTGCAGTGGCGCGACGCGCAGGTTCGACAGAAAGATCGTGTGCGAGAACATGCCGACACTCGGCATATAGAGCACGTCCGGTTGCTCGCGCGCGGCGAATGCCTGGATCTGGCGGATACAGTCGCCGATGTATTCCGGATGCTCGAATTCGACGAAGCGATCGAAAGTCGCACGCCCTGTTTCGTCCACATGCTGCGCCTCGCCGAACGCGACGACTTCGAAATGCTCGCGCGCGGCGCGCATTGTGCGTGAATGGGTGCGGTAGATCGAGTGGCCGCCAGTGAACCATTCGAGAACCACCAGCATCACCGGCTTGCGGTTCTTATCGTGCCGTTTGGCCGGCGTGCGTGCGACGTTGGCTTCATGGTCCAGCAGGCCGAGCGTCGCCAGTTTTTTGCGAACCAGCTTGTTGATGCTGCGCTTGATCGCATGCCGATCGGGCGAGCTGGAATAGCTGCAATGCATGTAAGCGCCGCACACGGCGGCGGTCGGCAAGTCGTCGAGGTCTTCGATACTCTCCAGCGCGCCCGGCAACCAGCCGAGCAGCCGCTCGCGTTTTTCGTGCGCGGCGGGCGAGATGTGCACGGCCGCGCTGACGATAGAAACGCCGAGGCTGGTCGCGAGCACCGGGTCACATCGATGAAGATCCGCGAAATCGATATCGTATTGCGAACCCGACGTGTAGAGCACCAGTTGCTTGCGGGTCAATACGTCGCGCGTGGCGTTGTTGTCGTTGTTGTCGTGCGCGGCGTCGAGCAGCGTGCGGACGATGTGATCGGTCGATCCATACGACGACACGGCGAAGATCATGTTGATCCATGGCCGCCCCCAAAACAGGATGTTCATCTTATCCGCGGCGAGCGTGTACTCGGGCGCCGAAAACAGCGCGGTGAATCCATCGGCGATGCGCTGCAAGGTGCGCTGCGACGCTTCGTCGCCGGGCGAGTTCGGGCTGCTACGGGCAAAGCGTTCGCTGCCGAGCGTGCCGCGCTTTTCGCAAAGCGTTTTGAGCAGCGCGCAGAACTCCTCGTGCGCGGCATCGTAGTCACGGGACTGGATCTGGGATTCGAATCGATCGAGGGAGAATTCTGTGCTCATGGTGACGGTCGAGAGTGAACGGCATGCGGTGTTCCGCATGCGCGTCGTGTTCAATGACAGGAAGGCGGGCGACGGGGCGTGAGACCCACTGCGGGGCGCGATGCGTGATGGGACGCGCGTCGTGCCGAGTGCGGGCGATGTCCACCGACTGCGGGTGTCGCCAGCGGAATCCGATTGTCAAAGAATTCGACCGGGATGCATCTAGGAAGAGTCTTATTTTGAGAAGGGCTTTTGAAGAGGCCTTTGAGCCGATGCGGTGCGAGAGCGCGCCTAGCGCCGCCGCGTGGCCCGCTTTGCCGGGGTCGGTTGGACCGCGGCGGGCTCCGGCTGCAACGGTGGCTCGGATGCCACTGGTTCTAACTGCGGCGGCGCATCCACCGGTTGTGCCGGCGCCTGCGATGCTGCGGCCTGCCCCGGCGGCGTTGCCGCTTCGCGCGGCACGGATTTGTCGCCGGCCGCCTCGATCACGCGATGCACGAAACGCAACTTCTCCACCACCGGCGCGGCGAGCGTGAACGGATAGCCGTCCGGCATGCCGAGACTCCGGTTCAGGCTGTTCAGCGCATAGGTGAGCGGAAACCAGCGCTTCATCAGATTCTCGAAGCTGGCGTCTTCCACCGGCGTGCGATCGGTCAGCGTCGGCTCGCTCGGATCGTCGGGCAGCAGCGCAACGCCGTACGAGGTCGACGTATCCAGCACGTCGACGATCAGCATGTAATGCGCCCACGTCTCGGCCCAATCTTCCCAAGGATGCATCGTGGCATACGCGCTAATAAACGACGCCTGCCAGTCGGCCGGCGCGCCGTCCCGATAGTAGGCGTTCAACGCCTCGCCATAGTCGATGCTTTCGTCGCCGAACAGTTTGCGGAACGGTTCGAGCCAGCGCGGGTTGTTCTCGACGAGCTGGCTGAAGTAGTAGTGCCCGGTCTCGTGCCGGAAGTGGCCGAGCAAGGTCCGGTACGGCTCGCCCATCGCGGTGCGGACTTTCTCGCGGTAGGCGTCGTCGGCTTCGGCGATGTTCAGCGTGATCAGGCCGTTATCATGGCCGGTCATGACGCGCGAACCGTCGCCGCCGTCCTCGAGGAATTCGAAGGCGAGGCCATGTTCCGGGTCGGCCTGGCGCGACTTCACGTCGAGACCGAGTTCGGCCAGTGTGTATAGCAGGCGACGTTTGGCCATTTCCAGCCGATACCAGTAGAGCCGATTGTCCGGCGCGCTCAGATTCGGAATCGTCAAGGTCAACTGGCAGGCGCGGCACAGTACGTCCGGCGAGTCGGCGGGGATCATCCAGTTGCAGACGTTTTCGACGGCGTAGTTGTGGCATTGGCGGAACAGCGCACCTTCGGCGCCCGGATGCAGGCTGCGCCAGCGTCCTTCGCCGGCATCTTCGAACGCGCTGATTTCCGCCAGTTCAGGTACATAGCCGAGCAATGACTCGCAACGCTCGCAACGCACGTTTTCATAGAACACGAGGTGCGAGCAGTGATTGCAGTGGAAGGTTTTCATCGGTCGAGCCTGGGAGGTGGAAGGGCGGGCATGGGCGAACAGCTGTCGCAATCTTCATGCCGCATTTGCCAGACGTCACTGGTTTAACGCACATTACGTGCATGATCGTGCATGAGCGTTGCGCCGCTTTGGTGCGCGAGCTTGGAAATGGCAGGAGAAGGCGCTTGGTTCGATCGACCGGACGGTCGGCCAGGCGCGGCAAAGTTCATCGCAGGCGGTGATCCGGGCAGTACAGGCAGTTCAGGCGGTTTTTCGCACTTGTTCAATAAACGGCATGAAGCTTGCTTTTTGGCGGGCTGCCATCCTTCGTCCAGGAGTCCGGTGTGTCCATACGCGTCGCGTTGCATCATGTCACACATTACCGCTACGACAGGCTGGTTTCACTGTCGCCCCAGGTCGTGCGTCTCAGGCCTGCGCCGCATTGCCGGACCCCGATCCTGTCATATTCGATGCGGGTCGAGCCGGCTGAACATTTCATCAACTGGCAGCAGGACGCGTTCGCCAACTATCAGGCGCGGCTGGTGTTCCCCGAGAAGACGCGCGAATTCAAGGTGACGGTCGATCTGATCGCCGAAATGGCGGTCTACAACCCGTTCGACTTCTTTCTGGAACCTTCGGCCGAGCGATTCCCGTTCGAATACTCACCCGGCCTCGCGCTGGAACTCGCGCCGTACCTCGTCAAGCGGCCGATGACGCCGCGCTTCGCCGAATTCGTCAAGAGTATCGACCGCACGCCGGCCGCCACCGCCGACTTTCTCGTCGGCCTGAATCAGCGGCTGCAACGCGAGATTCGCTACCTGATCCGGATGGAGCCGGGCGTGCAGACGCCCGAGGAAACGCTCGTGAGCGCGGCGGGATCGTGCCGCGATTCCGGCTGGCTGCTGGTCGAGACCTTGCGGCAACTGGGGCTGGCGGCGCGCTTCGTGTCCGGCTACCTGCTGCAACTCGCGCCCGACGTCAAATCCATCGACGGCCCCAGCGGCACCGAGGTCGATTTCACCGACCTGCACGCGTGGTGCGAGGTGTATCTGCCGGGTGCGGGCTGGATCGGCCTCGATCCGACCTCCGGGCTGCTGGCAGGTGAAGGGCATATCCCCGTCGCCTGCACGCCCGAGCCGGGCAGCGCGGCGCCGATCTCCGGCGCCGTGGACGAATCCGAGGTCGAGTTCGAACACACCATGTCGATCGAACGGGTGCTGGAGACGCCGCGCGTCACCAAACCGTTCAGCGAAACCGTGTGGGCCGACGTGCTGAAAATGGGCGCCCACGTGGACCAGCAACTCGCCGGCATGGACGTGCGTCTGACCATGGGCGGCGAGCCGACCTTCGTCTCGGTACGCGATCGCGACGCCGCCGAATGGAACACGGACGCGCTCGGCCCGACCAAGCGCGGCTACGCGGTCGCGCTGATGGAAAAGCTGCGCGCGCGCTACGGCGCGAACGGCTTCCTGCATATCGGCCAGGGCAAATGGTATCCGGGAGAGCAATTGCCGCGCTGGGCCATGTCGCTGTACTGGCGCGCCGACGGCGAACCCTGCTGGCACAACCCCGCGCTGTTCGCGGACGAGCGCGAGCCCGGCACCTACACGGCTGCCGACGCGCAACGCTTCCTCGCGCATCTGGCGACGAAGCTCGCGCTCGACGCGGACTGCATCCAGCCCGGCTTTGAGGACGTCTGGTACTACTTGTGGCGCGAGCGCCGTCTGCCGGTCAACGTCGATCCACTCGACGCGCGGCTGGACGACGAACTGGAGCGCGTGCGTCTGCGCCGCGTATTCGACGCGGGGCTGGGCGGCGCGACCGGTTACGTGCTGCCGCTCGCGCGCGAACGCGAGGTGCCGCACGAGGCGCCGAAGTGGGTCAGCGGCCGCTGGTTCTTCCGCGACGAGCGCATGTTCCTGATTCCGGGCGATTCGCCAATGGGCTATCGGCTGCCGCTCGATTCGCTGCCGTGGGTGTCGAAGACCGACTACCCGTATCAGCACGCGCACGACCCGTTCGCGCCGCCGGTGCCGTTGCGTTCGGCCGCGCAATTGCGCATGCAATACGACGGCGAGCAACGCGGCATGAGCCCCGCCGATGCGCGGCGCGCTGCGGCATTGTCGACGTCGGCGGCGGAGTTGCTGAGCGGCATGCCGGGCGGCGGTGTGCTGGCCTATGCACGTCAGCCAGGCGATGAGGCGGTGCCGGCGCGCGGGCAGTCGTCGAAGGAAACGATCCGGACGGCGATTTGCGTCGAAGCCCGCGACCCGAAGCGGGCAGCCGGTCCAAAAGCCGAAACGGAAGCGTTCGGCAGCGGGCGGACGCTGCTGCATGTGTTCATGCCGCCGCTCACCGAACTCGACGACTATCTCGACCTGCTCGCCGCCGTCGAAGCGACGGCCGCCGAGTTGCGCATGCAGGTGGTGCTCGAAGGTTATCCGCCGCCGCGTGACGCGCGCCTGAAAGTGCTGCAGGTCACGCCGGACCCCGGCGTGATCGAGGTGAACATTCATCCCGCGGCGAACTGGGATCAACTGGTCGACCACACGGAGTATCTGTATCAGTCCGCGGCGGAGAGCTATCTCAGCAGCGAGAAGTTCATGACCGACGGCCGCCACACGGGAACCGGCGGCGGCAATCACTTCGTGCTCGGCGGCGCGACGCCCGCGGATAGTCCGTTCCTGCGCCGCCCCGACCTGCTGGCGAGCCTGATCGCTTACTGGCACAACCATCCATCGCTGTCGTATCTGTTTTCCGGGCTGTTCATCGGACCGACCAGCCAGGCGCCGCGGGTCGACGAAGCGCGCAACGATCAGGTCTACGAGCTCGAAGTGGCGTTTCGCGAATTGCAGCGGCAGATCGACATGCTCGGCGGCCGCGAAAGCGCGAGCCTGCCGCCGTGGATGATCGACCGGTCGCTGCGCAACATCCTGATCGACGTGACGGGCAACACGCACCGCGCCGAGTTCTGCATCGACAAGCTCTATTCGCCGGACGGCCCGACCGGCCGTCTCGGCCTGCTCGAATTGCGCGGCTTCGAAATGCCGCCGCACGCGCGCATGAGTCTGGTGCAGCAACTGCTGCTGCGCGCGCTGGTGGCGCGCTTCTGGCACACGCCGTACACGCAGCGGCTCACCCGTTGGGGCACGGAGTTACACGACCGCTTCCTGCTCGGCACCTTCGTGAAGATGGATTTCGACGACGTGCTCGGCGAACTGAACCGCGCGGGCTACGCCTTCGACAGCAGCTGGTTCGCGCCGCACTTCGAATTCCGCTTCCCGCTGGTCGGCGAAACGACGGTGAACGGCGTCTCGCTGACGATTCGCAACGCGCTCGAACCGTGGCATGTGATGGGCGAGGAGGGCTCGGCGGGCGGCACGGTGCGTTACGTGGATTCTTCGGTGGAGCGTCTCGAAGTTCGTGCGCTCGGCCTGAACGACAACCGCCATGTGCTGACCGTCAACGGCGTGCCGGTGCCGTTGCAGCCGACTGGCCGCGTCAGCGAATATGTGGCCGGCGTGCGCTTTCGCGCGTGGTCGCAGCCGTCGGCGCTGCATCCGACCATCGGCGTGGACGCGCCGCTCACTTTCGATCTGGTCGATACATGGAGTGGCCGCTCGGTGGGCGGATGCCAGTATCATGTCGCTCATCCGGGCGGGCGCAATTACCAGACCTTCCCGATCAACGCCTATGAGGCGGAAAGCCGGCGGCGCGCGCGCTTCTTCGCGACGGGACACACGCCGGGGCCGCTCACGGTCGATGCACCTCAGCGCAGTCTGGAGTTTCCTTTCACACTGGATCTGCGCTACTGGTAAAACCAGCACACACTTAAAACGACACGACCTTGGCCTTTCAATCGACTTTTCCCTTCGAAACGTCCGCGGCGCGCGCGGACGCTTCGTCCCTGCTGCGCCTGCTGCCGGCCCACGAGGGACACTGGGACGAGTTGCGCGACGCCTCGGGCGCGTTGCGCGAACCGTGGCGGCAGTTCTTCGAGCGGCTCGGCGAAGTCGGCATCGCGCGGCTCGACGACGATCTCGCCTCGGTCGCGCAGCAGATCCGCGACAACGACATCAGCTACAACGTCTACGCGGATAACGGCGAGCCGCGGCCGTGGGCGCTCGACCTGCTGCCGTTCCTGATCAGCGAGGACGAGTGGGCGCATATCGAGCGCGGCGTGACGCAGCGCGCGCATCTGCTCAACGCGATCGTCGCCGATATTTATGGGCCGCAAACTCTGCTCGAGCGCGGGCAATTGCCGCCCGCGCTGGTGTTCGGCCATCCCGGCTATCTGCGCTCGGTGAAGGGTTTCACGCCGCCGGGCGGCCAGTATTTGCAGGTGGTCGCGGTGGATCTGGCGCGCACGCCCAACGGCGACTGGACCGTGATGGCGCATCGCACCGAGGCGCCGTCCGGGCTCGGTTACGCGCTGGAAAACCGCCTGATCGTGTCGACGCTGTTTGCCGATCCGTTTCGCGCCCTGCGCGTGAGCCGGCTCGCGCCGACCTACTCGCAACTGATCGCGACCCTCGTGCAGGCGGCCCAGGCCACCATGCCGGACGACGGCGAAGGCGTCGACCGTTCGCCGCATATCGCCTTCCTCACGCCGGGGCCGTTTAGCGAAACCTACTTCGAACACGTGTTTCTGGCGCGCTATCTCGGCGTGACGCTGGTCGAAGGCAAAGACCTGACGGTGCGCGACGACAAGCTCTATCTGAAGACCCTCGCCGGTCTCGAACGCGTGCACGTGGTGCTGCGGCGTCTGGACGACGCGTTCTGCGACCCGGTCGAGCTGCGCGCCGATTCGAGTATCGGCGTGCCCGGTTTGCTGCAGGTGATGCGCGCGGGCAACGTGATCGTCTCGAACGTGCCGGGCTCGGGCTTTGTCGAATCGCCGGCCTTGCACGGTTTTCTGCCCGGCATTGCCGAAGTGCTGCTCGGCGAAGACCTCGTGCTGCCGAGCGTGCCGACATGGTGGTGCGGCGAAAAGGCGGCGCGCAATCATGCCTTCGCTCGCCTCGACGAGGCGTTCATCGTGCCGACGTGGCCGGTCACCGGGCGCGATGCGCCGCCGGGCGTGGAGCAGGGCAGGCAGCGCCTGTCGGCGTGGCGCGAGCGTATCGAGGCCATGCCGGACACCTACACGATCCAGCAGGCGCAACGTTTTTCCTGCACGCCGCGTTACGAAGACGGCACCATTGGCCGCCGTCCGTCGGTGCTGCGCGTCTATGCGATTGCGGACGTCAACGGCGGCTGGCATGTAATGCCGGGCGGTTTCACCCGCCTCGCCGCCGAACGCCAGACCACGGTGTCCATGCAGTACGGCGGCAGCAGTGTCGATACGTGGGTGCTATCGAGCCAGCCGACTTCGACCTTCACGCTGCTGCCTTCGCCGATGCAGCCCGCCGACCTCGCGCGCAAACACCGCACCGTGTCGAGCCGCGCGGCGGAAAACCTGTTCTGGGCCGGACGGTACGGCGAGCGCGCCGAAAACAACGTGCGGCTGCTGCGCCTGATTCTCGGCTCGCTGGAAGGCAACGACGCCGACGCGATGTTTCCGACCCTGGTCGAACTCGCCATGCATTGCGGGCTCGTGCAGTCCGGCGACATGTTCTCGCCGCATTCGCCGCAAGCTTTCGAGCGCGCGCTGGTCGCCAATCTGAGCGAGAGCACCGGCGCCGCGAGCATCGGCCAGAACCTGAACTGCCAGGCGCGCTCCAACGGGGAAGTGCGCGGGCGTCTGTCGAACGATCACTGGCGCACGATTCTCGCGGCGCGCAACGACTTCCGCGACGCGTTGCAGACACTGATGCCCGCTCCGGGTTACAGCGGCGGGGGATCGCAAGGCAACGGCAATGGCAACGGAAATAGCAACGGCAACGGCCGTGGCGAGCGCTACGAACGTTACGATCGCGTCACGCTGATGAACGCGCTCGAACGCCTGTCGGTGCAATTGTCGGCGATCAGCGGCGCACAGGGCGACCGCATGACACGCGACGAAGCGTGGCGTCTCCTGTTCGTGGGCCGTCACATCGAGCGCGTGTCGGCGATGACCTCGTTCCTGCGCGTAGTCGCCGACAAAGGCCAACTCTCCACGCCCGCCGGCTTCGACCTGCTGCTGCAGTTGTTCGACAGCACGCTCACGTATCGCTCGCTCTATCCTGGCCGCTTCGAGGTGCCGGCGCTGCTCGACCTGCTGGTCATCGAGCCGACCAATCCGCGCGGCATCTACGGCGTCTACGAGCGTCTGCGCAAGAAACTTGACGAGATCGCGGTGGCGGCGGGCAGCACGCGGCATCGTCCGTTCGCGGAACTGATGGCGCCCGCCGCTTCGTTGCCTTCGCTCGAATCGCTGTGTACCGTCGACGAAGACGGCGCCTATGCCAATCTGATTGCGGTATGCGATCAGATCGGCGCTTATGCCGGCGCGGCCGCCCACGAAATCAGCGCGCGCTATTTCAGTCACGCCAGCACCGTCGCTTCGCAGGTGTGGTCATGAAGAACGCGCCGACCGTGCTGTCCGTTTCGCATCGCACGACTTATCGCTATTCCACGTATGTGGAGACCGCGCAGCATCTCGCGACAATCCGGCCGATCGCCTGCGCGTGGCAGCGCGTGGTGTCGCACAGCGAAACGATCGAACCCGAGCCGTCGTATCTGAATAGCCGCATCGACGCATTCGGCAACGACGTCCTGTATTTCGCGCTGGATGCGCCGCACGAGCGCTTGCAACTGGTCAGCGAAACCACGGTGGCGCTCACGCCGCGCTGGACCGACCTCGATCCCGAGGCGACGCCCGAATGGGACGACGTGTCCGACGCTTTGCGGTTTCGCGTCGGCGGGCAGTTCCGGCCCGAGGTGGAGTTCTGTTTCGCGTCGCCGAACATCGTGCCGCGGCCGTCGCTGCGCGCCTATGCATTGCCGAGCTTTCCGCCCGGCATGCCCATCGCCGCGGGCGCGATCGATCTGATGCACCGCATTCACGAAGACTTCGCCTACAAACCTTCCGCGACGATGTTCGATACCCCCGCTGAACGCGCCTTCGAACTGAAGAGCGGCGTGTGCCAGGACTTCGCGCAGGTGATGATCGGCTGCTTGCGCTCGCTGGGTTTGCCGGCGCGCTACGTGAGCGGCTATTTGCGCAACGATCCGCCGCCTGGGCAGCCGCGTTTGATCGGCGCGGACGCTTCCCATGCGTGGGTGTCGGTGCATTGCCCCGGCAGCGGCTGGATCGATCTCGATCCGACCAACGACGTGCTCGCCGATGTGGATCACGTGACGCTTGCGATCGGCCGCGATTACAGCGACGTGTCCTTGCTGCGCGGGATGATTCTCGGCGGCGGCGCGCACCGGGTGGAAGTGGGTGTGACGGTTCTCGCGCTTTAGGCGCGGGCCGCATGCGGCGGGTCATTTCCAGCGGCTATTCCAGATAGCTTTTTTCTAGCGATCGATAACGTTCCCCAACTTGCGTCGCGACGCATTCGTGTCGCGACTTCGCCGCTCACTTCTGAGCCGCGCTGATCCCACCTCGACAGACGCCTTCGCTCGGTGGATGTCCATTCCTTCCGTCGCCGGTATCGCCCGTAATTCCTACGACATCTTTGGGAAAGTTCCGACTTTCTCTCAGTGAAATCGTATAGCTGACGAGACCGTCAACGCGGATACTTTCACACGTTGCCGCGTGCCTACCGCCGCGCGCAGAACAAACGTTGATAGTTGAAATGGCGGCAAAAAGACATTCCGAATTCACCCGAGGACTGAGCAGACGGGCGCGGCGGCGCACGCATGCGCTGATGTTCGGTGCGCTCGGCGCCTGTGTGTCGGCGCCGGGGCATGCGCAGACCATCACCGGCGCCGGTGCGCAGTTCAACGATCAGCGTGACGATGGCGCGAATGCTTCCGCTATGGAGTCGGGACAGGCGGCGCCCGGGAGTGAATCGCTAGTCACCGCGCATGCGGAAAGTCCGTCGGCGGCGCTTGGTTACGCGTTCAATACGTTTCGCACCTCGGGGCAAGGGGCGGCGGATACACAGCGTTACTTTGGCTTTAACGCAGGCGTCAATATCGGCAGTTGGCAAGTGCGCGAGCGCGGTGCGGTCCAGTCCATGACGGGGCGAGGCACGTCATATCAGAACATCGCGACTTATCTGCAGCGAGACATTCCGTCGTTGAAAACCGGGCTCGCGCTTGGCGACCAGTTCACGGACGGCGCTGTGTTCGACAGCATCGGCGTGCGTGGCGTAAAGGTGGAGAGCGTCGATAGCGCGGTGCCCGAGGTCGTGTCCGGCTATGCGCCGATGGTGCGCGGCGTGGCAATGTCGAATGCGCTGGTCACTGTGACGCAGAACGGCAACCGCTTATACGAAACCACGGTTGCGCCGGGACCGTTTGAAATCGACGACGTCGCGGCAACCGGTTATGGCGGCAATCTGCTTGTCACCGTGACGGAAGCCGACGGCAGTCAGCACAGTTTCACCGTGCCATATCCTTCGGCCGTGCCGCTTTTGCGTCGGGACTCGACGCGATTCAGCGTCGCCGCTGGCGTGGCGCGTGACCCGCAGATCAAGCGCCACGACGCGATGCTGCAGGGCACGATCCAGCACGGCTTCAGCGGTTCGGTAACGGGCTACGGCGGGGCGGTTGCCGCGGACGGTTATCTGTCCGGCTTGATCGGTGCGGCGATCCGCACGCCGATCGGCGCGCTGTCGGCCGACATCTCGGCGGCTCAGGCCGACGCGCCGCAATCGCAAAGCACGCGTGGTGCAAGCCTGCGCATCGGCTATAGCAAGTTCATCGAGCCGACGAATACGAACGTTTCGATCGCCGCGTATGGCTACTCATCGGGCGGCTTCCTCTCGCTGCGCGACGCGCTGCTCACACGCGAGGTGGCGTCGGCGGGTTCCGGCGTAAACGGCGTCGGACATCGGCGCAGCCAGATGCAGATTGCGCTGAACCAGCGCCTCGGCGGCGCTGGCGGTACGCTTTATGTGGTCGGCTCGACGTCGGACTACTGGAACCATTCGGGATCCGAAACGGGGTTTCAGATTGGCTACTCCGGCGCGGTACGCGTGGCCAATGCGAATCTGAACTACACCGTATCGGCTTCGCGGCAGCGCACCGGCTTGACCGGACCCATGAGCAACCAGCTGTTCGCCACCGTCTCCGTGCCGCTTGGCAAGGCGGAGCATGCTCCGCTGCTGTCGGCGGGCTTGATGCATGACAGTCACGCCAACTGGTCCGAGCAGGCAATCCTTGCGGGTTCCGCGGGTGCTGCGGATGAACTGAAGTACGGCATGTACGGGACGCACTCGGAGCGCTCGAGCATCGGTGGCGGCAATGTCCAGTACCACAGTCCCTACGCGACTTTCGGAGCAAGCGCGAGTGGCGGTTCCGGCTATTCGCAGGTGGCGGCGAACATTCGGGGCTCGGTGTTTGCTCGCAGAGAAGGCATCACGATTACCGAAGCACCAGAAGACAAAGCCGACACCCTCCAACCGAAGGGCGGCCTGGACGCCGGCACGTCGGCGAACCCGGACCTGAGCGCAGGCAGTCCCGGCCATGCGGCCGTGCCGCACCTGCTGCCCGGCAGCGCGGATCCGATCGAAGTCGGCTCCCAGAGCGCCCGGCCCGACAGCAAGGTTGAGGCGACCAGCCTGGAGGTAGCGCCGCCGTTGAGTGCGGTAGTCGTGACGCGCCAGCCTGCGAGCGACAACATTGCTTCGAATGTCGCAACGGTTGACCAGACGGAAGGGGCGGAACGGCTGATGTTGTTCATGAATGCGGTGCCCATGAAGGTGTATGCACGCAATGCGGTTGTCTCATGGTCAGATGTCGAGCGTGGGAACGGGCATCACTAGTTTCACCCGGGGGCGCGCCTACAGGATTGATCGGGTGGCTGAAGAATTGAAGGATTGGCCGAGCTTCGCAAGAGGCAAAGCCATGTTTTGCAGGGCGTAGTTAGAAGTAGACGTAGAAGTTGTAGTTATCCTAATTTTAAATTTTTTATCTCAAGGCAAGAAAATGCAAAAGATCGATCGTAACGCACTGGCTCAATCGGAAATCGCCGGCGGCTGCTGCAAGTGCTGCTGTGCTCCGGCAAGCTCGGCGTCGAAGTCCGCAGCACCGACCGCGGCGCCGGCAGCAGCTCCGGCAGCCAAGCCGGTCGCGCGCAGCTAAGCAGCGTCGCAATAACGGTGTAAGGACGGGCTGATTGCCCGCTCACCGTCTCGCGAAGCCCGGTCGTTCAAGATCGGGCTTCGCGTCCGGACAACGAATCATGGCGTTCCCGTGGAACGGCTGTCTCACCGTGACGAAGGAACGAGCATGCGGTTATTCATAGCGTTGCGTGGGTTGCCTGCCGCTTTCAGGCGCGGCGCGAGACATAGCCGCGACCGCCTACAAGGCGCTTGCCTGTCGCGCATTCCTCTGCGCGCGATCGAGCCGCTTGCAATGACCGCATGGTATGTGCGGAGTTGCTTCAACGCGAGGCTCCGCTGGAGCGGTATCGAGCGGCGGGAAGTCGGGCGCGACGTATTGAAGCTCGACCATCTCGACAATCGCCGGGTGCTGCCGGGCAGGGTGCTCGAGAAACTGATCGATCAACGGCTTCATTTCGGCCGCCAGCGCAATCGCGCGGAAGCGTGGCCGGATTTGCAGCGTGCCGCGACCGTGCTGGCGCAGATCATCAGGAAGGTGAAGGCCGCGACGCCTGATCGGCCAGTCATCGTTTCGCCATTTCACTACGTCTCGCAGTACGCGAACATCTACTTGGTCGACGAACTGCGCAAACAGCTCGGACTTGCGTCGATCGGCGTCGTATCGGGTGTGCCGCAGAATATCTACGGAAGCGATGAGGAGATGATTCCGCACATCGACATCCTCCACACCTATAGCGAAACGAATCGCAGCGGATTGGGTTTGCGCGCGGCGCGCTCGCTCAAACGCAACGGTGTCGTCGTGCTGTTTTCGGATGCGCCGCCGTTCACGCTGAGCGGGTATCCCATGGAGACCGTCGGCGTTTCCATTTTCGGCCGTCCGGCGCGGATTCATAACGGCGTATTTCGCATGGGCGCGCCGTTCGACGCGTTGCTGCTGCCGTTCTATCTGCGCTTTGAGCATGGGCGTTTTGGCGCTTTCGTATTCGATCCGCTCGAACTGACGCATGGCGACGCGCCTCAACGTCTCGCCGATTGCATCGAGCAGGCGTTAAGAGGCAACTATGCACGTGCGTTGGCCGCCGGACATCCTTCAATGTACGCATTCGCGCCAGTCAGATAACTCACGCAGTCACCGCTAGAAAAAAACAGCTCGTCTCCAGCAGAGAGGCGGCAGGACAGTCATGGACCCAACCAGTATCCCGCAGTACAAAGACATTTCCTGGCGATGGATCGCCTATGCCGCGTCGGCGATCGTGGTGGTTACCGTCGGCTTCGGCTTCCTGCATGAAGTGGAACTCAAGCAGGACGTGCAGTGCGAAATCGTGTCGCCATCGGAAGTGAAGGTACGGGGTTTGAGCGGACTCGTGACCTCGGTATACGTGCGCCCGTCGGAGCGCGTGGCAGCCGGTGCGCCCCTGTTCACGCTGCAGCGTGACCTGTCGCTGTCGAGTGACGGCCGTCAGCGCACCGTGTTCGACTCGCAAATGCGCGACGAACAGATTCGTGTCGCAGACGAACAATACGCCCAACGCAAGGCGCAATTGACCGCACAACGGGATGCTTCGCTGCTGACGGGTTCGAGCCGTAAAGCGGAACTCATTGCGCTGGATGAACAGATTTCCCAGAACCGCCAGCTTTCCGACGAATCGCAGCAGAAACTTGAGCGGCTCAAGTCGGTGTCGGACTACGTCACCGCGGATCGTATCGAACAGGCGAGTGCCGATGAGCACCAGGTCAAGGTTTCCATCGCCCAAGGTTTGGCGCGCCGCGAACAGTTGCGCGGCGAGATGTCGACGCTCAACGGCGCGCTGATCGACCTCAACGCGCAGCTGAAAGAGAACGACGCGCGGCACGAACAAGGCATTCAGGAAATCCGGATGCGCTTCGAACAGTCGCGCCAGGACGCGACAATTTCGGCACCGCAAGCCGGGGTCGTCACGTTTTCGAAACTCGTGACGGGCCACACGCTGGAGGCGTCCGACGTTGCGCTCGTGATTGCGACCGACGACAAGGGCGCATTGCGGGCGGCGCTGCGCATTCCGTCGCGCCGTCGCGGGTTCGTCGAAAAAGGCCAGATCGTGCGGCTCAAATTCGACGCGTTTCCTTACGCGAAATTCGGCAGCTACGAAGCACGCATCGACGCCATATCGGACACGACGATGCAGTCGTCCCCCTCGCTTCCGGGCATGCCCGGCTCGCTCGCCGCTCAAGGCGGCGGAGACGGCGACTACCTGGCGTGGGCGACGCTACGGGGCAAGACCTTCGACTACGGCAAGCAGCATTTCGACATCTTGCCCGGTATGCGCGCTACGGCGAGCATCGTCGTCGAGCGTAGAACGATTGCCGAATGGGTGTTGGCGCCGCTTTTCCGCATGATCAGAGGCTAATCAGGGGGCCCAGTGCGAACGATTTATCAGAACGAAGTCGCGGAATGCGGCTATGCCTGCCTGGCAATGGTGCTCTCGCATCTTGGCCGCGCAACCGAGGTGCGCGAATTGTCCGCCTTCAGGCCGATCTCGGCGAACGGTCTATCCTTGATGGACCTGTACGACGTGGCGACCGAATTCGGCCTCGCCGTGCAGGCTTACCGGTTCGACGTGGCGGATTTGCCATCGGTCAAGCGAGGGTCGATTCTTCACTTTGGCGGCGCGCATTTCGTGGTGTTCGAGAAATGCGGCCATGGCTATGTTCAGGTTGTCGATCCAGCCAGCGGCCGGCGGCGCGTGTCCATGGATACGTTCGTGGCGAGTGTGTCGGGCTATCTGCTCGAATGTTCCGCTACGCCTTCCATGCCGCGCATTCGCGCGAAGTCGCAGGTGCCCGGCGCGCTTGCCCGCGTACGGGCGTTGAACCCCGCACTGCGCAAGCAACTGGCGAAAGTGCTTTTCGTCGCACTGGGCAGCCAGTTCGCGATCCTCGCCATGCCCTATCTCGGCAACCTCGTGCTCGATTATGTGGTATCGGCGGACAACATCAATCTGCTGAGCGTGCTTGTTCTGACGTTTGCCGGCATCTTCGCGGTCGGTGCGCTCAGCCAGTACGTGGAGACTCGTCTCGTCGAATTGCTGCATCAGCTTACGCAAATCAACATGACCGAAGGCTTGCTCGGTCATCTGTTGCGCAATCCGATGTCGTGGTTCGAGAAGCGCCACGTCGGCGACATTTTTGCGCGCATCAAGGCGCAGGACGAGATCAGCGTGCATGCGACCCGAACCGTGACGGCAATGTGCATCGATATCGCTGTGGGGACGCTCGCACTCGCGCTGATGCTCGTGCAAAGCCGGATGCTGACGGCCGTCGCTCTCGGCATGTTCATCGTCTATCTTGCGGTCGCATTGGGCATGTTCGCCCGCATGCGGGACAACCATGCGCTCGTGCTCGAGACGTCGGCACGCTGCGACGATGCGTTGATCGAGACGATCCGGGCAGCGAGCCTGATCAAGCTTGCTCAGGGTGAAACGCGCCGCACGGCGCTCTTCATGATCAAGTACAAGGAATATGTCGCGGCGCTGCTGACCAGTAACCGGCTGACCAGCGCTCGCGACGCCATCCTCAAGTTGGTCCAGTATGCGGACACGATTGCGATCACCTGGTTTGCCGCGCGGCTGATGCTGGCCGGCACGGTATCCGTGGGCGTGTTCTATTCGTTTCTGATCTACAAGTCGCTGATGTCCGAGCGTCTTGCCCACGCCGTCAATGGTGCGTTTGCGTATTTCATGCTGAGCGTGCCGACCGCACGGGTGGCGGACATCGTCGAATGTGAAGAAGAGCGCTACACGCCGCTTGCCGACTGCAATCGCGTGACCGAGATACGCATGTTCGAGCGTATTGAAGTGCGCCATGTCACGTTTCGCTACGGCGTGTCCGACCAGCCGGTGCTACGCGATGTGAGTATCGATATCCGGCACGGCGACAAGATTGCCATTACGGGGCCTTCGGGCGCGGGAAAATCGACATTGTTCAAACTGTTGTCGGCCGCCGAGCCGCTCCAGGAAGGCCAGATCGCGCTCAACGGCATTGCGTGGCCCAATCTGACGGTCGACGAGATCCGGCGGCATGCCGCGCACATGCGTCAGGGGGACCTGATTCTGCACGGCTCGATCGCCGAAAACATCACGTTGTTTGCTGCCAGTATTGACGAAGACCGCGTGCATGCGCTCCTCGAAGACGTCGGCTTGTTACAGGACGTCATGCGCCTGCCGATGCGCACACGCACGGTGATTAGCGACACGATTGCGAACATTTCGGCGGGCCAGCGGCAACGATTGCTGTTGGCGCGCGCGCTCTATCAGGGCCGCAGTCTCCTGCTGCTCGACGAGCCGACGTCCAATCTCGATCCGGCTTCGGTGCAGCACGTGGCCGCCTTGCTGCGCCGGCTGACCTGTACGGTCGTGGTGATTACACACGACCGGTCCCTCGCCGCCGCGTTCGATGTTCGATATCGACTGATGGACGGCGCGCTGGTGCCCGAGACACCTGATCACGCGCATCGTTTGCCGGAGCCGAACTATGTTTGAGTTCCGCCTCGCGTGCCTGGCCGTCAGCCTGTTGTGTGCCATTGCGAACCCCGCGTTCGCAACGGACCTTCTCACGGTCACGCAACAGACGCTAGGCCGCGACTCCACCCTCGCGCAGGCACGCGCCGGCTACGCGGCGGCACAGCAGGCCGTTCCCCAGGCGCGCGCCGGCCTGCTGCCGCAAATTTCGGCTGGTTGGGGGCGCACCTATAACAGCATAGCGACCGATGGTTTTCCGAAGACCACGTACTGGCAGTCGGGATGGACCATCAATATTGCGCAGCCATTATTCGACTGGACGAAGTGGAGCACCTACAAGCAGGCGGATTATGTCGAAGCGCGCGGCACGGTCGAATTGAACGCTGCGCAACAGGCCGCGATTCTGCGGGCCGTACGCGTGTATTTTGAAGCGCTGGTTGCCGAGGACGAACTACGGCGCGTTAGCGAATACGCGAGCGCGGTCGATCAGCAACTTCAATTGATCAACCGGAGTAAAGCCGGTGGGGAAGCGACGCTGATCGATCTGCGCGACGCCCAGACCGCGCGCGAGAAGGTGGCGCTCGAACAGATGGATGCTGAAAATACGCTGGCAGCCAGGCGCCGGGCGTTCGAGCAAGCCACGGGCGTGCCGTTCGAGACGCTCGCGCGATTGCCTGACTCGTTGCCGATGCCGCGCCTGCAGCCTGAGGACATCGACGCGTGGGCCGGCCAGGCGAAAGATCACGCGTTTGAGGTCCAATTGAAGCAACTGGATTGGCAGATTGCCAGAATGGAGGTGAGCAAGGCCACCTCGGCGCATCTGCCGTCTGTTTACCTGACCGGAAGCTATACCCCGGCGGGCGCGGCATCCGGCTACTCGCGTCCCACGACGACAACCACAGGCATGCTCGCCATCTCGATACCGGTCTTTTCCGGCGGTGAGACGCAGGCAAAGGTAAAGGCGTCATCTGCTCTGGAAGACAAGGCGCAAGAGGGGCTTGCAGGCGCCTCGCGTGACGCCGAGGCGGCGGCGCGCGACGATTACAGCCGCTATCAATATGGGCGTACGCGAATCGATCTGCTCACGCATCTCGTGGCGTCATCGCGAGAGGTGCTGGCGGCGACTCGGGTCGGCTTCCGGGTGGGTAGTCGAACGGCCAGCGACGTCCTTAGAGCGATCGATGCGCTGTATTCCTCGCAACGCGATCTGCTGGCCGCCCGCTATAGCGCCATCGTCGCGTTGATGCAACTCAAGGGCGACACGGCCGCGCTGAGTATCACCGACGTGGTCCAGATCAACGACATGCTGGTGCGCTGAACCCGAACGGCTTCGACACGAGACGAGCCTCACTGCACGAACGCATGCCATGAGGCTTGCATCGACAATTCAACCCACGCCGGGCAGGCACACGCCTAGGAAGCCGTGGTTGACCGGATTGTGCAACACAGTGTTCAATCCAGCTAAACTTGACTCTGTGCGTATGCACATATAGACTGCCCTTCATGAACCGTCCTCTCTCTTACGACGAATGCAACTGTTTCGCGCTGCGCCAGGCGGCGCGCCACGTCACGCAAATCTATGAGCGCCATCTCGGCGCCGTTGGCCTGACGGCTGCGCAGTTCACGATTCTCGCCAAACTCGCGCGTACGCCGAATCTGCCCATGGTGGATCTGGCGGATGCCATGGTGATGGAACGCACCACGTTGGTCCGCGCCATGAAGCCTTTGCAGCGCGAGGGGCTGGTAGTGGCCGAATCGGCGGAGCATGACGGCCGCACGTTGCTGTTCAGCCTGACGGAGAAGGGCGAAGCGACGTTCGACCAGGCCGCCATCGCGTGGCGTGCGGCGCAGGAAGAGTTTGAAACGAAGTTCGGCCATGCGCGTGCCAAAACGCTGCGCGCCGAGTTGTTCAGCATCACAGGATAGTTGAGGCGCACGCGCTCGTTGATACGAGCTTTAGCGCGCCTGATTATGTGCATACGCACTCACAAACGAGGAAGTGCCGCAATGGAAGGGCTAATCGAGGACGACTGCTTTGCCATCCGCCAGGCCGCGCGATATGTCTCGCAGATTTACGACCGGCACTTGGCGAATGTTGGACTGACCATTACGCAGTTTTCGCTGCTGGGACGGCTCAAACGCACCGGCCCCATGACGATGAGGCAAATGGCCGAGGCCATGCGCATGGAACGTACGACGCTGGTTCGCACGATTCAGCCGTTGCGCCGCAACGGTCTGGTGTCGAGCGAGGCACTTGGCGCCGACGCACGGGCGCTGACGATCACGCTGACAGCCGCAGGGGAAGAGCGGTTGAAGGCAGGCCGTGAACATTGGTATGCCGCGCAGGCGGAATTCGAGCATCGTTTTGGCGCGCGGCGCGCGGCCGCTCTGCGTAGCGAACTGTTTGCCATGACGCGAGATTGAATCCAAGGCCGCGAGTGCGGCACCGGCCCACCGGCGCAATCCACGCGCCGTTTTTTTCACCTTAACGAGTGCATACGCACATATCGACATCATGTCCACTACTCCAGCGACTATCGCCCCGCCGAGCGCGGCGCAGACCGCCAAACCGGCACGGCGTATTCCGTGGATGTTGCTAGCGATCATCACGGTCCTCGTGGTGCTGGCGCTTGCTGCGTCGTATTGGTTCTTCGCCGGCCGCTTCGTCGAAACGACGGACGATGCATACGTGGGCGGCGATGTCACGGTGATGGCGCCGAAGGTGAACGGCTTCGTCACGGACGTGCTCGTGCATGACAACCAGTTCGTCCACGCGAACGACGTGCTGATCCGGCTCGATTCACGCGATTACGACGCGCGGCTCGCGCAGGCCACGGCGGAAGTGCAGAGCGCGCAAGCCGCGGTGACCGAACTGCAGGCGAAGAAATCCTTGCAGCTCGCCACCATCAACGAACAGGCCGCGGAAGTCCGAGCGTCCGGCGCCGAATTGACCCGCAGCGCCGCGGACCAGACGCGTTACCGCGAACTGGTGAAGGACGAGGCGGTATCGAATCAGGTCGTCGAACGCGCGGATGCCGATCTGACCAAAGCACGCGCCGCGGTCGATCGCAGCGGCGCCGCGCTGATCGCGGCGCAACGCCAGATTGCCGTGCTCGACGCGCAGATCGGCGACGCCGAGGCGCGCATCGCCACGGCGCAGGCGGCCCAGCGTGTGGCGGCCCTGAACGTGGAGTACACGACGATTCGCTCGCCGATCGACGGTTATGTCGGCAATCGCACCGCGCGAGTCGGCCTGCTGGCGAATACCGGCGTGTCGCTGCTGACCGTGGTGCCTTCGAGCGGACTCTGGATCGACGCCAATTTCAAGGAGGACCAGTTGAAGAAAATGCGCGTCGGCGATAGCGTCGACGTCGATCTCGATGCGTCGAGCAAGCGCATTCACGGCATCGTGGAAAGTCTGGCGCCGGCCACCGGTGCGACCTTCAGCGTGCTGCCCGCCGAAAACGCCACGGGCAACTTCACGAAGATCGTGCAGCGTGTGCCGGTGCGCGTGCGGCTCGAAGTGCCGAAGGACATGCAAGGCGTGCTGCGCCCGGGCCTTTCGGCAACCGTGAAAGTGCATGTCGATGCCGCTCCGGTCGGCAATACGCCGGCGCGCGGATGAGCCGATCATGACTCAAGTTCTCGCCAACCCCGCCGACCTGCCGACACGCACCAAAGTGGCGGCGTTCACGTTGATGTGTCTAGGGTTCTTCATGGCGACGCTCGATATTCAGATCGTGGCGTCGTCGCTCAAGGATATCGGCGGCGGTTTGTCCGCGAGCCAGGACGAACTCTCGTGGGTGCAGACGTCGTATCTGATTGCTGAAATTCTCGTTATTCCGATGTCCGGCTGGCTGACCCGCGTGTTCTCGACGCGTTGGGTGTTCGCGTTTTCCGCGCTCGGCTTCACGATCACCAGCATGTTGTGCGGTCTCGCGTGGGACATCAATTCAATGATCCTGTTCCGCGGTTTGCAGGGCGCGCTCGGTGCAGCGATGATCCCGACCGTGTTCACCACGGCGTTCGTGCTGTTTCCCGGCAAGCAGCGACTGATTGCGTCCACCACCATCAGCGCGCTCGCCACGCTCGCGCCGACCATCGGCCCGGTGATCGGCGGCTGGATCACGTCGCAATGGTCGTGGCACTGGCTGTTCTATCTGAACCTCGTGCCCGGCGTCGTCGTCACGGTGATGGTGCCGAAATACGTGCACTTCGACGAGGTCGATCTGTCGCTGCTGAAAAAAGGCGACTACCTCGGCATTCTTCTGATGTCCGGGTTTCTCGGTTGCCTTGAATACGTGCTGGAGGAAGGGCCGCGTAAAAACTGGTTCGGCGACGACCTGATCGTCACGTGCACATGGGTAGCGGCGATCTGCGGATTCCTGTTCATCGTGCATGCGTTCACCGCGAAAGAGCCGATCGTCGACTTGCGCGCATTGGCGATCCGCAACTTCGGCATAGGCAGTCTGCTGTCGTTCATCACCGGGATCGGGATTTTCTGCGCGGTGTTCCTGACGCCGGTGTTTTTATCGCGTGTACGCGGGTTTGATTCGTTGCAGATCGGCGTGGCGTTGCTGTCGGTAGGCTGTTTCCAATTGGTCGCGATGGTGGCGTACTCGGTGGTCGCGCGCTTTGTCGATATGCGCGTGCTGCTGGTGTTCGGGCTGGTGCTGTTTGGCGTCGGCTGTTATCTGTATGTGCCGCTGACCAATCAATGGGGCTGGCAGGAGTTGCTGATCCCGCAGGCGTTGCGAGGCATCGGCCAGCAGTTCTGCATTCCGCCCATCGTGACGATGGCGCTGGGTTCGTTGCCGATGTCGCGGCTTCGTTCCGCCAGCGGCCTGTTCAATCTGATGCGCAACCTCGGCGGCGCGATCGGCATTGCGGTGAGCAGCACGATGCTCAACGACCGCCTGAACCTGCACTACGAGCGGCTCGACGAGCATCTGAACGTAGGCCGTCCGATGGTCGAGTCGATCCTGCAGCAGCAGAGCGCGCACTTCGCGGCAGTGGGCGGCAACGTGCTGAATGCGGCAAACGCCGGGCTCGGCGAACTGCACGCGCTGCTGTTGCGCGAAGCACTCGTGCTCACGTTCTCCGACACCTTTTTCGCCCTGTCGCTGTGCTTCCTGGTCGGCTTGCTGAGCGTGCTGTTTTCGCGCCCGTTCGGCAACTCCGCGCCGCCGCCCGACGCTCACTGAGGAATTCACCATGAAACCGATCCTTCTCAAAGTACTGGCGAGCGCCGCAATGCTGACGCTTGCGGCGTGCGCGGTGCAACCGGAAACGCACGCGGATTTGCCGCAGACCGTGAAGACCGTTGCACCCGCTGCGTGGAATGTCGAAGCGCCGCAAGACAGCGTGAGCGCAAACGCGTGGTGGGCGCAATTCGGCGATCCTGTCATGCATCAACTGGTCGAAACCGTGTTGACCGGCAACCTCGACGTGCAGGCGGCAGTGGAGCGCGTCAAGCAGGCGCAGGATCTGGCGACGCAAAACCGCGCGGCCTTGCTGCCCGAGTTGAATGCGAGCGCAACTGCTTCCGACTCGCGGCAGAACACGCCGCCGCCGCTCGGTTATGTGCGTCAGGCCGGTGTCGGCCTGACGGCCAGCTGGACGCCCGACGTATTCGGTGGCGAACGTCTCGCCGTGCTCGCGGCGCAGGCGCAGGTGTCAGGACGCCAGGCGGCACTGAACGAGCTGCGCCTCGCGCTCGCGGCGAATACCGCCGCAGCGTATATCGACCTGCGCTGGGCACAATCGCAATTGCAGATTCTGAGCGACAACGAGCAGATTCGCGCGCGCGGATTGAAGCTCACACAGCAGCGTCTGCATTACGGGCTGTCGACACAACTGGATGTCGCACGCGCGCAGAACCAGTTGCAAGATTTGCAGGCGCAGATTCCGCGCGTGCAATCGGCGGTGCAGCACGAGTTGAGTCTGATCGCGGTGTATTCGGGGCGCACGCCGGAAAGCGTGGACGGGTTGCTGCTCGCCAATGCACGCGATATTCCGGTGCCCGCGCAAAGCGTGCCGCAGATGCTGCCCTCGCAAGCGCTGTTGCAGCGTCCCGACATACGCACCGCGTACGCGACGGTCGAACAGCGCGCGGCCGAGGTCGGTGTATCGAAAGCGCAGCGCTATCCGCAGTTCAGGATCAATCTCGCCGACGGCCTGCTGGCCTCGTCCTATCTCGGCTTGCCCACGCTGACCGACAACCTTTTTAGCGCCGCCCTGAACGCGACGAGTCCGATCTTCAACGCAGGCCGCATTACCGCGAATATCGACGCGAGCGAAAGCCGCATGCGCGAATCGCAACTCGGCTTGCAGCAAACCATGCTGAAAGCCCTCAAGGAAATCGAGGACAACCGCAGCGATCTGGTGAGCGGCGCAGTGCAGGTTCAACGGCTTGGCGGCGCGCTGGACGCGTCGGACCATGCGCTGCGTCTATCCACCGAACTGTACAAGGGCGGCGCGTCGAGCTTTCTAGATGTGCTCGCGGCGCAGGAAGCCTTTCTGCGCGACGCCGAATCGTTGAACCAGGCCAAGCGCGAGCATGCGCTCTCGGCGGTCGCGTTGTACCGCTCGCTCGGCGGCGGCTGGGATGTGCCTGACGCGGTCACCGCGGTATCGGCGAATAACTGATGCACGCGTGTGACCAATGAGGTGTTGAACCAACAGGAGAGAAGCAATGGCGAATCAGCGCGAAGTAGTGATCTGCAATCCCGTGAGAACGCCGATCGGCGCATTTGGCGGATCGTTGAAAGAGGTGCCTGCAACCGAACTCGGCGCAATGGCCGTGCGAGAGACCTTGCGGCGCAGTGGGCTCGATGCGGCGACGCTGGCATCGGTCGTGATGGGTAACGTGATTCAGGCGGGCAACAAGATGAATCCGGCGCGCCAGGCGTCGATTGGCGGCGGCGTGCCGGTAAGCGTGCCCGCGTTGACGGTCAATCGTGTGTGCGGCTCGGGTGCTCAGGCGATCGCGTCCGCAGCGCAGGAGATCCTGCTGGGTCTCGGCGATGCCGCCGTGGCCGGCGGCATGGAGAACATGGACCGCGCGCCGTATCTGCTCGACGGCGGCCGCTGGGGCTACCGCATGGGCAACGCGCAAATCCACGACAGCCTGTTGCGCGACGGCCTGAACGACGCGTTTTCGGGCGAGCACTCTGGATGGCACACCGAAGATCTCGTCGCGCAATTCGATATCACGCGCGAAACTCAGGATCGTTGGGCCGCGCGTTCGCAACAGCGATTTGCGCAAGCCCAGGCGCGCGGCGATTTCGACGCCGAACTGGTCGCGGTGGAAATAGCCGGGCGCAAAGGCCCACAACATTTCACGCGCGATGAGCAGCCGCGCCCAGACACCACGGTGGAAACGCTGGCGAAGCTGCGTCCGGCATTTCGCCCGGATGGCACGATTACGGCAGGCAACGCGCCCGGCTTGAACAGCGGCGCGGCCGCGATGCTGGTGGCCGAACGCGGCTTCGCGGAAGCACGCGGCATCGAGCCATTCGCGCGACTTTCGGCCTACGGCGTCGCCGCGGTGGAACCCGGCATGTTCGGCCTGGGTCCCGTGCCGGCGGTAGAGATGGCGTTGGCGCGAGCCGGGTGGCAACTGCACGATGTCGAGCGCTTCGAAATCAATGAGGCGTTCGCCGCCGTGCCGATCGCGGTCGCGCGCAGACTCGGCATTGCGGACGAACTGATCAACGTGCAAGGCGGCGCAATTGCGCATGGCCATCCGATCGGCGCGACCGGCGCCGTGCTGACCACGCGCCTGCTCCATTCAATGCGGCGCGACGGCCTCAAACGAGGCATCGTGACGCTGTGTATAGGCGGCGGACAGGGGATCGCGCTGGCATTGGAAATGCTGTGATGCCGAGTCGATAACAGCGGGGTGCATCGGCGTGCGAACGAGTTCGATGCACCTTGCTGACATCGCGCAGATGCGCAGCGCATCAACCTTGACTGATTCTTCGGCAAAGGACGCGGGCCTCTATTTAAAGTTTTTTCTCCGGGTTCAGTTTCGTTTAGCATCGTTGCCACTTTCACAAGAACACGACGAGACATGGCACTGATTGTTCGAAACATTCTTGGTATTGCCGTACTGCTGCTCATTGCCTTTATCTTTTCCACCAACCGGCGTGCTATCCGCTTACGGACCGTAAGCAGCGCACTGCTTGCGCAGATCGGAATCGGCGCGTTCATTCTTTTCGTCCCGGTCGGCAAGTCGATCCTGTCTGGCGCGGCGTCCGCTGTGAATCATGTGCTGGGCTACGGCAACGCGGGAATCGAGTTCCTGTTCGGCGGCCTCGTGCAGTCGAAAATGTTCCAGGTGTTCGGCGACGGCGGCTTCGTATTCGCCGTGCGCGTGCTGCCGGCCATCATCTTCGTTACCGCGCTGATTTCGGTGCTGTACTACATCGGCGTGATGCGCTGGATCGTGATCGTGCTCGGCACGCTGTTTCAGAAACTGCTCGGCGTGTCGAAGCTCGAATCGTTTTCCGCCGTCACCACCATCTTTCTCGGTCAAAGCGAAATGCCCGCCGTGGTCAAACCGTTTACGCGCGCCATGACCGGCGCCGAATTGTTCGCGGTGATGTCGAGCGGCATGGCGGCCGTGGCCGGGTCGGTGCTGGCGGGGTATGCGGGCCTAGGCGTGCGTATCGAGTATCTGTTGGCCGCCTCCTTCATGGCGGTGCCGGGCGGCTTGCTGTTCGCGAAGATCATCCACCCCTCGACCGAAGCGAGCCGGGTTCATCTCGACAACCTCAACTTCGACGAAAAGCGTCCCGCGAATGTGATCGAAGCAGCCAGCTCCGGTGCGACCGTGGGACTGAAGATCGCGGTAATGGTCGGCGCGATGCTGATCGCGTTCGTCGGGCTGATTGCTTTGCTCAACGGGATCGTGGGCGGCATTGGCGGCTGGTTCGGCCATCCGCAGTTGTCCATGCAATCGGTGCTTGGCATCGTATTCGCGCCGCTCGCCTATCTGATCGGCGTGCCGTGGAACGAGGCCACGATTGCCGGCAATTTCCTCGGGCAGAAGGTCATTCTGAATGAGTTCGTCGCCTATGCTTCGCTGTCGCCGTATCTGAAAGACGCCGCGAGCGTGACCGCGGCCGGTCTGCAGGCGCTCGATCCGCGTACCATTGCTATCCTGTCGTTTGCGTTGTGCGGCTTTGCGAACTTTTCGTCGATCGCGGTGCTGACGGGCGGCTTTAGCGCCGTCGCGCCCGAACGCCGCGCCGAAGTCGCGCGTTACGGCCTGCGTGTCGTGCTCGCCGCGACGCTCTCGAACCTGATGAGCGCCACGATAGCGGGCATGTTCATTACGCTGAATTGAATCGAGGATTGCTGGATGAATATGGAACAACTGCTGGAGCGCGCGGGTGCCGCGCGAGAAAAGGCCTATGCGCCTTATTCGAAGTTCAAGGTCGGCGCGGCGCTGCTGACCCAGGACGGCCAGGTGTTCGACGGCTGCAACGTCGAAAATGCCTCGTACGGTTTGTGCAATTGCGCCGAACGTACCGCGTTTTTTAGCGCCATTGCGGCGGGCTATCAGCGCGACCAGTTTGCGGCGCTCGCCGTGATCGGCGACACGGACGGCCCGATCGCGCCGTGCGGCGCATGCCGCCAGGTGATCATCGAACTGGGCGGCCCTGAATTGCCGATTCGCCTCGGCAATCTGCATGGCGCGACGCGCGACACGACCGCGCGTGAACAATTGCCGGACGCGTTCTATCTATGAGCAGGCATAAAGTCATCTACGACACCGACCCAGGTGTGGACGACGCCATGGCGCTCGTGTTTCAGGCGCTGCATCCGGATATCGAACTGCTTGGCCTGACGAGTGTTTTCGGCAACGCGACGATCGAAACGACCACGCGCAACGCGCGCTTTCTCGCCGGGCGATTCGCCAAGGGCGTGCCGGTCGCGCAGGGCGCGGCAGCGCCGCTCAAGCGCGCCGCGCCTGACCCGCTCGCATGGATTCACGGCGACAACGGGCTCGGCAATATCGCGTTGAATACAGCGGAGCAGGCCGCACTCGACACGCGCCCCGCGCACCGCTACATCATCGACACGGTGCGCACGCATCCTGGTGAGGTGACGCTGCTTGCGGTAGGGCCGCTCACGAACCTCGCTCTCGCGCTCGCGGACGATCCGCAGATCGCCTCGCTCGTTAAACAGGTGGTGATCATGGGCGGCGCGTTCGGCACGGACGGCGTGCTCGGCAACGTGACGCCCGCAGCGGAGGCCAACGTTCTGGGCGACCCGGATGCCGCCGACATCGTGCTCGGCGCGGCGTGGCCGGTGGCGATCGTCGGTCTCGACGTTACGCAGCGCACCATCATGAGCCACGATTATCTGGCGTCGTTGCGCGCTCGCGGCGGCGCGGCGGGTCAGTTCGTGTGGGACGTGTCGCGGCATTACGAGGCGTTTCACGAGCAGAGCGCCCAGCTTGCGGGCATCTATGTGCACGATTCGTCGGCCGTGGCCTATGTATTGGCGCCGCATCTCTATACGACGCGCAGCGGTCCGGTGCGTGTGCTGACGGACGGGACGGTCAACGCGAACTGCACAGGCACTCAGCGAGCATTTGGGTTGGGCTGAGATCCGCCATCCCTTTCATCCGCTCAAGGGCCAACGCTTTCTGGTCCTCAAGACCCGCCGCGTCTCGGGTGCCGAGACACTGCTTCTGCGTGACGCAGAGCGTGGCNTTTCCGCAATGGGCTCCAACGCGAGCTTCCATAGCGCCTGCATGGCTCTGCATAGCATGCGGGGGACGGTCAACGCGAACTGCACAGGCACTCAGCGAGCATTTGGGTTGGGCTGAGATCCGCCATCCCTTTCATCCGCTCAAGGGCCAACGCTTTCTGGTCCTCAAGACCCGCCGCGTCTCGGGTGCCGAGACACTGCTTCTGCGTGACGCAGAGCGTGGCAGCTTCAGCATTGCGCGCGAATGGACCGACTGGGGCACGCCGTCCGTCCACGACGACGCCATCGCGCCCACGTGCTACTTCGATCTAGGCATGTTATTGGAGCTGATCGCGTTGATCGACCAGCTTGCCCCACCCAGGAAGTCTTCGAAGAAAGGAGCTTGATCAATGAGTTTCCTTCGCCTAATATCAGACCAGTTATCAGCGTGGTCCGCTCATGGAAGATATTCCGTTGTCCACTTTACGCAGACGTCGCGCGCAATTGCTCAAGCAAATGCCGGCCTTGGAGACGCTCTTGCGAGGCTCGCTCATCGAACGCTACAAGCGCTGCGGCAAACCTGGCTGCAAATGCGCCGACGGTCCCGGCCATGGTCCCAAGTACTACTTATCGGTGAGCTTTCCCGGCCGCCGGCCGCAAATGGACTACGTGCCGCAAACCGATTACAACGACGTCGCCGAACACCTGGCGAACTATCACCGCGTTCGCGAGATCATCGAGGAGATCTGCGAGATCAACCGCGAACTATTGCGCCGCCGCGAGGCGCTCTGAGGGGCGCCGGTGAGCCAGTCGTCACTGTCGCTCGCCAACTTCATCGATCCGCAATCGGCCGGTGTACTCATCGCCAACATGCTCGAGGCCTGGCTCACCGCCGGGCCCGCGCTGGAGCTGACCGAGGAGAGCTTCGATGAACACCAAGATCACCCCGCAACATCAGAGCAAGCCGGCGTACATCTATATTCGCCAGTCGACGATGGCCCAGGTGCGTCATCATCAGGAGAGCACCGAGCGCCAGTATGCGTTGAAGGACAAGGCGCTGACACTGGGCTGGCCGGATACGTCGATCCGGATCCTGGATCGGGACCTCGGCATGTCGGGAGCCCAGACGACGGGCCGCGAGGACTTCAAGACCCTCGTGGCGGATGTCTCGATGGGGCAAGTGGGAGCAGTGTTTGCCCTGGAGGTTTCCCGCCTGGCACGCTCGAATCTGGACTGGCATCGCCTGCTCGAGTTGTGCGCGCTCACCCATACGCTCGTGATCGATGCCGATGGCTGCTACGACGCGGGCGACTTCAACGACGGCCTGATACTTGGTCTCAAGGGTACGATGGCACAGGCGGAGCTACATTTCTTGCGCGGGCGCCTCCAGGGCGGCAAACTCAACAAGGCGAAGAAGGGTGAGTTGCGCTTTCCACTGCCCGTCGGCTTGTGCTATGACGATGGCGGTCGCGTCGTCCTGGATCCCGATGACGAGGTACGCGGCGCCGTGCAGCTGGTGTTCCGTCTCTTTGAGGAAACCGGCAGCGCATATGCCGTCGTCAAGCGATTTGCCGACGAGGGCCTGCGCTTTCCGAAGCGTGCCTATGGCGGTGCATGGGCAGGCCGACTCATCTGGGGGCGCCTGAGCCACGAACGCGTACTCGGTCTGATCAGGAATCCTTCCTATGCGGGCGATTATGTTTTTGGACGGTATCAGTATCGTCAACGCATAACCGCACAAGGAGAAATCCATAAGCGCGTGCAGCCAGTACCCAAGGCTGACTGGCGGGTCCATCTTCCCGACCATCACGAAGGGTATATCACCCCGGAGGAATTCGAACGCAACCAGGTACGCCTGGCGCGCAATCGGACCAACGGCGAAGGTACCGTGCTCAGCGGTGCGGCGCGCGAAGGTCTGGCGCTGCTTCAAGGGATGCTGATATGCGGCCGCTGTGGCCGGGCGCTGACCGTGCGGTACCAGAGTCACGGTGGCCTTTATCCACTGTACCTGTGCAGCAGGCGTCGCCGCGAGGGTCTGGCGACCACCGATTGCATGAGCATGCGCAGCAATCTGCTCGACAACGCAATTGGCGAGGCAGTACTCACCACACTACAACCTGCCGAACTTGAGCTAGCGCTCACTGCCCTGAACGAACTTGAGCAGCGCGATCACGCCATCATGCGTCAGTGGCACATGCGCATCGAACGTGCCGAGTATGAAGTCGCACTTGCCGAACGCCGCTACCAGGAATGCGATCCGGCCAACCGTCTGGTCGCGGGTACCCTCGAGCGGCGTTGGAACGATGCGATGCTTCGGCTCGATGAGATCAAGACGCAAGCCGCCGAATTCCAGAGCCAGAAGGCACACGTCGCCACATCCGAACAGAAGGCCCAGGTCCTCGCGTTGGCGCGCAATCTGCCGCGCCTGTGGCGTGCGCAGACGACTTCAGCGAAGGACCGCAAGCGCATGTTGCGACTACTCATCCGGGACATCACGGTCGAGAAACTGTCTGCCGCGAGACAAGCCGTGCTGCATGTCCGCTGGCAGGGTGGCCCGTGCACCGACATCACCGTCAATCTGCCCAGGCCGCGCCCGGAAGCGATCCGCTATCCGGCGGAGACCGTCGACCAGGTCCGCAAACTGTCGCAACATCTGTCCGACCTGCAAATCGTTGCGCGTCTCAATCAGGAAGGCTTGCGCAGCGCGACTGGCAAATCGTTCACGCTCTCCATGGTCAAATGGATACGCTACCGATACGAGATTGCGGCAACCAGCTTCAAACGGCCCGACGAACTTACGGTACAGCAACTCGCTGACCGGCTGGGTATCAGTACACACATGGTGTATTACTGGATCGGGCGCCAGGTTGTCCAGGCCCGCAAGCTCGATGGACGCGGTCCTTGGTGGATCACGCTCAATCGCACCAAAGAACAGCAACTGCGGCGTTGGATACGCACTTCAGGGCATCTTCAGCGCTAACATTCCAACACTCAACTGGCAGAGGTGCATTATGAAATCACCGTCGGTATCGCGGTAGGTCAGTCCATTCAGAAACCGNACATGGTGTATTACTGGATCGGGCGCCAGGTTGTCCAGGCCCGCAAGCTCGATGGACGCGGTCCTTGGTGGATCACGCTCAATCGCACCAAAGAACAGCAACTGCGGCGTTGGATACGCACTTCAGGGCATCTTCAGCGCTAACATTCCAACACTCAACTGGCAGAGGTGCATTATGAAATCACCGTCGGAATTCCTAACGGACGCTTCTTGCCATTGCTCTTGGGGATGTAGATGCGTCGAAGCGGCAATGCACGATAGCCGTGGTGTTGCATCGCTTCCATCCCCTTCCATTTAGCCGCCGGTGTTGACCAGATCTTGCCGTCAACGCCCGGTGTTCTCTTGCCACGATTCTCTGATACTCGCTTGACGGCTAGCATTTTGCCGCTATGCGAGCGGGTCAGCAGACGTTGCAAGGCCTTGACCTTGCCCCACCTGCCTTCCCTGGTCGCCTGGGCGATACGCACCTGGAGTCGTTGCACCTCAACCTTGATGCGCGGCCAGTCAGCCTGAAGCCACATCTCAGTGGGGCGCGAGGGTGCACCAGCCCCGTTAGCCTCTGCTTGCGCAGTGCCCCCGGTTGCCGTCATCTGCCTTCCCTCGTATAACAATTAATCAAGTTCTCTCGCCATGAATGACCGCGCGGAAGTCTGCCCGCTTTCGCGTCGAACGATGTTTCAGCCCGTATCCCGGCCATTACAGTCGGGCGTTCGCTTTTTCCGCAATCCTCTACCCGCAGCACCAACAGCGTTCCTCTCGGTTCGCCTGCCGTTGCCGGCAGCGCTACGGGCTTACCCTGTTCCGCATGAATTTCAGAGCGGGGCGGCCCCCTCCTATTCGCCGGCGGCTTCTTGTCCATGATGGCCCAACACATAGGGACCATACCTTGCCGCTTGCCATTTTGGCCCAAGCCTGTCAGCACATTTGGCTTGTACAATGATGACGACGTTTAACAGAGATTCACATATGTTGGTCGTTGCCGCTCGTCCCTAGCCCCTCACCACCCTTGTACTGGTAGATTCCGCGTTCCCTCGCAGGTCGGCGTACCGAAATCAATCGGCGGTTACATTGTTCCCAGAGCTTCACACCAAGCTGTTACCGGCTCCGCATGTCTGGGTAGGGAACGGTTGATGGAGCAACCGGTTTCATCAATACCTTGTGAAACAGAAATTCACGCGACTTCAGGTCGCACATGCATTTTCATCCCGAAGTACCAGTTGCCACCTTTCTGCGTTGATTGCATTTCCGGATCGCGCGTGCCGGAGCCATTCTTTGTCGAACTGGGCGCGGCAATCAGGGTGGCGTCGACCGCCGACCCAGCCTTCAGCATCAGGCCTTTGTCCGTCAGGATTTCATTGACCAGCGCCAGCATTTGCACCGCCAGTCCGTGCGTCTCCAGCAGGTGGCGGAACCGGAGAATCGTGCTTTCATCCGGCAAGCGAACCATCCCGCCGTCGAGACCCGCGAACTCGCGATAAAGCGGCACGTCATAGAGTGCCTCTTCCATAGCAGGGTCTGACAGACCGAACCATTGCTGCATGAAATGAATCTGCAGCATCGTTGCAATCGGGAACGGCGGCCGACCGGTTTTGCCCGTGGGATAGTGCGGCTCGATCAGCGCAATCAGCCTCAACCAGGGCACAACGCGTCGCATCTCATCGAGAAATTCCCGCTTGCGCGTGCGCTTCGTTGACAGATCCAGACCAAGACCAAGCTGCGTCATCACCTTGCTCCTCTCCAAATTCGCTCTGTTTCCAGGATAGCTCGGCCGCAGCGCAATGCCAGGACTTTTGCAGACCTTCCTTAACACAGTATCTATAGTGACTCGTCAAACTTCTCCCCAGCGGGGGCGTAATCGGCGTGGCGCCTGCGGAAATCTTCGAAGGCATCAATAGCAGCCCGCTCACAGGGCCGTGACCCACCATCCACCTCGAATCCGGCACAATCGTCCCGCACAAGACCGTTATCATGCCGGCGATACCACCGTAAACAACTACGAACAGAATCAGCAACGCAGGTGACTGCTTCAACGCCAGAGCGGACAGCGTTGCATGGGCTGCAGGCAGACCCCGATAAGCCGTCGTCTGTCCGTTGGATCAACTGCCCTTGCCGCTCATACCAAGGCGCGTAACGTCGAGGGCAGAGAGCTCAAGTCGTCATGGGCCATAGATTGCGTCCGCAAGTTGGGTTGCGGGCGCAATCGTGACGGTTCTCGGCCACGAAGGCCAGCTAGGTGGGGAGATTCGGCGCGCACGCGTACTGTTCCCATTCACGTCTGTGATCGGCAAGTCTCCAGCAGCATTGCTTGTCACCGCGCCATTGACCACTGCCCGCAAACCGTAGCCCCAATGCAGAACATCGACATTTTATTATCCTGTGACGAGACCGGCTGCGCTACATGGCGTCGCGGGTGCGGCACTGGCGGCTGGTAGCGCTCAAAACGGGCAAACGCCCTGCGCGCATCCGCCGCCTCGCTCAGCGGGCCTTCAGAACGCGTGATTGATGCCCACCGTAATGCCAAGCTGGTGCCGCACGTTCATAGCATTGAGCGCCGTGTTCGTGATGTAGCTACCGCCAAATTTTGTGTAATCGATTTCGCTGTATAGCATTGTCGCCTTCGAGAGCGAATAGGCGAGGCTGGCGAGTCCTTGTGTGCGCTTACCACTCGAATCCGGAAGATCCGTAATGTAAATTGCCGCACCAGCGTGAACAAACGGAGTAATGTCGTAGGTAGCGCCACCCCAATAATTTAATACTCTTACCGGCGCCGTCGCTATTAACGCATCCTGGTTCTCGTTCATAAAGCCGCCGCTTATGGTCAATGTACCGAATGTCAGGGCCACACCTCCGGCATAAAGATCGTCCGGCGTGTACTTCGTACCGACCTGAACTGTCCGATGCGAATACAAGCCACCGATATTCAACCAGCCATATTGGTACCTCAAACCCGCACTGCGCGCAGAGCCAGCATTGAATTGCCCGGGTACTCCACCGAACGAATTTTCCATGCGAAAATTAAGAGGTCCAAAATCGCCGATGTATTTCACGTTGTTATTGTAATGCGCACCATCGGTCCAGCTCGCCAGCTGGGTTAAAGTGGGATAACCTAGGCGGAACGGATCATAGTCGTACAGGATATCGTGGGCAATCGTGTATGTTCTGCCCATATCCACCGTACCAAACCTGCCGCCGATACCAACGTACGACATCCGGTTAAATAATAGGCCGGCAGTGTTATCGAGAGCCCCTGTGTCAGGATTGAAGCCCATTTCCAATTTGAAATGCGCGTTGTACCCGCCTCCCAGATCCTCTTTACCGATAATGTCTATCCGATCCGAATTGAAATAACCAGTCGTATTCAAAGAAAATTGACTGTTTCTGCCATTGTTTAAGTAGCGGATGCCATTATCGAGCAGTCCTGCAAGTGTCACCGACGATTGTGCGTTTGCCACATTGACAACCGAAGCAAGTGACCCCATCACTACCAGAGTCTTAGTTATTTTCATCATCTCCAAACCTTAGAATATTATTCTATCAATCCACAAGATGCTATTTTCTTCGAATCGCCTCTACGGCCACCTCCTTTCCGAAAACTAATCGATCTGCATACCTAAGCATATATTGGCGCTGCGCTTGAGAGCGGAGAGTTCCCGCCAAGCGGAATTTGTACGATACTTTCATGCTCCGCCGTACCGGCGCGTCTTTGCGCCCTAGCACATTGACCCGACAACGCCTGTATGGGCTAAGCGGCTAAAGGAAATTTCCAGCCGCGTCTCTAATCGATGGGGACGCGCGCATTGCCATTAATACACCGGCGACGGGGGCACTCCTGCAACTGTCCCTCTTGGACAGCCCAAATCATTGGTTTCCAATACCCGCGCGATCGATCACGGCCTTCCATTTTTTCAAGTCGTCGTTCCCGCGCTGCACCATTTCTGTTGGTGTACAAGCCTGTGCGACGGCGCCAAGCGTCTGCATTTTCTCTTTAACGTCCGGGGACGACAGTACCGCTGCCGCTTCCTCGTATAATTTGTTCACGACTGCGTCCGGTGTCCCGGAGGGCACCAACAGGCCGCTGTACGACGTCGCCTCGAAGCCTCTCAAGCCGCTTTCATCAAGCGTCGGCACGTCCGGCAAGCCAGGAAAACGCGTCAACGAGGTCACGGCCAGTGGTCTCAGCTGCTTTGACGAGATTTGCCCAATCACCGCCGGGATGATCTCAATTGCGACCTGTATGTCCTGGCCTCGCAGTGCCGCAATCACATCGGTACTGGAAGAAAACGGAACCACCTGAAGATTCACGCCAGCCGTTGCTTTGAAAAGATTGGCAGCAAGATTCTGCATGCTGCCCACCGTCACAGTCCCGACATTCAGGCTGCCCGGATGTGCCTTCGCATATTGAATGACGTCGTTGACCGACTTGAATGGAGAACCTTGATCGACAACGAGCACCAGGTCGAAAAAGGCCATCGTCGAGACGCGTTTGAAGTCGGTTATCTTGTAAGGCAATGACTTGAATAGCAACGAAGAAATTGCCGTCCCGGTTCCGCCGAGAAAGACGGTGTATCCATCAGGCCGAGAGTGCGCAACCATGGTCGCCGAGTTGGCATGGCCTGCACCGGGTCGATTAATGATGACGACCGGTTGCTTGTACATTTCGGTCATCTTTTTCGCAAATATACGGGTCGTGAGATCTCCCGCGCCACCCGGCGAAAACGGAACGACGATGGTGACCGGCTGATTCGGAAAGTCGACCGCCCATGCGGGCGCTTGAAAAAAACTCGATAGAGTGGCCAACACGACAAGCCAGCGGGTAGTGCTTCTCAGCATTGCTCTTCCTCGATGAAGGGTCCGTCTCACTGACCGCCAATACCTTGGCGATCAATCACCTCTTTCCACTTCGCGACGTCATCGGTCAAGCGCCGACTCATCTGATCCGGCGTGCTCGCCATCGCTTCGGCACCCAACGACTGCATTTGCTGCTTGACGTCGGCAGATGTGACGACCGCAGCAGACTGTGTGGCCATTTCCTTTACCACAGCATCGGGGGTCTGCACGGGCACGAAAAGTCCGCTCCATGAACGAACATCAAAATTCTTCAGACCGCTCTCAGCGAGAGTCGGCACATCGGGTAGCACCGTGGAACGCGACGACGATGTGACAGCCAACGCCCGCAGCTGGTGCGACGATATCTGGCTCAGCACTCCCGGTAGGATCTCCAGCGCAGCCTGGATGTCTTTGCCGTGCAAGGCCGATATCAGTTCGCTAGTCGAATTGAACGGTACGACCTGCAGGTTGATGGCGGCCGCCGTTTTGAACAGGTCCGCGCTGAGATTCTGTGTAGTGCCGATGGAAACCGTGCCGATATTTAACTTGCCCGGATTCGCTTTCGCATACTGGACAAGGTCATTGATCGACTTGAATGGCGAATCCTGATTGACCACGATAACGAGATCGAAGAAGGCCACCGTTGTCACAGGTTTGAAGTCGCTTAATTTGTAGGGCAAGGACTTGAACAACTGAGACGAGATAGCAGTGCCACTTCCTCCGACGAAGACGGTGTAGCCATCCGGCTTCGCATGGCCCACAAGTACCGCCGCGTTGCTGTTCGCCGCTCCGGGACGATTCAGCACGATTACCGGCTGCTTGTATGTTTCGTTCAATTTCTTGGCGAATATCCTGGTAGTGATATCGCCTGCGTTGCCCGGAGCATTGGGCACCACGATCGTAACCAGTCTGGCCGGATAGCTTTGCGCAAGTGCCGTGACGGGACCGAGGATGCATGACAACAAAATGCCAAGTCCAACGATAAAGCGAGTCGCGAATGTCTGAAACATTGTCTTTCCTGACGTTTTAGTCGTTAAAAGAGGGGGACGTGCCTGCGCGTCATTCGGGCTAGTTCATCAGCCGCTGTTACCTCGGACTTAAGGTTGGTCAGCTCGTAAAAACTGCGCTCCCCTCCTTTTCCGCGCGCCCGAGCGCCACGCGAAAACAATCTGAAACACAATGAGCAGTGCAGATACGGCGATGAAGGCGGCGCTAATGGGACGCTGCAGAAATACAATCAAGTCGCCGTGCGACAACATCAACGAGCGCCTGAAGTTTCCTTCGACCAACGGCCCGAGCACAAAACCAAGCAGGATCGGCGAGACCGGGAACTCCAACCAAAGAAGCACCGCGCCGATGACGCCGAACACGAGTACCTCGCCCACCTCGAACAAACTGTTGTTTGTGCTATAGACGCCGACCGCGATGAAGAAGAGTGCCGACGGATACAGATAGCGATAAGGGACCTGTAGGAGTTTTACCCAGACACCGATCAGCGGTGCGTTCAGCACCACCAGAAGAATGTTGCCAACCCAAAAACTCGCGATCAATCCCCAAAAGAGATCTGCATGGTCGGTAATCAACTGAGGACCCGGCTGGATACCGTGGATGAGAAGTGCACCCAAAAGTAGCGCCATCACCGGATCCCCCGGAATGCCCAAGCTCATCGTAGGAATGAAATCAATCTGCGTCTTCGCGTGTGACGCGGCCTCCGGCGCGGCCACGCCGGCGATCTCGCCGTGTCCAAAGCGTTCCGGATGCCTCGAGAACCGCCTTTCCACCGCGTAGGCAATGAATGTCGTGATCGTCGGTCCGGTGCCCGGCATCGCGCCGAATAGACCGCCCGTCAGCGTGCCACGCACCATCGGCCAAAATGCCTGCTTCAGCTCGCCGCTGCTCGGGCGCATCTCGCGCAGGCGCAACCTGATGCCACTGCCCACCACCTGTAGTCGGTTCACATTGCGCAGGAACTCCGCTACGCCAAACAAGCCTAGCGCCATCGCAACCAGTTCAACGCCGTTGGAGAGCTGGTACATGCCGAAGGTAAAGCGCGTCATACCGCTATTGACATCGGTGCCAACTACGCCGAACAGTAGCCCAAGCAGCGTCATGGCGACGCCTTTCATCGGCGAGCCGCGCGACATCGTGCCGCCAGCCAACAGACCGAGCAGCATGATCGAAAAGAGCTCCGGCGGTCCGAAGTCGAAAGCGATCTTCACGAGCAACGGTGAGGCGAACACCATGAGCACGATACCCACCGACGCCGCGAAGAACGACGAAATGATGGCGATCCCGAGCGCCGAGCCTCCCTTGCCCCGCCGCGTCAGCGGATAGCCGTCAAGACAGGTGACTGCGTGGGGTGGATGGCACGGGAGATTCAAAAGGATTGCACCGATCGCACCACCATACTGGGAGCCATAAAATATGCCGGCGAGCATAAGGATGGCCGGAATTGGCTGCATCGAATAGGTAAGCGGCAAAAGGATCGAGATTGCCGACAACGGGCCCATCCCTGGCAACACACCGATCAGATTGCCAATCAGGACCCCCAGAAATGACCAAACGAGGTTGTGAATCTCAAGCGCGACACCAAACCCGTGCCATAGATCAACGATAGATTGACCGATCATGGCTCAACCCCACGAAAACAGCGGAAATTGCAATTGGAGCGCCCACCAGAACACCAGCACGGCCAACACCACCATCGCGAGCGCGAGGACGAGCGCCTGACGCCAACTGTTTTCGCGGTCACCGAGCGCAGCGATGAAGACCAGCGCGAAGCTTGCCGGCGCGAGCCCGCCGTATGTTCCCAGCACCACAAAAGCAACGATGCTGGTCAGAATGTATACCCAAGCCTTCCACTCGGGCTGCGAGATTTTTTTCTCCCTTTTTTCGTCGAGTGGCGCCGCAGCTCTAGCGCCGAGCACCATGACGACACCTACCGTTGCCATGATGATGCCAATCGACATCGGGAAGAAACCCGGTCCCATATTGGTCAATGAGCCGACGTTGTAAGTCGCCCCCAGCGCCGACGCACCTAGACCCAGAGCGAATACCAACGCCCCGGCCACGTAGTCTCGGCTGGAATGGCCGACAAGATAACTTTTCATACCTTCGTCTCCTTCTTTTCTTTCATGTGCAAGTCGCGAAATCCACGGCCGCTTGATCGGTCTGGTTCAAAAGTGCCCGCGTACTTTGCCACATCACTAGTCGACTTTCATCACCGCACGAGGCCATCTCCTTTCGACCGCTAGGTGTTCACTTCCTGCATCGCCGACAACGTCAGATGAGTACTGATGTATTCAACATTTGTGCGCAACTCGATCAGTGTGGACTCGGACGCACTGAACGCCTCGCGGATGGCCGCCTCGAAGTCTTCCGTCCGCGTGACGACGCGTCCCACCATGCCATAAGCCTCGGCGAGGCGTGCAAAGTCGGGGTTGACAAGCTCCGTTCCCGAAACGCGCCCCGGGAAATGTCGCTCTTGGAACATGCGTATGGTTCCATAAGCGCCGTTGTTGACTACGAGGAAAACGACGGGACCGCAATGCTGCTTTGCGGTGGCAATTTCCTGGCCATTCATCAGAAAGCAGCCGTCACCCGCAATCGCCACGACCGGCCGGCTGGGGTCAACGATCTTTGCCGCGACCGCGGCCGGCACCCCGTAACCCATCGAACCGTTGGACGGCGCAAGTTGCGAGCGCGCCCCACTCGACAAGCCGCGGTACTTGATATGGCGCAGGAACCATCCTGCGTAGTTGCCTGCTCCGCTTGCATAGAGGGTGTTGGCCGGCGCACATTGCTGCAAAATCTCTGCGATAACGCCGAGATCCAGCGGATTTCCCGGGGATGGCGTCACGGTCGAGTGATTCTCATAGTCTTGCGCGGCCGCGTCGCGCCACGTCTTCCAACTGCACGTCTTCGGCGCGGCCAGGTCTTCCAGGGCATGACAGAATGGCGACAGCGAGCTTTGAATCATGACGTCGGCCTGATACACACTACCCAATTCCTCTGCACCGGGATGGACATGGACAAGTTTCTGCGCCGTACGCGGGGGCGTGATTAGCGAATATCCTCGCGTCGTGCCTTCACCCAATCTGACACCGATCGCGATGATGAGGTCCGCATCCTTTACCCGCTGACTCAGCGCCTTGCTCATCGATGAACCGAGTTCGCCTGCATAGTTTGGATGTCCATTGTCGAATACGTCTTGAAAGCGGAACGCGCAAGCAACGGGCAACGACCATCGCGAAGAGAAGTCTTCAAGCTTCGCACAGGCCTCAGGCGTCCAACCGCTTCCACCCACTACCGCGAGCGGTCTCTTGGCCTCGCGGAGCAAGTCCGCCATCTCGTCCATCAAAACTGGCGAAGGCCAGCACTGAGTCTGCCGATAGGCGGACAACGCGGGGGCCTCAGTCTCGTCCAGCAACATGTCTTCGGGAAGCGCAAGCACAACGGGCCCTTGACGCCCGCTGGTGGCGGTTTGATAGGCCCGTGCAACGTACTCGGGAATGCGGGAAGCGTCATCGATTTGCGCCACCCATTTCGCTAGCGGCGCGAACATCTTGCGGAAGTCGACCTCCTGGAAGGCCTCTCTGTCCCGGACGTGACGCTCGACCTGGCCGATGAAGATGATCATCGGTGTCGAATCCTGAAACGCCGTGTGAACCCCGACGCTCGAGTTCGTTGCCCCCGGCCCCCGCGTGACGAAGCAAATCCCGGGTCGGCCGGTAAGCTTCCCGTACGCCTCCGCCATGATCGCGGCGCCGCCCTCCTGCCGGCAGGAAATAAATTTCAGTTCATCGGCATGCTCATACAACCCATCGAGCGCGCCGAGGAAGCTCTCGCCCGGTACGCCGAAGCATATGTCAGAGCCGTGCTTAACCAGCGATTCGATGAGGAGATGCCCTGCAAGCTTCTTGGTCATGATTTTCAAAGTAAATTGGTTAGCCTTGCGGTTCCCGGGCGCGATCGGTGACTTTCCGGTCTTCACGACAAACTTGGCAGCCTAAGAACCCAGTCCGTCCAGCATAGGGCGTAGGGTCCAATAGCCGGGAAAATTCCCGTCCAACAGAATTATTGCGACGCCGTGTGCGCAGTTGGTTCGCGCTAGATGCAGCTCGTCGTGGGTTGGCAGAAGTCTGGATGAGGACCGGCGGACTGGCCGACGAAGAAGGGATTCCTCTGTATTTTCCGAGGGGTTCCCTTGACGTAACGCCGGTCGCCGATTGATAGACAGGCGACGTTGCAGATGCCGTCGCCCGTCAAAGCTAGAGAGGACAGGCTCAGCTCAGCGACGCACAGACTTCGTCGAACAGCTCATCCACCGAGAACTGGCGGGAAATGATTTTTTGCTCGAACGACCATTTGATCGCGAACTCGAGCGCCTTGCGGTTGGCTTCCAGACCGACCGGCGGGAAGCGCTTCGTCGCCCCCTCGGGCGCGAGTTCGCGGCTCTCCTTGAGCATCCGGAAGACTTCGCGCACCACATCGGGACGCTCCCGGGCAAGTTGTTCGTGGATCACAAACAGATGGTTGATCGGAATGACCTGCTCGCGCGCATACCACTGTTCAGCCGCTGCCTGCGGGTCGGGAATGAGCCGCTTCACGCGCGGGTCCTTCGGCATTTCTTTGCCCATGATCGCCGCCGCCAGTTCGCCAGCCAGCATCATCTGGCCAAGCTTGGCATCTTCGGGCAAGCGCTGACAGTTGGACGGATCGGAATACTCCGCGAGGTGCGACCCATCGATCGTGCACCACGTCACTTTGTTCAGGTCCACCCCGTATTCGTGCTGCAGAATCCCACGCACCCACATTCCCGTCGTTTGGGCATAGGTGCGCACCCCGACTTTGCGCCCTTCAATGTCCTTGGGCGAAAGAAAGCCGAACTCCTCGTTGAAGCCAATGCTCTGGTGTTTGAAGCTTCCGACGACAGGAATCGGCAACAGGACATACGGCTTTCCGTAATCCTTCGCCTGCAGATAGGTCACGAGCGCGAGTTCGCCAGCGTCGAACGCGTTGTCGCGGATCATCGGCTTGAAGCCGTCGTGTGCGGTCTTGGGTCCGCAGAAATCGAATTTGACGAGGTCCGACGTGACTCGCCCTTCCTTGAGCGCCGCAGTCACTGCGTAGTCGGCCAGATTGGTTTTGAGCGTTACATGCGATTCCGATGTTTGCGTCATTTGGTGGATAGGTTCACGGAGTGATGATGATGGTTAAACGGATATCCAGTTCACCCACGGGTTAACCCGATACCGCCGGTTAATTCGTCCCTAAATCTGTTCGATTCAGGACGTGTCTGCCAGCTTATCGAGGCACCCGTCGCGCGGCGAAACATTCCCGTTGGGCGCAATTTTCCATACGCTGCCGGACGCCAAAGCAAAAATCTGTGCCTGCGTAGCCGAATAACCGCCACATTATGTAAACGGAGCACGATGATGTACAGGAAACTCGCGCTGTATATCGACGGGAAATTCATTCCCGCCGAAGGTCGCGATCAGATCGAGGTCGTCAACCCCTCAAATGGCAACACGCTTGGGCATTTGCCCCGCGCAACCATCGAAGATCTCGATCTTGCGTTGACTTCAGCGCAGCGGGCCTTTCGGGAATGGCGCAAGTCTTCGCCGATCGAACGCTCGGCTATCCTTCGAAAGGTCGGGGAGCTCTCTCGAGCGAGAGCCCAGGAAATCGCCCGACATATCACGCTGGATATGGGCAAACCTCTCTCCGAGGCGGTTGCCGAGGTAGTGTCCTGTTCGGAGCATGCGGACTGGCACGCCGAAGAATGTCGCCGAATCTACGGGCGCGTCGTGCCGGGTCGCGAACACGACATCCATCAATATGTATCGCGCGAACCGGTCGGCGTCTGCGCCGCGTTCACCCCGTGGAACTTCCCCTACAACCAGGCGATTCGAAAAATCGCAGCTGCGATTGGGGCGGGATGCACGATCATCATGAAAGGTCCCGAAGATGCACCGAGCGCCGTCATGGCGATTGCTGAACTATTCGATGAGGCAGGCCTGCCCCCCGGTGTTCTAAATATCGTTTGGGGCGAACCGGCCATGATTTCGGACTACCTGATCCGTTCGCCCATCGTGCAAAAAATTTCATTCACCGGCTCCGTGCAGGTTGGAAAACACCTCGCGGCGCTGGCCGGCGGACATATGAAGCGGTGCACGCTTGAGCTCGGCGGGCATTCGCCGGTTCTCGTATTCGACGACGCGGATATCGAAGAGGCGGCGACGCAGTTGGCCAAGTTCAAGATACGCAATGCCGGTCAGGTCTGCGTCTCTCCAACACGGTTTTTCGTGCAGGAAAAATCATACGAGCCGTTCCTCGCCAAATTTGTCGACGTGCTCGGATCGATCCGGGTTGGAGACGGGCTGGAACCAGGCACGCAAATGGGCCCGCTCGCCCATCCACGAAGAATTCCCGCAATGAGCAGCTTCGTGAACGACGCAATAGCCCGTGGCGGCCGAATCGCTTTCGGCGGTATGGCGATCCCGGGTCCGGGCAATTTTTTTTCGCCGACGGTGGTGACCGATGTTCCGGACGACGCGATGCTGATGTCGGAGGAACCGTTCGGACCCGTTGCGCCGGTCGTCCGGTTCAGCGACATCGACGAGGTTCTAAAAAGAGCAAACAGCCTTCGGTTTGGCCTCTCATCGTACGTCTTTACGGGATCGCTCAAAACCGCCAACAAGGTATCGAAGGAACTTGAGGCCGGCATGATTAACATCAATCATTTCGGCAGCGGACGAGCCGAAACGCCGTTCGGCGGAATTAAGGATAGTGGGATAGGGAGTGAAGGAGGAACGGAGACGTTCGACGGCTATCTGGTCACAAAATTCGTCACTCAAAAATGAGCTTTACCGAAGCGGTCGCATAGGGAAAGTCCGGGGGCGATCCGCTTCGCCAAGCTTGATACCATCACCCATAGCGGGTCGAATTACAATCGACATTCGGCCCAGCGTCTGCCTTGGCAAACGAATCAAGCAACCCCGGCGACATCTTCAAGAGCAAGAGAGTTTACGTCACTTGTTCGACTGCGCACGAATGCCGCCGGCCTATCTCGATTACCCACCTCTATCAACATGAGTTCGGATAACGCCGGTCTATTGGTAGTCAATCGGATTGCGACCCTGCTGCGGCTGCTGGCGGCGAACAATCGCAACGGTATGAAACTGGTGGAAGTCCTGCGTTCGAGCGGCCTTGAGCGCTCAACCGCGCATAGGCTGCTACAAAGCCTCGTTAAAGAAGGAATGGTCTTCCAGGACCGCGAAACGAAACGCTACTACATGGGGACGGCGATCTACGAAATGGGCGTAGCCGTGCCGTCCCAGCGAATGCGCGATTTGTGTCTGCCTCACTTGCGCGAGTTCGCGCTATCGACCAAACATTCCGTATTCTTGAGTGTTCGGTCCGGCTTCGATGGGGTTTGTGTCGATCGTGAAGAAGGCGGCGAACCGATCGCGTATGTGGCGGAGCCCGGCCGCCGTCGGCCGCTAAGCGTCGGAGTCAGCAATATCGCGCTGCTAGGTTGTCTTTCGGACTTTGAAATCGACCGGATACGTACAGAGAACTGGCCTCGCATTATGGACCGATATCCCGAATATACACAGGACGAAATATCGACCCGTATTCGCGCAGCCAAGCAGGATGGCTATGTCGTGGCGAACGTACCGCAATGCCGCGGAGTGAAAGCAGCGGGCATGGCAATCCAGGATTCGCAAGGTCGCCCGCTCGCGGCAATTAGCTTGTCGGCAATGACGGAGTGCTGGAGCCCAGCGCAGACGGCTCATATCCTGTCGCGGATGCATGACGCCGTTGCGGCGATCCAAAACGAGCTGGCGATTTCAAAAAGAAACGCTCCCTATCACTAATCTCAGGTTTACCCACATCTATGCAGGGACAGCGCTTGTAAACAGCTTGAGGCAGTGTTAACTTTTGAGGCATCGCCTCAGGAACTACACGCAATTGCCTTCGACCGACAATCAGGAAGACCAGGACGACTGGGCCGACATCGAATTCGGTGCGGCAAATCTGGGCGATGCCCGTCTGACGAGTCGACTCGTTGCGCTGGCACGCCGGCTTGCCAGCACGCCAGACTGCTCGTTTCCGCGTTCATTGGACGCCGCTGAACTCAAGGCAGCCTATCGCTTCTTCGATAACGACCAGGTCGATACCGATGGTGTGCTTGCACCTCACATAGACCAGACGCTCAGGCGCATGACCCAGGTACCGGTCGTGCTCGCCGTACAGGACACGACTGAATTCAACCTGACGCATCTGGGTGCTACCGAAGGCCTGGGCTACGGCACGGGCAACCAGTCGCGCGGTTTCATGTTGCACAGCCTGCTGGCCGTGACACCGGAAGGCCTGCCGCTCGGCGTGCTGGGCATGAAGACGTGGGTGCGCCATGACGCAGATCTGGGCCGCAGGCGTCAACGCTCAAAGCGCGACTTCAATGACAAGGAAAGCGTTAAATGGGTGGAGGGTCTGAACCACCTGGCGGCCCTGAAGGCACGATGCCCCGATACGCGCATGGTCGGCGTAGGCGACCGCGAGAGTGACGTCTATGAAGTATTCGTGGCCGCGCGGCCTGCTGGTGTGGACTGGCTCATCCGTGCGGCATGGGACCGCCGCACTGCGCACCAGGAGCGCTACCTCTGGGACACGGTGACGGCGAGCCCACCATTAGGCGAGATCGAACTGGAGTTGCCGGCACACCGCAACATGACCCGGCGCACCGCGTGTCTGACGCTGCGTTGCACACAGGTAAGCCTGATCGCACCACCCAAACCTTCGACCAAAGGCACTGGGCGCGCCCGACTCGTTCCGGTCAATGTGTTTGCAATCCACGCACTGGAAACCGGTACGTCAGAGGGCATTGAGCCACTCGAGTGGATGTTGCTCAGTTCGGTGCCCACGCTCACGCTGGACGACGCACTCGAACGACTCGAATGGTATGCGCGCCGCTGGACGATTGAGTCGTGGCATCGTGTGCTTAAAAGCGGGTGCCGCATCGAGGCTCGCCAGTTCGGCAATCTTGAACGGTTCGTGCGCGCGACCGCGCTATTTGCAGTGATCAGCTGGCGAATCATGTACGCCACGCTGCTGGGTCGGGCCGATCCGGATCTGTCGTGCGAAGTGCTGCTTCAGCCCGACGAATGGCGAGCGCTTTACTGCCGTGCGAACCGGACCGCAAAACCGCCGGCTGCAACACCCTCGCTAGGCGAAGTCGTGCTGTGGATCGCCAAACTCGGCGGCTACCTGAATCGCAAGCATGATCACCCGCCGGGGCCTACCGTCATGTGGCGCGGGTTCCTGGTGCTTCACGAAATCACGGAGATGTACCGTATCTTTAGCCAGGACGGGTAATTCACATCACGAGATGTGGGTAATCCTGAGATCACTAATGGGGACCCGGTATGTGGGGGAGCCGTGCGGCTCGCGCCCACATGCTAAAGATCAAAGCTTGACGTACGATTTGCAACGCTAGTCCCCTCCGTTCCCCCCTCCCTTCGTCTCCGATCACCGCTACTGGCGATCGGTCATGTCCGCCCCGTGCGCAGTTCGCCATTAGGGCGCTGTGCCGCATGAGTTGTTTCCGGCTTGAATTCGATACCGAGTTTTCTCGTTCAGCGGAATAAAGTCCGCGGGACGTATGAACCGGCGGATCATCGATGCAGCGGGAGATTGGACGCGGCGCTTCAGGCACCGAACGTGTACCGGGATTCTGATAGCGGTACCGCCTCCAGGACGTGGCGTCCGCAATGCTGTGGTACGAACGCATCGAAAAGGTCGTCACCCGAAGATAATCGAAAGGAGAATATGTTGACCAAGAAGGTTCCGCTCAAGATCGCCGTTTCCGAACGCCCTCACACTTCGGCTATTCGCAACGGCTCTATCCCGATTGAAGGCGTGGACGCCGAGTTCATTACCGTAAAACCGCAGATCGGCGCATTCCGCCGGATGGTGCGTGACGTCGAGTTCGACGTCTGCGAACTCGCTCCGACAACGTACATCATCGCTCGCGCCTATGGCGCGCCGTTCGTCGCGCTGCCCATTTTCGTCGAACGGCACTTCCACCATTCCGGGCTACTGGTTCGCCCAGATGCCGGAATCAAAACGCCTAAAGATCTCGAAGGCAAGAAGGTCGGCGTGCGCGCCTATTCGGTGACGACCGGCGTATGGACACGCCAGGTTCTAATCGACGAATTTAGCGTCGATACGTCGAAAGTGACGTGGGTGGTCGACGACGAAGAACACGTGACGCAACTCAGGTTGCCACCCAATGTGATTCATACACCGGAAGGGACTTCCCTCGCAAAACTAATGACTAAAGGCGAACTGTCCGCCGGCTTTGCCCGCAATGCGGGCATTGGCCGTACTGGCGCACCGACCGGTGGCTGGAAGGAAATCGAGGCCGATTATCCCGATCTGTTTCCGAATGCCGCCGAACTGGAGGCGGACTATTACGCTCGCACCGGTGTCTATCCGATACACGGCACCATCGTGGTAAAGGATTCGGTGCTCGCCGAATATCCGTGGATCGCCAGGTCAATCTACGACGCTTTCGACCGGGCCAAGAGGGAATGGCTGGCCACGCTGGACGAAGGCGAGCTGAACGACAAAAAAAGTAAACAATATCTCGATCTACGCAAGATCGTTGGTTATGACCCGCTGCCCTACGGCATCGAGGAAAACCGCAAGACGATCGAGGCTCTCGAAGTTACTGCTTTCAGGCAGGAGCTCACGCCAAGGCGGATGAACATGAACGAACTGTTCGTCGACCCCTTGAGCCGCTGATCGACGGAAGACACCATGATCATCGACTGTCACGGCCATTTCACGACCGTCCCTGCTTCGTTTCGCAACTGGCGCGCGAAGCAGGTTGAGTTCGCAAGCGATCCGGCTAACGCACCCCCGCGCGAAGGCTCTCATGTCAGCGATGACGAAATTCGCGAAGCGATAGGTAACGGCCAACTGAAACTTCAGCGTGAACGAGGTAGCGATCTCACGCTGTTCTCGCCGATCGCCGGCCTCATGAGCCATCACCTGGGAAACGAACGCACGAGCGTCGAGTGGGCCGAGGTGTCGAATGACCTCGTCTACCGCGTGACGGAACTCTACCCCGACAATTTCGCGCCCGTCTGCCAGTTGCCGCAGTCGCCGGGCGTGGCGCCCGCGAACAGCGTTGCCGAACTGCGCCGCTGCGCCGAGCAGATGGGTTTCGTCGGCTGCAACCTGAACCCCGACCCATCGGGCGGCTACTGGACCGGCAAGCCGATGACGGATCGTGAATGGTATCCACTCTATGAAGCGCTCGTCGATCTAGATATACCCGCGATGATTCACGTCGCGGCCTCATGCAATCCTTGTTTTCACGGCACGGGCGCGCACTATCTGAATGCCGACACCTCCGTCTTCATGCAGTTACTGCAAGGCGACCTGTTCAAGGATTTTCCAACGTTGCGACTTGTAATTCCGCATGGCGGCGGAGCTGTGCCGTACCACTGGGGCCGCTATCGCGGCATGTCGCTCGAGATGCGCGAGCGCGCGCTCGAAGGCCTGCTGAACAACATTTTCTTCGACTCGTGCGTGTACCACCAGCCCGGCATCGAGCTGCTCACCAAGGTTATTCCCGCCGACAACGTGCTGTTCGGTTCAGAAATGATCGGGGCCGTCCGTGGCAAAGACCCGTCTACAGAACACTACTTCGACGACACGAAGCGCTACATCGATGCGTGCACGACGCTCACCGACGAAGACCGGTTCAAGATCTTCGAGGGCAACGCGCGGCGCGTTTATCCACGGTTGGATGCGCGTCTGAAAGCCCGCGGCAATTGAACACTGACACTTTTTTATACTTGGAGGACAAAGAGGCCATGAATCCCACTATCGTAGATATTCATCCGCACATTATCTCGGACGATGAAAAGCGCTATCCGCCGGCACCGCTTTTCGGAAAGCGGTCCGAGTGGTCCAAGGAGCGTCCGACCACCGTCGAGGCGCTGATTGCGGCAATGGATGACGCCGGTGTACAGAAGGCTGCCGTGGTCCACTCCTCGACCACTTACGGTTTCGACAACAGCTATGTGGTCGACGGCTGCGCGAAATATCCGGACCGCCTGGTCGCGGTCGGTTCCGTCGACGTATTGCAGCCCGACGCGCCCGTGCGAATTCGCTCATGGTTTGAGCGCGGCGTCGCCGGGCTGCGCCTTTATACTGGCGGAAGCACAAAGAATTTCGACCCGAGCGAACTCGACGACCCCCGTTCCTTTCCGTCCTGGGAAATGTGCGCGGAGCTGAACCTTCCGATGTGCATCCAGACCGGTCCGATCGGGCTGCCGCAAGTGACAGCGCTGGCGAAGCGCTTTCCCAAGGTGCGGATCATTCTTGACCACCTAGGGCGCCCCGACGTTTCCGACGGCGCCCCGTACATCAAGGCTCAAAGTCTGTTCGACCTTGCCCCGCTGGAGAACATCTATCTGAAGCTCACGCCGCGCATTTTCCGCGAAACGAAGCAGGGAAAGGCCAGTCCCGAAACGTTCTTTCCGCGCGTGGTCGAAGCATTCGGCGCGAAGCGACTGGCATGGGGTTCGAACTATCCGTCGTCGCTAGGAACGCTAACGCAAATCGTCGACATGGCACGTGACGGCCTTCAATATGTCAGCGAAGAAGATCGTGCATGGATTTATGGCAAAACGGCACAGCAACTCTACCCAGCACTTGCCTGAGACGGTATCGCACAGAAGTCCGGATCGCGCGCAGACGGTGACGGCCAGCCGCGCGATCTTCGGGAATAGGCTCCTCGCCCAACAATGAAGAGGTTAATTGATGAGCGACAACCGCCTGAACGGCATCATTCGCGCCTTCGAATCCGGCAAGCCGGCCTTCATGGCCTTCTCACGGCTGGACAAGCAGACCGCCATCGAGATGAGCGATGCGCCCTACGACGGCATCGTCTTCGAGATGGAACACAATCCTTACGACGTATCGGCGCTCGGCGATGCGCTGCAGTACATGCTCAATCGCAAGGCGATCGTGGAGTCGAGATCGATCTCCCCTGGGGTCACGCCGATCGCGCGCATTCCGTCGAACGGGGCCGAAATGAACCAAGCCTTCGCCAAGCAGGTGCTCGACCGCGGCTGCTATGGCGTCGTCTGGCCTCATGTGGCGAGCGTTGAGCAGGCATACAACGCGGTGGCATCGTGCCGCTATGCGCGTCCGAAGACTGCCCCGCTGTACGAGCCGAAGGGCGTGCGCGGCGACGGACCCGCTACGGCGGCGCGGTACTGGGGCTTGAGCACGGCCGACTACTACCGCAAGGCCGACGTTTGGCCGCTCGCCCCGCAAGGAGAAGTTCTCGTGGGTCTGATGTGCGAGAGCACCAATGCGATCGTGAACCTCGATGACATTCTGTCGAACGTACCTGGCATCGGCTTCATCCTGATCGGAGAGGGGGACCTGAGCCAGGAACTCGGTGTTCCGCGCCAGTACGACCATCCCGAAGTACTCGATGCTATGCGCGAAATCGTTCAGACGTGCCACAAGCACAACGTCGTGGTCGGCCATCCGCACGTCACCACGAAAAACTGCCAGCGGCTGATCGACGATGGATACCGGCTGCTGATGTCCGCGCCGTCGCGCAGCTATGGTGCAATCGGCGCGGCTCGCGAGCAGATGGGATATTGAGCGGCACGGGTCGCGTATCTATACCCGCCTTTATTTTCAGCGGCAATTCACCGACGGGATACCTCCGTCGTATCCCTCAGTTTCCCCATGTGACCAAGTAACGATACACGGTGTATCGTTACTTTCCCGCCCGCACGTTCTGTATGTCCAAATTACTCCCCCGCTCATTCCATCGCGTGTCTCCCAGGCTGTCGCCCGCCTCGAAAATCTCACGAGGGCAGCTGAAGAACTTCATGTCTCCCAGTCAACCGTCAAACTACAACGCTTGAGAGATATCTCGACGTCCGGCTGTTCACGCGGGAACCGAGAGGCGTTTTGCTAACAGAGTAGGGGCGGCTTCTATCACGACGAGTTGAATCCCGCGTTCGCCCGGATCGGGGCCGCCATCCAGCGGCCGCAGAGTTCGGGCTCATTTATTCCCGTCAAGATCAACGCTCATACGACGTTCGCCGCGAAATGGCTACTCCCAAATCTGCTCAGATTTGAGCAGGCGCATCCACGCATCGAATTCCGGCTCACCGGTTCCGTCGAGGCTGTCAACTTTGACAAGGACGATGTAAACATCGCCCTCCAGTTTCGCGATGGAGGCCGCACGGACGTCGTCTCCATCAAATTGTTCGAGGACCAGATCGAACCGGTGTGCAGTTTCGCTATCATGGAACTGGGCCGCCCGTTGCTGACGCCATCGGATCTCCCGCATCACAAGCTAATTCATTCTCGATTTCGTACTGCGGACTGGTTAGCCGCGAATCGCGAGGAGAACCTGAACTGCAGGCAAGGGCCGACCTGACCGAACTGAATACTGGCGTATAAGGCAACGGTCGCCGGACTCGGCGTCGCGATGTGGCAAACTCATCTTCTCGCGCATGAATTCGCCAGCGGCCAGTTGATCACGCCGTTTGATCCTCCCCTCAAAAGGCCGCTCGGATACTTCGCTCTTCTACCTCGCGACAATAGCCAGACCGAAGCCTGGCTCTTCTTGGACCGGCTACAAGAAGAGATCAGATCTCATGGACTCTCATGACGAGGCCGCCCGTGCGGTCTCCTCGCTGCTCATAGTCGTTCAATGGCGAGCGCGATACCCTGGCCGACGCCGATACACATCGTGCACAGCGCGAAGCGGCCCTGTGTGCATTGCAGCTGATACGTCGCGGTCGTCACGAGGCGCGCGCCGCTCATGCCGAGCGGGTGGCCGAGCACGATCGCGCCGCCGTTCGGGCTCACGCGAGAATCGTCGTCGACGACGCCGAGCGCGCGCAGCACCGCAATGCCTTGCGACGCGAACGCTTCGTTCAGCTCGATCACGTCGAACTGGTCGATCGTCATGCCCAGACGCGCGAGCAGCTTCTGCGTGGCGGGCGCCGGCCCGATGCCCATTACGCGCGGCTCGACGCCGGCAGTGGCGATGCCGAGCACGCGGGCGTGCGGCGTGAGGCCGAAGCGCTTCGCGGTTGCTTCGTTCGCGAGCAGCAGCGCGGCCGCGCCGTCGTTCACGCCCGATGCATTTCCGGCCGTGACCGTGCCGTCCGGGCGCACGACGCCCTTCAGCTTTGCGAGTGCTTCAAGGCTGGTTTCGCGCGGATGCTCGTCCTGCGACACGGTGATCGGATCGCCCTTCTTCTGAGCGATCGTCACGCCGACGATTTCCTGCGCCAGCGTGCCGTCGCGTTGCGCGCGCGGCCTTCTGCTGGCTGCGCAGCGCGAACGCATCCTGATCGGCGCGGCTAATGTTGTAGTCGGTCGCGACGTTCTCGCCGGTCTCCGGCATCGAGTCGACACCGTACAGCTTCTTCATCAGCGGATTGACAAACGCCAGCCGATCGTCGTGTCGTAGATCTCAGCCTGACGCGAGAACGCGCTGGTCGCCTTGCACGTCACGAACGGCGCACGGCTCATGCTTTCGACGCCGCCGGCGATCATCAACGCGGCCTCGCCCGACTTGATCGCGCGCGCCGCGATACCGACCGCGTCCATGCCCGAGCCGCACAGACGGTTCACCGTCAAGCCCGGCACGTCCTTCGGCAGACCCGCGAGCAGCAGCGACATGCGCGCGACGTTGCGGTTGTCTTCGCCGGCCTGGTTCGCGCAGCCGTAGATCACGTCGTCGATCGCACTCCAGTCGACGTTATGGTTGCGCTCCATCAGCGCCTTCAGTGGCACGGCGCCGAGGTCGTCGGCGCGCACTGACGACAGCGAACCCGCATAGCGGCCAATGGGGGTGCGAATAGCATCGTACAGAAAAGCTTCGCTCATACTTCCTTCCCCCGTTGTCAGATCGTTGCCACGAGTTCCGGCACAACCGAAAAAAGATCGCCGACGAGGCCATAGTCTGCGATGCTAAAAATCGGCGCCTCCTCGTCCTTGTTGATCGCGACAATCACCTTCGAATCCTTCATGCCCGCGAGATGCTGGATGGCGCCCGAGATGCCGACTGCGATGTACAACTGCGGAGCGACGATCTTACCCGTCTGGCCGACCTGATAGTCATTCGGTACATAGCCTGCGTCGACCGCAGCGCGGGATGCGCCCATTGCGGCACTCAGCTTGTCCGCGAGGGGCTCGAGAACCTGTCTGTAGCTGTCCGCGCTACCGAGACCTCGACCGCCTGACACGACGACCTTCGCCGACGTCAACTCCGGCCGCTCCAGCTTCGTCACCTCGCGACTTACAAATCGTGCGGTGTTCGTGCCAAGCGCGACCTCGATGTTCTCGATCAATGCAGTTCCACCTTCCGCCCCAGCTGCATCGAAGCTCGTCGTGCGAACCGTAATGACCTTGACCGGATCGTCCGACCGGACCGTCGCGATCGCATTGCCGGCGTAGATGGGGCGCTCGAACGTGTCGGCGCTGTCCACCGCGGTAATGTCGCTGATCTGCGCGACGTCGAGCTTCGCGGCAATGCGCGGCGCGACGTTCTTGCCCCAGGCCGTCGCCGGCGCAAGGACGTGCGTGTAGTTCTTCGCGATGTCCAGAACCGTCGCTTCGATGTTCTCCGCGAGGCCCGCTTCGAGTTGCGGCGCATCGGCCAACAGTACCTTCGCGACGCCCGCAATCTTTGCAGCCTGATCGGCCGCGAACCGCGCGTTGTGGCCCGCGATCAGCACGTGCACGTCGCCGCCGACCTTTTGTGCCGCTGCGACCGTATTGAGCGTGGCCGCCTTCACCGACGCGTTATCGTGTTCCGCAATCACCAGAATTGTCATTTTCCAATCGCTCCCTCACAGCACCTTGGCTTCGGTCTTCAGCTTTTCGACCAGCGTCTTCACGTCCGGCACCTTCACGCCAGCGCCGCGCTTTGGCGGCTCGGCCACCTTTAGCGTCTTCAAACGCGGCGCGACATCCACGCCGAGGTTTTCCGGCTTGAGGTTCTCAAGCGGCTTCTTTTTCGCCTTCATGATGGCCGGCAGCGTCACGTAGCGCGGCTCGTTCAGGCGCAGGTCGGTGGTGATCACCGCCGGCAGCGTCAGCGACAGCGTTTCCGCACCGCCGTCCACTTCGCGCGCGACCGTGGCCTTCCCGTCGGCAACCGTCACCTTCGACGCGAACGTCGCCTGCGGCAGATTCGCGAGCGCCGCGAGCATCTGGCCGGTCTGATTCGCGTCGTCGTCGATCGCCTGCTTGCCGAGGATCACAAGCTGCGGTTGTTCCTTGTCGACCAGCGCCTTCAGCAGCTTCGCAACCGCGAGCGGCTGCAGGTCTTCCGTCGATTCGATCAGGATCGCGCGGTCCGCGCCGATCGCCAGCGCCGTGCGCAGCGTTTCCTGCGACTGCGCAACGCCCGCCGACACCGCGATCACTTCCGTCGCCACGCCCGCTTCTTTCAGACGGACGGCCTCCTCAACGGCTATCTCATCGAATGGATTCATTGACATCTTCACGTTCGTGATGTCCACACCCGTGCCGTCCGACCTCACCCGGACCTTCACGTTGTAATCGACCACGCGTTTCACTGGTACCAATACCTTCACTTTTCCGCTCCGTTATTGCCTGCCCATGTTCACGCAATCGCGCGCCGCCAGTCGCCGACCGAAAAGCCCACGCCCGAAACCGCCACCAGCCGTTCCATCAGACGACCCACTTCCGCGTCGCCGGCCTGCCGCGCCCACCACAGCGGGCCGCCCATGTGTCGCGGAAAGCCGTAGCCGTTGACCATCGCCACGTCGATGTCGTCGGCCCGTTGCGCGGTGCCTTCGTCCAGCACCTTTGCCGCCTCGCCGATGATCGCCGCCAGCGCGCGTTCGACGATCTCTTCGTCGGAAAGTTGTTGCCTCAACTTGCCTTTGCGCGTCCTCGTGCGGTCGATCACCTCGCGCACCCATGGATCGATTTCCCGCCGTGCGCCGCGCGTGTCCGATGAGTCGTAGCGGTAATAGCCCGCCCCGCTCTTGCGGCCGAAATGACTGGCCTCGCACAGCACGTCCGGAATCTCCACGTAGCGCGCGCCGCCCTTATTACGCCCGAGCCGCTTGCGCATGTTCCACGCGATATCGAGGCCCGACATGTCAGCGACCGCGAATGGCCCCATCGCGAACCCGAAGGTCTCAAGAGCCGCGTCGATCTGGTCCGGATACGCGCCGTCCTCCAGCATGAATTCACACTGCCGGCGATAGGCCGCGTAAATCCGGTTACCGATGAACCCTTCGGCCACGCGTGCGACGACCGGCAACTTGCCGAGCCGCTTCGCAAGACCGACTGCGGTGGCCAGCACCTCGTCATCGACGTATTGCGTGCGGACCACTTCGAGCAGCTTCATCGTCTGCGCGGGACTGAAGAAATGCAGGCCGACGACGCGCGCGGGAACGGCTGTGCCTGCCGCCAATGCGTCGAGGTCGAGATATGACGTGTTCGACGCGACAATCGCGTCCGCGCGCACGACCGCATCGAGCCGGCGCAGCACGTCGCGCTTCACGTCGAGGTCTTCGAACACGGCTTCGATCACGAGATCCGCGTCGGCCAGCGCGTCGAACGCGCCGGCCGGACGAACCCGCGCCATCCGCGCGGCGGCCTCTTGTTCCGACAGCCGTCTGCGCGCCACCTGCCCACGGTAGTACTGAGCCAGCTTCGCGATACCGCCTTCGGCTGTCGCGCGGTCGCGATCGACCAGCGTCACGTCGAAGCCGGCATCCGCGAAACAACCGGCGATGCCGCTGCCCATCGTGCCCGCACCGACCACGCCAATAGTCCTGACCGGCGCGCGCTGCGATTCGGGCACCCGCGCGCAAGCGCGCTCGGCAAAGAACAGATGACGCAGCGCGGCCGCTTCCGGTCCCGTACGCAGCCGCTGAAATGTTTCGCGTTCCTTCGCAAGCGCCTCGTCAAACGGCACGACGCCGGCCATCTCGACCGCCTCGATCGCCCGCGAAAACAGTGCACGACCCTTGCGGCGCCGCAGCGCCGCGTCACGCGCGTCGGCGATCTGATCGGCCGGCGATATGCGCAACGGGCGGTCGCGCACGCGCTGCTTGCGGCCACGCAGCGACCGCGCTCGCGCAACCGCCGCGCCGCGCAGATCGTCGCTCACCACTTCGTCAACCAGGCCGAGCGTCAGCGCCTCTGTCGTGCGAATCCGCCGTGCCGACGCGACGATCTCGATCGCGGCCGCCTTGCCGGCGAGGAACGTGACACGCTGCGTGCCGCCCGCTCCGGGAATCATCCCGAGGCTGACCTCGGGCAAGCCGACCAGCGCGCCGTCGAGCGCCACCCGCGCATCGCAGCCGAGCGTCAGCTCGAAGCCGCCGCCGAGCGCTGCGCCGTGGATCGCCGCGACGACCGGTTTTGTCATCGCTTCGATCGTCGCGATCACGTCGGGCAGCGACGGCGCCTGAATCGGCTGGTCGAATTCGCGAATGTCCGAGCCGGCGATGAACGTCTTGCCCGCGCCCACGATCACCGCACCAGCCAGCGCCGCGTCGCGCTCTACCTCGCCCAGCGCGTCGAGCAGCCCTTGGCGCACCGCAAGCGACCCGGCATTGACCGGCGGATTGTCGACGACCAGCACGGCAATGTCGCCGTCCGTTTCCACGTGAACGGCCACGGATGTCGCTGCCGTCATACGTTGCCCGCCAACGTCACGAGCGCATCGACGGCGAGCACGCCGCGGCCCGCCTCGAGCACCATCACTGGGTTCGCTTCCGCTTCGAGCACCCGGACATCGGTCAGCGTCGCGAGATTCGACATCGCGACGACCAAATCCGCGAGCGCATCGAGGTCGCCGCGCGCCTTGCCGCGATAGCCCGCGAGCGCCTTCAGCCCCTTTACTTCCGCGACCATGTCGAGCGCCGTCGCGCGATCGACCGGCGCGATGCGCAGCGCGCGGTCGCGATAGATCTCGGTCAGCACGCCGCCCGCCGCCAACATCACGACCGGACCGACCTGCGGATCGAACCGATAACCGACCAGCGCTTCGCCGATGCCCTTCGTCATCGGCTGCACGAGCACGCGCTCGACCTCGACCGACGGATCGTACCGCTGCACGTTGGCGTGAATGCGGTCGATCGCATCGCGCAGCGCGTCCACATTTCCGATTCCGAGCTCGACGCCGCCCGCATCCGTCTTGTGCGGCACCGCAGCCGACAGCACCTTGACGGCCAGCGGATACGGCAAGTCTGCCGGCAGTCGCGCATCCGGCCTGGCATCGAGCGACGTGGCAGGCGCATGAGGCACACCGACGCGCGCGAGCAGCCGATACGCTTCGAGTTCGTCGAGCACGCGCAACGCACCCCAAGCCACGCGGCTGGCCGCCGCCGGCACCGGCTTCGGTGCACGCCGCGAATAAGCCGCCGCGATCGCATCCGCGCACGATTCGGGCGTGCGGAAGCACGGCACGCCCGCTTCGGTCAGCAACAGCAGCGTTTTAGGCGCTTCCGGCACGACGAACGCCGACAACGGATGCATCCCCGGCGCCTCCGCGCCGCTATCGATGATCGGGCGCACCACCAGTTCCGGCCTGAAACGCGCGGACGAACCCGCCACCGCGACCACGAGATCGAATTCGGGCGCGGTGCGCAGCACGCGCAGCGCGGCGCTCATCACGTCGTAACGCGTGCCGGCGAGCGTCAAATCGACGATCCGCCCCTTCGATACGCTCACGCCCGCTTCCGCGAGACGCGCATAGGTATCGTCGGCCGGATGCTGGACGTCGATGCCACGTACGCCGAGCTGATCGACGACCATAGCGGCGCCGCCGCCCGTCGTCGTCACGACTGCGACGCGCGGCTTTTTCGGCACGCCGCCGCGACGCGGCAGCGGCACGCGGCGCACGAGCGGCAGCCCTTCGAGGAAGGCTTCCAGCGTTTCCGTCCGCGCGATTCCGCAGTCCTTCAGGAACGTGTCGGCGACGTCGTCCTCGCCCGCGAGTGCGCCGGTATGCGACACGGCCAGTTCCGCCGCCGCGTTCGAGCGCCCGAGCTTGTACGCGACGACCGGCCTGCCGCGTTCCGCCGCCGCGACGGCGAATGTGCGCAGCTTGTCTGCGTGGCGCAGCGTTTCGAGAAACAGCATGTAGCCGGTGATTTCCGGATCATCGAGTGTCGCGGCGCAGATTTCGCCTACACTCAGGTCCACCTCGTTGCCGACCGACACCAGCCCCGCGAAGCCGATGCCTTTCTCCTTGCCACGCGACAGCAGCCCGCCGATCATGCTACCGCTGTGCGACGCGACGAAAACGCCGCCGACCGGCAGGTCCGCTTCCGCGAACGCGGCATTCGCGGTCAGCCGCAGCTTGCTACGTACGTTCACCATGCCGAGGCCGCTCGGGCCGAGCACGCGGATGCCGGTGCGCTCGACGATCTCACGCACCCGACGCTCGCGCGCTTCGCCCTCGGTGCCCGATTCGGAAAAACCCGCGGCGAGGATCGTCGCGACCGGCACGCCGAACGCCGCACATTCTTCAAGCGCGTCGATCGCCGCGTCGGTCGGCGTCAGGATGAATGCGTGCTCCGGCACCGACGGCAGGTCAGACAGCCGGCGCCATGCGGTTTCGCCCTGCACGGTGTCGCGATTCGGATTGACCGGATACACGGTGCCGGCGTAACCGGCCTGGCGAATGAATTGCAGCGGCCGGCCGGCGGTCTTGGACGGATCGTCCGACGCGCCGATCAGCGCGACGCTGCGCGGCGCGAGCAGGGCCTGTGCGAGCGCAGGGCCAGTCCGCCTGTGAATTTGCATCTCCATGTCGTTCCTTGCTTTAGGACTTGCGCTGATCGAAGCGGCGCCCGAACACGTTCTCGGCGATCCGGTTCTTCAGTATTTCGATCGAACCGCCCGCGATCATCCAGCCCCGGGTGCGCCTCACGCAATACTCGATCAGTGCCTCCTGACTGTAACCCATACCCCCCATGACCTGCATCGCTTCGTTCGCGACCTCGAAGCCCGTCATGTTGCAATGGGCCTTGGCGATCGCCGTTTCGTAGGCACTCGGCAGCGTGCCCGGCGCTACGTTCGCCGCGCGATAAAGCAACAGTTGGGACGCGTCGAGTTTCAGCGCCATGTCCGCGAACTTCCATTGAATCCCCTGGAATTCGCAAAGCGGCCGGCCGAACTGCTCGCGCACCAGCGCGTGTTCGCGCGCGATGTTGAACGCGTAGCGGCCGAGCGCAACCGCACGCGACGCGTTGCCGACCCGCTCGACGTTGAAGCCCGAAATCTGCTTCTTGAAGCCGCCCGGTCCGAGCAGCACGTTTTCGGCCGGAATCCGGCACTCCTCGATGTAAAGCTGCGACCACGGCTCACCGCTCATGAAGCTCGACGGATTGCCGACGGTGAAGCCGGGCATGTCCTTTTCGATCAGCACCGAACCGATGTTCTCGACACCTGGCCCGAACCGGCAATAGATCAAGAACAGTTCGGCTTCCGGACTATGCGTCGAGAAGATCTTGGTGCCGTTGATCACGTATTCGTCGCCTTCCTTGCGGGCAGACGTGCGCAGTTCCGTCACCGCGGAGCCGGCGCCCGGCTCCGTCATGCCGAGCGCGATCACCTTGCGTCCACCCAGCAGGTCCTTCAGGAAGCGGCTCTTCTGCTCCGGGGTCGCGTATTCGACGAACGTGCGGATTGGCCCAAAATTGCCGGCCTGCAATACGTCGGCGCTCTTCGGGCAGACCAACGCGACTTCCTGGATTGCGATCACCGCGTCCATCAGGGTGCCACCCTGGCCACCGTCCTCCTCATTCATCGTGATGCCGAGCAGGCCCTGCTCGGCCATCTGCCTCGCCACGTCGAACGCGAAACCGGGCTCATGCGCGCGGCGCAATGCGCCTTCGGCGAGTGTGTCTTTCGCGAACCGGCCCACAGCATCGGCAAACGCCCGCTGTTCCTCGTTTAACTGGAAATCCATGTCCCCTCTCTCCGTACAGACAAATAGTTTCGCAACCAGATTGATTCGGCTCATTATTTCAAGGTCCGCATTGACGCACTACTTCGCATACGGTACGTTGCCGTGAGTTTTTGGAACATCGACGTCATGACACGCACCATCCCGCCGCTCAATCCGCTTCACGTGTTCGAAACCGTCGCACGACTCGGCAGCCTGACGAAGGCCGCCGCCGAACTGTGCGTCACGCACTCGGCGGTCAGCCGCCAGCTCTCGACGATCGAGCAATATCTGGGCGTCGTGCTGTTCGATCGCGAGCCGCGCGGCGTGCGGCTCACAGCGGTCGGCGCGACGTATTACAAGGCCATCGGTCCGGCATTCGCGTCGATTGCCGCCGCCACCGAAAACATCGTCGGGCGCGCCGAGGACGAACCGCTGCGATTGAGCGTGTACAGCACGTTTGCGGCGAAGTGGCTGCTGCGGCGGCTGCACCGCTTCGAAGTCCTGCATCCGGCAATTCCAGTGGAAATCAGCACCACAGTCTCGCCAATCAACTTCAACGAAGTCGAGGTCGATGCCGCGATCCAGTTCGGCGATGGGCACTGGGAAGGCATCGACAAACATCATCTGTTCGACGACGTGATCGAACCAGTGTGCAGCCCCGCGCTGCTGCGCAAGGGCGCGCCGCTGCGCTCGATCGACGATCTCGCGCATCACCGGCTGCTGCAGTCGCGCTACCGCCGACGCGACTGGTTCGACTGGCTGAGGGAGGTGGGCAGGAGCGACCTCGAAAGCCTAGTCAAGCGGCAGCGCGGCGGTTTCCAGAATTCGCTGCTCGCGTACCAGGCGGCGATCGAAGGGCTCGGTATCGCGATGGGGCAAGTGCGCCTGCTCGCGAGCGACCTCGCGGCCGGCACGCTGGTCCGGCCGTTCGGGATGCCCGTGCATCGCGAACTCGCGTATTACCTGCTCGTCCCGGAGAATCGCCGGCGGTCGAGCCGGATCGACGCGTTCCGCGTGTGGCTGCTCGACGAGATCACGGCGATCCCGGACATCCTGTGACGCGCCCGCTAGACGAGCGGACGCAGGGTCGCGAGTTGCAACGCCTCGACGGACGCCAGCTCGTCGACGTGCCATAGCCTGTCGAGCAACACGTTCGCCGCCGCATCGCCGATGATCGGTGACGCCAGCTCGATAAACTTGTCGTTCAGCTCGGCGTCGCTGAGCGGCGCCTCCGGATCGCCGCGCCGATAAGGTGCGAACGCGCCGACCTTGCGACCGTCCGCGAGCGTCACCTCGACGCGCGCAGCGCGCATCTTCGGAAACGCGGCGGTCAATTCTCGATCGGCAACCAGCTCGACCTTGCTGAGCAACGCGCGAACATGGTCATCGCGAAGACGTTCCGGCTCGAACGCGCTCAGACGCACCGAACCGTAGACGGCGGCATGACTCAGCACGTAAGGCAGACTGAAGCGTGCTTCGAATGCTGACTGCGGATCGGCAATACCTGCCACGTCGAGCGCCGCCGCATAGGTGTGAACCGTTATCCGGCGAATCTCGCTGGCCGCGAAACCGTGCTCCTTCTGCGTGTCAAGCAACGCGTCGATCGCGGCGAATGTGTGGCCGCAACAACCATGACACTTTTGCGTGATGCGCGTGATGTTGAACTGTTCCTCCAGCCCGTCGGTCACGCCGAGCCAGTCGGGCGACGCGCACAGCGCAGCGCCGAATCCCGCGTCGCCTTCGAGAATGTCGGCGACGCCCGTCACGCCGGCCGCCGCGCCCAGGGCAGACGTCACGCCGACCCACGCGGCGTGCCCGGCGTGCAGCGCCTTCGTCATCGCGTCGGAGCGGAACGCCTGCTGCAAACCGGACGCAAAAGTTGCGGCCGTCGCCATTGCATGCAGCGCGGTCTCTGCAGCGCCGGGGTCGGCGAGCACCGCGCCCGCGCACGCTGCGCCGAAGCAGCCGACCGTGCCGGTCGTATGAAAGTACCGATAATGCGCGGGCTGCACTGCCGCGCCAATTCGCGTCGACACCTCGTAGCCCGCCGTGATCGCCTTCAACAGCGCTGCGCCGCTGGCCCCGCGATCCTCCGCGAGCGCGAGGGCGGCAGCCACCGTCGGGCAGCCGGGGTGATAAACCGCATCTCGAAAAATATCGTCGAACTCCACGGCATGAGACGCGCTGCCGTTGATCCACGCGGCCGTCGGCGCGAATGCGGTCGTCTGCATCGCCGGCAGGCTCGAACGCCCGTGCCCCAGTTCGGCAGCATGGGCCCGCCGCAACTGGAGCGCCGGCGCTGCGACCGTGCCGGGCAGCAACGCGGCGAACCAGTCGATCAGCGCGCGCTTCGCGGCGTGCTGCGCGTCCTGCGGCAGCGCAATCTTGCCCTGACGGGCGACGTAGTCAGCAAATCGGTCGAGCAGCATGAACAACACCTCTACGGTTGCGAACCGGTGCGGCGCGCGACGCGCCGCACGGTCCGGTTATGAACGCAATGGCGACACCCTGTCGAGAAAACGCGCGACGTTCTCGTTGAACCATTGCGGCACCTCGAACTGCAGCCAGTGCGCAGCCGGATGACGATGCACCTCGTTGCCCGCGCGCAGCGACTGCGCCCACTGCGCGCGGTCGTCCAGTTCGTGAAGCTGATGCGGATCGCGCGTGCCCAGTACGAGCCACAGCGGCGCCAAGGCACCCGCAAGCAATCCGCGCGTCGGATGGGTTCTCGAGATCGGGCGCGTGGCGGCGCACGTCGCAAGCACATGCCGCTCCATCAGCGCATTCAGGCCCAGCACCCAGCGCGCCGGGTCGGACAGCATGATCTCCTTCATCGATATCTCGATGCCGCGCGCGAGGCCGTGCTCGCGCGCCTCCGCCGCCGCGCGGGCCTGGATATTGGTCAGCAGCGGGGAAACCGGGCCCATGCCCGCCGGATTCACGATCGCGAGCGAGCGCACACGGGAAGGCGCGCGATTCGCCATCCACGCCGCGACGCACGCACCGAACGAAAACGCGACGATATCCACCTGCTCGATGCGAAGCCCGTCGAGCAACGCGAACAGTTCATCGGCGAACCCTTGCAGCGACGACATCGCCGTCGATGCGGACGACTCGCCGAAGCCCGGCAGATCCGGCGCGATCACACGCCGCGTGCGTGCGAGCGCTTCGACGTTCTCGATCCAGTGATACCAGCCGCCGTGGCCGCCATGTATCAGCAGGACCGCAGGGCCGCTGCCCACATCGACATAACTGACCCGGCTCTCGCGTGCCTGAGCGACCTTTGCGCGTGCGGCCAGACGGGCGAATTGTTCGTCGATCATAGATTGCTTCGCAACAGGTCGGCGTCGAGCAACTTGCCGCGCGTTTCCTTCATCAGCAGAAAGGTCACGAGACTGATCGCGGAACCCACGCACACGTAGATGAGAAACAGGTCCTCCTGATGGCGGCCCTGCAGCCACGTCATCAGATAGGGCGTAGTGCCGCCGAGCAGTGCAACGACCAGGTTGAACGGCAATCCGATGCCGAGCGAACGGATCTCCGCGCCGAAAATCTCGGCCATGACCGCGGGCGCGATCGCAGTGTACAGCGCGTACAGCACCATTCCGAACAGTTCGACGAGCGCGATCGACCAGAACGTGTTCCCGACCGACAGCACGACCGGGTACAGGAAGAACGTATACGCCGCGGCCGCCACGATCAGTTGCGGACGCCGTCCGAAACGGTCGGACAACATGCCGAACAGCGGGTGAACCACCGTGAACGCAATGAGGCTCATCGTACTGGCGGCATACGCGACGGACGGCACCGCACCGGCCCGATGGATCGCATAGACGGGAACATAGACGATGAACAGGTAAAACGCGAATGCGCCGAGGATACTCGTGCCGATCAGCGTCCACGTCTGCCTCGCGTACTGCGTGAACAGTACCTTGAGCGAACCATTGCGCGTCGAACCGCTCGCTGCGCTGCGCCGGAATGCTTCGGTCTCCTCGACGCGCGTACGCAGCCAGTATGCGAAGAGGCCCATCAGCGCGCCGATCACGAACGGAATCCGCCAGCCGAATGAGGCCATCTGCTCGTGCGTCAGCGATTGCGACAGCATCCAGGTGAGACCGGAAGCGCCGATCAGGCCGATGCCGGTGCCGAAGAACAGGAAACTCCCATGCAGGCCACGGCGGTTCGGCGGCGCCGTTTCCGCGAGAAACGAGCAGGCGGCCGCAAATTCGCCGCCGACCGACAGGCCTTGCAGCAGGCGCGCAACCGTCGCGACGATGGGCGCGCCAACGCCGATCGCCGCATAGGTCGGCACGACCGCGAGCAGCAGCGAACCGAGCGCCATCAGGATGACCGAAATCGTCAACGCGGCCCGTCGCCCATAGCGATCCGCGAATACGCCGAGCAGCCAGCCGCCGGCCGGCCGCATCACGAAGCCGAGGGCGTAGACACCGAATGCAGCCAGCAACGCCGAACGCTGGTCGGTAGACGGAAACAGTTGCGGACCGAAGAAAATCGCGAGGTTCGCGTAGATCGAGAAATCGAACCATTCGATCGCGTGCCCGATGCAGCCCGCGACACGTGTAAGCAAGACCGGTGACGGGTGTGTCGAGCCAGACGATAGCGTCGATACGACGTTCGACATAGTGTCTCCTGCTGTCATTTGAATGCCTGCGCAATATCCGGAACCGGCAGCGCTTGGGACGGTCTGCTTGGTACGACTCGATATTTCGCGGTCAGTTTGCCAGAGCAACGACGCAACGAGGACTTCCGATTAAGCACGTCGATATTCGAAAAACTCACACCGCACGCGCGGTACTCAGAGATGGATCGTCGACCCGACTCGTAACCTTCCTACCAATAGGTTAAGGCTACGCTGAAGAACCTGCGGTTCTGTGACATCCGAGTTCGCTGCTAAGTGAGATGATAAAAAGTGACTCAATTGCATCGATTCATAGGCGTTTAAGTTCGAATTCACCGCGCTTAAGCCCATTTTAGGCGGTCTCCTAGACCTTCGGACGGAGTTGCCCCATCAGTCGCGAGCGACTCATGTAAAGATTGGCCAGCGCCAGAGCAGCGAAAGCCCGATTGGCATTTTTCGCAAGTCCGCGATAGCGAACTTTGCCAAATCCCCAAAGCCGCTTCACCACCGCAAATACATGGGCGCGATCAAATCTGAAGTGCAACACCTTCCTCGTGTAAGGTGCGCACATGCAAAAAAGAAGAACGTATCAACAGCTTCAGCCTGAAGAGCGCATGACCATTGCAAGCATGAAGCAGCAGGGTTCGAGTGTTCGGGCCATGGCCCGAACACTCGGGCGCCCGGCATCAACTGTGAGCCGCGAGCTGACCAGAAACACTTGTTCTGCCGTGGGCTATGCGTCTGCGCCGGCGCAGTCGCTCAGCACGAGCCGACGCGAGGCTGCGCGCCNTACGAGATTGCGGCAACCAGCTTCAAACGGCCCGACGAACTTACGGTACAGCAACTCGCTGACCGGCTGGGTATCAGTACACACATGGTGTATTACTGGATCGGGCGCCAGGTTGTCCAGGCCCGCAAGCTCGATGGACGCGGTCCTTGGTGGATCACGCTCAATCGCACCAAAGAACAGCAACTGCGGCGTTGGATACGCACTTCAGGGCATCTTCAGCGCTAACATTCCAACACTCAACTGGCAGAGGTGCATTATGAAATCACCGTCGGTATCGCGGTAGGTCAGTCCATTCAGAAACCGTCGACAATGCCCGTGCCCGCGCCGGCCTGGGATAGCCGGCCCGACTGCAAGGTGTGCATGGATGTGGATGTGCCGGGCATGCTGGCGCTATACGAGCGCACCATTTGCGGCACGTTTTAAGCGGGCGGCTGTCGTACAGTCGACACACCCAGCGCATGCGCGGCATGGCGCGGATTGATCCGACATAAGCCGCTGTGCAATGCAACACGCTGCGCACCGGCAATCGTGGCCGATGTCGATCTTCAATCTTTGCTACATTTCTGCACACGCGCTGCATAAGCGTCCCTGAAGCCCTCGCTCATCGGCGCGGCGCGCGTGACCGAAATCTATCAAGAGGCCAAAGATGCGAATTCTAGTAGTAGGGGCGGGCGCCGTGGGCGGCTATTTCGGTGGTCGTCTCGCCGCGGCGGGCCAGGACGTGACCTTCCTCGTGCGCCCTGGCCGGGCGGAAAAGCTCAAGCGCGACGGACTCGTCATCAGGAGCGTGCGGGGTGATCTCACGCTGCGCGACCCGCAAACCATTCTCGCCGGTGTGAGCGCCGAGCCGTTCGATCTGGTCCTGCTGAGTTGCAAAGCCTACAGTCTGGACGACGCCATCGATTCCTTCGCGCCGCTCGTCGGCGAGTCGACGCTGATTCTGCCGATGCTCAACGGCATGCGCCATATCGAAGTGCTCAACGAAAAATTCGGCGCCGCGCGCGTGCTGGGCGGTCAATGCGTGATCGCCGCCACGCTCAATGCCGAGCAGCACATCGTGCATCTGAACGACATTCATGCGGTCACCTTCGGCGAACAGGGCGGCGGCACGTCGGAACGTGTCGCGGCGATCGCCGAGGCAATGGGCGGCGCGAATTTCGACGCGGTGGTCAGCGACAATATTTTGCTGCGCATGTGGGAGAAGTGGGTGTTCCTCGCCACATTGGCGGCCAGCACGTGCTTGCTGCGCGGATCGGTCGGCGATATTCTGGCTGCGCCGGACGGCAAACGCGTCATCGAAAATCTGCTGGGCGAGGCCCGCGCCGTGGCCGAACACAACGGTTTCACGATGGGCCCCGACTTCGACGCTCGCGCCACGCAGACGCTCTTCACGCCTTCGCCGCTCACCGCTTCAATGCTGCGAGATGTGGAAAATCACTCGCATACCGAGGCGGATCACATTCTCGGCGATCTGATTTCGCGCGGCGGCGACGCGCAAAAGGGCGAACACGGCTTATCGCTGCTGCGCATTGCCTATAGTCACCTGAAGACGTATGAAGCGAGGCAGACCCGCACGTCCTGAATGAAGCCGCGGCGCGAGACCTGGCAGGCACGGCCATAACAGCCTAAATATCTGAGGTGAAGCATGCCGAGTCCAACAGGATCAGTCCCCGCGCTGAGTGCCGCGTCGGCCACGATCTTCTCGATCGGGATCGTGTTTCTCGGCTACTGGGGCATGTATGAACCGACCGCGTGGCGAGTCGCCGACATCTTCGTGTTCGCGTCCGCGCTAATCGGCTTTGCTTGTCTCGGGCTCGTGCCGTGGGTCGCGACGAGTCCGGTCGAACCCGAAACCAGCGACAGGCGGGTGCGCATTGCGCGGCATCTGTTTCTCGCCGGTGTGGTGGCGATCTGGCTGGCGGTGGCGACATCGGTGATTTTCTAACGCCGCACTTCTACGAATCCATAAAGAACGCGCGCCTTGCAGGTCTGCAAGGCGCGCGTTTTCGTTGCCGTTTCAACAGACCGGCTTAGCGTTCGATCTGCCGGTTCCAGCGCGTGTCCCACTGTGCGCGGTGCGCGTTGATCGTGTCCCAATCCACCACTGTCACCTTGCGCACCAGATCTTCGACGTTGCCGAGGCTTTGCTGCATGGGCGGCGTCATCTTCGCGAGACGGTTGGTGGGAATCTGACGGCCGGCCTCGGCGGCTTTGGTTTGGGCCGGCGCGGAGAGCAGGAATTGCGCGAGCTTCTGCGCCAGTTGCGGATCCGGGTTGTTGTTGACCACGCACAGGTCGACTAGCAGCAACACCGGACCTTCCTTCGGATTCACATAGCCGACCGGAATGCCCTTGTCGGCCAGATCGCCCACGGCGGTCGGCGTCAGCGGGAACAAGCCCGCTTCACCGGTCTGGACCATTTCGGAGATCTTCGCCGAATTCGGCACATACTCGACCACGTTCGGTCCCACCGTGCTCGCCCACTTGGTGAAGCCCGGCTCCACGTTCTGCTCGCTGCCGCCCATCAGGCGGTTGATGGCGAGAAAGCCGTGCAGGCCGAAAGTGCTGCTCGAGGCCGACTGGAACACGACCTTGCCCTTGTATTTCGGATCGGCGAAATCCATCCACGAGGTCGGCGGCGCCCAGCCTTTTTCCGCAAACAGCTTCTTGTTGTAGGCGATCCCGGTCATGCCGAGCTGCACGCCCGCGCCCATGTCGTCCTTCATGCGCGCGAACGGATAGAGTTCCTTGAGCACTGGCGAGTCGTCGAGCTTCTTGCACACGCCCATGCTGACCGCGCGCGCCATCACGCCGTCGTCGAGAAACACCACGTGGATCTGCGGGCTGGCCTTGTTGGCCAGCAGCTTGGCGAGAATGTCCGACGACGTGCCCGGCACCACGACCACTTTCACGTTGTTGGCTTTCTCGAAGTCGGGCAGCACCTGACTCGTATAGGCCTTTTCCATCGGCCCGCCGTTCATGCCGATATAGATCGTTTTCGTTTGCGACCACGCCGGCGCGGCCGCGCCGAATGCACACAATGCGGCCAGCGCCGCGAGCGTCTTGAACAGTTTCATTGATGGGCTCCAGGGGTTCACTAAACGTTGACTTGGGCGACCGCAGAGGTCGCAACAGCAGAAAAGCGGCCAATCGAAAAAGCGTCGAGCGGCGTGGCGGTGGCGCCGTCGATGACGAGATCGGCGAGCACTTCGCCGACGCCCGGCGCGAGCAGAAAGCCGCCGCCTGAAAAACCGAACGCATGCAACAAGCGCGGCACGGTGCGGCTCGCACCGATGATCGGATTGCTATCGGGCGTTTCGCCTTCCACACCGCTCCACGTGCGGATCAGCAACGCCTCGCGCAATGCCGGGAGCAGCGCGCACGCATCACGCATCACGGCGCGCGTGGTTTCCGTCGACGGCTGGCCATACTCGCCGTCGCCATGTCCGCGTCCGCCGCCGATCACGCAATTGCCGCGCGCCACCTGCCGCGCGTAGATGCCGCCGCCATACACGCCCAGGTTGTGCGTGATGAAGAGCGGCAAAGGCTCGGTGACCCACATGTTCGGGTAGATCGGTTTCATCGGCACGGTCTCGCCGAAAAAGCCCGCAACGGTATTCGCCCATGCGCCAGCCGAGTTGATGAGCCAGTCGGCGCTGATGCGCATCTCGCCGGCGCGCAATTGAAAGCGCGTGCCGTCGTGATGAATGTCGGTGAGTTCGGTGTGTTCGCGCACGTCCGCGCCCGCGGCCCGCGCGGCCCGCGCGAATGCGGGCGAAACCAGGCGCGGATTCGCGTGACCGTCCGTCGCGCACAGCGAACCGCCAATGGCCGATGCGCCGAGCCATGGATAGCGCTGGCGGAACGCCGCACCGCTGATCAACTGCGCGTGCAGTCCGTAGTCGCGCGCCATCTCGGCCCATGTTTGCAGCGCATCGAGCGCGCTTTCGCTACGGGCGAGCCGCAAATGGCCCGACACCGTGAATTCGCCGTCGATGCCGATCAACTCCGGCAAGCGGTCCCAGATACGCCGCGCGCGGATCGCGAGCGGCATCTGTTCAACCGGGCGCCCTTGGCAGCGTACGCCGCCGTAGTTCACGCCGCTCGCCTGCGCGCCGCAATAGCGCCGCTCGAACAGGCCCACGCGCAGCCCGCGCTGCGCCAGCGCCAAAGCCGCCGATGAACCGACGAGGCCGCCGCCCGCGATCGCGACGTCGTAGTGCAGGGTGTCACTCATCGCGCGCCTCCACGGGAATGTCAGCGACGTCGTCGGCATACATGGCCGGCGAGAGCGGAATGGGTTTGACGGGTGGCTGGCTGCGCAAGCGGCCTACCGCTTCGAGGGGTTTGCCGGTTTCCTCGGAGAGCAGGGTGAGCGCGGCTTCGCCGCACATGCGCCCCTGACAGCGACCCATGCCGACGCGCGTGAGTGCCTTCAGCCGGTTGATCTCATTCGCTTCGCCGCCGCGGATGCAGCGCCGTAAAGTGCCCGCATCGATTTCTTCGCAGCGGCACACGGTCATGTCGTCGGGCCATTGCGACGCGCATTTCGCCGGTGGCGCGAAAGCCGTTTCGATGCCCTCGCGGAATACCGCGATACGTTTCAGACTGCGTTCGATCGATGCGGCGTCGGGCATGCCCGGTCCCCGTGGATGCGCGATGCCGAGATCGTCGAGCAGCGCCAGCGCTGCGCGGCGGCCGGCGAGTTCGGCGGCGTCCGCACCGGCGATGCCCGCGCCGTCGCCGGCGAGATAGAGGCCGCGCACGGAACTGCGTCCCGCCGCGTCCACTTCAGGGAGCCAGCAACGGTTGGTCGCGTCGAAACGGAAGCGGCAGCCCGCGAGATCCGCGAGTTGCGTTTCGGGCTTCAGGCCGAAGCTGACGCCGACCGCATCGCATGCGATTGTCTCGGTTGCCGAACCGTTACGTGCTGCGCGCCATTCGAGCGACTCCACACCATCCACACCGCGAATGCCGAGCAGTCTCACATCGCGCTCGATGCGCACGCCGCGCGTTTTCAGCCAGCCGACGTAGTACAGGCCTTTGGCGAAAGTGGACGGCAGGCGCGCGAGTTTCGGCGCCGCGGCGATCTGCTGCGCAAGCGGACTCGTGTCGAGCACCGCCACGACGTGCGCGCCTGCCTTCACGTACTGGTACGCGACGAGATACAGCAGCGGCCCGGTGCCGGCCAGCACGACGCGTCGGCCGATCGCGCAGCCTTGTGCCTTCAATGCGACCTGGGCCGCGCCCAGCGTATAGACGCCGGGCAGCGTCCAGCCCGGCACCGGCAGCACGCGGTCCGCCGCACCGCTCGCGATGATCAGATGAGAGAACGGCACGCGAAGCTCGCGTCCTGCATGCAGGGTATCGAGGTGGCCCGCTTCGCATGCCCACGCGAGCGTGTCGGGACGATAGTCGAGATGGGGCAGCAGCGCGGCCATGGTCGAATGCAAGGCGTCGGCCTTGTGCGCTTCGAAACCGTAGAGCGTTTTTTTCGAGCGCTCGAATCCGCCGTTGGCGGGCGGCTGCCGGTAGATCTGGCCGCCCCAGCGCGCGTTTTCGTCGATCACGATTGGCTTCACGCCGGCCGCGACCAGCGTCTCAGCGGCGCGCACGCCCGCCGGCCCGGCGCCGACGATCACGATGCGGCGTTCGTCGTTCATCGGGCGTCTCCGTTCGCGTCCGCAGCGCTGGTCTCGATAGCGACGCTGCGCGTGAGCACCCGCATGCCCTCGGTGACGAGCGTCGAGCACGCGCGCACGCGCTTGCCGTCTTCGGTACGCATCCAGCAGTCCTGGCATGCGCCGATCAGACAGAAACCCGCGCGCGGCGCGCCGCTGAATTCGCTTTCGCGCACGCGGCGTTGCTGCATCAGCACGGCCGTCAACAGCGTATCGCCTTGCAGTGCGGTGACTTCGCAGCCGTCGATAAAGAAGTGCAGCGGCTCACGCCGCGTTTCCGCAACGCGGATGAATTGCGGCTCGCAGCGCTCTGCGGCGGCATGAGTGGATGGCAAGGTGGACGGCATGAGAGCGTGGTCGGAAGAAGACATCAGTGCTGGCCGATCAGAATGCGGTTCAGGCCATACACGCGGTCGAGCAGCAGCATCGCGCCGCCGGTAATGAAGATCACCAGCGCGGAGACGGAGGCCATCATCGGGTCGATGGATTCGGTGGCGTACATGTACATGCGCACCGGCAGCGTGACGGTTTGCGGCGAGGTGACGAAGATCGACATCGTCAATTCGTCGAAGCTGTTGATGAAGGCCAGCAGCCAGCCGCCGGTAATGCCCGGCAGGATCATCGGGAAAGTGATGCGGCGAAACGTGGTCCATGCATCGGCGCCGAGCGAGTGCGCGGCGTGTTCGACGCTGCGGTCCAGTCCGCTCACCGAAGCCAGCACGAGCCGCATGACAAACGGCGTGATGATGATCATGTGCGCGAGCACGAGCCAGGCGAACGAGCCGGTCGCGCCGATCAGCGCGAAAAAGCGCAGCAGGGCGATGCCGAGCACGAGACCGGGAATCACGAGCGGCGACAGCAACAGGCCGTTGAGAAATCCGCGGCCCGGAAAGCGCGCGCGGCCGATGGCGAGCGCGGCGGGCAGCGCCACGATCAGCGACAACGTGGCCGAAGCGAACGCCAGTTTCAGGCTGTTAAAAAAAGCGCCGATGAAATCCGGGTAATTGAGGATCGCGCGAAACCAGCGCAGCGAGACGCCGTGCGTGGGCAGCGTGAGCGTTTCGTCGGGCGTGAAGGCGACCAGCACGACGATCACGAGCGGCGCGAGCACGAACGCAATCACGAGCGTGTGGAAAATCAGCGCAATAGGGCCGTTCTTTCTCATGATGTTTTCACTGAGTGAGCTGATAGGTGCGCTGATGAATTAGCCGAGGCTTCTGGTGTACTTACGTTCGAGAACGCGGTAGTACGTGAGCATCACGATCAGATTCGCGACCAGCAGGAGCAGCGCGATGGTCGCGCCGAGCGGCCAGTTCAGCGAGCCGAGGAATTCGTCGTAGACGGCGGTGGCGGCAACTTTCAGGCGCCGTCCGCCGAGCAGGCCGGGAATCGCGAAGGCGCTCGCCGACAAACCGAACACCATCAGGCTGCCCGACAGAATGCCCGGCGTGAGTTGCGGCAGCACGATACGGCGCAACGTGGTGGCGGGCGACGCCATCAGCGAAAGCGCGGCGTTTTCCGTTTGCGGATCGAGCTTCTGCAACGCAGTCCATACCGGAATCACCATGAAAGGCAGCATGACGTGCACGAGTGCAATGACAATCGCGAAGGTGGTGTATTCGAGCTTGTAGGGCCCGAGTCCGATGAGGCCGAACGCCTGATTCACGAGTCCGTTGGTGTTGAGCAGCATGCTCCAGCCGAAGGCCCGCACCACCACCGATACCAGCAGCGGCGCAAGTATCACCAGCAGGAACATCGAGCGATAAGGATCGCGCATGCGCGACAGAACGTAGGCCTCGGGCGTGCCGATCACGACGCACAGCAGCGTGACCAGAAACGCAATGCCGAACGTGCGCAGAAAGATGGTGTGGTAATACGACGAGCTCAGTACTTCCGCGTAATTGCCGAACTGAAATGCGGCTATGGGCCCGCTGGCCGGATCGAAGCGATAGAAGGTCAGCACCAGCGTCATCAGCAGCGGCACCAGCACGAGCGCCACGAACAGCAGAAATGCCGGCGCGCACATCAGCCACAATGGCAAAAAAGCATGCCATGACGCACGGCGTCCTCTCCCGGATTTCACGTCGCGGTTGTCGGTTGCGGGCAGCGTACTAGCCATGATGCGCGTCCCGTTGAACGAAGCGAATCGCGTCGCTGTTCCAATCCACGCCGACCGTCGCGCCTTCCGCCAGCGGCTCCGTGCCTTCGTTCTGGCAGCACACCAGCACTTCGCCGAGCCGGCTGTCCAGCCGGTACAACCACTGGCTGCCGAGGAAAAAGCGACTCGTCACGGTTGCCGGCACACGTCCCGCGTTCGGCGCGCACAGCCGCAGTTTTTCCGGACGGATGCACAAGGTCACCGCGTCGCCGACACCCACCACGCGCTCGCGCGCCGGCAACTGCGCCATGTGCCCCGTTTCCGCCAGGTCGTGGCCGAGGTCGATGCGGATCGCGTCGCCCTCGCGCGCCACGACCGTGCCCGGCAGCATGTTGGCCTTGCCGATGAACTGCGAGACAAAGCGATTCTCGGGGCGCTCGTACGCTTCGTACGGCGTGTCGATCTGCGTGATGCGGCCGGCTTCCATCACCACGACGCGATCGCTGATCGACAACGCCTCGGATTGATCGTGCGTCACCATGATGGTGGTCGTGCCGATCTTGCGTTGAATGCCGCGCAGTTCGAATTGCATGTCTTCGCGCAGCTTGGCGTCGAGATTCGACATCGGTTCGTCGAGCAGCAGCACGGGCGGCGCGATTACGATGGCACGCGCAATCGCCACACGCTGCCGTTGACCGCCGGAGAGTTCGCGCGGAAAGCGATGCGCGAGCGCGTCGAGGCGCACCAGCGCCAGCGCTTCACGGATGCGCTCCTTGCGCTCGGCCTTGTCGATGTTGCGCATTTCCAGCCCGAAGCCGACGTTCTCGGCGACGCTCATGTGCGGAAACAGCGCGTAGCTCTGGAACACAATGCCGAGGCCACGCTTGTTCGGTTTCATGTGCGTGATGTCGTGGCCGTCCAGCGTGATGCGGCCGCGCGTCGTTTCGACGAAGCCCGCGATCATCTGCAACGTGGTGGTCTTGCCGCAGCCGGACGGCCCGAGCAGCGAAACGAACTCGCCTTTTTCCACCGACAGGTTCACGTCCGCAACGGCGTGCAGTTCGCCGAACGATTTCGTGACGTCGGTAAGTGTGAGGAACGACATGATCTGACCTTTGGATGGTTCGACACCGGTTCAATCGACTACTGCCTCGATGACGCCGACTCTAGCCAGCCAAATTACGGTCAGTCAATTTCAAATTCCGTTTGGCGGTATAAGATTCATAAAAATTCCATTAGACGGAATGTATTTGTGGGAAGCGGATGGAACTGTTCCGCTCCATGGCGTCCGGAAAATCCCTATGAATCATGTGTGGGCTCGCGTGCGACGGGAAAGCGTGCGGGATTCCACATGCGGGTAAAACGCTTTATAGTGTTCCGGTCAATGAAATAATCGAGAGCCATGAAGATGAATGCTGCCGCCAAACGTGATACCGATACCGCAGCAGAGGCGGGCGCAGCGCCCGGCCCCGGCATGCTGGAACGCGCGTTCGCGGTGATCCGCGCCTTGTCCGAAGCTCAACCCGATGGCGGTCGCGTCACGCGACTGGCGAAAGCGGTCGGTCTGACGCAGGGCACCGTGCACCGCATCCTGCATGCGTTGATCGCGGAGGGCATCGTCGAACAGGACGAAAGCTCCAAGCTGTACCGGCTGAGCGTGGATTTTTTCGCGCTCGCGGCGCAGGCTGGCAATCCGAGCGGCATGCGCACGCTGTGCCGTCCCGCGTTGTTGCGGTTGTGCGCCAGTCTCGGCGACACGATCTTTCTGCTCGTCAAGAGCAGCTTCGACGCGGTGTGTCTCGACATTTGCGAAGGGCCGTTTCCGATCCGTTCGTTCACCGGCGATATTGGCGGGCGTGTGGCGCTAGGTGTCGGGCAGGGCAGTCTGGCGATTCTCGCGTTTTTGCCGGAGGCGGAGCGTGAGGAGATCATCCGCTTCAACGTGCCGCGAATTCGTGGCTACGGCGTGCTCGACGAAGTCTATTTGCGCACCGAGATCGAACGCGTGCGTCAGTTGGGCTACGCGGGGCGCAATAGCGGCGTGCTCGACGGCATGGCGGGCGTGGCGGTGCCGATTCTGGATCGCACCGGCGTGGCGGTGGCGGCGTTGAGCGTCGGCACGCTGGCCGCGCGCCTGGGCGACGACCGCTTGCCGATGGTGGTCGAACTGCTGCGGCGGCAGGCCGATGCGATCGGCCCGCAAACCAATCCGTTCGATGTCGCGTTGCGCAGGCCGATGCATGGCTTGTCGCGCGCCATGACCACCGAACGGATCACGGGATAAGCGCAGGCGAAGCAGCAGGCGTCACGCTCAAGCCACGAGCGTGACGCCCTTTGCGGCAGCGCGAAAACCCGCGCCGCCAGTTGCTGCTGAAAACCGCTTAGAACACCTTCACCGGCACGTTCACGACCAGCCGGTATTCCATGTTGTTGCCATCCGAGTAGTGGTACTGACTGTTGTGCCACATCGCGATGAACGTGACCTTCGTATCCTTGAAGCGCCCGCTTTGCAGCGTATAGCTCGGAATGAAACCGAACTCGTGATGGTGGCCGTGCACCGGCTCGCCGTTCTTCCAGTAGAGATCATGCAGTGGCGCCGACGGCGAAGCATTCTCCGCCGCACCCGCGGATGCGTCCGCGCCCCAGCCGTATTGCCCCCAGAACATCGCCTTGAGTCCCGGCACACCGGCGTACTTGCCGTCGAACGTATAGCGCAATTGCAGCGACTGTTCGTGCGGCGCGTTGTAGTCCACGTCCATCGAGTTGGTCAGGTAAATGCCGTTGGTCTCGTTGACGTAGTCGAAGAACTGGTCGCCGAGCACCTGCTGGTAACCGAGCAGCAGCGCATGCGGGCCGTGCTGCGCGGAAACCGACACGCTGTAGGCGTTGCTGTTGATGTGCCCCTGACGTGACGCGCCGGTGTCGTGCGTCGAGTAGATGTTCGCGAGCCCGCTCCACTTGATGGTGGTCGGATCGCCGAACGACTGCGCGACCGAGCCGTAGTACTGGCGCCAGACGTCGTCGGCCTGATCGACATACAGGGCCATTTCGCCGTTCTTCGCGTAGTGCCAGGTGCCGCCCACATACGTGAGGCGATCGATCCGCGTGCCGCCATACGAGGTGGTGAGATTGGTCAGGTTCGTGTGGCCGCGCGCGTCGACTTTCGTGAAGCTGCCGGCCTCGAGCGTGGTGTGCACGAGATCGTTGCTGACCATGGAAACGCCGAGGAAGGTCGGCGGCAGCGCGCGATTGTCGTGTGGTTCGAGGAACGGGTTGGTGACGATCTGCAGACCATACTTCACGACCGTTTCCGAAATGCGCCCCTTGATGTCGTACATGCCGGGGTAGGCCCACGCGAGTTGTTCCGAACCGCCGCCGTCCTTACCCACGTGCACCATGTTGCCCGCGCCGTTGCCGCCGTCGAGCTTGAGCGCGCCGAACAGCGAGGCATCCACACCGAAGCCGACCAGTCCTTGCGTGTAGCCGGATTCATAGTTGGCCTGCACGCCCTGAACCCACGCGTGACGGTAGAGGGTGTCAGGTGCCTGGAAGTAGTCGGAGTAATTACGAAACAGCAGATTCAGATGGCTGTCGGCGATAAAACCTTTGCTCGCCGCCTGGCTAGACAGCGGTGCGGGTGGCGTGACCGACTGATTGGCTTCGGCGTTGACGATGGCGTTGGTGGTGTCCGGTTGGTCGTTACGCACCTGGCCGCCCTGGTCCGCGCGGCGCTTGCCGGATGGACTGCTTTGCGCGACCGAGGGCTCCGGTGCATGTTGTGTCGGGGACGACAACGTTTGCGCGAGCGTTTGAGCTTTAGACGTTTCGGAGGTGGGCTCCGAAACGCCGTCGTCGGCATACGCGTTCGCGGCGAGAGTCAACGCGGGAAGCGTGAATGCGCAGTAGAAGAAAGTTGCTGTTCCGGTTTTTTTTGACCGGTTTTTTGATCGGGTATCTTTCATGGAATACGTCTCTGATTATTGTGGTGAACCTTTGGCCGGCGCTTAGCCAGTCCAAACGAATCGCTCAGTCCTGCTGATGACAGGACGAGCGAATCCAACGGCGCGACGGCCCGCCGCGTCGGAGAATACGGTTTTGACTTCTTGGGTTTTCTGCTCTAGCGGTGTTCCAGCGGCGCTTCCTTCGGGACGTCCCCCACGCGAATGCATGCGACGCGTGTCGCTTTGGCGCCGTGTGTGACAGGCTGCGGAATCTCCCGCGCGCAGGCTTCGATCGCATCCGGGCAGCGCGTGCGAAACGCGCAACCGGACGGCGGACTGAGCGGCGAGGCAATCTCGCCGCGTAACAGCAGATGACGGCGCGCGCGCTCCACCACTGGATCGGGGACCGGCACGGCAGAGAGCAATGCCCGCGTGTACGGATGACGTGGCGTGCCGTACACCTCGCGCTTGTCGCCAAACTCCATCACTCGTCCCAGATACATCACCAGCACGCGGTGGCTGATCGCTTTGACAACGGCCAGATCGTGCGCGACGAACAGCAGGGAGAGCGACAGTTCGCGTTGCAGATCACGCAGCAGGTTGACGATCTGCGCCTGGATCGACACGTCGAGCGCGGATACCGGCTCGTCGCAGATCACCAGTTGCGGCTCGCCGATCAGCGCGCGCGCAATGCCTACGCGCTGGCACTGGCCGCCGGAAAACTCGTGCGGATAACGGCGCAGATGCTGGGCGTTGAGGCCGACGCGTTCGAGCATGGTCAGCACGCGGCGTTGCACGTCGGCGCGCGCAATGTCCTGGCCGTGCGTCGTCAATGGTTCGGCGACGATCTGTTCGATCGTCATGCGCGGATCGAGCGAAGCGAGCGGGTCCTGGAAAATCATCTGCACGTCGCGGCGCAAACGCGACGTATCGCGTTGCGCGCCGGCCACAACGGTTTCGTCGCCGAGCCAGCGCACGCTGCCGCTCGCCACGGGAGCGAGCCCGATGATCGCGCGCGCAAGCGTGGATTTGCCGCAACCCGATTCGCCGACGAGCCCCACGGTTTCGCCGCGCCGCACGGTAAATGACACGCCATCCACCGCCCGCAGCGTCGCTTTGCCGGACCACGGAAAGCCGCCGCGCGGCACGCCGAATTGCACCTTGAGATTGTCGACGCGCAAGAGCGTTGCCGCGTCCTGATTTGCAGGAGGAGTGGTGTTCATACGTGTTGGGCCTCGAGAATTTCCGCTACCGGCCGATGGCACGCGCGCAGGGCGTCGGCGTGACCTTCCGCGGAAGTGAGACGCGGGCGCGACTCACGGCAGCGATCGGTGCAATATCCGCAGCGCGGCGCGAATGCGCAGCCCGCGCCGACTTCGCCGGGCAGCGGCGGATTGCCGGGGATGGTTTGCAGGGGGCGCTCGTCGTCATCGTCGGTCAGGCGCGGCAGCGCGTTCAGCAGCCCGAGCGTGTACGGATGCGTCGGCGCGGCGAACAGCGCGGCGGCGCTCGCCTGCTCGACGGTCTGGCCGGCGTACATCACCATCACGTCGTCGCACAAACCGGCCACCACGCCCATGTCGTGCGTGATCAGAATGATCGCCGTGCCGCGTTCCTGATTCAGTTCGCGCAAGAGTTCGATGATCTGCGCCTGCACGGTCACGTCGAGCGCGGTGGTCGGCTCGTCGGCGATCAGGATTTCGGGCTCGGAGAGCAGCGCCATCGCGATCATCACGCGCTGGCGCATGCCGCCGGAAAACTCGTGCGGATACATGTTGATGCGCCGCGCGGCGTCGGGAATGCGCACCGATTCCAGCGTTTCAATCGCGCGGCGGCGCGCTTCGCGGCGCGACATTTTGCGGTGCAGTTGCAACGTCTCGGTCATTTGCCGTTCGATCGTCAGGAACGGATTGAGCGAGGTCATCGGGTCCTGAAAGATCATGCCGATGCGGTCGCCGCGAATCCGGTTCAAGGCCGCTTCGTTCATGGTCAGCAGGTTTTCGCCGCGATAGGTCGCGGCGCCCGACACCTTGCCGTTGCCGGCCAGGAGGCCCAGCAGCGCCATCACGGTCTGGCTCTTGCCGGAGCCGGATTCGCCGACGATACCGAGCGTGCGGCCCGCCTCCAGCGAAAACGACACGCCTTGCACCGCGTCGACGGGTGCGCCTTCGCGGCGCGTAAAGCGCACGCTGAGGTCTTTGACTTCGAGTAGCGGCATGTCAACGGTCCTTCGGATCGAATGCGTCGCGCAAGCCATCGCCGACGAAATTCACGCAATACAGCGTCACGCACAGCATCACGGCGGGGCACAGCAGCAGCCAGGGCATCGATTCGAGCTTCTGCGCGCCGTCCTGAATCAGCACGCCCCAACTCGTCATCGGCTCCTGCACGCCGAGGCCGAGAAACGACAGCACCGATTCCGTCAGCACGATGTTCGGCACCGTCACGCTCGCATACACCACGACCACGCCGAACAGATTCGGCACGATATGGCGCGCGATGATCGAACGCGAACTCACGCCGATCGCCTTCGCGGCGTCGATGAATTCGCGCGAGCGCAGCGACAGCGTCTGGCCGCGCACCACGCGCGCCATGTCGAGCCACGAAAACGCGCTGATGGTGAGCACGACCAGATAGAACGCGCGGCCGAACATGGTCATCATCAGAATCGCGATCAGCATGTAGGGGATCGCGTACATCATGTCGACGATCCGCATCATCACCGCGTCGACGCGTCCGCCCAGATAACCCGCGGTCGCGCCATACGCGACGCCGATCAGCCCCGACACCAGCGTGCCGAGCAGGCCGACTTCGAGCGACACGCGCCCGCCTTGCAGCGTGCGCGCGAGCAGATCGCGGCCGAGTTCGTCGGTGCCGAACCAGTGCATGTTCTGCAGCGTGGGCGGCAGGCTGATCGCGCTCCAGTCGCTATCGATCGGATTATTCGGCAACAGCCACGGACCGGCCACGCAGGCGATCACGATCAGCATCAGCAGCACGAAACTGGCGAAGGCGGCGCGATTGCGCACGAAGCGCCACGTGGCGGTGGCGAGCGGGCCGCGCGAACGCGGCGCCCTTGCTATGGCCGCGAGCGGATCGAGCGCCGCGGCAGTCGATTGAAGAGAGCGGGGCATGGATCAGTACCGGATGCGCGGATCGAGCCACGCATAGGCGAGGTCGACCAGCAGATTGAACAGCACGGCGATAGCGGTCGTCAGCACGACGAGGCCGAGCACGAGGGTGTAGTCGCGATTGATCGCACCATTGACGACAAGCTGGCCGAGGCCCGGCAGCGCGAACACCGATTCGGTGACCACCGCCGCGGTGATCGACGAGATGCAGATCGAACCGAGCAGCGAGACGACCGGCATCAGCGCCGGCTTCATCGCGTGGCGCAACACGATCGTGCGGCCCGGCAAACCTTTGGCGCGCGCCGTGCGGATGAAGTTGCCCGACAGCACTTCGATCATGCTGCCGCGCATCACGCGGGCAATCGCGGCGACGTTGATGATGGTGAGCAGCACGATCGGCAGCACGCGATAGCGCCATTCGCCTTCGCCCCAGCCGCCGGCCGGCAGCCAGCCGTGCCCTTCGGAGGTCTTCAGCAGGATCGCGAAGATCCACACGAGCACCGGGCCGAGCACGAAAGGCGGCACCACGTTGCCGATATTGCCGAGCACCATCACGAAGTGATCGACGAAGCGGTCGCGCCGCACCGCGGCCACCGTGCCGAGCGCGACGCCGATCACGAGCGCGATCGGCACCGAGACGCCGCCCACGCCGAGGCTCACCGGCAACGCTTTCCACACCAGATCGTTGACGGTCCAGTCGGCATAGCGGAACGACGGCCCGAGATCGCCGTGCAGCAGCGAGCCGAGATAGTGGAGGTACTGCAACCACAACGGTTCGTCGAGGTGGTACTTGGCGTTGAGGTTCGCGAGGACGGCCGCCGAGAGTTGCTTCTCGGTGTCGAACGGTCCGCCCGGGGTGAGATGCAGCAGCAGATAGCACGCGGTGATCACGGCGAGAATCGTCGGGATCGCCCAGAGCGTGCGGCGCAGCGTATAGGCCAGCATGACGGTGCTCCCGCGCTTAGTGCTTGATCAGATACATGTCTTGCGTGGCGCGCTGGTCGACGTAGTTGGTCGACGTGTAGCCGCCCACATACGGTTTCACCAGCCGGTCCGCCGAGTACTGGAAGAGCGGCACCAGCGGATAGTCGTTCATCGCCAGATCGTGCGCCTGCGTGAGCAGAGCGGTGCGCTTCGCGTCGTCGAGCTGCTGGTTGGCCTGATCGACCAGCTTGTCGACTTGCGGGTTGCAGTAGCGCTGATCGTTCTGCACGCTGTTGCAGCGGATCAGATCGAAATACGACATGGCGTCGTTGTAGTCGACGAACCAGCCGTCGCGCGAGGCCTGCACCTTGCCGTCGTGGCGCTGCTTGAGCAGCACCTTGTATTCGACGTTTTCGAGCTTGGCGTTCACGCCGAGCTTGGTGCGCCATTCGGAAGTCGCGAACAGCGCGACTTTCTTGTGCAGGTCGTTGGTGTTGTAGGTGAGCGTGAACGTGAGCGGCTTGGCGTCCGAATAGCCCGCCTGCTTCAGCAGATTGCGGGCATAGTCCACGCGCTTGGGCATCGGCCAGGTGGACCACTCAGGCTTGAAAACGGCCGCGCCTTGCGTGCCCTTGGAAATCAGGCCGTACATGGGCAGTTCGCCGTCCGCGGTGAGGCGCTGGGTCAGCAGGTCGCGATCGAGCACCATCGAGAGGGCCTGGCGCACGCGCTTGTCCTTGAACAGCGGGTCGTCGTTGTTGAGGCTGTAGTAATAGGTGGCGATCTGCAGGCCGGTTTTCAGTTCGGAGCCGAACTGCTTGCTCACCTGCGCATAGATGCCCGAGGGGACTGAATACGTATAGTCGAACTGACCGGCCTGATACATGCGCATGGCCGTTTCGTCGTTTTCAATCGGCAGGTAGGTCACTTTCGTGATCACGACCTTGCTGGCGTCCCAGTACGTCTTGCTCTTCGTGCCCACCAGGCGGTTGCTCGGCTGCCAGTCTGTCAGCGTATAAGGTCCGTTGCCGACGAAGTTGCCCGGCCGGGTCCAGTCGCCGCCGAACTTCGTCACGACATCACGGTTGACCGGCGCCATGGTCGGCATGGCGGCCAGTTGCGGGAAGAAGGCGGCGGGAACTTCGGTGGTGACTTCGAGCGTGTACGGATCGACGGCGCGCGCCGCGAGGCTCGTGAGCGGCGCCTTGCCGGCGAGAATCGCCTTGGCGTTCTTCACGAATTCGACCAGCACGGTGTACTTCGAGCCGGTTTTCGGATCGAGCACGCGCTGCCATGCGTAGATGAAGTCCGCCGCCGTGACCGGCTGACCGTTGCTCCAGCGCGCATCGTGGCGCAGCTTGAACACCCACGTGTCCGGCCCGGTGCGCGTCCACGATTGCGCAACGCCCGGCACCACCGCGCCGGCTGCGTCGATGCGCGTCAGGCCTTCGAACAGGTCGAGCGCGATCGTGTTGCCGGTCCACGATTCGATATGCGCGGGGTCGAGCGATTCGGTTTCAGCCGGCACCTGGCGGGTGATTTCCTGGCTCGCGGCGAGCGTGACGCCGGCAGGTACGTTGACAGCAAAAGCGGACGGGGCAAACGAGAGGACGAGCGCGGTCAGCGCCGTCGCGTAGACGAACGGGGTTTTCATCGATTGAGATCGCAGGAAAGGTCGGGAGAGAAACGCGCTGGCGCCAGGGCCGGCGGGAACGGCTGCAAGCCCGTTTGCTTGCTGAAGCTGTACCTCACATAAACCGCCGCGAGCCACTCGCGATATTCATAAGCATTGCCGAGCGAAGCGGTCGCTCCGAACGCCAGTTGCGGCGCCAGTTGATATTCGCCCACGGCGCTGAGCGAATACGACACGCCGGTCTTGCTTTGGCCCGGATACTGCGCGCCGCTCTGCACACTGGTGCCGATCGAGTCCGCGTTGTTCGCTGCCGTACTCTGGCGGTTGGAACCGTCGTTGAGCGGGAAGTAATTCGACGCGTCCTCACGGTAATGCTGCACGCCGATCGAACCCTTCACGTCGTAGGTGAACGCGCCGTTGCGCCCGGTCCATTCGATCGGCAAGTTCAGGATCACGTATTGTTGCGGGCTGAAGTAGCCGCCCTGGCCGTACGTGAAGTACGACAGATTCTTGTTGTAGCCCATCAGCGTCGTATTCACACCGATCGTGAGCGTCTGATCGGCGTCTTTCAGCAGACGCGTGTAGACGCCGCCGCCGCCTTTGATGGCGGTATTGCTCGGCACGTTGTTGCCATCGTAGTACTGAAAGGAACCGTTTACGTACAGGCCGTTCGTGCCGTCGTCCCAGGCGAGGCTGGCGAGTCCGCCATTCGAGGTGACGCCGCCCCATTCGAGCCCGGAGCCGGAGTCGCGCGCGCCGGCGTAGGACAAGAGGCTGTCGGTCACCGCGCGGCGCGCGACGGCGAGCGAATACGACACCTTGTCGGTGATGACGCCGTTGTATTGGGCGCCGCCCACGATGTTCGTCTCGCGGAAACCGATCGGCGTCACGCCGATATCGCCGCTGAGGCTGCGGCCTTCGTAGCCGACCGACAGGCCCACGCCATTCGCCGTCTGGCTGCCGTACGTGTTGTTGCCCGCCTGGGCGGCTGTTTTGGATGCATCGCTCGATAGCCCCGAGCCGAAGCGCGCGAGCGTCGACACATTGGCGGCTGCGCTGCCGGCGTCGAGCGTGACAGGCGTTGCCGTGACGACGATATGGCCGTTGCCCGCCTTGATGCGCCCCTGAACGGGCGCTTCGATGTCGGTGAGGTTGGACAGGCCGTCCTCGCCTGTGCGGTTACGGAACACGATGCCGCCCGATATCGTGCTCGACTGCTCGCGGTTGACCTGCGCCAGTTCTTCCGCGACGCCGAGCGTTTGCGCGTTCGCCACGTTCGACGGCGCATAAGCGTTGCCATTGCCCGCGCCGTTCGCGCCGGGCTGCGCCGGGTAGTACGGCTGCGCATAACCGGTTGGCGGCTGCGGAATGTATGGTTGCTGTTGCTGCTGCGCGTAATAGCCCTGATTCGTGTAAGCCTGCTGCTGCGGCGGATACGGCTGATAAGGTTGCTGCGCGTAGGCCTGCTGTTGCTGTTGGGGATACGCCGGCTGGCCGTAGTAGGGCTGCTGCTGTTGCTGCGGATAGCCTTGCTGTTGTCCGTACGGCGCCTGCGCGTAGGCGGGCGCGTTACGGGTATTCTTCGACGCGCTTTGCTTCTTGCTGGTCCCGCGTTTCGTGCTTGTACCCGTGCCCGGCGCGCCATAAGGTTGCGCCTGCATTGAACCGGCGTTGGCCTGCGCTTCGCGCGCGGCCGGCGACATCGGCCACGGCGTGGCCGCATAACCATCCGGCGCGCCGTATTGCGGCTGCTGCGCGTAAGGCGCCTGCTGCGGATAACCCGGGTTGTACTGCTGCGGCGCCTGCTGCATCTGTGGCGCTTGCGCCTGCGTCGGCTGCTGGCCTTGACCCGGATAAGGCTGCAACGGCGCGCCCGACTGGCTCGACCCGTAGGCTTCCTGACCATAGCCGCCCGAGTTGCCACCCGACCCGCCGGCCGGACGCGGCGCGTTGTACGGAAGCGTGGCGGGCGCCGAGCCAGGCGCATAAGGCTGCGCGGGCGACGTATAAGGCGCGACGTAAGGCGCGGGTTGCGTAGGCGGCGGATAGTTCGGCACGGTCTGTGTCGGCAAGGAAGACTGCGAATACGGAAGCGCTGAGCGCGCGGCGTTGTAGCTGCCGCCGGCGAACGCGGCGTTGTCGGCGTCGGTCGCCGTGACGGTGGCGGTCTTGCCCTCGAAGGGATTGGTGCCCGGCAGCGGCGTCGCGCCGATCCGCCGCATCGCCACTTCCCAGCCGCGCGGCACGTTGCTCGCCGGGTTGCGCGGGGCGTTGGCCATCAGCGGCGTGTTGGCGGCCACGAGCGAACGTTGCAGATAAGTCGACGCGAGCGACAGCTTGCCTTCTGCGCGATACATGCGGCCGACGGTGGCCAGCACGGCAGGATCGCCTGGTGCCGCGTTCAAGGCCTGCTTCGCGAGCGACTCGGCGTAGCTGAACTGCTTTGCGCCGGCCGCGGCGGAAATAGTCGCTTGCAGCAGATTCAGATCGTCGGGCTTGCGTTGCAGCGCGACGCGATAGCTCGCGACCGCATTGCGGTCGTCGCCGGCACTCGAATAAAGGCGGCCGAGCGCGGCTTGCAGATCGGGATTGTCGGGCATGGCCGCGAGCCACGGCGCGATCACGTCGTAGGCACTGGCCAGGTCGCCGCGCTGACGCACCGCGTCGCACTGCTTGATGACGATGCCGAGATTCAGGTTGCCGAAGTCGGTGCGTTGCTGCGGCGTCAACTGCATCGCGGCGAGCCGGCGCATCACCATGCCGAGTTCGGCTTCCTGCGGCGTGGCCGACAGAATGCCCGCGTATTGCAGCAGCAAATCGGTGTTGCCGGGCGCCGCGTTCATGGCGGCGCGCACGAGTCCGAGCGCGCGGTTTGGGTCGCCGGCCTGGCTGTAAGCGGCGGCGATCACGCCGATCAGTTCGGCACTGTTGCCCGCGACCGGCTCCGCGGCCCGCAGCGTGGCGAGCGCCTGTTGCGTCTGGCCGCTGCGCGCCATGCGCGTAGCGAGATCGGCCTGTTGATGCACCCACAAGCGGTGCTGCAAGGTCGTCATCGCGTCGGTGCGCTGCGCGGCCGGAATGCGCTCGAGTTGCGCGAGACCGGCCGACCAGTCCTGCGTTTCCGCTGACAGCAACGCGCTCGCGTAGAGCGCATCGGTCATGTCGGGATGCGCGGCGAGCAGGCCGTCCATCATGCTGCGCGCGTTGGCGACCGCGCCCTGGCGCACGTAGATGCGCGCGAGGTCGAGCCGCAGCCACGGGTCGTCGGGCGTATTCAGCAGCGCGTCTTCGAAGAGGCTGCGCGCGTTGCCGAGATCGCCGCGCGCTTCGGCGGCGCGCGCTTGCGCAGCCTGCGCTTCGCCACGCAGACGGTTGATGCCGCCGGCCTTCGATTGCTGTTCGGCGTTCAGCTGATTGGCGAACTGCAGCGCCTCGTCGCCGCGGCCTTGCGCGGCGAGCGCGCCGACGAGGCCGCGCACCGCGTCCGGGTTGTCGGCCTGACGGCGCAGCGCCATCCGGTAGGCCTGCTCCGCGCCGACTGGGTCGCCGTTGGCGAGCAGCATTTCGCCGAGCAGGACCTGCGCGGTGACATCCGACGGATTCAGCGCGATTGCGCGCTCGAACAGCGACTTCGCCTTCGCGAACTCGCCGTTGCTGCGCGCGCCGATCGCGTCGCTCGTATAGGTCCAGTAGCTCGCGCTGTCGAGCGCGGTTTTCCAGCGCGCCGGATTGCCATTGCGCGACGCACGCTCCAAATAATTGCGGGCTTCGGCGAAACGCTCCTGCTTCAATGCGACGATGCCCATGCCGCCGAGCGCGTCGGTGTCGTTCGGGCTCGTGGCGAGCACCGAGGAGAACTTCGTGCGCGCCGTGGTCACGTCGTTGCGATCGAGCGCCGCGAAACCGTCGGCGATCGTGCGGCCGCGCGCGTCGACGGCGGCGTTTTCCTGCGAGCGCGCACGGGCCGCGCTGTCCTGCTGAACCATCGAATCGAAGCGCGCCTTGACGGCGGCGTCGTCGGTCGCGGTTTGCAGATAGGCTTGATAGAGGGGGGCGTCGGAGGGCCGCGCGTCGAGCCACAACAGCGCCTGGCGCCAGCTCTTTTTCGCCGACGCGCCGACCGTGCTGTCGCCCGCCAGCTTTTGCAGCCGCGCGATACCGTCGCGGCGCGTCACGTCGCGATAGGTCAGATGCTGCGCGTAGGCGAGGGCGTAACGCGGATCGTCGGGGTTGTCGCGCGCGAGCTGTTCGAGACCGCGGCGCGCCTGATCCCAGCCTTGCGGCGTGGCCGAGAGCGCCTGGTAATACTCGAGTTGCAATTCGGGCGTGGCCGGTTTGCCGGTCAGCGCGCGCTGATATTCCTGCACGGCGCTCGCGCTCTGACCGCTTTGCGCGAGCCGCCGCGCGTCGTTCACGGTCTGGTCGCGCAGGCTCGATTCACCCAGGCGCCGGCCGAGCTCATCCAGATTCGGATAGTTCGGCGCGGCCGCCTTCAGGCGCGCGAGATATTGCTGTGCGCCCGCGCCGTCCTTGCGGTCGGCGAGCACCATGCCCATGCCGAATAGCGCATCGGGCTGCTTGGGGTCGATGCGCAGCACCTTCAGCCATGCCTGCTCGGCGAGGTCGCCACGCTGATGCGACTGCCAGTACTTGCCCTGATCGATCAGCACGTTCAACGGATCTTTCGACGCCTGCGCGAGAGCGTCGGGCGAAACCGTCGCCACGCAGCAGACGGCGGTGAGGCTGAGCGCGAAGCGCAATGACAACGCGAGGGCGCTCAATCGCATGCGTTTCTCCAACTCGGCACAAGACGTCCGGCTTCGTCGAAACGATAGCGGCCGTCGATGAAACCCGTGCCGAACAAGCCCAGCACACGATCGTAGTAAACCGGTTCGCGGCCCGGCACGGCGGCCTCGAGCGCGGCGAGATGCGTGCGCGCGAGGCCGAGCCCGTGCTCGTCGCCGAGCCCCTTGAAATACGGCGCGAGCGCACCCCAGTAGCTGAGCGGTCCTTCGCCGCTCGCCGCGCCGGTGGTCGATGAGACCTTCTCGGGCGGAATGCCCGTTTGCGCGACGCGCGCGCGCATGCCGCCGAGCGCCGCGAGCCACGGTTTGGCGAGCGGATCGGCCGGCGAGGCGAGACCGGCCCACAGATAGACGCGAATCGCGTCGTAGCTGCCGGTGTCGCCGTTTTTCGGATCCACCACGAACTGGCCGTTCTGCCAGGCCGCCCAGTCGGGCGCGAAGCCTTGCGGCGCGGTGGTCTTGACGAGCTTGTATGCACTCTCGGCGAGCTTGCCCCACGGGCCGTTCGGCATCTCGTGCGCGAGCGCGCGCAGCACCGGCAGCGGCAGATAGCTCGGATTCAGGCGCGTCACCCCGCCGTTTTTGAAGCCTTGAGGCCCGGGCAGCAGCATCGGCCCGACACCCGGCAACGTGGTCATTTCCTGACGCGCGATCTGCGCGGCGAGCGCCTCGCCCAATTGCGTATAACCCGCTTCATGCCACAGGCGGCCCGCTTGCAGCAGATCGTAGGCGATCCACAAGTCGGAGTCCGAGGCGGAATTCGGATCGAGCACGCCGTACGAGCCGTCCGCTTTTTTGCCCCATTGCCACGACGGCAGCCGCATGTTTTGCGTGTCGAACTGATTGCCCGCGAGATTGGTGCGGGTCCAGCCGAGCAGGCGGTCGAAGGTGGCGCGGTCGTTGGCGACCAGCGCGAAGAAGAGTGCGTACGACTGGCCTTCGGAGGTGGTTTGCTGGGTCGGCGTGGAGTAGTCGATCACGCGGCCGTCGGCCTGCACGAAGCGTTCGACGAACGCGCGATAACCGCTCCAGTCGCCGCACGCGCCGGGTGCGGCGGTGCTCTGCGCCACTTTCACGATATTGCCGAAACTCGCCGACGCCGCCAGCCCGAGCGTCAGCGCGAGGCCGATTGTCTTGTTGATTCGAACCCGCATATCAATCCTATTAGTCCTTCAGGCGGCGCGCGGCGATCGAGCGCAGCGTCCGGTAGAACAGGCCCGCGATGATCAGCGCGGCGAGCACGCCGCCCAGCATCAACAGCAACGGATGCGACGACAGCGCCCAGCGCAGATACTCCTGCGGCGACAGGTGGCCGACGTAATACGCTTCGCCGTTCGAGGTGATGGTGACGGTGCGGCCGTGGATCACGGCCATCGCGCCTTGAATCTGCGGCAGCACGTCGGCGTCGAGCAGCGCCGCGGACAGGTCCGCGTCCGACTGCCCGGCCGCGCTCACCAGTGCGACGGCGCTGCGGTTCTTCTGCAGCGGCGATTCGAAACCGGTCAGCAGCGCGTCGCCGTTCGAACTCACCAGCGTCAGATCGGCGCGCGCGGGTGTGCGCTCGACGCCGCGTTCGCCATGCCACCAGTCCTCGAGTTTGAAGGCGATGTCGGAGAGCTGGAAGGTGCGCGAGTCGCCGTCGCTGGAGAACGGCATCGACTTCGCCCAGCGCTGCAACAGCGGTTGCTTGCCCGGCGCGCCGAAAATCAGCAGGTCCTTGTTGGCGAACTTGTCGGCGTCGTCGGCGGTGCCGACCGTCACGCCGTTCACCGGATAGCCGGTGGAGGTGCCCATCCGGCCCATGGTCAGCAGGTACAGGCTGTAGTCGCTCGAATCGGCGTCGTTCGGCAGGATCACGGCGGTCTCGGAGAGGTCCGCCATGCGCGTGAAAGGGAAACCGCTATTGGCGAACGCGGCCAGATCGGGCAGCGCCATGTAGTGCGGGAACGACGAGAGGTCGATCGTCGAGTTCGGGTCGATCGCGCCGACCACGTTGTCGAGCAGACGCCCATGGCATTCGCCGGTATTCGGAATGTCGTAGTAGAAGTGCAGGCGCACCTGCGCGCGCGGCGTCAGCAGCAGCGGCGGAATATGCACGGTGCGGCGCGCTTCGGCAGTCTTGTCCGGCAACACGCGGCCGAAGTAATGGCTCAGCTCGAACACCGAGGCGGATTCGGCCGGAATCGGCAGCGCCTGCACGAAGCCGTTGTTCACGCTCACGTTCAGCGAAGAACGATCGCGCAGCGGACGTACCGTGTAGCGGTAGCGCAGATCAATCGGCGCGCCCTTGGTGTGCCACATGAACAGATCGGGCGGCACGCGCAGATTCACGTGCACGGCGTCGGCGTCGTAGCCGGACACGGTCAGATCGCGCGGATCGGCAAGTTCGCCGAAATGCACCGGACGGTTGGTGGGCAGCCAGTTCGGCGCGTCGTACGGCGCGCGTGGCGTGAGTTCGTTCAGCTGCGTGATCGTCGCGCTCTGGCCGGTCAAGGTGTTCTGGCCAATGCCGAGCGACTTCGCGGCGGTTTTCAGTTCGGCCTCGGTGCGCCCGAGCACGAGCAGCAGCTTGCCGCGCGCCGGCGCTTCGCGATCGACCACGGCGATGGTCGGGCCGGAAATCGCCGGAATCGTGATGCCGGCCGGACGTTGATCCGAGGTGGCGAACACCACAGCGTTGCCCGACAGCGGCGCGTTGTCCAGTTGCGCCGGAAACACCGCGCCGCGATAGCCGGCGAGCGCGCCGAACCACGACGCCACGATGCCGCCCGCTTCGAGCGTGGCGTTACCCGGCTTTTGCGGGAACACGAACGGCAACTCGAGACGGCGCACGTCGCGGCGGTCGAAGAACGGCTGCGGCAACGCCGCCAGATCCGGCTTGCTGGCGAGCGACGCATACGTCAGATCGAGTGAACTCGCATTGCTGACGGTCGCCCACAGCGAGGAGTTGGCGGGGTCTTCGCAACTCGTCGTGTAATGGCCGATCAACTGCACGTTCAGGTGGTTGAACTCGGTGATGAAGCGCGGATCGATCGAGACATCGCGCGCCACCAGCATACCGGCCTGTTCGTGCGGCACGGGCAGGGTGGCGGCGACTTCGCCGTTCACCAGCACCTTGAGCTGCGAGATATTCGCGAGCAGCGCGGGCGAGTAGCTGTAGACCAGATGCAGGACCGCGCCCGTCACCACTTCGTCGCCGCGCACGGAGAACGCCACGCCGTTCTGGCCGTCGGTGCCGCGCAGTTGCAGCGGGTCGAGCGCGCCGAGGTCGGCGAAGGTCAGCGTTTGACGGCGGCCGCCCGGCACCAGCGTGCCCGGCTCGGCGGTGGTCGGCGTTTTGATGCCCAACGCTTTCACCGACGACGCGGCAAGCGCCGGCGTCGGCGTGGCCAGTTGAGCCTGCGCGATCGTGTTCGGATCGTAGGGCACCGCGGCACTCGGCGCGGGCACGCTACCGACACCGGTCGCGACCGCAGCAGCCGGAGCAGCGGACGTGGCCGGCGCGCCATGCACGGTGCCAGCCGCGCTCTGAATCGCGCCGGCCGAACTGGCGCCCGCAGCCGCCACGACTTCGGCCGCTGACGCGAGCGGCGCGGCGAATGCCGTCTGCAACGCGAGCCAGCATGCGAGGCCGCGCATCAGCCGATGCGAGCCGGGGCGTCCGATGCGGCGCGTCTGCAATCCAGTCCCACTGCGCTCGTGAATCGAGCGTTCGATGTTGCCCTTCGCCATCCTGTTGCGCATAGATCAGTCTTTGGTTTTTAGCTTCTTGACGTCCACTGGACGGCTTTTCATCGAACTGCGGAGGTCGGCATAGAGATGCTCGAACAGACCCGCGATGCCGCGGGCGCCGACCGTCAGCACATGCGACAGGCCGCGCAGGGGCGTGTCCTGCTGCCGTCCTTCCGCCCAGCCGGTCCAGGCGTCGGCACGTGCAAAGGTGGTCTTGACGAACTCGTATTCCTGTTCGCGCGTCATCGCCGAGAAGCGCAGACCCACGCGGCCCGGGGCGGTGAAGCCGACCGTGGCGGGGAATGCATATTCCTCGTCGCCGCGAAACAGCGACACGGTCACGCGCTCGTGCATCGGCACCTGGATCGCGGCGGGCAGCGCCACGCCGACGCCGCCTTCCGAGTAGTCGATGGTTTCGCAGGCAAGCGTGCGGCCGGTCGAGAATTTGAGCATCACGGGCATCTGCATCGCCACGCGGTGCACCGCGCGAATCTGCTTGCGCTCGCTCGCGGCGGCCACGCTCGCGCCGAGAATCAGCATGTTGTAGGTGGTCCAGCCGAGATTGAGGATCGTGGTCTGCACCACGCTGCGAATGTGCCAGTTGTAATAGATATGCACGATGCCCACGCAGAAGCCGATCAGGTTCAGCAACAGCAGGAACAGATACGGGCGCGAGATGGCCCAGTCGAAGTAGTTCTTCTCGATCTGGCCGCCCTTGGCCGTCACGTTGAACTTGCCGAGCTTCGGATTGATCAGCGCAAGCAGGGTCGGCGCGGTGATGTAGGAGGCCAGCACCGATTCGTACACTTCGGCCCAGAACGAATGGCGAAACGAGCGCTGCATGCGCGAGTTGGTGATGCTCGCGTGCATCATGTGCGGCAGCGCGTAGATCGCGATCGTGCCGGCCGCGGCTTCGATCACGTGCGCGTTGAAGAACAGATACGACAGCGGCGCGGTCAGGAACACCAGGCGCGGGATGCCGTAGAAGAAGTGCATCATCGCGTTCAGATAGCATAACCGCTGGCCGAACTTGAGGCCCTTGCCGGTGAGCGGATTGTCGATCCGGAAAATCTGCGTCATGCCGCGGGCCCAGCGAATCCGCTGGCCGATGTGGCCGGAAAGACTTTCCGTGGCGAGCCCCGCGGCTTGCGGAATCGCCAGATACGCGGTGGTGTAGCCGAGGCGGTGCAGCTTGAGGGCGGTGTGCGCGTCTTCGGTCACGGTTTCGACCGCGATGCCGCCGATCTCCTCGACCATGGTCCGACGCAGCAGCGCGCACGAGCCGCAGAAGAACGTGGCGTTCCACAGATCGTTGCCGTCCTGCACGAGGCCATAGAACAGCTCGCCTTCGTTCGGCACCTTGCGGAAGGTGCCGAGATTGCGCTCGAATGGGTCGGCTGAGAAGAAATGGTGCGGCGTTTGCAGCATTGACAGCAGCTTGTCGCGCAGAAACCAGCCGAGGCCGATCTGCAGGAACGAGCGGGTCGGAATGTGATCGCAGTCGAAGATCGCGAGGTATTCGCCGCTGGTGATCTTCAATGCTTCGTTAATGTTGCCGGCCTTGGCGTGGCGATTGTGCGTGCGAATGGTCCAGTTGACGCCGACCTCTTCGCAGAACGCCTTGAACTCGGGGCGGCGGCCGTCGTCGAGCACGTGGATCGAGATCTTCTCGGCCGGATAGTCGAGTGCGAGCGCGGCGTAGATGGTCGGCTTCACCACCGAGAGCGGCTCGTTATAGGTCGGAATGAAGACATCGACGCTCGGCCATTCGGCGCGCGAGGCGGGTAGCGGCATCGGCGTGCGCTTGAGCGGCCAGGCGGTCTGAAAGTAGCCGAGCAGCAGCACGATGGTCGAATAGACTTCAGCCGACACCAGCAGCAGACCCCAGGCGGCGTCGAGCGGATGTTCCCAGTAGGTGGTCGCGGTCAGCCGCCAGTACATATAGCGGCCTGAAGTCACCACCGACAGCATGATCATCACCATCGTCGCGTAGCGGCCTTGCAGACGGCGGAACATGAGGGCGGTGACGAAGCAGCAGGTCGCGAACGTCAACTGTTCGTAGAACGCGAGCGGCACGGTGAACACGAAGTACAGCATCACCAGCGCGAACAGCGTGACGAGTCCCGTGACGATGCGGCTGTTCCAGAAGCGCGCGTCGACGAAACGCTCGAGCCGCGACGGTTCCGCGGGCTCGAGACCCTGCGACGGTGTCGTGCTCATGCGACGTTCCTCGGCGAGACGGCGATCGCGTCGATGGCCGCCATGAGCCACGTGCCGCACGCGCGGAAATCGGCGGCCGCCTGGCTGAGCGGATCGTAGTGAATCAACGTGGTGTCGCACGCGAGCGCTTCGCTCACGCCTTCGTCCAGATGGATCACGCCCGGGAACAGCTTGGCGCCGAGCATCTGGCGCAGCACCTTGAGGACGTCTTTGGTCAGCTGGCGCGACTGGTCGATCTGGTTGATCACGTAGCCGTCGCCGCCGAACTCGGCGCGTGGCGCCGCGTAGGTTGCGATCAGCCGCTCCATCTGCGGAATCGCGGCGTACGAGGCGGCGTCGGCGAGCACCACGTTCAGCGCGAAGGTGGCCGCGCACAAGGCCGTGCGCACATACGCCGACGAACCCGGCGGCGTGTCGATGATCACGATGTCGGACGCTTCGAGGTGCAGGTTCTGCAGCGACTGCGCGAGCCAGCGCGGCTCCTGGTCGATATACGCTTCGAAGCGGCGGCGGTCGTCTTCGAGCACCGCGCCGTAAGGCAGCACGGTCACGCCGTCCACGCCGTCGAACATCACGCTCTGCCACGGGTCGCCCGTCAGCGTGGCGCGCGACAAACCGTCGATGCTGTCGAGCGGCACGCCGAAGTGCAGGCGCAGCGCGTTCTGCGGGTCGAGGTCGAGCGCGATCACACGCCGGCCGCTCGCGGCCAGCACGGAAGCGAGGTTGGCGGCGAGGGTGGTCTTGCCGACCCCGCCTTTGGCGGACACCACCGCGATAACTTTCATGAGCGACGAGGGCCGTTGACCAGCCACGAGTTGGAGGTGCGGGGCGCAGCGGCAGACGTAGCGCTGGAGGGAGCGGCGGCCGTTTGAGCGGGGACCCCGCGCAGACGGTCGAAGATGCCTTGCAGGGGCGCGGACTCGCCGCTGGCCGCGTCGGGTTGCGGCGGCGTGGGTTCGGGTTCCGGCGCGAAAAGCTTGCCGAGGATCGACGCAGCTTGTTGCGTCGGCGCGGCGGGTGCGGTTGCTGCCGGCAGCGTCGATGGTGCTGATGGTGCTAACGGCGCGCTCGTGTAAGCGCGCACCGGTGCCGGAGCGTGTGCCCAACTGGGGGCGACGGACGGAATCGTTTGCGCGATCGGTGTGCGCAAGGCGATGACGGGAGGCACGGAAGCGGGGAGTGCGGAAGCAGGTGCAGCAGAAACCGGAGCCGCAGAAACCGGAGCTACAGAAACCGGAGCCGCGGAAACCGGAGCCACAGAAACCGGAGCCACGAACGCGGCCGGCGATGCTTGCGCAGCCACCGTGCCCACTCGCGCAGCGCCGGCCACCGCCAGCGGCGCCGCATCATCTTTCGACTCGAGTTCGCCAAAGCGTGACGCGCCTCTCTGCGTGCTAGCCGGAGCGGCCACGGCTACCGGCGGAATATCCCGCCGATGCGATCGCGTGAATAACGGCGCTTTGGCGCGCGTCACGGACGCTGCATCTTTTGGCGTGGTGTCCTGACGATCGACAGCCACCGGTGACGCGGCCACCGGTGACTGAGGCTTGGCCTCGCGACGCTGCCCGATTGCGGGAATCGTCGGTTGGGTCAGATCGAGCGTGACTAATAGTGGCCAACGGGTGCGCGCCGAGCGCGCCTCGTTTTCGCGGCCGATTTCCTGGTACGCGTTGGCGTCGCCGCCAAAATGATCGAAAAGTTTCTCGATGTCGCTCGATGAACTCATAGTGCCGCCGTCTTGTTCATGACTAGCCTTGCCCCGATCCCAACTTGTGTTCGCGGCGCTATAACACGGGACTGCCTGTCCCGCCACTTCACGCGCACCGGTCTGGCGCGTTTCTCTACTGCCTGCTGTTGCCTGGTGTTGCTCGGTCTTGCCTGTGCTGCTTCGCCTGTTCGCTACGCGCTCGCAGCAACCACATCGCGGTGCGCCGCCCATCCCATTCAAACAGGATGACGGCCAAGACGAAATTCGATCGCGGTGTCCTCGCTATACCCACTCGTTTGCGCCACCGACAAACCTTGCGCGCCCAACGCACTCAACCAGGTCTGATAGACGCCTTCGAGAAACGCCGGCGTCCATGCGAGCGCATTGCCACCGAACGCCGGCAACGGCGCGCAGTAGTGAACGATGCGCAGCGACTCGGGTTCGTCCGCCAATTCGACGTAGCCCCAGTCCATCTCATGCCAGTACAGGTTCAAGGTGCGCGCGAGTTCGGCGGTCGAGTCGCAGGCGGGCAGCGGATGCGCCGCCGCGAACCGGGTGCCGACGCGATGCATCAGTTGGCGCAGTTCGTCGCGACCGATCTGCGCTTCGAACTCGCTTGCCAACGCGGTGAGCATGCCGCGCCACTGCGGCGAGATTTGGCGTTCCAGCAGGTAATCGAGAATTGGAACCATGTTTTCCGGGAAATGGCCGTTGCTTCGAGCCGCTTGAAATCGGCCGCTCACGGCCGAGCGCAAAGAAAAGTGTTATCGGGAAATCGCGTATTGCATCCGGCCTAGGTTACTTTTCTCGGGCTGTCTAGCCCGTTCACCACACTCCGAAGCAGTCTACTTAAGACATTAAGATTTAACCACTCTCCATTCGTCTGCGTATACGCGGATTCACTTACGATGGATGCAGATCAACGGGTAAAACTTGCTGCTTGAAACGGTGATTTGCCGAGCGGCCAAGGACGCCCGGTAAGAACGCGTCCGTGATGTTTGCATTAACGGCTTGTCTCACCGCTTATTTGAGCTGTTTCGTTTCGTCGTAAATGCAACGTTTCGCGCCTCGTGCGTCTTCGCCGAACTGATCTCACCGGCAATCTTCCCAAATCTTTCCATTTGCTTTCACACTCCAGGTTTTGCCCGCGCCCGTTAAGCTTGCGGACTTGCATCTCGCTGCGTGCGCCAAGGTCGTGAGTGGCACCCCCAGTGGCACCTCGTTACGATGCCGTTCGATTCATTCGTTGCAAATGTTCAATCCACTTAGCATTCTTCTCGTTACCATTCTGTCGGGGGTCATGGCAATCGCCGTGCTCGGATCGTTGTGGCGCGCTGCAATTCCCGGTGTCGGCTACTGGCTGTCGGCCAACGCCGCAGCGATCGTCGCGCTGCTCGCTTTCGCCTTGCAAGGGCATGCGCATGCGTCGCAGTGGCTGACCCTGGTCGCGTCCAACGTCCTGATGGCGGCTTCGCTGCTGCTGGTGCTGGAAGGTTGCCTGCGCTTTTTGGGGCGGCGCACGCGCCCCTGGCCGGCCTACCTCGGCCTCGTCGCGGTGCTGTTCGGCATTTCGTACTGGACCTTCGCCGCGCCGAACTTCAACGCGCGTGTCGCGGTGGTGTCGGCGTATCACGCGAGCCTTTGCGTCGCACTCGCCGTCCTCATGCTGCGTGGGCGTCCTTCGAACCGGCCGCGCTACAGCTATTACTTTGTCGCCGGGGCGGCGCTGCTCCTGGTTGCCGCGCATACCGCGCGCGGGTTCATGTATGGCCTCGGCTGGATGACGCAGGCCAGCCTGCTGCAGGTCTCGCCGTCCAACGTCCTGTTTCTCGCGCTCGGCATTCTGGCGTCGCCGTGCCTTTCGATCGGCGTCGTGATGCTCGCGCACGACCGCCTCGCGGAACGGCTCGAACGGCTCGCCAATATCGATGACCTGACCGGCGCGCTGTCGCGCCGCGCGTTTCTGGCGGCCGGCGACGCGCTGCTGGACGCGTCGCGGCGAAGCCGTTCGCCGTTGGCGATGGCGATCATTGACATCGACTCCTTCAAGGCCGTCAACGACAAACACGGTCACGCGACCGGCGACCAGGTGCTGAGCCACTTCGCCACGTTCATTGCACGCAACCTGCGGACGGGCGACGTGTTCGGCCGGCTGGGCGGCGAGGAATTCGGCGTGCTGTGCCCGGCCACCAGCGCTGCCGAGGCGGTGAGCCTGCTGGACCGGTTGCGGGCCGGCCTCGCCGCCACCGCGCCGCACGAGCGGCCGTGCGGGCTGCGCTACACGTTCAGTGTCGGCGTGGACCGGCTTCGGGGTGACGAGTCGCTCGCCCAGTTGATGGCGCGGGCCGATGGCGCGCTGTACGCCGCCAAGGCGTCGGGCCGCGATCGGGTGATGACCGCGTAGGGCGTAACGGGCCGGGGCCAGGATGAAGAATTTGCGGCGCTTTGTGTGCAAGGCATAAATATTTGTCAGATGTAAGCCGATAACCAATGGCAGAGTGATCGGAACCAGGCTGATGCCCATCAATACGCTTTCCACGTCGACGCACCACCCGTCCGATGCCGGTCTACGCGATCGCTTCCACCGGCGCTCGCTCGAGCACCAGCGTCCGCTTGCCACCGTGATCATGGCGTTTACGGTGGTCGCGTTCCTGTGCTTCATCGGAGCGCGCAATCTGGTCGATGGCCCGGCTGCGCCGCTCGCGTACCGGCTTGCGTGCGCGCTGCTGCTCGCATTTCTCGTGCTGGCGATTCCGCGTGCGAACTCGAGCTGGGTATTCGGCCTGATAGGTGTCGCTTACTCACAGGTATTGGTGGCGGGCCTCGCCATGAACATCGCCGGTGTCGCGCAACCGCTGTTGTGGGCGCTGCCGGCGATGGTCGTGATACCTGTCTGCGCCGCGCCGCTGTGGCTCACGCCCACGCATTACATCGCCGGCACCGCGCTTTTCTATGCGACGGCGGTCACGCTATTGTTCGGCGAGCCGCTTGCGCATGATGTCGGAGTCGTGGTGTGGATGTGGATGGCCGCGCTCGCCGCGCCGGCTTCCGCCGTGTTTCACTTCGGCTTTTACCGGTTTCGCCGCAACCACTTTCTGCTCGAAAGCCAGCTCGCCCAACTCGCGGCGACCGACCCGCTGACCGGCCTGCAAAACCGCCGTGCCTTCGTCACGCAGGCTGAACGGCGTCTCGACACCCTCGCGCCGGGGACGCGGGTCAGCGCGATCTTTCTCGATATCGACAACTTCAAATCCCTGAACGACCGCTTCGGCCATGCGGTCGGCGACCACGCGCTTTATCAGGTTGCCCAGGCGCTGATGGAAGAGGCCTCCGCGGACGACAGCGTGAGCCGGATCGGCGGCGAGGAATTCGCGCTGCTGCTGCGCGACGGGCTGACCGGCGCGCTGCATCTGGCCGAACGGCTGCGTCTGGCGATTGCCGCGCTCGAGCGGCCGGACGGCCGTCTGACCGCGAGCTTCGGCGTAGCCGAGCATCGCGGCGGCGAAACCATCATGATGCTGCTCGATCGCGCCGACGAAGCCCTGCTGCGCGCCAAGCACTCCGGCAGAAACCGCGTGTGCGCCGAGCGCGCGCTGCCGCGCGACGCGCTGCACCGGCTTGGCGAGGACGCAGTGGGCGAGGGTGGGGCGGCGGTCCGGCGGCATCGATGGGAGGATTACTACCTCACCTCGCATTTCCAGCCGCTCTACAGCCTGTCGCATCAGAAGCAGGTGGGCTTCGAGGCCTTGCTGCGCGGCGAGCAGGGCGACGGCACGCTGGTGCCGCCCGCGGTGCTGTTCGCGCCGAGGCCTTCCAGCGACGAAGGCGCGCTCGACCGTGCGAGTCACGCCGTGCATCTGGCCAATGCGCGCGGATCGCTGCCCGACGACGCGTGGCTCTTCCTCAACATTCTGCCGGCCACGTTCATCGCCGAAGGTTATGCGGATCAACTGGCGAAGATCGTGCGGGGCGTGGGGCTCGAACCTGAACGGGTGATTCTGGAGATTCTCGAGTCGCACGGCGGCAGCGTCGACGACATGTCGCGGGCGGCGGCGTTGTACCGCGAATACGGCTTTCTGATCGCCGTCGACGATTTTGGCGCGGGTCAGTCGAATCTCGACCGGTTGTTCAGAATCCGCCCTGACCTGGTCAAGCTCGACGGCGAACTGATTCGCGCGACGAGCCACGGCACCGAGCAGCCGATTCTGCCGAAGCTCGTTTCGCTGCTGCATCAGGCGGGCATGCTGGTGGTTGTCGAAGGCGTGGAGACCACCGAGGAACTGATTCTCGCCGTGGAATCGAATGTGGATTTCGCGCAGGGTTATCTGCTGGGCCGGCCGGCTGCGGAAATTGCGCGGCCGGAGTCGGTGCATCGGCGCATCGACGAGGCTTTCGACGTCATCGCGCATGGCCGCGCGCATCGGCATGCGTTGTTCGAATCCGAAGTGGAGCCTTACCGGGCCGCCTTGCGCGTCGCCGCCGATGCACTGCTGGCCGGCGTGGCCATGGAAGAGGCGTTCGCCTCGCTGGCCAGGTTCGAGCGGTGCATCAGCTGTTTCATTCTCGACGACTCGGGCAGGCAGGTCGGTCTGGAAGTGCCGGGGCCGGCCTCGCGCAGTGACGGCGCCTCGCTGCACCCCGTGGCGAATCCGCGCGATGCACGCTGGGACCATCGCCCGTATTTCCGCAATGCGGTGCTGTTGCCGGGCGTGGCGGTTGCCAGTAATCCTTATCTTTCGCTCGCGAGCGGCAGGCCGTGTATCGCGGTGACGCTGGCGTTGCAGTTCGCTGCCGGGCGCTCCGTGATCGGCGTGGAGCTGGATTGGTCGGCACTGGGGTTGCCGTGGCCTGCGAGGGAGTAGCGCGTATTCTCCCGCCGCGGGCCAGCGCGTTTGCGACCCGCGGACTCGCTCAATACCCGCCCTTTGGCGATGCCGGCGTCGCCGTCGTCTTTTTATACGACGCCGCCAGATCCGCCGCGGCGCGGCTCAGCAACCCTGTGTCGGTGCCAACGGCGACGAAGGTGGCGCCTGCGGCGAGATAATCGGCGGCTATCGCCGGATCGGGGGCGAGCACGCCTGCCGCCTTGCCCGCGTTTCGCACGGTACGGATGCCGTTACGAATCGCTTCGCGCACGCTGGCATCGCCGGGCTGGCCCAGCAGGCCCATGGACGCGCTCAGGTCCGCCGGACCAAAGAACACGCCGTCGACCCCATCCACGGCCGCAATCGCCGGCAAATTCTCCATGCCCTGCACGGTTTCCACCTGCACCAGCACGCACAATTCGTCTGCCGCAGTGTTCAGGTAATCCGGTATCCGGTTCCAGCGTGATGCGCGCGCCAACGCACTGCCCACGCCGCGAATGCCTTGCGGCGGATAGCGGGTGGCCGCGACTGCTTCGGTGGCCTGCTCGGCCGTGTCGATCATCGGCAGCAGGAGCGTTTGGGCGCCAATGTCGAGCAACTGCTTGATCAACGCCGTGTCGCTGCGCACCGGACGCACCACCGGATGCGAGGCATACGCGGCCACCGCCTGCAATTGGGCCAGCGTGCTGCGCACGTCGTTCGGCGCATGCTCGTTGTCGATCAGCAGCCAGTCGAAACCGGCGGTGGCCAGCAGCTCGGTGACGTAGGCGTCGGCGAGCGCGGCCCACAGGCCGAATTGCGGTTTGCCTTCGGCGAGGGCGCGCTTGAAAGGGTTTTGCGGTGTGGGCATGTCGTTATCAACTCAAACGAACTGAAATGGACTCAAACGAAGTTCAGGCCGATTCCGCCCAACGGGCCGTAGTCGACGTGAAACGTGTCGCCCGCGCGCGCGGCGATCGGGCTGGTGAACGAACCGCTCAGGATCACGTCGTTCGCGTTGAGCATTTCGTCGTATGGGGCGATTTTGTTGGCGAGCCACGCCACGCCGGTGGCCGGATGATTCAAAACCGCGGCCGCCAATCCGCTTTCTTCCACCGCGCCGTTCCTGTAAAGCAACGCGCCGACCCAACGCAGATCGACATCCATTGGACGCACGGGGCGGCCGCCCAACACGATGCCCGCATTCGCCGCGAAGTCCGAGATCGTGTCGTAGACCTTGCGCGGCGCTTTGGTGTCGCGGTCGAACTGTTCGATGCGCGCGTCGATGATCTCCACGGCCGGCGTCACGTAAGCGGTCGCGTCCAGCACATCGAACAGCGTCACACCAGGGCCCTTCAACGGCTTGCTCAATATGAACGCCAGTTCCACTTCCACGCGCGGCGCGATGAAGCGGTCCGCGCGAATATCCTGGCCATTCTCGATGAACATGCTGTCGAGCAACGGCGCGTAGTCCGGTTCGTCGATCTGCGAGGAACGCTGCATGGCGCGTGAAGTGAGGCCGATTTTGCGGCCTTTGATCACGTGGCCTTCGGCGAGTTTGAGTTTCACCCACTCGCGCTGGATCGCGTAACCGTCCTGCACCGTCATCTGCGGATAAGCGGCGGAGAAGTGACGCAGTTGAGTACGCGTTTTCTCGGCATGGTCGAGTTGCGCCGCGAGGTCGCGGATAGTCTGTTCGTCTAGCATGGTGAAGTCTCGATGAGGCGCTATTCAGCCTTCAGGCGTGCGTGCAGGTTGTTGTGTTTCCACGTGCCGGCTTCGCTGAACTCATTGATCTCCAGCGACAACGCGAGGCCGTGCTGTTCGAATTCAGCGGCGAAGTGCTGTTTGATCAACGCGAACAAAGCGTCGCCGGTGGCCTTTTTCACGGCTTCGGAGCGGCCCGCGCCAATCTTCAGGTTCGCATGCAGGAAGGCCGCGTCGGCGCGCCCGTCGGCGATGCAGTACTGTTCGCAGCGCAAGGCGCGCACGCGAATGCCGCCGAGCGGATAGACCCGCTGTTCGTTCTCGCGCTGCGTGTCGAGGCTATGCGCGAGCGCGTTGCACAGTTGGCCGATGCTTGCTTGATCGGCGAGATTGGCGCTGTATTCGAGTGTGAGATGCGGCATGGCGGGCTCCTTCTTGGCAACTCAGGCGGGCAGCGGCGTAACCGGGAAAATCGCGTTGATCTGGCCGGTGCCCGAACTGCCGAAGTACGGCGTGACGACTTCCACTTTGCCGTCGTAGCGATCCCAGCCGAGCGCGCCGAGCAGCATGGCGGTGTCGTGCATGCCGCCTTCGCCCCAGCATTTCTCGTTGTAGAGCGGCAACATCTCGCAGAAGGTCTTCCAGTCGCCGGCTTCCCACAACTCGACCACCTTGCGGTCCATCAGTTCGAGAAACGGATTCCACACCTTGTGCATGAACTGCTCCGCCGTACCGTTGTTGGCGAAGTGGTGGCTGAGCGACCCGCTTGCCAGAATCGCGACGGTGCCGTCGTAACGCTCCTCGATCGCCTTGCGCACCGCGAGGCCGAAACGCGCGCTCGTGGCGAGGTCGTGCCACACGCACCAGCCCGCTACCGATATGGCCTTGAAATGCTGATCCGCATTCATGTAGCGCATCGGCACCAGCGTGCCGTATTCGAGTCCGAGTGTGGTTTCGCTATGCGCGCGGCTCTTCACGCCCATTTCATTGGCGACTTCCGCGATCAGATTGCCGAGTTCGACGTTGCCCGGACACGCATACGGCATGTTCTTGATGAAATGCGGCAGTTCATTGCTCGTGTAGACGCCCTCGAACTTCGGCGCGCAATTGATGTGGTATTCGCTGTTCACGAGCCAATGCACATCGAACACGACGAAGGTATCCACACCCAGTTCGCGGCAACGCCGGCCGATTTCATGATGGCCGTCGATCGCCGGCTGCCGGCAGCCCTTATGGGGACCGTCGAGTTCGGACAGATATAACGACGGGACGTGCGTCACTTTTGCTGCCAATGCGAGCTTGCCCATCAAACCCCCCAGCGCGGAATGTGATGCGAGCCGAGCGATACGCAGACGTTCTTCGGTTCGAGGAACACTTCGTAGCTCCAGGTGCCGCCTTCGCGACCCACGCCGGATGCCTTGGTGCCGCCGAACGGCTGGCGCAGATCACGCACGTTCTGGCTATTGACGAAGCACATGCCGGCTTCGACAGCGGCGGCGACGCGCAGCGCGCGGCCCGTGTTCTCGGTCCAGATGTAGCTCGACAGACCATAGGAGATGTCGTTAGCGAGCTTGATCGCGTCGGCTTCGTCGTCGAACGGAATCAGGCAGGCGACCGGGCCGAAGATTTCTTCCTGCGCGATGCGCATGCGGTTGTCGACATCGACGAATACGGTGGGTTGCACGAAATTTCCTTTGCGCATGGCGTCGGGCAACTCAGGCATGGCGAGGCCGCCGCAGGCGAGCGTCGCGCCTTCTTTCGGGCCCAGTTCGATATAGCTGCGCACCTTCGCCAGATGGCCCTGGCTGATCATGGGGCCGACAATGGTGCTCTCGGATAGCGGATCGCCCACGGTCAAACGCTTCGCCCGCTCGATGAAACGCTCGGCAAAACGTGCATAGATGGAGCGCTGCACGAGAATGCGCGAACCCGCCGTGCAGCGTTCGCCGTTGTTCGAGAAGATCATGAACACGGCGGCGTCCAGCGCGCGCTCGAAATCGGCGTCGTCGAAAATCACGAACGGCGACTTGCCGCCGAGTTCCATGGAGAACTTCTTCAGCCCCGCGGTTTGCACGATGCGGTTGCCGGTTGCCGTCGATCCGGTGAACGACACGGCATGCACGTCCGGATGCGCCACGAGCGGCTCGCCGGTTTCCTTGCCGAAGCCGTGCACCACATTCAGCACGCCGGCTGGAATGCCGGCTTCGAGTGCGAGGTTGCCGAGCATCGAGGCCGTGAGCGGCGACAGTTCGCTCATCTTCAACACCGCCGTATTGCCGAACGCGAGGCAGGGCGCGACTTTCCATGTCGCGGTCATGAACGGCACGTTCCACGGCGAGATCAGCGCGCAGACGCCGACCGGATGAAACAGCGTGTAGTTCAGATGCGTATCGGTCGGATACGTATGGCCGTCCACGCGCGTGCACATCTCGGCGAAGTAGCTGAAGTTGTCGGCGGCGCGTGGCACGAGTTGCTTGCGCGTCTGCGAGATGGTCTGGCCGGTGTCTTTGGTTTCCGTTTCCGAGATCTCCGGCACATGCTTCGCGATCAGTTCTCCGAGCTTGCGGACCAGTTTCGCGCGTTCCGCGGCGGGCTTGCCGGCCCATGCGGGAAACGCGTTTTTCGCGGCGCGCACGGCGGCGTCGATTTCTTCCGCACCGCCCCGGGCCACCTCTGCGAGCACGTCTTGCGTGGCCGGGTTGACGGTCTCGAAGTAGTCTTTTGCGGCGCTGGCTTTACCGTCGATCAGGTGTTCGATTCGCATTGGCTTGTCCCCTGTAAAGCTGTCGATCAGGCGCGGTTGAAGTCCGCGTCGGATGCGATCGTATTGACGAGACGGCCAAGGCCGTCGATTTCGCAGACCACTTCGTCGCCCGCATTGACGTTGACAATGCCTTCCGGCGTGCCGGTCAGGATCACGTCGCCGGGCGCGAGGGTCATGAAGCTGCTCAGGTATTCGATCAGCGCCGGAATATCGGTGACGAGATCGCGCGTGTTGCCGTGTTGCTGGCGCGTGCCGTTCACGAACGTGCGCAACTCCAGTTGCGTGACGTCTTCGACATCCGCGGCGTCGACGAACCAGGGGCCCAGCACCGTGCCGCCGTCGCGATTTTTCACGCGCAGGTTGGGGCGGTAGTAGTTTTCCAGGTAGTCGCGAATTGCGTAGTCGTTGGCGATCATGTAGCCGGCCACATGCTGCATGGCGTGCTCGCGCGTGACATTGCGCGCGGTTTGCCCGATGACGACAGCGAGTTCGCACTCGTAGTGCATGAAGGTGACGTCTGCAGGGCGGCGCGTCGTGCCGCGATGACCGAGCACCGTGCCCGGTCCCTTGAGAAACACGAGCGGCTCTTCCTGTTTGCTGAACTGCAATTCCTTTGCATGCTCGGCGTAGTTCAAACCGAGCGCGAAGATCGTGCCGACTTCGATCGGCGCAAGCCAGACCACTTCGTCTTCGCGACGCACGCGGCCATCGGCGAGACGCACGCCATGGGCATGAGGATAAGCTTCGTGAATCGCGCCTGCATACGCAACGCGGCCGCGCATCATGGCTGTTCTCCCCGTTGTGCTCCGGCGGCGACGAACGACACCGTGAGCGGCGGCATTGCACCGATCGACATGGTGGCCGTGTCGCCGATATGCGCGACCCGCGAACCGTGCGGCACGCCGAGCGTGATGACGTCGCCCGCGCTGAGTGTCATGAAGTCGGTCACGTCCGCGAGCAACTGCGCCACGTTGCGCACCGACGACGCAGTGTTCGCACTGAAACTCGCGCCATGGTTAAGCGAAACGTTGATCGGCAACGCGTCGGGCGTCGGTATATGACGCGCTGCAACCACAGCAGGTCCGACGACGCAGAAGCCGTCGCGCGCCCGGAATCGCACCGACGGCCGGTACACGCTCGTATGCGGCACGCTGAGATCGGCGACCAGCGTGTAGCCGGCAATGTAGTGCCATGCCTGTTCCGCGCTAACGCGTGTTGCAGTGCGGCCGATCACGATGCCGAGCGACGCGCCGACTTCCACGCCCAACGCATTGTCCGGCACGACGACACGCGCGCGATGCCCGGCAAGCGTGTTGCGCGGCTTCAGATAGAGCACCGGCGCTTTGGGCGGCGCTTTATAGGGGGCGGCGTGCATCGCATCGCCCAACGCCGCGAGCGCGGCACGGTCGTTGAGCAAGGTTGCGTAGACAGCGCCGCCAACCGGCGCGCGGCACGCCATGCCGCGTGCGAGCAGCGCGGCCGCGGCGCTGGCATCCACATCGCGGGGCAGCGCCTCGCCTTCGGGATGCAGCAGGTGATCGGCAAGTGCAAACATATTCGACCTGTCTCTTGGCAAAAACACTAACATGTTAGTAGTATTGCGCTTGATATGATCCACGGTCAATAGCCTGTCGGCTGATCGCGGGTTTTCCCTTAAGTTTCGACGGCTGTTCTTTATCCTCTTCCACTATGTCCGCTTCCGCCTCGACCCGAGTTCTGCACCGCAACCTGCCAATGTTGCTGCTGCGCGCCAGAGAAAAGATGATGGAGCGTTTTCGCCCATTGATTACCGCGCATGGATTGACCGAACAGCAGTGGCGCGTGATTCGCGCGCTGAATGAACACGGTCCGATGGAACCGCGCCACATCTCCGATATCTGCACGATTTCGAGCCCGAGCATGGCCGGCGTGCTCGCGCGCATGGAGAGCATGGAACTGGTGACCAAGGAGCGCTTCGCGGAAGATCAGCGGCGCGTGCTGGTCTCGCTGACGGATACGAGCCGCGAACTGGTGCGCGTGATTTCCAAGGATCTCGAGGCGCATTACCGCGAGCTGGAGCGCAAGGTGGGACCGGAGATCGTCGAGCGCGTGTATCGCGCCGTGGACGATCTGCTGGCCGGTCTGGAGGAAGAGGACGAGTGAAGTAGCGGTTCAGCGGCTCGGCGGGCGAGCCGCGCGCGGGTTTTACCAGCCCTGAAAGCGTCTCCATTCCACGCTGTCGCCGTCCGGCGTAACCGCGTGGTACTCGGGAAACTGCGCGCCGGTCGCACACGCGTGATTCGGCAGGATGCGCAGTTTCATGCCGATCGGAAAGCGTTGCGTGATGTCGCCTGCGGTGTGAGGGGTCTCTCCAGTCGGGGAAAGAATGCCGTGTTCCTGATTGGCGCCGCTGATCAGATAGCCGGGCAGCGGCGTGCCGTTCAAGAGACACGGCTGGCCATAACCGAAATCGTGCGATTGCTTCGACGTGCCGCGATCGCGGCTCATCGCCATCCAGCCCGCGTCGAGAATGGCCCAGCCCTTGTCCTCCTGATGACCGATCACGGTGGCGAGCACGCTGAGCGCGATGTCGTCGAGCGCGCACACACCGACGTTGTGCATGACCAGATCGAACAGCACGTACACGCCGGCGCGCACTTCCGTGACGCCGTCCAGTTGCGTGGCGGCAAGCGCGGTCGGCGTCGAGCCGACACTCACCGCCGGGCATGCAATGCCGGCTTCGCGCAGCCGCTGCGCGGCGCGCACGCAGCCCGCGCGCTCCTGTTCCGCCAGCGCCGCTAGCGCCTCGGGCGTGTCGAGTTCGTAGCTGGAGCCGGCATGGGTCATCACGCCGCCTACCTTGACGCCGTTCTCATGGAGAATGCGGCCGACCTCAAGCAAGCTGTCCTGTTCCGGCGTGATGCCTGAGCGGTGGCCGTCCGTGTCTACTTCGATCCAGACCTCGAAGGTTTCGCCGTGCTGGTCGCCGAAGGCGGCAATGGCGGCAGCCGCAGTCGGATTGTCCACCACGAGCTTCAGATCGCACCCCTGGCGGCGCAGCGCGAGCGCTCGCGGCAACTTGGAAGGCGCCATGCTGACGGCGTAAAGAATGTCGCTGACACCCGCGGCAAAGAAAGCCTCCGCCTCCTTCAAGGTTGAAACGGTGATGCCGCGCGCGCCCGCTGCGATCTGTGCACGGACCACGTCGATGCATTTGGTGGTCTTCACGTGCGGACGAAACGCAACGCCGAGCGTGTTCATATGCCCCTGCATCCGCGCGATGTTCTTCTGCATTCGCGCAATGTCGATCAACGCGGCTGGGGTTTCGATCTGGTCGAGTTTCATGCTTTCACCGGGAAAATGGAGTCATGCAAGGTCATGCTGGTTCGCGCCGAAGCGCGCGAGCCACGGGACGAGCGAGTCGAGCGTCGGCGCTTCGATCTCGGGCGGCTGCGCACCGCTGACGAGCGGCAGGCCGACGCGGTTGTGCCAGTACGTGCGCAAGCCGACGGCGGCCGTGCCGAACATGTCGTAGCTGGAACCGGCTACGAATGCGGCTTCGTGCGCCGCCATGCCCAATTTATTCAGCGCGAGGCGGTAGGGCAGCGGGTCGGGTTTATACATGCCGGCTTCTTCGGCGGTGACGATGGCGTCCCAGCGAACCGGCAGCAGGTTGGCGGCTTGCGTGCCGAGGCGCGCGGAACAGTTGGTGACGATGGCCAGCTTGCAGTGCGGCTCAAGCGTTTGCAACGCGTCGAGGGCGCCGCTCCAGGGCGTAAGCGTCAGCCAGTCCGCCTCGAGCGCGAGCGCGGCGGATTCGGGCAGGCCGACTTGCGCGGCGGCTTCGCGCACCAGTTGTTCATACGCAATGTAGCGGCCACAGCCGTAGGTCAGGCGCAGATACGCGGCGCGCCATGCGCGGCCCGCCTGTTCGGAGCCGGCGGCGCGATTCCATGAGGTCCAGGAGTCGAGCAGGGCGGTCAGGAGGTCGAACAGGATCGCTTTGGGATAGGCGGCGGGCGCGGAAGCGAGAGTCATGATCTAACCGGTAAGAAACGGTGAGCTGATTATAAAGTTTGATCCACGTGGCGACGTTCAAATAGGCTAACTCATAGATTCAGTCAGACTGAATGCTTCATGCGTGACTTCGCTCGATCGGAGCGCGACACTCATCGCCGCCAGGGCGGCTGCGGCCTGAACCTGCTCTGCAAATACTGCATGAAATGGCGGGTGCGCGCCGGCAGCCCCGTCCGCTGATGCGTGAGCGCGATGACGTCGGCAGCGGGCGCTTTCCATTCCGGCAGCAAACGGATGAGCCTGCCCTTGGCAAGGTCGTCGGCCACGTCCCATTCGGAACGCAGGATCACGCCGCGGGCTTCGCATGCCCATTGGCGGATCACGTCGCCGTCGTTGCAACTCAGGTGGGCGGATACGCGCACGCTGCGACGCGTGCGGCCTTTGCTGAACTGCCACAGCGAGACGTCCTCGTTATTCTCGCGCAGCACGATGCAGGGCAGTTTGCTCAAATCGTCCGGAGAGTCCGGCGTGCCCATCCTCTTGATCAATGCCGGCGCGGCGCAGACGAAACGCGCATTCGGCGCAATCGTGTAGCCGACCAGGTTCGACACCGGCAACTCGCCGATATGCACGACGATATCGAAACGGTCGGTTGTCTCGGTCAACGGGCGGTCGGAGAGCGTGAGCGCGATGTCGACATCCGGATGTTGCTGTTGAAACTCGGCAATCGCGGGTGCGAGGTGCCGCCGTCCGAACCCCAGCGGCGCGTTGATTCTCAGCGTGCCGACGAGCCCGCCGCGGCGCATCTGCAAATCCTCGAACAGCGCGTCGAATTGCTGGACGAGCTCGGCGCCGCGTTCGCATAGCAACGTGCCTTCTTCCGTGAATTGCAGGCGGCGCGCGGAGCGGTTCACCAGTTGCGCGCCCAGTTTCTTTTCGAGTTGCTGAAGGCGCTGGGTGACCGCGGAGGGCGACAACCCCAGCTTTCGCGCCGCGGCGATCAGGCTGCCGTTTTCGCGCAGTGTCAACAGGAAACGGATATCGGCCGAGTCGTTCATGGCAGCAACGTTTGAGTTCGCAAATCTGGCAGCTTAAAGTGTTTGAATGCGCGCTTCCAGTTGGACTTGCGCATGCGCCGGCGAGTGCAGCCTGGTTTGCAAGGTAAAGTGACGCTTCTGTCACCCGGTAGGCGGCACGAGCCGCTAAAGTGCGCGTTTGCGCCGATTTCCGGTTACTTTCATTTGAAGAGAAGTCCAAATGCCGTTGTCCAATGGGCCGTCGAATGGCCTGTCAATCGATGCCGCGCAGAACAGCGCCTTGAAACAGGCGGTGTTTCTGCACACGGGCTGGCGTAGTGCGGGAACGTGGGTCTGGTCGCGTCTGCGCGAACTCGAGACCGTGACTGCCTTCTATGAACCGCTCAGCAATGTGCTCGCGGACCTGAGCCTCGCCGACGTTTCCGCGTCGCGTCCCACGCTGACTTCCGGGCACCCGCCGCTTGCCGCGCCGTACTTTGAAGAATACCGGCCATTTTTGCAGGAGAGTACCCGCGGTGTGGCCGGATACCGGAGGGGCTTCAGTCTCGATCGTTTTGCAAGCGAGCCGGACGCGGCGTTTGCCCCTATGCAAGCCTATTTGCACAATCTGTGCGAGCGCACCATCGAACAGAGCCGTGTGCCGGTTTTAAAGTTTTGCCGTTCGTCAGGCCGTCTGCCCTGGCTGAAGCAGGCTTTTCCGCGGGCCATGCACGTGGGCGTGTTGCGCAATCCGGCGTCGCAGTTCGCATCGGGATGGTTGCTCAGCCGGCAATGGAGCAATCCGTTTTTCGTGGCTGCGCCGTTTCGTGTGCTGGGGCTGAATCAGACGGATCCGCTGGTAAAGCAGGCTATCGAAATCTGCGGCGTGAGTTTGCCGCCTGCCGCGCCCACTTCGGAAGACGCTTATGCAGCGGCGTGCGAGCACTATGCGCGCACGGCTGAAGGCAATAACGCGTATCGGGCATTCGTCGCGTTGTGGATTCTTTGTGCGTTGCGCATGGCAGACGGGGTCGATCTGCTGCTCGACATCGACCGGCTTGGGGCCTCGCGCGACTACGCGCTGGAATTGAGCGCGGGGTTCGAAACGCAAAGCGCTTTGTCGCCCGACTTCGGCAACGCACGCGACCTGGTTGAAGAGACGCGTCGCAGCGTCGCACGCATGAACGGAATCGACGGACGGTCCATGCGCACGGTGCATTCCGCCGCGCTCAAATTTCTCAAGGCGCATGCCGGGGCAAACGCCGCCTTCGTGGAAGTGATCCGCGAGAAGATGGTGCTCGCCAACGAGTTGACCGACGCATGGCGCTAAGCATTCGCCGCGCGCGGTGACGGGCACTGAACGCGGCGAGGCGAACTCGCCGCCTGCCGCCTAGGCCGCCGCCGAAACGGCCGCGCGCAAACCCAGCAGGTAACTGTCGACCCCAAAGCCGCAAATCTGCCCTTTGACGATTTCCGCAAAGACGGATTGATGCCTGAACGCTTCGCGCGCGTGGATGTTCGACATGTGGACTTCCACCACCGGCACCGTCAAGATCGCCAGCGCATCACGAATGCCGTAGCTGTAATGCGTCCATGCGCCGGCGTTGATCATGACGCCGTCGGCGTTGTCCGTGAAGGCCTGATGGATGCGCTCGCACATGGCCGCCTCGCTGTTGGTCTGAAAGCTCTCGACCTGGACGCCCAGTTCCTTACCCAATGCCTGCAAGCTGCTATCGATTTCGGCCAGTGTCACCGTGCCGTATTGCACGGGGTCACGCTTGCCGAACATGTTGTGATTGATGCCGTGGAGCATCACGAATGTTTTCATGGAGCTTCCCTCGCGTGACGGAATTAGTGGTGTGGGCGGCGCGACGTCAATGGGCCGCGGCGACTGCGGGCGTCGTATCGATCGCGAGGCCCGTGTCGGCCGCTGCGGCGATCGCCTCGGTAATGCGCAGGTTCTGCAGGCCGTCGCTGGCGCTGACGAGCGGCTCTGCTTCTCTTCGAATGACACGCACGAAATGGTCGAGCTGAAGCTTGAGCGGATCGTCGCGGGTCATGTCGGCGACGCCGGTTTCGAAGGGTTTCCACCACGAACGATCCGCGGCTTCCCGATAGGTCTTCAGCCGCATGGTGGGCACGGCGAGCGAGCCGAAAGTGCCCGCGATCACATAGCAGTCTTCATCCGGATACGAAGGGTAAGCCTTGTTTTCCTGCGAGGTCTGTTCCCAACTGCGAGCGCTTGCCGCCGTGTCCGACAGCATGAAGCTGCCGAGCGCGCCGCTCGCGAAGCGCAGGTTGATCGCCACCGTGTCTTCGACTGGAAAGCCGCGTGTCGCGTGCGAGGAAAACGCCTGCACAGCGACGATATCGCCGCATAGCATGCGCAGGTTGTGCACCTCGTGGATCATGTTGAGCAGAATCGGCCCACCGCCCGGCTGGCGCCGCCATGGTGCGTCGGAGAAGTACTGGTCCGGTTTGAAAAAGACCGCGCTGCCCATCACCGCCACCAGTTTGCCGAGCCGGCCTTCGTCGATCAGTTGCCTTGCGCGGGCCATGATCGGACTGTGCGCGCGATGATGCCCGATCAGCAACGGCACGCCGCAGCGCTCGACCTCGCGGACCAGCGCCTCGGCGGCGTCGACCGTGGGCGCTATCGGCTTTTCGAGGAGCGTCGGCACGCCGGCCGCGAGGCAGGTCAACGCGTGCTCTACGTGCAACTGGTTCGGTGTGGCCAGAATCACGCCGTCCGGACGATCCCGTTCGAGCAGTTCCTCGAGCGTCCGGTAAAGCGGAACGCCGGCCTGGAAGGCGAGCGCTTGCGCCGCCGACGACGGATCGACGATCGCCGACAGCGTGCATGTGTCGCTCTGCTGGGCGACAGCCATGTGCGCGCGGCCGATGTAACCCGCGCCCGCTACGGCGATCCGGATCCGGTTCATGGGCGAATTCCTCCGAAGGTCGGGAGCGCGCGATTACGCGAGTGCTTTCTTCGCTTCAGCCATGGTCTCGGCGCGCATGCGCTCATAGCTGAGCTTGTCGATCGGCACCGCATTGGGCTCGCCCAGATCGCTCAGCTTGACGCGGTAGTTCTCGCGTGCGCTCCATGCGGTCACCGCTGCAATGATGGTGATGCCGAAGGTGATTGCCCCGATGATGAGCGGCACGTTATGCGATCCGGGCGGCGCGACATAGGCAAACAGCGCGGGCAGCAGGGCGGTGATCGTCGTGCCGATGTTCTGGCCGATGGCCATGGCGGAGACCCGTGAGCGGGTCGGGAACAGTTCCGGATAGAAGCTCGGAAAGGTGGCGTTATACCCCTGATAGATGATGCCCCACATGAGGATCGACATGACCATGGCGAGCGGCACGTTGCGGATGCTGATCGCGTAGAGGTAGCCGAACGAGAGCAGACCCGCGCCGAGCGCGCCGACGATTATCGGCAGGCGCCGGCCGATCCGGTCGGACAGATTGCCCACATAGGGAATCACCAGCACGGCGACGATGTTGCCGATCACCGGAATCCACAGATAGACGCTCTTGGAAAAACCGATGCCGTACGAAGCCTGCACCGCGTAGGCCGCGCCGAAGATCGTGGCAACGACCGGGATCACGTTCATCAGCGAGCAGCCGACCACGCGCAGCATATCGCCCCAGTTGTAGCGGAAGGCTTCGACAATCGGCGATTTGGGCACGTTGCCGCTCTCGTCTTCCTTGGCGAAGGCGGGCGTTTCGTGGACCTCGCGGCGAATGATGTAGCCGGCAATCAGCACCACCGCGCTCAACAGGAAGGGAATACGCCAGCCCCACGAATTGAACGAGCTCTCTTCCATGTAGTACGCGAGCGGCAGGAATACCGCGGCGGCGAGAATCTGGCCCGCCTGCACGCCTTGCAGCGTAAAGCTCGCGTAATAGCCGCGCCGTCCGAATGGTGCGTGTTCGAGAATCATCGAGCTCGCGCCCGAGATTTCACCGGCGACCGCGAAGCCCTGAATCAGGCGAAACACCACCAGCAGGGCGGGGGCGAGCAGCCCCACCTGGTGGTACGTGGGCAGGAAGCCGACCGCCATCGTCGAGAAGCCCATCAGGAACATGCAGACGAGCAGGACGTTCTTGCGGCCGTGGGTGTCGCCCCAATGCCCAAGCACCAGCGCACCGATCGGCCGCGCGACGTAACCGACCCCATACGTGGCGAGCGAAGCCACGATCGCGATCTTCGGATTGCCCGAGGGAAAGAACAGTTGCGGAAAGATCAGCGCCGCCGCCTGCGCGTAGATGAAGAAATCGTAGTACTCGAGCGCCGAGCCGATCCAGCCGCTGGCGGTTGCCTTGCGAGCCTGCGAGCGGTGCTCGTGGCCTCCCGCCGATGTATTCGTTTCCATGTCGTCTCCTGAACAGAAATGTTTAATCAGCTTCTACGGCTGGATTCATTTGCGCCCTGAAAGTGAAACTATGCAAGCCAGGATTTACCGGGGCACGGTCTGCGCGCGGTGCTCGAATGCTGCGATGCAGCGGGTGAATCCGCGCTCATAGGGTTAACCAGTGCCTGGTTGTCCGGAGTATTTGTCAGACCCACCTGGCTTGCCCGATCGGCCCGTTGAAGCTAGGGTAATGTGCTTCTGTACCGACACAATGCGGCCAAATGGAAAATCAGAATGCGCTCACAGCCAGCAATGAATCTTTCCTGCGCGACCTCCAGTTGTTCTGCAACATTGCCCGCCGGGGCAGCTTCGTGGCGGCATCGACTGACATGGGGCTGTCGCCCTCCCATGTGAGCAAGCGCCTTGCCATGCTGGAAGCAAGCCTCGGTGTGAAGCTCTTTCAGCGCACCACGCGCCGCGTCAGCATGACGAGCGACGGCGAGGCCGCTTTGCAGTGGGCGCAGAAAATACTCGAGGACGTGCAGGGTATGGCCGACGCGTTCGCCGACCGGCGCACCGAGTTGCGTGGTTTGCTGCGCATCAGCACGAGCTTGAGGCTCGGCCGCAAACACGTTTCGCCGATTCTGGCCATGTCGCGCAAGCGTCATCCGAACCTCGAGATCTGGCTGGAATTGCTGGACCGGCGCGCGGACCTCGTCGGCGAGAACTTCGATATCGACATTCGGGTGGGCGCAGTGCCGGAGCCTCACCTGATCGCGCACAAGATCGTGGAGAGTGCGCGAATACTCTGCGCATCGCCCGAATATCTGGAACGGCGCGGCGCGCCGGTCGAACTGGCCGAGCTGGCGCAGCACGATTGCCTCCTGTTTCGCGGGCGCGACGACCGCTTCGGCGTGTGGCGCCTGAGTGGGCCGGACGGCGAAAAGAGCGTGAAGGTGACGGGCAGCGTCGCGTCCAACCTCAGCGATATCGTCGTGCAGTGGGCGCGGGATGGCTTCGGCGTGGTGATGGTATCGATCTGGGATGTCGCCGAGAGCCTGCGTGCAGGCGAACTGGTGCGTGTGTTGCCTGACTACATGCAATCCGCCGACGTATGGGCGGTGACGGCGGAGCGGTTGTCGTCGTCGGCGAAGGTCCAGGTGTGCATCGAGTTCCTCAGGGAGCAGCTGACGAGCGGGCCACATGCGCTGGTGACGCGCGGCGTGGGCGGGTTCTGACGGGATTGGTCGTGACGCCGCGGGCGCCTGGGCGAGATCCACGTTCCAATACAGTTGTCACGCAGAAAACAATACAGTGAGGCGCGGTTTTATTTGGCTGTATCGGGAGTATGACCGGCACCGTCGATACAGTTGGCAAGTCTCAATGGAGCCTGCCGGCGAGCGGATGGCCGCTCAGGGTGGTGCGACGTAGCCCGATTTTTTGCCTATGACCCGGCGCTGGCATGCCGCGGTTGATCCCGAACACGAGGTAAGACATGAATGCAGTGAATGAACAAGCAAAGCTGTCGGTGCAGCAGTTGGGCCACTACATCGGCGGTGCGCCGGCCGCGCCCGCCAGCGGCCGTTTCAAGGACGTGTTCAATCCCGCCACCGGTAAGGTGACCGGCTCGGTCGCCCTCGCGTCGGTCGAGGAAGTGGATGCGGCGGTCCAGGCCGCCAAGGCCGCTTTTCCCGCGTGGAGCGAGACCGCGCCGCTCAAGCGCGCGCGCATTCTGTTCAAGTTCAAGGAACTGCTCAACCAGCATCACGACGAACTGGCCATGCTGATTACCCGTGAACACGGCAAGGTGTTCACGGACGCGCAGGGCGAAGTGGTGCGCGGCATCGAAGTGGTCGAGTTCGCGTGCGGCATTCCGAACCTGCTCAAGACCGATTTCACCGACCAGATCGGCGGCGGCATCGACAACTGGAATCTGCGTCAGGCGCTGGGTGTGGTCGCCGGCATCACGCCGTTCAATTTCCCGGTCATGGTGCCGATGTGGATGTTCCCGGTCGCGCTCGCCTGCGGCAACACGTTCGTGCTGAAACCCTCGGAGCGTGATCCGTCGGCGTCGCTGCGGATTGCCGAATTGCTGAAGGAAGCCGGTTTGCCCGATGGCGTGTTCAACGTCGTCAACGGCGACAAGGTGGCGGTGGATGCACTGATCGATCACCCGGACGTGGCGGCGCTGTCGTTCGTGGGCTCCACGCCGATCGCCGAATACATTCACACGGAAGCGTCGAAGCGCGGCAAGCGCGTGCAGGCGCTCGGCGGCGCGAAGAATCATCTGGTGGTCATGCCGGACGCCGATCTCGACCAGGCGGTCGACGCGCTGATCGGCGCGGCCTACGGGTCGGCAGGCGAGCGCTGCATGGCGATCTCGGTCGCGGTGGCGGTCGGCAACGTGGCCGACAAGCTGATCGAAAAGCTGGTGCCGCGCGTCAAATCGCTCGTCATCAAGAACGGCGAAAATCTCGACGCCGAAATGGGTCCGCTGGTTACCGCCGAACATAAGGCCAAGGTGGCCGGTTATATCGCCTCGGGCGAAGCGGAAGGCGCGAAGCTGATCGTCGACGGCCGCGCGCACGCGGTGGCGAGCGAAGACGGCTTCTTTATCGGCGGCACGCTGTTCGACCACGTCGGCACGGAAATGAAGATCTACAAGGAAGAGATCTTCGGCCCGGTGCTGGCGGTGGTGCGTGTACCCGATTTCGCGAGCGCCGTTGAGTTGATCAACGCGCACGAGTTCGGCAACGGCGTGTCGCTCTTCACGTCGGATGGCGGTGTGGCGCGTGCGTTCGGCCGGCAGATTCAGGTAGGCATGGTGGGCATCAACGTGCCGATTCCGGTGCCGATGGCATGGCATTCGTTCGGCGGCTGGAAGCGTTCGCTGTTCGGCGACCATCACGCCTATGGTGAAGAGGGTGTGCGCTTCTATACGCGCTACAAGAGCATCATGCAACGCTGGCCGGACAGCATTGCCAAGGGGGCTGAATTCACGATGCCGGTGGCGAAGTAGGTCTTCTGGCGAGTCTGCCGGAATGAGAAAGCCGCGCCTGGTCAGGCGCGGCTTTTTTGCATCAGGCCTTCACAATGGCTTGTTAAACGCCCGAAGACGAATCTTCTTCCACTTCGCTCAACACGGCGTTCTGCACGGCGACCGCGGGGCTCACATACGCGGGCGCCTGGCGTGGATCGTCGACGCTATAGCGCAGCCGCCCGCCTTCGACATACACACGCAACTGGCGGTACTTCACCAGATAGAGCAAGCCGACCACCGCCGCCGCGAATCCCGATGCCGCGCCCACGCCGAGCGCCCAGCGCGGGCCGAAACGGTCCGCGACCCAACCGACCACCGGCGCGCCGAGAGGCGTGCCACCCAACGCGATGGCCAGCAGAATCGCGATGACCCGGCCGCGCATGGCGGGCTCGGTGGAGAGCTGCACGAGACTGTTGGTAGAGGTCGTGAAGGTTTGCGTCGATACGCCGATCACGATCAGCACAAGGCCGAACAACACATAGTTCGGCATGAGCGAGGCCACGGTACAGCCCACGCCAAACACGCCCGCCGCGCCGAGCAGCAGCGCCATGCGCGGTTTCGCCCGGCGCGCGGCAAGCAGCGCGCCGGTCACGGAGCCGATCGCCATGGTCGAACTCAATACGCCGTATTCGCCGGCACCCGCATGAAAGGCGGTGACCGACATCGTCGAGATGAAGATCGGGAAATTCAGGCCGAACGTGCCGATCAGGAACAGCATCAGCAAAGCGGCCTTCAGGTCGGGACGCTTCCACACGTATTTGAAGCCTTCCACGAAACTGCCGCGTGAGCGCACCGCGCGCGGCTTCAGATGCAGTTCACTCACCCGCAGCATGCGCAGCGAACCGAGCACCGCGACGAAAGACAGCGCGTTGATGAGAAACACCCAGCCGGTGCCCACGGAAGCAATCAGCAGCCCCGCGATGGCAGGGCCGATCATGCGCGCCGCGTTGAACGAGGTGGAATTCAGCGCGACCGCGTTCGACAGATCGTGCTCGCCGACCAGATCCGACACGAAGGTCTGCCGTGCTGGCGAATCGAACGCGGTGACGCAGCCGAGCAGCCCCGCGAAGACATAGACCTGCCACAGTTGCACGAGCCCGGTGACGGTGAGGATGCCGAGGCCCAGCGCGAGAGACCCCATGGCCGCCTGGGTCGCGAACAGCAGCTTGCGACGGTCGAAGTGATCGGCGGCATAACCGGTCAGCGGCAACAGCAGCATTTGCGGCCCGAATTGCAGCGACATGACGATACCCACGGCGGTCGCGTTGTGCTGCGTGAGTTCCGTGAGGACGAGCCAATCCTGCGCCGTGCGTTGCATCCACGTGCCGACGTTGGAGACGATCGCACCGCTTGCCCAGACCCGGTAGTTGAAATTGCTCAGCGAACGGAAAGTGCCATTCACCGGGCTGTTCCCTGATGAAGGATGCGGGCGGCGTTCACGCTACGGCGCGGGTTCGAACTCAAGTTCATGCGTGCGATTGTTCGAGCAGATCGAGCACGTCTTGCGTCGTGCCGGTTTCGCCGACGCGCGGGAAGATGCGCGTGATGCTGTTGGCATGAGCGTCCGCATGGAGGTCGGTCATGGCGTCGACGACGAGCGTGACGTTCAGGCCAATTTCGTGTGCGTAGCGCGCGGTGGATTCGACGCCGATGCTGGTCGCCACGCCCACGAGCACCACCTGCGTGACGCCTTGCTCGCGCAGGTACGCTTCGAGATCGGTGTTCGTGAACGCGCCCCAGGTGCGCTTGGTGACCCGATGATCCGACGGCTGCGCGTTCAGTTCGGGCACCAGTTCGGCGAAATCCGCGGGGAACTCGCCCGTGTTGCGCGCCTGATCCGCGCGGCCCGGCGCGCCGCCGGCCACGTTGACGAGCACCACGGGCAGGCCGTGGCGGCGAAATGCCTGCGCGAGGGCGGCCGCGCATTCGACGACTGCGCCGGTGGGGTGCGCGGTGGGCAGCGCGACGATGCCGCGCTGCAAATCGATGACGATCAGTGCGGTCTTTGCATCCAGCGTGGTGATTGGCATGAAGGGCTCCTGGAGTTACGAGTCGATGAGGCGTTTGAGCAACTCGACGCCGACAGCGAGTTGTTGTTGCTCGGCCGCCGAGAAGCGTGTCTGGATGGTGCGAAACAGCCAGTCTTCGCGCGCCGCACGGCTGGCCTTGATCTTTTTGCGGAACGCGGGGGTGAGGGAGAGAACCGTTTGCCGGCCGTCGTTCGGATCAGGCGCGCCGCTGACCAGTCCGGCCGCTTTAAGTACCGACAGCGTCTCCCCCATGGACTGCGGACGCATGCCATGAGCACGCGCCAGCGCGGTGACCGTTGCCGGACCTTCGCGCTCCAGCAAGCCGAGAACCTGCACCTGTGAAGGGGTGAAATCGCCCACGTGCGACTCTTCGCGCAAGCGGCGGCGCAGTTTTCCGGCCAGCACGCGTAAGTCTTCCGCCATGCTGTGCACGGCTTCGGAATCGATTAATGGATCTTGCTGGGTCATGCCGCGATAGATATGAAGGCTACCTGTGAAGGTTACCTTCGTATATGTCTGGCGTCAAGTTGAGCTAGCCGATGCGCGCCGGTTGATCGGGCGTTCGGTGTCATGAAGGGGCGCTCACTTGTCTACTGCCCGGCGGCGATGTCAATATCGGGGAAGTTGTCCAGAACGACCACCCTCACCAACCTGAGTAACGTCTCATGCAACACGCTCCTGCCATCACTTTCCGGTTCGCCGGGCAGCACGAGGCGAACGCGATCCGCACCATTGAATTCGAAGCGGGGCAGCGCTTTTTCAGCGTCGATATGGCGGGGATCGCGGATGCGCCGCCTATGGATCTCGAACTCGTCGCCCGCAAGATAGCGGCACGGGAGATCATCGTCGCCGTCGGTGCCGACGCAACGTGCGTGGGTTTCGTGATGTTCGAGCCGCAACCCACGCGCATCTACGTGCAGGAACTCGACGTGCTCACCTCGCACGCCGGGCAGCGTATTGGCGCGGCGCTGATCGAGCAGGTCGCCGAACTCGCGCGTTCGCAACGACTCCCGCAAGTCATCCTGTCGACGTTTCGCGAAGTGCCGTGGAATGCGCCGTACTATCGGCGGCTCGGGTTTCGCGATATCGAAGAAGCCGAACTCGACGCAGCGCTGATCGAACGGCGCGATGCGCACATTGCGCGAGGACTCGATGAATCGAAGCGCGTTTTCATGCGGCGTGATCTTGCCTGAGGAGTCGTATGGCCGCGCTATGTTCGAACATAAAAAAGCGCGGCGGATGTGACCGGAACAGCTCATTCCTGTCGCACCTGCCGCGCCTTTTTTTCAACATCCTGCCTCACATTGGACGCTTTGAACCAGCCGTCCGACCTCCGCCGACTCAGCCTATAGCTTCGCCTTTTTCAGCTTGTTTTTCTGACGCTTATTCCACGGTTTCCAGCGCCGGGTAATCGACATAACCGGTTTCGCCACGGGCATAGTACGTCGCCGGATTCGGCTTGTTCAGCGGCGCATTCGTGGCGAAGCGGCGCACGAGATCCGGATTCGCGATGAACAGTTGACCCCACGCCACCGCGTCTGCCTCGCCGGCGTCGAGCACCTGTTGCGCGGTTTCCTTGGTGAACTTTTCGTTCGCGATGTAGGGGCCGCCGAATGCTTTCTTCAGTTGCGGGCCGAGACGGTCGTCGCCGAGCGCTTCACGTGCGGCGATGAACGCGATCTTGCGCTTGCCGAGTTCGCGGGCCACATAACCGAAGGTGCCGGCCGGATCCGAATCGCCCATGGTGTGCGCGTCGCGGCGCGGCGCGAGGTGTACGCCGACACGATTCGCACCCCACACGCCGATGCAGGCGTCGGTGACTTCGAGCAGCAGGCGGGCGCGGTTTTCGACCGGGCCGCCGTAAGCGTCGGTACGCTTGTTGGTGCTGTCCTGCAGGAACTGGTCGAGCAGATAGCCGTTCGCGCCGTGCACTTCGACGCCGTCGAAGCCGGCTGCCTTGGCGTTCTCCGCGCCTTTGCGGAATGCTTCGACCACGCCGGCGATTTCGTCGAGTTCCAGTGCGCGCGGCGTCACATAGGCGCGCTCCGGACGCACCAGGCTCACGTTGCCCTGGGCGGCGATCGCGCTCGGCGCGACCGGCAGTTCGCCGTTCAGGAACAGCGGGTCGGAAATGCGGCCCACGTGCCACAGTTGCAGAAAGATCTTGCCGCCGGCGGCATGCACGGCGCTCGTGACGAGCTTCCAGCCTTCAACCTGCTCCTGCGACCAGATGCCCGGCGTGTCGGCATAGCCCACGCCTTGCGGTGTGACGGAAGTCGCTTCGCTGATGATCAGGCCGGCCGTTGCGCGCTCGGCGTAGTACTTCGCCATCAGCGCGTTCGGCACGCGGATTTCTTCGGCGCGTTGGCGCGTGAGCGGCGCCATGATGATGCGGTTCGACAGCGTGATATCGCCAATTTGCAGCGGATCGAAAAGAGTCGGCATATGAGTTCACCTTTGACGGCGGGCATGTGGCCCGAGCGTGACAAAAATACTGCGTGATGAAAGAAGTGCGGAAAGAAGTGCGGCGATGCGGATCCGGCGCCTAGAGCCTCGTGTTCATGTGCTCGAGGAACGCCTGGATGACCGGTTCGTTGCGTTTGAAAAACACCCATTGACCGACTCGCTTCGACGTGACGAGCCCCGCGCGTTGCAAAGCCGCGAGGTGCGCCGACACGGTGGACTGCGACAGGCCGCAGGCCGCGTCGATCTTGCCGGCGCATACGCCGTGATCGAGTGGCAGTTCTTGGTCGGCGAAATGCGCGTACGGCTCGCGCAGCCAGCCGAGAATCTCCCGGCGAACCGGGTTGGCAAGCGCTTTGTGAATCGCGTCGATGTCGAGCGTCATTGGGGTGGGTTTCATGGTCTTCAACAACAGGCAGGCGCGGCGCCGGTTAGTGCGCAAACGCCTGCATCGTTACGTGACGAATTATATATCGTATTTTTACGATATGCATGAAGACACTACAGGCTATGGGGTGATAAGTGCGCCCACAGGTTCCGCACTCCGGCAGCGCTTCACCGCATGACAGCGTTGGACCGTCGCGGCTATATGCGAGAACGCTATTTGATCAGGATGCCTGCGCTTTATTCGTGCAGGTTTCGCTACATAAACAAGTCGCTGCGCGCTGCGTCCATGATCATCGCGACAGCCGGATGGCTGATTCGGCGCTCGATCGAAATGGCAAAGAATTCTTCGACGATCGAGTTGATCTGCCCGACCATCTTCAGATTGTGCTCCGCCTGTAGCTGACGCTCCAGCACGGTGGGTGCGAAAAGCAGGCCGCGGCCTTCACGACCGAACGCCATGGTCATCGCTCCGTCGTCGAACTCGCCGACGATGCGCGGCGAAATGGCATGCGAAGCGAGCCAGTGATCCAGCTTGCGGCGCACTGCGGATTCCGTGCCCGGCAGCAACACCGGCAACTGACCGAGCGACAGCGGAAAGCGCTTGCCGCCGCTTTGAATCAGCGCCTCTGCGCCAAAACAGCTGAGCGTCGAGCGGCCGAGCGGGTGATTGAACGCCTTGATGTTGACGTCGGCGGGAATGGGGGCGTCCGCGATGATCAGATCGAGACGGTGTACGGCCAGTTGGGCAAGCAGCGCGTGCAGTTTGCCTTCGTGACAGATCATTCGCAGCGACGTGGAGGCGCTCAGCGCCGGTTCCAGCAGCCGGTAGGCGATCGCCTTGGGTACCGAATCCGCGATGCCGACGCGAAACCGTGTTTGCGCGCCGGATTCGCTCTCGCGCCGCACGGCGCTTTCGAGTTCCGAGCCCAATGAGAATATTTCGTCCGCGTAGTCGAGCGCAAGACGGCCCGCGTCGGTCAGTTCGATCGTTCGCCCATTTTTCCTGAACAGCTTCTTATCCAGCGCTTCTTCGAGCAGCTTGATCTGCCCGCTGAGCGTTTGCGGCGAGATGTGCAACTGCTCCCCGGCTCGGACGATGCCGCCCGCGTGCGCCGCGACCCAGAAGTAATGCAGATGTTTGAAGTTCACGCGTCCTCCGCCAAATTCATAACACTACGGTTTATTCGAAGTGTTCGCATTAAAAATACGCATTTTTCGTTCCATCATGTTCAGTTACATTGAGGCCTCGTACTTAGGCGCCAGCGGGCGGCTAACGACAACTCACAGAGGTGACATATGGCATCGGTTGCGCAGCTCCTTCGCTCAAAAGCGTCACAGACAGTGTGGTCGACTCAGGCATCCGCTTCGGTTTACGACGCAATAGCGGTGATGGCTCACCGGAAGGTGGGCGCGCTGATCGTCGCACACCACGGTCGTATTGCCGGCATCGTGACAGAGCGTGACTACGCAAGAAAAATCGTTCTGATGGACCGCTCGTCGCGGCATACACCTGTGCGCGACATCATGTCGACGACTGTGCGCTACGTCAGTCCGGACCAGACAACCGAAGAATGCATGGCGCTCATGACGGCGGACCGGATCCGCTATCTGCCGGTCATTGCCGCAGCGCAGGTGATCGGCATGGTGTCGATCGGTGACCTCATCCAGAACCTGATTGTCGAGCAGGAACAGACCATTCAGCAGCTCGAGCACTATATCCACGGCAACAGCCTTCAGGCTGCCCAAAGCGGATTGCAGGCACGACGGGCTGCAAGTTTGACCAGTCAATAATATTACTGTTCGTAATGTTTTTGCGCGACCCGAGTGGCGCGCTATGCGGGCAGTTCCCTGACTTACCGAAAGAGGCTTCATATGTACACGCAGATCATCAATCGTCTTCGAAGTGCTGCCGGCGCGGTGACACGCGGAACAGCGGCGCTCGGTCTGGCCGGACTTCTTGCCCTTGGAGCCGTGGCCTCGAACGACGCCGAGGCGAAGCGCGTCGGCGGCAGTCAAAGCATTGGGCGACAGTCGCAGGCGGCGTCGCCGTCCGGCCAGGGGCAACGCAGCCAGCAGGCGCAACCCGCGCAGCAGGCAGGGCAGACACCAGCGGCCACCGGTGCTGGGCGCTGGATGGGCCCGCTCGCTGGTCTCGCCGCCGGCCTGGGCATTGCGGCGTTGCTCTCATCGTTCGGTCTGGCTGAAGGGCTGGCTCAAATGCTCTCGAATGCTTTGTTGATCGGCCTCGTGGTGCTCGCCGGCGTGATGCTGTTCCGCTTCATCGCCAATCGGCGTCGACCGAATCTGGCTTATTCAGGGGACCGGCAGCAAACGAATAACTCACCGTTTCTGAACCAGGTTGGACAATCGCGGCCTGACACGAACTTGCGCGACTGGCAACGAGCCGCGATGGGATCGACTGGCGCGGCGGGTAGCGTGAACGCACGGGAGCCCGCGCTCGCGGACCAGGCTGCATTTCTGGTAACGGCGAAGGCTATGTTCATGCGTCTTCAGGGCGCGTGGGACCGCAATGAGCAAGGCGATCTGTTCGAACTGACCACGCCCGAGATGTTCATGCGGCTCAAGCAGGACCTGGAGGCACGGGGCCACGAGCCGAGCCGTACGGATGTGACGCAACTCGAAGCCGAAGTGCTGGGCACGGAAGACACTGTTAATGAAACGCTGGTCAGCGTCCGCTTTTACGGGCAGATGCGGGAAGACGACGCGCAGACCGCCCAGCCGTTCCAGGAGATCTGGAACATCGTCAGGAGCACACAGGGCGACCAGGCATGGCGACTGGCGGGCATCCAGCAGATGGACCGCTAAAGAAACGCAGTTGGAACGCAGTTGAAACCGGCAGCGGCTTGCTGCCGGTTATTCCCTATCTACACCTCATTCTTGTCAGCCGATACTCGAGCGGCCGGACACTGTCAAAGAAGCCTACATCGAAGCCGTGGTCGCGTGATGTCTGGACAATGAATGTCTGGAGCGCTGCCGACAGGCGAACTGTGCGAGCCACAGACTCATTTTCGGAATGAAGCCAGGTGAACACGCAGGCGTTGACCTGCATCAACCGGCTGGCGTCTGGGTGAAATAGCCTGAGGTCAGTTATCCGCTGCCGCGATGCGGCGCGCTCGGCGATCTGACTGTCGGATACCCGGAGGTGGATGATGATCGATGCTGCATTCGCTAGACCACGCCGGTAAAAACCCTGCACGACATTCGAGGTTGCCGGAAATTACCTCGTTTACGCCTAAAACCGGAGACACGAAAAATGGAAGAAGATCTTGTTCAAAGGATAGAGTCGAATCCCAAGTACCGACAACTGGTGGCAACGCGTTCGTCGTACGGTTGGCTCCTGGCGGCAATGATGATGGTCGTCTACTACGGCTACATCCTGCTGGTTGCATTTGGCAAGAATCTGCTTTCCGCCAGGATTGGCTCGGGCGTGATGACCTGGGGCATCCCGATCGGGCTGTTCGTGATCGTTTTTACTGTGGCCATTACGGGAATCTACGTTCGGCGCGCCAACCGGGAATTCGATGACCTCACCGCTCAAATTCGCAGTGAGGTGCTGTGATGACTAAATTCCAACGTGGTTTGTGCGCATTGACGCTGTGTGCCGTGGCCGGCACGGTCTGGGCTGCAGGGGGTGACCTCGGCCAGTTGCAGAAGCAGCCGACCAACTGGACAGCGATATCGATGTTCGCTGTTTTTGTTGTGTTCACGCTGTTCATCACGAAGTGGGCCGCGAGCAAGACAAAATCGGCTGCAGAGTTCTACACGGCGGGTGGCGGAATTACGGGCTTCCAGAACGGGCTTGCCATCGCCGGTGACTATATGTCCGCTGCGTCGTTTCTCGGCATTTCGGCGGCGGTCTATTTGAATGGCTACGACGGACTGATCTATTCGATCGGCTTTCTGGTCGGATGGCCGGTCATTACCTTTCTGATGGCGGAGCGCCTGCGTAATCTTGGTCGCTTCACTTTCGCCGACGTTGCCGCATATCGTTTTCAACAGACGCCAATCCGCGTGTTCGCGGCATCCGGTACGCTGGTTGTGGTGGCGTTTTACCTGATCGCGCAGATGGTCGGCGCAGGCCAGTTGATCAAGCTGCTGTTCGGTCTGGAATACTGGGTCGCGGTTGTGATCGTCGGCAGTTTGATGATGGTCTATGTTCTGTTCGGTGGCATGACGGCGACCACATGGGTTCAGATCATCAAAGCGGGCTTGCTGCTGGCGGGCGCGAGCTTCATGGCATTCATGGTGCTGGCGCAGTTTCACTTCAATCCGGAAGCGCTGTTCGCCAAGGCGGTGGAGGTTCATGCGAAGAAGGACGCAATCATGGGTCCGGGCGCCTTTATCAAGGATCCGATTTCAGCGATCTCCTTCGGCATGGCGCTGATGTTCGGCACAGCAGGCCTGCCGCATATTCTGATGCGCTTCTTCACCGTGCCGAGCGCCAAGGAGGCGCGCAAGTCCGTGTTCTGGGCAACCACATGGATTGCCTACTTCTACCTGCTGACATTCATCATCGGCTTCGGCGCCATCGTTCTCGTCAGCACCAATCCGGTGTACAAGGATGCGCTCGGCGGGCTGCTGGGCGGCAACAACATGGCAGCCATCCATCTTGCGAACGCAGTGGGCGGCAACGTGTTCCTCGGCTTCATCTCCGCCGTGGCCTTCGCAACGATCCTCGCCGTTGTCGCCGGACTGACGCTATCCGGCGCTTCGGCGGTATCGCACGATCTCTACGCGACGGTGTTCAAGAAGGGTAAGGCCGCCAGCGAAAAGGAACTCGCTGTTTCGCGGATCACGACGGTAGCGCTGGGCATCGTGGCGGTGATCCTTGGCATTGCGTTCGAGAAGCAGAACATCGCCTTCATGGTCTCGCTGGCCTTTGCGATCGCGGCATCGGCAACGTTTCCGGTGCTGTTCATGTCGGTGTTGTGGAAGGATTGCACGACACGCGGCGCTACCATCGGCGGCTTTCTCGGGCTGGTGACAGCGGTTGGGCTGACGCTCGTCTCCAAGTCGGTGTGGGTGGATGTGCTCGGTCACAAGGATGCGATTTTCCCCTACACGTCGCCCGCTCTGTTTTCCATGACCGCGGGTTTTGTGGGGATCTGGCTGTTCTCGATTCTGGACAGGAGCGAGCGCGCACGTATCGACCGTGCGGGGTATCCGGCCCAGAAAGTCCGTTCGGAAACCGGTATCGGTGCGTCGGGCGCATCCGGCCATTGACCTGGGCGGACGCGGCACGAGAAGCCTCGAAATCATCCGGAGCTTCTCGTAACGCAACCGGGCGTTCATGGCGCGCAGCCGTCGTGACGCTATTGTTCAGGTACCCGCAATATCGCCGCTGCTGAAAGATGGTTCGCAAATCCTTTTGCGGGAGATGCCCATGTCGCATCGCGCCCTTGCCGGCCAGCGCCTGATCGCTTTGTTCGTGCTGGGCTGGCTGGTGTTCAACTATCCTTTGCTGGCGTTGTTCAACGACACGCGAACCTGGTTGGGCCTTCCGCTCCTGTACGGATATCTGTTCGCCGCGTGGGCGCTTTTCATCGTTTTGCTTGCCGCCATCGTCGAACAGGGGGCTTCGCGTAAAACATCCACGCGGGCCGTCGGATCCGAACCGGCATCGAAGGACTGAGATGCTGGACGGCTGGGTCATTGCACTGGCGTCGCTCGTCTATCTGGGTGTGCTGTTTGCAATCGCGTTTTATGGCGACCGGCGCGCGGATGCGGGCACGAGCATCATCAACAGCCCCTACGTCTACGCGCTGTCTCTCGCGGTCTACGCGAGTTCCTGGACGTACTATGGCAGCGTTGGTCGCGCGGCCAGAAGCGGCGTCGGCTTCATGCCGATTTATCTCGGCCCCACCCTGGTGGCGGCGCTGTGGTGGACCGTGTTGCGCAAGATGATCCGCATCAGCAAGAACAATCACATCACGTCGATTGCGGATTTCATGGCTTCGCGCTACGGCAAGAGCGCGCTGCTCGGCGGGCTCGTCACGCTGGTCGCGGTGGTCGGACTCGTGCCTTACATCGCGCTGCAACTGAAGGCCGTATCCGCCAGCGTCGCCGTCCTGACGCATGCCACCGGCATTGCCAGCGGGCGTGCCGAAGCAGGGCCCTGGTGGTCGGATCCAAGCCTATACATCGCGCTCCTCCTGGCGACGTTCACCATTGTGTTCGGAACGCGCCACCTCGATGCTTCCGAACGCCACGAAGGCATGGTCGCCGCGATCGCCTTCGAGTCTCTCGTGAAGCTCGTCGCGTTTCTAGCCGTAGGGGCGTTCGTCACGTTCGGAATCTACGATGGCTTTGGAGATCTGTTTGCGCGTGCGCAGGCGGTCCCCGCATTGAACGCCTTGCTGACGCTGCATGGCGGCGAGGCAGGCGCGGGCGGTGCGGCGCTTGGCAGTTGGGCGTCACTGATCGTGTTGTCGATGCTGTCGATCATGCTGCTGCCCCGCCAGTTCCAGATTGCCGTAGTGGAGAACATGGACGAAAACCACGTCGCGAAAGCCGTCTGGGTGCTGCCGCTGTATCTCCTCGCGATCAACGTCTTCGTGTTGCCGATTGCGTTCGGCGGAACGATGAATTTCTCCGGCGGTGCCGTGGACCCGGACATGTTCGTGCTGGCGCTGCCCATGCGTGCGCATCAACTGGCGCTCACGCTTTTCGTGTTCATCGGCGGGTTGTCGGCTGCGACCGGCATGGTGATCGTCGAAACCATCGCGCTCAGCACGATGGTCTGCAATGACATTGTGATGCCTGTGCTGTTACGCCTGCAATCACTGCAATCCGAGCGGCGCGCGAACTTCCCCGGACTGCTGCTCACGATCAGGCGCGCCGCGATCGTGCTGCTGATGATGCTTGGCTATGCCTATTTCCGGCTTGCCGGCGAAGCGTACGCGCTGGTCTCGATCGGCTTGATTTCGTTTGCGGCGGTCGCGCAGTTCGCGCCTGCGATGCTCGGGGCGATCTACTGGAAAAACGGCACCCGGCTCGGCGCGCTGACCGGCTTGAGCGCGGGATTCCTGCTATGGGCCTACACGCTCTTGCTACCTTCGTTTGCCGAATCCGGCTGGTTGCCGCGTGGCTTTCTCGCGCACGGACCGCTCGGCATCGAGTGGCTCAGGCCGCGGCAACTGTTCGGTCTGCACGGACTGGACGAAGTCTCGCATGCGCTTTTCTGGAGCATGCTGGCGAACGTCGCGGGCTTTGTCGGCGTGTCGCTCGCGAGCGGGCAGAGCGTGGTCGAAAAGACCCAGGCTGCCTTGTTCGTCGACGCCTATGCGCACACCGGCGACGTGCTCCGCCCGGACATCTGGCGCGGCAGCGCCTCGACCGAGGCGGTGCTTGAGCTGTTGCGGCGCTTCCTCGGTTCAGCTGCTGCCGACGACGCATACGCGCGCTTCCACCACGAACGTGGTGGCACGAACTCGCCCACCGCGGACGCCGACCTCGTGCGCTTCGCGGAGAGGCAACTTGCCGGGGCGATCGGCGCGGCGTCGGCGCGGGCGATGATAGCGACGGTCGTCGACGAGGAGCCGCTCGGGTTGAACGAAGTGATGGCGATACTGGATGAAACCTCTCAGGTCGTCGCCTACAGCCACCAGCTGGAGCAGAAGTCGCGCGAGCTGGAGAGTGCATCGGCGGAACTCAAGGCAGCCAACGCGCGGCTCAGCGAGCTCGACCGTATGAAGGACGATTTCATCTCGACGGTCACCCACGAATTGCGCACACCGCTCACGTCGATCCGCGCGTTCTCGGAAATCCTGCGCGAGCATCCCGATCTGCCGGCCGCGAAGCGCGGCGAATACCTCGATATCGTGATCAAGGAGAGTGAGCGGCTCACGCGGCTCATCAACAATGTGCTTGACCTCGCCAAGATGGAATCGGGCAGCGCGCAATGGCATGCCGAGCCGCTCGACCTGAAGCAGGTCATCGAAGACGCGGTGAACGCTACCCGCCAGATTTTCGCCGAACAACGCATTGCGCTCGAACTGGACCTGCCGGCCGCGGTGCCGCTTGTATTGGGCGATCACGACCGTCTGATGCAGGTGGTGCTCAATCTGCTGTCAAATGCGGCGAAGTTCTGCGACCGTGCCGGCGGGCGCGTCGCGGTGCGGCTCGTCCGGGTGGGCGCAGCGTTACGCGTCGAGGTGCGCGACAACGGTCCCGGCGTGCGTGCGCAGGATAGGGAACTCATCTTCGAGAAGTTCCGGCAGGGAGGCGACACGATCAGCGGCAAGCCGCAGGGCACCGGCCTCGGACTGCCGATCAGCCGCGAAATCGTCCGTCATTTCGGTGGTACGCTGAGGTTGGAAAGTGCGCTGGGAGAGCCGGGAGAAGTAGAGGGCGCCGTGTTCGTGTTCACGCTACCTCTCGCGAGCGCGAAGGAGACAACGTCATGACCTATAAAGTCCTCATCGTGGACGACGAACCGAACATCGTCATCTCGCTGGAATTCCTGATGACCGAGTGTGGCTACGAAGTGGCGATTGCGCGGGACGGAGCGCAAGCCCTTGAGCAGATGGCCGCGTTCCAACCCGACCTCGTGCTGCTCGATGTCATGCTGCCGTTGCGCAACGGCTTCGAGGTCTGTCAGACGATTCGCGAAAACAGCGCATGGAATCGAACGAAGGTGGTGATGTTGTCGGCGAAGAGCCGCGACCTCGAGGTGAGCAAGGGCCTCGCGCTCGGTGCCGATGCGTACATCACCAAGCCGTTCTCCACGAGGGAACTGGTCGAGCAGGTGCGTTCGCTGCTCGCTCGGCATGACCGAAGCGACGAATGATCGTCACAATGATCGCCAGACGTCGGTTTGGCATCGCATTGACGCTGCTGTTCGCAGTGCAGGTGCTTATTGGCGCCGCGATTCTTGCGTCTCTCGCGCTCGACATCCCCAACGCGCAGCGCGCGTGGTTGCGCGAGATGCTGCTGCAACGGGCCGCGGTCTGGATCGCCCTCTCAACGCTGCTGCTGTTCGCACTGGGCTTCGGCCTGAAAGCGCTGTTCGACGCCTATATCACACCGGTCGCGCGACTGGCTGAAGACGCCGTGCTGCTCGCGGCCAACCCTGGGCACCGCATCACGGTGCGGGGCGCGCGCGACGTGCGCGTTCTCGTCGAGAAGCTGAACGCGCTTGCCGCCGCACATCAAACGCTGCACAGCGACGTACAGGAAAAAATCGAACTCGCGAGCCGAGCGCTCGCCGAAGAAAAGAACCGGCTCGCTGCGCTCATGGCGGAACTCGCGCTGAGCGTCCTGGTGTGCAATATCGACGGGCGTATCCTGCTTTTCAACACTCGCGCGAGGCAATTGCTGCGAACCGGCCATCAGGGCGTCTCGGCCATCGGGCTTGGGCGCTCGGTTTTCGGCGTGATCGAGAGCGGTCTCGTCCTGCACGCGCTGGAACAAATCCAGCACCAGTTGCAGGACCCGCGCGACGACATGGCGCCACCCGTATGCTCCTTCGTTGCCACGCTCGCGGATGGGCAAATCGTGCGCGCGCACATGGCGCCCGTGTTCGATAGCGTCCGCGCACTCAATGGCTTCGTGCTGACGCTGGAAGACATTACGCGCCACGTCGAGGCGGATAACCGGCGCGACGCACTGGTGCAGTCGCTGACGCAAGACACGCGGGCAACGCTCGCGAATATCCGCGCGGCGGTCGAGACCATCCAGACCTTTCCGGACATGAGCGGCGCGAAGCGGACTCAGTTCACCGCCATCATCGGCGACGAATCGATGCGCCTCGCCGCTCAGATCGAGCGCGCGGTGCAGCAGGGCAGCAACGCTACGGACAGCCGTCGGGAACTCGAAGACATGCGTGGCACTGACCTGATCGCTTTACTGCTGCGGCGCATCGGGGGGCCATCACTGCGCGTCACGGCCGGCGACACCATCGACGCCACCTTGTGGCTCAGGGTCGACAGTTACGCATTGACGCAGGCGCTCGCCTATCTATCGCGGCGGCTCGCGGCTGACGCGGGCGTGACCGAACTGCGCTTCGATTTGCAGCGCGCCGATCGGTTGGCGCATCTGGATCTCGTCTGGAGCGGCGCGCCGTTGCCCGCCGACACGTTAAGGGCGTGGGAGCACGCACCGCTTCCGGTCAGTGCTGGCGGCCTGGCGCTTACGCTGAATTCGGTGATCGCGCGCCACGGCGGCGAATCGGTATATCGTTGCGAGCCGGCCGAGGGCAGGGCGCGCTACCGCGTGATGCTGCAAGCCGCCGAACCCCGGAGTGCGTTCGATATTGCACCGCCGCCGACAGGCCGGCCCGAATTCTACGATTTCGATCTTTTTCATCAGCCGGGACAGAGCGCCGAGATCGATCAGTGCCTGCTCTCGCAACTCAGCTATACGGTGTTCGACACCGAGACCACCGGGCTCGATCCCGCCGCGGGCGACGAAATCATCTCTATCGGCGCCTTGCGCATCGTCAATGGACGATTGCTCCAGCAGGAAACGTTCGACCGGCTGATCGAGCCAAGAGGCGAGCTGAGCGCCGAATCGACCCGTATTCACGGCCTCACCCACGCGATGCTCAAGGGACAGCCGCGGGTCGAAGCAGTGCTGCCGCAGTTCCGCGATTTTGCGGCGGACACCGTGCTCGTCGCGCACAACGCCGCGTTCGACATGCGATTTCTGCAAATGCTCGAAGCGAGGACCGGCGTGGCGTTCAGGCAGCCGGTCCTCGATACGCTGCTCCTGTCGCAGGTGATCCACCCTCATCAGCCCGGGCACTCGCTCGAGGCGATCGCCGCGCGCCTCGGCGTGCCGGTGATCGGCCGGCACACCGCGCTCGGCGACGCCATCGTCACCGGCGAGGTGTTCCTGCGGATGATCCCCTTGCTGGCGGAGAAAGGCATAGTCACGCTAAAAGATGCCCGCGATGCCGCGCAGCAGACCCTTTACGCGCGAATCCGCTACTGAGGAGTGCACACTCGATGGATGATTCCGCCACCTCCGGGCCCGATGCTGTTTTCGACCCGCAAACCGTCGCGGGTCGCGCGCTCGCGCACGACCTGCGACACGCTCATCGCAGCATAGCCGACGCGAACGATGCCGCGTCTTTGCAACTGGCCGCTGCGACGGTGCGCAGGCTCGTGCATTGCGCGGTCGGCGAGGCGGCTCCGGCACCGCTCACCGGACTTTTCTCCACGCTGAACGACCAGATCACGCGCCGCGCAATCGAGTTGACCTGCGCCGGGACACGCATGCAGGAAGCGCGCTGGTGCTGGATCGCGCTGGGCAGCGAAGGGCGTCAGGAACAGACGCTGTCGAGCGACCAGGACAACGGCATCATTTTCGCTGGCAGCGGTGGCGCCACGGCCCTGCGCAAACAACTGTTGCCGCTTGCGCTGCGCATCAATGAAGCGCTCGATGCCTGCGGCTTTCCCTTGTGCACCGGGCAGATCATGGCGAGCAATCCGCAGTGGTGTCTCGACCTGCACGAATGGCGGGAGCGCTTCGCGACATGGATCAGCGAGGGCGACCCGCAGGCGCTCCTTAACGCGAGCATTTTCTTCGACCTGCGCCCCCTCTATGGCGCCTTCGATCTGGCCGAGGCGCTCGCCGACTGGCTCGAAGAGATCGCGCCGGACAATCCGCGCTTTCTTTACCAGATGGCGGAGAACGCATTGCGGCGCAAGGCGCCGCTCGGCGTGGTGCGTGACTTCGTGGTCGAGAAGGGGGGCGAATTCGCCGGCACGCTCGATCTCAAACTGCACGCCGCGACGCTGTTCGTCGACGCGGCCCGGATCTACGGCCTCGCCCTTGGCGCCCGCACGAGCAATACGGCGGATCGCTTTCGACGGGCTGGAGAGGCGCAACGCCTGGATCAGCGCGACGTGGATTCCTGGATACAGGCGTTTTATTTCATCCAGAAGCTGCGCCTCGAAAATCAGCAGCGCTGTTATGAGCGTGGCTTGCCCATGCACAATCACGTCCATCCAGACGAACTGGGCCCGCTGACACGGCACGCTCTGCTCGACACGCTTCGCCAGGCGCGTGCCTTACAAAAGCGCCTGGCCTTGGACTACCTCGACACGGGTCGAGGGCTTTGAGCAAACCCAGCGACTTGACGCGCAGATAGAACGCAATCCGGCGCGTCCCGAGCACATCATCACCGAGTCGGGCGTGGGATACCGGCTGGTCGGCGTGCTTTGAATTTCACGGGATTTTTATGCGGTCTGCTGCAATCGTTTCGCGCTCTTTACGAGGTCCTCCGTATACTGAGTGACTGGTTTTTCGACGTGGAAAAACCGCGAAATTGGCAGGGGTTCATATGGCATTCAAACAAACCAAGGGCGGTATGACCGTCGAGGCTTGCGTGTTTCCCGCTCCGGGGCACATGTTCAAAGGCGCCTTGCGCGTAACGACCATCAGACACGACAAACAGATCCAGCAGATCACCGGGCGCGGCTGCGGACGGCCGATGCCCAGTTCCGCGCAAGCGCTGGCATTGGCCGAACTCGAAGCGCGCCGCGTGCTCGGCGTCTGACAAGCCATGACACCGTCACGACAGGCCATGATGTTCAGGGGGCTGTGCAAGCTCATCGCCATCGTTTTCGTCACCAACCAGGTTCTCACAACGCTTTTCACGTACGCCACCCAGCAACTCGACGCCGCGTTGCCGTCCGACTCCCTGTGGATTTTCAGCTGTCTGACCTGCGGGCTGGTGACGCTGTGGTTGCAGTCCGACGCGCGGCGCGCATTCGGCTTCGCGCGGGAAAAGGGTTTTGTGAAGACCGGCGCCGACGGCAAGCGGGATCTGCAGATCGCCGCGGACTGCCCGAAGCGCTGGCTCGTGATCCTGCATGTCGAACTCAATCCGGCGGCGATCCAGGCATAACGGCGGACTGGCCGTATCTCGGCGGGCCGCGTAAAAAGGCTGATACTTTTTACACGGCGTTAATGCGGCGTTAGCTAAGCTCGAGTTACACACTGATCGACCCCCGGGATTTCTCGATGATACGAATGCTGATTCCCGTCCTCGACCATAGCGGCGCCGTCGAGGCTGCGCGCTACGCCGCGTTCATGTTCCTCGAGCGTGGCGTCACGGAGGTCGAACTGCTGGAAGTCCTCGAACCGGTCGGGGAGGGGCGGGCGGCAGCCTTCCACTCACGTAGCTCCCTCTTGCGTCACGAGAAGCAGATCATGCTGAAAGCGTTGATCGACGCCCGCACGATTCTCGAAGAAGCCGGTGTGCCCTACCGCTGGAAACGCGTCTTCGGCCACCGCACGAAAGCGGTTGCGGATTACGCGGCCACGACCCGGCCCGACGTGATGGTGATCGACGCGAGCCATATGGGCTTCTTTCGCAGGCTGGCCGTGCTCGCGTCGCTGTCGAGGCGCACGTTCACGCCGGTGACGATGGTGCATTGAATGGCAACAAAACCGGCCTAGTGCGACACCTGCTGTTGTCCCGGTTTCCGAGGGTCGGCAAGCTCACTGTCGGACCATCCGCCGCCCAGATCGCCGATCAACGACGCCGCGTCGAGCAGCCGTGTTTGCTGCACGTTCAACGCGGTCTGCTGAAGGTTCAACTGCGTGGCCTGCGCGGTCGCGACGGTTGTAAAGTCCACCGTGCCAGCCTGGTATTCATTGCGCGCGATCTCGGTGCCGCGCGTCGCGTCGCGTACCGCGCGCTCCAGCACCTCGGCTTGCTGCGCGAGGATACGCAAGCCGGCGAGGTCGTTCTCCACGCCCTGAAACGCCGTCAACACCGTGCCGCGATAATTGGCTAGCGCCGCGTCGTAAGACGCTTTGGCCGCGTCGACCTGCGCGCTGCGCTGCCCACCGTCGAACAGCGTCTCGCTCGCCTGGCCGCCCAACGACCAGACATAGTTGGCGATATGCAACAGGCCGTTCAACGGCGACTGCGTGAAACCGTCCAGCGCGGATAGCGAAATAGTCGGGTAATAGGCGGCGACGGCCACCCCGATCGCGGCGTTCTGTGCCGCCATTTGCCGCTCGGCGGCGGCAATGTCGGGCCGGCGCTCCAATAGCGTGGATGGCACGCTGACCGGAATGGACGGCAGCGTCGGCAGCGTGGTGTTCGTGGGCACGTCCAGTTCTTCCGGATTCCTGCCGACCAGCACGGCGATCGCATGAACGTATTGAGCGCGCGCGACACCCAGCGCAATCAGACTCGATTGGGCCGACTCCAGTTGCGTTTGCGCGCTCACCAGATCGGAGGGCGGCACGGTGCCGGCCTTGTCCTGCTCCGCGACCACGCGCAACGATTGCTCGAACGCCTCGACGGTGTGCTTGAGCAAGTCGATATTGACATCCGTCACGCGTAGATCGATCACCGCGTTGGCGAGCGCGATCTGTTCGGAAAGTGTCGCGTTGGCGAGCGTTGCCTGGCTTGCCTGCGCGGTCGCGGCGCTTTCCTCGATATTGCGGCGCACGAGGCCCCATAGGTCGGGCGCCCAGCTCGCGTTGGCTTCGAGCGAGCCGGCGTTGTTGATGCGCTGGAAGCTGCTCGCGCCCGCACCGCCCAGCAGACTGCTGCTCAGATTGCCCGTCGAAGAACGTTCGCGGGTCGCCGATCCGGTAATGCCGATGGTGGGGAACAGGGCGCTGCGCGCGAGCCGCACTTCGGCCAGCGCCTGCTGGTAGTTCGCATAGCTCTGGCGCACGGTCTGGTTCGACACCGACACGAGCGGTTCGAGTTCGTTGATGAGCGGGTCGTTGAAGGCGGTCCACCAGTCTCCCTTCGGGCGTTCGGCGGCAGGCTGCGCCTCGGTCCAGCCGGGCAGTTCTTTCCACGCGGCGGGCGTCGCGACGGGCGGCCGATGGTAATCCGGGCCGACCATGCAGCCGCCCGTCAACACGGTCGATAACGCCAGCAATGCGCCGGCGAGTCTGGTGGGGGAGATCGTCTTCATCATGCGCTCGTATCCGGTGCTTCTCCGCGGCGATTCCATGGCAGGCGCGCGGACCATTTCGCGAGTCGCGCGCGTAGCCGGTCGAGGTACAGGTAGATCACCGGCGTCGTGTACAACGTGAACACCTGGCTCACGAGCAGGCCACCCATGACCGTCACCCCGAGCGGCTGGCGCAACGATGCGCCCTGACCGATGCCGATCGCAAGCGGCACCGCGCCCAGCACGGCGGCCGCGGTCGTCATCATGATCGGGCGCAGCCGCACCACGGCGGCCTGGTGAATCGCATCGCGCGCATTCATGCCTTCATGGCGTTGCAGCTGGATCGCGACGTCGACCATCATGATGCCGTTTTTCTTGACGATGCCGATCAGAAGGATGATGCCGATCATCGCGATCACCGAAAACGGCGTGCCGAAAATCAGCAGCGCGAGGGTCGCACCGATGCCGGCCGACGGCAGCGTCGACAGGATCGTGAGCGGGTGAACCGTATTCTCATACAGCACGCCGAGCACGAGGTAGACCACCACCAATGCCGCGAGAATCAGCAGCGGGACGGCGCCCATGGACTGCGCGTAGGCCTGCGCGGCGCGCGCGAACGCGCCGTGCACCGACGCGGGCATGCCGATGTCGCGCTCGGCCTGCGCAATGAGCTGGCCGGCTTCGCTCAAGGATCCGCCAGCCGGCAGATTGAACGAGATGGTGCCGGCCACGAGGCCGCTCTGGTGATTCACCTGGGTGGCGGTGTGGCTGTTCGAGAAGGTCATCATGGCGGCGAGCGGGACCATGGTTTCGGCCGCGGTGCTGTCGGCGCTGCCGCTGGAATTGCCGCCCTTGCTGTTAGAGATGCTGTTGGTCTGCTGGTTCGCTTCGGCGTCGGCGTTCTGCGAGTTGGTATTGGCACTGGCACTTGACGCGCTGCTGACGGCCGCCGTCTGCTGCATGGCTTTGACGGTGGCGCGGGACATCTGCGTTTGCTGCGTGCCGTTCGCGTTGCCGGCGGCCGTGCTGAGGAAGATCTGGTTGAGCGCCTGCGGATACTGCCAGTAGGCCGGCGCGACCTCCATCACCACGAAGTACTGGTTCAGAGCGTTGTAGATGGTGGACACGGTGCGCTGGCCGAAGGCGTCATACAGCACGTTGTCGATCTGATTCGGCTGGAAGCCGTAACGCGCGGCGCTCGCGCGGCTGAAATTCACGTAGGTCTGCAAGCCGTTCTGCTGGAGGTCCGAGTTCACGTCTTCCAGTTTCCCGCGATATTTGCCGAGTTCGGTGACGAGTTTCGGCACCCATGTGAAGAGCGCGTTCGCGTCGTCGCTGGTCAGGGTGTACTGATATTCGGCCGCGGCCTGGCGCCCGCCGATCTGCAGATCCTGCTGCGCCTGCAGGAAAAGCCGCGCGCCCGACACGGCATTGAGCCTGGGGCGCAGCCGGTTGACCACCTCCGTCGCCGACAGATGGCGTTGCGCGAGCGGCTTGAGTTCGATGAAGACGTTGGCCGTGTTCAGCGCGCGCCCGCCGGTGAAGCCCGCCACCGACGCCACCGCCGGGTCCTGCTTCACGATCGCCTGCAATTGCGCGAGCTTCTTTTCCATGGCGTTGAACGACACGCTCTGATCGGCAATGATCTGGCCGATCAGGATGCCGGTGTCCTGTTCCGGAAAGAACGTCCCGGATAGCAGACGGACCAGGAACACGTTGAGCACGAGCAGGCCGATCAAGAGCAGGACGACCGCGAGCGCATGATCGAGCGCCGCCGCGAGCGAGCGGGCATAGGCGTTCTTGAAGCGCTCGAACTGCGCCTCGGCCCAGCGCGCCCAGCGCGCCTCTACATGCATCGTGCGCTCGCGGCTGAGCAGGTAGGCGCACATGACCGGCGTGATGGTCAGCGAAATCAGCAGCGAGAGCAGGATCGCAATCGAGAGCGTGACGGCGAACTCATGAAACAGCAGCCCGACAATGCCGGGCATCAACAGGATCGGCAGAAACACCGCGATTAGCGAGAGGCTCATCGAGATCACCGTGAAGCCGACCTCGGCGCTGCCGCGCAGCGCGGCTTCCTTGGGATCGAGCCCGGCTTCGAGATGACGCACGATGTTCTCCAGCACCACCACGGCGTCGTCGACCACGAAGCCGGTGCCGATCGTCAACGCCATCAGCGAGAGGTTGTCGATGCTATAGCCGAGCAGATACATCGGTCCGAACGAACCGACGATCGACAGCGGCAGCGCGACCGCCGGAATCAGCGTGGCGCGCGGCGACAGCAGGAACACGAAGACCACGCCCACTACCAGCAGCACGGCGATGAACAGCGTGCGCTCGGTGTCGGCCACCGAGGCCCGCACCGACTCCGAGCGGTCGATCGCGACGTTCACGTGGATCGCGCTCGGCAACGCGGCTTCGATGATCGGCAGGCGCGACTGGATCTGCTGGACCGTCTGCACCACGTTGCTGCCCGGCGTCGGATAGACGATCACGAGCACGGCCGACTTGCCGTTGTAGAGCCCGGCGTTGCGGATGTTCTCATTCGAATCGCGCACCTGAGCGACGTCGCGCAGCAGGACGGGCGCGCCGTCGCGATATGCGATTACCACGTCGCGATAGGGCGCGGCCTTGCTGATCTGGTCGTTCGACGTGACCACATATCGCTGCTCGCCCTGGTCGATATGACCTTTCGCGCTATTCGCGTTTGCCGCGCCGATCGCGGCGCGCACGTCTTCCAGGCCGATGCCGTAGCTGTTCAGCTTGCCGGGTTCCAGTTCGACGCGCACCGAGGGCAATGCGCCGCCGCCGAGCGTGATCTGCCCGACGCCGTCGACCTGCGATAGCTGCTGCTGGATCACCGAATCGGCGGAGTCGTAGAGCTGGGCTTTGGTGAGCGTGTCCGAGGTCAGCGCGAGCACCATGATCGGTGCGCCGGCCGGGTTGTACTGGCGGTAGGTGGGATTGCTGCGCAGCGTGGTGGGCAGGTCGGCGCGCGCGGCCTGGATGGCGGCCTGCACGTCGCGCGCCGCGCCGTTGATATCGCGGTTCAGACCGAACACGACGATGATCATCGACGAGCCCACGTAACTGATCGAGGTGAGCTGGTTCACGTCGGCGATGGTGGCAAGGCGCCGCTCCAGCGGCTCGGCGACCGTGGCGGCCATGATCTCGGGACTCGCGCCCGCCATGTTCGCCTGCAGTGCGATCACCGGAAACGCAATGTTCGGCAGCGGCGCGACCGGCAGGCGGAAATAGGCGAGCGCGCCGGATATCAGGATCGCGACCGCCAGCAGCGCGGTCGCCACCGGGCGCCGGATGAAGAGCGCCGAGAGGTTCACGGCGTATTCTCCGGCGGCGCGGCCGCGCCTTCGCTGGCCGCGCGGCGCCGGCTGTTCACGCGCTGCGCGAGGCGGTCGAAGAACAGATAGATCACCGGCGTCGTGAACAGCGTCAGCACCTGGCTGAGCATGAGCCCGCCGATGATCGCGAGGCCGAGCGGCCGGCGCAGTTCCGAGCCGGTGCCGGTGCCGAGCAGCATGGGCAGCGCGCCGAGCATGGCCGCGAGCGTGGTCATCAGGATCGGCCGGAAGCGCAGCAGCGACGCTTCGAAAATCGCTTCATGCGCCGGCTTGCCATGCACGCGCTCCGCTTCGAGCGCGAAGTCCACCATCATGATCGCGTTCTTCTTGACGATGCCGATCAGCAGCACGATCCCGATGATGCCGATCACGTCGAGATCGTTGCCCGCGATCATCAACGCGAGCAGGGCGCCGATGCCGGCCGACGGCAGCGTCGAGAGAATCGTCACCGGGTGGATATAGCTTTCGTACAGCACGCCGAGCACGATATACACGGCGACGAGCGCGGCGATCAGCAGATACACCTCGCTCGTGAGCGAATCTTCGAATGCCTGCGCCGCGCCCTGGAAAGACGACGTGATCGACGGCGGCAGGTTCACCGCGCGCTCGGCGTCGCGGATCTGCGCGACCGCGGCGCTCAGCGACGCGTCCTGCGCGAGGTTGAACGAGATCGTCACCGCCGGGAACTGGGCGAGATGGCTGATCATCAGCGGCGATTGCGTGATGCTGATCTTCGCGATGCCCGACAGCGGCACCTGGCCGCTGCTGCTCGTTTGGCTCGGCAGATACAGGTTGCCGATCGACTGCACGGTGGGCAGCGTTTCGGGCTTCGCCACGAGAATCACGCGATATTGGTTGGACTGCTGAAAGATGGTCGAGACGATGCGCTGGCCGAGCGCGTCGTACAGTGCGTTGTCGATCGTGGCCGCGGTGATGCCATAGCGCGCGGCGAGTTGCCGGTTCACTTCGACGTTCACGCTCAGACCGTTGGTGTTCAGGTCGCTCGTGACGTCCGTGATCGCGGGAATCTGCTTCATGCGCGCGATCAGCGCGGGCACGTACTGATTGAAGGCCTGCTGGTTCGGCCCGCGCAACACGAAGTTGTACTGGTTGCGTGAGATCGAGGTGTCGAGCGTCAGGTCCTGTTCCGGTTGCAGATACAGCCGAATGCCGGGCACCTCGGCGACTTCCTGCTGGATCCGGCGGCCGATTTCCGCGGCGCTCGCCGAGCGGTCGTCGCGCGGGCGCAGATTGATCAGGAAGCGGCCGTTGTTGAGCGTCGGATTGGTCCCGTCGATGCCGACATAGGAGGTGAGCGACACCACGTCGGGGTCCTTCAGGATCGCATCGGCGAGAGCGCTCTGACGCCGGACCATCGACGTGTACGACACCGAGTTGTCGGCCACGCTGATGCCCTGGATCACGCCGACGTCCTGCACCGGGAACAGGCCCTTCGGAATCACGATATACAGGATCGCGGTAAGCGCGACGGTGACGAGTGCGACCACCAGCGTGAGCGTCTGGTGATCGAGCACCCAGCGCAGGCCGCGTTCGTACGCCGCGAGCGTTTTGTCGAACAGGCCTTCGCTGAACCGCTCGAAGCGGCTTGGGTGGCGCTGCGCCTGCGCGCGCAGGAGACGCGCGCATAGCATCGGCACGACGGTCAGCGAGACCACTGCCGAAATCACGATCGTTACCGCGAGTGTGATCGCGAATTCGCTGAACAGCCGGCCGATCACGCCGCCCATGAACAGCAGCGGGATCAACACTGCGATCAGCGAGACCGTCAGCGAGAGAATCGTGAAGCCGATCTGCCCGGCGCCTTCGAGCGCGGCTTCGAGCGGCGTCTTGCCTTCCTCCAGATAGCGCACGATGTTCTCGATCATCACGATCGAATCGTCGACGACGAAACCGGTCGCGATGATCAGCGCCATCAGCGAGAGGTTGTCGATCGAATAGTTGAGCTGGTACATCACCGCGAGCGTGCCGATCAGCGACACGGGCACGGAGATGCTCGGAATGATCGTGGCGGGCACGTTGCGCAGGAACACGAAAATCACCAGCACGACGAGCACCACGGCGAGCACGAGTTCGAACGCGGCGTCCGAGACAGACGAGCGGATCACGCCCGTGGTGTTCGCCACCACCGTGACTTGCAGGCCGGCGGGCAGCGTCGATTCGAGCGCCGGCAACTGCTTCATGATCTGGTTCACCGTAGCGATCACGTTCGCGCCCGGCTGGCGCTGCACGTTCAGCACGATGGCCGGCGTGCGGTTGTACCACGCCCCGCGCTCGACGTCCTGCGCGGCCTGGCTCACGCGCGCGACATCGCGCAGATACACCGGCGCGCCGTTCTGATAGGCGATCACGGTGGCCAGGTAGTCTTGCGGGTCGACGATCTGATCGTTCGCGTTGATCGTGTAGTCGAGTTCCGGTCCGTCGAAATTCCCTTTTGGCTGGCTCACATTGACGTTGGCGAGCAAGGTGCGCAGATCGTCGAGATTCAGGCCGTAGGCGGCGAGCTTCTGCGGGTCCGCTTCAACTCGCACGGCCGGTACGTTGCCGCCGGCGGTCGTGACGAGACCGACGCCGGAGACTTCGGAGATCTTCGTGGCGAGGCGATTGTTGGCGGTGTCCTGCAACTGCGTGAGCGACATGGACTTCGACGTGACCGCGAGCGTGAGGATCGGCTGATCGGCCGGGTTGACCTTCGCGTAGGTGGGCGGCGCGGGCAGCCCGGTCGGCAAAAAACTGTTGGCGGCGTTGATGGCCTGCTGCACGTTCTGTTCGGCAATGTCGAGACTCAGCGAGAGATCGAATTGCAGCGTGATTACCGACGCGCCTTCCGAACTGTACGAGACCATCTGCTGCAAGCCCGGAATCTCGCCGAGTTGCACTTCGAGCGGCGCCGTGACGGTGGTCGCCATCACGTTCGGGCTGGCGCCCGGGTAGAAGGTCTGGACCTGGATGGTCGGATAGTCGACGTCGGGCAGCGAGGAAACCGGCAGGAAGCGCACCGCGACCAGGCCGACGAGCACGAGCGCGACCATCAGCAGCGACGTCGCCACGGGCCGGAGGATGAACAGGCGGGAGAAGTTCATCGGCGGGTCGGCGGACTACGAAGCCATGGACGCCGCGCCGGGCGCTGCCGCCGCCGGCGTGCCGCTCGCGGCGGACGCGGGCGCCGCAGCCGGCGTCGCGCCTGAAGCGGCTGGCGGGCCCGAAGCCGGCGTTGCGCCTGAAGCGCCCGAAGTGCCCGCAGCCGGCCGGGCCGCGGATGCCTTGATCTTCACGCCGTCGCTCAAGCGGTCCATGCCGTCGGTCACGACCACGTTGCCGGCGGCGAGCCCTGACGTAATCACCGTGTGCTGGCCATCGCCCGGTCCGAGCGTGACCTTGCGCACCGATACCGTATTGTCGGCGTTGACCAGATACACGTAGTCGCCCGGCGCGCCGTTCTGCACCGCGGGCGTCGGCACCAGCACCACGTCTTGCAGCGTGTCGACCAGCAGCTTGACGTTGACGAACTCGTTGGGGAACAGCGCTTCATCGTCATTGGCGAACGACGCGCGCAGCGTGACCGTGCCGGTCGCCGTCGCCATCTGGTTGTTGATCGCGTACAGCGTGCCGGTCGCGAGCTGACGGGAGTTGTCGCTGCTGAACACCGTGACGGGGAGCTGCGCGCCTGCGTTGGTGCGGCGCAGCACCTTGTCGAGCGCGGTTTGCGGCACCGTGAACTGGACCGTGGTCGGCTTCATCGTCGTGATGACGGCAATGCCCGGCTGGCTCGACGCGGTGACGTAGTTGCCCGGATCGACGAGGCGCAGTCCGACGCGGCCCGCCACCGGCGCGGTGATATGGCAGTAGATCAGGTCGAGCGCGAATTGGGCGATGTTGGCTTCGTCGGCCTTGATCGCCGCTTCGTCCTGCTGGACGAGAAATTTCTGATCCGCATAGGTCTGCTCGGCGATCGACTTGCGCTCGTTCAGTTGCGTATAGCGCGCGAGATCGGCGCGCGCCTGGGCGAGCGCCGCCTTGTCCTTGGCGAGTTGAGCTTCGGCCTGGCGCTTGCTGATTTCGTATTGGCGCGGATCGATTTGCGCGAGGAATTGACCTTTCTGCACGTCCTGCCCTTCGCGGTAGCCGACGGCGGTCAAGTAGCCGCTCAGTTGCGGCAAGACGGTGACGGTGGCGACGGGCGTGACCGTGCCCAGCTCGCTCAGGATTTCCGGCATCGATCCGGTGGTTGCGGCGGCGACCGTCACGACCTGGGGCGCTACAGTGGGTTTGGGCGCCTTCGAGCGCAGCAGATGGAACGCCACCAGCGCGATCAGCGCCAGCAGCACGACCGCGAGTACGAGGCGGCCTCTTCGGGGGCGCCTCGCCTGGATTGACGGCGCTTCGCTCATGACCGCCTCCCGCGGGACTCGTGGCACCCGGCGAACACCGCCCATGGACGGCCAGGCCAATTGCTGTCGAAGCGCGTCATACGAACTCCCAGGATGGGTATCGCCGTTGCCGGCGACAGGAATCCAGACAATCAGTAGCAGAGTCTATCCGACTGTGGAGCTATTTCTCGCGGCATCGCCTGGACGGGGGTTTCGGTTTGTTACGGTAAGTCGACGAGACCTAGGTGTGACGGGGCCACTCCTGAAGCGTCGTGCAAAGAGGAATAAGGGGATAGGGCGATACGGCACGCGTGGACGGAAAAGTTACCCACAGAAAATGTTCATATCCTTGTGGACAAGTCCTGGCCAAGCGGGCTAACTGGTTGAGCACAGAGCGATTTCTTCGGCATGACAGGGAATGCGCTTACTCCACCGGCGAGGCGAGCAGCGACACCGGCACGCCATGGCAACTCACCCTGCCGACGATCGCCGCGCCGAGACTCGCACTGGATTTGGCGTGCGCGTCGAACGACGTGATCCCTCTGTCGGCCCGCAGAATGTTGATGGGCCATGACGGCCGGGACAGCCGCTCGTGCGCGAAAGCGCCGACCCACAACGGTGTGGCGGACGTGCCGTTTTCCACGGCGTAACCACTGGGCCAGAAGCGCAGCACGTCGCGTTCGTCGCGCGTGTTGCCCGGACGCATGAAGACCACCGAGGAGGGCACGCCATTGTTCAGCTTCGGCAAGACCGGCAGCGACACGGCCGCCACATTGGGCGAGGCGAGCGAGAGCAGGCTGTGCGCCGACACGTCCGTGCCCTCCACCCAACCGTGGGCGCGCAACTGCCCGCGGATCGAATCGAGGTTCGAGGCCCACTGCAGTGTGAGCGGCTCCATGCTGTCGCCGCCCATATCCGAGCGGTAACACGGCAGACGTTTCCACACGGAGAGCGTCCACTGCGCCTGGGTGACCAGCACGGGCGGCGGACGCAACGCCGTATCCGGCGGCGGCGCGGGCATGGCCACGCCGAGTTGCACGCCCACGCTGACCAGCATGACCAGCAGCACCACCACCGGCATGAAGGTGCGCTCGGGCGGCGTCTCCGGGTGCCGCCACATTGCGGTCAGCGCAACGATCGCCACCCAGATGTAGGCGAGCGCGGCGCCGCCGATCGCATCGGATACCCAATATTTGCCGAAGTACAGTCCCGCGAGCGCGACCACGATCACGACGATCGCGCTCGCGGCCGCCACCATGACGCCTTCGAGCATGCCGACCCGGCGCGCCAGCAGGAACGCGAGGAAGCCGTACACGATAACGGTCGCGGCGACGTGATCGCTCGGAAAGACATACGCGCCGACCATCAGATCATTCGGCGGCGCGCGGTGCATGGCGAACTGCAGCGCGAAGATCAGCAATTGGGAAAACACCACTGCCGCGAGCCAGTAGCCCATGGTGCGCCAGCGCCGTTCCAGCAGCATCCAGATCACGACCGTCACGATCAGCGCCGCAAGCGTGATGCTGCTGCCGAGCGTCGAGAGTCCCGCGAGAACGGTGTCGCTCCAGGGCGTGCGTACCGATTGCAGGAAGTGATAGACCGAGAGGTCTACTTGCGTGAGCGGATCGCCGCTGAGAACGTCTTCCAGCACGCCGAAGAACAGTGCGCCGGACACGATTACGACCAGCGACGTCAGCAGGATGCTGCTGGCGTCCGGTGTCGAGGGGTCGAGCATCTTGCGCGCGAAACGGCCGAACGGCCCGGGGTGCCGGCAAGCCCAGGCGCCCACCTGAAGCCCGGCCGCGTTCGACCATGCATTGGCATGCGAGAGCAGCACACGCGCGGCGCGAAAGCTTAGCCAGACGATACCCACCAGCAACGCGATGATCACCACGAGCCGGAACGACACCGCGCCGGCCAGCAGCACCGAAGCGCCGAAGACCATGCCGGGCAGGATGTGGGCGGGCGCCCAGATTAGCGCCGAGAGCACGTTCATGCCGTAGAAAAGCAGTGGCGGCATGCGCAGCATGCCCGCCACTACCGGCACGATCGCTCGCAACGGGCCGATGAAGCGCGCCAGCACGACGCTCTTCGCGCCATGTTTGCGAAAGAAGCGGTGGCCAGTCTCGAGCACTTCGGGATGTTTGCGGAACGGCCAGAACTGGACGATCCGGTCTTTATAGCGGCTGCCGAGCCAGAAGCTCATGCCGTCGCCGGCGATGGCGCCCGCGATGGCCCACACGAAAACCCAGCCAAGGCTGAGCGACCCGGTGCCCGCCAGCGCCCCGGCGAGAAACATTGCGGTGCTGCCCGGAATGAAGGTGCCGATAACGGCGACAGCCTCAAGAAACGCCGCAAGGAAGATGACCGTGAGTGTCCAGCCCGGGTGGCCGGCCAGCAGATGCAGGAGGTGAACGTAAGCGTGCTCCATCGTGTGCGATCAGCCGTTTCTGGCATAACGATTGATCATAACGCGCACGGCGGCCGTCTTATTCCTTTTTAGAAACCGGCATCCTGTGAAGCAGGCGAGGGTTCGCGAAGCGCGCAGTCAATCGCTCGACCTAGCGCCGCGAACGTGAATGCGTGTGGCGATCCGCATGGCGGTTGCGGTTGGCAGTGGGAGTCGGACGTTCAGATTTCGTCGCTGAATTCGTCGAGGAAACGTTGCAGGCGGGCATGGCGGATGCCGGCCAGCCGCGCACCCGTGGCCGTCTGAAAACCCTCGGACAGTTTGAGCAGCTTGGTATGGAAATGGTCCAGCGTGAAGCGCGTGTCATCCAGTGGGCGCTGTGTTGCGTGTGGATCGGCTGGGTCGTACAAGGCGCGGCCCATCCGCCCGGCAACGTAGAAGCAGCGCGCCACGCCCAGCATGCCGATCGCGTCGAGCCGGTCGGCGTCTTGCAGCGTTTTCGCTTCGAGTGTGGTCGGCGTGACGGCTGCTGAAAAACTGTGTGCTTCGATGGCGTGCGCCGTCGCCTGAACCTGCGCTTGTGGCCAGCCGAGCGACGCCAGCACGCGCGCCGCTTTTTCCGCCGATAGTCGCGAGGCCTGCGCGCGCAGCGGCGAATTCTTTTCGACCGCTACGCAGTCGTGTAGCAGCGTGGCGGCGAACAGGACCTGCGCATCGCCGCCTTCTTCCGCGTGGATCGACGCTGCGTTTTTCCAGACGCGTTGCAGATGCGAGGTGTCGTGCGAGCCGTCGCCGTTGTCGTCGCCCGCGTGCGGCAGGAGGGTTCGGGCCAGTTCCTGGAACGGGGCGAAAGGGGCGAAAGGGTCGAGCGAGGCGGGTGTTATCGAAGGCATCGAAGCGGTCTGCGAAGAAAACCGTCGATTATCGCGTATAGTCCGTCGCGCCCCGATTTTCACTTCTGAACGAAGCGGGCTCGGCGGTCGTCATACTGTTCGAGTGGTCGCCGTGCTGACACCGCGGCCGCGCAATTCGACGATGTAACGGAGTGGCCATGAAGACAGTATGGGGCGGTATCGTAGCGTCGGCGCTTATGATCGGCTGCACCGCGACAGCTTACGCGCAGCTTGTCGCTCGACCGGCCAACGCCGGCGGCTTCGGCTTGAATGGCGTGCAGTCCAACGGGCTCAACAACACGGGCGGCGCGGCGGCGACGGGCCTGGGGGCGGGCGCCGGCACGAGCGGGGCGCCGGCCGTGGGAAGGACAAGCGGCGCGGGGGCAGGCCACGCACTCAGCAACATGCGGGCAAACGGCACGAACCTGAACGAAAGCCCGGACCCGCGTGCGCCGCCTCTCGCCGGAAGGCCATTGCCGCCGAATTAGTCAGCAAGCGGCGCGCGTCCGTCGCGTGATGCCCGCGTATAAAATGCACGCCTCTGCAACCGGATCCGATTCAAATCAGAGGGAGGTTGGCATGGCGTACGGCGAGCACAAATACAAGGTGTCGGTGCAGTGGACCGGCAATCGCGGAAGCGGCACGTCGGGCTACCGTGACTACGGGCGCGATCATGTGATTGCCGCGGGCGACAAACCCGAGCTTCCCGGGTCGTCGGACGCGGCCTTTCTCGGCGACGCCAAACGTTGGAATCCGGAGGATCTGCTGGTCGCTTCGGCGAGCGCCTGCCATCAACTCTGGTATCTGCATCTATGCGCGGACGCCGGCATCACTGTCACCGCGTATCGCGACCATGCCGAAGGCACCATGCTCGACGATCCGAAGCAGGGCCGTTTTTCACAAATCGTTCTGCGCCCGCACGTCGTGATTCGGGCGGGCGGCGATACCGAACTCGCCGCGCACTTGCATCACGTCGCGCACGAGAAGTGCTATATCGCGAACTCGGTCAATTTTCCGATTTTCTGCGAGCCGGTCATCGAAATCGAAGGGCATTGAGAGCGTCTTGCCCGGCTGCGCTTTGAAGCAGTCGTGCCCGGCCGCTCTTTCAGAGGCGGCATGCCTTGGCGGCTTCTCAACGATTGCCGTCGAGCAGATCGCCAAGCAGTTCGTCGAACGCGGCTTGCGCGTCTTCGAGTTCCTGCAGCGCCGCGTCGAATGTTTGCAGCGCGAACTGCGAAGGCGTGCCGCTGCCGGCGGGCGGGAATTGCGATTGCAGCGACGCAAAGGCCGACTGCACCCGCTGCGTGGCGGTCAATACGCGCGTCATCGCGGCGGTTTCTTCGGCTCGTGCCTGTTCGTGATCCATGAGAACTCCAGATTCGTCGGGTCGGCTCGCGCCGTTTCAAAGGCGTGACTATGCCACGTTCGCGTTCAGGATAGCGGCAAGCCGCCATTGGCTTTTACCTCTCGTAACGACAGCGCCGATTCCACCGATGTCACGCCTGGCAGGCTGCGCATCTCGTCGCGCATGAAGGTGCCGTAGTCGTCGAGGTCGCGCGCCACCACCTGCAGGATGTAATCGGCGCTGCCCGACACGTTGTGACACGCCAGAATCCGTGGGATGGCCTGCACCTCGCGCTCGAAGCGCGTCGCCACCGCGCGATCGTGCACGGCAAAACGGACATAGACGAAGGCCACCACGCCAAAGCCGAGCGCGGAGCGCGACAACATGGCGCGGTATTGGTCGATATACCCGTCGTTTTCGAGGCGCTTGAGACGGCGCGCGCACGGCGTTTCGCTCAGGCCGACCGTTTCGGCCAGCCGCGCGTTCGACATGCGCCCGTCTTTCTGCAGCGCGGCGAGGATTGCGCGATCTGTTTTGTCGAGGTCGGTTGTCATGGCTCGGCGATGTCAATGGCGGTTTGGAGGAAAACATAAGCCCAAGCCGTAATGTTAGCGCATTCCTCCAAATCCAAAGATACTGGGCCAGTAATTCGCCAACAAACCCTCCGCCGGCAATTGCAAGATAGAGCCCTGAAAAACAGGAGCCTCTGATGATTTCCGCACACCTGCTGGCCGTCTTTATCGCCGCGCTTTTCGTCGTGTATGCCGTGCCGGGGCCGGACATGGCGCTGGTGCTGCAAACCAGTATCGGACGCGGTGCGCGCAGCGGTTTTGCGGCTGCTGGCGGACTGGGTCTCGCGCGCGCCACGCACGTAACGCTGTCGGCGTGCGGCGTGGCCGCGCTGTTGCGCAACGCGCCGTGGTTATACGACGTGGTGCGCTATGGCGGCGCGGTTTATCTCGCGTGGGTGGGCATCCAGATTTTTCGTTCGCCGGTGTTCGCGCTGCCTGACGGCGGCACGGCGAACGCCGCGGCGGGCGCTGCCGCAAACGGCGAGTCGCGCCCGCTGCGGGCTGCTTTCGTCAAAGGTCTGCTGACCAACTTGCTGAATCCGAAAGCGCTGTTGTTCTGTTCGGTGCTGCTGCCGCAGTTCGTGCGCCCGGAAGCGGGGCCGGTGGCTTTGCAGATGGTCGAGCTAGGCTTGGTATTGCTCGCCATAGGCGCGTGTTTCGACGTGATGTACGCGATCGGCGCTGCGCGGATCGCCAATTGGATGCGCGCTCATCCGCTGGCGCAAACGCTGCAGCGCTGGACCTTCTCGGCGGCGTTGATCGGCTTTGCGCTGCGGCTTTCGCTGGACTGACGCGGCGCGAAGGCACGACGAGAAGCGCCGCGCTACGCATGGCGTTGGCGGATCGCTTACTTGTTCAGCTTATGCTCGCGCCGCGAACGGTCCTCGATGATTTTCCTGCGATGCTTGTCTTTCATCTTCTTCCAGCTTTTGCATTCGTCGCGAGTGCGCAAACAGCCAATGCAGAAACCGGTTTTGCCGTCGAATTTGCAGATGTCGATGCAGGGTGAAGTAATGCTCATGGCGAAGGGCAATTAAGGAAAGGACTCGAAGACTCTCGCACGCGCCGTGCCCGCGCGCCAAGTGATTGTGTTAATAAAGCCGATAGAGCGCCATACCTCATTCGTCGCATGACAATCACCTGCTTACTCATCGTTAATGAAGACTTTTCTGCTTTATGCCGTGACCGCCGTTGCTGAAATTGTCGGCTGCTATTTGCCGTGGCGCTGGCTGAAAGAGGGCGGTTCGATCTGGCTGCTCGTGCCGGGCGCGCTCAGCCTCGCGTTGTTCGCCTGGCTGTTGACCCTGCACGGTACCGCCGCAGGCCGCGTTTATGCGGCTTACGGCGGTGTGTACGTGGCGGTGGCGATTGCCTGGCTGTGGGGCGTGGACAAGGTGCGGCCCACGCTGTGGGACGCGGCCGGCGTCGCCTTTACGCTGGCCGGCATGGCGATCATCGCGTTCCAGCCACGCGTTTGAGCTGACACCGGGGGCGCGGCCCGCACGTGTTTGCCGCGTTCTTCAAACGTCTCTCACCAACACTCATTCCGCGATTGCACAGACCCGGAAACCGTGCGGAACGCGCGCCTTACTTGATGCCGCCGAGATAGTCGAGCTTGCCGAGGTCGACGCCGTTGTGACGCAGAATGTCGTACGCCGTCGTGACGTGGAAATAGAAGTTCGGCAGCACGAAACCGAGCAGATACGACAGGCCCGTGAACTCGATCGGGCCCGTGCGCATTTTCAACGTGATCTCGCGCGTTTCCGAACCGTCGATCTGTTCCGGCTTGAATTCCTGCAGATAATCGATCGTCTTTTGAAGGCGGGCAGTCAGTTCATCAAAAGTCTGTTCGACGTCGTCGAACTTCGGCGCCTCGACGCCGGCCAGACGCGCGGCGCAGCCCTTCGCGGTGTCGCTCGCGATATAGACCTGGCGCGTGAGCGGCAGCATGTCGGGTGCGAGCCGGGCGGTCGTGAACACCGTAGGCTCGATCTGCTTTTCGGCAGCGTGCGCTTCTGCTTTGCCCAGAATGACCTGCAGGTTTGTCAGGCCGCGGATCAACACGGGCAGTGATGCTTGATACATCGAAATTGACATGGGGCTTCCTCTGATTCTTTGATCGTGCGCGCGGCTGGCGCGCGAGGCAACGTAACGGCTGGATTGCCGCTGCAGCATCATAGCGCGAGCGGTGGCGTATGCGTGTCGGTGCGGCGCGGCGCTGGCCATCCGGACAACTGCCGCGCACGCCGGAACTGTGTTTGAATGGATTGGTCGGACGGTTTGACGAGGTCCCTGAAACAGTAACTTGCCGCCGGCTTCGGGCAACGAGGTCGTGCAGGCGTGTGACGTGCTCGGTCCACTGTGTGGATCGCGCCGTCACGCTAACTGGAGAGTCGACACCATGGTCAACAAGCACCCGCTGCCAGGCAGTGAACGAACAGTGGAACAGGGTTCGAAAGTCGTGGGGCAATGCGATCCGGCGCAGCGGATCGAGGTGTTCGTCATGTTGCGCCGACAGCAGCAGGCGCAGTTCGACGCGCTGATGAGCAAGATCGAATCGGGCGATCCGGGCGTCAAGCCGCTCTCGCGCGAGGCGCTTGCCGCAGACTACGGCGCTGCGCCGGACGACATCGCCAAGGTCAAGGCCTTCGCCGCGGAACACGGGCTGACCGTGGTGCGCGAAGATCCGGCTGCGCGCTCGGTCGTGCTGGGCGGCACGATTGCCCAGTTCCAGGATGCGTTTTCCGTCAAGCTGGAACATTACGAACATCACACGGCCGGGCAGTTCCGTGGGCGCACCGGCCCGATCAGCGTGCCAGACGATCTGCGCGGCGTGGTGGAAGCCGTGATGGGCCTCGACAATCGTCCGCAGGCGCGGCCGCACTTTCGCATCCGGCCGCCGTTCCAGCCGGCCCGGGCCCATCAGGCTTCCTTTACGCCGCCGCAACTCGCGTCGCTCTACCATTTTCCGCAAGGCGATGGCGGCGGCCAGTGCGTGGGTATCATCGAACTGGGCGGCGGCTACAACACGGCCGATCTCAAGTCCTACTTCGCGAGCCTCGGCGTCGCGTCGCCCACGGTGAAATCGGTCGGCGTCGATCAGGGCAGCAATCAGCCGAGCGGCGATCCGAACGGACCGGACGGCGAGGTGACGCTCGATATCGAGATCGTCGGCGCGATCGCGCCCGGCGCGAAGATCGCGGTGTATTTCACGCAGAACAGCGACTCCGGTTTCATCGACGCGGTGAGCCGCGCGGTACACGACACGACCAACAAGCCGTCGGTCATTTCGATCAGTTGGGGCGGCCCGGAGTCGAACTGGACCAGCCAGTCGATGCAGGCCTTCAACAGCGTGCTGCAGTCGGCCGCGGCCCTCGGTGTCACGGTATGCGCGGCGTCGGGCGACAGCGGTTCGAGCGACGGCGTGAGTGGCGGCGACCAGGTCGACTTCCCGGCTTCGAGCCCATATGTACTGGCCTGCGGCGGCACGAACCTGACGGCGTCGGGCACTTCGATCTCGCACGAGGTAGTGTGGAACGACGGCGCGCAGGGCGGCGCGACCGGCGGCGGCGTGAGCCATGCCTTTGCGGCGCCGACGTGGCAAAAGGGCTTGTCCGCCACGTCGTCGAGCGGCGGCAAGAAGGCGCTCAGCGGGCGCGGCGTGCCGGACGTGGCAGGCGACGCCTCTCCTGTGACCGGCTACAGCGTATTGATCGACGGTACGCAGACGGTGGTCGGCGGCACCAGTGCGGTCGCACCGCTGTGGGCCGCGCTGATCGCGCGTATCAATGCGGCCAAAGGACAGCCGGCCGGGTTCATCAATCCCAAGCTGTACAAGACGCCGGGCGTGTGTAACGACATCACGCAAGGCAACAACGGCAGCTTCGCGGCAGCCACGGGCTGGGACGCCTGCACGGGGCTCGGCAGTCCCAATGGTCAGAAGGTGGCGGCCGCACTATAGTCTGCAACACACGCCCCGAAGCAGGTCTGCTTTGGGGGCGACGTACAAGACGTGAACGAACCCATGGAGCGATCATGACGAACACAGAGTCAGCTTCCGTTAGTCCGCAGTCGTCGCACAATGCTCATGCTTCGGCTGCACCGGCTGCACCGGCTGCACCGGCTGCACCGGCTGCACCGGCTGCACCGGCCGCGGCACCGGCAGCGGCCAGCTCGCCGCACAAAGCCGGCGATCAGCCGTTCTTCGATCCGGTCGCATACGGTAACGGGCCGGACGATTCCGTCACCGATATCGCGGAGACCGCTGCGATCACGCATCATTCGGTCACCATCGGCGGGCGCAAGATCAACTACACGGCGACGGCGGGACACCTCGTGATCGTCGACCCGAGCAGTTCGCAGCCGGAAGCCCGGATGTTCTACGTGGCGTTCACGCAGGACAAGCAGAAAGAAGAAGCGCGGCCGCTCACGTTTTTCTATAACGGCGGGCCGGGATCGTCGTCGGTGTTCGTGCTGCTGGGCTCGTTCGCGCCGCGTCGCATCAAGACGTCGATGCCGAGCTTTACGCCGCCCGCGCCCTATTCGATGGAAGACAACCCGGACAGTCTGCTGGACAAAAGCGACCTCGTCTTCATCAATCCGGTCGGCACGGGCTACTCGGCGGCGATCGCCCCGAAGAAGAATCGCGACTTCTGGGGCGTCGATCAGGATGCCGACTCGATCAAGCAATTCATCAAGCGCTTTCTGACCAAGAACAACCGTTGGAACTCGCCCAAGTACCTGTTTGGCGAGTCGTACGGCACGGCGCGTAGTTGCGTGCTCGCTTACCGTTTACACGAAGACGGCGTCGATCTGAACGGCATTACGCTGCAATCGTCGATTCTCGATTACACGCAATCCGGCAACCCTGTCGGCACGCTGCCCACGGCGGCAGCGGACGCGTGGTATCACAAGAAGCTCGGCATCGCGCCGCGGCCAACCGATCTCGGCACGTTCGCCGAAGAAGTCGCGCAATTCGCGCGCACCGACTATCTGGCCGCGCTGCGTAAATTTCCGACCACCGATTCGGCAACGGTCGAAAAACTCAGCGAATACACCGGGATCGATAAAACAACCTTGCTTGCCTGGAGTCTGGATATCGCGTCGTACGACAGCCGGGGTAATTCGCTATTCCTGACTACGCTGCTGAAATCCAAAGGTCTCGCGCTCGGCGAATACGACGGCCGCGTAACGGCGATCGGCACGGGCATTGCCGGCAAGATCGACCCGAACTCCGGCGGCAACGATCCGACCATGACGGCAGTCACCGGCGTCTATACGACGATGTGGAATGTGTATCTGAACGAGCAGTTGAAATACACATCGAATTCGTCATTCACCGACCTGAACGATCAGGCTTTCCAGTACTGGGACTTCAGTCACATCGATCCGACAGGCGCGCAGAAGGGGGTGGACGCGAAGGGCAACATCATTCTGTACACCGCCGGCGACCTTGCCGCCGTCATGGCGCTCAATCCCGATCTGAAGGTGCTGTCGGCCAACGGCTTCTTCGATTACGTGACGCCGTTTTATCAAACCGTGCTCGATCTGCAGCAGATGCCGCTGCTCAGTCAGCAGGTCCGGCAGAATTTGTCGGCGCGCTTTTATCCGTCGGGGCATATGGTCTATCTCGACGGCGGATCGCGCACCGCGCTCAAGGCGGACCTCGCGAAGATGTACGAAACCACCGTGTCCGACACGCAGGCCATGTTCCGTATTCGTGCGCTGCAGGCGCGTGTGCCGAGGTAGCGTCACATTGACACGGAGCGTGGCGGACGCCTCTCGTGTGGAACGCGCGGTATTGCGCGTGATTCGCGAGCGGCGTCCGTAAGCGGGAAGGGGGATTGGCGGCGCGCGAGGGGCGCCGCCGCCGGTTGCTGCCGTCTATGAAACCCGCAGATTGCGATCTATGCACGCAGCGCGCATACGTAGGCTTTCTTACATAAGCATTTTGAGTGTGTTTTAATTAGTCTGCGAATTGAACTATTGCGTGCCGCTCCCGGCGCGCCGACGAATGAACGCAGGCATTGCAGACAGGCGTCGCACTCAACACCTCAGCGACCCGACCGGTAGTACGTATGAAACGGCCGCGGCGGCGCTCGCACGCCGATGCCGCGCTGCGCGTCCTTCGCGCGGCGCGCGCATCGTGCTCGCACTCGGCTCGGCGGCGCTACTCGCTGTGTGCATGGGCGAAGCCCGCGCACAGGGCACTGGTATGCTCGACGAACGTGTTACGCAGCAGTCGGTGGGCGAGACGATTTGCCGCCCTGGCTATGCTGACACGGTCGCGCCGCCGTTCGACGAACTGATGGCGCACAAAGACCGCATGCTCGCCGCGCGCGGCATCGACGCGGACAATGGCGCTGCCTTCGCGCTCGATCGGCGCGTGCCGATCGTGCTCGGCGGCTCGCCGGACGCTCCCGCCAATCTCGATCTGTTACCGTGGGCGGGCCACCAGGGCGAGCGCCGCAAGGCGCGCGCCGCGGTCATGCTCAAGCGCTGCGTCTGCGAAGGCAAAATGAGTCTCGCCGAAGCGCAGGCCGCGATTGTCGGCAACTGGTCGGTCGTTTATTCGGGCTTCGGCCAGACGTCTTGCGACGTGAGCCGGCTCGACGTCGCCACGGGCGGCGATATTGGCCGCGGCGCCGGGCACGACAACCCGCCATGAGGGCGGCCGATTCGCCTGCGTCGCCAGTTTCGTTCATTCGCCCGGCTTGCGGTTCGCAAGCCCGCCCCCATCTTGTTTTCGGAGAATCATCATGATCCATTCACGTGTTGCCGTCATGGCGCTTTCGTTTGGCTGCCTGTTCGGTAGCAGCGCGGTGTTCGCCGCTGAGCCTGTTCGTTGCGGTCAAGCCGGGGCGCTGCAGATTCGCGGCGATGTGCCGGCGGCGATCAGCTTCGACGTGTACCGCCAGTTGCGGCCGTTGAGCGCGCAACGTGTTGCGCTGTTCCAGTCCGCGGGCGAGGTGAAGCGCCTGCCCGACGGTCTCGCGGTATGCGAAGTTGCCGACGACGGTGTCGACGATCCGTCCGCGGTGCTGGTGCAGTTGCCGCAGGGCAAGAACACGTGGTGGGTCAGCGCGGCCAACGTGCAAGCGGCGGACTGATCGCGACGATCAGCCCGCCTTTTGCGCACGTCCCCCGCAGGATGCCGTGGCGATGCGTGGCCGCGGTCCGGTTTTCGCGCCCACGCATTGCGTTCGACGCGTTTGCCGGGTCTGTACCGGAAAATGAAGCGCTGTTTTGCTATTTTTGACACCGCTTATTCAGGTACAGTGCATTAACGGAGATTTGAGTTCCGTTTTTACTACGCTGTGTCACATCGCTTTTGCTGTGATTTATGGCTATCCTGAACACAGGACGAAATTCGCAGGGGAGAATTAAATGCTTGCCTTCTATTTGTCATTGGCTGCCTTGGGCGCTGCCGGCGCCGCATTGATCCGCCAACTTGCTGCCGCGCAGGCGAAACAGCGTGCTGCATTGCGCCCCGTGCGTGTTGAGGGCACAGGGCGCAACGCGCGCCGAGGGTAGGCTGCATGAACCTGATCGTTCGCAACATCGCCCAGTCGTGTAGCGAGCAGGAAGTGCGGGAATTCCTCAAGCACGAACTCGGGCATTACGCGAAAAACATCGAAGTGGTCGACGCCGGCAAGCCGGGCGCCTACGCCACGGTCGAACTTGACGCCGAAGTGCCCTATGTGGGCGAGGTCATCGCACGGCAGATTCAGGGCAAGCAGTTAGGTGGTCTGGCGCTGGAGGCCAGCGCCGATCTGTTCACCGACGAACCGCCGAAAGCTGAGTGAGCTGACGCGATCGAGCGAGCCTGAATCTGGCGAGCAAGACGACCGCGCTTCGGCTGACGCATAGCCGACATGACAACGCCGCTGCATTGCGCGCGTCAGCTGCACACCCATCACTTTTTCAATCTTCGCTTGCCTGTACCGGCCAGTCGAACGGCGTGTACGGCAACGCCCGCTTATGACGCGTGGCGTCGTAATAGCGCAGGATGGTCGCGCGCGCCGTGTCGCTCACCGGTTTGCCTTCCAGAAAATCGTCGATCGCATCGTACGGGATGCCATAGGCATCTTCATCGGGTCGTTGCGGACGCAACATCTCGAGGTCGGCGGTCGGCACCTTGTGCGCCAATTCTTCCGGCGCGCCTAGCGCCTTCGCGACCGCGCGCACACGACGCTTGTTGAGCCCCGCGAGCGGCAGCACGTCGGCGCCACCGTCGCCGAACTTGGTGAAGAAGCCCATGACCGACTCGGCCGCGTGATCCGTGCCGATCACCACACCGGCCCGCGCACCGGCCACCGCGTATTGCGCAATCATGCGTTGCCGCGCCTTGATGTTGCCATGCACGAAGTCCTGTTGCGATCCGTCCTTGAATAGCACGCCGCTCTTGTCTAGCGCGGCAAGCATCGAGTCGGCTGCGGGCTTGATGTCGATGGCGAGATTTTCGTCAGCGCGAATGAAGCGCAATGCCTGTTGGGCGTCGGCTTCGTCTTTCTGTTCGCCGTAAGGTAGACGTATTGCGACGAAGTGTGCGTCGTACTCCTCGGCGCGCAATCGTTCGACCGCGAGTTGCGCAAGCCGGCCGGCCGTTGTCGAGTCCACGCCGCCACTGATTCCGAGCACGTATGTTTTCAGGCCGCTGCTGCGCAGATAATTCGCGAGAAAAGCGACCCGCCGCTCGATTTCTGATTCGGCGTCGAAGCCGGCGCTAATGTGCATTTCTTGAGAAATGTCCGCCTGGCGTGCGACTGGATCGTGTTGCGTCATGATTCCTTTTGCTCCTTGCGCGCTCGCGCATGTTAGGCACGTTTAACGTTGCGCGCGCAACGGCCGAAAAAGGCACAGCCGCGCGCCGGTAAGACGGCAGTTTTTTGGTTGATACGCTGCGCCGCATCCGTTTTTCAGAGTTTATTCGCCGTCGATTAGCTTTAAATCAACTTCGCGTCGCTTTCAATTTGTCGCGCGGGACAGCAAATGTGTCCGGGTATTACAGCTATATATCCGAATCGTCGAAACTTCATCGACAGATTGCTATGTGCTTAGTAACATCCTCGGTCTGAGAGCGCCGCGTAAGCCGGCGGGCAGTCAATAATAATCAGGTTTGCTCCAATAAGCGATGAACTACTCCAATCGGCCTGGCCAGCCTGTAGTGGACCGCCTGACCTTCGCGTCGGTAGATCGTCCGCGCGACGCGTCGCGTCATTTGTATCGACTCACCGTGCGGAGCGTCACGCGCAAATTGCCTTCTTTTCTCCGTCTAACGCAAGCGCTGGGCGCCGCGCTTTGCGGGTTGTCCTGCGGCACGGCGATCGCCGCCTCGGCACACGCTGCAGCGTCGGCGGCGCACGTGGCGAATCGTCCGCAGGCGAGCGTCAGCGCGTCCGCTGTCGCCGCGCCCGATGCCGCCGGCGTGGTCGATCCGCGCCGCGCATTCATCCTGCGGGACGTGTTCGCGCAGAGCGTCACACGTAAGCTGGTGGTGCCGGCGGCGGAACAGCGCGCCTATGCGGATCGCTTGCAAGCAGTGCTCGACGCGCACATGCTGGGCGATTTATCGGGCGAGTATGTCGTGCTGGTCGATCGAAACGCCAATGTTCAGGCGCTCTTCATCTATTTTCGCGCCGCGCCGGCGGATGTCTGGCAGATGATCGGCGCGTCGCCGGTTTCGACCGGGCGGCCGGGCGAGTATGACCACTTCGTCACACCGCTCGGCGTGTTCGAACATACGCCCGCCAACATGGATTTCCGCTCGGAAGGCACGCAGAACGAAAACCATATTCGTGGTTACGGCAAACGTGACATGCGGATCTTCGACCTTGGCTGGGCAGAGGGCGAGCGCGGCTGGGGAAAAGGCGGGATGTCGCAGATGCGCTTCCAGATGCATGCCACCGACCCTGACCGACTCGAACCGCTGCTCGGCATTCGTCATTCGAAAGGTTGCGTGAGGATTCCCGCGTCGCTCAATACGTTTCTCGATCACTACGGCATTCTCGACGCCGAGTATGCGGCGCTCGTCGAGTCGGGTAGATCGCTGTGGGTGTTGAAGAGCGATCGTCAGGTGACGCCGTGGGCAGGGCGCTACATCGTCGTGGTGGATTCGGAACGCAAGAGCCGCCCGGCATGGGCGCCCGCGCCTGGCGGCAAGGCGCGCGCCAATGTGCCGGCCGGGGCGGACACGGCGGATTGATGCGCGGTCGCGGCGCTGAATGTGGGCGTGCCAGTCCGTTTGGTGCGGGCGCGTCACCTTGTTCAGCGAGAGTACGCCAGCCCCGTTTGGCGTGATCGCGTCGGATCGTTCAGCGAGAGTGTGCCAGCCCGTTTGGCGTGATCACGTCAGCTCGTTCAGCAAGAGCGTGCCAGCGCCCTCAGCGCGAGCGTGCCAGCACCACGCCCACCAGCGCCACGGCGAAGCCGGCGACCTGCACCGGCAGCAGTGTCTCGCCGAAGCCCGCATACCCTTCGAGCGCGGCGAGCGGTGGAGCGAGAAACATCAGCGCGGTGGCGCGGGCCGCGTCTCCACGTCTGACCATCCACACGAGCAGCGTGACGCTGATGCCCGAGAGCATCACGATGCCCCACGCCAGCGACGCCCACAGCGTAGGCGACGCAATCCAGCGATGCTCACCGAGCGCCAGCACGAGTACGCCCGCGACGAGCGCCGCGCCCAGGTTTTGCACCGCGCTCGCGCTGCGAATATCGGCCTTGGCAAGCGAAGTCTTCTGAAACAGCGTGCCCGCGGTAATCGCACCGATCGCGGCGATCGAGATCGCTACGACCAGCCAGGCGGGCGCGCTGCCGTGCGGTGTCGCCGGGCTGGCCGCCGCCAGCTTCGGTTCGAGCACCAGCACGACGCCGGCGAGGCCGAGCGCCATGCCGCTCCAGCCACGCCGCGACAACCGCTCGCCGAAGAGCGGCGCGGCGACGGCAGCCGTTGCGAGCGGTTGAAGCGCGCCGAGCAAAGCCATCACACCCGCGCTCAAGCCTTGGGCGACGGCCCAGTAGCCGGCGCCGAGATACACGCCTTGCAGCAGCGCGCCCGCCACCAGATGTTTGCCGAAGTCGCGCCTGCCCGGCCACGCGGCGTGTGCCGCCAGCGCGGCCAGCGCAAAGATCAGCGCCGTGCCGCCGAAGCGCGCGAGCAGGAAAAGATTGGGATCGGCATAGGGCGTGATCGCGCGGGCGACCACGAAACCGGTCGACCACAACACGACGAAGACGGCGGCGATTAAAGAAGCGAGCATCGGAAAGGGTGGTGCAAAAAGCCGCTATCTTGTCGGGATAGGCGATGCGTGTCTTGTTTGAAGCTGCAATCGGCGGGGCAGTGCAAGGCAACGCGTAAGGCAACACAACGCGCAAGGCGACGCACCGCAACGCGGGTTGACACCCCGCCGCATGTCCCCCACCAACGCCATCACCACATCAGCAGCACAGTCCCCGCACCGAGCACGCCACCGCACACGGCGCACGCCCACAGCAGCGCGCGCGTGCGCCGGTATTCCCGGCCGATCTCCGCCATGAGCTGCGCATTCTGCTGCGGCTTGCGCGCACGATCATGCTCATGCTGCAGATACCGAACCGCCAGTTGCGGCACGCGCGGCAGCATATGCGCGAGGTGCGGCAACTCGCGCGTGATCCGCTTGATCCAGCCGCGATGGTCGATGTCGCGCCGCGCGATCTCCGCCAGCACGCCACGCGTGATATTCCATGTGTCGACGCCGGGATGCAGCGCACGCGCCAGCATTTCCGCTTGATGAAACGAGCGTTGCGCGCTCGCGAGCCGCCCGGGCACCGCGCCGTCGAACGGATGCACCGCGTGCAGCAGATGATGAAACAGTGAACCCGCCGAGCGGTCTTCCGGCTCGGCCGCGAAATGCGCTTCCGCGCGCGTGCGCAACTCAGCTTCGAGCACCTCGGCGCGTGTGTCGTGCGGCACGTGGCCGGCATCGCGATGCATTTCGGCGAGGCGCGCGTAGTCCTGGTCGAACAGCGCGGTTGCGCCATGCACGAAGAACTCGCGCTCGCCGGTCGAGAGGCTCGACATGATCGAAAACTCCGCCAGCACGAGACGCCCGAGCGTGTCCGGTTCGACGCTCACCCGCACGCGGCGCGCGTCGAGTGTGGCGTGGAAGAAGCCATGTTCGAACGCCTGCTCGGTCACCACTTCGACGATATGCGCGGCGAGCGGCGCGAGTTTGATGTGATGCGCGTGCAGACCGGGCAGATCATTCGCCGGCAAGGTGCTGACGCGTTGCATCGTCAGCGTGTAGTGGGTGCAGAGATCCCAGATCACGCCCGGCACGACGATGCGCGCGTCGCCGTCGAAATGATGGCCGGTCTGGCTCAGATTGGCGGCTTCCGCGCGCAGATCGAAGCGGCGCAGGATGTCGTCCGTGAAGGTCTGCGCCTGCGCGCGCAGTTGCAGGCGGCGCGCGGTGCCGGAGAGCTTCTCCAGCCAGCGCGCGACCCAGCGTAGCAGCGCGAGTTCGTCGCCGATCTGCTGCAACTGGTCGGCGCGCACGAGCTTGATCGCCACTTCGCAGTGACCGTTCACCGGCGCGAGCAGCCGTGCAAAATGCGTCTGTTCGGCGAAGCCGCCGCTTACCGGCACCAGATCCACGGCGCTGAAAAGCGTGGCGAGCGGCTTGCCGAAGGCGCGCGCGAGTGCCTGTTCCGCCTCGCGCGGCGGCAGCGGAGCTTCCATGTGATCGATCGCGTCGAGCGCGTCGTGCAGGGTGCCGGTCGCGAGTTCGGGCCGTTCGATCAGGGTTTGCGCGAACCGCCCCGCCAGCGGCCCGAGTGCGGGCAGCACGCCGTTCAGGCTCTGGCCGCCGCGGCCTGCCGCGTGCAAGCGGCCGACCAGCCCGATCATCCAGTGCAGCTTGTGATCTTGCGGAGCGGCAAGCCAGATCAGGCGAGCGCCGTAACGCAGCGCGTGGAACAGCAACAGTAGACGGCGAAACAGTGGCGGCATCGGCAGTTCGGTTGACGGGCCGCGCGGCGTTCAAAGCTATCGAAGGATCTGCGCGCGCGGCCTGGGCGTTCAGGTTAGCAGGTAAGCGCGCCGAGGGGAGCATCGCCGCGCGTCGCGTAATACAATACGCCGGCCTTCTCAAACCGTGGCGAAACCCAAGCGTGCCGGCTTCCGGCCTTTTATCGATGCTCGCAGAACAACGTCACCAATACATCCTGGCGCAAGTCGCCAAAACGGGCGCGCTTTCGGTCGCGGAACTGGTACGCGAATTGAACGTGTCGCGCGAAACCATTCGCCGTGACCTGAACGCGCTGGCAGGGCGCGGCCTGCTGGTCACGACTCACGGCGGCGCGCTGTCGAGCGACCGGCGCGAGCCCGACCTCGACACACGCGAAGCGGCGAACGCCGGCGCGAAGCGCGCCATCGGCGAGCGCGCGGCGGAGTTCGTGCCGGACGGCGCGTCGCTGATCATCGATTCGGGCAGCACCACGCAAGCGGTGGCGCGGGCGCTGCTCGACCGGCATCGGCTGTCGGTGTACACGAACGACTGGCGCATCGCGCTGCTGCTCGGCCGGCGTAACGACAACCGCGTCACGCTGCTGGGCGGCGAACTGTCGGATATCGAAGACGCCACCTTCGGGCTCGATACGGTTCATCAACTCACGCAGTACCACGCGGACTTTGCGTTCATCGGCGCGGGCGGGATTTCGCCGGACGGCTATCTGACCGACTACAGCCGCATGGCCGCGGAGGTACGTAGCCGCATGATCGCCGCCGCTGACACGGTGGTGATCGTCGCCGATCATTCGAAGTTCGGCCGCGTGACGCCGGTGCGCATCAACGGTATCGAGTCGGCGCGTTACCTCGTGACCGAACTGGCTCCGGAGCGCGCTCTCGGCAAGGCGATCACGGCGCATGGCCCGGAAATCCTGATCGCCTGAGCGTGCCACGGCGAGCCTGTCTATTTCACAGGGATGCCGAGCCGTTCGGGCTTGTGGCCGATCGCGGCCGCCGCGTCGAGCAGTTCGCTCGCATCGATCGCGCCGATGCCACCCAAGCGAAACGATTCCACCTGAGTCAGTTTGCCCGGAACCCGCAGGGAGCCCTGGCACGGCACGAGCGTGCCGGGCGCCGCTTCGACTGTGATCGTCCCGCTGCCTTGAAGCGGTGTGCATGCATAGTCATTTTCGCCATGTACGATCTTCACCGGGTCGGCGCATGCGCTGTCGGTAAAGCGGCCGAACGCGGCGTCCCGCGAATCCCAGCCGCGCGGCAGTGCGTCGCGCGTCCGCGTGGAAGTGGTGAGCGGGCCTGGCCGTCAACAGGTTCGGGTCGTTTCGATGGATCACACGAGCCTCCACAATTGTCTGAAAAGCGCCGCCGCCGAGACCAGATGACGAAAAGATTCATTTGGATATTATTGGCGAATTGTGTCATTTTTTGGAATTGAGCAGAATCGTCATGGCGTTGTCATGGAAACCTGTGATCCTTGCCGTGCCCGTTCAGGCATGGCTGGCAGCGCGAGCGTCGTAGGTGGGCTGTAAGTCGGGCAGGAAAAGAGGGAACAAGAAGCAGCAAAGTTGTTGGCAATCTGCAATCCGCATGATCCGCACACGGCTTGATGCGGGCAACACGCAAGCGGCGCGGCGCTACCGCCGTTCAATCACAACAGGTATCGGGATATCCCGACCGTCTGGTTTTTTGCCTTTCGGAGAAAGCGACATGACAAAGACGAATCCCCTTCACGCTACGGCCGGTCTCGCACGCAAACTGTTGCCGGCGCTGGTCGCCGCGGCAGCCTTCGGCGCCACGGCCATGCAGGCGCACGCGGCCGACGCCGTGGTGCTTTACACCGCCGACGGCCTCGAGAATCTCTACAAGGACGTGCTGCCGGCCTTCGAAAAGAAGGAAGGCGTGAAGGTCAACATCGTCACGGCGGGCAGCGGCGAAGTGGTGAACCGCGCCACCATCGAAAAAGATCAGCCTAAGGCGGACGTGCTCGTCACGCTGCCGCCGTTCATCCAGCAAGCCGACCAGAGCGGCCTGCTGCAGGCTTACCAGAGCGCCAACTACAAGAACGTGCCGGCGATCGCCAAGGCGTCGAACGGCGCGTGGGCGACCTTCGTGAACAACTACTTCTCGTTCGCGATCAACCCGGAAGTCACCAAGACGGCGCCGAAGACCTTCGCCGACCTGCTGCACCCGGACTTCAGCGGCAAGGTTGCCTACTCGAACCCGGCCACGGCGGGCGACGGTATGGCGGTGATCATCCTGACGTCGTCGCTGATGGGCGAAGACAAGGCGTTCGACTATCTGAAGAAGCTCGAAAACAGCGCCAAGTTCCACACCAAGGGCACGGGCTACCTCGACGTGCTGCTCTCGCGTAACGAAATCGCGGTTGCCAACGGCGACCTGCAAATGGATCTCGACGACGCGGCCAACGGCGGCCTGTCGCTCAAGCCGATTTTCCTCGCGCACGAAGGCGGCCAGCCGACCACGTTCCAGCTGCCGTACGCAATCGGCCTGATCAAGAACGGTCCGAACCAGGCCGGAGGCAAGAAGCTGATCGACTACCTGATGTCGACGGAAGTGCAGTCGAAGGTGCCGGACATCTTCGGTATTCCGGGCCGTACCGACGTGCCGCTGGCAGGCAAGAACGGCGAAATCGTCAAGCAGGCGATCGCCGGCGTGAAGCTGATTCCGGTGGACTGGACTCAGGTGATGGCCAAGAAGGCCGACTGGACCGCGCGCTGGAAGAATGAAGTGATCGGTTCGTCGGGCAAGCAGATCGAAGTGGTCAAGCCGAAGTAAGCCGTCGTTCGTCACGCAATCGACCTCACTCGGGACTAAAAGGGGTGGCGTCACAGAGTCAGGCGGCGCTTTCGGGACTCGCTCCCGAGGCGCTGCATCAGCATTAATCCAGTTGGAGGATGAACCCGGTGAATACGGCCAGTCTTGCTCACCCAGGCGCGCTCGGCGCCTCACCGGACGCGCTCGATGCCGCGCGTTCGAATACGCCGGGCGGCGTGCAGATCGACCATCTGACGGTGCGCTTCGGTTCGCGCACGGTGCTCGACGATCTGTCGCTGACCATCCAGCGCGGCGAGTTGCTCACCGTGCTGGGCCGCAGCGGTTGCGGCAAGACGACCTTGTTGCGCTTCATCGCCGGGTTTATCGAAGCGGATGGCCTGTCCGGTACGCTGACCGTGGCCGGTCACGACCTCACGCACGTGCCGCCGCACAAGCGCAATCTCGGCTTGCTGTTTCAGAGCTATGCGCTGTTTCCCCATTTGTCGGTATTCGAGAACGTCGCCTTTGGCTTGCGTGCGCGCCGCACACCGGCCAAAGACGTGGCCCGGCGGGTCGCCGATGCGTTGAAGCTGGTACAACTCGGCGACGCCGGTCACGTGATGCCCGCGCAGCTGTCGGGCGGCATGCAGCAGCGCGTGGCGCTCGCGCGCGCGCTGGTGATCGAACCCGACGTACTGTTGCTCGACGAACCGCTTTCCGCACTCGACGCCAATCTGCGTGCATCGGTGCGTTCCGAACTCAAGGCGCTGCATGAGCGCCTGCCGAATCTAACGATCGTCTGCGTGACGCACGATCAGGACGACGCGCTGGTGCTGTCCGACCGCACGCTGCTGATGCGCGAAGGCCGCATCGCGCAACTCGGCACGCCGCAGCAGTTGTACGACACGCCGGCCGACGGGTTTGTCGCGCGTTATCTGGGCGCGGCCAATCTGCTGCCGCCGCAGATCGCGTTCAGCATGAGCGACGCGCGCTATAACGAGCGCGAGCGCGTGGCCTGTCTGCGTCCCGAGGCGTTGCGTATCGTGCCGCTCGGCGAAGGGCACTTGCATGGCACGATCGCCTCGGTTGAATGGTACGGCGCGGTGTTGTCGATATCCGTTGCACTGGACGCCATGCCCAACGAGCCGGTGCTCGTCACCATGCAGCGCGGCCACGGCATGATGCCGGAGAAGGGCGCGCGTGTTTCCCTGCGTTACGAGGCTGACGATGTCGTCCTTATCAACCCCTGATACGCCCAACCCGCTCGGCACGGCCGCCGCCGATGCCGCCGCCGCGCGCCGCAGCGCCAGCGCCGCCTCGCATAGCGCCGCGGTGAAGCGCCGCGAACGCGTCGCGCAATGGCATTTGCTGTTCATCGCCGTGGTCGTGCTCGGGCCCTTGGTGATCTATCCGCTCGTGCGTCTGGTGCTGCTCAGTCTGACCGGCCCGCACGGTTTGAGCCTGCACGCCTATTCGGCGTTCTTCGGCAATCCGGAAACGAGCGGCGTGATCGGCACGACGCTGTGGATCCTGTTCGCCAGTGCCGGGCTCGCGTCGCTGCTTGGCGTCGCGCTGGCGTCGATCCTGTTTTTCAAGCCGTTCCCCGGCGCGCGGATGATCACGCGTTTTCTCGAACTGTTCGTCGCGTTCCCGTCGTTTCTGGTCGCGTTCACGTTGATCTTTCTGTACGGCTCGCAAGGTTCCGTCAGCATCGGCTTGCAGCGGCTTTTTCATCTGCAGGCGCCGCCGCTCGATTTCCTGTTCGGCGTAGGCGGCGTGATTCTCGCGGAAGTCGTGTTCTACGCGCCGTTCGTGGTGCGTCCCACGCTGGCTTCGTTCGCCACGCTCGACATGCGCCTGATCGAAGCCGCCCGCAGTCTCGGCGCGAACGGCTGGATGGTCGCATTCAAGGTGATCCTGCCGCTCGCATGGCCGGGCATCGCCGCGGGCACGATCCTCTGCTTTCTGCTCACGCTCAACGAGTTCGGCATTCTGCTCGTGCTCGGCAGCGCGCACCTGATCACGCTGCCGGTGGCGATCTACAGCTCCGCCACGGTCGATCTCGATCTGCCGACCGCCGCGGCCGGCGCGGTCGTGATGCTGATCATGTCTTTGTCGCTGTACGCGTTGTACCGCCAGGTCAACCGTCGCAAGGTGAAAGGAGCGGGCCATGGCCGTTGAACTCGACCCGACCGTTTTGCCGGTCATGCACAAGAAAGCCCGGCCGGTGCGCCGCAGCCTGGTGGTGCGCATGCTCGGCGGCCTGTTTCTCGGTTTTGCCGCATTGCTGTGCTTCTGGCTGTTCGTGTTGCCGGTGCTGGTCGTCGCGCTCTCGAGCGTGGCCGCGCACTGGTCTGGCACGATCCTGCCCGATGGCTTCAGCATGCGCTGGTTTGAGCGTCTCGGTTCGAGCGATTTCGACGCGCTCACCACCAGCCTCGAAATCGGCATGGGCGTCGCGGTGCTTGGCACGATTCTCGGCCTGTGGCTCGCGCTCGCGCTCGAAGGGCGTGACCGCCGCGGCCTCGGCGCCTTCGTCGACACCATTGCGATGATGCCCAACGGCGTACCGAGCGTGGTGCTCGGGCTCGCGGTGCTGATCGCGTATCACAAGCGTCCGTTCGATCTGTCGAGCTCCGCGGCGATCGTCGTGTTCGTGCAGCTCGCACTGGTGCTGCCGTTCTGCTACCGCTGCGCCGCCGCCGCGTTGCGTCCGGAGCTGACGATTCTGCGCGAAGCGGCGGCAAGCCTCGGTGCGCCGCCTTCGATGGTGTTGCGCCGGGTCGTGCTGCCGCAACTGGTGCCGGCGATCCGCGCGAGTCTCGCGCTGGGTTTCGCACTCTCGCTCGGCGAACTCGGCGCCACCCTCACCGTGTATCCGCCGGGCTTCGCGACGGTGCCGATCGTGGTCGTCGGGCAGGTGGAGCGCGGCTATTACCTGCCGGCCTCCGCGCTGTCGCTGATTCTTCTGCTGGTCTCGCTGGCTGCGCTGTTGTTGATCGCGGCGCGTGTTCCGCGCCGTCGGGCGGACTGACGGGCAACTTCTGATGCGTCAGCAGGCGCGCCTCGACGGCGGGCCTGCACTAATCGATGTGGCAAAAATTGTCGAAATGACCGAATATATGCAAACTGCTTCTGTCGATCCGATCGAGGTTGTGCGCAGGCATTCGCTGACCACGCTGGTTCGCGACGAAATCGAACGGCACATCATCGAGGGGGCGCTCGCGCCCGGCGACAAGCTCAACGAAGCCGACTGGGCGACGCGGCTGCAGGTGTCGCGCGGTCCGGTGCGCGAGGCGTTTCGCGCGCTGGAGCAGGCCGGCCTCGTGCGTACGGAGAAGAACCGCGGCGTGTTCGTGCGGACGGTGTCGCTGGCGGAAGCCGACGAGATTTACGCGGTGCGCGCGGTGCTGGAAGAGGCGGCGTGCCGGATGCTGGCGGTGAGTATCGATGCGCGCAAGCTCGCGGAGTTGCGCGATTGGCTCGACGCCATGCGCGCGGCGCTCGACGCCCAGGATCACGATGCGTACGCGCGCGCGAATGTGGCATTTCACGATGCGCTGGTAGCGGCATCGGGCAATCTGAAGCTGTATGAGACATACCGAAGGCTGGTGTGCGAGTTGAGTCTGTTTCGGCGTGCCGCTCTGGTCGTGCATGCCGATGCGATGGAGCGCTCGCTGGCCGAGCATCGCGCGATCTTGACGGCGCTGGCGTCGCGCGAGCCCGAGCAGGCCGCGGCGTTGATGCATGCGCACGTGAACGGCGGCTTGCAGCGCGCCCATGCGGCATGCGAACCGGAAGGAACGCTGGGCGTGGTGCGGATGCCGCCGGCATCGAACGAATAAAAGACTGGCAACTGACTGACCACAACACGCGTGCCCCGCACGCATGGAAGGCAACGATGGCAAATACGAGCACAGGCACGAACACAGGCACGAACGAACGCACGATCGAAGTCAACGGCCGCCGCTACCGGCTACCTTCGCAACCGACGGTCGTGGTGTGCGTCGACGGTTGCGAGTTCGACTATCTCGAAGCCGCGGTCGCGGCGGGCGTTGCGCCGTTCATCGGCAAGATGCTTAAAGGCGGCGGCGCGTTCAAGGGCGACTGCGTGATCCCGTCGTTCACCAACCCGAACAATCTCTCGATCGTGTGCGGCGTGCCGCCTTCGGTGCACGGCATCTGCGGCAATTACTTCTGGGATCCGGACGCGAACGGCGGCGAGGGCGCGGAAGTGATGATGAACGATCCCGCGTATTTGCGCGCCGGCACCTTGCTGGCCGCTGCCGCCGAAGCCGGCGCCGCGGTGGCCGTGGTCACCGCGAAAGACAAACTGCGCCGGCTGCTCGGCTGGCAGTTGAAGGGCATCTGCTTCTCGGCGGAAAAAGCCGACAAGGTAACGCTGGAAGAAAACGGCATCGACGAAGTCCTTGATCTGGTCGGCTTGCCGGTGCCCGACGTCTACAGCGCGGGGTTGTCCGAGTTCGTGTTCGCCGCCAGCGTGCGGCTCGCGCAAACGCGCAAGCTCGATTTGATGTATCTGTCGACGACTGATTACATCCAGCACAAGTTCGCGCCCGGCACCGAGGGCGCGAACGCGTTCTACGCGATGATGGACGGCTATCTTGCAAAGCTCGACGCGCTCGGCTGGGTGATCGGCCTGACCGCCGATCATGGCATGAACGCAAAGCACGATCCGCAGACCGGCGAGCCGAATGTGATCTATCTGCAAGACGTGCTGGACGAGTGGCTCGGCGCCGGCCGCGCGCGTGTCATTTTGCCGATCACGGATCCGTACGTGGTGCATCACGGCGCGCTCGGCTCGTTCGCAACGATTTATCTGCCGCGCGATGTCAGCGTCGCGCAGGTGATCGAAAGGATCGGCGGCATGCAAGGGATCGAAACCGTGCTCGACAACCGCGCGGCGTGCAAGCGCTTCGAACTGCCGAATGACCGCGTCGGCGATATCGTCGTGGTCAGCACGAAGCATGTCGTGCTCGGCACACGGCGCGATGAGCACGACCTGTCGGGCCTGACCGTGCCGTTGCGCTCGCACGGCGGTATCTCCGAGCAGGAAGTGCCGCTGCTGTTCAACCGGCGTGTCGAAGGGTTGCCGTCCAGCAGTGCCGGCAATGGCGGCAAGCGACTGCGTAACTTCGATATCTTCGACATTGCCTTGAATCGCGTGTCGGCATCATGAACGCCACGCTGCGGGACCATCCGGCTTTTCGGGCGGAAGCGCTGCGGCTCAAAGGCGAACGCGTGACGCGCTCGCGCACGCTCGACGTGTTCGATCCTTATACGGGAACACGCGTGGGTACGGTCCCGTTGGCGAGCGTCGACGACGTGCGCGCTGCGTTCGAATATGCGGCAGCCTATCAGGCTCAGCTCACGCGTTACGAACGCTCGCAGATTCTCGAACGCGCGGCGGCGCTCATGCGTGAGCGCACCGAAGAGGCATCGGATCTGATTTCGCTCGAATCCGGTTTGTCGAAGCAGGACTCGCGTTACGAGATCGGCCGCGTGGCCGATGTGTTCAAGTTCGCCTCAATCGAAGCGTTGCGTGACGATGGGCAGAGCTTTTCCTGCGATCTGACGCCGCATGGCAAGAAGCGGCGCGTGTTTTCACAGCGCGAGCCGCTGGCGGGCGTGATCGTCGCGATTACCCCGTTCAACCATCCGATGAACCAGGTTGCGCACAAGATCGCGCCGGCCATCGCGACCAATAATCGGGTGGTGCTGAAACCGTCGGAAAAGGTGCCGCTGTCGGCGCTCTATCTCGCCGACGTTCTATACGAAGCCGGTTTGCCCGCGCCGATGCTGCAGGTGCTGACCGGCGACCCGCGCGAAATCGCCGATGAATTGATCACGCATCCGTTGGCGGAGCTCGTCACGTTCACGGGCGGTGTGGCGATCGGCAAATACATTGCGGGAAAGGCTGCTTACCGGCGCGTAGTGCTGGAGTTGGGCGGCAACGATCCGTTGATCGTGCTCGAAGACGCCGATCTCGACCGCGCGGCGACGCTTGCCGTGCAGGGCTCGTACAAGAACTCCGGGCAGCGGTGCACCGCGGTCAAGCGGATGCTGGTTCAAAAGAGCGTGGCTGCGGACTTCACCGATCTGGTCGTCGAGAAGACGCGGGCCTGGTCTTTCGGCGATCCGTTCGATGCGTCGAACCAGATGGGCACCGTGATCGACGTCGCCGCGGCGCAGCTCTTCGAGACACGTGTGAACGAGGCGGTGGCGAGCGGGGCGCGTCTGCTGGGCGGCAACCAGCGCAACGGCGCGCTATACGCGCCGACGGTGCTGGACCGCGTCGATCCTTCCATGACACTCGTGCGCGAGGAAACCTTCGGGCCGGTGTCGCCGATCATCACCTTCGACACGCTCGACGACGCCATCCGCATCAGCAATGGCACGCCGTTCGGGTTGTCGTCAGGCGTGTGCACAAACCGGCAGGATGCGATCACGCGGTTCATCAACGAATTGCGCGTGGGGACGGTCAACGTATGGGAAGTGCCCGGCTACCGGATCGAGCTGACGCCGTTCGGCGGCATCAAGGACTCCGGGCTTGGCTATAAGGAAGGTGTTCAGGAAGCCATGAAGAGCTTCACCAATCTGAAGACCTTTTCATTACCGTGGGAGTGATAGCGTGGCATTGAGTGTGAAGGACATCCGTTCCCTGTTTGAACAGTACGGCAATCTGGCTTATAGCGGCGAGCCGGTGACGCAGCTCGAACATGCCTTGCAGAGCGGCTTTTTGGCGGAAGAGGCTGGCGCTGACGAGGAACTGGTCGCCGCGGCGTTTCTACACGACCTCGGCCACCTGCTCAATCTGCAGGGTGAGACGCCGACGGAGCGGGGCATTGACGATCTGCATCAGTATTTCGCGCTGCCGTTCCTGCGGCCGGTGTTGTCGGAGGCGGTGTTGGAGCCGATTCGGCTGCACGTCGACGCCAAGCGCTGCCTGTGCGCCATCGACGATACCTATTTTGGCCAGCTTTCCGCCGATTCCGTGCGAAGCCTGGAATTGCAGGGCGGCATCTTCAGCAAGGAGGAGGCGGAGGCGTTTCTGCAGAAGCCTCACGCGGAAGACGCGTTGCGCCTGCGCAGATGGGACGATCTCGCCAAGGAAGAGAACCGCGCGACGCCGGATCTCGCGCACTATCTGGGCGTTGTCGAGCGAGCGATGCTTAAACACGCGGCTGTTTGAACCGCTTGAGGGTGTTTGAGCTGCTTGAACTGTTCAAGGTCTGTTTGAGGGTGGTTTGAGGGTGGTTTGATTGAGGCGGCTTTGGCCCTATGCGCGCTTCCTCGTCTTCTGATTCGTTCGTCGTTTCCGCATCGTTTCTGGCGCAATCCATGCATATCAAAATAACGCTTGCAAGGTGCTGGCCGGCTCGCTAGAATCTCGCTCTTTCGTGCTTCGGAGAACGGAGCGCGGGGGGCGGGAGAGCCAGTAGTGGCAAGGCTTTCAGCGGAGTGGGCGGGTTGAGAAAGTTAGAAAAACCTGTTG